>NZ_JAKFZS010000021.1 GCF_021654285.1 Pseudoalteromonas luteoviolacea | reverse complement strand
ATTAGTTGGTGTAAATGAGGTTTCCTGATTTTTAATTTATTATGTTGAAAGGTTATATCTTTAATGTGGCTGTTTTTGTTGATGGAACACTGAGTGGTTAATTTTCATGATGTTATTTATTTTATGGTAATGATATGTATAGTGTTTTTTAGTACGTTGCGAGCGAAAATAGTATCGGATTCATTTTGTTGAATTTGAAGCCCTCGTTGTATCTTATTTTTGTGAATATTACTGTACAGATTGGCGAACTAATTTGAGCCTAATAGCCCATAGATGATATAGGTCTTGTAGACGTTAAACACTTTGGCTGGTCTTCGCTTTCGCTCTTAAGTAGTTAAAAGCAAACTCCACACCTCTCTCCTCACTTTTATATTGAATAAGGTTATGATTATTCAATGAACATTAATGTAATGAATGCAAACATAGTGTACTTATTTTGAAGTGTTTTAAAGTGCAAGGAAAAGTCGTAATGCATGTTTTGATAGTGTTTATATTCTTATTAATATCTTTTAATTCTCAGGCAACCAGTACCGATTTGAAGTCTGTGCAAAGCTGCTACAAAGGGCCTTTTTCACAATACAGCCATTGGATAGATTTTATGGAGAAGAAGTTCGCAAAAAAGGGGTTAAACGAGCAAGCGCTACAAAAGAAAGTATCTCATTTCCAATCTATGTTTAGTGAACAAGCATTCAATGATTTCAAAGCGCATTTGACATGCGAAACCTTTACTTATCAAGTGAATGGGCAAGACGTCAAAGGCTTTGTTGTGAAGCCCATAAATAATAAGAAGAAAATGCCCGTCATTATTTACAACAGAGGCGGTAATGGCAATTATGGTGCGGTGGTGTTCGGGCATTTAATGAGGAATGTTTTTCCGCTTGCCAAAGAAGGGTTCATTGTAATTGGCAGCCAGTACAGAGGTACCTTTTCACGTGACGACACTCTAGATCAATTTGGTGGCGTAGACGTGGCAGATGTAACAGCATTAATGGATATTTTACCGAACATTGAGGGCGCGGATAGTAAACGGGTCGGCATGTATGGTGTCAGTCGCGGCGCGATGCAAACACACTTAGCGGTAAAAGAGATGCCAGCAGTGAAAGCCATAGCCACTCAGGCTGGGGTTGTTGACCTAAACAAAGAGCTTGAGTTTCGCCCAGCGATGGAAAGAGTTTATAAAAAACGGATCCCGAATTACAGCGCTGAGAAACATGCCCAATTAGCGAAGCGTTCCGTGATGACATGGGTAGATAAATTGCCAAAGCAGACTCCTATCTTAATTATGCACGGTGACAAAGATAAACGCGTATCGGTTGATAACTCAATTCGATTTGCAAAAGCATTGGCGCAACACAAGGTGCCGCACAAATTGGTTGTTTACCAAGGTGATAATCATGGTTTAGATTTGAATAGAGAAGCTGCGTTTTCTGAGCTATCTAGTTGGTTTCACACTTATCTATAAAGTCAAAATACGTCAGTGATGAATTAATATTTTAAAAAGCGCACACTGTTTAATCAGTGTGCGCTTTTTGCATTTTTGGTGAGAGTTATCGCATTGTCACAAACTCTTCTGAGCCTGTTGGGTGGATAGCAACAACAGAATCGAAGTCTGCTTTGGTTGCACCCATCTTCATTGCTACACCAAAGCCTTGGATCATCTCATCAACGGCAAAGCCAATGCCGTGTAAGCCAACGATTTTTTCTTCAGGGCCTGCACATACTAACTTCATGCGACATGGTTGACGATGTTGTGTCACCGCTGTGTACATGGCTGCAAACGTCGAGTTGTATACCTTGATGTTGTCTTCACCATATTGGGCTTTGGCTTCTGGTTCCGTTAAACCTATGGTGCCGATCGGTGGGTGACTGAATACCACTGTCGGGACTAGGTTGTAATCCATTTTTGCGTTAGGCAGTTCTGGGTTAAATAGGCGCTCAGCCAGCATACGACCCGCTTTCACTGCAACAGGTGTCAATTCGATGCCGCCTTCCATGATATCGCCAAGTGCGTAAATACCTGGTACTGATGTATTTTGCCACTCATCAACCTTCACAAAACCTCTTTCAGTAACATCCACATCAGTTGCTGCAAGGTTGATTTTATCTGTTACAGGCTCGCGGCCAATTGCCCAAATCACCTGATCAACAGTGTGTGATTCACCATTTTCAAGGTGCAGAGTCACTGAACCATCAGCCTCTTTCACGAGCTCTTTTGGCGTTGAGTTAGTGTGTAATGTTGGGCCTTCTTTTTCCATGACTTCAGTGAGCGTTTCAACCACCATAGGGTCAAAGTTGCGTAGTGGAGCATGTTTACGAACAAACAGATGAGTTTCTGTGCCTAGGCTGTGTAGTACGCCGGCAAGTTCTACAGCAATATAACCTGCGCCAATGACGGCAACACGGCGTGGCTGCTCATTTAACTCAAAAAAGCCATTTGAGTCTATTCCGTGCTCTGCACCTGGAATATTTGGAATGCTTGGACGACCGCCCACTGCAATACAAATATGATCTGCGGTGTACTGTTCGCCATTTACTTCGATGGTTTTATTATCGATGAACTTGGCAAAGCCATTGATCACGGTAACGCCATTGCTGGCAAGATATTTGTTGTAACCTTGGTGGATACGGCCAATATAAGCCTCACGGCTTTCAACTAATTTGGCCCAATTGAAGTTTTTTAGCTCAACGTCAAAGCCGTAGTCTGGTGCATAAAGTTTGATGGCTTCAGCAACTTGTGCGCCGTGCCACATTACTTTTTTAGGTACGCACCCGACATTCACACAGGTGCCCCCCATGTGTTTTGCTTCGACAAGGGCGACCTTTGCGCCACGCATTGCCGCTCGGTTTGCTGATGCGATACCACCGCTACCACCGCCAATGGCAATGTAGTCAAAATGTTGAGCCATAATGTTTCCTCTTCTGAATTCGCTGAACTAGTCTTAGTATGACAGCTTTTATACGCCATAACTTTCAACTAGATTAGTAAGTTTTACTTGTATTTGCGCTATTAGCCCTTATTTCAAGTTTATTCAGGAAATAAAAAATTAAGAGAGACACTATGAGCAACCCATTAATTGGCCTTGAAGGATTACCGCCATTTTCAAAAATAAAGCCTGAGCATGTTGTACCTGCACTAAAATCAGCCATTGAACACTGTCGTAAAACCATAGATTCAGTGCTTGAGCAGGCGCAATTTAACTGGCAAAACTTTGTTCAACCTCTTGAAGAAGCAGATGATAAGTTATCTAAAATGTGGTCCCCTGTGTCTCACATGCACTCAGTTGTTAATAATGAAGAATTAAGAAAAGCGTATGATGAGTGCCTACCCCTGATTTCAGAATATTCAACGTATGTTGGTCAGCACCAAGGCTTATACCAAGCGTACTTATCAATTGAACAAAGCGACGAATTTGAAAGCTTAAGCACAGCACAACAAAAAACCATAAAAAATGCGCTAAGAGATTTTAAACTGTCGGGTATTGCTTTGGATGAAGCCGGACAAAAACGTTACGGTGAGATAAGTGCAAAGCTTTCTGAGTTGGGCGCAAAATTTGGTAACAATGTGATGGATGCTACTCAAGCGTGGCATTTACATGTCACTAATGAAGCCGATTTAGGTGGTTTGCCAGAATCAGCGCTGGCCCTAGCTGCGCATACTGCACAAGCAAAAGAGCTTGAAGGCTGGGTATTTACGCTAGATATTCCTTCTTACTTACCGATTATGACGTACGCAGACAATCGCGACTTGCGTGAGCAAATGTATCGCGCATTTGTGACGCGCGCATCTGATCAGGGCCCTAATGGTGGCGAGTTTGATAACTCAGCGATCATGACTGAAGCGCTTGCACTGCGTCACGAATTAGCTGTGCTATTAGGTTTTGATAGCTTTGCAGATAAGTCGCTGGCAACCAAAATGGCTGAAACACCAACACAGGTTTTTGACTTTTTAAATGACTTGGCGCAAAAGTCTAAGCCTCAAGCGCAGCAAGAAGTTGATGAATTGAGAGCATTCGCCAAAGATGAACATCAGGTTGAGCAGCTAGAAGCGTGGGATTATGGCTATTACGGTGAAAAGCTAAAGCAGGCCAAATATGCCATCTCAGATGAATTATTACGTCCTTACTTCCCTGCAGATCGCGTGTTAAGTGGTTTATTTGAGACCGTTAATCGCCTATTTGACATTAAAGTCACTGAAGTGAGTGAATTTGACAGTTACCACGAAGATGTGCGTTTTTTTGCTATCCATGACAACAACGGCGTGCTGCGCGGTCACTTTTATTTAGATTTGTATGCGCGTGAACACAAACGCGGTGGCGCTTGGATGGACGATTGTATGGGCCGACGTACATTGTCAGATGGCACATTGCAGACACCGGTTGCTTATTTGGTATGTAACTTTAATAAAGCGGTTGGTGATAAACCAGCGCTATTTACGCATAATGAAGTCACCACGTTATTCCATGAGTTTGGTCATGGTATTCACCATATGCTGACGCAAATTGATGCGCCTGCTGTTGCGGGCATTAATGGTGTGGCATGGGATGCGGTTGAGCTTCCAAGTCAGTTTTTAGAAAACTGGTGTTATGAAGAAGAAGCGTTGAGCTTTATATCTGGACACTACGAAAGTGGTGAGCCACTACCAAAAGCGTTATTAGACAAGTTACTGGCGGCTAAAAACTATCAATCAGCCATGCAAATGCTCAGACAGATTGAGTTCTCATTGTTTGATTTCCATATTCATGCCGATTATCAGCAAGATGAAGCGTGCCAAATTCAAGCGAGACTGAACCAAGTCAGAGAGCAAGTCGCCATTATTAAAGCGCCAGAGTTTAACCGATTCCAGCATAGCTTTAGTCATATTTTTGCAGGGGGCTATAGCGCAGGTTACTACTCGTATAAATGGGCTGAGGTACTGTCAGCAGATGCCTATTCTCGCTTCGAAGAAGAAGGCATCTTCAATGCGCAAACAGGTAAAGACTTTATGGAAAACATCCTAGAAATGGGCGGTTCAGAAGAGCCTATGGTGTTATTCCAGCGCTTTAGAGGTCGTTCGCCACAAGTTGATGCATTGTTGCGTCACAGTGGTATTGGCAAAGCCGCATAAACGCGTATTGCAATCTTCATATGAACAAAGCGTCCGAAAGGGCGCTTTGTTGTTTTTGCACTCGCAAAATAAACAGTTCCGTCTATGCTTTGGTAAAGACCTGATCTTGTAGGGAAAGCCATATGACAAATTTAGTGCTTGCCATTGACGATGACAAGCTCATTCACCATGTTATCGAGCAGTCATTATCGCAAAGTTGTAAATTGATCCACGCAAAAAATGGCGAGCAGGGCTTAAGGTTAGCAATTAAATATCAACCGGATATTATTTTGCTCGACGTGGAAATGCCGGGCATGTCTGGCTTTGAAGTGTGTGAACGCCTAAAAGCAGGAGAGCACACCGCAGATATTCCCGTAATGTTCTTATCTTCCAAATCAGATATTAGCGAACGTATGCGCGGGTATAATGCGGGAGCCGCTGATTACATTGTAAAGCCATTTGAAGGGTCTGAATTATTGGCGCGGATCAAAGTCTTGGATGATTACCGCCGTCAATCGGTGGCGCTTAAGCAAGACATGCAAAGGGCGCAAATAACCGCTGAAATCGCCATGACAGACTCTGGGGATATGGGTCGGATAATGCGTTATGTCGGTCAGTCTTACCATGCCCATGATTTAACCACTCTGTCGGAGTACTTTTTAGAGTTTTTTACGCCGCTCAATTTAGAGGTGGCGCTGGCTTTTTGGTACCACAATCAAGCGGTATTCTTTTCCCAAGAAGGTGCAATACAACCAATAGAGCAAGAGTTGTTAGAAACCAACAAAGAGGGCAGCCGGTTTGTTGATTTTGGTCGCCGCACTATTATTAATTACCCCAAAGTATCCTTATTAATTAAAAACATGCCTACCGATGATCCTGCGCTTTATGGCCGCTTTAAAGATTTGCTGCCGCATATTCTCGAGGCCACCAATGCCAAAATAAAAGATATGGAAGTGAGCGAAGTGGCATTGAATAAGGTTGAGGAAATTGGCTTGGCATTTGCGCAGTTGAGTGAGCAGCTTGGTGGCATTGGTGAGATTTATGGCGCGAAGGTCGCGGAGTTTGAGCAATTTGTTAAAGATGACGCTGTTAAAACCGGACTGAATGAAGCGCATAAGGTGTCTCTTGAGCGCTTGAGTGAACATTTTTTATTTGTGAATGATGAGTTTTCAATTATTCGCTATAAGCTGGGTGAAATCACTCAAGTACGCCAAGAGCTTATTCAAAGCCTCAATCAAATGGCTAAGCCTTGGGGAGAGGATGAGGTACCCGCACAAACCGACATTGAATTGTTTTAGTCGATGCGACACAACAGCGTCGATTGGATTCTTTTTTCCTTCATTAAGCGATATAATCTGCAGGCTTAACCGACAGGAGCCTGCAGTTGTATATTCACACGCCATTTGAAGAAAACCGTTCTTATTTAGATGAGATCACAAAACGCTTTGAGTTAGATAAACACCAAGCGCTCGATGAGGAGTTTCGTTTGGTTTATGATGAAGCGGGGTTGGCGCTATTTAAAAAAGATGAGCCAAAGCTTGGGGCCATTCGTGTCGATTTTGTCACTGGGGCCAGTGCCCACCGACGTAAGTTTGGTGGTGGCAAAGGTCAAGCCATTGCCAAGGCGGTTGGATTAAATAAAGGCGTAACGCCTGTGGTGCTCGATGCCACTGCGGGTCTTGGACGCGATGCATTTGTATTGGCGTCTTTAGGCTGTAAAGTATTGATGCATGAAAGGCACCCCGTAGTCGCAGCGCTTTTATATGACGGATTGCAGCGCGCCTATCAAGATGCAGAAATTGGCAGCTGGATGCAAGAGAATATGCATATCGCATTTGGTTCAAGCCACGCACTACTTGAACAGGCAATGCAGGATGAGTCGAGACGCCCTGATGTGGTGTATCTAGACCCTATGTTTCCGCACCGTGAAAAATCCGCACAAGTGAAAAAAGAAATGCGCGTGTTTCAATCCTTAGTTGGTGCAGACAATGACGCCGACGCCTTGCTGCCTTTTGCGACTCAATTGGCGACCAAGCGCGTTGTGGTAAAACGCCCAGATTACGCACCGTTTTTAAATTCACACACACCCAGCATGCAAATTACCACGAAGAAAAATCGTTTTGATGTCTATGTCAACGCGGCGATGAAGTAAACATCTACATGCAGACTTTTGCCCTGTCGCGAGTTTGTACACAAAAAGCATACTAAAAAAGTATGCTTTTATCTGAGATTGCTCATTTGGTAAACAACTTACATCAAAATGTCATAAAAGGTTAATACTCTGAGCCCGAAATTCACTTTTTGGGATTGTAGTACATATGCGTGTTTCATCTTTCACTCGGCTGCTGGCGGTGTTGTTAGCCATTGCCAGTATCATTCTTGCGGCGACCTTATTGTGGGCAAGTCAGGTCTTTAGTAAGTTAGATCAGCAAGATAGCGCATATACTCAGCTTAAAAATACGGTTTTAATTGATTTAGCTGGTACGGTTGAAGATTACCTCAGCTCAGGTGATAGCCTGTATTTAAATCAGGCCAGCGAGCAGATCAATATAATCAAAAATAAGCACTTAGCAACCATGTCTAGTGATGCAATGACGGATATGGAAAAGCAACTAGATGCATTAAATGGTGATATTCAGGGTAAGTATCGAGCGCTGGGCAAATTATCGGGCAATGAATTAGCACTACTTGATAATGCACTGCGGCAAATGGCGGGCTCAGCTTCCTCATTGATGAATTATGTTGCACAGGCGCAAGGCCATGCTCTGAGTGATCGCTATTATGCATTGGCGTCCGATTACTATTTTGAAACCACCAATTTAAGCATTTATACCTACCAACTGGTATTGCACTACGACCAAGCAACACAGCAAAGCTTGCACAAATCACTCAACAGACTACAAACCTTCGCATCGCAAATTGATAGGCTAGATGATTTAGGCGTGATGACCGAAGTGGATGAGGATGAGCTTTTTCTGGGGGAAGAGCCTGAAGATTTAGCGCAAGAGATCAAGTCTGAATTGAGTAGCTGGCCAAATCGCTTTAGCCGTGACTTAGAAAATACACTACGTCAGGCACAGCAACGCCAAGCGGGGATCACGTCACTGCGTGATGATATTAAGCAATTATCTGCACTGATGTTAGATGCAGGCGAGCAGTTAAAGCGCCGTCAGGTAGAGCTCAAGTCCCAAGTATTTACTATTTTTGGCGCTGCCATTGGCTTGCTCGTATTGCTGGCTGTTGGTGTGTATTGGGTGCAGTTTAGTCAAGTGCTGACACCGCTGCGCAACTTACGAGATGGCTTTGCCTTTTTAATTGAGAGTAATGAGCTGAAACAGATTAAGTGTAAGCGAGCCAATACTGAAGTAGGTGAAATTGCTCAGTATTTTAATCAATTGATTGAAAGACAACGGGTAGAAGCTCAAGAGCGCGAGCAAATGCTGCAAGTAATCAACGACTTTATGCAAGACATGAATCGAAACTTGGCCAGCATAAGTCAGCAATCAGAGCATACCTATGAGCAGGTAGCGCATAATCAACATCAGCTGGATGAGATCAAATCAATCGGCTTTGAAGCCAGTAATATCAATCAGCAGGTAGCTGATAACGCCAGTGATACGTTTAATGCGATGACACAAAGTGTCGGCTTTGCAGAGTCGATGCTTAAGGCCAGCTCAAGTACACAAAGCCGTGTGGATCAAGGGCTGGTGAGTCTCAATGAATTGCTCGTTGGGGTTGAAGATGTCGGCAAGGTGATAGAGATGATCCACACCATTGCTGAGCAAACTAACTTATTGGCACTGAACGCGGCCATTGAGTCTGCACGTGCCGGTGAGCACGGCCGAGGCTTTGCGGTAGTGGCCGATGAAGTGAGAAAGCTTGCCCGTCAAACGCAGGACTCGCTTACAGACATCAATGCGCAGCTTAATATTTTAAGTGATAATTCCAGTAAGGTATCAAATCAGATCAGTGCATTAGCCCAAGAGGCGCAGCAGCAAACTGAACATGCCCAAGAGTTAAAGCGAAACTCAGAAGGCGTTGCTGAGCGTGCACAAGGTGCCAGCCAAGTCGCCGCGGATGCGATGTCACTGAGTAATCAGCAAACCGAATTGGTAGATAGTTTTAGCAGCTCTATGGCGACGATGAAAGCGCAGGTGAGTGGGTCAAACCAACAGATCAGTGATATTCAACAGCGCTTAGAACAGCAAATGGCGCAGATCAGAGCAAGTTTGGGTTTGCAGTCATAATCAATGATTAACGTGAGAGTAAGCAAAAAGCCAAACAAATGTTTGGCTTTTTTATTGTCTTAATGTAGCTGACGCGGGATGTAAAAAGCCGGAGTTACTCCGGCTTAGTTTGTTACATTAAGTGCTAGGGATTATTTGTACTGTGCGTCTAGTGTCACACCAGAGAAAGTACGGTATGCACGTAGACCAATGTGCCAAACGCCAGCAGCTGGGTTGGTGATGGTGCATGTTTCAGCGTTACCGCCTTCATATGGACGACACTGGTAAGTAGACGTTGAAGGAGCGCTACCTGGGTTTACATAAAGGTCTGCATCACCTGAACCACCTGAGATTTTAACCGTTAGGCTCGACATGCCAGCCGGGACAGTCACTTGGTGACGGCTCCAGTTGCCTGTTGATGCAGATAGGTTTGTCTCAGTGATACCACCAGGTTGTGTGCCTGTGCTTTCTGCGTTTGCAACAAGGCTCACACCGCTATACGCTGAATAACCGCGCATCATTACGTGATATGTGCCAGAAGCGTTATCGATAGTACACACTTCGTTGTTACCACCTTCATATGGACGACAGTCATAAGTTGTCGTTGTTGGCTTAGCACCTGCTCTGACGTAAAGGTCAGCATCACCTGTGCCACCACTCATTGTGAAGGTAACTTTGCTTGCGCCAGCAGGCGTTTCAAATGTGAAGAAAGCTTCAGCATCTTTTGCACCACTTAGGCCTGTTTTTGCTTCACCATCAACTAATACATTGTCACCTGGGTTTGTATTGTCATTGCCAAGTGCCATATCAACGGCCGCGTTTGCGTCAACGATACCAGTACCACAGTTAGTACACGTTGCAGGGAAGCTACGTGTGGTATTTTTAAGAATTGTTTCGATTTCGTCAGGCGTTGCAGTAGGTTTTGCTTGCTTGATAAGCGCTGCAATACCTGCAACATGTGGTGCTGCCATCGACGTACCTTGTGAGTAGCTATAGCTATCGCTCACAGGTGTGTTGCTACCTGAGTTATAAGTAGAAAGAATGCCTTCAGGGTCATTGGCGAAGCTTTGTGCGCCACCTGGTGCTGCAACGTCAATTGAAGAGCCGTAGTTTGAGTAGTATGCACGGCCACCATCACGACCTACAGATGCAACGTTGACGATGCCAGCACAGTTACCTGGGTTGTAGTTATTTGCATTGTCGTTGTCGTTACCCGCAGCGATAACAATCACAGAGCCGTTTGCACGTGCTTGGTTAATCGCATTTTGTGTCGTAGAGCTACATGCACCGCTACCACCTAAACTCATGTTGATAACATCAGCTGGGTTGGCGTTTGCAGGCACACCTGAGACTGAACCACCAGATGCCCAGATGATACCGTCAGCGATATCAGATGTTAAACCACCACACTTACCAAGTACACGTACCGGTACAACTTTAGAATCATAAGCAACACCGGCAACACCTTCACCATTGTTAGTTACTGCAGCAACAGTACCGGCAACGTGTGTACCGTGCCAGCTTGAGTTACGTGCGCTGTGAGTATAACCACACTCGTTGGCTGTCACTGCATCACCTGGGTCACGTGCATCGCTGTCGCGACCGCCGCCGTCATTTGCTACTGACAGGTTAGAGATCATGTCGTAACCTGGTAGGATATTTGCGTTTAAGTCAGCGTGTGGACGGTAACCTGTATCTAGTACAGCGACTACTACACCACTACCTGTTGCTTTGTCCCATGCTGCAGGTGCGTTAATACCGCCCGCCGCTTCAAAGTAGTGCCATTGTGAGCTGTAGCTTGGATCGTTTGGAGCAGCAAATGGCTGTAGCATTTGGTCAACTTCGATGTGCTCAACGTTGCCTGATGCAATCATGTCTTGCATGAATTTTTGTGTTTCTGCTGCATTAAGCTTCTTGTCTGCACGCATTACGTGGTGGTTTGAAAGCGCCATCGGACGAACGTACTGCGCTTTAGCTGCTGCACGCTTGCTGTTGAAGCCTTTTACGAAACTGCGAGCGCGTGTATTCATCATGGCAGGAGACATATCGACACTTGAAAGTGACATGATGTCATTGCCGCTGTTGTTGTTTTTATATTTGATGATGAACTGCGTACCGAAACCGCTTTGTGATTCTAGTTTTTGCGCGATTTGGGCTTGGCTTGGCAGTGCTGGCGCTAATAACTCAACTTGTGTGTTAACACCTTCTGGCATTGCCATTACTGCGTTTGCTGAAAGTAATCCTGTTACAGCCATTGATATTGCTGCTAATTTAAAATTTCCTGTTGTCATTTTTTTACCCTTGTTTTACTTGTTGTTTTTCTTGGCAACCTCTATGTGCCAAGAGGTTAACAAACGTAAATTCATTGTTCTTTTTGTGAAAGTATTGTTTTGTTATTTACACTATTCATTTAGTTATAAGGAGATGGATAAAAGGCTTTATTATTTCATTATCATTATGTTTTTATTAAACTTTATCAAAATATTCCTGGTTAAAGAATAAACTATTTTTCAATGTAAAAAAATGTAAATGATTTATCTCATATTCTAAAAAGTGATAGAAATATGCTTTTTTGGTTGTGTTTTGAACTATAAACTCCCCCTCAAGCTTAAAAAAAGTTATAATTGCGGCATAAGTTTTTCGTTTCAGAGTATACAATGTTGCAATTTGACGTGGTGATCATCGGCGCAGGTGCCGCTGGATTAATGTGTGCGGCGCAATCTGGTTACAGAGGCCGAAAGGTCGCTATTGTTGATATGGGAAAAAAAGTGGGAAGAAAAATTCTCATTAGTGGCGGTGGTCGTTGCAATTTTACCAATGAAAATGCCAGCCCAGAAAACTATCTGTGTGCCAATCCTCACTTTGTGAAATCCAGTTTAAGCCGCTATAGCCAGCATGACTTTATTGAGCTGGTGGACCGTCATGGCTTAAATTATCACCACAAAACACTTGGGCAACTATTCTGTGATAACAGCGCACAAGACATCGTTGATATTTTGATGACTGAATGTGAGTGGGCTGGCGTTGAAGTCTTTTTACGTAATGAAGTGCTCAATGTTGAGCGAGACGAGCAAGGTCTATATATAGTCACCACATCAGAGCATACCTTTAGTTGTACTTCTTTGGTGGTCGCATCTGGCGGCCTAACTATGCCAAAGCTGGGTGCAACACCAATCGGTTATAAAATTGCAGAGCAATTTGGCTTAAAGTTATTGCCAACAACCGCAGCGCTAGTACCTTTTACCTTGCACGACCACGATAAAGCGCGCTTTGAAGGCTTGTCTGGGATCAGTGTAGATAGTCTAGTGACCAGTGATGATGGCACGCAGTTTAGAGAAAACATCTTGTTTACTCACCGCGGCCTATCGGGCCCTGCAATCTTACAAATATCTTCTTTTTGGCGAGCAGGGCAGGCAGTCAGTATCAACTTATTACCGGATACAGATGTGGC
Organism: Pseudoalteromonas luteoviolacea; assembly: GCF_021654285.1. Taxonomy (GTDB): domain Bacteria; phylum Pseudomonadota; class Gammaproteobacteria; order Enterobacterales; family Alteromonadaceae; genus Pseudoalteromonas; species Pseudoalteromonas luteoviolacea_J. The sequence goes on along the minus strand of NZ_JAKFZS010000021.1, from coordinate 101,699 downwards.
TGAGTTATTGCACGATTGGCGTCAAAACCAAGGCCAAAAGTCAGTTAAAAACCTGCTTGGGCAACTGCTTCCCAAACGCTTTGTTGATGCATTAATTAACGACAACAGCGTACCTGATAAACCCGCTAATCAACTAACCCATGGCGAGATTGATACCATCGCCGCGACATTAACTGCTTGGAAAATAAAACCGAACGGTACAGAAGGTTACCGCACCGCAGAGGTGACCTTAGGGGGTGTTGACAGTAACGAGCTGAGCTCTAAAACCTTTGAAGCGAAAAAAGCCAAAGGCCTGTACTTTATCGGTGAAGTCACCGAAGTTACTGGCTGGCTTGGCGGCTATAATTTCCAATACGCATGGTCTAGCGGCTGGGCGTGTGGGCAGGTGTGCTAGTTTTTGTGTTGAGACAATAAAGTTTGTAACAAAGGGGTGATCGCTTAGCCCCTTTATTGTATCTGCACATAGGTGCAAAATATACGTTGCGAAGCAAGGTTACTTTTGCGCAAGGTGAAATAAGCAACTTACACACACATTAAAAAGTACTGATTAGCGCATTCATGTGCCAGCACGCCTTGGCCTGAAGCCTTCATATCAAAGAGCCTGCCCTCATCATCCTATCGAAGGTCAGGACCCATTCGGCAGAGGCGCTAGGTTTATATGCACTCTACCCCTCGTCGTTCTGACGAAAGTCAGAAACCATTTTGCAGCTCTGTTAATTTGAACAATGACTTTTGCGCAAGGTGAAATGAGCAACTTACACACATATTTAAAAGTACTGATCAGCACACTCATGTGCCAGTATGACTTGGCCCGTATCAATGCCAGTACATGACTCATCAATTGCTTATTTTCAGGCGCCATCGAATGGAAAGTGGCATTGTCTGAAGCCTTCATATTAAAGAATCTGACTTCTTTTACTTGGTGTTTTAAATTCAGCCATAATCTGACCCTCGTCATTCTGACGAAAGTCAGAAACCATGCTATAGAGCTGTAAGTTTGAACAATAACTCTGGCCTTTTTGATTACTGAACAACAGAAATGAGAAAATATCTGCCGTTGAAAAATGTAATATCACCATGCAAAATGCGGGACCTGACCTCGTTTGTTTCTAATTCGGAGTTTTGCTTTGGCGACTTTATGAGCGTGGATTGCGACGACCGTTCAAAGCAAATTGTCCAATCAGATAATTTGTTGGATTATGCCAAGAGTAATATCTGCAGTTGTGAACGTTTATTCGGAAACAAGATTATTGGCCTTAGCGCCTAATATTGAAAGGAATATAAAAATGAAAAAAATATCCGCTATGGCTTTCTCGTTACTATTAACGGGCTGTTTTTGGGGTTCTCACTTTGAAGCGCCAGCAAGCTCTCAAAAGCAACATGGCTCAGGGTTAGTACAATCATCTGATCTCTCTGATGACGGTGCTTTGTCTATTATTGCAAGGCAAAATGAAGTTTGCTTATGGAGTAACCTCTCAGATAAAAAAGTATTTCCCTGTATCGCTGAGGGCAATATTGAGTTGTCAGGAATAGCTGAAAACGCCAGCGTGTTTTATATATCCAACAGGCTGTCAGTCAGCCTATTTTCTACAAAATCTGGTAAGCCCTTAGGCGCATGGTCAAGTGGTGAAAATATTATTAGAGATATTGCGATATCTAATGACGGTGAAACTTTACTGTTAGGGTATAGAAGCGGCAAAACGGAAGTGATAAATGTCAGAGCTAATAGCCGATCGCTATACACATTACACGACTTAGATGTAAACACCGTGGCGCTGTCTGCTGATGGGCGTACAGCAATGACAGGCTCCAGTGACAAATTCGCTAAACTGTGGGATGTACAAACAGGCAAAGAATTACAGTCTTATAAATTCTCTACCAGAGTCAACCATGTTTCTCTAAACGCAGACGCGACTAAGGCGTTTGTACTGGACTCTGTGGATGCTCGTCAGTTTATTGATTTAAAAGCACAAGAGTTAAGCTCGTCCTTATCTACATTTGGCAACTTCATAGAATTTAATCAGTCGGCATTTATTAACAATGATCAGTGGTTACTCACCGCTTCTCCAAACCAAAAAGTGCAGATTTGGCGTGTTGCAGATGGGGATTTAATTGCAAAGTTTATGGCGAATAAAGTTGATGGTCGAAATCGAGCTTCAGTATTAAGCATCGCGGTGAATGAGTCTAAGCAAGTTATCATCAGTGAAACCAATGACGGCGTAGTGGAAACTTGGCCAATAAATACGCAGCTTTAAGTCCAGTTTAGGACTGCATTGTTTGTTGGTTTTAATAATTAACCCCAAGTGAATTATTGATGTTTTTGCTTCTTTATTTGCACTAAATTGTGGCGTGGTTTCGTCAAAGCATATAGCGAATTTAACGTTTAAACTGTTTGCAAAACCGCGTTTAATTAATATCTAAAAAAGGATCTGATGAAATTTGAGGACTTCAAATTTCAAGGAATGAAAAGCAATGGATTTGATAAGACATATGATACTAGCACTTGTCTGTATGCCTTTGTTGGCAACTGCAGCAGGTGCAAGAGTGGATGCACCGATAGCAAACCCTAACAGCTCTGCTACTTCTATAGTAAAAATGAGTGATGCGCATACTCGCTTTACTTTCAGAGTGATTAAATCAATGTTGAAAGACGAAAGATTTGCCAGTGATGGTGAAATTCAAAGTGTAGTAGCTGCAGTCGAACAGGCTGAGAAAGATATCGCAAAAAGAGCTGCTAAAGTTTGTATGGATTTGTTGAATTATGATATCAGCGATGTTCCTGCTTCAGTAAATTACTTTTTTACTGCTTTGAATGGCTTAGATAGTTACGAAGTGCAAAAACAACGTGAAGTATTAATCGGTTTGCCTGCGAGCTTACTGAATGTTGTAAGCGAAGCGAATATAACGCAAGTTTCAACAACAACAGCGGAATCGATTTTGAAAAATGGCGGCATGGAATGGCTTCTAGACCAAAAGGCTCTTTGTTCAAATTGATTGAGAAAGGAGTTATGAGCAATTGTATCTGCTCCAGTTTTAGCATAGTTCGTGAGTAGAACTAAAACTATGCGCTAAAACAACCTTCGTTTTACTGAGTTTTTTGCTCAAAGTCGCCCTTATTGCACATGGCATTATCTGGCGACTTGAGCTTCGTATAGGTTATGAGAGTACAATTTAATAAAAGCACTTTCGACAATATGATTGCTCAGCAACACATGCTGAAAAGCCACCTTTACATAATCCTTATCTCTTCCCTCTGCAATTCATCATCATTGGGCTTGCCATAATAGACGTTGGCGATAATCGACAAGGCATTGTTTTGCTCAGAGATATCGACCACTAAAAAGTTATTTTTACCTGCCATTTCAAATATGTTTTCTATCTCAATATGGGGTGAGCGATACATCTTTTTGCTGCTATCGATGGCAACGGCAGCCATTTTCGGTGGTGGCTTGCGAGAGATGGCACTGGAGGTGATGTTCATCACCTCGGCGTTGCGGAAGGTCGAAGATGAGATCTTGAAGGCAGATGCGCAGTGCACATCGCCGCTTAAAAAGGTGATGGGAACTTGATTAACATGGGATAGCTCACACACATGGTCTAACATGATATTGCGCTCTTTGATGTTGGTGTCATTGCCCCATTCATCAATGGCATCGTCCATGGCACCAAAAATTTTTAACAGTAGGTCCATGTTATTCATCACCGCGTCATTCCAATGCACGACCGGCACGGCAGTGACAATAAAAATGGCTTTCACACCGCTGGTTGCTGTGTCGCTAAGCCACTGTGCAAAGCGTATCATTTGCTCTGGGCCTAATAAACGCGCGCCGTCTGGTTGGTTTTCCACATCATGGTGCGAGCGAGTATCAAGCACATAAACACCGATAGGGCCTTTTATAAATCCGTAGTCCCATTGCTGCTGGCTATCTTCGATATCATAATGTCTGGTCGACACATTCGTATCTGGATTATGCAAATGCTGATAATCCAAATAAGCTCTCTTAGCAGCTTGGTACGCCAAGCGCGCGATGGTTGAGTTTATATGGTCATTGTCGTACTCAAAAAAGAGACTTAGTTTATCTATTCGCTGCGCTTTGGTGAGTGAGCCCCAGCCGTCCATAATTTCATGGTCGTCCCACATCATGTATTGAGGGTAAGCGCGATATACCGATTGCTGCGAGCCGAAGTTCCAATAAATGCGATAGTAGATGCGATAAAGCTTAGCTAAGTAGTCTATAACGCCTTCTTTGTTGAGTGTGCCTTGTTCTGTGTAGGCGTCATATAACGCGTTTTTGTGGCGACTGAGCCAATCCCATAAATCTTCAATGTCAGGTTGAGCCTGTTTGCACTTTGATTGCGCTCGTTTGCCATGGGTATCACAGTAGACTTGATCGCCACCGCCTATTACAAAGCGGGTGTTCCTTGCTTCCAGTGCTTCGCACAGATCTGGCCATAAGCCATCTGTAATCGACTTCTGTCCAAAGGGGTCGTGACAGCTATAAAACCCAAAGCTAAAGTCACGCCAATTGGGCCCTGACTGATCCGTGTAGAAGGTGTGATTGATACGATAACCTTTTTCAATTTTTCTCGGCAGTGTCTGGTGGGTATCGCCATAGGCAAATAAAAAGTAATGATAGCAAGTGTCTGGACTTAAGTTTTCTAGCGTGACACAGGCACAATTGTCATGTTTTTCTTCTGTATCAATTGGGCACTTTACTATACCTGCACCACTGAAGCAGACATCATCAGGGTGAGAACTAAATTCGTCAAGGCGGGTTTTGATTGTATCTATGTGGGCTGCTTCAACGAGGACGATACACCATTGCCCAGGCGTGAAGGTGCGTAGCCAAATCTTAGCGGTGGAGTCTGTGGTATGCCCAACAATACACATAGAGTTGAGTTTCGGTAGAGCTGACTCATATTGGTTGGGGTTGGGTAATCTTGTCATGTCTACTCCTTGGGCGACTGGATGAATTAAATATTATCCATGCGGACGGTCGGGTTTAACGTGTGTGATTGTCAAAATTATAGTGCGGTTTTCAACAGGTATTGATATTTCTGGAGTGAAAACGATATTGATTGGCGGGCATGTACGAGCGTATAACTTGACAGTAATAGGCCGTAATATCTTTTTGGCCTGTCTCAAAGATATAGTGGATGCATACCGATGTGATGACATTGAGTTGTGATTTAGTTCAGGTGTACAGTTTTCTTGAGAAGCCAATAGGCAAGCAGTGTGGTTGCTGCTGGCCTATTTTTTTTGCTCATCCTGCTTTGCAAAACTGACTTTATCGATATTTAACTCGTTTAACAGCGACATTAAACCATGCACATCCTGATACTGGGTTTTACTGCCCACATTTAAATGCACACTCAAATCGGTCTGCTCCGCTTGTTCAGTTAAATAGTGTCTGACTTGCGCTTGGTTAAGCGCTTGGCCGTTTACCAGCCATGTGCCCTTGTCGTTAATTGACAGGGTGAGCTGTGCAGATTGTACGGCTTGAGCTTGTCCATTGCTGACATCGACATTAAGCGCTTTGGTGAGCAAAGGGGAGGTGATCAGAACAATGACCAATAATACCAGCATGACATCAATCAAAGGCAGCATATTGGGCTCTTTAATGCTGGAAGTCTGTGCATCTTGCTGATTAAAATCCATATTAAGACCCAGATAAATGTGCAGGCGAGTGGCCAGTTAATAGGTAATTATGCCACTGCTGGGCAAAATAATTGAGGTCAGTTTGTAGCTGCTCATATTGCTTGGCAAAAAAGTTATAAAACAGCACCGCTGGAATGGCAACAACGATACCCACCCCAGTGATAATTAGTGCCTCAGCAATGGCTGGCGCGAGGGTGGTCAGCGTCGCCGTTGTTTGCTCGCCAATGACATTCAGGGATAAGTGAATGCCCCAAACTGTGCCGAGTAAACCGATAAAGGGTGCGCAGGCGGCGGTGGTAGCAAGTAAGTTCAAGCCATGTTTAGGTAAGGCGCGCTTGCTGTATAACGTTAATTGACTGGCGAGAAAATCAGACAATGTTAGTTGTTCACTGGGGGTGTCTAGATATTGCTGCTTTGCCAAGTTGCCAACTTTTGCAATGTGGTAATACAGACCAAAGCGTTTAAAAAGTTTAGAGTTTGGCGATACATGGGCTTGTCGAAATGCGACCAATGTTTCTTGTTTATGCCACAGTTGCTTTGCGTGACTTTGCTGGCGCTTGATACATAGCAAAGACCAACACAAATGAAGTGCTCGGCTCCAAGTCAAACATGACATGGCTAAAAGCAGTAAAAAAATGGCAAGAATGATTGGGTCAAACTGGCTGAGATATATAAATATGTTTGTCATTATGGGGTGGGCTCGATGGTTTTATTGGTATGTATGTGGGCTTTTTCAATTTCAAAAATAATACGTTGCTGGTACCAGTGTGAAATTGCTTCGTTATTGAGTAATGTGGGATAAAAAGACCAGTCTAAAATGGCGCGTTTCGCGGCCATATCTAGGGCATTAAAGCCACTGCTTTTAACAATGCGTGGAGACTCTACACCACCATGGACATTGACCAAAAACGTGACGGTGACAACGCCTTGTTGGCCAGCGGCTTTTGCATCTTCTGGGTAGACTGGCTGCGGCGCGTTAATTGGCCTGGCAAGCTGCTTCTGCCGTGCTGGTTCTGACCTTGCACTGATACCATTTTGTTTGACTATTTCTTGATTGTGAGCGCTTACTGTTTGTTTGTGTTTCGCATTTTCATTCGGTGTGGCGTGCTGTTGCGTGTTTGTGTGTGCAAAGTCACTTTGCTGCGGTGTGTTTGCAGTTGGAGGCGGTAATTCTGCCAGCGTCATTGTAAGGTAATTAGGCGTTATAGAGGTTGCTTCTTTTTTATCATCAGTCAACAAACCCAGTACAAGTATGTGCAGGGCCGCAACCAATATTAGCAAAACAACAAATCGCATCATTCAATCACAGTTATTTGGTTTAAATCATGCATATGGTATTGAATTGTTTAATACTAATCAATAATTAGCCCGCCGAGCAACATGCGATATTGACGGCGAGCTAGGCATTAAGATGTTACTCGGTGGTGCCTTTGTGGTAGTGCCTTGCTATTAATAAGCACAGTATTGCCATGGTCGTTAACGCGCCATTGACCCACCATATCGCTTTATCGGCCAGCAATAGTGGCTGTATGGCTAGCATGCCGTTGAATAAATCATAGGCGGGCGCCAATAAAAAGAGTAAAGCGGCCACTATTAACTGCTGGACCATGACTTTCCTTGGCGCGTTTATAACAAAAGCATGGAGCATGGCAAAAAACCAACTGAGGTGAAATACAGGCACAAGTATATTTTGCATCGCAAAATACTCAGACAAAAAGCGCGTTATGACAAAGCACATGGCGACTGAGATGAGTACGCCGCTTGAAAGGGCTAAGGTCATTGCACTGACAAAGCGTAAACCTATTTTGCTTTGCTGACGCTTTTTCACCCGCTTTTCTAACCAGATCAGGTTACCGGTTAAAATCAAATAACAGCACGCAAGACCCATTAAAAACATTAAAAAGCGCATGAGATCTCCGCCAAACGTCCCGTAATGTAGCGCTTCAAACGTTGCCGCGCTTGCCTGCGCCGGATTATGCTTGGTGATGTCGCCGCTCAGTTGCGTAAAGTCATCTAATGCAAAGCGTAGTCTATGATATTCATGTAATGAGCCGGGGTGGCGCAAAATCACTTCAACGTGAGCGGCTTTATCTGTCATACCATATGAAAATAGATAGGTGAGCTGATGCGTTGGGTAGCGCGTTTTAATGTGCGATAACAAGGCATCGTATTGTTGCGTTGGCAGTGTCAGGCCACTGGCTGTCTGTTGTATTGCATCCGGTTTACCAAGCGCTTTATCCAGTTCACTAAAGTCGCCATTAAATGCTGCAAACCCAAAGCTGGCTTGAAATAATAATGCGAGATTGAAATAGACGCCGGTCAGTGCATACATAAAGGTATAGGGAAATGCACTCACCCCAATCAATATATGGCCATCAAGGTATTTATCTTTGGCTTTGTTGGTCCGATATTGATAGTAATGACTGATGATTTTTTTTAGGTGGATGAGCAGGCCTGTTAGCAGCACCACAAAAAAAATTAAAGTGATTATCCCGACCAGTTCAAATCCAATGTTTGGAATATACAGGTGGTAGTGCATGCGATACAGCATGTCGGCAAGAAAAAACTGATTGCGATCGAGGTCGAGTAAACGTCCATCATCGGCGGCAAAGCTGTAGTTTACATATTGTCGTTTACCGTCTTGTGTAGCGAGAAAAAACACCGTGTAAAACGGTTTATTTTCACTGGGTAAATCAATACTGACTCGGTCATTGAAGCGAATGTCATAGCCAAGCCCTTGTAACTTATCAATGACGTGACTAACGGGGGTTTGCTCTTTGGGCAAGGCTTTATGAAAATTATGGAATCGGTCCCATTGATGAATTTCAGCGCGATAAAAAGACAGGCTACCACAGACAAAAATAATCATGAGTGCGCCAGAAATAATCAAGCCAAGCCAAGTGTGTGCATGGGTGAGGTTTTTTAAAGTATCTTTAGAAAACATGAGAAACCATTAGGTAAAAAAGGCTATCAAATAAATGAGCACTGCGGGCACAGCGCAGTATAGGCCGCGAAGCCAAGCCGCTTTGGCACTGCCTGCGCCATAGCAATATGTCATGATGCATGCCCAACCGGTTAGACCAACAGTTATGAAAAAAGCAGCAGAGATGGCGCTTAAGTCACGATAAAAGTGGATTAAACTACTAGGAAGCAAGGTGATGGTGATTAAACCGCAGATGAAGCCCGCAACCGTTTTATGCCACATAAAGATCCCCAAAAACAAAGTGCAAAGCAGTGGCAATCAGCACAAACACAATCACACTTGGCCAAACTGCGTGATTAAAGTGGTGAATTAAAAAAACCGGTGCCGCGAGGGCAAACATACTTAGTAGTAGGGTATAAGTAAGTGCGGCACCGATTGTCATACCTATTTGCACAAAGCCCCACACTGCAAGCAGGCATAGGAACAGTGCAAATAGGTGTAACAATCGGCGTCCAGATAAGGGGCGTGATAGCCATCGCTGTCGTGTGCTTGTTGCATAGTACAGCACGCCGCATAGCCATAAACTGGGCAGTAAATAATACATAATGATAGTCACGTATTGGCGGCTTTCGCCGCCTAATTGTTATTAGAATTTATAGTTGGCGTTGATGACCCAAGTACGTGGGGAGCCCGCTTTTTTTGGTACAAACCCGTATGTATCGTAGTAAGACTCATCCAGTAGGTTGCGTACATGCACCTTCACATCCAGTTGCTCGGTGACCTGATAACCAAGGTGAGCTGAAATCAGGGTTTCGCCTTGCTTGGTATCGGCCAGTGAGCCACGTCGAGTACCTGCTGGTAACCCTAGGTCAACGCCACGAGGTGCCAATACGTTTACTGTAGTGTCATTGTTCCACTGCAAGCCAAGGCCTGCTCGCCAATCATGGTATTGATAGCTTGTGTTTAACTTAAGTAGCTTGCGTGGCGCCTCTTTGTTGACGTTTTCACCTTGCTGATCTTCTAGTGAAAACTCGCTATAACTGGCGTTAAGTTGCCAGTTTTCAGTGATATCGCCCGCGATTTCAAGCTCAAAACCGGTTGAGTTTGCACCGTCGACTTGGCGGTATCGAATGGGGGTTGCATTGGCATATTCAGGAATGGCTTCAGCGACGTTTTTCAGCAAAGTATCAAATGCAGCAAAGTTGATATTAAATTTATCGTCAAATAGCGCCAGCTTGAGTCCAAGCTCAATATTTTGGCCGGTAATGGCTTCAATCGGCGCTAGGTTAACATCAACCAAGCCGGGTTGAGGCTTGTATGTATCCGTGTAACTTGCATAGATGTTTAAAGTGTCGAGTGGGCTGTATACCAAACCTAAGTACTTACTGTCGCCATCATCAGAAGACGAAGAAGCCGAGTGACCTTGCCAAGATGTATAGTTTTTATTGTTTTGTTTGAATTTATAAAACTTGATACCCGCGATCACATTGACCTGATCATGCACATCGATATTGGTGCTCAGTGCTAATGTTTCTTCATCGACGGTTTCCAGTCTGTCCATGATTTTCTGATTGATGTTTGGCGCTTGTATGTCTCGAGCAGGGTTAGCGTCAAACACGCTTGCCATTGGGTAAAAAGCACGACGACCTTCAGGTGTTTCCTCTTCGTACGTTACATTTGTATATTCTGTCTCGTTGTTTAAGTAAGTAATATTGATTTGGTGCTCGCGATCAAACAGTTCAACTCGGCCGATTGCACTGGCTGTCATGGTCGTTACTTCGCCTTCATCTGCAAAAAGAGAATCAATACCAAATAGGCCAAGACCTGTTTTAGGATCTACTGATGATGAGAAGTAGGTGAAAATAGACTCTAAATCATTGGTTCCGTGGTAAATTGCGCCATTGAGTTGCCAATCAAGGTTTAACTGGTGAGAGATCTTAAAGGTATAACCAGTATGCTCTCTATTTTGAAATGCATTTGGCGAGGCGAGGTTAGTTGATGCTGGCAAATCTGTACGGCTGCCATCGTTATAAAAAATAGGCACTCCCCACTGCACACCATGGTGATCTAGTTTTTGGTGGTGGAGTGTCAAAGCGGCTTCAGTTTGCTCTTGTGCGCCAAAATAGCCATGAAATTGAGTGTAGAACACCTGCTTTTGGGTGTCTTCTCTATCTACATAGGTATCACCATCTTCAAATACCAAGACAACGCGTGCCGCATATTTACCGTCTTCGGTTAATGCATTGCTGGCATCTAGTTCAGCGCGTTTGTGGTTGAAGCTACCCAGCTCGGCAGAGACATTCAGTAAACGTTCGCGTGTTGGTTTTTTAGAGATAAGGTTTACGGTTGCTGATGGCTCACCTGCACCCGCCATTAAACCCGCCGCACCACGCAGTACTTCGACTGAGTCATAAACGGCACTGTCTAAGCGAAATTCTTGGCCGCGAGAAAAACCAGCTGGCATGCCATCTTTAACATATTCATTGACGTAAAAACCGCGAGAAGAAAACAGCGTATCGTCTGATGTGCCATATTTATAACGATAAACACCCGCGCTATTATTGAGCACATCTTCAACATCATCTAGCCCATAATATTCAATAAAATTAGCATCTAAGACTGAGATTGACTGAGGGGTTTCCTTGACAGATAAATCAAGTCCAGTCGGTGAGGAGCTGCGTTCAATGGGCTGGCCTAAAATTTCGATGGTTTCAACGGCTTTGACATGCATATCGGGTAGTTGTGCGACAGGCGTGTCAGTATCAGCATCATAGATGACGTAGCCGGTGTCTGTTTTTGCAAAGCTGAGTCCAGTGCCGGCCAATAATTGGGTGATGGCTTGATGAACGCTCAAATTGCCTAAAATCTGGTTACTTCTGAGATCTTTACTTAGCTTACTATTGACTGAAATAGAGGTACCCGTTTGCTCTCCTAGCTCTGAAATTGCTTGATCAAGCGTGCTCACAGGTAAATTTAACGCGTGGACTTGAACCTCTGCCATAGTATGCATGGGAGAGGCAAGCAGTACACCCGAGAGACTCGCTGCGAGTAGGCTAAATTTAAATGATTTAATAGGCTGAGCAACCATGATTTTCCTTAGTTTAAAATAATGTGTCACTCTCTATGCCCCGTGAGCAGACAAAATCTGCCAAGCTTTTTCAAATTATTTTATAATTTTTCTTAAGGTTTTGAAATTTATGTCTTTTTGTTAATTACCTGCCAGGCATTTGGCACACCATTGAGTGTCAGTTCAGGGAAGGTATGGAGTATTTGCGATAGAATTTGCTTGGGATCTGTCAGAGAAAAAGTGCCGCTAATATGCAATTGAGCAGCCGCTGGCGCAACTCTGATACTGCCATGTAAATAGCGAGACAGTTCTGCAATAAATTGTTTAAGCGGCATTTGAGACACACTGAGCATGCCTTTGGTCCAACTTGTCATGTGTCTGGGTGTTTCAACAATGCGTGTGCTATTGCGGTCGGCGATGAGGGTATGGTCTTTGTCTACGGTATAATTTTGCCCATGTGCGACAATATCAAAACGCTGATTTAGCGCACTAAAGCGTACTTGTTTATTATCATCAAAGAGAATGAATTCACCGCCAGACTCAGCATTAAAGTGGCAATGAGGACTCGAGATAGCCAAGGGCACTTGGCAGACAATATGCGCTTCACCATATTTGAGCCAAAGTGTTTTTGCATCTAAATTTATGGCGCTGTGCGTATTGAGGGCCACTTTAGCTTGCGCTAAATGCGTTAACTGCAGTTGTTCGCCAATTTGTGCATGGTGATCTGCCAAGTGCGCGCTGATCCCCAACTCTTTTTGATATCGCCAAGTGAGCCAACTTGATATAGACAATGCCGCGATAGATTTTAAGACATGACGGCGGCTTTGATTTGCTTTGGTAATCGTCGACAGTGATTGCGCTGATGATAGCGGCAAGTTTGTGAAGATTTGCTGTGAATGGGTTACTTGTTGCCAGGCTTGCTGGTGGCAGTCGTGTTCGTTTAGCCATTGCTCAAAATCTTGTTTTTGCGCCAGCGATAAGGGGGCTGTTTCATGTTTTACATACCATTCTATCGCTTGCTCAAGGACGTCATGAGTTTGCTGCATTATTGAGTCTGCACCTCAATACAGGCAAGTACCGCTTTACACATCGCTTTTTGTACCATGTTAACCGTGATATGCAATTGCTCTGCAATGTCTTTATATGCCATACCGTCAATACGGGCCATAATAAACACCTGTTGCTCACGCTGCGGTAGCTTTTCTAAAACTTGCGCTAATTGTTCCAATAAATCCACGATTTGCTGCTGCGTTTCAGGGCTTGGTGCTAGGCACTGCGGCTGTGCTGCAAGTGTCTCTAGGTAGGCTTGTTCAATAGAGAGTCTGCGCCAATGATTGTTTACTAGCCCGGTGGCTAAAGTGGTTAGGTATGCTTTTGGTGTATGTATTTGCTCAAGGGTATTACGCTTTTGTTTATTTAAAATTCTGAGAAAGGTATCTTGTGCAAAATCAGCAGCCTGTGCTTGGCAGTTCAACTTGCTATATAAAAACTGTTTCAACCATAAGTGGTGCTCTTGATACAAAGACGCTATTTGCACAACCACTCCTTCACTTTTCTCAATGGGAATAAAAATTGTTCGCAATTATAAGCTTTAATGCAATATAAGCAAGGGAAGGTTGTTCCTTATATAGGTTCTGTGGACATTGCTCAATGTTTAAGGGGAATGTTTGTTTGTATTTATATGCATTTAGGCGGAACAATGGGCAAAACTTTGCCACAATATCACGGTTTTGAGTAAATAAATGCACAAAGTGGCATCCTTTTTGATGTGTGTTATGATCCCCTAAATACAACGCAATATAGTTCGATTAATAATGGTTAATAATAGAGACGATTTAATTCTAGCGACTTTGAGCAATAGTCAAAAGCTTCACAGTGAAAACTTTGAATACCAATCTCTATTTTTGAATTTGATCGTGCCAGATGCAACTAACGCGCGCTTTCTACCAAGTATTTTCATTGAGAACGAACATGCGAGACAGTTTACCGAGCGCAAATTAACAAAAAAGCAATTAGTTGATCTGTATGATGCTGAAGGTCAGGTGATAATAGGCAAAGACTGCATTATTAACTGCTTGAAATATGCCTCTAGCGATTGGAAAAAAGCGAATCAAACGATCGAGTCCATTATTGAGCTTGGTGAAAACATTTCGGTTTCAGAGATCATTCAAGCACCGACTGTATACCCGCTAGGCGGTAACAAGTACCAAATTTTAACAGGGCATAGACGGTTTTTTGCTTTAGTGTTTACCTATGGTCTTGATCACGCTGCGCAATTCAAGGTGTATGACTCAAAACCGTTGTTATACAAAGTTAAGCAGTTTCAAGAAAATGCCAGTCGTGAAGATCTGCCACAATATGGAAAGCTTCAAGCATTTTTATCAGCAATGCTTGAAATTGAAGGCGTTAATCAAGCGCGATTAAAAATTGGAGAGAAAAAGTTAACCGTTAGAGATAAAGCCAAAAATCTTGGTATCTCAATGGGAGCGTTTGATAATTATAACGTCTTAACGCGTTACCCTGAAGTAATGAAAGCATATGAAGACGGTCTGAGTGCTTCATTTGTTAAGGTTAAAAAAGTCATCTTAGAGTGTGAGCAAAACTACAAAATAGAGCATGACAAAAAGCTATTAAACATTAGCGATAAAAAACAAATAGGCGAGCAGATCACTGAGCGTTTATCTGGTAAAAAGCCGCGAAATAAAAAAATACCGACATATAACTTGAATAAAATTAGTCAAGTTGATGTGTTGAGAAAGTTATTGTTTACTGACGTATCAACGTTAGATACTAACATCGATTGGGCGGCATTAGATTGGGATGATTTTGAGCAGGTGAACAAAGTATTGGAAGAGCTACTTGACCAGCTCAGCTGACCTTATTAGCCATCTGAATACCAAAAATCAGGGGACATCCTCTGCTTTTTTGCATAATGTCTAATGGTAACCTGTTGTAAGTAAGTTGGACAGTCGCTTATGTTGCAAGAGAGGAATTTAAAGTTGCTTGGGTTACGCTTTCAAAAACTAATATTATTTCACTTTAATTAACTTTTTGATTTTTTGAGTGCCTAGTAGTATCTATGTGGGCAAGTGTTGATATCAGCTTCATTACTTAGTTCATGAAGATTAAAAGGGCGCTTGTTTACTTTACAATTCAACATTATCACACTTCTCAAATCTATATTTTTTAATTTTAAGCATCATAATGGTGTCCTTAGAAACCCAGTTTTACTGCGATGTGGCTACTTTTAATGCTTAGCTGTAGTTTATAGGCTGCCTCATTTAAATGGGTCTTTAGTATAAATAAAGTTCAAAATACTGTCTGCTTACCCTGTTATTAAATGCTTAATTTACCCTGTAAATTATTACAAGTAAGGCTCTTTTTATGATTTTTATTCTTCTAACTGTAAAGTTATTGTGTTAATTTTTACAATGAAAGTTAACAAGTGAGCGTGAGTTATGAACAATAATAATAATAAAAATGAGTATTTTAATGATGTGAACGCTTTTTCTTCAAGGGAACATGAATTGATGAAGAAAGCGTATACACAAGGTTACCTTCAGGGTAAAGAAGATGGCATTAATGGTATTCATATAAGTATGCAGGTAATTGAAAATACACTGTTTTATAAAAAACAATCTGCATTAGAGTTTTAAATTAGTCGTACAGCTTAGTAAGCAAATTTAGGTAAGAGTTACTTTGGGAATTATGCAACGTTGTTGTAGATTTACGTTGCAATACAGAAACGGTATGGCGGGAGCTTTCTCATTAACTAACAATGATGGTGTTTTAGGGATCTCAATTACTGTCTTCAAATTTAGGTATTCTTTTATCTAAACACTGCCAGATAATTTCACCTCAATTTCCCCTGTTTTCGTTCTCTCCCGTCTGAGTGTTTTTACTTAAATGGGAGCATGCATTGATGAATGCTATTTTGTGTTACATATTAAGACCTGACACTGACATGCTCATGTCGATATCATTCTCCGCGTCGGTTGCCTCCCTTTATTTGCTCATTGTCAAAATTAATTCTGACGTGGATTTCTAATAAATATTTCCAGTTACTTTATTTGCTTCTGTCTATACTTGAATGAATAGTTGAACAGCACAAGGCGTGTCAAGGATGCTGAAGTGAGTAGTAAGTACATAGCACTCATATCTACAATATTGCTTGCGATTATGATGTTATTGGTAATTCAGTTCAAATCGGCTCAGCAATACAATCAATGGCAACAGGATGAAGAGGTTCATTCTACAGAAATTATTTACCAAGAATTGAGCGTAGATGCCCCTATCCAACCCTTACCTGTGGTAAAGGAGTACGATGTTGCATGGGCGCAATTAGGAAAAGCCTTATTCAAAAGTCCCTTACTTTCATCGGATAACACCGTATCTTGTGCGTCATGTCATGACCTTTACAATGGCGGAGACGATGGTTTTCCTGTATCGGTTGGCATTAAGCAACAAATTGGTACCCGTAACTCTCCCACAGTGATTAATTCTGTACTCAACTTTCGGCAATTTTGGGATGGGCGTAGCCCAAATTTAGAGTCGCAAACACCCGAGCCTATCCATAACCCAATGGAAATGGGCACTAATTGGGAAGAGGTGATAAAAAAACTCAGTGGCCAACCGGGATTTGTAAAAAGTTTCAATGCGGTTTCAAGCGATGGGATCACAGCAGACAATATTATCAAAGCCTTAGTCGCATTTGAGGCGTCTCTTATTTCTCAACATAGCCCAATTGATGACTTTTTGCTTGGCAACCGCAGTGCTTTGACGCCTCAGCAACAGCGAGGGTATGACAAGTTTGTATCATACGGTTGTGTTACTTGCCATCAAGGGCGAAATATAGGTGGGAACTTATATCAAAAAGTGGGGCGCTTAGACAAAGTGCCGACCCAGTTACTCGATGATCTTGGGCGCTATGAGTTGACACAAAACCCGCAAGATAAGTACGTATTTAAAGTGCCCAGTTTACGTAATGTGGCGTTGACTGCACCCTATTTTCATAATGGGTCGGTTGACAGTTTGTCTGATGCGATCCGCATTATGGCAAGAGGTCAATTGGGTTTGGATTTAAGTGATGAGGATGTTGCAGATATTGAGGCGTTGCTGCAATCATTTTCAGGTGAGTTGCCGAGGTCTTTAGCCGAGTGAAATATTTAATAGAAGGATGTTTGCTAGTACTCATTTGGATGTTTGGCGCTCAAGCAATTGATGCTTATTTTATTAGTGCGCATCATGAGCAAGAGCTTAAGTTGAAAAGGCAGCTTCAAGGCATCGCGACGGAGTTGTCTCTGGAGACTTTTTCTGCAATGGACCGCAATGTCTATCACTTTGATAGACATGCACAGAAGCAGTTAGAGTTTGAACGCGTGATCAACGAGCTCGCGCTTAATTCAAGATTAAGTACTGAGCTTAAATCGTCACTCGACGAGTTCAAAAGTACCATAGATACTTATATGCAATTGGCATCTATGTTAAAAACATCATATCGATATATTGCCCAACTTGAGCTGACGAAAGGCGAATTTGATGCAGATACACAAGCATTGATCAGCAGCAGTATTGCGCTGGTTTCTAATCTCCATGTCACCAATTCTGTGCCTGTGGTTGATGGTGTTAATCACCAGCTATCCACTTTGGTATCTCAGCTCAAGCAGATAGAGTCTCAAGCGCCTAAACTGAGAGTACTGCGGTTGCATATCGAGTTTGTGTTGGAAAATGCACTTAAAGCATCCAATTTACTTGTGCCCATTCAACAAAGCGATGTTGCGATGGTTATCTTACGTGATATCAACGGTGTATCTCAGTCAATTGATACTGTTAAGTGGCAAATGATGCGTGCAATTTTATTACTTATTTGCGTGATTTTTTTACTGATTATTCTTGCACTCGCTCGCCTGTTAGTTGACTTAAAACAAGCGAATTTTATGGCGAACCAAGCTGCAGAAACGAAATCTCTGTTTGTGTCTAACATGTCTCATGAAATTCGTACGCCAATGAACGGGATTTTGGGCCTAACAGATATTTTACTCTCAACAGAACTGACGGGGGTACAGCGCAACTACCTTGAGAAGGTGCGCTTCTCAGCGAATGCGCTGACCACCATTATCAATGACATTTTGGACTTTTCTAAAATTGAGTCTAAAAAGCTGCATATTGAGCATGTGCCGTTTCAATTTGAGGACTTGCTGGATAACTTACGGTCTTTAATTACCCCACTAGCCAATACTAAAGGTGTGAAACTGGTTTTTGATTTAGACCCAGCACTTAGCAAACAATATATTGGTGATCCGGTTAGAATTAATCAAATTATGCTGAACTTTGCATCGAATGCGGTCAAATTCACTGAAGAGGGAACGATTACACTCAGGGTAAAGCAACAGCAGCAAGAAGGGGATAAGACCTGGGTATTGGTCGCCATTGAAGATACAGGCATCGGAATTGCGGCGGACAAAGTGGAGCAGTTATTTGAGCGCTTTACACAGGCTGAGTCGTCGACCACACGAAAATATGGTGGTACGGGACTTGGATTGACCATTTGCAAGCTGCTTGCGGAGTTAATGGGAGGGGAAATTCAGGTACACAGTGAGCTGGGAAAAGGGTCTCAATTCTCGGTGAAACTGCCTCTTGAACTTGTGTCCGGTCCTCAAGCAGAGATTGAGCATCAGGTGTTATCTGGCTCAATTTTAATTGTTGAAGATGACCCGATCTATTTAGAGATAAGTAAAAATATCGCACACTCGATAGGGCTTCAAGTGACAGGTGTGACGACCGGACAAGATGCGCAATCTATATTAACAGAGCAGACATTTGATATTTTATTAGTCGATTGGGTTTTGCCCGATTGCGAAGCCAATGAACTGTTAAATAAGCTCAATGAGCAAAACAACTTGCCTAAAAAAGTCGTGATTTATACAGCTCATACCAGAGAAAGCATTGAAACTGAGTCGGACTTTCCGATCTTGTATAAGCCGCTATTAAAAAGAGATTTGATTGAAGCGCTGACAACTGAAGCAACGACCTCGCAGCCGAAAAAGCAGCCAAAACAGGTAAATCCTAAAGTCACAGATAAGCAGCAAGGCAAAAAGTCCCAAGATGTGAGTTCTGATGTGCTGCAAGGTAACAGCATGCGCGTACTGCTGGTTGAAGACAATGAAATCAACAGGATCGTTGCGCTCAAATTATTGGGACGTATTACAGGTGTTGAGGTCGAAGTAGCACAAGATGGTCAAGCGGCTGTGAACACAATCACAAAGCAGCAAGGCCGTTTTGATATTGTATTTATGGATATTCAGATGCCAGTTATGGACGGGGTTGAAGCGACCAAACGCATACGTGAAAAATATTCTGCGGAGCAACTAAAAATCGTCGCGCTTACGGCAAATGTTATGCAATCTGAAGTGGACAAATACCTAGCAATTGGCATGAATGGTCATCTGGGTAAGCCATTTAAAATGGATGAGCTAGAAGCGGTGTTTAAACATCATATGACAGAGTTAAATTCATAATCAGACCTCGTAGCCAAGGGGAGGCTACGAGGAAGGTTGGGGTCTAGTTTTGCTTTAATGTTAGCAGGTGGTGCATATCGTATAGCTTATAAATATGTTGCATCGCCGCTTCTCTTGCTTGATTGGTTGCTTCAATGACCGGATTAAGTCCTGAGCCATCCACTGTGGTTCTAAACGGACGCTCCGCTGCTGGTGTCTTCAATAATTCAAGTACTGCGTCGGCAACCATTTGTGGACTCGGGGCTGTATCCGCATCGTGTCCGGCTTCAGTGCCTGCCCACATTTGCTCAGGGGCATCGGCAAACTCACCATAGCTTTGAGTGACTGCTTTATCACTTGAACGCAATAGATTTGCGCCAAAGTCGGTACCAAAACCACCTGGCTGTACAATAAGAGATTGGATACCGAATTGAGAAAGCTCTACTCTGTAGTTCTCTGCCAATCCTTCCACGGCGTGTTTGGTGGCATTGTAAGAGCCCAAAAATGGCAATACAAACTGACCTAGAATACTTGATACTTGAATAAGTGCACCGCTACCACGCTGTTTCATGTGCCCTAATATCGCGCGCGTCATGCGTTGGACGCCAAATACATTAATGTCGAATACTTTTTTGAAGTCATCAATATCAAAGCTTTCTTGCCAGCCCAATGTGCCCACACCAGCGTTATTAATCACAACATCAATATGTCCGGCTTGCTCGATGGCTAAAGCGACGCCGTCAGTCACGCTTTTATCATCGGTGACGTCAATGTCGATAACCATGATGCCGTTGGCTTTGAGCTCGTTGGCAATCGATGCATTTCGCCCTTGAGGGTCACGCATTGTGCCCACCACTTTAAAACCTTGGCGAACAAGGGTGTTTGCGATCAGGTATCCAAAACCACTGTTAGAACCGGTAACTAAAACAGACTGTGTCATATCTTTACTCCAAAATTAGCTCTCTGTTGAATTGCGTTTAGATTATCGATGTTAGTGGTATTAATGAAATTAATTACTTTTATTTAGGTATTAGTAATATTAATTCGCAGTGGGTGAGCCAAGTGTGTCGGGTATGCATATGGGTTAAATTTAATCAAAATTGCAAAGTGATTGATTGCAGATGATGTAAGAGAGCGACATGCCATTGAGTACATAGGTTTTTGAAGTGGAGGCGAGTACAGTAGGAACAAAAAAAGCGTGCCGAGGCACGCTTTATCGTAAAAGAGCGGGTTATTGCTCAAGTTGTTTTAGTAGAGCTTTTGCTACACCGACAGAAGACTTGTTGTTTTGACCTGTAATGAGTTCGCGGTCAACAACAATATGTGGATGCCAATCTTGTTCACCGCGAGAGTATTTACCGCCCGCTTTGGTTAAGGCATCCTGCGGCCAATAGTGCAGCTCATCACCACCTAGGTAATATTTCGTTGCGACAGTCTCTTCTGAATTACTAAACGTGGTCATTTGATAGTCTGCATACACCCAGCCCTGTGCAGGTTTAGCATCTTTGTTTTGCTTCATCTGTGTTTCAAACTCTGCTGCATTAGGCAGTGCGGAGAGCAGAGCTACTGGGCCATGGCAAACCAATCCTGTCGGTTTTTGCGCTGAGTTAAAATACTTTAAGAATTCGCCTAGCTGGGGATTGGCAACCAGATCTCCCAGCGGCGCATGTCCACCCGGTACAAATACGGCGTCAAATTTCTCGATACCAATTTGCTCAATACGAGAGAAGCTCATCACAGGGCTGTGTGACTTATCATCGATCATCAGTTGATTGAATAACGCTTTATGCGCTGTGTAGTTTGCTTTGCTGGTATCTAAAAAGTGATCAGCGGTATCAGACACAGGGTCTAGTCTTGGGGCCATGCCTTTTGGCGAGGCAAAGGTTAAGGTGTGACCCGCTTCTAAAAAGAGTTTTACAGGCTCCATTAGCTCATTGAGGTACACACCCGTTTTATATTCGGTGCCATTTTTGAGGGTCATTTTTGCGGTATCTGACATCACAACCAAGATGTCATCAGCCAGTGCGATTGGGCTTAAAGTCAAAGTGCCTAGTGTAAGTAGCGTTTTTAATTTCATGGTGTTTCCTATTTTTGAAACTGTGTATTCGTTTGATGCTAAACAGCTTATGAATTTAGCTTTCATTAATGAAATTAATTGACATAATATAGTCATGAACATGATTAATAGTTGAGTGGTGGTATGGCTAATATTTCAGATATCGAATTGAATCAACTCAGGTTGTTGCAGATTATATTCGAGACAAAAAACTTAACTCGAGCAGGCGAGAGAGCGGGGCTGACACAGTCGGCGGTGAGTCATACACTCAAAAAGCTGCGCCATAGTTTTAATGATTCGCTGGTGATCCGCCAAGGCAATCAGTTAGTCATGACGCCTCGTGCAGAGACATTAAAGCCGCAGCTTAATCGTTGGTTAAATGATTTTGAAAAGAATATTCTCTTTCAAGAGCAGTTTGAACCAACAACCTCGACACGTACATTTTATATCGCCACGAGTGATCTGGTAGAGCAAGCCCTATCAGCGCCATTGATCACCCATTTAGCTAAGGTAGCACCACAAGTGCGGGTTGTGTTCACCAAGTTGGACAAACGCGGGTTGGCCAGTCAAATTGAAAGCGGTGAAGTAGATTTTTCAATTAGTGTTGTTGAGTCCAGCCACCCGAGCTTGATGGTGACAACCCTATATCGTGATGATTTTGTCTCGGTGGTAAAAAATGACCATCCAATATTGGCAAATCCGCAGGATGTTAAGTTGTTTTGCCAATACCCTCATTTGCTCGCGGGCACTGGCAAAGACACCCGAGGCATGGTGGATGATGCGTTAAATGAGCATGGTCTCTCACGGACTGTGCAGTACAAGGTCGCTAATTTCTCAAGTGCGCCATATATCGTTGAGCAAAGTGATGCCATTTTTACTGCACCAAGGCGTTTTCTCGATGCGATAAGTAAGCAATTTCAAATCTCTCAATTCGAAACACCGATACCCATGAAAAGTTATGCCATGAAAGTATACTGGCATATTAAAAATAAAGATGAGCAGGCGATTAAGTGGTTTCGCGAACAGCTTGTGGCGGTGGCCAGAACATAGTGATGATTTTGATTTATCGGGTTTGTGCTGTGGCTAGACGCAATTAACTGTATAAACATGGTGATTGATTTATTATCGGTGTGAAAATAAACAAGGAGAGCATGATGCGTGCACTGTCTTTTTTGAGTGGTTTGTTACTGGTAGGTTGCTCCGGTATGCAAGCTGTCCCTTCTTTTGATGCTAACAATTGGCGCTATGCGACCGATCCTCATGGCAGCCAAGTGATTTTGGATGAGCCTCTTGTACAGGATGACCGAGTTAAAATTGGCTTTGATCGTGTCCCAAGAGTTGATAAGCAAAATAACTCCTGGGTAGAACTTATTTACGATATTCCCAAGGGTAACTTGACTGATTTAACGACCATTGAAGTCACTTATCAAAGTGATAAGCCGTTAGTGATTAAGCTGTCGCAAACTGAATATGGTGGCGATGGTGATAAAAGCTACGCGCATTATCAGGTAGTTTTGCCAAAGGCTCTTGAGCCGAAAACGCAGCAGGTCACCCTTGAGCAGTTTGCTCGACCAGATTGGACACCTAATTGGTCACAAGATAAAGGTATAGTAACGGCTTCTGTCTCTGCGCTGTATTTTGTGCCTGATTTAACCGATAAAGCGGGCGGCCGCGCGATGATGACGATCCATGGGCTGACATTAAAATAGTGAAGGTGCCGCAACGGCATCTATTCCATATCCTAACGATGATGCAGGTTATAGCATGGCTAGGTGAATATTTTTTACTTGCTCGATGACATTGACTTAATCAAGGAGTTACAGGATTAATTTGAAAATTGGCTAATATTGGCAATGATTAAGTAAATGCATAGGTGGTTAGATGGTTTATGAATTGTTGTCGATTAAGTTTGTTAGCCGTTTTGGTCTGTAAATAGATAGGGCGGTTATGGGTGTAAAATACCGCTCGACGCCGTGGTTTGTGCCTGCAATATCAGCAGTCTTGGTGTTAACTATATTGCTGTATTACAGCATGTTAGAGCAATCTAAGTTAATTGATAAAGAGCTCTATGAAATAAAAGAGCAGCGGGCATGGCAGGCGGCGTTTATTGCTGAGCAAATCGAACAACGATTGCAGTACGCTGCAGACTCATCGACTAGGCTGGCAAGCGCCCTTCAGTCTAATTTCGAAAGCGCAGATGCTAATCCCACTCAAAAGTTCACGGATCTTATTCAACCGTATCCAGATGGCTCTATTCGTTCGCGCAAGGAGGGCTTTAATGGGCAAGAGCAAGCAGGGGTTTATTTACCTGTGGGCACCGACTTGTCTGCGCTGCAAACAAGACGGTTACTGATTGCTAAACAGACGGTGGAGACGTTCGGTCAAGGGGCGCTGTCGAATCAATTCTCTGATACTTGGTTTATGAATGAAGCGGGCGGTATCGTGATTTTTTGGCCAGACGAGCCTGATTTCGTGTTTAAAGCAAAAGCAGGCTTCAGTTACAAAGGAACCCCTTGGCTTACCTCTGATGCGCCTCCTGGCACATACTGGACGCCATTAATTGAAGATCCGATTCCCGAACTACTTATGTTGTCAGCTGTGACGCCTGTTTATGTCGATGGTATTTGGTACGGCAATGTCGGTCATGACATTACACTGCAAAGCTTGCTAGATAATGCCAAGCTGTTAAAAGGTGCTCAGCAAAGCAGCTTTATTTTGCTTAATGAAAAAAGTGACATTGTCGCGTCAGACATCACTCATTTGGTACAAACAGAGCAAAGAGCGGGTTTTGAAGCGGTTGAGCAAGGGATCTGGTATGAAGCATATCAAAAGCTATGGTCACATGAGACAGCCTATTTGGCTCATAAGTCTCGGCTCTTTACGATGTCAATTATTGAGTCAAAAGGTTGGGTTTTATTAACGTCTATGCCCTTGCAACCCGCGATCGATAAAATTGATCAAGCCTTTATTGCAGTGCAGACAATGGCATTTATCAGTATTGCAGCAGAGGTCATTATTCTGACTTTGTTGTTTGCGTTTTTTCACCGCCGTAACAAAGCTTATGTCAAACATCTGCAAGATATGTCGCAGATCTTATCTGATGAGAAACTGCGCTATGAAACCTTGGTGGATAAAATCCCTTCAATTGTCTATCGCTGTAAAAATGATAAGTACTGGACCATGATGTACTTGAATGGCGCGATAGAGTCTGCAACTGGGTATCTTGCCGAGGATTTTATTCAAAATAAAGCACTTGCATTTGCTGATATTATTTACCCAGATGATCAAGGCATGGTGTGGCAGGTGATCCAGGATGAGCTGGCAAACAGTGGTCGATTTAAAGTGATTTACCGGGTGATTCACCGTGATGGCGGTATTCGCTGGATGATAGAGCGCGGAGGTTACAGCGATAATCAGCAAAGTATTGAAGGAGTGATCACAGATATTACGGAGCTCAAAGAGGCTGAGCAAAAGTTGAAAGTCGTGAATTTGACGCTAGATGAAAAAGTTGCATTGAAGACCTCAGAATTACAAGCAACAAACCAAGATTTGACGGATAAGACGGTAGCACTAGAGGCGTCATTGCAGGCACTGCAGCAGACACAACAAGAGTTAGTTGAAGCGGAGAAAATGGCGTCAATGACCAGTATGGTGGTGGGCATGGCCCACGAGATAAACACGCCACTTGGCAATATCGCCACAGCAGAATCAGTGATGCAGTCGCAGCTAGCGGGGCTACTCAAGACGATAGATAATGAACAACTGAAAAAGTCGGAATTACTGAGAGTTTTGGATGTCATTGAACAGAGTTTGCAGTCTAATCATGCAAGCTTGGTACATTTACTGAAATTGAGTGACAAGTTTCAAGGCTTAGGCTATCGACACGAAACGGATCCAGCGACATCGCGTATATTTACTTTGTCTGAATTAGTCACTAGCATCATTGAAAAATATGCCGCCAAATTTGCCGATAGGCAAGTGACATGTAGTTTGGAACTAGAACCAGATATTATGCTGTCGGGGCCCGCCGAGGCCATGGATGAAGTACTGAGCAAGCTGATTGAAAACTCACTTAAACATGGCTTTGTTGATATGCCTTCAGGGAATATTTGGTTAAACGCACAGTTTTCGCAAAACAAGCGTATGATCATGCTGACGTACGGTGATGACGGTTGTGGTATTGAGCAGGCTATGGCGAGCAATATTTTTGTGCCATTTGCTGGACAAGCGCTTGGGAAGGGAAGTAGTGGGCTTGGTCTGAGCCGCGTATACAACATCATTCACCAAGAGTTTGGTGGCAAAATAGAGCTGCAAACGAAGGCGCAATCAGGTACCCACTTTGTTATTCATTGTCCGGTAAAATAAGTTTCTTACCTTTCATTTTTTACTTTGAAAAAAACCTCATATTTTTGTCACAGTTATCTTCTTGGCCGTGACTTTATTTATAACGACAGTTGGAAGGAAAAGTTATGATAGAGTCAAAGGCGTACTTACCGGTTTCGATGCAAGGAGAAAATGCGATGGATGTTGAAAGTCAGCTTATTCAATTGGTGGAGAGTGCAAAAGCGGGCGATAAAAAAGCATTTTCTGTTTTGGTAGAGCGGCTATCTGGCGTGGTGAGCAGCATTGCATTGGCAATCACCAAAGATGTTGCACACAGTGAAGATGTCAGTCAAAAGGTGTTTATTAAGGCATGGCACAAGCTGGGAGAGCTAAAAAGTAACGCCAGTATTTTACCTTGGATAAGGCAGTTAACGCGCTATACAGCCATTAACCACCTTCGCGATCAGGGGGCGGTATCACATAAACAGGTGAGTTCAGCACAGGCCGAACGGGTTCTGCAACAATTAGTAGATGGTGCAAGCGAGTTAGATGATATGCTGATTAAAAAACAGCAATCAGCGCTACTGTATCACTTTTTAGATAAATTGCCTGATGACAGCAAAGAGGCGGTTTTACTCTATTATCGAGAAGGTCAAAGTACAGCACACGTGAGTGCCTTACTAGGGGTCAGTGAAAGCACACTGAGAAAGCGTTTGGAGCGTGTGCGCACTCTACTTAAAAGTCAAATGATGGCGAACTATGGCAAGCTGATCTTAGCGACCGCACCGGTTGGACTGTCATCGCTGGTCTTATCCCTTGCTGTCACTTCCTCTCCTGTAGCTGCAGCGACGCTCGGTGCTGCGACACAATCTCAAGCCTCGTGGTTATGGAAGTTGATGAGTATTTTCGGCGGTGCGGTGGCTGGTGGGGCGATGGCTTTACTTGCCAATGATATCAGTGCCAAAAGGGCGCTTAAACATTTTGATGACCCTGAAGTGGTGGCCAAATTACATCGCGCTCGTAGGCTAACAAATGCATGGATAGTTGTCAGTGCGCTGCTGATGGTATTGGCTTATCAATTTAGCGCAGGTTGGCTATTCCCCACCTTAAGCTATGTATTTTTATTGATAGGTGTGACCCGGTTTACAGTGATTATGGCTGTGGCAAATAAGCAGCGGATCGTTAAACAGGCACAAGGCGATGAGCTCGCATACAAACAACTCTCAAAGCAAAATAAATTTGGCATGTTAGGTTGGGGGTTTGGCGTCATCGGCGGCACTGCCGGATTACTCTGGGGGTTTGAGTTGAGTGGTCGCTTTGCACAGTGGGTATGATACTGTGAGCTAGCCAGTGTGAACACTTCATATAAAAGTCGTTTTATTAATAAAGCGGCTTTTGATTTTTGAGCATGACGAAAAGCGGCTTGATATTAACTTTATTATTGTTAAGACGTTCTTTAACTTTTAGGGAGGTTTGAGCTGGTAGCTTTAAATAAATGTTAGGGCATTATGTTTATACTTTTCAATGAGCTCGATTTATTTTCATGTACAATTCGTATGCATGCACATCCGCTACTTAATTAAGGCCATCATAATGATTTTAGATTTTAAGGAATTATCTCCAAATCATGTTTACCATACATTGACCCAAACTGTGGTGCCTAGACCGATCGCATGGGTATTATCAAAAACAGCAAAAGGCACGCTGAATTTAGCGCCTTTCTCATACTTTACCGCGATTAGCTCAGATCCTGCCATTTTGATGTATGCAGTAGGACAAAAGCCAACGGGGGAGTACAAAGATTCAGTGGTGAATGTCGAGGTGACACAGGAGTTGGTGATCCATATTGCGGACAGTACGTTAGCACATGAGGTAACACAATCAGCAGCCTCGTTACCCAATGATGAATCAGAGCTTGATTTACTCGATTTGGCGGTGTGTGATTTTCCTGGTTCCACTTTGCCTCGTATTGAAAAAGCAAAGGTTGCCTTTGCATGTAAGTTACACAAAGTGGTTGAAATGGGGGAATTACCGATGAAGCTCGTTTTTGTTGAAGTTACTCATGCTTATATCGATGATGAAATTGTACAACTGGATGACAAAGGACGCAGTAAAGTCGATGCGTTAAAGTTAGATCCATTAGCGCGGCTAGGCGGAGCTGAATTTGCCAGTTTAGGTGAGGTGTTTAAATCTGCACGGCCAAAGTAGCCGTGCAGCGTTAAAGGTCATAGGCCACTTTGGGCGCTATTTATAGATTATTGAAAGTTAACGGTCACTTCTGGTGAGCAAATATCGCCTACTTGACACAGTTTGTAGGTGTAGCTGGTCGCTTCTGCATCACGCGTGAAGTCACGGAACTTACCTGTGTTGTTTACTGTGTTAACTAACTGACCATCACGGTAAATGGAAACTTGATCCGCAGTAGAACCACTCCAGCGTAATTCAACACGAATTGAGCCTAAACGCGTTTTGTTCGCTCTCACCACTTCAAGAAGTGGCTTATCGGCACTCACTGAGATAGTTTGTGTGCTAGCGTGCGTGTGACCTTGGCTGTCAGTGACTGTGAGTGTCACCTCATACTCGCCTGAAGCAGCAAAAGTGTGTAGTGGGTTTTGTTGGTCGCTGGTATTGCCATCACCAAAGTCCCACGCTCTGCTCACAATGTCATCGTTGACATCAGTACTGGTGTCAGTAAACGTGACATCTAAGCCGTCACGTACAAAGTCGAAACCTGCAACAGGTGGCTGTTCAGAAATCTCACCAATACCCGTCAGAGTAAGAGACCAGTTGTTGAGTGTGCCAGTATCAACCGCAGCGTTATCAACTACTTTTAATGTCCAATCACCTGCAGCAACTTCACCGTTAAAGGCGCTTGATGCAAAGCTGCCTACGATATTGTCTGCGCTACCACCGGCACGGTTGTGTAAAGTCGCCACGGTACCAGTTGGTGACGTAAGGGTAACAAGTAAATCACCGATATAGGTATGGCTAATATTTAGAGCCGTACTAGAGCCAAAAATAGTAATTGGATCAACAATGGTGATCTTAGACTCCACACCTTCAGCAGCGTTGTCAGGAATATCTACACTGGTCGTATTGTCATAGGTGAAGTCACGCATACCTTGCGGCAACACTGACAGCGCTACTTGCTTCTGTTGGCTAAGCTGGCCAGACGTTGCGTTCACTGTGAAGTTATATGCGCCCCATTGTGTTTCTGCTGTGGTAGGCACACTGAGTACTGCTGTCTCACCCGGCGTAACCGTTGTGGTTGATAGGGTAACGCCGTTCAAATCACCGGCTGCTGTCAACGCTATTTCACCTTGCCAATTCGCAACTGAAGTGAACGTCAATTGATACTGAGCGGTTTCACCTGCTGTAACCTCTTGTGCAACAGGTGACGCTACCACTCTAAAGCCAGGCTCTGGGTCAGCGTCAATGAGTGCTTGATGCACATCAAGACGTTTACCTGATACCGTTTTTCCTTCCAGTGCAGGGATTGGCTTACCTGAATTCATAAGTAGGTTTTTAAGCTCAATGGTAGTCAGGCTAGGGTTTACAGCAAGCGCTAAGGCCGCAGCGCCCGCAACGTGTGGCGTTGCCATTGATGTGCCTGAGAAAGACGAGTAGCTGCCACCTGGCACTGTTGACAATACATCACTGCCTGGCGCACCTAAATCGACAGAAGTTAGGCCCCACTGTGAGAATGAAGACATGCTATCAGTGTGTGTCGTCGACGCGACAGCTAAAACGCTATCATGGTCATAGCTTGCAGGGTAGCTTGGTGACACATCATTGTCTCTGGCACCGTTACCAGCCGCCGCAACGAATAAGATACCGGCCTGATCACTCGCTGTCATTGAGTCATATAATGCTTGGCTAAAGCCACCACCGCCCCAACTGTTGTTTAGTACACTGACGTTGTGGCCCGCATTTTTCAAACCGACCATATAATCGATACATTTGATGGCATCGGCGGTTGAGCCACTACCTGATGAATTAAGGAATTTACAGCCGACAATGGACACTTCATGGTTAACACCTACAACCCCAGTTGCATTGTTGCCAGATGCGCCAATCGTTCCAGATACGTGTGTACCATGCCCTTGGTCATCCATTGGGTCTCCGCTATCAGTAATGGCATTGATACCATATACATCGTCAATATACCCATTACCATCATTGTCTACGCCATCCCCAGCGATTTCACCTGGGTTTACCCACATGTTTGCGCTTAGATCAGGGTGAGTGTAATCCACACCGGTATCAATGACCCCGACGATGACATCACGAGAACCGACACTAATATCCCAAGCTTCAGGTGCATTAATATCTGCATCGTTAGTGCCGCCTGTCTGACCTGTGTTATGTAAACCCCAAAGCTGATCAAACAGACTATCATCTGGGATAGCCATTGCCTTGACTATGTAGTTTGGTTCTACGTAAGCAACAGCTGGGTGATCTTCGAGTAATTTGATGGCTTCTTTAGGTGAAACTGTGCTTAGGTCAAACTTTGCTAAACGACCTTTCAAGATATTTTTGTAATTATCATCTTTGCCATCAGCATTGCTATCTGAGATACGTGCTTTAACAAGTTGGCGAGCTTGCGCGCGCATTGCAACACTTGCATTGTCTTTAAACACTACAAGGACACTATCATCAATAGTTTGAGATGTTGATTGAATTTGCACTGCGGCGTGAGATGTAAAAGCAAGCAATGGCGTGAGCGCCAGCGTTAAAGCTGTAAGTTTAGTTTTCATCATTCTTCCAATTTTAGTTGTTCTAAGTTGTAAGAAGTGGTGCGTATTAGCACGACTACTTTTTATTAGGACTTCTATCTATAAGAACTGATGACGGCATCGTTTTGGGCAACGACAATCAACTTAATATAGAGATTGTGAGCACATCAAATTGAAATTAGTTCAACGGTTAAATTTCATGTTTTTTTGTGGCATTTGAGAGCTGTTTTAGATGGTGGTTCATACTTTTTTGGTATTTTTTAATCTGGGGACTTTAAAAATTTGAGTTTTTTTTACTCATACTTTTTTTGTATTTTAGTGTGCGCAATCACATTGTATGTAATGTCTTATGGGTAAGTTTATGATAATTATAAATTAAATTATTCAATAAAATTTCTCATTTATCTTCCTCACATACCAATTTAGAGTGAATACGTGACTCACTTTAAAGTCTATCGGGTTGGATAAAAACACATACTGAAATAGATCAATAAAGTGACAAACTAATAATTAAAGAACTTCAAAATAAGAACAGGACGCATCGTGATTTATTCTCAATATCTTTGTGATAGTGAATAAATCAATTTTATTTAGCAGTACCACTCTTGCGAATTGACTTTAATTTAATTTGAGCATTTTTTGTCTTGGCAACGGCAAAATTTGACGCAGTTAACTTGAGTTAAAGTGGCGTGATAAAGGTACTAACACCAAATTAAAAATACTAAAACACTAAGGAGAAAAGTGTGAAGTTTTCTAAATCATTAATTAGTTGTGCGCTTGCTTTGGCATTTACCCAATCGGTTGCTGCGCAAACAATAGAAGAGACGAATAAAACACAAGCTACCTCTACTTTAAGCCAACTTGAAAGAGGTGCTACAACAGGTAATTCGCTGACAGTGACACAAAATGCATCTGTCGGTGGTAATACACTAGTGAGCTTTCAAGAAGGTACTAGTAACCTTGCGAATGTCACAACAACTGGTAGTTTCAACGAGACGACTACGAACCAAACTGGTAACAGCCATGCGATTTTGGTGACCACAACGGGTGATAATAACATTCAAAGTTACGCGCAAGAGGGTGACTCGCACGGCGCTGAAACCGTGATCACAGGTAACAGTAACCAGCTTGCAGTAGCACAAAGTGGTCAAGGCTACTTAGGTATTAATAACGAAGTTGAGAATGTTATCAACGGTGATGAAAATGATGTGCGTGTATCGCAGAGCACGGGCGGTCACTGGATGTACAATAAAAACATGCAAGGTAACCAAAATACGGTGACCAGCACGCAGTCAGGCGAATGGCATGAAGTCCACTTAAACAATGTAACAGGCGATCAGAACGCCTTTACGATTGACCAAAATGGCACGTTCAGCAAAGTTGAAGTCGAAGCAGTTGTTGGTAATGACAATGACATTGAAGTGACACAAGTTGGCGACGACCACCGGGTGTCTATTTTACAAATCAATGGCGATGATAATGATATTGAGCTTGAACTCAGTGAAGGTGATGACAATGCTGTTAATATCGCTGGTATCATCGGTAGCGATAATGACTTAAAAGTGGACCAAGAAGGCAGCAAAATTGAGTTTGACAGTGGCTTGTTTCAAGGCAGTGACAATGATGTCACCGTGACGCAAAAAGGTGATGAATCTTCAGCTGCGGTGGATATTCAAGGTAATGACAACACCGTGATCAGTATGCAACAAGCTACAGCGCAAGCGCTGGGTTCAAATGCCTTGTATGTTGGTCTTGTGGGTGATAACAATGAAATCTCAACGACACAGTTAGGCGATACTAACGATGCACACATTGCCTTGTTTAATGGTGATGACAACGATGTGGATCTCGTACAAAACGGTAGCCAAAATGAGTTTTTATTACAGTCGTCAGAGCCAGATCCAAGTATTGAGTCTAATAACAACGACATCACAGTAGTACAGTCTGATCTTGGTAATAGTGCAGCTGTTACTATGGGTTATGTGGTGGCAAGTTCAGATAATCAGCTTGATATTGCGCAAGCGGGTGAGCTGAATGTCATTGATTTATTACTTGAAGGCAGCAACAACTCTATTGACTTGGCACAAGATGGTAATAATAACTTTGTTGCAGGCATCGAGTCTGGCGGCTTTGTCGTCGCGGGTAATGACAATATTGTGTCTATCAGTCAAACGGGTAATGGTAACCTCGTTGAAGGTGGTGTTGCAGGTAATGCACAAACTTTGCGTATCACGCAAATTGGTGACAATAACGTCGCAACGATTACACAGCAGTAATTACAGGAGGGGGCTTTGCCCCCTTATTACTATGAAGTACGCATTTTGTATTTTGATACTTTTGGGGCAAAGCTATACCTCTTTTGCGAAGCCCTCGAAACACCATGAAGAAGTTGAATTAGGTGGTCTTGTTATGGACCAAAGCATTAGTCGCTTTGGTTATCAATTTTATTATGATTTCTCCCAACTCTGGCGAGAGGTGCCTAATACTTCTGGTGTCAATATAACCATAAAAGAAACTGTCCTGCCGCGTGCTGGTACGCGATTAGATGTGCGCATGAATCGTCATTTGGTTTACAGCACGGCGATGGGACGACGAGGCGGATCTCTAGATGAACGTGTTGAAGCGGCTTTATTTGCGGTCATGGATGCAATGGCCAGTGCGCAACATCAACAAAGATCCCCTGATTTAGCTGAAAGTGGATGGTAAAAATGAAAACAATAATATTAGCCTCTTTATCTTTTTTCACGTTGAGTGTGTCAGCAACTGAAATCGTTTATAAACCAATTAACCCGTCCTTTGGCGGTAATCCGCTCAATGCCAGTATGTTGCTTAACAAAGCCAATGCTCAAAATAAACATCGCGCGCCAATTATAGAAAAGTCATATGGCGAGCGTTTTCAAGAGTCATTAGAGCGCACTTATCTCAATCGTATGGTCAGAGAAATTTCTGATATGGCGTTTGGCGATGATGTTGAAGATAGCATTTTTAATGAAGACTCGACATTTACTAGTGGTGATTACGAAATACAGGTCATCACCAGTACTCCTGACTCGATCACCGTGCAGATCAAACACATTGATAACGGAGATACCACAATCATTGAAGTGCCGAGGTTTGGCTAATGTATAAAGTAGTGACAATGTGTTGTTTAGTTTTTCTCAGTGGCTGTAGTAGTTTGGGAGCCGTTTTACCCCCAGCGCAAAGCTTGCCTAAACCATTAGAAAAAAGCCATGAATTTGCCTCGTTAAAGGCTTTGCCGGAGCCGATTGGCAAAATCCCCGTCGCCGTTTATTCATTTCGTGATCAAACAGGGCAGTATAAACCAAAAGACAATGTGAGTTCATTCTCCACGGCGGTGACGCAAGGGGCAAACTCAATTTTGATGCAAGCGTTACATGAAACACAATGGTTTATTCCTGTGGAGCGTGAAGGTTTACAAAACCTTTTAACTGAGCGAAAAATCACCCGGGCTGCGATGACAGATGAGCAAAAAAAAGCAGCGAGCTTGCCTCCACTTACCATGGCGAAAATTATTTTCGAGGGCGGGATCATCAGCTATGACTCTAATGTAAAAACTGGCGGTTTAGGCATGGAGTATTTTGGCATTGGCGCGTCGGAGCTGTATAGAGAAGATGTGATCTCCATTTATATGCGAGCAGTAGATGTGCGAACAGGACAAGTACTGCTATCGGTGGCAACCACGAAAACCGTGTTGTCGATGGAAATGCGTGCTGGTTTTTTCCGTTATGTCAGTTATAAACGCCTAGCCGAGGCAGAAGCTGGTTTTAGTGAAAATGAACCAATGCACATCTGTGTTACCCAAGCAATTGAAAAAGCGCTGACTATGATAGTTGAACAAGGCATTGAGCGCGGTGTATGGGCTGCAAAAGAGCAAGTTGCAACCCAAATTACCAACTTTAATGACGCTGCATCGATGTCGGTACAGAGTTAAGCGGAATGTGTTTTTGTGCCCAATTGGCTAACTCAATGCGATTTCTTGAGTTGGTCTTTTTAAAAGCACTGTAAATATGCGTTTTGACGGTGTGACTGCTGATGTTAAGTGAGTCTGCGATATCATCGTTCTTCGCGCCGCTCGCCAATAACTTGATAACAGACTTTTCTCTGGCGGTGAGTAAGTCTAACTCAGAGTCTTGAACGTCGAGCGAGGTTGGGCGAGGCATATTTGGCAGTTGCTGGATAAGTTCGTTAAATGCCTGCGAGATAGAGGTGCGACAAAACCACAGCTCGCCATTTAGTACCCTTTGGATCCCTTTAAAAATATTTTCCGCAGAGGTACTCTGGTAAATGACGCCTTTTATGCGTGCCAGCAGTGCTGTTTGCTCGTTAACCAAATTGGCTTGTGCGTTAAATAGTAAAACATTTTGTTGTGATGCTAGTGCACTGACTTCTGCACTGAGTAAGTCTTGACATTCGCGATGGCTGATATCAACTAAATATAAGTCAAATTGATCACGTAATGTGTGGTCGGGTAAGCGTGTATCTATTTTTATCTGGCTACTAGTGGCTTCGAGTATTTTTACAAACCGGATGAATTCAAAATCTTGTGTGTCGGTTTTGTTGTGAGTTAAAACAAATAGACTAACTTCCTTGTTGCTAGTTTCAATCGCTTTCATATTTTGAGACGACCTCTTGTTGTTCCCATTACTATTAAATATACATATTTTTCACAATAAGTTTAGTTTTAATTTTCAATTTATTTTAATAGTATCACAAATTAATTATAAAGTATGGTTATACAAAAGTGTGAGGTAACGCTGTGTTTTTGACAGGATAACGAGTATAAAGTGGTAATAAGGTCGCTGATAAACGACCTTTTACGTCATTTGTTATTGTAAAATTTAATGGTATAACCTAGACCAAGCGCAGGTTTTGTAGCCATTCTTTTCAAAATAAAAGCGATAGCAATTACTATCATAATTGTAGTTGCCAACATCAATGCGGTAACCACTGATATAGGCATTGTGTAATGACACAAAACGGCCGTTGTACAGTAAAGAGAAGTGCACGTGTGGGCCGCTAGACTGACCGCCTTGACATAGTGCCATATTTCGGTTGTTGGCATAGCGTCCAAGCCAAGCACCCGCAGAGACGTAATCGCCTGAGCTATATTGTAAATTATCCATATGGTAATACTGAGTCGCGTATCCACTAGGGTGCGTTACGCGGATATTACAAGCGGAATAGCGCGTGACCCTTCCTTCATGGGAAGCTTGCACCCAAGGGGTATTGGAGCCCCACCCACCAGAACCATTGTTAAAATCTAACGATGAATAAGGGTAACCAGAGCCTGTATTTGAATGTGCCCCACCACTGGTCCATGAATAACCTGAAGGCCATGGCAAATTCATTGAAAAACTATTTGCGGGGATATTATTTGTTGGTTTGAAGGTAGTTTCATAGGGAGAGAATAAATCTCTTGAAACTAACAATTTATATTGAGATGCAAATGAGGCCAGTGCTTGTGGGCTGCCCAGCAAGCTCGAAAGTGCGGCCGTGGCTGCGTTACTCTTGATTGAACTGTGATGAGCTGCATGCTCCTCAAAGGCATAAAAACGCTGGTTTAGTTGCAATGCCACATCTTTAAGTTGTTGTGAGAACCCGGTTTTTTCAGACCAATGATTGAATGGCTTCAATAAAGACTTTTGACTTGGTGCGCTGATGAGCTGACTTGCATGCTCCATGAGAGCGAGCAGTAACTTGGGGTTGATACTGGTATACCCAGCCCAGTGTAGCAGTGCATCTTGGTGTTCAATTAAGTGCGGCGCTACGCTGTAAAGAAAAGTGCTCCAGTCTTCATTTACTAACTCATTAGTAAAAATAAACTGTGTTTCATCTACTTGAATAAGTGGGTTGATGGCCAGTTGTTGTAATGTTTGTGGGTTAAAATTGATGGGCGTGATATCAAGGTGCTGTCCCTCGGCATGGGCTGTTATTGAGGTGAATATGAGTGCAGGTAGCACTGCGGCCATTATTGAGGTGAATATGAGTGCAGGTAGCACTGCGGCCATTTTATTAATAGGTGATTTCATGTTGTATCCTCTTGATTGTTTTTTGTACTGCTTTTATGTGTATATCGAGAAGTAACAAAATTGTAAAATAAGAGCTTAAGCACTAAATAAGGGAGTTTGTATAATAAAAAGTACAAATAGAGAGAATAATGAAGAGTATTGCAATAATGGCATGACGCAATGGACAAACACCATCTGAAATAATGGTGTTTGCCAATAGGTAGGTTACTGGTCTAATTGACCGGTTAGACGAAGGTACTTGTCTGCCAAGGTATCAAGGCTTTCCAAATGGTTTGGGTCTGGCTTAATACAATCTATAGGACACACGCTAACACATGTGGGTTGATCATAATGGCCTACACATTCAGTGCATTTATCTGGGTCAATTTCATATACTTTACTGCCCATGTAAATTGCTTGGTTTGGACATTCAGGGTCGCACATATCACAGTTGATGCATTTGCTGGTAATAAGCAGCGCCATATTTATGCCTTTTTAAATGGGTTGCGCGTGTCTTCATCGGTGCCCAAATTACGCATTAAAATAGCATGGTCTAAGTTGATGTCTTCTGGCAATGGAATTTGCACTATATGTCCAGAGCCTTTGGCATCGGTGATGGTTTCACCTTTTTTGTTTTCCATATGCTCTAAGTTAAACGCAATATTCCCTTGTGGGGTCATGAGCTCTAAGCTGTGTCCGGTACAAAATTTATTTTTCACATCAATATCGACCAAGCCATTATTATTTCGGCCTAAGATTTCGCCGACAAATTGCTGCTTGTCAGAAATCGAGTGACCGAATTCATAGTTTTGATAATCCTGATGTGCATGACGTTTTAAGAAACCTTCGGTATAACCACGGTGAGCAAGGTTTTCTAGCGTGCGCATAAGGCTAGGGTCAAACGGCTTACCTGCAACGGCATCATCAATGGCTTTACGATATACTTGAGCGGTTCTGGCAACGTAATAAAATGATTTGGTTCTGCCTTCAATCTTTAAGCTGTGTACGCCCATCTTGGTCAATTGATCCACGTATTGCACTGCGCGTAAATCTTTTGAATTCATGATGTAAGTACCATGTTCATCTTCAAATGCAGGCATAAACTCACCTGGGCGGCCTTGCTCTTCTAGCATGAACACCTGATCGGTTGGTTGACCTTTACCAAGCGTTGGGATCACCGCTTTTGGGTCAACTTTATGGACGACATCGCCTAATTCGGTTTCTTGCCCTTGTTTGACATCATAGCTCCAGCGACAGGCATTGGTACAAGTCCCTTGGTTTGGATCGCGTTTGTTAATATAACCAGAGAGCAAGCAGCGGCCAGAATACGCCATGCACAGTGCGCCATGAACAAAAACTTCTAATTCTGTTTGTGGACACAAAGCACGAATTTCAGCGATTTCTTCAAGTGAGAGTTCTCGAGATAAAATGACGCGTTCAATCCCTTGATTCGCCCAAAATTGCACCGAGGCATAATTTACAGCATTGGCTTGTACTGAGAGGTGGATGGGCATATCAGGCCATTTTTCACGAACTAACATAATTAATCCAGGATCTGACATGATCAATGCATCAGGTTTCATTGCGATGACAGGCTCAATATCTCTTAGATAGGTTTTTACCTTGCTATTGTGCGGTGCAATATTCGACACCACATAGAGCTTTTTATTTTGCTGGTGGGCTTCGTTTATGCCGATCTCAAGGTTCGCTAAATCAAATTCATTGTTGCGCACACGCAAACTGTATCTTGGCTGTCCGGCGTAAACTGCATCTGCGCCATACGCAAAAGCGTAACGCATATTCTTTAAACTGCCTGCCGGTGATAGTAGCTCTGGTACAAACATTTCTAGACCTCATACATTGAACTGGGTACAAGCCAGCTGCTGGGGGAATTAAAAAGCGGCGCAGTATAAGTGAGATTAGCAAGGGGGATTTTGACGTAGATCAGGTTTAATTCAGAGCAATACACAGTGTATTTTAACAAGGGTGTGGGCTTTTACGTCTAAAGCGCGTATAATTCGCGCCCGTAAATATCAACAATTATTATTGGAGCTAAAAAGATGGCTTTAGAGCGTACTTTTTCAATCGTTAAGCCTGATGCGGTAGCTAAAAACCACATCGGTGCAATCTACAACCGTTTCGAGTCTGCTGGTCTTAAGATCGTTGCTTCTAAAATGGTTCACCTTTCTCAAGAGAAAGCTGAAGGTTTCTACGCAGAGCACAAAGAGCGTCCTTTCTTCGGTGCACTAGTTGAATTCATGACTTCTGGTCCAGTAATGGTTCAGGTTCTTGAAGGTGAAGACGCAGTTCGTAAGAACCGTGAAATCATGGGTGCTACTAACCCTGCAGAAGCACTAGCTGGTACTTTACGTGCTGACTACGCTGACAGCATCGACGAAAACGCGGTACACGGTTCAGACGCGACTGAATCAGCGGCTCGCGAAATCGCTTACTTCTTCAGCGATGAAGAAATCTGCCCACGCACTCGTTAATTTCGAGTTGAGCAGATGAAAAAGGGCTCTCGGGCCCTTTTTTAATCCCTTTAATACGTATTGATCGTTTTGAAAAGCAATTGGGGTGTTTTTGAAAGCGATTACATCATTGCGATGTTTGATTGATTTTTGTACAATTGCGCGCTTTTATTTATGTTGTTCAATCCGTCACCTGAACTGAGGTTGTTTCATGGCCACGACTGAGAAAAAAATTAACCTATTAGATTTAAACCGCGAGGGGATGCGCGAGTTATTTGCTTCATTTGGCGAAAAGCCATTCCGCGCCGATCAGGTGATGAAGTGGATGTATCACTTTGGCATCGATAACTTTGATGATATGAGTAATATCAATAAAAAGTTGCGTGCTAAATTGCAGAGCCAGTGCGAAATTAAAGCGCCTGAGATTTCAGTCAAGCAAGTCGCAAGTGATGGCACAATTAAGTACGCGATGATCCTAGAAGGTGGTCAAGAAGTTGAAACTGTTTGGATCCCAGAAAAAGACCGTGCAACTTTATGTGTATCATCTCAGGTTGGGTGTGCGCTTGAATGCACTTTCTGCTCAACTGCGCAGCAAGGCTTTAACCGTAATTTAAAGGTATCTGAAATCATCGGTCAGGTATGGCGTGTCGCAACAGACATTGGTCTGCATGATGGTGATAGCACTAAGCGACCCATTACTAACGTTGTAATGATGGGCATGGGTGAACCACTTCTAAACATCAACAATGTTGTGCCTGCGATGGAATTAATGATGGATGACTGGGCATTTGGTTTGTCAAAGCGTCGAGTTACTCTAAGTACATCTGGGGTAGTACCAGCACTCGATATTTTAAAAGAGAAAATTGATGTTGCTTTAGCGATTTCTCTTCATGCGCCGAATAACCCACTGCGCGACGAGTTGGTTCCAATCAACAAAAAATACCCGATTGAAGAGTTTTTAGCGGCATGTCGTCGTTATATTGATGGTTCAAAAGCAAACAAAGATGTCACCATTGAATATGTGATGCTGCAAGGTGTGAACGACAGCACAGATCATGCACATGAGTTAGTGCAAGTGTTGAAAGGCACACCATCGAAAATTAACTTGATCCCATTCAACCCATTCCCGGGAAATGAATACGGTCGTTCGAGTAATAGTAGAATCGATCGCTTCTCTAAAGTGCTACAGGCTGCGGGCCTAACTTGTATCGTTCGACGCACACGCGGTGACGACATTGATGCTGCTTGTGGTCAATTAGTGGGTGATGTTGTTGATAGAACCAAACGTGTGGTGAGAAAGCAGCAAAACCAAGATAATTCGATAGCAGTAAAAGTAGGCTAAAAAATAGATGAAACACAGTGGCTTTCAGGTAATATAGAGCCACTGTGTCTTAGCAAAAAGGTGGTCAATGCCTGCTTTAAAGGATGGTTTACTCACTCAGTTAGCGTTTTGTATACCTCGGCGTTTGTTGAGCGGGATTTGTGGTGTCGCGATATTTTCGAGCTTAAGCGGTTGTGTAACGGAGACTCGTTACGCAAACAATAACAAGCCGGTAGTGCAAAAAAAGACCAACAACCAAGATGCGGCTAAAACCCGTATTGCCCTCGCCTTACAGTACCTTAATACGGGCAACAATACTCAAGCAAAATATAACCTTGACCGAGCTTTAACCTTAGCTCCAAAACTACCTGAAAGCCATTATGCCCTTGCTTATTACTTTGAGCAGGTCGGTGAAGATGAGAAGGCACAAACAGCGTATGTCAGCGCGCTAACATATGGCCCGAATGATCCCAACACACGTA
This sequence comes from Pseudoalteromonas luteoviolacea, assembly GCF_021654285.1. Lineage (GTDB taxonomy): Bacteria > Pseudomonadota > Gammaproteobacteria > Enterobacterales > Alteromonadaceae > Pseudoalteromonas > Pseudoalteromonas luteoviolacea_J. Next base: position 61,136 of record NZ_JAKFZS010000021.1, on the reverse strand, counting down.
ATAACTACGGTGCTTTTTTATGTCGCATAGGGGACTATGATGCTGCGACGGAACAGTTTTTTAAGGCCATTGATATTCCGAGTTATCTGCGTGTTGCAGAGAGCTACGAGAATCTCGCATTGTGTGCGCTGCGCCAAGACAACTTTGACCTTGCGCTAGATTATTTGAAGCGCGCTTTAGATCATAACTCTCAGCGTCAATCTGTGTTGATTTTGATGGCCAGTGTGTTTTATGCAAAAAGTGAATTACACCGAGCTGAGGATGTATTAAAGGTCTATGCCAATAAAGGGTTTGTATCAGCACGTGGAATGCTGCTAGAGCATCTGTTGTCGGCCAGAATGGGTCGATTGCAATATGCTCAGGAATTAGAGGCTTTGCTATTACAAACTTATCCAAGTTCTGTTGAAGCGCGTTTAGTTCTGAATAATACATTAGATTTAAGTGAATTTGAGCAATTAAAAGAGCAATATAGAACCGCTCAGCTCAATAAAATCACTCAGCTTGATGACAATCATGTAGTGGCTAATCCGCAGATTAAGATAAAGCGAAAGGTACCAGCTCCCGTTGCTGACAAAGCGCAAAATCAGCCCAAAGAAAGGTACTCAGCTACGACTTTACCCACTCGCTCATTACTGACAAAGACACGGGGTGAAGCACCTCAAACAACAGAAACACAGCATCGCACTACAACAGTGACTGAGCTCGTTTCACCTGAGGCTCAAGCGTTCACGAGTGGTTCACGCTCAGTGAGTACAGTACCTTCCCGTGAAGCAACTAAGTTGGATGAGAATGTTGTCAAAAAGGCGACTGAAGAGCCGAAAGTACGTTTCTCAACAACGACCAAAAAATCAGCAGGTTCAGAGCAGGTTGTGTTTCATCGTGTAGACCCGAGTAAAATAACGTTTTCGCAGGAGCCACAAGTTCGTTATGCAGAGCCAGATAGCTCTGGGCGATTACTAAATGAAGAAGTGCTACTTCCAAAGGTGCCAACGCACCGCATAGAACTGGGAGAAAACTTATTCAGTGTGTCTGTAAAATATAATATTAAGCTCGAAAAGTTGCTAAAATGGAATGCGTTGAAAAAGTCAGACAGAGTGTCCGTTGATCAAGTTGTTTATTTAAATGACCCCAACACGACACATGCCATCGTCAAGGGGGAATCGTTGTTTGATATTGCAATGAAACACAAGCTACTCATCGATGATTTGATGCGCTGGAACAGATTAACACCTGATGTTGCCCTAACTCCTGGGCGACGCATTTTAATAGTAGATCCCAATAACTATATTTTATGAATTTAGAAGAGAATGAAACGAAGACTGAGTCAATGTCCCTCGGTCAGACCTTAGCGAAAGCCAGAACTGAGCAAAACCTTAGTTTTGAGGATATTGCTGCCCGTTTAAAATTAAACCATACGCAAATTACCAAGCTTGAGAATGATGAGTATCAGAGCCTAGGACCTGAAACTTTTGTGCGGGGCTACGTTAAGAGTTACAGTGCTTTATTAGGCTTGGAAAGTGAGCAAATACTCGCATTGTATGAGTCTTCAGATGTCCCTGAGCACAAGCGAAATATGAAGAGTTTTTCAAGGCGCACTGAAAAAGAAGCCAACGATAATCGATTGATGATCGTCAGCTATTTAATGTTAGTGGTGTTTGTTGGCTTATCGGCATTTTGGTGGTGGCAAACGGCAAGTAATGGCGAGAGCTCGGATGACGTCAGTGGGTTAACTGAACCGGCTTCAGCGTCAAGTTCTGTAGCTGCAGCGCGTACTCTAGAGCGCTCAACTGGTTTAAATACGCAAGCAATCAATGCACCGGTGCAAAACACTGACACAGCTAACTTGAATACGCCTGCATCAGAGCAGCAGCCCTTGACTGACGACAAAATAGCTGAGGTTGTTTCAGACAATGAGTCAGATTCCGGCGCTATACCTGAGCGTACAGCCGAAGTTACACCAGTGATAGTTGAAGATAATAGTCAGAGTGTACAGAACGAGCCAATTGTGGCTGTTGAATCAAATGCAACTGCAGTTGAGCAAAGTACGGTTGTCATGTTTTTTGAAGAGGATAGCTGGGTCGAAATTTTTGATGCAACCGAAGAGCGCGTTGCATTTGGTGTAAAAAAGGCTGGATATACAATGACAGTGACAGGTCAAGCGCCTTTTTCTGTTGTTTTAGGCAAACATCAAGTGGTTAGTATCGAGTTGGATGGTCAACCAGTCGATATTTCAGGGTTACCAAGAAACCGTTTAGCAAAGTTTAAATTACCGTTAGCAGAGTAGTCGTCATGTTTTCAGAATCTCCCATTAAACGAAGAAAATCCACACGTATCAACGTGGGTAATGTCCCCATTGGAGATGGCGCTCCAATTGCTGTGCAATCAATGACAAATACGGACACACTCGATGTAGATGCCACAGTAGCCCAGATCCGTGCCATTCAAGATGCTGGCGCAGACATCGTTCGTGTATCAGTACCAACCATGGATGCCGCTGAGGCTTTCAAAAGCATCAAAGAGCAAGTTGATATCCCACTGGTTGCAGACATTCATTTTGATTACCGTATTGCGCTGAAAGTGGCACAGTATGGTGTTGATTGCTTGCGCATTAACCCCGGCAATATTGGCAGTGAAGACCGAATTAGAGCCGTTGTAGACGCCGCGCAAGAGCGCAATATACCTATTCGAATCGGTGTAAATGGCGGCTCACTTGAGCGCGACTTACAAGAGAAGTATGGCGAGCCAACACCAGAGGCGTTGCTTGAGTCTGCAATGCGCCATGTAGAAATTCTTCAAAGGTTAAACTTTGACCAGTTCAAAGTGTCCGTTAAAGCGTCAGATGTGTTTTTAGCAGTAGGCGCATACCGTTTGCTTGCCAAAGAAATTGATCAGCCCCTTCACCTTGGTATTACCGAAGCTGGCGGTTTTAGAGCGGGCTCTGTGAAATCAGCGGTTGGATTAGGCATGCTACTGGCTGAGGGCATTGGTGACACGTTACGTGTATCGCTTGCCGCTGACCCAGTACAAGAAATCAAAGTGGGCTTTGATATTCTAAAATCTTTGCGGATCCGTTCTCGTGGCATTAACTTTATCGCTTGTCCAAGCTGTTCAAGACAAGAGTTTGATGTTGTTAATACTATGAATCAGCTAGAAGAAAGATTAGAAGATATCATCTCGCCTATCACTGTTTCTGTGATTGGTTGTGTCGTGAATGGCCCGGGTGAAGCTTTGGTGAGTGACTTGGGCTTAGCCGGTGCAAATCGACGCTCTGGACTTTATATTAATGGTGAGCGTCAAAAAACACGAATTGACAATGACAATATTGTTGAGCAACTCGAAGAGCAGGTGCGAGACTATGTTGCTAAAAAAGAAGCGCAACCAAGCATAGACGTAAAAATCATAGAAGAATAAGCCTTTTGTAGGTTGAATTTATTTCGTTTACGTTTTAATCGAGCAGGGTATAATAGAGGCATTTACTCGTACCGTATTCAGGGTTTTATTGTATCCTGCGCTTGTAATTTTGAGAAAAGAATAGTTAAAAATTAGGAATTTCAGTGGCAAAGCAAATTAAGGCAATTCGTGGCATGAAAGATTGCCTGCCAGGCACGACTCAGATCTGGCAAAAAATTGAAGCGACATTAAGAGATACAATGGGCGCTTTTGGCTATCAGGAAATTCGTTTTCCGGTGGTTGAATCGACAGATTTGTTTAAACGTTCTATCGGTGAAGTAACTGATATCGTTGAAAAAGAAATGTATACATTTGAAGACCGCAACGGTGATACTCTGACTTTGCGTCCTGAGGGTACAGCGGTGTGTGTACGCGCGGGTGTCGAAGGCGGCTTACTGTACAACCAAGAGCAAAGACTTTGGTATATGGGCCCTATGTTTCGTCGCGAACGTCCGCAAAAAGGCCGCTATCGTCAGTTTCATCAGTTTGGTGTAGAGACTTTCGGTGTTGCCACAGCAGATATTGATGCTGAAGTTATTATCCTAACTGCGCGCTTATGGAAAGCGTTTGGCATCTCTGAGCATGTACGTTTAGAGCTAAACTCATTGGGCTCGAATGAAGCACGTGCGGCATACAAAGAAGTGCTAGTTGCATATTTAGAACAGCATAAAGATAGACTAGATGAAGATTCACTTCGTCGCATGTACACTAATCCGCTACGTGTTTTAGATAGCAAAAACCCAGAAGTACAAGCGGTTGTTGCTGATGCTCCAAAGCTTTCTGAGCACTTGGATGAAGAGTCAGTACAACATTTTACAAATTTATGTGAACGTTTAGACGCCGCTGGCGTCGAATATCAGGTTAATGAAAACTTGGTACGTGGTTTGGACTATTATAACCGTACTGTATTTGAGTGGGTTACTGACAGCCTTGGCGCACAAGGTACTGTTTGTGCCGGTGGCCGTTATGATGGCTTGGTTGAGCAACTTGGTGGCAAAGGCACACCAGCGGTTGGTTTTGCTATGGGTATGGAGCGTCTAGTTTTATTACTAGAAGAGCTTAACAGTGTTGGTGAAATTCGTCGCAATGTTGATGTGTATGTTGCTGCGATGGGAGATGCTGCAAGTATTCAAGCACCTGCAATTGCTGAACAATTACGTGATGCAGTGCCAGGGCTGAGAGTGCAAGTGCATGCCGGGGGAGGTAACTTCAAAAAACAACTAAAGCGCGCTGATAACAGCGGTGCAGTTGTTGCGCTTATTTTTGGTGAAGACGAAATAGCGAACGGTACAGTCACAATAAAGTATTTACGCGAACAAAAAGAACAATTGATCTTGCCAATGGCTGAAGCGCACGCTGTGCTAGCCGAGTTGGTAGGGTAAGAGGTTAGAATGGAAATTTATTCAACAGAAGAACAACAAGCTGAAGCGATAAAGAATTTTTTTAGAGAAAACGGGACTTCGTTAGTAATTGGTGCTGTTTTAGGTCTAGGTGGATTGTATGGTTGGAAAGCATACAACCAGAATCAAATTTCTTCAGCTGAAGCAAGCTCAGAAGCGTATAACTCGTTAATTGAGAGCGGTGAAGTACTTTCTAAAAGCGATGCGTTTTTAGCAGAGAATACGGACTCTAACTATTCAGTACTGGCGGCATTTGTTGCAGCAAAAGAAGCGGTTGATAAAGGTGAGTTAGCACAAGCAACTGAAAAGCTACAGTTCATTGTCGATACTGTAAAAAGTCCAGAATTAAAAGCAACTGCTGTACTTCGCCTAGCACGTGTACAAGTCGCTCAAGGCAATGCAGAGCAAGCCTTATCAACGTTGTCTCAACCTGTTCCTGCTGGCTTTAATGCACAAATTGCAGAGATCAAAGGTGATATATACGTATCGCAAGGCGATAAAGATAAGGCGCGTGAGCATTATCAAACAGCAATTGATGCAGGTGGCGCAGAGAACAATGCGTTACTGCAAATAAAATTGGATGACTTAGCAATCGCATCTAACTAAGGAGTAGCCATGAAGAAGTTGACAATGGCCTCACTGGCATTGTGTATGGCATCGTTAATGGGTTGTTCATCGAGTGATGATGAAGAGGAGCTGGTGCTCCCTGAGATTGTCAATCAATTTGAACCTCAAACAGTTTGGCAAGAATCACTGGGTGACGGTGTTGAGCATTATTTTTCGCGTTTGACACCGACTGCGCATGACGACAGAATTTTTGCGGCAGAGCGAAAAGGTCGAGTCGCAGCATATAACGTAGAAAGCGGTGATCAGTTGTGGGAAATTGATACGCGACAAGACACCTCAATTTGGCCTTGGGCTGACGATGACTCTGCGAAGTTATCGGGTGGTATTTTGCAAGCATATGGCAAAATATACATAGGCTCAGAGCATGGTGAGGTAATTGCCCTTGACCGTGAAACAGGTGAATTAGTCTGGCGTAAGTCGGTACCAGGTGAAGCGTTATCTTCTCCAAGTGCTGGTGATGGATTGGTTTATGTCAACTTGGGTTCTGGTAAGTTACTTGCTTTGCACCCAGATACAGGTGAAGAGCGTTGGAGCTATGAGCAAGAAGTGCCTGCTTTAACACTTCGTGGCTTGAGCTCACCTACGTCTGCTAATGGCGGTGTGTTGATTGGTGAAGAAAGCGGTAAGCTGAGTGTACTGATCGCTGAGAGTGGATTTACAGCTTGGAGTACGGATGTTGCACTGGCGGAAGGTGCGTCTGAGTTCGAGCGCTTGGTTGATGTTGACACAAAACCTGTTGTATCCGGTGCGTATGTCTACACGATAGCGTATAATGGAAAGCTTGCAGCCATTGATGTGCGTAATGGCAACGTAGTTTGGGATCGTGAGTACAGTAGCTATCGTGATTTAGCGATTGAATTAAATACTATTTATTTGGTAGATAGTGATGGTGTGCTCTATGCTCTAGATAAAGACTCAGGCACCGAACGTTGGAGTCAAGCTGGCTTAAGAGGCTGGTACCTAACTGCTCCAGCGGTTGCCGGTAATTATGTTGTAGTGGGTGATCAGGAAGGTAACTTACACTGGCTTGATAAGCAAACTGGTGATTTAGTTTCTAGACAAGAGTTTGATAGTTCAGGCTTTTTTGTTGAACCCATTATCGTTGATGATAAGTTGATCGTGTACACCCGAGATGGTGAGATCAGTGCGATAAAAATCCCTTAATCATCCCTGACGTAAAGGTTTTAGTAAGGCTTCGCACTGCGAAGCCTTTTGTTGTTTAAAGAAGAGGTAGTCTATGCTTCCTGTGATCGCTCTGGTAGGGCGACCAAATGTGGGTAAGTCCACATTATTTAATCGTTTAACGCGTACTCGTGACGCACTTGTTGCCGACTTTCCTGGTCTAACACGCGATCGTAAATACGGTCAGGCTGATTATGATGGTTACGAATTCATAGTTGTTGATACAGGTGGTATTGATGGCAGTGAAGAAGGCATTGAAACGGAGATGGCTGAGCAGTCGCTTTTGGCGATTGAAGAAGCTGATGTCGTGCTATTTTTAGTAGATGCTCGTGCTGGTATGACAGCTGCTGATCAAGCCATTGCACAACATTTAAGGAAGCAAGAAAAGAAAAGTTTCATTGTTGCCAACAAAACAGATGGCATAGACGCTGATTCTAGTTGTGCTGAGTTTTATCAACTTGCTTTGGGTGATATTCATCAAATTGCGGCTGCGCATGGGCGCGGTGTTACGCAATTATTGGACGCAACACTAGGTCCAACGATTGCTGAACTTGCACAGCAAGAAGATGATATTGAACAAGACGATGAAAGTATTACAGAACTTTACCTTGAAGGCGAAGAAGCGCCAGAAGAGGGGAAAACAGGTTTTGAAGACAAACCAGTAAAATTAGCGATCATTGGCCGCCCTAACGTAGGTAAGTCAACACTAACAAACCGCATTCTAGGTGAAGAGCGTGTTATTGTTTATGACATGCCTGGCACAACGCGAGACTCTATTTATATCCCGATGACGCGCAACGACCGAGAGTACGTGTTAATTGATACAGCGGGTGTTCGTAAGCGTAAAAAAGTCAGTGATGTGGTTGAAAAGTTTTCAGTGATTAAAACGTTGAAAGCAATTGAAGACGCGAATGTGATCCTATTGGTGGTTGATGCACGAGAAGGTATTTCTGATCAGGACTTAAGCTTACTTGGTTTTGCACTAAATTCAGGTCGTTCTCTGGTTATTGCTGTGAACAAATGGGATGGCTTGGATAACTATGTTAAAGAGCGTATTAAGTCTGAGTTGGACCGCCGTTTAGGCTTTATTGATTTTGCAAGGTTACACTTTATCTCTGCATTACATGGCACGGGTGTTGGTCATTTATTTGAGTCAGTTGATGAGGCTTACGAGTCTGCGACTAAGCGTGTTAGCACAGCGATGCTTAGACGTATTATGGATATGGCTCAAGCAGATCACCAACCACCTCTAGTACGTGGTCGTCGTGTTAAGCTTAAATATGCTCACGCCGGTGGTTATAATCCACCTAGGATTGTTATTCATGGTAACCAGGTACATGATCTACCTGATAGCTATAAACGCTATTTGATGAACTATTATCGAAAAGCGTTGAATATTATGGGCACGCCAATAAAAATAGAGTTCAGAGAAGGGGATAACCCTTACTCAGGTCGAACTAATAAAATGACCTTATCGCAAAAACGTAAACTGCGAGCGTTTACGAAAGAGCAGAGAAACAAAACATAATAAATGGCGCGTATTGCGCCATTTTCATTTCTACCAAAGCGTGCTTTCAATGAGTATGTGTCTCAACAGCTTATTTTACTTTTGCTGAGCTAGCAAAATAGTGTCATTGAATTGATAGTGGTCTTTACGCTGCTCATTAATTATGCTTTATTAATGATATATTTGTTTAACATATTGTTGTGATGCATTTTCTTAAAACAGTCATTTATGTCGATGATGTCGAAGAGGTTTTGGATTTTTACTTTCAAGCGTTTGGACTCAGTGCACATTCTGTAACAGAGAATGGTGACTATGGAGAGTTGGACACTGGCAATGTCTTACTTGCGTTTGCAACGCATCCAGTTGCACAATCTCAGTTTAAACAAACGTATATTCGCTCTCAACCAAAGCAACCAGCTCTCGGGTTTGAGTTGACGCTCGGCTGTGAAAATGTATCGAGTTGCTATGACAAGGCAGTTGCAGCTGGCGCTGAGCCTCTATCTGCACCGTGTCAAAAAGGCGTACATATACAAGCATATGTACGCGCAATAGAAGGGACGCTTATTGCTTTAGTCAGCGAGTGCGCGAGCTAGGCTAACAGGTTCAATTTCAACGCATACATTGTCATCATTCCAATTAATTCCAACCAGTGCATTGTCATCTCTTAAATCCTCAACCCATTCGTCAAGGAATGGATCTAGTTCGATAGCAATGGGTTTAAACTCTTCCCATTCATCTTTACATTGCGCTTGTGCAGCGGCTTCGTCACCCCACAAGAGCAAAACATCAGACTCTTCAAATTGATTTGATTCTACAATGACAAAGCCGCCATCTTCAGCACCAAGTGCCCATAATTGCTCACTTTGTTTAACGACAGTGACAAAATTGACCACTTCAGATTCTAATTCAAGATCATTCATATTAGTTACCAGTAAAAAATTAACTGCGGGGATCCGTTTCTTGGGCGAATGTATTTTGCTGCCATGTCTCTAGATGCGAGAGTAGTCCATGTAAATGACTAATATCAGCTAGGTCTCTGAATCGGATCCAGTCTAGCAAGCAGTATAAACTGATCTGCAAATACTCGCAGTTCAAAAATACGTCTGTTGCACATTGCTTATCTAAATAAGCCAATGTTTCAGTTATACGCTCTCGCTGTAAATTAAAAAATAAAACATCTGATTGGGTGTCAAATCCTGAGCGTTGTCCAAGCAGTATCTCAATTAGTGAGTCATTACAGGCGTTGATGGTAGTAAGCAAGTTCTCTTGCTGCCAATTTAGATGTGGGAGAGAAAATTTATCTTGTAGATATCTGACAATCACATTTGAATCACATATCGCCTGTTCGGCACAGATTAAAAATGGAATTTTACGCGCAGGATTATGCTTGATGAGTATTTCTCTGTCTTGTGCGTTGAAGATATCAATGGGCTTATAATCAACGGTGAGATTGTGAATACCGCAATAGATTCTTAATCTTCTGACATAAGGAGATGTATCGGAGCCGTATAAAATCACAGTGTGTTCCCTCATAAATTATTTGTTTATGAGTGTAGCACGACATGGTTTCGAGTTAGAGAGAAGTTGATATTATATATTTTTGACTGAGATAATCTTGAAAGAAATAAGGGTAGCTTATTAACTACCCTCTTACTATTCAGTCCTGACGGGACGTCACCTCAAGCAGGTGATACCCAAACTGTGTTTGTACAGGTCCCTGCACTTCATTTAACGGGGCAGAAAATACAACCTTATCGAATTCTGGTACCATCATTCCAGGTCCAAACTCACCAAGTGCGCCACCATCTTGCCCAGATGGACAATTAGAAAACTCTTTTGCTAAGTCTGCAAAGTCTTCACCGCCAGCAATCCGCTGCTTTAATTCTAAACATTGTGCTTCGCTATCTACTAAAATATGTCTTGCACTTGCTAATGTCATTTTCTCTCCATGCCTTGCCTGATTTTTATTCATACCTTATTCTAATGCAAAAGTGGTAAAAACGCATGCTTTTACCTGATTTGCTTTTCAATTGCACTGGTTAGCTCATCAGACAGTGGCTTGGTACGGCTGCCAAAGCGTTGAATTTCTTTTCTATCTGCAGAAACGAGATACTTATAAAAATTCCACTTTGGTGAGCCTGCTTGCTCTCCCAGGTGCTTGAATATCGGATTAGCATCATCCCCGCGCACTGGGCTCGTCGCCATCATAGTAAATGTCACACCGTAATTGACGAAACACACTTTTGCGGTATTTGCTTCATCATTTTCCTCTTGGAAGAAATCATCCGAGGGGAAACCGACGACTACTAGGCCTTTGTCTTTATATTTTTGATGAAGTGCTTCAAGGTCTTTAAATTGGCCTGTGAATCCGCAATTGCTTGCCGTATTAACCAGAAGCAAAGGTTTGTCTTTAAACTGGCATAGGTTTACTGTTTCTTTTGAGCGTAACTTTCTAACGTCAACATCAGTAAAGTCGTTACAATTTGCAAAGGCGAAAGGGCTGCTCAGTGCCAAAGCAAGGCTGATAATCGTTCTTTTTAGCATGATAAGTTCCGTTGTTTATTTTTATTTACGAGTGACAAAAGAAATAGTTCATTTTGTTAGAAAATTAGGGCCCGCTTTAATACGCTGAATCGTAAATTAATCATCATATCTGGGGCCATGTAAAGCACAATTAGGTTATCACAAAAGATGACAAAGAGTTATTACTCTATATTGGTAACGGTATTCAAGTCAGGAGCGGCTTTAAGGTGATATATGCACGCGCGTATACTGTGATGTATGTTTGATTAGTCCTTTGCATTTGCTAATTTGGGCTACACTAATCGATACCACGGAAAAAGGGTGTCGCCATGTCAAATAAGGTATTGATCATAGACAGTAATAGTGTGCTAGCTATGCGCATTAAGGTGTTGTTTGAACTGTTAGGTAGTGAAGTTGAGCACATTCATTATGAAACGTTAGACAGTCAAACTTGCTTTTCACACTTTGACGTCATTGCGATAGCACATGGGATCCCGCCAGAGTATTTTGAGATTTTAGATGAGCTGAGTCAGCATGAAAAAATCATCTTGTTAGCGCCCAAGCCTGAAAATTCAGAGCATCTTACTGCATTTAGCCAACTTAACAGAGTGCTTTCTAATGCGATAGTTATTTACCCATTTTTTGGTAATAAAGAAATCACGGGATTGTTAGAGCGGGTTCTAGAAATTGGTGAACAAGCACAATTATTATTGCCTAAGGTATTACTGGTAGATCACATCTCGACAAGACTCAAGCAGCTTTCTATCAGCTTGCGTGGGGCACAGCTCGATGTCAAAACGGCAACTAACTCAAAAGAGGCGGGTCTGTTAGCAAAGAGTCATCATTTTGATTTATTAATTTGTGATTTTAATTTAGTTGATGAAACTGGGCTGGATGTATTTGAGCAAGTGCGTTTGTATCACATTAACTGTCGCTGCTTATTAATGACCTCTCGAGAAAGCCAAGTAGATACGTTGAAAGCCATACGGCAGGGGGTTGAAGATGTATTAACAAAACCCGTTGATGAAAATGCGCTCTTGCAATCACTTCACAAGCTTTGGCAAACGGAGCTGCTACGTCGACATAACCAAGAATTAGTAGAGCGTCTGCAAGATACCGTAGACGCATTAATTGAGCGTGATAGTTTGCTGCGCGTTATTTATAAACATACCCCTGACCCTATTATGTTGTTCAATCTCAAAGGGTTTGTGATTGAAGCAAATGATGCGTGTTTAAACCTATTTGGACTCAATGCGCAAGAGCTCGAGTCGCATTCTATTTTTAATCTATTTGAGCGCCAGTCTGTGGAAGCGCTGAAAAGTCGAATTGAAACAGGGCTCATCGCACGGCATTTTGATTGTGACTTAGTGCTGCCAAGACAAGATAGCTTGTCTATTCCGTTAATGGGCACCTTCATCGAAATTGATCATCATGGCGAGATTGCACTGGCGGCTATTTTTAAAAATGTTGCTCATTTAAAGCGCAAGCAACAGCTGCTAGAGGAAGCCAAAGAAGTACTCGAAGCCGAAGTACAAGCGAGAACCTCACAGTTGCAATCAGCCAAAGAGGCTGCTGAGCGTGCCAACATTAGCAAGTCTGAGTTTTTGGCTAATATGTCTCATGAATTGCGCACGCCGATGCATTCTATTTTAAGTTTTGCCCGTTTTGGTTTAGATAAGTTAGCGGTGAATGAAGCGCCGATAGAAAAGTTAACCAAATACTTATCGCGCATTGAAACCAGTGGTGAAAGGTTGTTGTTGTTATTAAATAACTTACTTGATTTATCTAAGTTAGATGCTGGACGTTTTCCATTTAACCCGGCAAAGCATAACTTTGTATCCATTCTTGCTGAAGGGGTAGAAGATGTGTCTGGGTTGGCAATGGAGAAGTGTATTTCTATCAATCTGCATGCGCCAGAGTCTGGGGTAAACATCGAGTGTGATAGAGATCAAATGGTCCAAGTAGTCAGGAACTTACTTGGCAATGCACTTAAGTTTAGCCCTAAGCAAAGTCATGTTGAAGTCTATTTATCTCAAAGAGAAGAGCAAATTTGTTTAACAATTTGCGACCAAGGTGTTGGGATCCCAAGTGATGAACTGGAGCATATTTTTGATAAATTCGCACAAAGCAGCAAGACCAATAGTGGGGCTGGCGGGACTGGGCTAGGCTTAGCGATCTGTAAAGAGTTTGTGCTGTTGCACAAAGGCTGTATTTACGCACGAAATAGCGAAAGTGGCGGTGCTGAGTTTGTTGTTGAGCTGCCCAATTCAAAGGGTGACTAGCGACAAGCTAAATCAGTGACTATAACTATAGGAAAGGAGCACAAGGAACTTAAATTATGGCATTACAAAGAATTTTAGCAGTGGACGATGAGCCATTTAACCTCGAAATTATTGAAGAAATCTTAGAAGATTTAGACTTTGAAGTGCAAACTGCCACCAGTGGACAAGAATGTCTTGAGATTGTTGAGTCTTATGACCCACAGGTCATATTACTGGATGTGAGTATGCCGCAAATGAGCGGCTATGAAGTATGTAAAGCCATCAAAGCCAATCCAAGCTTGAGCCATATTATAGTTATGTTTGTCTCTGCCAGAGGGTCGGTCGAAGAGCGCATGGAAGGGTACTCCGTTGGCGCGGAAGATTATATTGTCAAACCATTTGGCCATAGTGAGCTCAAAGCAAAACTGCTGCATTTAGGACAAATGTTGTTAGAAAAAGATATTCTGGAGCAGCAAATAGAAGATGCGACCACAACTGCTTTCAGTGCGATGGCAACAAGCAGTGAAATGGGGCAGATTGTAAATTTTGTCGAGCAGGTTGGTACTATCCAAGATGTTTCTGAGTTGGCAAATGCATTAATTAACTGTCTTGCGAATTTCGGTTTGAGTTGCAATATAGAAATACGAGTTGATAGTGATAAGCTACACTATTCTACCGCCGGGCTATGCTCACCAATTGTGATAGAGTTGTTTGAAATTTTACACTCCAAAGGGCGGTTACATGAGTTTACTAATCGAATTTTGGTTAACTATGAGCTGTTAAGTGTGCTTATACTCAATATGCCGTCTGATGATCCTGATAAACATGGACGAATACGTGATCATATTTGCTTTATTGTCAGTGTTACCGAACAGCAGTTGCTATCTATATTGACTAAAAATACCTTGATAAACCAACAGCGGGAACTCAATAGTGCGATAAAAACGATCCACAGTAAGTTTACCGGTCTGTTGTCGATGCTCAATAATAACCGCTCTCAAAATGAGGCTATTTTTAAACGGCTGCAAGAGTTATTTGAGTCTCGCATCCCTTCTATGGGACTAGATGAAGATCAAGAAGTGTTTATTTTTACCCACATTGATGAAGCAATTCAAAGCTCAGTTGCAAGAGAAGAAGCCATTGCCCAAGTCAAAGATGCATTTGCAGAGATTGAGCACGATCTATGCAATTTGACAACGGATGAGCAATGACCGCAGTTTTGCTTTGCTTAGGCGTCCCGAGGCAAGCCTTTTTCAACGATGCGAATGAGGCGTGCTTTTTTACGTTCGTCATGTAGCTTGAGTTTTTGCTGTTCAAGTGCCCAGTGTATATGCTCTTGAACCAGCTCACTCACATGTGGCAGCTTTTCAGTGAGTGCAGCGATTATCTGCTCGTCATAATTTGCATTGCCAAGTCCCACAGCTAAATTACGTTGCCACCTTTCATGGCCTATCCGTCGTATTGGGCTTCCTTCGGTATTTTTTAAGAAGGTACTTTCATCCCATGCAAACAATTCTAATAACTCTCGGTCTTTAAGCGTTTTTCTTGGATGAAAGTCTTCTTCGTCGGTCAATTGTCCAAAACGATTCCAAGGGCAGACGAGTTGGCAGTCGTCGCATCCATAGATGCGGTTGCCTAATAAAGGGCGAAACTCTTCAGGAATAGCGCCTTGTTGCTCAATCGTAAGATAAGAAATGCAGCGTCTGGCATCGACAACATAAGGCTCTACAATCGCCCCTGTAGGACATAAGCTAATGCAGGCGTTGCACTTTCCGCACCCTTCTTCTACCTGCTTATGGTCTGGTGGAAGGGGTAAATCGACAAATAACTCGCCAAGAAAAAACCATGAACCGGCCTGTTTGTGAATAAGTAAACTATTTTTACCGCGCCAGCCAAGGCCTGCTTTTTCGGCGACCTGCCTTTCAAGCACGGGCGCTGAGTCGACGAATGGACGAAAACCATATTGGCCAACTTCTTGCTCAATACGTTGGCCCAGTTTTTTTAGTCGGTTGCGCAAAACCTTGTGATAATCGCGCCCGAGTGCGTAGCGACTGATATAGGCGGTTGTGCTATTTTTTAAGGCGCGCGCAAAGCTGGCATCAGGTGGGAGATAGTTCATTTTTACTGAGACAATACTTTTTGTGCCAGGCACTAATTCTGCTGGTCGAGCACGTTTCATACCATGTGCCGCCATATACTCCATCTCTCCGTGATACCCTAAATCCAGCCAGCGTTGGAGTTGCTGTTCATGTTCACTGAGGTCAATATCGGTGATCCCAACTTCAGCAAAGCCTAATTCTTTGCCCCAACACTTAATTTTTTCGGCAAGTTCAGTATAGTTAATAGTAGATATGGCTTTATTCACGGAATGTCTATTTTGCAAGGTCAATACACTCATAATTTACCACAAATTGCTTATTGCGCCCAAGAAGTAAAGCTGCATGAGGAACAGGCAGCGCTTAACTCTGGTACGACATTAAGCGAATTGATGCAGCGAGCGGGTCATGCGTTATTTGAATTAGTACGCAATAGAAACGTCAAAAATATTTTAATTTTTACAGGCAAAGGCAATAATGCCGGTGACGGCTTTATGCTTGCAAAGCGATGTTTACATGCACAAATTCATGTCACTGTGTGTGCGCTATTTGAACCGACTTTGCTCAAAGGAGACGCAGCTGAAGCTTACCAGTTGTTTTGTCGCAGTGGTGGTCGTGTGGTGTCGCTACGCTCGTGCATTGACCACAGCTATGATGCCATTGTTGATGCGGTATTTGGCACAGGGTTTCGAGGAGCTTTACCTGAGCAGGTTAAAGAAGCATTCAACCATTTTAAATCCAGTAAAGCGTGGAAGTTAGCGGTTGACATCCCAAGTGGGGTGAATGGCACAACGGCAGAGGTATCTCCAGATAGCTTTCAAGCAGATACAACGTTGACATTTATTGCGCTGAAGCAAGGCATGTTGACTGGCAATGCACCGAGCCTATGTGGTGAGTTATTGTTAGCGGATTTAGGCATTGCGGATGCATTTGCTGAACTATCTCATACTAATTGTTGTTACCCCGGTGGCAAATACTTACGCTCTTTACGTCCTGTTCGAGCGGATGACAGTTATAAAAACCAATGTGGCCATGTATTACTTGTGGGTGGCGGAAAAGGCATGGCAGGGGCTATTCGATTAGCGGCAGAAGCCTGCTTAAGGACGGGGGCTGGTTTGGTAAGTGTGGCGACACACCCTGAAAATCAATCTGCTGTTTTACATGGCCGCTATGAATTAATGGTGCATGGTGTTGCGGTCGCAGCGGAATTGGAAGCTCTACTTAATAAAGCAGATGTCGTCGTGATTGGCCCAGGGCTTGGTCAAGATGCATGGGCGAAAAAAATGTATGCTGCGGTTAAAAAATATCAAGGATTAGTTGTCTGTGATGCGGATGGACTCAACTTACTTGCTCAGTCCCATCTGCCATGGCATCGTGCGATATTAACGCCTCACTTTGGTGAAGCAAAACGCCTGTTGGGAAATTCAACCTTTAATACTTCTAAACGGTTCGAGATGGCTGAGCAACTTAGTGCAGAATATGCGGCTTGTATTGTTTTAAAAGGTCCGGGAAGTTTAATTGTTGATGGAAAGAGAATAAATATTAACCGCTCAGGATGCTCTGCCATGGCTAGTGCTGGGATGGGGGATGTATTATCTGGTATAATCGCTGGTTTATTAGCACAGGGCTTAAGCCGATTTGAAGCGGCGACGCTTGGTGTGTATATTCATGGCCTTGCAGCTGAGCAGGCAGCTCTAGATGGGCAGCTCGGTACGTTAGCAAGTGATTTATTTGTCCATATTAGAGGTATTATGGGATGAGCCAAAACAGTACTTTAACGCTTTCTTTGGCCAATGAAGAAGCGACTGTCGAGTTAGGTAAAAAGCTTGCATCTTCAATTGTGGAAGGTGCGGTGTTTTATATGCATGGTGATTTAGGTGCTGGTAAAACAACCACGACTCGAGGAATTGTGCAAGGGCTTGGGCATACGGGCAATGTAAAGAGTCCAACCTATACACTTGTAGAGCCCTACGAATTACCTGAAAAGTCAGTTTACCATTTTGATTTATACCGCTTAGGCGACCCTGAGGAACTTGAGTTCATGGGGATCCGTGATTACTTTGCTGCTGATGCGGTATGTATTGTTGAGTGGCCAGAAAAAGGTCAAGGTTTTATTCCTGAACCAGATATTGATATCTTTCTTGCTTATGATGGTGATGCGAGAAAGGTGACTTTAAAAGCGCATAATGAACGTGGGCTACAGGTATTACTGACCATTGGTAGTTATGCGTAGTGTTATCATTAAATATAGCTATTTAGTTACAATGTTTGTGCTGCTGGCGTTTGCAGCACAGGCATTTGCAAAAAACACCATAAAAAATGTGCGAATTAGCCCATCGGCTGAAAGTACGCGGGTGGTGTTTGATTTATCAAAAAAACCTGAGTTCAGCTACTTTGTATTGCAAAAGCCACTGCGCCTGGTGATTGACTTTGAGAATACAAAGCGACTTCCCACATTACCAGCGATCCCAAAGAAACACCGTGTTATTAAAAAGATGCGTTATAGCTCACCAAAAAAGCGCACTAGTACACGGGTTGTATTTGAATTAAGTCGCCCAACAAAGCCCGTCATTTTTCCCTTGGCCCCCACAGGCAAGAGTTCTGATAGGTTAGTTGTTGATTTATATGGACAAAAAAAGCCGCCAGTAACTAAAGCAGCGAGTACAAAACGAAATAGTAAGCGTGACAGAGATATCATTATCGCCATTGATGCTGGCCACGGCGGGCAAGATCCGGGCTCTATTGGCCCAACAGGCACGTACGAAAAGCATATTACGCTGCAAATAGCCAAGCGACTGGAAAGGTTAATTAACAAACAGCCGGGAATGAGGGCGCAATTGACTCGTTCAGGGGATTACTTTTTAAAACTCAATACCCGCACAGCAAAAGCACGAAAGAAACGTGCAGACTTCTTTGTCTCAATTCATGCGGATGCATTTTCTAGCCCTCGTCCAAGAGGTGCTTCTGTGTGGACCTTGTCATTGCGTCGTGCCAATTCAGAAATTGGTAAGTGGCTTGAGAATAGGGAAAAGCAATCTCAATTACTGGGTGGCGCTGCCGGGGTGATCAAAAACACCGCAAATGAAAAGTATCTAGCTAAAACGTTGCTCGATATGTCTATGGATCATTCCATGACAACCGGGTTTCAGGTCGCTGAAAAAGTGGTGGACGAGTTACAGAAAGTTGCCAAGTTACATAAAAAGCGGCCGCAAGCTGCAAACTTTGGGGTACTAAAGTCACCTGATATCCCTTCTATTTTGGTGGAAACAGGGTTTATTTCGAACCCCCAAGAAGAAAAGCAATTAAAAACGGCTTATCATCAACAGCGATTGGCCAATGCCGTATTTACGGCCATCAAGCGCTACTATCAGAAGAATCCGCCCGATGACTCTTTATTTGCTCGATTGAAAGAGAAAAAGCCTTTAAAGCATAAAGTGAAGCGAGGGGAGTCATTGAGCGTTGTTGCGGCGAGATATGGCACCACAGTATCAGCACTAAAGCGTGCTAATCGATTGAAGAATAACGTATTACATATTGGTCAAGTGCTGACTATTCCCAGGGCGTAAAACATGGCTATTGAGATTTTACCAGCGAGGCTGGCTAACCAAATTGCAGCAGGTGAAGTAGTTGAGCGTCCTGCGTCCGTGGTTAAAGAGCTAGTAGAAAATAGCATTGATGCTGGCGCTACCCGCATTCAAGTTGAAATTGAGCGAGGCGGTCATAAGCTCATTCGGATTCGAGATAATGGCTCAGGAATTTACAAAGATGAATTGGCGCTGGCATTATCTCGACACGCAACCAGCAAGCTCAAGAATTTAGACGATCTTGAAGCGATTGCTTCTTTGGGCTTTAGAGGTGAGGCACTTGCGTCGATTAGCTCCGTATCAAGACTTACATTGAGCTCTAAACCTGAAGCTCAAGATACAGCATGGCAAGCGTGTGCGGAAGGGCGGGATATGGCTGTGCAAGTTCAACCGACAGCGCACCCAAACGGTACCACCATTGAAGTCAAAGATTTGTTTTTTAATACACCGGCTCGTCGGAAATTTCTGCGTACGGAAAAAACAGAGTTTAGCCATATTGATGAATTGGTTAAAAGAATCGCGCTGAGCCGTTTTGACGTGGCTATTACGCTAACACATAACCAAAAGGTGGTGCGTCAATATCGGGCGAGACAAGATCCGCGAAGTATCGAAAGGGTTGCGCAAGTTGCTGGGAGAGTATTTCAGCGCGAAGCAAGCTTTATTGAGTCCGGCTATGAAGGGTTAGAGCTATATGGGTGGGTATTGCCTCTTGGTAGTAATACACAGCCACAATACACGTATGTGAACGGTCGCATGATGCGAGATAAGCTGATTTTGCATGCGATCAGACAAGCTTTTGAAGAGGCGACGGGTAGTCCAGAGACACCTGGGTTTGTAATTTACGTCGAATTAGATCCAAGACAGGTTGACGTGAATGTTCATCCAGCTAAGCATGAGGTGAGATTCCATCAAGCTCGATTAGTACATGATTTTATTGTTCAAGCTGTAAAGCAAGTTGTAGAACCCAGATCTTCAGTTTTGCCCTATACCCATATCGATGATGAGGTAGGACCTGAGCCTAGTCTTACGCTCAATGAGCCAAACATTGCAACGCATCAAGAAGAACAGCATCAATCCTACCGGACACCGCTGCGACAAGAAGCATCAGCAACACCTACCCCTAATATTTCAATGCCAAGTTCAAGTGAGGCTCACTTTGAGAGCGGTGTAAGGCAAACGAATGGAGCTAGTCGCTCAAATTATCATGCGCCGCGCAGTGATTTGGGGTCATCTGCTGGTCAGACGAAGCAAGTTAATGTAAATCAGCTTTATCAAGCTTTCACAACTGAAGCTGACAATCGTCCTGTTAAGAACGCTGAGTCGACTTACAATATCCAAGCCTTAAAAGGCGACACAGAACAGAGTATTACACAGATGCACTGGATGGCATTACCGGAAGGGGCTGTGTTACTACAAGATGAAAACACGCTATTGGTTGGTCATACGCGTGAAGGTCTCTTATCGCTGTGGCTGGAGCAAATCGAAACGGACGGTACATTATTAGGTAAAGCTTTGCTGTTGCCTGTGAGAGTAAGCCAAGATAAGCAAGAAGCGCAAAGCTTAGAAAAAGTGGACTCTTGGTTGACGTTATTAGGCTTTGATTTGAGCTTTCAAGGCTCGCATGTGATGGTGAAAAAGTTGCCCGTGAGCTTATATAGCTTGGATGTTGGTCAATGTATTTCCCTGCTTGTTGAGACATGTGTTGAGCATCAGAGCGCGTTAGATAATTTAGACTTTTGGGTTGAGTGGCTGTTGAAAAATACACCACAAGGTTATTTTGCATCGCAGCATTTTCTAAAAGTACGTGAAAAAATGCTAAAAAAACCAAAAAGCAGAGCAGCAATTATGGCAAAAGCCGTTAAAATAGAGCCAAAATATATTTTAGATTTATTACCAAAAGGGTATTAGTTTGCAGAATAAACCCGTTATTACGCTGATGGGGCCAACCGCAGCAGGAAAAACTGCACTGGCCATTGAGCTATGTAAGCATTTAGATACTGAGATTATCAGTGTTGACTCTGCGCTAGTATACAAGGGTATGGATGTTGGTACCGCAAAGCCTGACGCAGACGAGCTCGCTCAAGCACCTCATCACTTGATAGATTTAATCGACCCTCGAGAGAGTTACTCAGTTGCAGACTTCCGCCGCGATGCGATTGCGCTGATAGACAAATTTCATGCACAAGGCAAGGTGCCCGTTTTGGTCGGTGGCACCATGATGTATTTCAAAGGACTCATAGAAGGACTATCTCCTTTACCTGAGGCATCTGAAGTTGTTCGAGCAAAGCTTGAGCAAGAAGCGTCAGAAAAGGGCTGGCCAGCTTTGCATGAGGAGCTTGTGCAAATAGACCCAGAAGCAGCTGCGAAAATTTCTGAAAATGATTCGCAGCGAATTAATCGCGCGCTTGAGGTGTATCGTATAACAGGCAAGCCCATGTCGTTATTGCAAAAGCAAAAACAACCTGAGTTGCCTTATACTTTTTATCAGTTTGCCATTGCGCCAAATGATCGTAAAATATTGCATGAGCGAATTGAGGAAAGATTTAAAATAATGCTTGATCAAGGGTTTAAAAACGAAGTTTTGACCCTATATAATCGAGATGATTTGCATCCAGATTTGCCTTCTATCCGTTGTGTAGGATATCGGCAAATGTGGGAACATTTAAGCGGTGAATGCGATTACGATGAAATGGTATTCAGAGGTATAGCCGCTACCAGACAACTTGCAAAGCGACAGTTGACCTGGCTTCGTAGTTGGCCAAATGTAACTTGGCTAGAGACCGGAGAGCAAGAAAACTTGCAACGAATTTTAAGTTCGCTAAGCTAATAGTAGTTGAACCAATAATTTGTTTTAATTTATTCAACTAACTCAACATAATAACACCTAGAACGAAGGATAAGAAAATGGCAAAAGGCCAATCGTTACAAGACCCGTTTTTGAATGTCTTGCGTCGTGAGCGCATTCCAGTTTCAATTTTTTTAGTTAACGGCATCAAATTACAAGGCAAAATCCAGTCTTTTGACCAATTTGTGATTTTACTTGAAAATACCGTAAACCAAATGGTTTACAAACATGCTATCTCAACGGTTGTTCCTGCTAGAGCTGTTAATTTCCAGAATACACAAGGAAATGAAGGCGCAGAACAAAACGAAGATGGAAATTTTTAATAGATATTAGGAGCATATTGCTTGTTTGACCGTTATGAAGCCGGCGAACAGGCAGTCTTAGTGCACATAGAGTTTCCTAACGAAGGAGATCGAGAAGATCTGCAAGAATTGGAAATGCTAGTATCTTCTGCTGGTGTTAGTAGCGTGGCGGTTGTGCAAGGCAGCCGTCAAGCACCGCATCCCAAGCTATTTGTTGGTACGGGTAAAGCAGAAGAAATTGCCGAGATTGTCAGAACTTATAAAGCAGACGTCATTATATTTAATCACCAACTTAGTCCTTCTCAAGAGCGAAATTTAGAGCATGTTTGTCGCTGTCGTGTGCTTGATAGAACGACCCTTATCTTAGATATTTTCGCACAGCGTGCGCGAACACACGAGGGTAAGTTGCAGGTTGAGCTAGCTCAGCTAAGGCATATTTCGACACGCCTGATCAGAGGTTGGACGCACTTAGAGAGGCAAAAGGGTGGTATTGGCTTACGAGGCCCTGGTGAAACACAGTTAGAAACGGACCGTCGACTACTTAGAGAACGCATTAAGAGTATTCGAAAAAGGCTTGATAAAGTAGCCGTGGTTCGAGAGCAGGGGCGCAGAGCAAGAAGCCGAAATGAAATTCCGACCGTATCACTGGTTGGCTATACGAATGCAGGCAAGTCCACGCTGTTCAATCGAATTACTAACTCTGACGTATACGCAGCGGACCAGCTATTTGCGACACTTGACCCTACGCTGCGTAAGCTAGACATCGATGATGTTGGGCCAGTAATTTTAGCTGATACTGTTGGTTTTATAAGACATCTACCTCACGATCTTGTTGCAGCGTTTAAAGCAACATTAACAGAGACACGTGAAGCAGATTTACAACTACATGTTGTTGATGTTGCTGATCAAAGAAGAAAAGAGAACATTGAACAGGTACAATCGGTTTTAGAAGAAATTGAAGCCGATGAGATCCCTCAGCTATTGGTTTATAACAAAATAGATTTAGTGGAAGAGATCCAACCAAAGATCGATAGAGATGAAAATGGCGTACCAATTAGAGTGTGGCTATCTGCGCAGGCTAATACAGGTATTGAGTTACTGTCACAGGCAATTTCTGAGTTGCTTGCAAAAAAGATGTTTTGCAATCAGCTTGTTGTGCCTCCTGCTTTTGGGAAATTACGCGGGGCGCTATTCAATCTGAATGCGGTTTGTGATGAGAGTTATGACGAGTTAGGTAACTGGCTGCTGAATGTGAGACTGCCTCAAGCTGATTGGGAGCGGTTGAAAAAAGAGCAGGGGCCGGAAATAGAGCAGTTTATTGCTCAAAGTTGAAAAAATTACTAATTCAGCCTAATTCGCTATAAGAATGCGGCAAATTTTGTTAGATTTAATTTAATTCATTTTATAACAATGGAGTATAGCTATGGCCTGGAACGAACCGGGTAATAATGGCAATGATAACGACCCGTGGAAAAATCGCGGTGGGAGAGATCAAGGGCCACCAGATCTGGACGAGGTATTCCGCAAGTTTAACAACAAGTTCGGCGGAATATTTGGCGGCAAGCCAGGAAATAATAAAAACGGCATTGGTGGTGCAGGGATCACCTTCATCTTCATCATTGCTTTAATTGTATGGGCACTAAGCGGTATTTACACCGTGAAAGAAGCTGAACGAGGCATCGTACTTCAGTTCGGTCAATTTGACCGTATCGCTGAGCCAGGTTTACGTTGGAAAATGACCTTCATTGAACGTGTTATTCCAATTGATATCGAGGCTGTACGTTCTTTGTCAGCATCAGGCTTTATGCTAACTGAAGATGAAAACGTGGTTAGTGTTGAGTTTGAAGTTCAGTACCGTGTAGTCGACCCGACTTTGTATCGCTTCAGCGTTACAGATGCCGATCACAGTTTACAACAAGCGCTAGATAGTGCACTACGTTATGTTGTAGGTCACTCTCGCATGGACCAAGTACTGACAACCGGTCGTGAACTTGTTCGTCAACGTACATGGGACGAGCTAAACGAAATTATTGAGCCATATAACCTTGGCTTGATCGTCACAGACGTTAACTTTAAAGACTCTCGCCCACCTGCAGAAGTTAAAGATGCATTTGATGATGCAATTGCTGCACAAGAAGATGAACAACGTTTCATCCGTGAAGCAGAGGCCTATGCAAGAGAGATTGAGCCAAGAGCACGTGGTCGAGTGACGCGCATGACTCAAGAGGCTGAAGGTTATAGAGAGCGTATTATACTAGAAGCGCAAGGTGAGGTAGCTCGTTTTGAAAAGCTATTACCTGAATATGCAGCAGCAAAGCAAGTAACGCGTGAGCGTTTGTATATCGAAACGATGGAAGAAATCTTAGGCCGTAGTTCTAAGGTGATTGTTGATGTGAAAGGCGGCAATAACATGATGTACTTGCCACTTGATAAGATCATGCAGCAATCTCAATCGTCTTCACCTGTTACCCTGCCAAGTCGAAATGACATTAACCAGTTACGTCAAACGCTGGGTCAGTCTCAAAATAGCAGTGTGAATAGTAGCAGTGATAGATTTTCACAAGATCGTTTTAACAGCGGGAGATAATTGATGAGAAATTTTGGTTTTATCTTTTTGATACTTCTCGCCCTGTTAGGGTTCTCTTCAGTCTTTGTCGTGACTGAAGGTCAAAGAGCGATTGTATTATTATTCAGTAAGGTTCAAAAAGACAGCTCAGATAACGCGGTTGTGTATGAACCAGGCTTACACCTTAAAGTGCCTTTCTTTAGCCAAGTTCGTCACTTAGATGCGCGTATTCAAACGCTCGATGGCGCACCAGACCGCTTTGTAACAAGTGAGAAAAAAGACCTTATCGTCGACTCTTATGTAAAGTGGCGCGTAAGTGATTTCTCTAACTACTACTTGCGTGCGCGTGGTGATAAGCAATACGCAGAAACACTACTTAAGCAAAAAGTGAACAACGGCCTAAGAACAAACTTTGGTTCTCGTACCATTAAAGAGATTGTATCTGGTGAGCGTAGTGAGCTGATGGCCGAAGCACTTGTTCAGGCATCAGAGAGTGCACAAGAGCTAGGCATTGAAGTACTGGATGTACGTGTGAAGCAGATTAACTTACCAAATGAAGTAAGTAACTCTATCTTCCAGCGTATGCGTGCTGAGCGTACTGCTGTTGCAAAAGAGCATCGCTCTGAAGGTCAAGAGAAAGCTGAAACAATTCGCGCAGAGGTTGATAGACGTGTGACGGTTATGTTGGCAGATGCTGAGCGTAATGCACGTACTGTACGAGGTGAAGGGGATGCTGAAGCTGCAAACATCTATGCGCAAGCTTACAACCAGGACCCTGAGTTCTTCGGTTTTATCCGCTCATTAGAAGCATATAAGAAAACTTTCACAAGCAAGAGCGATGTGATGGTACTTTCGCCTGATAGTGAGTTCTTTGACTACATGAAGCAAAAGGACAGTAAGTAATCTTTGTGCTTGTAATGTCATTTAACTGAAATAAAAAGCCCGCATTATGTCGGGCTTTTTTGTATTTATTTCAAACAGTTTTATCTAATATCAAATTGACTGAAGAAAAATCATTCGAAACAGGGTGATTTCCACCTGCCTTTTCTGGTAAAATCTGCGCCTAATTTTTTCTAAGTGATATTGCAATGGGTAAAAACGTCGTTGTATTAGGCACCCAATGGGGTGACGAAGGTAAAGGTAAGGTTGTTGACTTACTTACGGATAAGGCTTCTTTAGTTGTACGCTATCAAGGTGGACACAACGCAGGCCATACTTTGGTTATTAATGGTGAGAAAACTGTATTACACCTAATTCCATCAGGTATTTTACGTGACAACGTAAAGTGTGTGATTGGTAACGGCGTAGTACTAGCTCCTGATGCGTTAATGAGAGAAGTTAACATGCTTGAAGAGCGTGGCGTACCAGTGCGTGATCGTCTTCTTATCAGTGAAGCATGTCCTCTGATTCTTCCTTACCATGTTGCGCTAGACCAAGCGCGTGAACTTGCACGTGGCAACAAAGCAATTGGTACAACTGGTCGTGGTATCGGTCCAGCTTATGAAGATAAAGTTGCGCGTCGTGGCCTTCGTGTTGGCGACCTATTCAACCCTGAGCAATTCGCTGCAAAGCTTAAAGAAGTGATTGAGTACCACAACTTCTCACTAGAGCACTATTACAAAGTTGAGCCAGTTGACTTCCAGAAGACATATGATGATGCGATGGAAATTGCAGAGATCCTTAAGTCAATGGTTGTTGATGTAACTGAGCTGCTTGACCAGACTCGTGAAAAAGGTGACAACATCTTATTCGAAGGTGCACAAGGTACATTGCTTGATATCGACCACGGTACATACCCGTATGTTACATCTTCGAACACAACGGCAGGTGGTGTAGCAACAGGTGCTGGTTTTGGTCCTCTAAACCTAGACTATGTACTTGGTATTGTTAAAGCTTACACAACACGTGTAGGTTCAGGTCCTTTCCCTACAGAGCTTTACGATGGTCTAGACAAACAAGACCCAGTTGGTAAGCACTTAGGTGAAAAAGGTCATGAGTTTGGTGCAACGACAGGTCGCTTGCGTCGTACTGGTTGGTTTGATGCCGTTGCAATGCGCCGTGCTGTTCAAATCAACAGCATCACAGGCTTCTGTTTAACAAAGCTAGATGTACTTGATGGCATTGAGACGATTAAGATTTGTACTGGTTACCAGCTTGAAGATGGTACGGTTACTAACGTAACGCCATTAGCTGCTGAAGGTTACGAGAAGGTAACACCAGTATACGAAGAGATGCCAGGTTGGAGCGAAAATACGTTTGGTGCAACTTCTGTTGAACAGCTTCCTGAAGCTGCAATCAATTACATCAAGCGCTTAGAAGAAATTACAGGTGTACCAATTGATATCATTTCAACAGGTCCAGACCGTGTAGAGACTATGATTGTTCGCAACCCATTCGGTGAATAATTAAAGTTAAAAAAGCTGCTACGGCAGCTTTTTTTATGCCTGAAATAAGCTACCGATGATAATTTGGTACGCTTTTTGTATTCATATTTTTAGACTCATATTAAATGCTAAAAGTTATGATTAAAACACTTCGACTCCCTCTATTAATGCTAGGTTTCAGTTTCGTTGGACACGCTTTGGCCAATGAACAAATTGAAGCTGTTCCTTTGTATACGCAAGATGAATTGATCACTTTAATCAACAATAACCAACATCTACAGCGAGTAAAAGCAGATGATTGCCAATTAGTACAAGATATTGAAGCCCGAGCAGAAATAATGGGCTTGCCTTCGTATCAATTTTTGTATGGTGATATGTTAGCGTATGCTGTGTGTGTTGAGCGTGATGTGGAGCTTGGGCTATATTACATGCGTCAAGCTGCTCAGCAAGGCTTAGCGGCAGCACTGGAGCAATTAGGGCGCTATTATGATGTTGGTCAACTTGTACAAGCAGACAAAGCCATGGCCATCGTGTATTTACGTGAAGCTGCTGCACTTGGTAACTTAAAGGCGCAGCTACGTTTGGTGGGGTTATTTAATCAAGGGTTTGGCAGCCCGAGAGATTATGAGGATGCTTATCGTTGGCTATTTCACGCGGTTGTTGCTGATAAAGCAATACATAAGCAAATTGAAATGGCACTGGCAAAATTGGCAAAAAAAATGCCCGAGAGTGTGATCAAACGAGCGAGAATGTTGAATTAGTTTAGCTATTGAGCTTTTCTCCAATAGAGACTTCTTTATTTACTGAGTCCTTTAAAATTGACATTTTTGGCGGCTGCAAAGCCAAAATTCTGTCACCTTGCTCTGGTTGCTTTTTATCTTCAGACGTAAAAGGCCTAATAGACAGCGGATCATCTTCTTTTTTCTGCTCAGAAATAATAAAGAGTGGGATTGCCTCTTTATTCACTTCTAAATATTGCTCCCAGCTAAACTCCTCTGACAATCGAGTTGCACTGACTTTGCCGCCTTTTGCCATTAGGCTACTGAGCTTGGCGTAATTCCCAGTATCTCCAAATAATATTTGACGAGATAAAAAGGTTGCGCTGTCCTTATTGGCTTTTGCATGATTAGTTGAAGACTTTAATGAGTAAACGCTTTGCTCATCGAGCAGATGCGAAAAGTATTGCACACCGAGTGCGTTATGGTGTCTGTTGGGTGATAAAGCCAATACAGAGTGGAGGCTGGTCAAGGGTAGATAGCGCTCTGCATGCTCAGATTGCGGGTTTCCATAGTAGCAAGGTAATCCATCCATTCTTGCCATTTTGCAGTTTTCCCAAGCGGGATCTGATAAGTAGACATCGATATTTTGCTCTTTTAGTCCGCATGCAATGGCTCTGGCTACGTGATTAGCGCCTATGATGAGCAACGTATTTGGACTTGGTTGCCTAACACCGAGTAAGCGAGCTAATGGTGTGGCAGTGAGACTTTGCAGGATCACTGTGACTATGATGACAGTAAAAATTAAAGGCACTATCTTTGCTGCATCAGGATGACCAGATTGCGCCATGCTCAGAGCAAAGACTGAGCCGACTGCGGCCGCCACGATACCGCGAGGTGCAATCCAGGCAAGCATGAGCCTAGATTTGAAAGGAATATCACTGTTAAACGTTGATACGGCAATGCTCAGTGGTCTTGCGACAAATAATACCACTGCTAGGAACCAAAAGATGCCGCTGTCTAACATCATGAGTTCCTCAAGCTTTAAGCGCGCTGCAAGTAAAATAAATAGGCTAGAGATTAAGATCATGGATAAGTCTTCTTTAAATTCAAGCACAGCGTCAATTTCTAAATCATCTTGATTAGCAAGCCATATTCCAAAAATAGTGACTGCAAGTAATCCTGATTCATGGCTTAAGTGATTTGATAACGTAAAGCTCATAAGCACTAACGCCAATATGCCAAATTTATGCAGCTCAAATGGCAACCACTCTTTGCGAATGATTAAGCTAGTGAACCAGCCAGAAATAATGCCTACGCTGAGCCCGACACTGAGCGTAGAAAACAAAGCCATTAAGGTGTGACTAAAAACCCCATCTTTGCCAACCAAGCTGACAGCTTCGAATACTAACACAGCGAATAATGCGCCAATAGGGTCAATGACTATTCCTTCCCAGCGTAAAATTCTGTCAATATCCTTGGTTGGACGCATGGCATTGAGCATTGGTGCAATGACTGTAGGGCCTGTAACAACTAAAACAGCACCGAGGACTGCAGCCACAGGCCAATCAAGTTCTAATACATAGATAGCACAGGCCGTAATGATGATAAACGTGGTCAACATGCCAATTGAGCACAAGTTTCGAACCACCTTGCCAATGCCTTTTAGCTCTCTAAAGTGGAGTGTTAATGAGCCTTCAAAAAGAATGATGGCGACAGACAAAGAGACTACGGGAAAGAGTAAGTCTCCGAGTAATTGGTCAGGGTCTAACACCCCGGATACCGGGCCGAGTAATAAGCCTGTTAATAATAAAAACAAGATTGCGGGTACTTTAGCGACCCATGCTAGCCATTGGGCAAATACAGAAAATATGGCAATCGCGGCAATATAAATAGCCGACATAAACTCTCCAGCCTAGTTAGCTCATTGAATATTAGTATAGTGTTAGCTCGGTTATATCATAGTAAATAAGTCAAAAAAGAGAATAAGTTATTAAAATTGAGTGATTTTTTATCATGTTTCATGTCTTTGATAGAAGCTAGAACTAATCTATACAGTGGGCACCATTTAAACAATATTCACTTTACCCAAAGCTTTGAACATGCGTATTATCAATGAGGGTGTAATGGGTTTGAAATACTTACATTCAAGTACTAGGAATGAGAGAAAAGAGAATGACGTTAATTACAAATTTAGCTAAAAATGCTGCTATTGCTGCGAAAAAGCTCGCTATATTGGATACAGCGCAGAAGAATAAAATCCTGCATGCGATGGCTGCGGCGATTAGAGCAAGTAAATGTGAAATTCAGCAAGCCAATGAGTTAGACCTGCGAGCGGCCAGTGAAAATCACTTGTCCACAGCAATGATAGATCGTCTCACTTTAAACCCTACACGTATTGAAGATATGGCATCAGGGCTAGAGGACGTCGCGCAGTTACCAGACCCCGTGGGGGAAAAGAGAATACTTGGTAAACAAGCAAGTGGCATTGAAGTGCAAAAAATGCGTGTACCACTTGGTGTTATTTGCATGATTTATGAAGCAAGACCGAATGTGACCGCGGATGCGGGCGCACTGTGTTTCAAATCTGGCAATGGGGTAATATTACGAGGTGGCAAAGAAGCATTGAACAGCTCGTTAGCCATTGCTAACACGCTGCATAGTGTACTGAGAGAGTATGATTTGCCAACTGAGTTGATCACGGTTGTACCAGATCCGGATAGGGCTTTGCTGCTTGAGCTGATGCAGCAAAAAGACGATATCGATTTGGTGATCCCGCGCGGTGGTGAAGGACTGATTGAATTTGTGACAAAACACAGCTCTATTCCGGTGATCCAACATTTTAAAGGTGTATGTCATCTATACGTCGATAATGATGCTGATCTCGACATGGCGATTGCGCTGTTACTGAATGGCAAAACACAAAGAACAGGCGTATGTAATGCATTAGAAGGCTTGTTAGTTCATCAATCTATTGCACCAATATTTTTACCAAAAGTGCGTGAGGTATTAAGTCAGGCTGGGGTTCAGGTACATGCTTGTCAGTCTTCGGCTGCTTATTTTAGCTGTGTAAATATCCTAGCTGACGATCAATTTGGTCAAGAATATCTAGGGCTTGAAATTGCAGTTCGCATAGTTGAGGATTTAGCCGGCGCTTTGGCGCATATTGACCAATTCGGTAGCCATCATACAGAAGTGATCTGCACAAGCTCAGCGCAAGCGGCTCAACAGTTTCAAGCGCAAGTGGATGCATCCGTGGTGATGGTCAATGCGTCTTCACGGTTTAGTGACGGTGGTCAATTAGGCTTAGGTGCAGAAATTGGCATAGCAACAACCAAGTTACACGCTTATGGTCCAATGGGTCTTGAGTCTTTAACGACGGAAAAATATTTGGTAAATGGATCTGGAAATATAAGAGGGTAGTAAAGTGGTGGAGCTAAGCAGGATCGAACTGCTGACCTCCTGCGTGCAAGGCAGGCGCTCTCCCAGCTGAGCTATAGCCCCACTTTATTTGGGAATGTCTAAAAGAAAAATTGGTGGAGCTAAGCAGGATCGAACTGCTGACCTCCTGCGTGCAAGGCAGGCGCTCTCCCAGCTGAGCTATAGCCCCAACATGTCTTTTGGACGATGCGAAATTTAAAGGCTTTTGCACTTCGCGTCAAGTTTTTTTCTTAAAAAACTCAAAAATACGACCAGCTTTGGTACACTGGGGCAAAATTATGGATAGGAAAATTATGAGTCGTCTATTTTTGTTGCTCTTGTCAACTATTTTGGTAGCTTGTAGCTCTGTACCAAAGCCAGCCTTCGAAGTTGAAAAGCAAACTTTGCATAAGCGTAAGAATGAAAACGGGCAGTCGGAATTTGCTTTCGTCGTTACGGTAAAACGCACACCGCAGATGGAATTAGCTAAAAACAAACCAATTACAAAAAAACAGCTAGAAAAATTCTCAGAGTTTAAACGGGTTGAGGAATCGCCGGAGTTAAAATTAGCTTTAGAAGATAAGGCGGTCAGCCTATTACAGCAAGCACTAAAAGACGAAGCCTATTGTCAGGCAGGTTACAATATTGACAATGTGTACTGGCGTCAACGCAGTGTGCAATTGCGAGGGCATTGCTTGTGAGTTTACCTAACTCTGAATTGCTTGCTGAGCAATTAGCACTGCTAGGTATTGACTATATTAGCTATCAACATGTGCCTTTGGTTAATTGCACCATAGCAAAAGAGATTGGTCTTGAAAGAGCTGGGGTAGGATTAAAAAACCTTTTCCTGAGAGATAATTATGGTAAACGCCATTTTTTAGTTATTACATTGTCCGACAAACAATTAGACTTGAAAGCACTGTCAAAACAACAAGGTATATCTCGGTTGGGGTTTTGCTCTAGTGAGCGGTTAGAAAAATACTTAAAAGTGAAGCCCGGCTGTGTTTCCGCCTTGGCAACACTCAATGATGAGCATAAGCAGGTCGAATTATGGCTTGATAGGGAGTTAACTCAAGCTGAGCAATGGCAGTGCCACCCATTTGAAAATGACAAAACATGGGTACTAACGCTGGAAGATTTAAAAGTCTTTTGGCAAAACAGTGGTCACGAGCCTAGCTGGGTTACTTTGCCAGAACGGTAATTGAGCAATGTTAAATAGCCCCCGGTTATACAGACAAGCAACAAACTCAATAAAAAGACGTGTATGCCATAAAGTTGATAAATGAAGCCGGGTACAAAAGTGCCCAGTGCACCACCACAGTAGTAAAATGATACATACGCACCATTAGTGACACCAGCATTGGCTGTACTGATTTCATTGGCCAAAGGCGCAGCGCTTGCATGTATCATGAACATACAGGCGCAAAACAATGTGAACATCGCGACAAATGTATCTAAATTACGCCACTGCATAATCAGTAAACTTGTTGAATATACGGCGAATAAGACGCTTAAAATCAGCCAATTGTTACGTGAGATCTTGGATAAAAAAGGCGTTAACATAGAGATAATTGCGCCAATTAAATAACCGCTGTAAACCCAAGCTATGGTAGATGGGTCCTTTATGTCATATTCATTACTTAAAATAAAAGGTAAGTAATTAAGTAAGGCTGAAAAACAAAAAAACATACAAAATACCGCGCTGTACAAGCGCAGTAGTTGAGTTGTTTTTAACGGCTTTAGATAGTCTTTTGGAGAGATAATTGGCTTGGTATCGTTTTGCTCTTTAGGTGTGGGACGGATCATCAACGCGAGCACGATCAGTAACCCTGCATTGAACAGGTAAAAACTCTCAAATCCCCACCAGTTAGTAAAGTTTGCTGCTAATGCGCGCCCTGCATAACCACCAACTATGGTACTACCCACATACCATGTCATTTTTTCTCGAAGGTTTTGTCCCTGCCAAGTTTGGCCAATGTAGCTCGTCATAGATGTGAGTGCCGCCGGAAGCAGTAAGCCTTCGATAAATCGCATGAATAAGAAGATTTCGAATTGCTGAGTGACGCTAATGACGAGGCAGCATACTGCAAGCGCAAGCATGGTGTATCGCAACATTGTTAACTTACATCGCCGAGTTAAAACCAGACCATAGAAAATAGGCGCTACAGCAAGTGGTAGCATGGTGACTGTCATTAATAGCCCTGCTTTGGCTGGACTGACTTGGTAGTGTTCGGCGAACATGGCCAATAACGGTTGTGGGGCATACAACACAAAAAATACAACGATTGAGCACGATAGCAAATGAAATATGGGCATGTTCTAGTTTCTTAATTTGAGTGCAATATTATTATCTACTTTTGACGACGCTTTTGCTCTAAAAAGAAGTAAAAACTTGTTATACATCATAAATTACTTCGATGAACTTGGTAGATTAGTGGGCAGAGGGCAAGGGAAGGTTTTTGTTTTCTGTATTTGTCAGGTTGTTTTACTGCGTCATGAGAGAAATTATTTAGAGATTTGCCCAGTTTGGTATTAAAATGGCGGCAAGTTTAGATTGATGGAGTGACATGATGGGTTCTCTACAGGATCAGCTGTTAAAAGCCGGTTTGACAACTGAGCACAAAATGAAAGTTGCTAAAACGGAAAAGCGCAAACAGCAAAAGAAGAAAAAGAAAAAAGGCGCAACGAGCGACCAAACGGATCTGCAAAAGCATATTGAGCAGACCAAGCTTGCACAGCAGCAAAAAGCAGAAGCGCTGAATAAAGCAAAGCAAGATGATTTAAAAGAACGTGAGCAAGTTGCTCGTGTGAAGCAAATTCTTGAGCATCATAACCAAGAAGAAATTAGGGGCGACCGCACATTTAACTTCACTTTCGAAAATAAGGTAAAGGAATTAGATGTTAATGAGTCGACACAGCAAGCTTTATCCAAAGGCCGCTTGGCCATTTGTGTATTGGAAAGTCAGTTTTATGTACTGGAAGATGAGCCTGCGAGAAAAATTGCCGAAGTCGATGAAAAGTATATTGTTTTCCATGTAGAAGACGCCAGTGATAAAAAGGACGATGATGATCCGTATGCGGATTTCGAAGTCCCTGATGACTTAGTCTGGTAGTTTATTTATCTCATTTTTCTTTATTGACTCGGTTCATTTT
The DNA here is from genome assembly GCF_021654285.1 of Pseudoalteromonas luteoviolacea. Taxonomy (GTDB): domain Bacteria; phylum Pseudomonadota; class Gammaproteobacteria; order Enterobacterales; family Alteromonadaceae; genus Pseudoalteromonas; species Pseudoalteromonas luteoviolacea_J. Next base: position 27,120 of record NZ_JAKFZS010000021.1, on the reverse strand, counting down.
TTAAATCCGAATAAGTAATTGTGTAGAGCGGCTTTGGGTCTACTACACTGGTTAAATAACCGTCAAAAAAGAGAAATGATATGATGAAGATAAAGCAATTTGTGTTCGCATCGGTAACGACTGTAACTATGTTGGCATCTGGCAATGTGGCAGCGGCAGATGGTAAGGCTTTGTACACGGCTAAAATGTGTCAAACATGCCATGGGGCAGAAGGTAAGGCGCCTATTATGCCACTATATCCAAAGGTCAATGGGCAAAGCAAAGAGTACACGTTGTCGCAGATGAAAGACATTAAATCTGGTAAACGCAGCAATGGGATGTCTGCTGCGATGAAGGCCATGGTGGCAAGTGTCTCTGATGCTGAACTTGAAGCAATTGCTGAGTATCTATCAACAGTCAAATAAGTGATTCAAATTTAGGATCAATATAAAAGCCACCTTTGGGTGGCTTTTTCGTACCGAATTAATTTACGCAGGATGACTCCTGTGTGTTGAACTATTTTTTTTTGTGATTTAGACTTCTAAACATCTAAAATCACCATGTTGAGTATAAGGAGCCGTGATGTTCGAGTTACCCGAGTTAAAGCTAAAGGGAAAAGTAAGTGAAGAAGAGTGGAAACTACGCGTTGATCTTGCAGCTTGCTATCGTTTAGTAGAACATTTCCGTTGGGGTGATTTAATTTATACTCATATGTCAGCCAGATTACCCGGGACTGATCAATACTTAGTCAATGCGTTTGGCTTAAGTTTTGATGAGGTGACTGCCTCTAATCTTGTAAAGGTAGACCTGCAAGGCAATATTCTTGATGATACACCGTTTGAAATAAATCCTGCGGGCTTCACAATTCACAGTGCAATTCATGAAGTTCGAGAGGATGCGCATTGTGTGATTCATTTGCATACCAAAGAGACGATAGCTGTGGCTAGTCTTGAAGGTGGACTGCAGCCATTGAGCCAGCATAGCATGTTCTCGTTGCCATCACTGTCATATCATGGTTATGAGGGACTTGCTGTGAATGATGATGAAAGAGCTCGTTTGCAGTCGGATCTCGGTGATACTAATCACATGCTCCTAGTCAACCATGGTGGTTTAACAGTGGGACCAACAATTGGTGACGCCTTCATGCGCTTTTTTGATTTACAACGTGCGTGTGAAATTCAAGTCGCAATTATGTCGACAGGTCACCCAGCGATACAAGTGCCACAACCAATTCAAGATAATATATACAAACAAGCTAAAGTCGTGCACAGCGGCAGTACCGGTGGTCAAGTTGCTTGGCCAGCAATGCTGAGAAAAGCATATCGCTTAGATCCGGGCTTTGCTCAATAGGAGTCATAATGAAAGTAAATCGCGTCGAAGTATTTGATATACATTGTCCAGACAGACCAGCTTGGACCCCTGTCTTTGTGAGAATTCACACTGATGAAGGGATCTCAGGAGTGGGTGAAGCTGGACTTGCTTACGACTTAGGTCATAGTGCTGCTGCAAGTATGATTAAAGAGATGGCAGAAGCATTCTTGATTGGCCATGACCCATTCCAAACTGAGCTTTTGTGGTCTCGTATGTTGAGAGAGAGCTTTTGGGGACTGGGTGGCGGACCTGTGGTGTATGCAGCGATGAGTGCGATTGATACAGCGCTTTGGGATATTAAAGGTAAGGCATTAAAGCTCCCGGTTTATCAGTTGCTAGGTGGTAAAGTAAACCCTGAACTACGTACTTACGCATCACAGCTACAGTTTGATTGGGATGATGAATTCAAAGCACTTGTACAGCCACATGAATATGCTGAAGCGGCACACAAAGCATTGGCTGAAGGCTATGACGCGGTGAAAGTTGACCCTATCATGTATGATAAAGATGGTAATACATATTACGATCGTACTAAGCTGATTTCTCGTGGTGAAATGAAACTGTATCGTTCACGTATGAAAGCCATTCGCGAAGCGGTTGGCGATGAAGTGGACATTATTTTTGAATGTCACAGTTTGCCAGGTGCAACATCGGCAATTCAAATTGCAGAAATTGCAGAAGAGTTTGACTGCATGTACTACGAAGAGCCAGTGAACTACTTAAACCACTCACTACACGCTAAAGTTGCTAATAAAACGGCTGTACCAATTGCCGGCGGCGAGCGTTTGTATAATCGCTGGGATGTAAGACCTTACTTTGAAGATCAAAGCATTGATGTATTGCAACCTGATATTGGTTTATGTGGTGGTTTTACTGAAACGAAGAAAGTATGTGACTATGCTGATATTTTTGATATCCGCATTCAAGCGCACGTATGTGGTGGCCCGGTTGCAACCGCAGCGTCATTGCATTTAGAAACAGCCATTCCGAATTTCTTAATCCATGAACACCATACTTATGCAATTAAAAAGTGGAACAGAGAACTGTGCCTTCAAGATCCACAGCCAGAAAAGGGTGTGTTTAAAGTATCGGAAGAGCCGGGTATTGGTATTGAATTGAATGATGACGTTGTGATGCGCTCACAACGCGTTGAAATCAAATAACACGTTTTATTTGTAAATAAAAAACCCAGGCGTTGCCTGGGTTTTTTGTATTCAAAGAATGCGTTTGCTTACTTAAGTAGAGACTCTGTTAGTACAGGGCGGATCTCTTTAACAATTGCTTGGCACAGTTTCGGTGCACCACAAATGATGTTACCGCTGTTGTTGTAGTTTGCACCACCTGCAAAGTCCATTAACATGCCACCAGCTTCTTTTACTAACAGCTCACCCGCCGCTGTATCCCATGGCTTAAGACCAATTTCATAGAAACCGTCAATACGGCCAGCTGCAACATATGCCATATCTAGCGCGGCAGAACCAGCACGACGGATATCAGCTGTATGAATGAATAGCGCTTTAAATGCTTCTGTGTATGCATCTAAGTGGTGCTTTTGTTTGAATGGGAAACCTGTCGCTAATACGCTACCAGCCAGTTCGTTGCTTTTAGTGACACGAATGCGTTTGTTGTTTAACTGTGCGCCTTGACCACGAGAAGCGGTGAATAATTCGCTGCGAACTGGATCATAGATAACAGCCTGTTCTACACGGCCTTTAACTTTAAGTGCAATTGAGATTGCGAAGTGAGGGATACCCTTAATGAAGTTAGTAGTGCCATCAAGTGGATCGATAACCCAAAGGTAATCATTATCTTTGCCATCTGTGTGGCCAAGTTCTTCTCCAACGATTGCGTGATCTGGGTAAGATTTTAAAATAGTGTCACGGATCACACGTTCAGCTTCTGTATCAACACTTGTCACGAAGTCGTTTGTGCCTTTTTGAGTCGCTTCAACTTGAGACAGATCTTCAGTTGCACGTAAGATCACTTTACCCGCGTTACGCGCAGCGCGTACCGCAATGTTTAACATTGGATGCATAGCATTACCTTTGAATTGTAAAAGAACTAAATTTTCTGAGCCGGCGTATTCTAGCGATTTTCTCGATAAAGTAAATAACTTTGCAATAAAAAGATTGGTGTTTTTTTGTTCAAATGGTTTGGTGGTTTGATCCTGTCATCCTATGGTAAACTACGACATTATTTTTGTCTGAGATAAATAGCATGGCATTACAAGATATTAGAATCGTACTTGTGAACACTTCACACTCTGGAAATATTGGCTCAGTTGCGCGCGCAATGAAAACCATGGGCTTTTCAAAATTGTACTTAGTAGATCCTGCTTGCGAGGTAGATAGTCACGCGAGCGCGTTGGCTGCGGGTGCAACAGATGTACTTGGCGATGCTGTCACTGTCGATAAGCTTGAAGATGCTATTGCGGATTGTAGTTTAGTTATAGGCACTAGCGCGCGTTCTCGTACTTTATCTTGGCCGATGGTAGACCCAAGAGAGTGTGCACAGAAGTTGGTCGCAGAGTCTATTGACGGTCCTGTTGCACTTGTGTTTGGTCGAGAAAATAGCGGTTTGACCAATGAAGAGTTGCAGTTATGTAACTATCACGTCTGTATTCCAGCGAATCCTGAGTATAGTTCATTGAATTTGGCTATGGCAGTGCAAACATTAACGTATGAAACGCGCATGACCTTCTTAGATACGCAAGATGCTAAGCCTGAAGAAGACGATACGAAATACCCAACATCAGAGCAAATGGCTTTATTCTATGAGCACCTTGAATCAACGTTAAACGATACTGGCTTCATTGTTAAGCAGCATCCTGGCATGGTGATGACCAAACTAAAACGCCTATTCAATCGTGCAAGACCTGAAGATCAAGAGTTGAATATCCTACGTGGTATTCTGAGCTCGGTGAATAAATCGACAAAATAAAGTTGTGCATCAAGATTAGATACTTTCATCACAGTAATACTTGACTAAATTACTCGGGTAATTACAATACCAATAATACCTGATTAAATTAGTCAGGTATTTGAGTAAAGACACTGAGTAAGTAGTAACTTATTTTATAAGCAATAGATGTCGTTAATACTTGACTATCTTAGTCAGGTAATTACAATTTGCGACATTTGATGAAGGTAACCTAGAGGCGCGTATGAAACTGACTTCAAAAGGCAGGTATGCAGTAACTGCAATGCTCGATGTTGCGTTGCATGCCAATATTGGCCCTGTGCCTCTGGCAGATATTTCTGAACGTCAGGAAATATCTCTCTCATATTTAGAACAATTATTCGCACGTCTTCGTAAAAATGGACTCGTGAGCTCAGTGAGAGGTCCAGGTGGTGGCTATTTACTGGGGCGCGATGCACACACGATTTCTGTTGGTGATGTGATTAATGCGGTGGATGAGTCTGTTGATGCAACTCGATGTCACGGTGAAGGCGGTGGTTGCCAAAGCGGTATGCGTTGCCTGACACACACGCTATGGTCCGATTTAAGTGTGCGAATAGAAGAATTTTTAAACAGTATTTCCCTTGCCGAGCTTGTTTCAAACTCTGATGTGCAATCAGTTGCATCACGTCAGGATAGAAACGTAAGCGATGCGATGAAGCAATTAGATAATATTCAAGTGAGTTGCCAATTATAATTGGCGTCTAGCGGAGAAAGAAATGAAATTACCGATATATTTAGATTATGCTGCAACCACGCCGGTTGATCAGCGTGTTGCAGATGAAATGATGCAATGCCTGACAATGGATGGTAACTTTGGTAATCCTGCGTCCCGTTCACACCGTTTTGGTTGGCAGGCCGAAGAACTTATTGACCAAGCGCGTAATGATATCGCTGATTTAATTAATGCTGACCCGCGCGAAATCGTATTCACATCTGGTGCGACTGAGTCAAACAACCTAGCAATTAAAGGTGCTGCGAACTTCTATCAGAAGAAAGGCAAGCACATCATCACTGTAAAAACTGAGCACAAAGCGGTTATCGACACGTGTCGTGAGCTTGAGCGTCAAGGTTTTGAAGTGACTTATATGGACGTTGAAGAAAACGGCCTGTTAGATCTGAAAAAGCTTGAAGACGAAATTCGTGAAGACACAATTTTAATCAGTGTCATGCACGTAAATAACGAGCTAGGTGTTATTCAAGACATCGCAACAATTGGTGAAATGTGTCGTGAACGTAAAATTATGTTCCACGTTGATGGTGCACAAAGCGCAGGTAAAGTAGCGATTGATATGAAGCAGCTTAAAGTTGATTTCATGTCATTCTCAGGCCATAAAGCGTATGGTCCAAAAGGTATCGGCGCATTATATGTTCGTCGTAAGCCTCGCGCACGTCTTGAAGCACAAATGCATGGCGGTGGTCATGAGCGTGGTATGCGTTCAGGTACTCTTGCAACACACCAAATTGTAGGCATGGGTTCTGCTTTTCGTATTGCAAAAGAAGATTTCGAAAAAGATTATGCACACATCAGCGCACTTCGTCAGCGTCTGATCGATGGCATCATGGATATGGAAGAAGTGTACTTTAATGGCACTGTCGACCAATCTGTACCAGGTATTGTAAACATCAGCTTTAACTATGTTGAAGGTGAGTCACTTCTGATGGCTGTAAAAGATATTGCAGTATCATCAGGTTCTGCTTGTACGTCTGCAAGCCTTGAACCGTCTTATGTACTTCGTGCACTAGGCCGTAACGATGAGTTAGCACATAGCTCAATTCGTTTCAGTATTGGCCGTTTTACTACAGAAGAAGAAATTGATTACACCATCAAACTTATCAAAGACTCAATTGGTCGTTTGAGAGAAATGTCTCCTCTGTGGGAAATGTTTAAAGACGGTATTGATTTAGATTCAGTTGAATGGGCACACCATTAAACAAGACAGCTTGTATGGACTGTAGCAAGTATATAAGCGGTTAGTGAGGAAAGAGTTATGGCATATAGTGATAAAGTAATTGACCACGTGGAAAACCCACGTAACGTAGGTACGTTGGATAAAAACGACCCTAATGTAGCAACTGGTATGGTTGGCGCGCCAGCTTGTGGCGACGTGATGAAGCTACAAATTAAAGTGTCTGATGAAGGTGTTATTGAAGACGCAAAGTTTAAGACATATGGTTGTGGCAGTGCGATTGCTTCATCTTCTCTAGTAACAGAGTGGGTGAAAGGTAAAACATTAGACCAAGCTGCTGAAATCAAGAACACAGATATTACAGCAGAGCTTGAGCTACCGCCTGTAAAAATCCACTGTTCAATCCTTGCAGAAGATGCAATTCAAGCTGCAATTGCAGACTATAAAAATAAGCAAGTGAAGTAAGAGATAAATTATGGCAGTGACATTAACTGAAGCAGCTGCAAATCGTGTGCAGACATTCCTTGCAAACCGAGGAAAAGGTCTAGGCCTGCGAGTTGGTATTAAAACGACTGGTTGCTCAGGTCTTGCGTATGTACTCGAATTCGTTGATGAGCTTGCGGAAGGTGATGAAGTGTTCGAAGAAATGGGCGTTAAAATCATCGTTGATGCAAAAAGCTTAGTTTATATTGACGGTACTCAGCTTGATTACACCAAAGAAGGTCTCAATGAGGGGTTTAAGTTTATTAACCCGAATCAGAAAGACGAATGTGGCTGTGGTGAAAGCTTCACCGTTTAACCATCTGTAATAGATAGTTTGCTAAAGCCCTGCCTTGGTAGGGCTTTGCTGTATTAGGTCCTTATGCGATATTTTGAATTATTTAATTTACCAGTGAGCTATGACGTTGATTTAACCCTGTTAAATCAACGCTATTTAGAATTACAACGCGCAGTCCACCCTGATAAGTTTGCAGGAAAAAGTGAACGTGAAAAATTAGTGGCTGTACAGAAGACATCTGAGATCAATGATGCTCTAGCTGTGTTAAAGCATCCAGCTAAGCGCGCTGAGTATATGCTAAGTGAGCAAGGTGTCGACATTCGAGCTGAGCAGCAAACATTGCAAGACCCTGCATTTTTAATGCAGCAAATGGAGCTGAGGGAAGCACTGGAAGACATTCAGCATAGCAGCGACCCTGAAGATGAAATTGAAGCATTCGAAGTGCAGATTAAGCAGTTAGATACGCAATATAGTGCGCAACTTGCAGAACAGCTTGTGAGCCAAGATATTGCTGTATTAGAAGTTGCAGCTGATAATATCCGCAAGTTAAAATTCATATATAAATTACGCGAAGAGCTGTCTCGCATTGAAGATAGCCTTTTCGATTGATCTAGCGTCACCACTTAAGTTAAAAGAGTACTATGGCATTATTGCAAATTGCTGAGCCGGGGCAGAGCGCGGCACCTCACGAACATAAATTGGCAATAGGTATCGACTTAGGTACTACTAACTCTTTGGTGGCCACAGTACAAAGTGGTGAAGCCAGAGCGCTAGCGGATATTAATGGCGAAGCCATGTTGCCTTCTGTTGTTAGATATCATGTAGACAGCGTTACTGTTGGTCAACAAGCGCAGCAAGCTGCTGTAGAAGACCCAACAAATACGCTTATTTCAGTGAAACGCTTTTTAGGTAAATCTGTTTCAGAAGTAACCTCTCGTTATCAAAACTTGCCATATGAGTTCGTGGAGCACCAAGGTGCACTGGCTGTAAACACTGTGGCAGGTCCAATCAATCCAATTCAAGCATCAGCTGAAATTCTAAAATCATTGCATCAAAGAGCAACTGATAGCTTTGCAGGCCAAGAAATTGTGGGAAGCGTAATTACGGTACCTGCTTATTTCGATGATGCGCAAAGACAAAGTACCAAAGATGCGGCAGAAATCGCAGGTTTAAAAGTGCTACGCCTATTAAATGAGCCAACAGCTGCTGCCGTCGCTTACGGTTTGGACTCTGGCCAGGAAGGTGTGATTGCTGTTTATGACTTAGGTGGTGGTACCTTTGATATTTCAATTCTACGCTTAAATCAAGGTGTCTTTGAAGTACTGGCAACGGGCGGTGATTCAAGCTTAGGCGGTGATGACTTTGACGCAGTGCTTGTTGAACATTTTAAGTCAATATTACAGCTGAGTGATTTAACACCACAAGAGCTGCGCTTGCTTATTCAAAAAGCGAAAGCCTGTAAAGAAGCGTTGAGTGGGTATGAAACGGTCAATGTAAAACTTGAACTTCGCGCTGAAGAGCATCTAGTTTCTGTTACGCGCGGTCAATTTGCTGAGCTTGTTGCGCCACTCGTAAAACAGACATTACGCGCTTGTCGTAGAGCATTAAAAGATGCGGATGTGAGCAAAGAAGAAGTCTTAGAAGCAGTGATGGTAGGCGGTTCAACGCGTATGCCAGTTATTCGCGAAGCAGTTGGTGAGTTTTTTGAAAAAGAACCGCTAACGTCAATTGACCCCGATCGTGTGGTTGCAATTGGTGCGGCCATTCAAGCTGATATCTTAGCGGGTAATAAACCTGATTCAGATATGCTGTTATTGGATGTTTTACCGCTATCTTTAGGTTTAGAAACCATGGGTGGTTTAGTAGAGAAGATCATTCCTCGCAATACAACAATTCCAGTCGCGCGTGCACAGGAGTTCACGACGTTTAAGGATGGCCAAACTGCGATGTCACTGCACGTCCTGCAGGGTGAGCGCGAGTTGGTTGATGATTGCCGTTCACTGGCGAAATTCAGCCTCAAAGGCATTCCGGCGATGGCTGCAGGCGCTGCGCACATTCGGGTGACTTTTAAAGTCGATGCCGATGGCTTATTGAGCGTTTCAGCAAGTGAGAAGTCGACGGGTGTACAAGCAGATATCCAAGTTAAACCATCATTTGGTTTAAGTGATGACCAAGTTGCTCAAATGCTACAAGATTCAATGAGTTTTGCTAAAGAGGATATGCAGGCGCGTATGCTCAAAGAGCAGCAAGTTGAAGCGCTCAGAGTACTTGAAGCGTTAGAAGCATCTTTGGCAACAGAATCAGCTTTATTAAATGAACAAGAATTAAATAGCCTGAGAGAGGCTATGGCGATGTTAGATGACAAACGCCAAAATGCGTCTGATCCAGATGCAATTAAGCATGCAATTGAAGTGGTAGATGAAGCAAGTAGTGAATTTGCATCTCGCCGCATGGATGTATCAATCAAACAGGCACTGCAAGGTCAGTCAGTAGACGAGGTTTAATATGCCACAAATTATCTTTTTACCCCATGAAGAGCTTTGTCCTGAGGGCGCGGCAATTGATGCAAAATCTGGCGATACAGTATTAGATGTCGCGTTAAAAAATGGGATCAGCATTCCTCATGCATGTGAAAAGTCATGTGCATGCACAACGTGTCACGTTGTTATCAGAGAAGGCTTTGACTCAATGGAAGAAAGTGATGAGCTGGAAGATGACATGCTGGACAAGGCATGGGGTTTAGAGCCAGAATCGCGCCTAGGTTGCCAAGCCGTCATTAATGATGAAGATTTAGTGGTAGAGATACCAAAGTATAATCTGAATATCGTGAATGAAGAGCACTAATTCATAAAGACTGTTTTAAAAGGCTGTAGCTAACCACTACAGCCTTTTTTGTTTGGAGCATAAAATGATGTTTAAAAAAGGACAAACCGCGTACTCGCTCATCAATGGAACAGAGCATCATAGTCATGAGCTATTATCTGTGCGCAACCCTGCTGATGATTCGTTATTGGCTAAAGTAACGCAGGTCAATACAGTTGATGCCGACTTTGCTGTAGAGGTTGCCAGCGAATGCCTTGAACAACTGAAAACAACAACAGCTCAAGCGCGTAGCAATATACTCTATAAGTGGTATCAACTGATCATGGACAACCAATCTCGCCTTGCTGAATTGGTAACTTTAGAGCAAGGTAAGCCGATACAAGAGTCCAAGGCTGAGGTTGTATATGCGGCGGGCTATGTACGCTGGTTTGCTCAACAGGCAGAAAGGGTTTGCGGCACTGTCATACCAGCGCACACACCGAATCATCAAATCACCACCCATAAGCAAGGTGTTGGTGTAGTGCTTGGGATAACGCCATGGAATTTTCCTTTGGCTATGGTGACCCGAAAGGTCGCACCTGCCTATGCTGCGGGGTGCAGCTTTATTTTAAAACCGTCAGAGTTGACTCCATTAAGTGCCATTGAATTGGCAAGGTTAGCGCTTCAAGCAGGAATAGAGCAGGGCGCATTTCAAGTTTTAGTGAATGATAATCCACAGGAATTAATTAAGCATTTAAATAGTAAAAAAGTCATTAGAAAACTCACTTTTACAGGCTCAACTCATGTGGGCAAGTTACTCTATGCTCAATGTGTAGATACTATGAAGCGTGCTTCGTTAGAGCTTGGCGGTAATGCACCGTTTATTGTCTTTGAAAGTGCCAATATTGAGTCTGCCATTGACGGGCTAATGATTGCGAAGTTCCGTAATGCTGGGCAAACCTGCATTGCAGCAAATCGGGTGTTTGTTCATCGTGACATCAAAGCCGAGTTTCTAGAACAACTTATACGCCGTGTTGATTCCCTAAAAGTTGGCAATGGTTTAATTGTAGACTCAGATATTGGGCCACTAATTAATCAGGCTGCGAAAGCAAAAGCCAGTGAATTGGTGGCAGATGCGATTGCTGCAGGTGCAAACTGTATTGTTAAAAGTACTGAAGAACTGCAAACTGGAGCTTTTATGTCGCCAGTGATACTAGATAGGGTTGTTCCAGATATGAAAATATTCCACAGTGAGATATTTGCACCTGTAGTTAGTATTATTGAGTTTGATTCTGAGTCTCAAGTTACCTCACTGGCAAATGCAGTTGATGCTGGATTAGCTGCATATGTTTATTCTTCAAGCATGAAGCAAGTTTCACGTGTTTCTAACGCGCTTAACTTTGGTATGGTCGGTATTAATGAAGGTGCAATTTCCAATCCCGCAGCGCCTTTTGGGGGAATGAAAGAGTCTGGCTTGGGCAGAGAAGGTGGCATAGAGGGCATCGATGAATATCTAGAGACAAAGTATTTTTGTCAGTACATATAAAAAATAATTTTAATTATAAAATAATTCACGTTACCGAAAAAAATGTTTTTGGAACAATGCAATTTTTGCAATTGCTTTAATTTTGTAAAAAAGCTAGGTAGACTGCGCGTTAGTTTTCAACTTTGAATTAAATTTAAATGACAAGCGCAGAACTACCCACTTTGGTTGTCCTAGCTGGCGGGTTAGGTACCCGTTTTGGCGGCGGTAAGCAAATTGCTGAACTACCTAAAATAGGTAGAACAATCATGGAGCTCAGTATAGAGGATGCCTACTCAGCCGGTGTTCGTCATGCTGTTTTAGTGATAAATGAAACAGTCAGGCCCGCAATAGAGCGTGTTATTATGCCTAGGCTACCAAAATCTATGAAAGTAGATTTGGTTGAGCAATCAATTGATATGGTGCCATCGCGATTTAGCAATATGGCAAATAAACGCACAAAACCATGGGGAACAGGGCATGCTTTGCTGTGTGCAAAACCATTCATTGATGGTAGCGCGATAGTTATTACTGCTGATGACTATTACGGTGCAAGTGCCTACACCCAGTTGTTCACGCATTTTTGTAATATAGATCAAAATACTAGCGAAATGGCGATAGTAGCCTATCCTATATCACAGACGATGTCGGAACTGGGTGGTGTTAATCGAGGTATATGTGCTTTGTCTGAAAACTACCTTACGCAAGTGCATGAGTATTTAAATATACGTCAGGCCGATGAGGGTTATATAGGTGTTTATGACAATCTAGAAACACCAATTCATGAGAATAGCCTTGTTTCGATGACTTGTTGGGGAGTCACTCAATCACTTTTTGATAAATTAGAGTCGCAGTTTGAACTATTCTTAGAATCTCATGACAGCGATGTCAAAAAGGAGTATTATCTTCCCGATTGTATTCAGCATATGATTAATTTGAACCAAACAAACGTCCGAGTATATATCGCGAAAGATAGGTGGTTTGGTGTTACTTACAAAGAAGAATTAGATAGTGTCGCAGGAAAAATTTATGAACTACGTCACGGATGAATTAGCCGCAAGTTTAGTTAAAAAGCCAGTTTATAGGGTTAGTATGGAATATCGTTCGATCGCAGAGCATTTGGCAATACAGTATGGTTTGTGTGGTGATGAGATCTCGATGAAGCCTATAGGTAGTGGCCACATTAATACCACAATGCTTTTAACAGATAGTGAACGCGTTCTAGTGGTTCAAAAACTCAATACTGCTGTATTTCCTGAACCTGCACAGCTAGTTGATAATGCGCGTCTAATTGAGCAGCACTTAGTTGCTAAGTCAAAGGTCGGCGCTTACGAGCTTGGTATAATCAAACATGTGCCAACACATTCTGGAAACTTCCTTGTTGAATATCAAGGAGAAGTCTGGAGAGCACTTGAGTTTATTGGTAAGAGCTATAGTGAAGATGTTGTTGATTGTGTCGTAAAAGCCCAGACAGCTGCCGGTGCATTTGGTCGCTTTGCTAATGCTTTAAATGATTTTGATGCCAAGCAGTTATTCCCTGTTATTCCTAATTTTCATAATTTGGCTATGAGAATTGAAAAGCTGCAAGCAATTATTAAGCAAGATCCTGTAGGCAGAGCCTCAAGCTGCTTAAAAGATATCGAGTTTTGCCAATCACAATTTGATCTTGCAGAGGAAGTGAAACAGACTGAAACGGCACTACCACTTCGCGTTTGTCACAACGATACTAAAATTAATAATATGTTGTTTGACGCTACTACCAATAAAGCCAAAGCAGTTATTGATTTAGATACATGTATGCCTGGCTATTGGCTATATGATTTTGGTGATATGGTACGAACTTTTTGCTCTCCAGAGGCTGAAGACTCTACCAACTTAGATAATGTAGTAGTACGCATTGAAATTTTTGAAGCAATTGTCAAAGGCTACATAGCTGAAGTTTCTGACAAGCTAACAGATGTGGAGAGGGAAAGCTTAATTTTAGGCGCTAAAGTGATGCCTTTGATGATTGGTATTCGTTTCTTAACGGATTATCTGGACGGTGATAATTACTTTGCAACAAAGCATGAACAGCATAACCTAGAAAGAGCACGAAACCAGTTTGCGCTTTACCAAGACATTTTACGCAAGGAGAAATTATTAAGTGCCTTGATCAGCTAATCTAATTTGCAACTGTATTAATTATGCCTGGTGACTTTGTCATCAGGTTTTTCTACTAAAAGCCCCCATACCTAATCTTTGCGTTAGAAATCGTTCTTATCAATAGTTTATTACTAACAGCTTCATTTACTTTATAAGCTCATTCCCGATAGTTGATGAACTTCTATTTATTTAGTCGCATCTCTTTGCTTCTTGTCGTCGCATAAGATAGCGTTGTCATTGTGACAAATATTTTAAGTAAAATGCAGATAGAGAGCGCTGTGCTGAGAAGACTGTCGGTACTTAAAAACAATAAATAATAAATAAAGCTGTAATTTAGGATTTTTGATGACGCATATTAACAGAAGACATTTTCTAAAGGCCGCAGGTGTTGCAGCCGCAGCAGGTGTAGTAGCTGGCTGTGCACAAACTAACGGGCAAAGTACATTAGCAACAAACCCAAAAGGCAAGTCTGTCATTGGCCTTATAGCCCCCAAAATGGATATTGTAAGAGTTGCTTTTATTGGTGTCGGGCAGCGCGGTTATGGTCATGTTAAGCGCATGAGCCACATTGATGGCGCTGAAATAGTCGCACTTTGTGATACACATCAGGAAGTTTTGGAACGCTCTGCAAAGTTTTTAACGGATAAAGGCCTTAAAAAGCCAGCGTTGTATGGTGCTGGTGAGTTTGCTTATAAAGAGATGTTAGCACGTGAAGACATTGATATTGTGATCATTTCAACTCCTTGGAAATGGCATGCACCAATGGCCATAGACACAATGGAAAGCGGTAAACATGCATTTGTTGAAGTGCCTCTAGCGCTGACAGTTGAAGAGATGTGGCAAATTGTCGATACCGCTGAGCGGACACAGAAAAACTGTATGATGATGGAAAACGTCAACTATGGCCGAGATGAGCTGATGGTGCTCAATATGGTTCGCCAAGGCATTTTTGGCGAGTTATTGCACGGTGAAGCAGCTTACATACATGAGCTACGTTGGCAAATGAAAGAGTTAGAGCACAAGACTGGTTCTTGGCGCACTGAGTGGCACACAAGAAGGGATGGAAACCTGTATCCGACTCATGGGTTAGGACCTGTTTCTCAGTACATGAATATTAACCGTGGTGACAGGTTTGATTACTTAACTTCAATGAGTTCACCTGCATTAGGCCGTGCAGCCTATGCTCAAAGAGAGTTCCCTACAGATCATCAGCGTAATAAATTAAATTACATTTGTGGTGATATGAATACCACTATGATTAAAACCGTTAAAGGCCGCTCTATTGTTGTTCAACACGATACGACAACTCCTCGTCCATACTCTCGTCACAACCTTATCCAAGGGACCAATGGTGTTTTTGCTGGCTTCCCGAACAGAATAGCGCTAGAACAAGGTGGAAGAGGTTCATTCCACGACTGGGATGAAGACATGAATTATTGGTATGGTAAATATGACCATCCGCTATGGGTTAAAATGGGCAAAGAAGCTGAGCGTAATGGGGGCCATGGTGGCATGGACTTTTTGATGTTTTGGCGAATGATTTATTGCCTGAGGAACGGTGAACCGCTTGATCAAGATGTCTATGATGGCGCAGCATGGTCGGTGATCTCTCCGTTATCTGCACAATCTGTCGCTAATCGCAGTGAATCTGTTTCAATTCCTGATTTTACTCGGGGGCAATGGAAAACAGCAACGCCTTTAGGTATCGTCGGAGCATAATTGAGAAAGCGCTAGAAAGGCGCTTTTTTTATGCTTAAATATTGTAATTAATATGCTAGAGGGGAAAGCAATTGTTTACACGTATTGTGTTTTTAATTTTACTGCTCCAGCTTACGAGTTGTGTTAGCACACCCACAGAGCTCAATCATTCTCGGCTTACAAAGTTGACTGAGGATTATATTAAGGCCTACCAAGCAAGAAGTGATTTTCAGTATTTTTTATCGCTTTATGCTGAGAGTGTGGTGCTTGAAGATATGATGTATGGACATAAAGTACAGAATAAGCGCCAGTTAGCGAGCTTTTTCAATTGGGATAAAGAGCCTATTAAGGTCTTAGATTCGAACAAAACCATTTCCATTGAGCAAACCATCATATCTGTGGAAGAACAAACGGTTGTTTTACGTGGTCAATTTAATCCATTTGTTTATGGTGGGGAGAGTCTTGGTCCATGGCGCTTTACAACAGTACTGCGTTTTAATCGGCAAGGGCTGATTATCTACCAACAAGACTGGATTAACTACTTTCCAAGAAGTTTTGTGACAAATGCGTCTAATTTGAATATGCAAAAGGTGAGATAATTTTCCTCTGTAACGCTTTTACATGTAAACTGCTGAGCAATTTAATTTGATTTTTAAAGTTAGGATTCTCAATGAAACTCTCTGTTGAAATTAGTAAGTACCCACTTCATTCTGATTATATTCCATTTATTAAATCTTTTATTGAGCGTCTTAATCAACACGAAAACTTAAAAGTAATTACAAATACAATGTCGACGCAGGTTTTTGGGGATTATGATGTGGTGATGTCTGTCATACAGACTGAAATGAGAGCATCGTTTGAGCAGTTTGGAAAATGCATCTTCGTTTGTAAGTTTATTTCTGGCGACTTATCTCCTGAGGCGTAATGGACTTTATCACTCAAACACTTGCTGGGTTTACTGCGATGTCCAATTGGGAGTATCTTGCAGTTGTACTATCGATACTCTATTTGCTATTGGCGATAAAAGAAAATATCTGGTGCTGGCCTGCCGCATTTTTTAGTACATTCATATACACCATAATGTATTGGAATGGTGCATTACTCATGGAGTCTTTGTTACATTTTTACTATTTGGTTATGGCCTTTGTAGGTTGGTGGATGTGGCGTTCAGGGAATAAAAATACTGAGTCAAAAATAGTCTCCTGGTCATTCTTTCGACACTTGCAGATAATTATTGTAACGGCTTGTATCGCGGTTTTTATGGGGTATATGACAGACAATTATACCCATGCTGACTTGCCCTATTTGGACAGCTTTACGACTTGTTTTGCTGTGGTAACAACCTATCTTGTTGCCAAAAAAGTCCTAGAAAATTGGCTGTATTGGGTCGTTATTGATGCTGCATCAATGTACCTTTATTACCTTAAAGGGTATTACCCAACGCTTGCTTTATATGTTTTTTATACCTTTATGGCATGTTGGGGTTATATGAAGTGGTACGAAGAGCATAGCAATAGAGAAGGAAAACCTCTTGCGCAGCTTTGATTTAAACTGCGCATTGGCCGTATTGCGAAAATTGTTTCCTGAAAAAAGTATTGCGCGTATTCACAAATTGGATAAAGGACTTAGCAATATCAACTTCTATTTTGAAGTAGATAATAATGCGTGTTTATTGAAAGCTTTTGACAACGAAATCCCAATGACAGCCCTTGCTGCGCAAAATTGCTTTGCGCAGCAAGGATTGACTCAAAAAGTGATATACATAGATGAGAGAGAAAGGGTCGCTGTATTTGAATATTTAACATCGGTGGAGGGGCCGGTTATATTTCAAAGTGATCTAATTGAGTTACTTACAGAAGTTCATCGTTACTCTTGCACAGAAATGGATCCACTAGATTTACAAGCAGAAGTTAAACGAGCATCGGCACGGCTTTCTCTTTCGCAGGTTGGAAATTATTTAATTGAGCAGCTGTGCTTTTTTCCGACAGAGATACGTTACTGTCACAATGACTTAGTCAAAGAAAATGTCTTGAATACGGTTGCTGGTCTACGTTTTATTGATTTTGAATACGCGCAAGCAAATGATCTGTATTTTGACTTGGCAGCGTTAAGTTGTTCTTTTGATTTATCTTCTAGCCAGTTATCAGAGGTGTTAGCGCGGTATTTCGCTTTTAATAGCGCCTCAGTACCTAGCTATGCTGAGAATAAGCTAGATGTATATATAGGTGTTTATTTGTTGCTTTGTATTGCCTGGTATAAAGAGAGAGAAATGACAGATGAGTCTATTATGGTCGAGAAGCAATTTATTACATGGTGTGATAGACATAATTTAGATTGTGCCCCGTAAGGAGAACGCTTAACGAGGCATTGAAGGTTATATCCCGCCTAGTCTCTTGGCTAACTCTTTATACTTTTCAACATCTTCCTTGTCAAAAATTGGCTCTCCATTGTCATCATGTTCTTTGGCAACGAGCAAGTTTTCTCTTGCCAGGCGCCTTACACGCTCCACTTTTACACTTAAAAATTCAGCAACTTGCTCAGTGGTCATAGGGGTCATAATACAAATCCTCAAGATGATGTTGGTAGCTTAACTACTAAGATCTAATTACATTTATTATTTTTGAACTTTAATCATAGCTAAATATATGACTTTTGGCGTAGTTAGTAATGTTTTTTCATATTTAGTTTAATAAATGAGCATACGAACACGTCGGAGCTGGTATTTCAATAGAGATGTGATTATCATGGAACCGCTTAAAGTACTGTGCTCTCGTGGTGAAATGGATATCACGTGGCTCTCCGGAAGCTAAGTTACAGGTTCGATCCCTGTCGAGAGCGCCAGTAAAATTGCATTGTATCTATTTTCTTAATCTTAAAATCGATTTTTCACCGTAAAGTGCCACTGCAAGTTATCAACCCGTTCAGGTTTGTCTATAGGGGCCGCTAAATCTAAATGCAAAACTAAACCTGAGTTTGCTCTGCTCGGTGCCATCCTTATACCAAACCCAACGTTTTTATAAAACTTATGGTTTGCGTTAAATAAGGTTTTCCCATCGACACGACCTATATCAAAGTATGCAGCACCGCCAATTTTAAATAGCTGGAAAAGGTCATACTCCCAATAGTATCTTTTTTCGATGTTTAAAATGATACGTCTATCTCCTTGTAAGTATCGTGCAGGGAATCCTCTTAGGCCAGTTTCACCACCGAGCGTTAGTTGTTTATCCTCTGTGAGGTGTTTGCCATGTGTGATATTAAGTTGAGTGTACCAAGATTGATAGTTACCGGAATTGAAGTGATATTCTAAATTGAGTTGTGTAATGAGGTTTTCCGCTTCATCACTTTCGAGGTTCCAGTACCCATCTAGGATAAAATGCATTCTCATTAGGCTTTTTGTGCTGGTGTAGTGGGTCTTGCTGAGTGTTGTGTTGAATACCCATCTTGTATCGTCATTGCTAATTGATTCATCTGAGTAACCAACTTGTGTATTTATATTCCAGCCTAAATTTAAATCTTCAGTGCGGTAAATCGAGTCAAAATTTCTGACTTTAATATAGTCAGTTTGTAGCCACTGCACTTGGAAATAGGGATAACTGAGTTTTCGCTGCTCTGCAATCGGTAGGTTAGTTTCTTGTATTTTTTTGAATGCATCTTGTTGTTCTCGGTAGCCAAAAATGATTCTGCGTGTCCAATTAGTATGCATGGCTTCACCAATACCGTAATAAACCTGACTAACTTGCGAATCTTGTTCAAACTCAGAGACTGTTTCTCCATTTTCATACAGAGGTTCAATACGTTTGTTACTATAGTTAAAGACGCCATAGCTGATTGGTGTATATGTTGAGAAAAATGGATAGTTAACGCCAATGTGATGGCGTTCACCGTCGTCATTGTCTGAATATTCTAACCTCCCTTGGTACCGAGAAGATAATATATTGGGGTCATCGTAAACAAATAAATAACCGCTTCGGTCCGCATCTTCTATGTGTGTCAATGATAGCCGCTTACCATAGCCAAATAGGTTGCTTTCTCTAAAGCCTATGCGACTTGAATTCTCACCACCGCTGCGGCTAAAACTCAGATCAGGTAACAGAGTCCAAAGGTCGCGTGTCACCACAGTAACTATCATGTTTCCATTACAGTCTTCTTCAGCAAAAACTCTCGCATCATATAAGTAAGATTGCTGTCGAAGTAACCGCTCAGATTCGATTAAAAGCTGTGGATCATAGTCGCTGTGTTCGTTAAATAATAAGACGCTTTTTATTACATCCGGCTTGGTTGTAATATGCGCTCTATTTGCAAATCTAAATAAGGCATTGTCTTCTTCTGGTATTGAAGTATCGAAGACATTGAGCTGATGAAGTTCAATGGCACTGATCTTAGCATTTTCTTTTTTTGGTAAGGAATACTCAGAGCTGAGTTCTAAGCTGTAGTTATGCGGTACTTTTTTTTGTGTTGTACAGTGGCTTTTTGATGTCGAGTTCTCATTTGCCACGGCCGTTATGACTACACTCGATGCAGAGTTTATTAAAAAGACAAAAAAGCAAAACCTGAATATCACCATAAATACGCCTAACGCCATTGTTATAATCAGTATGGCTCATGTTAGGCATACCTGCTTAGGCAAGTCTATCTTATTGTTGTAAATTCAAGCAAAAATACTCACGGAGGCTAGGTAAAAGTCTTGTTGCTTCAGTACCCTCTGGTGTGATCCAAATGCTTTCGCTGTAGTATTCAAAGTTGAGTGAAAATGATTGCTGCGAATAAGAAAAGCGCCATTGGTGACGATCTGCACCTTCGTTAAACTCTATCGTTTGCAACTTGTCAATTGCAAGAAAGACACTTCCCCATAATTCAAAGTCATCACTATCTGGAAACAAACTCGGTATAATTTGCAAGGTATTTTCATCATCTAGCTGAATGATATTTGTCATGCGGCCCTCTGCTTATTCTGCGGCTAAATAATTGCGGATTAATTGCATAAATGGCGCGCCATACTTCGTGAGTTTGGTAAAACCGACTCCTGACACTTTTAAGAAGTCACTGTCATCCGTTGGCATTTTCTGAGCCATTTCTGCAAGTGTTTTATCATTAAATACTACATAAGGTGGCACATCATCCTGATCTGCCAGTTCTTTTCGTAAACTACGAAGTTTAGCAAAGAGCTTCCTATCATAATTAAACTGAGCGAGTTTATCTTGATATACGTGACTGGCTTGCAATCTTGGTTCAGCTAAATTTAATACATACTCGCCTTTTAATACTGCTCTGGCTGCTTCTGTAAGCTTTAAAGTCGCGCCTTGTGTAATGTCTTGAGATAATAAGCCATGGTGTATAAGCTGTCTTAGCACACTCAGCCAATATTCATTGCTTTGGTCTTTACCTATACCGTATGTACTTAGATTGTGATGTTGATTGTCACGGATCCGCGCAGTGTTTGCGCCGCGTAACAAGTCCACGACATAGCCTAGCCCAAAACGTTGTTCCGCTCGGTATACACAAGATAAAGCCTTTTGTGCAACGATGGTGGCATCAAAGTGTTTGGGTGGGTTCAAGCAAATATCACAGTTACCACAAGGCTCTCTTTGATATTCACTAAAATAATTTAATAATATCTGTCGACGGCAAGTTTGCGCTTCAGCGAAGTTAGCCATGGCATTAAACCTTTGTTGCTCGACTTTACGTCGTTGCTCATCAGGGATATCTTCGAAGAATCGTCTGACTCGACCGATATCAGCCGGGTCAAAATACATGATGGCTTCTGCTGCAAGCCCATCTCTGCCTGCTCGCCCAGTCTCTTGATAATAAGATTCTATGCTTTTAGGAATATCGTAGTGCAGGACGAATCGTACATTGGGTTTGTTGATCCCCATGCCAAATGCAACTGTTGCGACGACAATTTGTACATCATCTCGTGCAAATGCATTTTGTACAAATTGACGTTGTTCATTGTCCATGCCAGCATGGTACGCAGCAGCGTTAAAACCACCTTCAGACAGTTTTTCAGCGATTTCATCTACTCGTCTTC
This sequence comes from Pseudoalteromonas luteoviolacea, assembly GCF_021654285.1. GTDB lineage: Bacteria > Pseudomonadota > Gammaproteobacteria > Enterobacterales > Alteromonadaceae > Pseudoalteromonas > Pseudoalteromonas luteoviolacea_J. Next base: position 5,932 of record NZ_JAKFZS010000021.1, on the reverse strand, counting down.
GGCTAGAACAATAAATGATCCCGCTCTGACCTTTTTGAGTTTTTAAATATCGCATTAACTGAGAAAGTGGTTTGAACTTTTCTTCAATTGTGTAGCGTATATTTGGACGGTCAAAACTGCCTGTATGAATAAATGGGTTGTTTAATTGCAGCTGCTGGACAATGTCATTTCTGGTTGCCATATCAGCTGTTGCAGTCAATGCCATGGTGGGTACGGTTGGAAATGCTTGCTTTAACTCATTGAGCCGACAATAGTGAGGTCGAAAGTCGTGCCCCCAATGAGATACGCAGTGCGCTTCATCAATAGCAAATAAGGCTAATGGTAAGCTACTTAAGCGTTCTAAAAACTCTCTTTGTAATACTTTTTCTGGGGCAACATAAAGCAGTTTTATTTCACCAGCGTGCAGTCGCTGATAGATTTGTTGTTGTTGCTGCCACTCAACACTGTTATTCACAAACTCAGCGGCAATACCTTGCGCTTGTAATTGAGCTACCTGGTCTTGCATAAGAGAAATAAGGGGAGAGATAACGATAGTTACCCCAGGTAGCATAAGCGCTGGAACTTGATAGCATAGAGATTTACCTCCGCCAGTTGGAAGTAATACTAAGCTGTCACGCCCACTGAGGCATGCTTCGATAGTTTCTTGTTGTCCCGTACGGAATGTGGTGTAGCCGAAATACTCTTTCAGCACCGATTTGGGCGTTAACGATTGTTGAGTTGCTAGCGTTTCCATTGCGCGCATTTTAGAGTGTTTTAGTGTAATTGTCTTCCTTTTATGATTATTCTTAAGTCGGCCTGCGGGACTTTTAATCAAATCTAATTGCAGGGATGTATATGTCCAAAGGTACAGAAGGAGTTTTGATGGCAGGAGAACGATACACCATTGTAAAGAACGCAATGCTTACCTAGTTAGTGTTAATTTTAAACCAGCATGGTGATACCTCTTTATATCTGTATAATGCTCGCCTTCATCTCATATGGGTGGTAATTGGGGAAGTGAAATGACTGGTGATTCGCAGGCGAAGCAAGGCTATATATATGCAACACTCGCCTTTATTATGTGGGGCTTAGCACCTATCTATTTTAAGTCTATCGAACAAGTTGACGCGCTCGAAATCCTTGTGCACCGTGTCGTATGGTCCGTTCTTTTCGTTTTGGTTGTAATAGGGGTTCGAAATAATTGGCGTAAAGTGCGTAGTATTTTGGTTAACCCTAAGCTCTTAATGATGCTTACAGTTACCGCATTATTACTTGGCTTTAACTGGGGACTGTTCATATGGGCGGTTAATAACGGTTACATGCTTGATGCAAGCTTAGGTTATTATATTAACCCTCTATTAAATGTTTTTCTTGGTATGCTATTTTTATCTGAAAGGTTAAGAGCTGCTCAAAAGGTTGCCGTATTGCTTGCATCTACGGGGGTCTTGGTGCAATTGATTAGCTTTGGGTCTTTCCCTTATATTGCTTTTTCGCTGGCATGCTCTTTTGCAATATATGGCCTCTTAAGGAAAAAAATGGCAGTGGAGTCCTTACCCGGATTGTTGATTGAATCAGCCATTTTACTCCCAATAGCAGCTATTTATTGGTTTGTTATGATGCCTAGCCCGACAAGCGATATGTTTGCCAATAGTTTAGATCTAAACTTGCTACTTATTGCCGCTGGTGTGGTAACAACATTGCCATTGCTCAGCTTCACAGCTGCGGCAAAAAGGCTGCCATACTCTACACTGGGCTTTTTCCAGTATATCGGACCAAGTTTAATGCTTATGCTAGCCGTTGTTTTTTATGGTGAATCATTTGATATGGAAAGAGCGGTGACTTTTGCTTTTATCTGGGGTGCGTTGTTACTCTTTAGTTTTGATTCGTTGAAAGCAAGTAAGTCGGCTAGCTCATTCAAGAAATAAACTTTTTTTAATATTCAGCCTTCTAGTTCACAACAATTAGTGATTAGAAGGCTATTTGATTTCGCCCAGATTCTTTCGCGACATAAAGCTTTTCGTCTGCAATTTTAATTAAGGGGTCGATGCTTTCGATTACTTTGTCTGCAACACCAATTGAGACAGTAAATGGAATGTGGTAAGGCGTCAAAGAGCTACTATTTTTTTCTAAAAATAGTCTGAATTGTTCTAATTGCTGAGTATTTTTTTCACTGTCTTGTGAACGAAATAATACTGCAAATTCTTCTCCTCCGAGCCTTGCGTATAAATCATGTTCAAAGAACTTTTCGAAACACTCTCCAATAGATTGCAGTACTTTATCACCAGCATCATGTCCGTGCTGGTCATTTATTTTTTTAAAAAAGTCAATGTCAACCATGGCTAGCATACAGCCATGATTTTGACGGCTGTTCATCGTTAGCTGCTTACTGGCGTGCTCAAAAAAATATCGCCTATTTGGTAATTGGGTTAAATAATCTGTGTTAGCTTGGCGCCGAATTGTCGCTATGTTTTCCAACATATCTACGTTTTGGCTCAACCGGCAGTAAAACTCTTCTGGGTTAAAAGGCTTGCGTAAATAATCATTTGCGCCGCTTTTCAAAAAACGCGCCGATAAGTAGGCATTGTCTGTGCCTGAAATACCAATGATTGCTTTATCATCATTACTATATAAGCGCCTTATTTCTGCGCAAAGCTCTTCACCGCGCATATTTGGCATCTCATTATCTGTAATAATGACATCTATATCAGGGTGATCATTCAAAGTTGCTAACGCTTTTATTCCATCTTCGGCGACGTAAACTTGATACTTATGCCTTTGCAACAATGAGCTAATATGTCTTCTAGTGGCAGCTGAATCATCAACGACAAGTACTTTTACTTGCTCGTTTCGAGGTAGCCGTTGTAGTTGCCTTTTTAGATACTGATAAGCTTGCTTGTTTTCTTTGGTGATGTAATCAATGACTGGGTATTTATCAACCGTATCTCGGGTACTTGATTCCAAGTTTCCTGTCATCACGATTGTAGGAATATTTGCTTTGACTGTATAGGGGATGGCTTCGCCGTTAGCTGCATCGGGTAATACAAAATCTACAACAGCACAAAAATAGTTGTGGTCGTTGATGAGTCGTTTTGCGCTTTCCAGCGTAGTGGCCACATCAACATCGTACCCGACTGAACTTGCGATGTGTTTTTGGACTTTTGCGATAGTTGGTGTGTCTTCTATTATCAGCACTTTTCTCAACACATGCACAACCTTAAGAGCTTTTCTTTACTTCAGTTTTAACTGAAAGTGCCAAAAAAGCAATGAAGAAATTAAGATTCATATCTAAAGACCTAAATTAAAAATCGACATTCTCAAGAAACTCTACCAACAAACAGTGCTTTTACTAATTCTAATAGAGTATCTCTATTTTTAATTAAAGCTACTCAAGGCTTGGTTCAACCTCTTGCTGTTCGATTTTATTTTGAACATGAGCAAGTGGCTTTTGGATACTTAGGGTATGTACTTTATGCTTGCGGGTCGTTAAGTCTAAATACTTTGCCCAAACTTTTTCGATGCGGTTAGTCGGCTGCTTCTGATTTAAAAATGTAATAACAAACTGCTGTTGAGCCGTGTTTCTAGGTTCAAGTTTTTGCTGAAGTAACTGCGTCAAGAGGTATCCGTGCTGTTGCAAAAGCTCTGATTCCAATAATGTAAAGTGTCCACTTCTAGAAAATCCCCGGGGGAAGTTCTTATCATCATAAAAGGGCTTAGGTGCAGCAAAAGCTTCTTTTAATTCAGCTATAGTCATATCCATGATGTTTTCCTCACATTGTTTAAAAAAGTATGAACCAACAAAGCGGCTTTTTTAAACGAATATTTTTGATAGAAAGGTAGGGGAATGGACAAGGAACTATTAAAAACTTTTGTCGAAGTTTCACAAACTCGTCATTTTGGGCGTGCAGCAGAAAACTTGTATATCACACAATCTGCTGTGAGCTTTAGAATTAGGCAGTTGGAGCAGAACCTAGGTGTTGAGTTATTTGTACGTCAGCGGAATAACATTCAGCTGACCGCCTCTGGGAAAAGGTTTTTATCCCATGCAAAGATGCTTTTAACTGCAATGCATAGAGCAAAAATGGATGTGGCATTGGCAAATAATGGGCAACAACAGCTCTCACTTTCTGGTACGGCTAATGTGTGGGATGCCTATTTACATTTTGGTATTAACCAGATTGTCTCGTCAATGCCGGACGTGTCATTGGTGGCAGAAGTGAAAGCTCAGCAAGAGTGTGTCCGGTTACTGTTAGAGCGAGCTTTAGATATAGCTGTGCTATTTGACCCTCCAAAGGTAGATGAATTAATCGTTAGACAAGTTAAAAATTTGTCTATAATTCCAGTCAGTACTTTTAAATATACAAATAAAGATGACTTTTTTGGCAAGCAGTATGTTTATGTCGATTGGGGAAACGCGTTTTCACTTTGGCATACTAAGCGGTGTGAAGGGGCAATGCCGCCTTACTTTCGCACGAGCACTGGTCGTATTGCCTTAGAGCTGATTTTGCAATGTGGTGGTTCAGCATTTTTGCCTAAGTTACTCGCAGCAGATTTCATACAAAAACAGCAGCTGTTTTTTGTTGAGTCTGTGGAGTGTAGCTTTCGAGATGTTTATGTTGCCTATCATAAAGGGAATGAGCAATTAAAGCACATAGAAACAGTCGTAAATCTATTAGCTTCGATTGCGGAGTAAACTCAATTTAGTGTTTTACTTAAGATTACCCATTTATGACACGGAGCTGAATTTTCAGTTTCAATAAAATGTCATTTTTATTTTGTGTGTAATATTTTTGTCACTTAGTGCTGGCAGACTGCGCCTGTCTAATAAATTACGTGTTGCGATATTGAGGAAATACACATGAAACTGACCAAATCAGCATTACTACTTTCGATTCTTAGTGGTCTATCTTTGAATGCTTATGCCGATGTTGATGTATATGGTAAAGCGAACTTGTCGGTACAATCTTCTGATGAAGGGGACGGCTCATTTACTGAAGTAAAAAGCAATGCTTCACGTTTTGGTTTTAAAGGTTCTGAAAAGTTAGACTCAGGACTTGAAGTAATCTACAAGTTAGAATTCCAAGTTGATGTATCAGATGCTGACTCAAAAGGGGATGATGACAATATTACAGCTCGTAACCAATATGTCGGTTTAAAAGGCAAATATGGTGAAGTTGTGATTGGTCGAAATGACACTGCATTTAAACTTTCTCAAGGTAAGCTTGATCAATTTAATGACTTAGAAGCAGATATTAAAAATATTTGGAAAGGTGAAAACCGCCTAGGGGATTCACTTTCATTTAAATCTGCAAGTTACAACGGCTTTAAAGTGTTAGGTACATTTATTGCGGAAGATGGTACTGATGGCGAAAATGGCTACTCAGGCGCAATTACTTATGGTGATTCTAAGCTTAAAAAGTCTAAGTTCTATGTTGCGCTTGCCGGTGACAGTGAAGTAAAAGGGTATGATGCACTGCGTTTATCAGGTCAGTATAAAGCGACAGATGATTTAAAACTGGGTGCTATGTACCAAAAGCAAGAAAAAGTAGATGGAACAGGTACTGCTGATGGTTTCCTATTAAATGCTGCATATAGCTTTGGCGCAAACACAGTTAAGATTCAGTATCAAATGATAGACTTCGATGCTGCCGCATCGAAAGACGTAGATGGTATTAGCATTGGTATTGACCATAAGCTTGCGAAAGCGGCAAAACTATATGCCTTCTATTCTTCAGTTGATGAAGATGCTGGAACGGAAGAAGATTACTTAGGTCTTGGTATTGAATACAAGTTTTAATCCAGTATTCATTTGACTCTTTTCAGGCCGTATCCTTTCGAGGGTACGGCTTATTAATTTCAAGCGGTTTTGTTTAAATAACTTCCTACTTGTTTTTTATTTGTTCGATTGGACGCGTTGCCCTCGATTAATTTAAAAAAGCCCTTGCGCTAATCTCAA
>NZ_JAKFZS010000020.1 GCF_021654285.1 Pseudoalteromonas luteoviolacea | reverse complement strand
GTTCACTGCCGAACAGGCAGCTTAGAAATGCCACAGAGTTAGTTAAGCCTGTTGCCGTTGGTTCACTGCCGCACAGGCAGCTTAGAAAGGCGATTTCTTTTTGATAGCAAAAGCGAATCCGTTCACTGCCGCACATGCAGCTTAGGTGATGAGTGACCGAAACGCAGTTTCGCAGCGCGAGGAAGTGAGGTCATGGATGACCGATGTAACCAAGCTCCATGGATGGATTTCAGCTCCGTATTGGAACTATTCCGATTCACTGCCGCACAGGCAGCTTAGGTGATGAGTGACCGAAACGCAGTTTCGCAGCGCAAGGGGTGAGTCGCTTAGAATAAGGTCATGGATGACCGATGTAACCAAGCTCCATGGACGGGTATCGGCTTAGTTTTACCGTTAAAAAGTTGCTTTACTACCACAAGTAGTTTGATGTATTTGTGATAAATTTGGGGCCCAACAAGAACAAAATTGGCTCCTGATTTTCATCAGGATGGCGAAGAATAGAGAGCATTGTACAGGCTGCTTTGGAGGTACCTACCCACAAATCTGCATATTCTCACCTCCGTCATTCCGAGCTTGCCTCGGAAACCATTGGTTTTTTCGATGAGAGGCCATTAGTAAAACCTGTAAACACAATTTCCCTTTTAACCGAGCATCATGGAAATCGAGATCGATTCTCACTGACAGGTTTGTGAAAAATGGTATTTATTAAGGTGAATACAGCGAGTAACAACACAAGAAAACAGACACATAACAAACCTAAGAAAAATAGAGCTATGTTTAACAGTAATGTTATTAATGCCCCTATAATTGGTGCGCCCACTATCGCAGTAAGCCAGTCTTTGGTTAGCCACAAGTAAAACACGCAACCAACTGTATTTAATAGGTACCACTGATTTGATGAGAAGAAGATATAACCACGAGTGAGTATCATATCAAGTAAGTGAGCAATTTTATCCGTTGGCAGTCTATCCATTGGTAACTTAACTTATTTTTGCAGTTTATATGATTTAACTTAGCAGATAACAGCTGTTCAATGAATAGACTAAACCAGACTTTGAGTTAGTTAAAAAATAGCGTGCTGCGCCTAATTTTTGTCGCGGATCAATGACTTCTACATTTTACTTTGATACATTTTGTTCACGTTAATTTTACTAAAAGTGATTTATGCAGGCTAAGGAAGAGCAATATTTTAGATATATTGAGGCGGTGTTATTTTGGCAAGGAGAGATCCAAACAGGCACTTTTCAAGACAAGTTCAAATTATCAAGACCCAGCGCTAGGCGTTACCTAACTGACTTTATCGCGCGCTATCAAATTGACGCGCATTATAACGAGTCTGAAAAAGCCTATGTATTGGCAACCCCCTTTACACCTAACTATATTTCCCAAGACTTTACCGAGTATGCCAATTTAATTGGTGAGCAGTATGTACATAACCTAAGTACCTCGACAATAGCAACGCTCCCTTTACCTCATAGAAAGCTCAACCCCACTATTTTGCGGCCCATATTAAACGCTTGCCGTCGGCAAAGTGTACTCGATATCCGTTACCAGTCGATAAAAGAAGGTGGAGAAACAGAGCGTATTATTCGCCCACATACATTGGTGAACTCAGGCCTGCGTTATCACCTAAGAGCATATTGCGAAGACGCAAGAGGCTTTAGAGACTTTTCACTATCTCGCATCTTATCTGCATGTCCTGAATTTAAATGTAAGGCACAAAAGTACAAACAAGATGATGAAGCATGGCAGCAGGAAGTCAAGTTAACCATCATGCCAGATCCGCGTTTAAGTGACTATGCTCAGCAAGTCATTGCTCATGATTTTGATATGAGCGGCAACAAAAAACAGCTCAAAACTAACGTGGCGCTGCTTAATTATTTGATCAGTATCTTACGTTTAGATGTGCAACACCCAAGCCCAGAAGCTCAGCAAATTGTGATGGACCCCGATTGCTATCGAGCTTTGAGAAAGCAAAAGCTACTTTGGAATTAAACACCTGTAAAAAATTTTACTGATCAAAAGTGCAGCATTGAAGCCGCACATAGATAACAGTAGGTTATGTCTAAACCCAAAGGAAGTGGAAGACGATGGAAGACTTTAGCCCTAGCGATTTAAATGCCATTTTGCACTCAAAACGTGCCAACTTATTTTATCTGGAATATTGCCGTGTAATGCAAAAAGATGGTCGCGTTTTATATTTGACCGAAGCCACCAAAGAGAACCTCTATTTTAATATCCCTGTTGCCAATACCACGGTTATTTTGCTGGGTAATGGTACTTCAATTACACAAGCGGCGATGCGCATGCTTGCTCAAGCTGGTGTATTAGTCGGTTTTTGCGGTGGCGGTGCAACGCCTTTATACATGGGCTGTGAAATTGAGTGGATGACACCGCAAAATGAGTATCGACCAACAGAGTACCTGCAAGGCTGGATGGGATTCTGGTTTGATGATGAAAAGCGCTTAGATGCTGCAAAGCACTTCCAGCAGGCACGGATCGCATTTTTAAAGCAAGTTTGGCAAAAAGACCGAGACTTAAAAAATGAAGGCTTTAACTTTGACGATAAAGCTATTCAAAGCGCGCTGGATACCTTTTTTACGCGTACAGACAAAGCTAATAGTTCACAAGCGCTGCTGTTAACCGAAGCACAGCTCACCAAGGTACTTTATAAATATGCCGCAAACGCAACCGACAGTGAAGATTTTAAGCGCCAACATAAATCTTCCAAAAAGGTTGATATTGGCAAAGCTAATGATTTTTTAAACCACGGCAATTATCTCGCTTATGGTTTGGCTGCCTGTACTTTGTGGGTGCTAGGTATTCCTCATGGTTTTGCGGTGATGCATGGAAAAACCCGTCGCGGAGCCTTGGTGTTCGACATTGCCGATTTAATCAAAGATGCATTGGTACTGCCTTGGGCATTTATCTGCGCCAAAGAAAATGCCACCGAGCAAGAATTTCGACAGCAGATCCTACAAGTGTTTACCGACCACAAAGCACTGGATTATATGTTTGATCAAGTAAAGCAAGTTGCATTGCAAGAGTTTAGTGAAGATCAAATAGCCGCCATTGAAAATGATCAAAAAGGTGATGCCTTATGATGGTCACATTTGTATCTCAATGTGAGAAAAACGCCCTCAAGAAAACCAGACGTGTACTGGATGCCTTCGCCAACCGCATTGGCGACAACACATGGCAAACCGTGATCACCCAAGATGGGCTTGATACCGTTAAAAAGATGCTGCGTAAAACTGCCAGTCGTAGCACTGCGGTGAGTTGCCATTGGATCAGAAGCCGTGCCCGAAGTCAGCTTTTGTGGGTTGTGGGGAATAAAAGTAAGTTTAATTTGGAAGGCGTGGTGCCGGTTAATTATACTCATGCTGATGCCTCTGATTATTATGATTCTCATTATTGGAAAACATTTACTGAAATAAAACACGCAGCAGCAATAGCAGGTTTATTTCATGACTTTGGTAAAGCTAATGTGCTGTTTCAAAAGAAGCTGAAAGGGCAGTCGAAGATTTCTCATGAGCCATTTCGTCATGAGTGGGTTTCTCTAAGAATGTTTCAAGCATTTGTCGGCGATAAAAAAGATATTCAGTGGATAAATGCCTTAGTCCAACCAAATAAAAGTGATTTTGAATACTTTATTAGAGACGGCATTGATAAAGACAAAGAGCATAGCAACCCTTTAATGGAGTTATCGGGTTTTGCTCGATTAGTAGGCTGGTTGATCCTTTCTCACCATAAGTTACCTATCTCTATAAAAAACGCTCCATTTTCAGAAACCGAGTATTGGCAAGAAAAGAATTTTTCCGCTTTATGGAACTCGCCTAAGTCAGCCAATGATGATGAGCAAGCAAGGTTGCAAGATAATTGGGCATTAACAGAGTATGGTAGCCCCGTAAATAGTTTTCATTGGTGTTCTAAAGCTTGTTTTGTAGCATCAGCAGCTAAAGCACAATTAAATTTCAATCAAAATAAAAATTGGCTAAATGATGATGCTTTTACTACCCACCTAGCTCGGCTTTGTTTAATGCTGGCTGATCATACTTATTCTGCCAAGCCTGTTGAAGATATACGTTTGGATTGGCGTAGTGAAAACTATCCTGTTATTGCAAATACGGAAAAAAATAAGCAGGGAGAAAAAGTAACAAAGCAGCAACTAGATGAGCATTTGATTGGCGTTGCCCATTACGCATCAACAATCGCAGATGGCTTAATAAAGCTAAACAATGATTTACCACAATTAGAGCAGAGTAACGCACTAACGTCGAATGTTGATGGAGAGTATAAAGAGAAATTTGGTTGGCAAAATGATGCCAAAAAACTGGCTAAATCCTTAGGAAAAGAGACTAAAAAACATGGTTTTTTCGGCATTAATATGGCATCGACAGGAAAAGGTAAAACGTTAGCCAATGCCAAAATAATGTTTGCCTTAGGTCAAGAATGTGGTCGAACGCGCTTTAATGTTGCTTTAGGTTTAAGGTCGTTAACACTGCAAACCGGTAAAGAGTATCGTAAAGAGCTAGGTCTGACGGATGAAGAATTAGCTATCTTGGTTGGAGGCTCGGCGGTAAGTCAACTATTTGAAATGAAGGAAAAAGACGAAAGTAAAGTCACCATCAAGGAGCAACCTAATCTTGAAGGTAAAGGTAGTGAGTCAGAACAAGATTTATTAGATAAAGACTTACATATCGATTATAAGTATGCGGGTCAGCACCATAGCTTATCAAGGTGGACAAAGCACAATGATAAGATAGAAAAGCTACTTAATGCGCCGCTGCTTGTCTGCACTATAGATCATCTTATGCCGGCATGTGAGGGCATAAGAGGTGGCCAACAAATCCCAGCCAGCTTAAGGTTATTAACTTCTGATTTAATACTCGACGAACCCGATGATTTTGGCCTAAAAGACTTACCTGCATTAACTCGGCTTGTTTATTGGAGCGGTATGCTAGGTAGTCGTGTATTGCTTTCTACTGCAACTATGCCACAAGCATTAGCTAATGCATTATTTAGAGCCTATAAAAAAGGTTGGCAGCAATTTGCTAACGCTAATATTGATAACTTTAATGGTGAAATAAGTTGTGCTTGGTTTGATGAGTTTAAAGTTAAAAGTGAGCTAATAGCTGATGATAGTAACTTTAGGCAAGCGCATAGCAAGTTTGTATCAAAGCGCATTCAATTATTAGCTAAGGAAATACAGCCTAATCGTCTTGGCTATATATTGGATGTCATCAAGCAAGAGAACCATGACTGTATTTATCAACGCTACGCAAAAACAATTCATCAAGGTGTTTTAAAGTTACATGATGAACATGCTAATGATTATCACGGAATAAGCTTTTCTATTGGTTTAGTGCGCATGGCTAATATTAACCCCCAGATAGCGGTTGCCAAAGCATTATTAGCACTTACTAGCCCTAGCAATATCTGTATCCATTATTGTGTTTATCATTCTGCTTATCCGCTTGCTATTCGTTCTCACTTAGAGCAACAGCTTGATGTTTGCCTTAAACGTAATGCTAAAGACAGGTCATGGCCACCAAAGGAGCTAACTGATAAGTTAAAGCAATACCCAAACAAACATCATATTTTTGTGGTGCTTGCATCTCCGGTAGCAGAAGTAGGGCGAGATCATGACTATGACTGGGCAATAGTTGAACCAAGCTCGATGCGCTCGATAGTACAACTAGCTGGGCGCATTTTGAGACATCGAAGCATACTACCATCCAAGCCTAATATTTTTCTTTTAAGTCAAAATATCAAAGCATTAAAACAAGAGAAAATTTGCTTTGAAAAGCCAGGTTATGAATCTGAAAAAATTAGCCTTATTAGTCATGACCTTAATAGCGTACTGAGTGGAGAGCAGTATGAAAAAGTCGATGCAACTCACAGTATTTCACTAAAAACGCCTTATAAAAGAGACAGAAGTGGCAAATTTTTCAATTTAGTTGAGTTGGAATATGCCGCGCTGCAATACCAGTTGTTTGAATTGAAGAATAAGCAAGATAAAAACCAAAAAGCCGCATCGGCTTGGTGGGATTATTCACCTCATTGGTGTGGCGAGATACAAAAACAACAACGATTTAGGCAATCACAAAAAGATGAGGCTTATTACTTATTTGTTGATGAAGCTGGTGAACACTGCTGGCAATGGAAAAATGAAGACGCTTACCCAAATGAGTTTACGCCAGAGCTAAACGCTATAGACATAGATAAGATTGAAAATCTGACAATCACCAATGGCAATCAATTTTGGTTTGATTTAAAACCATATCCAATTTATCAACAGTTAGCTGACTATTTTCAAATAGATTTAGAGCAAGCCACCAAGCGTTTTGCTGAGCTTAGAGTGGTTCTTTATCAAGTTAATCCAGCGAAGACCTACCAATACCATTATCACGAAAATTTAGGCTTACACCAATTACCGAATAAAAAAACAAGAGATCGTTAATATGAATGAAAATGAACAAAGCAGGCCCTGGTCTGCATTGATAAAAGAATATATTGATAACACGGGAGAGCAAAGCAAGCTGTCAGAGTACAGGCAATTATTGCTAGCTGATTTTTATAAATCACAATTACTCACCGCCAAAGCGCCAGAAGAGCAAGATTTAAAAGCGTTCAACAAGGCTTGTAAGGCGGCTGAAAAAATCAAAGTCACAGCTAAAGAGTGCGATAAACTATCGTTAGTTTATGCTGATTTTATTGGTAAGGCTTGGATAAAAGGAAATGCAGAGCAATTAACAAAGTTACAAGCAAAATCTTGCTTTTATAATATTTGGATTTGTAAGGCATTAATGCAGGGTGATGGTGTATTCCCTGCCACTCATATTGCCAAGTTAACTCATTCAAGCAGTAGCGCATCATCAATATTTGATCGTATTTCTGCACAAGACGATCGCTTTCTTACCACCTCATCATTGCGATCGCCTGTTATTGATGGTGCTTACCCTAATGGTGCACTTTCAAAAAATGTGAAGTTTTTAATGCTCGACAATGGTGGTTTACTAAGTGAAGAAATTTACCAAGGGAATAGTGAGCCATTATCGTCTTTTGCCGATGATGAGCAAGAGCTAGCGTCTTGGATTACTGGTTTTAATGCCATTTTCAATGCTCCCCTTAAAAGTGATAGTTTAGCCAAACAAGTTTATTTTCCTGTTGATGACGGTTATCACTTATTAACCCCGCTTACATCTTCAGCTACTTGCCAAGCTATCTATGATAGGTGTTTTTCGAAAGATGTAAAAAAGCAACAGGAAAAAGACGGCAAAGCAGTCAAGGCGCAAACTTATAGTGATCATAGTTATGTACGAACAACTAATACGGCGAAAATCGCTACGGTTGCGAGTCAGCCTCAAAATGTATCGGTACTAAATGGCAAACGAGCGGGCAAAGTTCATTTATTTTCTTCACAGCCCCCTGTATGGCAGTCACAGTTAAAAGCGCCATTAACTAAAACATCGTATTTTGATGGTTTGTATCTCTCTAGATCATGTCAGGTAAGTATTGAATTTATCAGAGACTTTATAATTAGATTTAATGACTTATCACTGAGTATTAAAGACCCTAAACGTAAAAAGTGGTTAGAGAAATGGGTGCAAAGTGTTTTTGATGAAATACTTGATCGCGTTTCTTATCTTCATGCTTTACCAGCGGGTTGGTCGGCAAACAGTGAGTTAACTGATGAATACCAATGTTTTTTAGACCCTTATAGGCAAGATAAAGCCTTTCAAGCAAAGCGAAAAACCATCGATTGGCAAACTGTTGTGCGCAGAGATTTCGCTAAGTGGTTAAACCGCTGGTTAGTAGGCAAAGACAAAACCTTAACTGCCACAACTGCCCATAGAAAACTTTGGCAATCTTTTGTTGAACATCAATTAAGAAGGTTTGAATCACAAGTTCAAGTTAACCTAGCGCAGACGACTCAAAACTTGGCGGAGGAGACATTACGATGAAGCAATATATATTACTCAGCCATATTCAAGTGCAAAACGCCAATGCCGTTGCAGGTTTTACATGGGGGTTTCCTGCGATCACTCACTTTTTGGGCTTTACCCATAACCTATCAAGAAAGCTTGAAAATAACACTGGTTTTGATGATATCTCATTAGGTGGCTGCGCGATAATCTCCCATCAACACCAAGTGCATACTTATCAAGCTTCAAGAGACATCGAATTTTTGCAAAGTAAAAATCCACCTTATATGCATGGCACCTCTGCGGCAAAGCTAGGGGATGCGCCGCCCATTATTGAAGAAGGTAAAATGAACCTGACTGTTTCTTTGTTGATAGCCTATGAAGGTAATGTCGGTAACAGAGAAACTAGCTTTACCAACTGGCTAAAAGCGATTTGTTGCCGCCAGCGCCTTGCTGGTGGTTCGATCGTGAGCATAAAAGATATTTCATTAAAGACGGTTGAAAGCGAGCAAGATGTAATAAGGCTAAATTACCAATTACTACCGGGTTTTGTATTACTAGATAAAAGTGATTATTTAGCGGAGTGCTATGGCGAGCTATTAACCCAAAATACCGATGCAGAACTGCTTGATGCTTGGTTAGATTTTTCAAGATTAAAGCAGCGTGCACGGCCAAAATCGAACTTGATTGGTAAACACCTGTTGGACTTATTGCATCAAGACTCAAGTAACAACAATGTCAACCAGCTGTTTGAAGTTTGGCAAGAACATCTTCATCAAGACGTTTTTAGACCAGAGCATATTCCACAGCAATTAATCGAATACTTTGCAGGCTTACCTGCGGATAAACACAACAAAAAGTTGTTACAGCAATGGCAACACTATTGTGAGCCAAGTAATAAAACCCCCGCAGATTGGAACTATGTAAAACGTAAACATATTGGCTACTTAGTACCAATCATGAACGGTTATAAGGCCATTTCAGTCAAGCAAAATAACAATCAAGTTGCTAACACACGCGACAACGAAACTGATGTTTGTTTTGTCGAAGCGACTCATGGTATTGGGCTGTGGTGCGGTATACATAAAGTCAATACACCAGAAGCATTGGAAAAAAGCTTATGGCAATACTCTTATGACAAGAGTAATCCTCATTGGTACTTGTGCAAACAAGGACTAGAGACAGACACGTTTATCGAATTCGAAGAATTTTAAAGTTTTACTACTCTTTTTAGGAACCATTATGTCAAAAGAAATCAAAATAGAATTGCCAAGCTTACTTTCATTTGAGCGTAAATTAGAAGTGTCGGATGCATTAATGTTTTCAGGTACATGGCAAGAAAACTTTAATGAAGACTCAGCAGAATGGCCGAAAATTGCAATATCACAAAGGCAAAACCGCTCAACACAGAGTGCACATGGTATTAGTGATGAAGATAAAACTAAACCAAATCCAGCGTCATCAGACAGTGATGATGCTAACTTACCTTTAAATGCGGATACATTAAAAGTCAGCTTTTCACTTCGTGTGGTGGGTGATTTAGGTAAGCCGTTTGCTTGTAATGCCCCCGAGTTTGAATCAGCCATTTTTAATAAAGTTGATGAGTTTAAATCCAGTGAAGACTTGAATTCACTGGCTTTTCGTTATGCCTATAATATAGCTAATGGTCGCTTTTTATGGCGAAATCGTGTAGGAGCTGAGGCAATATCAATTCATGTAGAAATTACAGAGTTTGATCAAACACTCATATTTGATGCTTATGATTTTTCATTAAAAAACTTTGAAAAAGGAGCTAACAACCAAGCTTTAGCGATATTAACCGAAGCGATAGCAAAAGGGCTAGCAGGCGATGATGAAAGCTTTGCTTTGATTAAAGTGAATGCCTACGTCAAATTAGGTAATGGTCAGCACGTTTTTCCATCTCAAGAAATGAATATGAATGAAAAACGTAAAGTATTGTTTAAGCTTAATGATTGTGCTGCCATTCATAATGTAAAAGTTGGAAATGCATTACGTACTATTGATAACTGGTATGGCAAAAACACTCACCCAATAGCTATTGAGCCTTTTGGATCAGTTACCCAGCGCGGTGAAGCATACAGGAAAAATAAAATTGATTTGTACACATTAATGGTTAAATGGGTACGTGATGAAAACTTAACCTCAGATGAGCGAGCTTACGTTGCAGCTAATTTAATCCGTGGTGGTGTATTTAGCCGCTCAAGTAAGTAGGTGAGCTATGAATTACTACCAAGAAATTACCTTATTACCAGAACCAGAAGTACCCCTTAGTGACATTTGGCAAAAGGTGTATCAACAAGTGCATATTGCGCTTGTAGAGAACAAGGTTGATAAAAATAAATCAGCTATTGCCGTTGGTTTTCCTCAATATGGTAAAGCTAGTTTTCCGCTGGGTTCAAAATTGAGGCTATTTGCTAAAGAGCAAGCACAGCTTGAACAGCTTAATATCGCTAAATGGCTAAGTCGGCTTGAAGACTATACGCATGTTAAAGGCATAAAACCTGTACCAGATGCGGTCAGTTATGCGAGTTTCACGCGAAAAAATGTTAAAAGTCCTACGAGGGTTAAGCAGGATATGAAAGAGCGTGCTAAGCGACGAGCACAAAAAAGTGGAAAAACATTTGATGAATGCATGACTGAACTCGCTGAGACTAAACCTGGTCCATCCGATTTGCCATTTATCTTTTTGCATAGCCAGCAGACCAAAGCTCGCTCTCCAGATAAAAATAGTAAATACCCACTGTTTGTTACTATGCAAGAATTTGACAGTGATACACATGGCACATTTGACTGTTATGGATTGAGTGCAAAGGCAAATGATGAAAATTCGGCTGGGTGCGTACCTCAGTTCTAACAAAATAAAGGGTATTTTTACCCTTTATTTTTGCTCTTTTAAAATCTGTATAAAATACAATGAGTTGTAATAGGCTGTTTTTAACAAGGTAAAAATAGGCTTTTTGCCTCAATAGCCTGTTGCAACTTATCTTTTTTCATTTATTCTATACTTCACTGCCACGCAGGCAGCTTAGAAACTCAAGCCCAAGCTTGTCATGAAAAACAGGGACTTCACTGCCACGCAGGCAGCTTAGAAAGTTTGAGGCTGAAACAGATTGCTTAACTTTAACTTCACTGCCACGCAGGCAGCTTAGAAACGTTGGATGCTGGCGATCGAAATCGACGTTAACTTCACTGCCACGCAGGCAGCTTAGAAACGGCAGGACAGGGGCTACAGAACTCATTTAAACTTCACTGCCACGCAGGCAGCTTAGAAATTGAAATTAGGGCGTTCTACATTGATCGTTTCCTTCACTGCCACGCAGGCAGCTTAGAAAGAGTATTGCAGCTGGTATGGCCAATACAGTTGCTTCACTGCCACGCAGGCAGCTTAGAAAACTTCAAACCGTGCACGGCCCGCGCTGTTTAACTTCACTGCCACGCAGGCAGCTTAGAAAACGGCGACAGGTTTTACACGCTGGCTTTTGGCCTTCACTGCCACGCAGGCAGCTTAGAAAGTACGATACGGCCAACCGCATGGGCTGTAAAACTTCACTGCCACGCAGGCAGCTTAGAAACATGGTTTCCAGCGTAATCACCATCATTTTCACTTCACTGCCACGCAGGCAGCTTAGAAAACCAAAAACAGAGTTTGCCGTTATACTCAAATCTTCACTGCCACGCAGGCAGCTTAGAAATTGATATGCGTAACGAAAATCAAGGCGGGTGACTTCACTGCCACGCAGGCAGCTTAGAAATAAATCGTGGGTGCATGACCGTCTGGGTATTCCTTCACTGCCACGCAGGCAGCTTAGAAAAGCTCCAGACCTACCATTCACAGAGATTGAGGCTTCACTGCCACGCAGGCAGCTTAGAAATCCCGCAAACATAAAACCGTCATGCATCACGTCTTCACTGCCACGCAGGCAGCTTAGAAAGTGTATGAAAGACAATTGATGCTGCGTTGACCCTTCACTGCCACGCAGGCAGCTTAGAAAAGAGGGTGAGAAAACCAAAAAGCTATGGTTAGCTTCACTGCCACGCAGGCAGCTTAGAAAACAAAGTTTGGGAGTAATTCCAGACCCATCTGCTTCACTGCCACGCAGGCAGCTTAGAAATACATACATATTCGGGTGCTACGGGCCCATATCTTCACTGCCACGCAGGCAGCTTAGAAAGTATTCAGAATTAGAGGTTTAAATAAATCCTACTTCACTGCCACGCAGGCAGCTTAGAAATTGGCACGAAAAGAACAAAATGCGCACTTTGACTTCACTGCCACGCAGGCAGCTTAGAAAGACAATAACATCTTCAGGCGAAAAACGTTTACCTTCACTGCCACGCAGGCAGCTTAGAAATGCAAGCTGCGGAATCAGTGGCGTTGAATTCCCTTCACTGCCACGCAGGCAGCTTAGAAAGAACAAAAGAACGCTTTGGTGTTAATCAACAGCTTCACTGCCACGCAGGCAGCTTAGAAATGAAGTCGACCGGATGGTCGGTCCTTAGCTTTCTTCACTGCCACGCAGGCAGCTTAGAAATTATGAATGTTGTCCGAAATTAGGGCAAAAGCCTTCACTGCCACGCAGGCAGCTTAGAAAATTCAATGCCAAATCAGTAACGGCGGGATTTCCTTCACTGCCACGCAGGCAGCTTAGAAAATACCGCCGCGCCATTCGTAATCACAAGGCCGCTTCACTGCCACGCAGGCAGCTTAGAAAGCCAAGACTCGACCTAAAACTATTAAAAAAGTCTTCACTGCCACGCAGGCAGCTTAGAAAGATCAATGACGAAAAAAATCAAACTTGGTCATCTTCACTGCCACGCAGGCAGCTTAGAAAAGTCGAAACGCGGGGACAGGTAATTCACCTTTCTTCACTGCCACGCAGGCAGCTTAGAAAGCGTTGCTGTCTAGCTGTTCTAGAATATCGTCCTTCACTGCCACGCAGGCAGCTTAGAAAAAATATAGCTGTGTATGGCTTCATTTAGGCACCTTCACTGCCACGCAGGCAGCTTAGAAAGTAGAAATATATAGCGCTGATGAGAGAAGAAACTTCACTGCCACGCAGGCAGCTTAGAAAATCGTATTTCGCCATTTCACCTCCAGAGGAAACTTCACTGCCACGCAGGCAGCTTAGAAAACTCGTGTGAATGGCCGACTCTGACGCGTTACCTTCACTGCCACGCAGGCAGCTTAGAAAAATACCTTGCTCAAAAGGGGTAGAAAAGATACCTTCACTGCCACGCAGGCAGCTTAGAAAATTCACGAATTGCTTTAGGTGTGACACCAAATCTTCACTGCCACGCAGGCAGCTTAGAAAACGAGAAGCGGAAGTCGAGGTCAATTCAAAGTCTTCACTGCCACGCAGGCAGCTTAGAAATATCAGTTGGAAATCTGAGACGATTCTTTGTACTTCACTGCCACGCAGGCAGCTTAGAAATGACAACTCATATGCGCCTGTAGCATTTTCTGCTTCACTGCCACGCAGGCAGCTTAGAAAATCACCAGCTCCGTCCTCCACATCGATATTAGCTTCACTGCCACGCAGGCAGCTTAGAAATGCAGCAATTGACGGCGTTACAGTCTCATACCCTTCACTGCCACGCAGGCAGCTTAGAAAGTGTTGATAGGCTTTGTCTCTGCTGGTAATACCTTCACTGCCACGCAGGCAGCTTAGAAAAACCGCGCGCACCGACCGTGATGCGACTTTAGCTTCACTGCCACGCAGGCAGCTTAGAAAATATGAAGGATGGCTGGAAAACCTTAGAAATTCTTCACTGCCACGCAGGCAGCTTAGAAATATCCAGCAAACAGGTGTTAAATCATGCAAAGCTTCACTGCCACGCAGGCAGCTTAGAAATTTAACTTGAATGCGGTACTCATAAAGCCTTGCTTCACTGCCACGCAGGCAGCTTAGAAATGGCGAAAAGCTTAAATTTACTCAAAGTACAACTTCACTGCCACGCAGGCAGCTTAGAAAGTAGCCATGCTGCGGATTTGTTGACGTTTCCACTTCACTGCCGAACAGGCTGCTTAGGTGATGAGTGACCGAAACGAAGTTTCGCAGCGCGAAGAAGTGAGGTCATGGATGACCGATGTAACCAAGCTCCATGGATGGATTTCAGATCCGTATTGGAACTATTCCACTTCACTGCCGAACAGGCAGCTTAGGTGATGAGTGACCGAAATGAAGTTTCGCAGCGCAAGGGGTGAGTCGCTTAGAATAAGGTCATTGATGACCGATGTGACCAAGCTTCATGGATGGATTTCAGTTCCGTGTTGGCTATGTCAACGGGCAAACTTTAAATCTGGATCCTGATGTTCATCAGGATGACGAGGGTGAGATAGGAGTGTTAAGTGGCTCATTTTATTTCGTGTCTATTCTGAAACTATTTATCGGTGTATCCAAACTAGATCCTGATGTCCATCAGGATGACGAGGGTGAGATAGGAGTGTTGATTTGACCTAAGTAGTCCTATGCCGTCTTCCCGGGCTTGCCCCGGGATCCATATCCGTATTTCGCTGCAATCTATATTTACCAACCCACCAAAACTGTAATGGGGGTTTCCACTTTGGCATCCTTTGATGCAGCTTGTCACCTTTTGCATGTTGAGTGTCACGATCTGTCAGTGTGTGGCGCGTTTTGAATGTTTATACTGAGCACATTGAATCAACGGGGTTTAAACAGAGGTAAAACACATGGCAAATACAGCATTAATCACAGGCGCATCGGGCGGTATTGGACTTGAATTAGCACACTTGCATGCACAGCAAGGGGGTGACTTAGTCTTGGTAGCGCGCTCTCAAGATAAGCTAGATGCCTTGGCAAAAGAGCTTGAGGTTAAGCACAGTATTAAAACGACAGTGATCAACGAAGATTTATCTCAGCCGGGTGCTGCGCAACGTATTTTTGATAAAACATCAGCACTGAATATTGAGGTGGATGTGCTTATTAATAACGCTGGCTTTGGTGGTCATGGCGTGTTTTACCAACGTGATATGGTGGCAGATCAGCAAATGGTGCAAGTGAATATCACCGCATTGACCGATCTTACACATCTATACTCAAAAGGCATGGTGGCGCGTCAGCGTGGACGAATTTTAAATGTGTCATCAACGGTGTCGTTTTTACCGGGTCCACTACAAGCGGTATACTATGCATCAAAAGCGTATGTAACCTCATACACGCAGGCGGTGGCTGAAGAGTTATCTGGTACTGGCGTGACGGCAACGGCATTGTGCCCGGGAGCAGTGAATACAGGCTTTGTGGCGGCAGGTAATTTGGAAGGGGTTGATGTGTGGAAAAACGCCAGATCGGCTAAGTCAGTGGCCGAGTGCGGTTATAAAGCCATGCAAAAAGGTCAACTGGTGGCGTTTAACGAGCGAAAATTACAGTTTTTACTGAACTGGATCACCCCGTTACTGCCACGTAAAATGGTGTTGAAGTTGTCACGCCAATCAATGGAAAAGTAACAAGATATGAAAATAGCGAGCAAGTTTACAGTACATGCAAACTGTAAAATTTTATTAAAAGACATGGACATTGATGTTGAAACTGTGGTGGCGTACTCCAAGTTACCAGCAGATGTATTCAACCGTGAACCTGTGATGCTCTCGCCAAAAGAGTACTTTGATTGGTGGTTGGCGATTGAAAAGGCCGCTGATGGTCGCGATGTGCCTTTATTGGTGGCGGAGCATCTATCTGTAGAGGTGTTTGATGCGCTGTTGTTTGCTGTTTTATGTAGTCCGGATTTAAATACTGCGCTATCACGTATACAGCATTACAAACCCCTAATTGGCCCGATGAAAATGGATCTGGATGTCACTGACACTGCCACTGAAATGGGGCTGTCATGTTATGGCTATGAAGGGCCTGTGCCAGCTGTATTGGTGCTCACTGAAATGGTGTTTTTTACCAAGCTATTGCGGATGGCAACGCGCCATCATGCCTCGCCGTTAGCGGTAACCCTACCTGAACTGCCCAGTAATGTCGGTGCATATGAGACGTTTTTTGGTTGTCAGCTTAAGCAAGGTGATAAGCTCTCTATGGTATTCAAAGCCGAGGATGCTGCGCGACCCTTTTTAACGGCAAACGCCAGTATGTGGTCTTACTTTGAAGGGGGCTTAAATCAAAAGTTAGCTGATTTAACGGCAACAGCAACAACGGTTGAGCGAGTTCGTGCAGTGTTGATCGAGTCCTTGCCTGTTGGGCAAAGCTCAGTTGACATGGTGGCGCAAAAGCTGACCATGAGTAAGCGCACTTTGCAGCGCAAGTTGAGTGATGAAGACACGAGCTTTCACAGTGTATTGCAAGACGTGCGCTCTGAATTAGCTAAGCATTATTTGCAAAAGTCACACATATCCTTAAGTGAAGTGGCGTTTTTATTGGGCTATCAAGAATCGAATTCATTTATTCGCGCATTTACGACCTGGCATGGTGTGTCGCCAGGCAGCTATCGTGAGCAGTTGGCATCTTAACCCTTTGAGGTGCCAATAAATTACAAACTATTTCACTATAAACATTTACTTACGTTATTCATTTTGTAGTGTCTCTGTGCTTATGCTCCAATAAATAGGAGACAAAAGTAAAGGGACAGCTATGCAATTTGCGGATCACGAAATACAGTCAATTCATAAAGTCGCCAAGGCGTTTTCGCCCAACACCGAGCTGGCGGTGGCTAAGTTCGACGCAGGCCAATGCCAGTATTACGGTGCAAGGCATGGCAACAAAGGCATTGAGCAAATTGACAATCGTGCTTCTGTATTTGAGATTGGTTCGCTCACCAAGTTGTTTACTAATGCTGTGTTGGCGCAGATGGTGTGTGAAGGCAAGTTGGCCTTAACCGATCCGATCACCTCTTATCTTGACCTGACTATTGCTGACAATGAAAAGATCACGTTTGAGTCGTTAGCGACCCATACGTCAGGCTTGCCTAGATTACCACCGGGGCTCTTATG
Source organism: Pseudoalteromonas luteoviolacea (assembly GCF_021654285.1). Lineage (GTDB taxonomy): Bacteria > Pseudomonadota > Gammaproteobacteria > Enterobacterales > Alteromonadaceae > Pseudoalteromonas > Pseudoalteromonas luteoviolacea_J. Next base: position 102,236 of record NZ_JAKFZS010000020.1, on the reverse strand, counting down.
GCAAGCGCTATTTAAGCGCAAAGACAATCCCTATCAGGCTTATTTAGAAGCCGACTTACAGGCACATCTTGCCAGCGATATCACAATTAATCGCACCAAAAAGCATAATTACTCAAATTTAGGTGTGGGGTTACTCGGTTATGTATTGGCGAAAATAGAAGGCGTGAGCTTTGCACAGTTACTGCAAAAGCGTTTTTTTGAGCCGCTTGGCATGCCACGCAGCTTTTGCAATTGGCGTGATGTGCATGGCGAGTTGGTGATGGGCTTAAATAAGCGCGGCGATCCGACCGAAAATTGGGATTTAGGTGTGTTGCAAGGTGCAGGGGCCATGCTGTCGACTGTGCAAGATCTCGGGCAATTTATGAAGGCGCATTTTGACGACATGCATGCTTGGGCAAGGTTACAGCGCCAAGTCTTGTTTAAGCAAGGGCATATTCAAATGGGGTTGGGTTGGTATGTTTTTCAAGGAGATCAGCAATCAGACACGGTATATTTTCATGATGGTGGCACCGGTGGGTATAGCTCTGTGATGATCATGGATGTGGAAAAACGCGCAGGGTATATCATTTTGTCTAACATCTCAGGTATGCATAAACTAAAAGGACAAAAAGTCACTAAGCTAGGATTTGAGCTCATGGAAAAGCGAAAGGGCTAAGTAGCCTAGGGTAAAAGGACACCTCAAATCGTGCCCTTTTACCCCTAAATCAGGGTTAAATTGCGATGCATTTATCTTCTAACGGTTCATCTTTATCTGTGGCATAAATGCCAACAAAGCCACCAAATTTTCCGCACAACGTGGCTGTTAGGTTACGATGATAAGTGATTTTTATACGTTGGTGCTCCGCAATAAACGGTGTTTTTGTTGTTGCAGTATCAACTTTATATTGCACATAGTGTTCGTCTGCTTGCATGTCTTTTAGACGCATTTCAATATGGCCAATCGTATCGTCGAAATTGGTATCCAAGCTATTGGTTCCGTAAATATTATACTCTATCACTTGGTCGCCAAATGCCATTGCTTGGAGAGTGTGATTTCCATGGCCTAGGGTAAAAACCGCCGTTAGAGTGAGTGTAACTGCTGCGACAGCTGTAAGGGCGATTGCTTTGATGGCGTTCATAATGATGTCCTTTTAAAATGAGTTTTTAAAGTGGCAACTTTAAATTTATTATTGTTACTTTTCAGTAACTTATGTTCATTTTATATTGTACGTTGCATGCTTGTACCTGTCTATCACTTAATTCTCAGTTTTAACTGACACATTTTTCAGGCGTATAGTTGTGTTCTTTATATGACTGTTAAAGATGCTGAGTTATCAGTTGAGGTCAGTATTGTGTATCATTGGCTGTGTACCCTGAGCCCAAAGGATTTTATTGTTGGGGTCGGGAAATATGACGGTAGAGCAAGAAATTTTATCCAGGTTTGATAGCAAGGTGCTTGGCAGCAATACCATGCTTTTTAGTATGCAGCAGGCAAGCCACCTAGGCTGGTGGCCGTATATGTGTTCATCATTTTCTCGTCAGCGCTTTTACGGCGAATGGCATCACAAAATAAGAAATAATCGGTACGATAATCGCGAGTACCAGTGCGGTATGAGCGAGCTTGTTGCTGCCTATCATGGGCGCTAACCAGTCGGGTATAAAATAGACCAAGGGAAACAACGCAAGATAGTTTATCAACATCATTATGTGTGTATTGGGGGTCTTAGTTTGCATTGTGTATGTGCTCCTAGTTCAGTGCCACATTAATGTGACACAATCAGTAAATGTAATTGCTCAGTGGCTGTTATTGCTAGGCTGCCAGCCTCAATCAAGTCTCCTTCTTTCACTTGCGTTAATTGACCTTGCTGCTCTACCTGTGCTTGTCCAGAAATCACATAAACTAAAGCGGTTTTTTCTAAGGTGAGGTTTTGTGTGGCATCCAAATGTGCAATATCCATGGTGGTTGCGCTGGCAAAAGTCTCTGTTTGACTGTCACTGCCGCCATAAATACGCGTGACGCCATTGTCTTTAGGTGTATATGACTTGTACTGGGCTGGTTGGCCTGCAACTTCGGGTAGTGCCCACACTTGTAACATGCGGTTTGGTTTGTCATCTGGGTTAATCTCATTGTGGCTAAAGCCCTCACCACCTGCTCTTTGCACTTGCACATCACCTGCGCTCAAGTCTTTACCATGTTCTAACGACCCTTCGTGGCTTACTCGGCCTTCTAAGACAATCGAAATGACATCAATTTCGCTATGTGGGTGCATACCCGACTGGCCTTTTGGTAAGTAACGCGCATCTGCTAAGTACACCATGCTGCCAAGCCCTTCAAATGTTTCTGGCTTTTTACGCCCTGCAAAAACGCGGCTATCGGTGACTAATCTGTGCTCTGTAATGCCTGCAAAACCGCCTAGTTCTAAAGAGTCTCTTGAAAGAATTTTCATGGTCATTTCCTATTTTTTAATCTTGTTTCGAAGTGATGAGTAAAGTGTACGAGCAGACAGTTGTTTTATATATACCTATAAAATAGAATTACTTTTCCAGATATAACAACAATAAGGTGAGGTCGATGGAAAAAACCGATGTGAATGCCATGCTGCTGTTCTTGGCTGTGGTGGACGCAGGCAGTTTTACTGTGGCAGCAGAGCGACTAAATATGCCAAAAGCCAATTTGAGTAGAAAGGTTGCGCAATTGGAAGCCAGCTTGGGTATCACTTTGCTCGAGCGCACAACTCGAACGCAGCATTTAACGGAAGCGGGGCGTGTTTACCTTGAACATTGCAAGCAGATCAAAGCGCATATTGAGTTGGCTCATGCCAGTGTTGCAAAAGCACTCAACGAGGTGGCTGGCGAACTCAAAGTGGGTATGTCTGTGGGCATGGGACACGAAATTTTAAAACCTGTATTGAGTAAGTTTATGCACAAGCACCAGCAGGTTAACTTGCAATTGAGCCTGCTAAATCGCAGAGTTGATGTGATTGAAGAAGGGTTTGATTTGGTGATCAGAATAGGAGAGTTAGCAGATTCACGTTTGGTTGCTAAGCGTTTAGGGCGTGTTTCAAGAAGGTTTTATGCAAGTCGGGAGTTTGTAGAGCAGTATGGCGTTATCAGTCATCCAGAACAGTTAGCTCATTTAGATGTATTGTTGATGAGCAGTATCCAAAAGTCTGAGGTCATCAGTTTGGTTAATGACACACTGCAATGCGATGTCACTATTTATCCGCGAATGCGGGTGGATGATTACGTTGTGCTTAAGCAAATGGTCGTCGATGGCATTGGCGTTGCCATACTGCCAGATTACATGTGTTCGCACAGTCCTGAAAAAGATCTGCTTGAGCCTATATTGCCTCACTGGGAGTTACCAGCGGTGGATGTTTACGCGCTATATCCTAAAAATCGTCTGCATATTCCTAAAGTTGCCGCGTTTGTTGAGTTTATCCAGGCTGTGTTTTCAGAGAGGCTGTTACGGACATAAAAATCACCAAGTTTGGTATTGATGCGCTTTAAAGTGCAGCTTTGAGTGCATTACTCAGTGATTTTGATGCGAAATCAGGTTTTAAGAGTGACGCTTTAATCACTTTACCTTGGCCAATACACCTTGGTGAGGGGCAGTAAAACACGGGTTTCTATGTCGAACTCGTCGTAATGCTCAGTGATGAGTTTCATTAAATCGTCAATATCAATGAGGGTCAAAGGGATATTTGAGCGATCGGCTTCATATTTTGCGTCTTTAGTAAATCCACCTGTACTGACGTATAAAGCACGATCACCTTCGCGGAGTCCGCCAATAAAGCTTCGTAAGTGTTGCGAGGTCATACGTTTATTTTTTTGGTGTTTTACCTCGACTTTTATTCTAGGAGACTCAAGCCCGATCCCATCAGGAGAGGCGAATATATCCACACCTCGATCCATGCCTTTGTTTGACACACGAGTCCGATACCCCATCGCTCTTAATACACCTGCAACTAAGTATTCCATATCTTCTGGTGAGATAGCGATGATGCGGTCTTTTATAAGCTCGCTTGATTGTTCAATGACATCGTTTCGAGATTGCTCAATTGCTTTTTCATTTTCTTCTGCGAGCACTTCCACTTGGTTTGGTTGCTGATGGTCTAAGTTTCTTTTAATTTCGGATGCGACGTCTTGGTTAACGGCAAAGACGGTGAGTGTACTGCCGAGAGTATTGCGAGAAGATACGCTCAATGCATCGCGGCTGACATGACCAAGCCACTTGACTTTGCGAATATGATTGAAACTCTCATCATCAATAATATCTTGCACATAAGTGTAGTCACTTATGATTTCGCCAACCAAATATTCCCTGCTAGATGGATTGTAGGTAATTGCCAGGTCGCCCACTTTCATGTCAAAGCGAAATTTCTTAATCATGGCGACGGCATTACTCGATTTTGATGTATGCTGGCCTTGAAAGGATGCCAAGTATTTAGACTTTAAGTCTGATTCATTAGCGATGTCAGATAAATCTCCGATTTCGTTCCAGCCTATACTAACGCAGGCTGTTTTCTCAAAATCGTCAACTAAATATGCGCCTTCGCCAGCTCTAATCATCCACATAGTGTTCCCTCTAAAAATGAATTTTATACATAAATATTACATTTTCTAAGGCCTGATACCAATAGCGGATTTGCTTTTGCAGCACTCTGGCAAGTGAGGTTTAAGCTCGTGTGGCCAGTTTTTCAAAAAATATCAAAATAAGCCTTTACCTCAAGTTAAGTTGAGATTTTAAAGTGTCACTCAACTTACGAAGGGAAGACCATGAAAAACATGATTAAACTTTATATAAAACAATTAACTGCGGATAAATATGCCACATTCAAGTTCACCATGGAAAACAAATAGGAGACGCATATGTATTTAGAACATGTCAATTTAGTAGTTAAAAATATCGACACTGCATTAACTTTTTATCGTGCTGCTTTTCCACACTGGAAAGTCAGGAGCAAAGGCAATGGCGAGTGGTTTGGTAAACCGCGAACATGGCTGCACTTTGGTGATGATCACCACTATCTTGCTTTTAGTGATCATGGTGAAGGACAAAATAGAGTATTGAAGGAACATCAAGTTGGTCTGGGTCATTTCGCTTATGTGGTCAACAGTATTGATGGGGTTGTAAAGCGTCTTGAGCAAGCTGGTTTTGAGGTAGATAAGGTTGGGCCAGCCCATTCATATCGAAAAAATGTGTATTTTATTGACCCCGATGGGTTTGAAGTTGAGTTTGTGGAGTACTTCAGTGATATACCAGCACAGCGCAATAGTGACTAGACTGAAATCTTCAAAAATACTTAATTTACTCACTTGCAAGTCTGTGAAAAACTAAGCCTAATTGTTGATTGCATCAATGGCATTCAAGATAGACTAACTAACAGGTAAAAGGATCCTTATGTCAGGTATAACGCTTTATAGTTTTTCTTTATCGGGTAACGGTCACAAGATCAGACACTTTTTATCTATTCTTGGGCTTCAATATGAACTCAAACTACTAGACCCACATACACAGGAGCACAAAAGTAAGGAGTTTGTGGCGTTAAACCCTCTTGGACAGGTGCCTGTGTTGGTTGATGGCGACGCTGTGATCTGTGATTCGAATGCGATATTAGTGTACCTTGCACAAAAGTATGATGCGGATAACACCTGGTATCCAGAGGACGTATTACTGCGAGCAGAAATTCAAAAGTTCTTATCCATGTCAGCAGGTGAAGTGCTCAATGGCCCTAACTTATATCGTGGCATTAAGGTTATTGGGAAACCCGGCGACCTTGAGCAAACTTATGATAAAACAATTAACTTTTTTGTTTATTTGGACAAGCATTTAAGTGATCGTGACTACTTGTTAGGTGCCAAACCAAGCATAGCAGACATTGCCTTGTATACGTACCCAAAACTGGCTGTAAAAGCGGGTGTTAATGTAAGTGACTTTCCTCATATTGCAAAGTGGTTTGCGCGCATTGAAAGTGGCTTAAGCTATGTTGATGCACCAGAAAAGTGATCTGCAAGATTCAGAGTGTTGAAGATATTGGTTGCCGTAATCTAAAGTAGAGTACGGCAACAAAAACACACCTAGGCTGCCGCCGAACTCAAGTTGGAACCTCATGGCGCCCTTTATCATAAAAACTCCTACAAACAATAAATTGATATGAACGTACATGCCATGAAGGTACGCCCATGCACAAGCAAGGCTTGTCTTGCATTGCCAAAAGGAATTTAGGTACTTGGGGTTTATCGGGAACATAAATTCCGCCATGTAAGCATTTTGCTCATCAATTCAATATTTTCAGGATGTGATAAAAGGGAAAAGGTGATGTCTGTAGGTTATGAGATAAAGGTCAGGCATGAAATCAACAACTCTATTCCCATTATTGATGTGATTAATAATTGATTTTTAAATAAAGTTGGTATAATCGATATGTGGTGTGGTTAATTAAAATTAATATCACACAGCATGATTAATATGTTGTGTGATATTTTTATAAAGATAAAAATATATATTATATTTTATGCTTTATTTTAATAGGTTTTAGTGTGCCCAGCAGCAATCAGAATCACCTGGTGCCCAATCAGGGCGACCTCTTGTAGGTACTTGCCATGCACCACCTACTTGAGGAGTAGCATTAGAGGGTAAATCTTTAGCGTTAAAAGATAAGCATTTTATTTTCTTTTTATTGATTTTAATTTTCATTTTAAACTTCCTTCTTATTGTTTTTTATTTAACCTATTCTGACAATATATAGAAAATCTATTCTTGTCAATTTTTCTACTTAATGGTTTGATAATTATTAAAATAAAAAATAATTTATTTTGTTTTAATGTAAATAAAGTGTTGGTTTATTTTATAAAAGTGGTCTGTAATTTTTGTCACGTAAAAATATTTTCTTAAATTGTCAATCCGTGCCTTTTGACACATGCTTAGGCATATCCCGAGTGATTATTGTTAACATATAAAAACGGACGATGGTGGCATTGTGACTCGAATGCGATATGAGTGTACCTTGCCAAAAAGTATGATGCGGATAATAAAATGGTATTCAGAGGGCGTATTACTGCGAGCAGAAATACAAAAATTCTTATCCATGTTAGCAGGTGAAGTACTCAACGGCCCTAACTTATATCGTGGCATTAAGGTCATTGGGAAACCTGATGACCTTGAGCAAACTTATGATAAAACAATCAACTTTTTTGTTTATTTGGACAAACATTTGGGTGATCGTGACTACTTGTTAGGTACCAAGCATAGCAGACATTGCCTTGTATACGTCCCCAAAACTGGCTGTAAAAGCGGGTGTTAATGTAAGTGACTTTCCTCATATCGCAAAGTGGTTTGCGCGCATTGAAAGTGGCTTAAGCTATGTTGATGCACCAGAAAAGTAACTTATAAGATTCAAGGTTTTGAAGGTATTTGTTGCCGTAATCTAAAGCAGAGTACGGCAACAAAAACACACCTAATGACCAAAGTGTGGCAAGTAAAACACAATCAATTGATACGCGGCAAGTACATAGCAAGTGTTTCGCAAGACATGTTTTTTATTTCGATAAAGCGTTGCTTCATAAAACAGCGCTGCTGTTAATATGCCCATTTGCACAATGCCGTGACCGGCAATATGCATGGCAATCATAACGTGAGCGCAGGTTTTGACGCATTTAATCCCTTCTTTCAAACCGATTGTTAATACATCTAAGTCTGCTTTAAAACCCCGAAGCCTTGGTGACCAAATACTGCCGCACGCATTCAGTAAACGCATTCTAAATGCTGCATCACTGAGCATACCCGCGGCGAAATAGCCTAAGGCTGCAATGGGCAGCACGTTTAGTTCTGCTGTCCATGAGGTGGTTTGGAGCATATGTGTTGCCAAGAGCAAAACAACACCAAAAACCAGCCAAACAGATGCATAGCCAATAATAAACAGCGCTAGGCTCAGCTGTTGGCGGTATATTGGTACACTGTTTACTAGGCTTCTGATGGTCCCGCTGGTCATTGGTAGCATCATTGCAAATACCATCAGCATCCACTGCCAAGTCATGCTGGCAAACCCTGCCTGGGCGTGCATGTCATGGTGAGCATGATGGTGGTGATGTGAGGTGCTGGTACCAAGTAAAGTGGATAGATAATACATCCATATTAACGCAGCAAGGCACAGCACGAACCAGTGAGGGTGAGCAACCCTAAAGGCGCTCACTTTTTTAAAAATTAGCGTAGCCATACCAGTGACTAAACTTCAGCTTTTATGCTGATCCGGCCAATGGTTGCATTCGCCGCACCTAGCGCCCTACTTGGTTCTACTTCGATGTGTATGTCTTCAAGCTTCCATTGCGGATGCGCTCTTAATTGGTGGACGATTTCGGTTGCGTCTAATTGAACAATGATACCTACACCTGTACTTCGAGCACTGACGATTGATGATTGTGCAAGTCCAAACAGGCCCACACTGCCCACAAAGTGGCGCTCAGTTTGATTTGGCAGTCTTAAAAATACGTTAATGGGTGCTATGTTGCCCGTTCCGGTGATGTTCTCCAATAAGACGTGAATAGCCGTCGGTGAGAGTTCGTCTTCTTTATCGACCCTTCCCAGTACAGGTGCACTTTTCTTTTGGGGTATAAAGTTCAAGCTAGTTGAAACTGATTTCGATTCAATTGTTAATGGTTTTGTAGTCGCACCTATGGTATCAAACATATTTATGCCTTGTGAACTCGTCTCTTTGGGGGCATTGTCAGTCTGGTTTATTCCCGCAAAACTCTCGGTATACGTATAATCAAGGTCCTTAGTATTGAGTACATCAGCTGCAGAAATCTTGACATGGTTTCCAAGCTCATCATGAAAGTCAAACACCTGATTTAACCACGCGTGACTTTTAGGGTTGCTATTCCCTCTTTCTATCCAGCTTTGCCATAGCCTATCTATGTTAGCGTGGTGCAGCCAAAATATCGGATCTAAAGCGGCTGTATCTGGGTCACCCATTGCACCGCCAATATCAACATGTACCTTGTTATGAGGGATGTTCTCTAATAGTCCAAAAGTGCCGGGGCTATGACTGAAGGTAAATTCAACTCCCCCAAAACCGACGCCATTATTCACTACAAAATTCTTAGACTGCATACTTGAAGTACTGCTTGCATCTTTTGGATTAAGTTTATAACTCAGCCTTTCTTCCATCCACAGACCAGGGAAGTCTGGGTTGGGATGCGATGACCCAGCCATGCTATTGGTGAAACCAAACTCAGGTGGAATATGTAGTGCATTATCTTGCTGCTCTGGGGTTAACTTAGGGTTATCAACATCAGAATAATTCCAGTAGGGGAGTGCCCAGTCTTCTGGCCCGTTTAGGTCGACAATTGTTTTTCTGACAATGCGTTCAAAAAAGTACAAGTACATACGGTGCCAGGGTAGAAAAAACCATGAACCGTGCTGGCATTGCTGCCAAAAATTTTGGGTTGTGTTCTCTGTTATTAACAGCTCTATCAGCTCTTTCTTTAGTTCAGTATTGGGTGGTAAGCCAGTCGCTTTCGTCCATATGCTTTCTTCGCTCCATTGGTAAATATCAGGACTTAACGGGTTCTCTTGAAAGGTTTGTAACCCCATTCCGTGTATTGCAGCTTGATACCACCAACTTGTTGGATCAGAGATATCGCGTTTTTTCATTTCCTCAACGGCTTTTGAATACCATAAAAGGGTTCCGTCTTTTATTTCGTTTACATTTTTCCGTATACGCATTTGATGTTACTCCGTAGCGTTAATTTTCAATTGTGTATTGATCGCAGCGTGTACTACGACACTGAAATAGTAAGCGTGGAAAAAAAGGAAAAATATTACGATTTATTACACGGTGATTTAGTTAAGTTATAAGCAATAAACGCGTTTTTCTAGGTGTTGAATAATTTAAATTAATCGCGGCTATTGCATTTAGCTTATTGAACATTTGAGACTTTAAGGTGACGGTAAGAGTGAAACATAGAAGCAGCTGAATATAAAAGATATGAATCTGAACAGTGTAATTTTTAATACTTAAGCGAGTATAAATCACTTTTGTGTGTTGTTGTTCAATTGATTAAAGAATGAGTTGTCGATCATTGCGCTACGAGTTAACTTAGTGCGCGTTATTCGCGCACACCCATGTTTTGAACGTCTTTCATTTGGACTATAACTCGCCAGTAATACACACCTGAAAATAACAAAGTGAACAGAAAGTCAAACAGTGTGGTGCCTTCGGAGACTTCACCTCTTGCTATGTAAATCAGCGAATAGACAGAAATGGAAATCGGCACTGTACAAACGAGAACGCGAACACCCACGACCCAACAAATAGATAGATAACGGCGTAAAAAATCTTTGCCGCTGTTACCGCCGTTTATTTTGAAGCAATACCAAGTACTGACCACAATCATCACAATATCGAGTAACAAACTTAAGTAGTCGTAGCTATTTGAGGTTTCTGTTGGTGTAGTCCGTAATGACATCAAAATGAGTATTGCAATGAGGTATTTTAAATCGCATCTAGGGGTGAGCAGGTTCGCTCTGAGATCTGATTTGAGTGCCCATATATTCCAAAAATACATTGTCTTCCCTACATGCTTATAAAAGTGCATCAAGCTATTCATCTTGCCAAGATAAGATAACGTATTTAATGGGCAAAAAAATGCACGGTTTAATAACTACGTATCAACTAAACAATATATCCATAAATATCAATGGCTAATGATTATTTCATGGAGTAGTGATTACGGTAATGTCGATATTTTCATTAAGTAAAAACATTTGACTTATTGTTTTTTGAGGTCATTATAGAATGGCACACAGCGGCAGCCTGTACCTAAATTGACTTTTTTGTTGAGTTAAGGCTGTAAAGTAAATGATGTGCTTTGTAGCGAGCGGGTAAGGTGTTTGTCACCAGCGCTAGTCGCCATTTTTGTGCTTATAATAATTAGTAAAAATAATAGACTTATTGAGTGGCTGTTTTCAAAGGAGAGTATAATGAAAGTAATTCACGCCCTAGCTGTAGGTATTTTGATGACGGGTAATGCCTACGCGCTTGAGACAATTTACGATGCGGATAGTAATGCAGGTAAAACGACCCAATACCCATATGGTCCGGTCAAAAGTATGATGGTGCAGACGACTTCGTCGCATTATTTTACCGCATTTTTTGACACAGCGGCACAAGCGACTTGTAATGCGGCTGCGTTGTATAATGAAGTCAGTGGTGCTTTGATTGCGCCGTTAACCGTTGCTGATAATCGGGTGGTTTTTGGTGCTGTAGAACATGGCAATGAAACCGTGGCCAAGGTGGTCAAATTGACTTGTCATGATGATAATCGTAGCTATTTAGTACACCATAAAGTGCCTGCAGCACCGTCAATTAATTACGACAGGTCGTTGCAGTTTGATAACTGGACCGACGCAGGTGATAGGCATCCCGGGTATTTTCAATCTGTTACTTTGACAGCGCAATTATCAGTAAATACACATGCACCTGACGGCGAGTGTCGTGTCGTTGAGTTTGGCAATAGTGATGTACCCGGATTATTTAATGGCCAGATGCATGTAAGTAACCTTTATAGCGATGTATTTAACCACACTGGTAAAGTGCTTTATGATGCATTTAGCTCTTCTATGACATATGCTGTTCGTTGTTCAAATTCTGGTGGCTCAACAATGCTTTTTGATGAGTGGAAAATAAATCAAGACCTTCAGCAAGGCACATTAAGTACCAGTTATTATTAATTTTAGCTGATAAAGGGCGAGAAATTCTCAGCCCTTTATATTGCAAAATTCTTACCTTTGTAATTTTTGTAAACAAAACCTTAACAACACACGTCAAGTCCATTATGCTAATGGCGATATTTTACCCAAATATTATTTTTAAATTAGATAACTATAGATTTTTATTCTCAGGTAGGAATTATGCTGAAGACCGCCAATAAAGGACAATGGGTTATAAATCATCGGCAGTTGAGCTTACAAGATGGCACAAAAGTAGTGGAATTGGATCCTAAGCAGTATGCGCTGTTAGTTTTACTTTTAAAGTTTAAGCATCAAGATGTCAGCAAATCACAAATTTTATCCGAAGTATGGGGGCAACGTGTTGTTAGTGAAGATGCAATCTATGTGGCTATTAATGGGCTGCGCAGGTTATTAGGAGATGATGCTAAGTCACCTAAATATATAAAAACCATTTCGGGCGTAGGATATCGTTGGGTGGGTCCACCGCTTTGCGATGCACTGCCATCTTCGTTAGATAGTTTTTTGTTAAAAGCGGCCCTTTGCTTGGTTGCGATTTCTTTTGTGGTTTTTTGGCAAATGCCTAGGGCACCTGTCAAGCAAGTGATCCCAGATCACTTAGCTGAGCCATTTAATCATGCGCGTTTTATAATTAATAATCACCCAGAGCAACTTGATAGAGCGATCAGTCTACTAAAATCTATCTCTATTGAAGCGCCTCAGTTATCCGAACCAATATACTGGCTTGCTAAGGCACACTTTTCTCAGCTAGACCCCAAAAGTGACAATTATTCAGAGGGCAAGCTGCATATAAAAACGATTTTGGAGCGGGTTTTATCAGACTATCCTGAGCATAAAGAGGCTAATTTATTATACGCAAAGCTCATTTTTATGGGGAATATGAATACCAAAGATGCTGAAGTTTATTTTTTAAATGCACTTCCCAATAGCGAAGCGCATCATATGTATGGGCAGTATCTACTGGCTCTGGGTAGAAATGACGAAGCGATGCATCACATTCGCACGTATCAGACGATGGAGCCTGATGGTTATTCAAGTGAGAGTGTGGCGTGGGTTTATATGATGAGCCAACAGTTTGACGAAGCATTCGAAGTGCTGGATAGGTTGCGCCCTTACGCACAGAGTAATCGATTTTATCACGTTTGCTTAAGAGCGATTTACGAACAATTGGGGCGGTTTGACTTGGCATTGCAAGAGTTAATTTGGGTTATGAAGTATGAAGGATACACAGAGTCAGAAATCACTATGATTGAAAAGCAGTTTGCCACTCAAGGTATGGAAGGGGTTTACCGTTGGTTGCTTTATCAGGATACGCGAAGAGCGGATATTGGACATTATGATGCCCCTATGTCTCAAGCTCGTTATGCAACGGCCATAGGGGACAAACAACTCGCGCTACATTATTTGGAGCAGTCGCGGCTTGCTGGACAATATGCCTTTTTATGGATTGCAGCAGATCCACATTTCTTATCGTTAAGACAAGACGAAAAGTTTACTCAACTTGTACAAAACCATATTTTAAAAGCTGATATATCAGATATTTAATATTTACTAAGAAAGTTTAAGTTAAATTTCAGGACTTATTTTTGGTGGTCATTTAGTGTTGCTTCGAAATTTAATCAAGGAGCAAACAATGACAATAAAAAAGGTGGCAACCACATTATGCGCGGGATTATTATCCGCTTTCATCAGTGTCTCTTCTCTTGCTAAAAGTGGAGATTACTTATACAGCTACCAAACAGGCAGTGAAAACTGGGGAAGTATCTCCCTTAAAAATCACCTGGCTTATTTTGGCAGTGACAATGGCAAATTGTACGCTTTTGATATCGACCGAGTAAAATTGCGCTGGACACATGAAACTCAAGGCAAGGTGCGTTCAAAACCCTTTGTTGATAATCATCGGGTGTTTTTTTCAAGTGATGATGGATTTTTATACGCATTAAATCGCTGGAGCGGTAAGCTGCTATGGAAAGTAAGCTTGAATGATGGAGGTCATCATAGGGTTTTACCTGCAAATCACGCACCTTGGGAGTTTGATTATACCAAGTCGAGTCCAATTGCAGATAACCGACTTGTTTATATTGGCAGTGCCGATGGTCATTTTTATGCAATCTCGAAACGTACTGGTGAAGTTAAATGGCAGTTTAAAACACAAGGTATGATCCGCGCGACCGCTAGTTTATATCAGGGCAAAGTCTTTGTTGCTAGCTGGGATGGCCACGTTTATGCACTTAATAAGCATACGGGAGAGCTGGCATGGCAGTATCAGACACAAGGTGCGGTTCCCTCAAGCCCTGCAGTGATTGATGATGTTGTGGTGATTGGTTCTAGAGATACAAACTTGTATGGGCTTGAGCCTCATTCAGGTCAAGTCTTATGGAAAAAGGCACTACCTGGTGGATCATGGGTTGAGTCCAGTGCGGTTGCTGATAGCGATGACGATTACTTTTATATCGGCAGTTCAGATGCCAAGCTATTGTTTAAGATGGAAGCAGAAACTGGTGACATTGTTTGGCAGGTAGCAACGCCCGGTTGGAGTTGGGGAAAACCCATTATTGATGATAAGCATGTTTATATCGGTTCCACAGGACATGATGAGCCAGGTTGGTATATCACTCAGCGTGGTTTTATGGCTGTAGCCAAGGGATCTGGTGAGACCGTTTGGCATTATCAACCAAAAATGATTTCGGGCTTTGTACATGGTGGTGTGTATGCCTCACCTGCAGTTGGTGCTGGTAAGGTGTTGGTGCCAGATCTCGATGGCTATATCCATGTTTACCAACAGTAAACGCCTCTCCTTATTTTGCAGAGGTTAGCGGGCATCTTCTGATGCCTTTACGCTTTTTCTGCTGAGATATGCTCGTCGCGTTTGCGTCTCAATAGAGCCGTTAGGGAAATTATGACCATTATGCTGACAATGGCTGCAAACAATATTGTACTTTTTTGGTTGGCAGATGGTGGACTGGCGGACTGGCGATGTTATACGCTGAGTTAAATGCAAGGCTGAGCATTGAGTTCGCAGGAGCCCGTCTGACTGGCTATATAGTCGATTGTGTTACCTTGTTTATTGGCAGCATTTTTTAATACAAATAATCTGTCTTCACTTAAAAGGTGGCTATGTTCTGCGTTCAGAGAGACTTCTGTCCCAACCTTTAATCCGTCGGGTGAGAAAATTTGAGCAACAAGATCTGGTTTCTTCGCTTCAAAATCATAATAGGAAAATCAAAATATTACGTTATTTCTGTTTGATAATGATTTTATTCTAGTTGGGTGTCGGCCAGCATTAGTTTTCGCATTAACAATAAGTGCACCACCAAGGTTAATGGGAGTCGCAGCGTGGCCAACCAACGGCAAGTTAAACATACTCATTAGTAGTTGACTTGGAGTAAACTTACTTACGGTATACAGCTTTGATACAGTGCATTTCTCAAAGCAGTATCTGACTCAATATCAACTTATCTCGTCATGGCGGATTGCTCTGTCTAATTTACGTAATGTGTCGTCTTTGGAAGGTGATAAATTGCTCATCTTAATGGTCACCTGTAATAAATACAGCTTTTAGAGCAGAGAGGGCAACATTCGGTGCCCTAGGCTTTAACGACGCGTTTGCGTCTTAAAGCGACAATAATAAAAACTAGCACTAATGTGCTCACAATAGCCACTAAGAGTGTTGTGCTGTATGTGAATGTTGGTGGAGTGGGAGCAACTTGATAGGTTGCATCAAACTCGATGTTGAGCGTTGAGTTGGTATTAAATATCAGGCTTTGACCATCTTTCGTACCAAAGTCAGCTTTCTCGATAGTAATATTCGCTTTGGTCGCATTTTCTTTGGCTTCAAAAAATATTCGAGCAATTCGACCAGAGCCAGATACACTCTCCGCAGGCGCCATTTGGCTGATAATATAGTCTAATTTCCCCAATTTCGTATTAGCCGAATTGGTCAATACAAATAATTTTTTGGTGTCAAAAAAGTTGCCATGCTCAATTTGTACAGCAGGTGTTTGCTGATCTTGGTCAATCGGCTCTAGCTGTGTGGCATCGTAATTTAAAACAAGGTGTGCACCATAAATTTCCGGTGCATTTTCAACTAATACATCCACATAAAATTGGCTGCCCGATTTAATTTTTTGACTTGGACTACTTAAAGATACGCTGCCATCGCTTGCATTTGCAACAGTACAGCAGAACAGTAGTAAGGTCATAAATAGAAAGTGCATATTCTTCTCTTTATTCTTGGCGAACAGACCAAGAAATTTATGGTCTGTTCGCTATTAGCTGGTTAAAAAGGTTGTGGTCCTTGTTTACCAAAGTTTTTGCCCAACAAAGTTAGATCTTGTAAGTCTATTTTATTGTCACGATTAAAGTCAGCAGACGGAGTATAGTTTGGCTCTGCGCTGGTAGAGCGGTATGATGCCAAAAGTTGAGTTAGATCACCAATGTCTATTTTTTCATTCCCATTGCTGTCACCAGCAGTGAGTTGAACTGGGCCAAAGTCTAAATCAGCTTGGTTAGGCGACAAAGTCAGCTGTTTTTCACCGCTAATAAACCCAGGGGCAGATATAACAACAGTTGCATTACCTATGTCGGCGCGGATCTTAAAAGTGCCATCCGCATTAATTTGTACCGGTTCGCCGTTAATTGTAATTGTGATTTGGCTATAGTCGCCGTTAGATTGAAGTGAAGAAACATCGCCAGTTAGGAATACAGACTCTAAAACGGTGAGAGTATAATTGTATTGTCCCTGGTAAATGTACTGCCCATTCTCATTTGTAAACTGAGATGACAAGCTTACGCTGGTTGAGCCAGGGTTGTTAGCGACTAAAGTCACAGTTGCGTATTGCCCTTGCCCTGTTTTGGCTTCATAAGGTGCTTTAAGAGAAAGCGCACTCTCCCAGCTAGAATCTGTATGATTGACTGGAATCGTAAGGCGTTGACCAGTAGGTAAAAATTCTCCATAACTTCCTCCTGTGACCTGTGCAATATTACTATTATTGACAGTTAACACAGAATCAATGCCATAAATGTTTGTACCTGTTGCGGATAAAGGTAATTCAATAGTATCACCTACATAAATAGGGCCGCTGGGTACAGTGGCGGTTAGTTCGTTTGGAAGTTGTGGTGAACTTAGAGTGAAGTGTTGTGAAAGCACTTCAGGTGTGTCGGCAGCGCTGTATATATTGGCTACCCAAACCAGAACGAAGTTACCTGCTTGCAGGTCGCCAATCATTGGAAGAGGTTCATAAAGAGTGGTATTTGTGTCTACCAATACTTTGTCGCCACTTTTTGTTCCATCCGCGTTTATTGCTTGCAAATAAATATTTGTATCATAGTTTTGTGAGCTAGTTTGGCTCCAAGTCACTAAAAAATCACCGTTGGCTGTTACAGAGACATCTGATTGAGCATCTCTAACGCGCATTGGATCTGTATTTATTTGAAATGGTACACTCTGAGATTGACCGTCTGCTGAAAACGTTTGTCCTAGTAAGTTGTAGGTACTATTGTCTACTGTAGACGGCCAGGTCATTATAAAACCGCCATTTTTAGTAGCATCAATGCCAATATCTGGGACATAAATATCTTTATGTAAAGAGTTTAGTACCTTATTTTCACCAATGGCTTGACCCTGGTTGTTATACCGTTGGAAGTATATAGGTTTATCATTTTGTGCTGATAATCGGCCTACCCAAGTTACGATAAAGTCGCCATTTTCCAGCGTCGTTACATTGATATCAGGTTTGTAACCAGACGCTACAGCACTGGTTTTAACTGCGTCTTGGGCAGTGATAGTGCTACCGATATTAATGATTTTTGTATAGATATTTTCAGTACCAAAAGCGATGGCCAGCTTATTATTGGACAGTTTTGTCACTTTAAACTCTTTGAAAGTGTCATCGGCTGAAGCTACCGTTGTGCTTAAAGGTAGCTTATAACTGCTACTATCAGCCATTCCACTGCTGGTGTATTTTTGGATACTTACGTTAGATTGATTAAAAGAATAGCGATTTTCAAAGTCAATGACTAAAAAACTGCCGTTTTCTAGAGGAATTATTTGCCCACCAGTGTTTAGGCTAATTTCAGGACCGAGCTTATTTCCGTTTGAATCGAATGTTTGCGCTTGTTCATAGGCCACTACACCACCCCCAAGCCAAGTTACAACATAATTACCGTTAGCCAATACATGTACGTCATGGATGCGTTGCGCGCCTGGGTTTGAATTGACGGCTGATATTTCACTGGTATGAGTTGGAGCTTGTGCTTGAGTAAAGAGTGGTAAACCCAGCATGCTAACTAATAATAAATTTCGTGTAAACTTGCCTGTCGCTTTGAGCTTTGATGAGACATTTGTTTTTTGTTCAAACATAAAATTTCCCTTTGAGAAGTATTGGTTATTGAGATAAGCCGTTATCTACTGCAATAAAATGGGTAAATTACGTTATGAACGCTTAAAATGAAATAGGGTATTTACCCTATATGGGTTCAAAAAGTTAGGGGGATGGTGAGCTATGCAATAAGCAACCTCTTCCATAAAGCACTTTTAGTAAAGGTCTTTCAAATTCTGAATTCCAGAGCCATAAATTTGTTTTTTAACAAGTTTATAAGAGTTTATTTTATGGGGGCTTTGGCGTGTGAGTTTTATCAAAGAACGTAATAAATATGAATGAAAAATTAAATTGTTGGGGGCGAAATAGAGTGTAGAAGCGCAAGTCATCGCATGTTGTTTAATGTGCTTGCAACCTCCCACAGTGAATTCATTTTTAGTCAAATGACCATAACTACCTCGTGTTATTATAACTCCACTTAATGGGCTAAAAACGAGTTGTTTAAAACGTAAATATAGCTGACGGTTAAACGACGATAATTAAGTCAAATAAAATAATGTTCTAAGGTGAGAGCTCAATTTATTTAAACAATTAGTCTCTCTTCAAGCGCATATTTTACAAGCTCAGCCGCTTTTTTAACGCCAAGCTTTTTCATTACCTTGGTGCGGTGGTTATCAACTGTTTTGACAGAAATACACAAAATATCAGCAGTTTGCCGATTTGATTTACCTTGACTGATATAGCTGACGATTTGTTTTTCTCTGTTCGTTAAAGTTTTGTGTGTATCGCTTGATTGGTGTTGTGCTAGTTCAGCTTTAATATCTGGGCTGATAAAAGACTGACCACTGGTCACGACTTTGATTGCTTGATTTAGGGTGGCAAATGCTTCGCTTTTAGATAAATATCCGTCTGCACCTATTTCAAGTGCACGGCGTATTATTTTTACATCATCATACATACTGAGAAAGATAATGCGTGTTTTTAGCTTTTTTTGTTTGACTCTCTCGCATACTTTTAATCCACAGAGGCTACCCATAGAAACATCTAAAATCGCAAGGTCGGGTTCGTGTTCAGTAATGTATTGCCAAGCCTGCTCTCCTGTGGCGACATCATCAACTTGGTATCGTGTGTGTGATTGCATGATTAAGGAGTGTAATCCCTGCCTTATTAGGTGATGATCATCCGCAATTAAGATTGTTAAATGACTTGAGTCATCGTAACCCATTTTAACCCCGTTTATATGCTAATTTATGTGATTTTTTAGGTATGTCGTACGGCTGACAACCTTGGATTTATTATCAGTAAAAGACTTTAAGTTTTAGTCGATTGACAACCATTTAAAATCTTCATTCAATAGGTGTAAATATTATAGGTAAATAAGTCGATTTATAAGGGTATACTCAGAATTACCTATAAATTATTTAAATATTTATAGCGGAGTTAGCTTTGGGCATTAAGCTGGTCATAAGATAGGCTTGAGGTGATACTTATTAATGGGAACACCTCCAAAAAGGTGTCCCATCCACTGTTCACTGAGCAACTAATTTTAACCGGTATGAGTAGTGGCTCTGTCAGCGGTATGATTAGTAAACAGTCATATAGTTTACTGTCACATCACCTTCTCTATACAAACCAAACTCTTGATTATAATTTACATCAATCGTGACTTTTGCATAGTCTGTTTGTAGAGAGTAGCTGCCACCACTTGGCGTCGAGTAAGTGCACTCAGTTTTTGCATAAAGATATTCAGGTTGCATTGGTGTCACGAAGTAATTGATTACTTGGGTGTGACAGTTGTGGAAGCGATATCCTGCATCTTTAAGCTGTGTTCTGATAGCTTGATACTTACGACCATATTCCAGCACTTCTTGAACACTTGCATAACCAGCATCAGCAGGCAGCTCTTCAGCTGATACGTTAGCAGCGGCAGCAACGGCAATTAGTGAGAATAATACGCCAGTTTTCATAGTTTTTTCCTTTTCTTGAGAATAAAGAGCCTCATTGGCTCGTAATAAATTTTATGTACGGAGTTGTTGTCGTGTTGTTTCCTTCACAACGTAAACTACAAAGTGAGAGACCTTGCGTTCGTACATAATTATTAAACGAATAAATGAATATAATATTTATGATTAAAGTCAAAAAAATGAAGAAAAAATTTATAAAATGAAATTTATGGGTATTATTTAGCCGTTTTGTTTAAGTAATGAGAATATTGTTTCTTTGTATTTAGTGCCAAAAATGGCGGTGTTACCAATAAGGCAAGAAATCGTACTTTTTCTGTTCAAAAAAGGTGCGAATTCATAATCTGTGTAAAATTTGTGCTAAGTTGATAACTATCAGGTTAATTTGGCTAGATCATGCGTTACTTGCTGTATTTTTTTGCATTGTTATTCTCTTCAGTCGGTGTTGCTGAGCATTACACCGTTTTGGTCTATCATGGTGCAAACCCGCCGTATAACTTCATCGTAAATGGTAAGCAATCCGGTATTTTTAGTGATCTTTTTGTGCGCTTAAGTGAGTTAACAGGACATACTTTTGAGCTGGTGCCTTGGTCTGTTGCGCGTGGGCAAAAGCAGTTTGATTTGGGCAAGATTGATATTGAACCAGGTGTTAACCCAAGCTGGAGAGTTGAGGGTGTTAAACCAGCAATCTATTCTCGCGCCTACGCGTATTCTCGAGAGGTTGTTTTAGGTAGGAAGGATGCCCTTGTTGTTGACAACCCCGTTGCGTTTTATGGCAAGGTATTTGGGCGTGTGCGTGGTTATAGGTATGGCGAATTTGAAGCACACTTCGGCACTGATAAAATCATGGTGTATGACAATACATCAGAAAAAGAGTTATTGTTCCAGCTTGCACATAAGCGCATTGACTGTGTGATGATAGGTGATGCTACAGCAGCGTATTATCAAAAACGTAACTCAGACTATGCTGAGTTTAAAGCGCTATATGAAATCAGTAAGTTGCCTGTGCATATGCGATTACAACCCCATTTAAAACGACTGCAAAAGGAGCTCGATGAAGCGCTCTCATTGATGAGGCACAATAAAGAAATTGAGAAAATTTATCAGCGTTATGGGGCAATATCCAATTAGTGTGTGATTGCTAGGGCGACAATTTCTGTGCCAGCATGTCAATAAAATAACGTACTTTAGGCGAGAGGTGTTTTCTGCTTGGGTACATTACATATACTTCAACTGGCTTTTGCTCATAGCACTCAAATAGTATTTCTAATTGCTTGGTCTTTAATGCGTCTTCTAAGTAAAACTCAGGTAATCTGGTGATACCAATCCCATCTATGGCAAGCGCGGCTTGCATTTTACCGTTGTTGCAATTAACGCGTTTGCGCACGTCGACGATGAATGATTTTCCTGACTGTTCAGTAAACTCCCAGCGATCTGGAGTTTTTAGGTTGCTGTAGCAAATACAGTGATGCTTAGTTAACTCCCTTGGGTGATGTGGCCTGCCATATTGTTCAATGTAATTTGGGCTTGCAACGACGAGTGTTCTGCACTTATAGATCCGTTTGCAGATCAAGCTGGACTCTTCCAGACGTGTTGTAGCTCTAAGTGCCAAGTCAAAGCCATCGCCTACGATATCAACTGCACGATCGTTAATATCCCACTCAATGGTCACATTTGGGTATTTCTTTAGATACTCAGCCGCGATAGGTCGGACATAATCTAAACTAAATGCCACTGGACAACTAATTTTTAGTACGCCTTTTGGTTTGTTTTCTTCGTTTGTCAGTAACTGCAGTGTTTGTTCTGCATCTGAAATCAGCTGTACACAATGCTGAAAATAGACTTCGCCATCGGGTGTTAACGCAAGCGTGCGCGTTGTTCTATTTAACAGCCGCATGCCAAGTCGAGCTTCTAATCGATTTATGACTTTACTGATATGAGATGGGGAGTGTCCGAGCTGATGTGCAGCTTCTGCAAAGCTATTGCATTGCACCACTTTGACAAACACCTCGATCCCTTCAAATAGATTATGATTCATATGGAAACAGTAACTTTTCAATTGCCCTATTAATGTTTATTAGAACTTAATCTACACTGTTTGTCATCAAGTTGAGCAATTAATCACGATAAATAAAGCAACTATTTTGGAGTGCATCATGAAAGTATTAGCATTTGCAGCAAGTAACAGCCGTCAGTCAATCAATAACGCATTAGTGAAATATGCCACCTCTCGCATTGAGCAAGCTGAAGTAGAAATTTTAGATTTGAATGATTTTGAAATGCCTATATATAGCATTGACCGTGAAAAAGAGCATGGTATCCCTGAGCAGGCGCAGCGCTTTTACGATAAGGTAGGCGGTGCAGATGCCATTGTCATTTCATTTGCTGAACATAATGGTTCATATACAGCTGCGTATAAAAATATCTTTGACTGGGTATCACGCATTGACATGAAAGTATATCAAAACACACCTATGCTATTGTTGGCGACGTCGCCAGGCCCTGGTGGCGCACAAAGTGTTTTGAATGCCGCAGTAAATTCAGCCCCATACTTTGCTGCAGATGTAAAAGCACACTTGTCTATTCCTAGCTTTTTTGACAACTTTGATATGGAAAAAAACACACTGATTAATGATGAATTGATTGGTTCATTAGACAGCGCGTTAAAAAAATTAACAAACTAAAACCCCCGTTGTCACCAAAGTTAAACCGTAACTATAGCGACCAACTTATTGCTGGTCGCTACTTTTTGGGAAATGATATTTGTTGGGTGGTTTGATTATTAGGAAAAAACTGCTTTACAAATTAACAAGATATAATAAACTCTTACTCGCTAACTTGGGGCTATAGCTCAGCTGGGAGAGCGCTTGCATGGCATGCAAGAGGTCGGCGGTTCGATCCCGCCTAGCTCCACCAAGTCCTTCTACTAATACTTACCTTATCTTCATTTTTTACGATTATGTTAATCTGTATAGAGGTTTCCTTATGAGCGAAATTAAGAAAAGCGTATTTGATGCGATGCCACAAGATTTATCGGATGAGTTTTTTGAGCTTATTGCCGGTAATGATGATGTGAAAATAGAGCGCATTATATCTCGTGGCCATACGTCTCCAGAGACAGGGTGGTATGATCAAGCACAACATGAATGGGTCATTGTATTGCAAGGTGAGGGAGAGATAACCTTTGCTGACGGACGGATAATAAAGCTCGGTGTTGGAGAGCACATTAATATCCCAGCACATTGTAAACATAAAGTCAGTTGGACCAAACCGGATGAAGAAACGGTGTGGTTAGCTGTTTTTTATTCCTAACCATTTGCTCAATACTAATTCGAGCTTCGTCATTTCGACGGGTTTGGCGACAAAGTCATCCATACCTGCACTATAGTATGTCGCTATGTCCTCTAAAAACACATTCGCCGTGATAGCGATGATCACCATCTGGCTATACTTAGGATGGGCTCTGATGTGTTTAGTTGCTTCTATGCCATCCATTTTGGGCATATGCACATCCATCAGAATTAAATCAAAGTAATCCAGCTCTATTTTTTCAAGCACTTGCTGACCATCTTTTGCTAAGTCAACACGTAGTCCAAGCTTTTCTAACATAGCGCAGATAACAACTTGATTGATGGCGTTGTCTTCAGCAAGCAACACATGGCCATTAAGCCGAGCACATTGTGTTTGTTCGCCATCACCTGGTTCTATTAAGCAACAGGGTGAGTACGGCCATGTAAAGGTGAATGTTGCGCCTTTACCTGGCTGTGATTCACAAGATAGTGTGCCGCCAGCAAGGCTGACGAGTTGTTGGCAAATACTTAAGCCCAGTCCAGTGCCTCCAAAGCGCTTGGTTGTGCTGTCATCCTCCTGACAAAATGGGTCAAAAATCTTTTCTTGTTGCTCCGCTTTGATCCCGATCCCGGTGTCCTTCACTGTGAATAGTAGCTGCTCGTTGTTTTTAGGGTTGAGTTGAATGAATAAGGCGACTTCCCCCTGCGTCGTAAACTTATATGCATTACTGAGCAAATTAAGTAGGACTTGCTGCAGTCTATGTTTATCACTGGCAATTTCTAATGGCGTATTTGGCACTATGGTATAAAGCATAGTGATTGGCTTTGAGCGCGCTCTAGATTGGGTTAAGTGGAGTAAATGATCGACGGTACTTTTAAGCTCAAATGGTTCTTCGTATAGACTGATTTGGCCTTGCTCTAATTTCGAGATATCGAGAATATCATTAATGAGTGTCAATAGATTACTACCTGACACGCTGGCAAGCTTTAATAGATGCTTTTGTTCTTTACTAAAGTTCGCTTCTTGTTCTAGTAATTGAATAGTGCCTAATATGCCATTCATAGGCGTGCGAATTTCGTGGCTCATATTAGCCAAAAAACGGCTTTTTGCAGAGACTGCCATTTCAGCTGCATGCATCGCTCGCTCAAGCGCTTGTGTTCGTCTTTCAACTCTACTTTCTAAGTCACTTTCTCTTGCATAAATGGTACTGCGCATCGCTTCAAACGTGCGACTTAATTCAGAGATCTCATCATCCCCTTTTGCTTTTAAATGTACGTCATATTGCCCTTTTGCGAGGGAGTTAGCTGCAAAGGTTAGCCGAGAAATTGGGCTATATAATCTATATGCAATCCACCACGAAACTAACATGCTGACTAGTGTGGCCAGCGTCAGTATTACAATTAATTTTTCTTTGAGTGCGTAGGCAGATGCAAACACAACGCCTTCAGGTAAGACGACTGCTAGGCTATAATTCGCAGCACGAATGGGCGCATAAAAAACAAAAGCTTGTGTCTGTGGGTCAAGCATAAACTGTCCATGACCTTCAAACCCTGCGATCATTTTAAGCCCCAATTTTTGTAATGAAGGATCTTGCTCTTTGGTGATACGTGTGATGACACTGCTTTTCTCGCCAATATCGTTGAGTACATATTTGCCGTCAATATGCTTGTGTTGAATGGTCTTGTTCATATCCCAGTGATACATGTATACGCCGGTACTGGAAACCAACATTAACTTGGCTTGCTCTCCAAATTGTGCCAGAACATGTCCTTTTACATTGTCAACGAGACGGTCAACTTCTCGCCACGGAATACTGCCACCCAGTAACCCCGCCACCTGATTATCTTGCTCTAAAATCGAAGCAGCGACTACGATTTGCATGACGCCTGTGGTGTAAGAAATCATTGGTTCTGAGACGTAAACTCGAGGCAGCCCATCGACGTTATTGCTAATTGTATTTTGCCAATAGTCTCTTTTTATAATGGTTTTAACTTTTGCATTAGGATCTGTGTCATCAAAGGTTCTTCGCATGCCATGATGTGGATTGCCCCCTTCAGTGTTGTGAAAGCTACCATCTTGTCTGCCTAAGATGAACTTCTCATAAATTCCATTATGCGCATTTTTCTCAGCGAACAGAATAGGTCTAATTTGGCTAAAATTCATCGTTTTCAGAACAGGTTGGCGGGCTAAAGTCGCTATTTCTGATTTGCGCTGTGAGAAGTATGCATCAAAAATTGCAGCGGCATTGAGTACTTCAGATTGTGCTGCTCTAATACTCACCTCTCCAGCTTGACGCGTGCTGTGTACCATGGCGATGAAAAAAATGATAAGCATAGGAACTAAAGCAGTGATAGCTAATACAAGAGGGAGTCTAGTTTTGAGTCGCATAGGTACTGCTTAGCTGGGTGTTTACTAGTTAGTTTAGTCAATAAATACAGATTAAGCGGTGGGAATGTTCATCGGCAACATCTCAGTACTAGTAAAAATAGTAAAATCATATTTTTAGTTCGTTTCTTCAAGTTGTAAAGAAGTGCTGAGATAATATTTCTTATTCTAAATCAATAAAAACGCCTAGTGAAAATGATAGTGTAATTTTGTACTCAAGTTGAACATGATAAAAATAAAGAACAACAACGTGTAGTGATAAAAACAGCAATAGAAAGAATAATTGACTTGTGGGTATGTGATCAAAGCTGGGCCGAATTAAAAGCTGGTAAGGTTAACCGCTTCATTCTTTTCACAATCGGCTCTTTAAATGTATAGCATTGCTTTAGGTCATAACTGTTATATAAGGTGATATTACCATTTTCAACGAAGTAAAATGCACGTTGATTAAAACGTTTTGATAATTTTTGAGCAAGTGATAGAGAAATGTTTAGAGAAATACTCAACTCGCGATAAGACATATCATGGTTGCCACCATAAAGATATTTTATGGGAGTAGATATGCGAGAAAGTGCTTTTATATTTTTGTTTTGGATTTTCTTATTTGTATAACAGCTTAAAATGCCACCATGTTTATTCCATAAGCTGATGATGGCACCATTTAAATAATGAGATGTCGACATGAAAGGGTAAAAATAAACCTCTTGATATAACTGCCAAAGCGGTTCAGAAATAACTATATTGCCATTATTAATATTACAATTTTTCATTTAGACCTCTCCTACTGTGATGCAAAAGTGCATTGCGATACTAACCTATAAAAAATTCAGTTTTAACAGCATAAATCACGGACCCACCTGGGAAGTATTTTACTCCTAAAGTATGAGCTGATACTAATTAGATATTATTTGGTTTTTACTAATTCTCTCATCGATTCAGCTATCAATACGTATCGGCTTCACGGACCTTTCACATCACTCCCTCTACTATAGCACTCTAAATCAAAGGAGAGTTGTTATGAAAAACATTGTTTTATTTGCAGGTATTGCTGGTGCTGCACTGTATAGTTCAAATGCTTTTGCTGATGATCAGAGACAGGTTTTGATGGTACTGAGTAGCTACGGCGCAGTGGATGAAAACCAAACGTTGATTAAACCTGGGTTTGAGTTTGGTGAGCTAACTAAGGCCTACTATGTATTCAAGCGTCATGGCATTGAGGTCACCTTGGCTTCTCCTTTAGGTGGTAAACCGATTGCAGATAATTACGATAAATCAGCAGTTTATAATGAAAAATTTTTAAAAGATGAGGCAGCGTTATCATCATTAGCGAATACTTATAAATTGAGTGAAATTAATGCCAATCAGTTTGATGGTGTGTTTGTCGTCGGTGGTAAAGGTCCTATGTTCGACTTGCATCAATATGAACCATTAAAAGAGATTATCGCAAAAATATATCAGCGCCAGGGAGTGATAGGGGCTGTCTGTCACGGACCTGCTGCATTAGTTGATGTTAAATTAAATGATGGCCAATATTTGGTTTCAGGTAAACGCGTCAACGGGTTTACCAATGAGGAGGAAAATGCGTTTGGATCAAAGTGGCTCAAAGATTTCCCATTCTTACTACAAGATAAATTAGTGGAAAGAGGCGGAATATTTGAACAAGATGCTGTGATGCTGAACCAAGTGACGATTGATGGCAGGCTGATCACAGGACAAAACCCTTTTTCTACCGTAGACACTGCCCGAGCTATGGTCTCTGCACTTGATATTGAGTTATTGCCGGAGCAATATTACCGCGATGATGCCACGGTTAAATTGTACGAATTGTTTTTAAACGATAGGCAGTTAGCGATTGATAAGTTGCAAAAGGAACCACAAATATATGATTTTAAGATGCTTGCAATGATAAGTGTTGTGCAAATTAATAATGCCACGAGTGAATTTCAAGTCAGTGCTAGTGCGGCATTATTAGAGTATATCTTACCTCAATTTTCTCACCCGATTATTATCACGACACTTGCAAAGGCCTATGTACGTTTGAATCAATTTGATGACGCATCGACAGTGCTGGAATCTGGAATTAAAAAATTTCCAGATAACCAAAAAATAAAAGATTTTATTGCGTCACTTTAAGCCTAAAATATGGGGCAAAAAACAGCCCCTTTTTGTAAAAAGTAATAAAAAAATACTACATCATGAATTTTCTTAATATGGACAAAAAAAAGCTAAATAATTGACTGTCATGAATACCGGAATAAACTGCAATTTAATAAAATAAAGCGTAGGTTTTTTGTTCTCATATGTGTTTTTTTTGTATAGATTTTGTTTATCCAAGGTGTACATTGAAGCTTTTTTGTTTCTTTTGTACTCAATTGGGTAATAAGTTTCTATTAACAAAAGTCATGTAAAATTATGATGTAATTCATTCCAATATACTGATTTGAACGATAAAATAAAGGTGCTTTTAAAGTCATATATAAAGGAAGTATATTGTTGATCATGAATTTAAGTGATAAAGAAAATACTGACTTTACCTTTGCGGTATTTGGTCATTATGCACTGAATAAAAGGAAACGTTCGTTAACATTCTGCGGTGAAAGGGTTAAAGTTGAGCCCCTGATCTACGACTTGTTAGTTTACTTTATTCAGCACAGAGATCGCGTGATTAGCCGCGATGAATTGTGTCGAGAAATCTGGCAACAAGAGTACGTTGATAACAACGCGATCAATCGCGCCGTTTCAGAGCTTCGTCGTAGTATTTCAAAGCATAATTTAGAAGGTGAAGTAATCAGAACTCACTACAAAAAAGGGTATAGTTTTAATTTAACTGTAAAACTAGATCCTCGTCCCAGCCTATTACAGTGGCTGTCACGACTGTTTAGCCAGTCCCCAATGAGAAAAGGAAAATTAACGTAAGCGAGCACATAACCCAATGAACATGGAGCTATCAGCTCTTCAACATAATAATAAGTATAAAAATATTCATTTTTCGTGCTTAAAAAAATGAGTGATGTAATTACGCACTCATAACTTAGGTGAACAGAGCCCTAAGGTTGACCTAAAATTAATCAAGCTTGGTAAAAACCTCATTACAGCTGTGCGCTGTATTTTTACCAAGCGTTTCGTCATTTCACATTCATTTCACGCTGCGCCATGTTAAGCTGTGCACACATCGTGCAGAGATGGAACTACTATGGATAAACAGTCAGCACAGAATAAAATGAATATGCAATTCAAAGTATTAGTGATAGAAGACAACTTAGAGATCAGTCGTAATATTGCAGAATATTTTGAGCCTCATGGCCTGATACTAGATTTTGCGTATGATGGTAAACAGGGCGTAGATCTAGCGCTTAACCACTATTATGACTGTGTTGTTTTAGATATTATGTTGCCTGAATTAGATGGACTAGCTGTGTGTCAAACTCTGCGAGCTAAAGCAAATCGACATATTCCGATTATTATGTTGACGGCGCGCGACGCTTTGGACGATAAGTTGGCGGGGTTTAATACGGGAGCTGATGATTATCTGACTAAGCCATTTGCACTTGAGGAGCTGTTTGTGAGGTGCCTCGCTCTGGCTAAACGTCATTTACTTAACTGTGATAAAACTCTGCAACTAGGCGATATTAGCCTTAATACACAGACTCAGCAGGTAAAACGTGCCGGACAACAGGTTGTACTGCAGCCTATTCCGCTGAAAATTCTTCAGTTATTAATGGAACATTATCCAAGACCACTTAGTCGAAGCGAGCTCTGCGGTAAAATATGGGGAGATGAACCGACAGATTCCGATGCCCTGCGTTCTCATGTTTATCAGTTGAGAAAAGCCATAGATAAGCCATTTGAAAAAGCCTTGATAAAAACAATTCATAGTGTCGGTTTGGCACTAGACATAGCGTGACCCTATGAAAGCTCGTCAATTACGTACTCGTATCATTGCCTACTTTGTAGGAATTTCACTCTTTATCAGTATTTTGTTTGGGGTTGTGTGCTTTTTATTTGCATACACAATAGAAGACCACCTCTTTAATGTCATCCTTAAAGATGAAGCTAGCTATGTTTCTCAGCAGCTTAGCTTGGGTAATACCCCAGTACCTCGGTTGGAATTTATTGAGTATTTAGAAAACAAGCAGCAACTTCCACAGTTTATTCAAAATACCTTGCAAGAATCGCCTAATGCAAGAGAGTTCTCGTCGCAAGGAGACCTACATTATCATCTGATGTTGCTAGATCAAGGACTATTATTGGCGGAAGTGAGTGAGCAGCTCGTCGTTAGAAAACTTAAGCTTGGCATGTTTAACTTTATGCTCGTTGCATTGGGCATTGTGTTACTTGTAGCCATTATACTGGCGTATTTGTCATTGGCGATGGCAAAAAAACTCTTGAAACCTCTGGATAAATTAGTTGATATTGTCGCAGAAGCGCCCGTTGAAAAGTTACCTCAAAACTTTTCTGATCAATTCGTTAAAGATGAAATTGGCGGCTTTGCACGCACGTTAGAGAAAGCACTTGACCGTATCCGGGACTTTATTGAAAGAGAGCAGGCATTTACACGAGATGCGTCACATGAGTTGCGTACACCTATTGCAGTGACGCAAGGTGCACTAACCTTACTAAAACAAGAGGCACTAACAGAGAAGCAGCAGGAGTTAGTGGAGCGTGCTGCCATTGCGCAATCCCAAATGACACAAAGCGTTGAAATTCTGCTGGCTTTAGCCAGAGAAGAAACCATCAAGCAATCAGATGTTAAGCTGTTACCAATCGTCGAAAGTTGTATTTTACAACAAGTGTCTAAAATAGCGGATAAAGATATTTCTGTTGAGGTTAATATATCAGCTTGTGCGACAGTTTCGTTAAGTGAAAGTGCATTGAGCTTAATATTAAGTAACTTAATCGGTAATGCTTTTTCTCATGTGGAAACTGGTACAGTTACAGTGAGTTTTGCAAACAATACATTGAGTATCATCGATACGGGCCAAGGGATCCCTGATGAAATCCTAGGTCGAATATTTGAATCTGGGATAAAAGGAGAGTCAAGCGCTGGGCTTGGAATGGGATTATCCATCGTCTTTAGACTGTGTCAAAGACTGGATATTGATCTATCACTTGAGAGCACCCCTCAGGGAACAGCTTTCCACCTGACTTA
Organism: Pseudoalteromonas luteoviolacea; assembly: GCF_021654285.1. Lineage (GTDB taxonomy): Bacteria > Pseudomonadota > Gammaproteobacteria > Enterobacterales > Alteromonadaceae > Pseudoalteromonas > Pseudoalteromonas luteoviolacea_J. Next base: position 71,399 of record NZ_JAKFZS010000020.1, on the reverse strand, counting down.
CATAACAAATTAAAGCCTACTAGGGCTTAGCTCAAATTTCAGTTCGTGAGAGCACAGTCATCTTATTGATGAGCTGATTGATGTAAATTCAGGTGCCGTTTTTATCAGTGGATATGCAGCGGTAGTCACGATTGGTTTTCGCTGGTGTGTTATTACGAGATTTAAATTTTCAAAGTACCCAAAAACTACTTTGGGTACTTTGAATAATTCAATTTTTAACTTCAGGCTGTTATGACTTGCTTAACCAAGAATCAACTTGTTCTTCCATAAAGTCTCTAATCATCGGCTGTGCTTTCTCATTGGGGTGTAAGTTATCATTTTGCATTAAGGTTTTATCGACAGCGACAGGTACCATAAAATAATCCATTAAATAGGCGCCTGTCTTTTCGGCGACTTTTTGGTAATTGCCAGTAAACATTTTGGTATATCTTGGGCCTAAGTTTGGTGGGATCTGAATTTCCATTAACGCGACCTTTGCGCCGCTTTGTTGGCTCTTAGTGACTAATTGCGTCAGGTGTTTACGAATAAGCTTGATCGGAAAGCCTCGAATACCATCATTGCCACCTAATTCAATCAATACATGGCTGGGTTGGTGTGCTTTGAGTTGAGCATCAATGTTGAGCAGTGCATTGTCGGTTGTTTGTCCAGATACGCTCATATTGATCAATAAGATCGATTTTTTCTTTTCAACGTACTTATTTTGTAACAAATTAACCCAGTCTTGGTCTTGTTTAAGTCCGTAACCCGCACTTAAGCTATCACCTATGATCATAATTTTAGTTTCGCTTGCAAACGCCATAATAGGCTGAGTTAGACAGGCGAGGAATAGCACAAGTTTTAGGAAAATTCGAATCATGTCAGTACTTTCTCAGTTAAATGTTATTCAGGTCAAAGGGCTTAACAAAACAGTCAGTACCTTTGAGGGTGACTTAGATATCCTTAGCGATATCAATTTCACTGTCAAGTCTGGTGAGTCTGTTGCAATCGTTGGTACGTCAGGTTCTGGTAAATCAACACTACTTAGCTTACTTGCAGGTTTGGATACCGGCTCTGCAGGTGAAGTTTTTCTCGATGGTGCAGCGTTACACAAACTAGACGAAGAAGAAAGAGCGCGTTTGAGAGCAGAGAAAGTTGGCTTTGTCTTTCAGTCATTCATGCTAGTGCAAAGCTTAACAGCGCTTGAAAATGTAATGTTACCTGCTGAGCTGGCAGGAGACAAAGGTGCTAAACAGCAAGCCAGTGAATTGCTGGAAAAAGTGGGCCTGTCGCATCGAGTGAGCCACTATCCATCTCAATTATCTGGCGGTGAGCAACAACGTGTGGCCATTGCTCGTGCATTTATCGGCTCACCAAAAATTTTATTTGCTGATGAGCCATCCGCGAATCTTGATAGCAAAAACGGGCATTTAATCGAAAAGTTGTTGTTTGATCTCAACAAGCAAAATGGGACAACATTGATATTAGTGACGCATGATGAAGCGCTTGCGCAGCAGTGCGACCGTATCATTCACATTGAAGCTGGGCAACTCGAAAAGATCCGTGAAGGGGAAGGAGCAACAGTTCATGTGGTTTAAGTTAGCACTTACTTTATTTTCAAGGGAACTGCGCCGAGGGGAGTTAACGATTATATTCGCCGCGATCGCGTTGGCGGTGTTAACTGTGTTTAGCCTGTCATCAGTCACCGAACGTATTCGCCTGAATATTGAACAGAAGTCGGCAGATTTTATTGCAGCTGACAGACGGCTGGCGAGCAACCATCCTCTGGATGACGCGTTTATCGTAGAAGCACAAAAGCTAGGTTTGCAAACTGCGCGACAGATGTTTTTTGACTCTATGCTATTTGCCAATGATGAACTTGTACTGGGGTCAATCAAAGCTGTATCTGAGGGGTATCCGCTAAGAGGTGTAGTCACACTGAAAGATGGCTTTGAGCAAGCTGATTATGAGGTGCAAGGTGTCCCTCAACGGGGAGAAGTTTGGCTCAGTGAAGGTTTATTTTATAGTTTAGGGCTGGCTATTGGCGATGAAGTTGAAATAGGCGCGGGGGTTTTTCGTGCCAGTAAAATTTTGGTGAATGAACCTGATGCGCCATTTTTCTCTTTGGCTGGCAACAAGCGCGTATTGCTGAACTACACAGACATTGGCACGACTCAAGCGGTACAACCTGGCAGTCGCGTGTTTTACCGCCTGTTATTTGCTGGTGAAGAAGCCGTTCTCACTGATTACTACGGTTGGTTAAAGCCGCAAATGCGAGATAATCAGAGATGGCAAGGGATCAAAGACCGTCAATCACCGCTTGGTGAAAACTTAGAGCGTTCAGAGCGCTTTTTACTACTGGCGGGCTTATTTGGGATCATGCTCGCTGCGGTGGCGATGGCAGTGTCTGCAAAGCGTTATTGTGAACGCCAGTATGATCCGGTTGCTATGATGAAAACACTTGGCGGAAGCCGTACGACGATCCGCAATATCTTCCTGTTACATCTGTGTATGGTGACCATGTTCTCGGTCGCTATTGGGCTCGCAATTGGCTATGTGTTGCAAGCGGTTGCAACTGATTATCTCGCAAACTTTATGGATACACAGCTGCCACAAGCAGGTTTTAAACCATGGCTTTTGTCTATCACCATAGGCGTTGTTTGCGCATTGATGTTTTCGTTGAAGCCATTGTTAGACTTATTTGATATTCCGCCGCTGCGCGTATTACGCCGTAATTTAGGTGATAAATTGGCAGTGAGCCGAGTGCATATGGCTTTATCTGTCTCGACTATTTTTGTGCTCATGTGGTTCTTTAGTGGTGAATTAAAAACAACATTATTGTTATTTGGCGGCACTGCTATTTTGATGTTAGTTCTGTTTGGAGTTTCAAGGTTACTGTTTAGTGCTGGCAGGAAATTGGGCTTAAGCCCAGGAAGTAGTTGGTCACTGGCGATTGCAACCTTGCAAAAGCGTGCCAATGCCAATGCGGTTCAATTAATCAGTTTCGCGCTGGCTATTAAACTCATGTTGTTTTTGTTTGTATTAAAAAATGATTTGATCTCCGATTGGCAGATGCAAGTACCTGAAGACGCGCCCAATGCGTTTTTGATTAATATCAGCGAGTCTGAGGTCACAAGTATTGAATCCTTTTTTGTGCAAAACAATATTTCTCATGCTGACTTTTATCCCGTATTCCGTGGCCGAGCCAATGCCCTTAACGGTGAAAAGTTTGCACGTACAGCGTCTAAGCAAGAGGGCGAAGAGCAGGATGAAGATGCAGCAGAAGGCGCCGGCCGAGAGTTAAATTTAACATGGATGACAAAGCTGCCAGAAGGCAATGAAGTCATTGAGGGCACTTGGTTTGACCCGAACAGTGAAGAGCTTGAAGTCTCTATCTCAAAAGGCATGGCTGAGGGCATGAATATAAAGATAGGTGATCGGCTCACCTTTTTGGTTAATGAACAGAGCTTTGAAGCCAATGTTACGAGCTTGCGCAGTGTCGATTGGGGGTCATTAAAACCAAATTTTGTGATGATATTTAATCCCAAGGTAGCAGGCAAGTTCCCAGTGACCTACTTCACTGCAGCACAATTCTCTGAGGGCGATGAAAAAACGGTCAGTCAGTTATTACGAGATCATCCAACGGTCAGTATGATTGATATAAAAAGCCGTTTGGAGCAAGCGCAGTCAATGATTGCTCAAGTCTCTTTAGCGATTAGTTTTGTTCTTGCCATCGTACTGACCAGCGGCGCTTTGGTGCTGATCTCTCAAGTTCAGGCTAGCCTTGCTGAGCGAATGCAGGAAATTGTGATTTTGCGTACCCTAGGCGCCAGAGGTCGGTTAATTAAATTGGCGACCTTGTACGAGTTCTTATTGCTTGGGGCATTAGCTGGGTTTGTCGCGGCCTTAGTGAGTGATGTCACTTTGCTAATAATACAGCGTGAGCTATTTGAGGTAGAAGGTAAATTACACCCATATGTGTGGGTTTTAGGCCCATCCTCGGGGGCGCTATTTGTTGCTGTTATCGGCTATTTTATGGTGGCCAGTACGATGCGGCAAAACACGCAAGGCCTACTTAGGAAATTAGCTTAAATTAAAAAAGAGGTAACTAAGTTACCTCTTTTTTTAGGTTTATTCACCGTGGCATATTACAAAATGCCAATTTGCTTGAGTGTTGCGCGCGCTTTATCTACACGTCTTTTCACCATGTCATTGAACGTTGGTGCATGCATGTTAAAGGCAAAGTAGTGCGTGCCTTGTGCGTTTTTGATTTTACCTACATACCAGCCAATATAGGTCTTTCGAGCAATCGGGCCTGTTCCTGTTTTTGCATATAGTTGATAGTCAGGGCGACTTTCTTGCAAAAAAATAGACTCAAAGGTTTGATAAGTTTGTTCGCTTAACCCTAAGGATTTAGTATCTAGACGGCGTAAAAACTCAACCTGCTCAAATGCTGAAACCTGTAGGCTGGAGTTGAGCCAAAAGCCACCTAAGGGCCCATTGATGTCTTGGTTTCCATAGTCAAATTGAGATAAGTAAGTTTTAATTTCAGGCTTACTTAGGGTATTCGTCCAATCTTGATAAAGTGGCAGCACAGAATAGCTGAATGCCTCTTTTAGCACGATCTTTTCTTGATGCCATGCCTTTGGCCACCATTTTTCAGGAGAGTATACATTGGTATTAACTTGATATGTGGTTTTGGTATCTATCTTATTTTGCTCAAGTAAAATGAGTGTATTGGGGATTTTATAGGTTGAAAAGGGGCTAAATGCACGCTCAGCGCGGGATTTGTTTATAACTTGCCATTTATCAGATTGCTCACTGTACACAACCATGGTGCATTGCTCGTTTTTTTTACACCCTTCAATGGCGATGGCATTATTGGTCGCAAACAGTAACCCCCCTGAAATGAGTAACGACGGCCATGGTAATCGCATAATTTTCCTTAGTTCTATTATTATTTTGTGCGAAAAGTATATTAAATATGCTGAATTAACCCTGAACTGTGGCAACCATAGAAGTCATATAAAACTGAGACTTTTGTGCCATCACAACAATGCCTTGTGTTGAATACGCGAACGAAATTGGCTTGGTGTACAGGCTTTTATCGCGAGAAAACGGCGATTAAAATTAGACAAATTGTTAAACCCGCATTGGTCGCTGATCACGGTAATAGGTGCTTTCGAATTAATCAATAATTTGCAGGCTTTGGCAATGCGTAATTGATTAATGAATTCCGTGACTGTTTTTTCGGTGCGCTTTTTAAAAAAGCGGTGAAAGTGATTTGTACTCATATGTGCTTGCTCTGCTAATAAGTCCGCATTGAGCTGCTCAGTGTAGTTCTCGTAGATAAAATTAATCACCTTATCAAACTTATCTTTTGCCGGATCTTGCTGATTGGCATAGTTAAACTCCATACTTGATAAAGTGTTATATTCGCTGGTGGCCATCAAATTAAGCATATTGAACAATAAAACATAGCGTTCAAGCGGGTTCGCATCGGCCATTTTGATAAAGATTTGCTCCGTTGCCCTTGCTAATTGAGCACTGAACTTTAAGCCACATTTTGCTTTATGAAGCAGTGAATGGAGGCTTTCGAACTCTTTATTTAGTCTGAGTTGTTGCTCAAGCCATAGTGCTGGGATCTGGGCAACGTATACTTTTTGCATGCTGCCGTCTAAGTTAGGCTTGGATTGCCAAGTATGGGGTAATTCCGGCCCGAGTAAAACTAAGTCGTAATCAGAAAAAGGCGCGATGTAATCACCAATATGACATACCCCTTTGCTATTTAGAGTCAGGCAAACCTCGTATTCAGGGTGGTAATGCCAGTTAAACGGGATTTCATTTAACTGATATAAGCAATATCGCCAAGAACAATTTGTCGAGGGAATAATCTTTTCGCACATCGCTCTCATAATATTATCCTTAATTTTATTATTTGATTGTTATTAAAATATTTTAACGAGCACATGTTATGAGGGAATATTATGTTGGTGACATCCATTACCCCTCATTTCACTGTTACATATATTTAAATATTTCATCACCTAGGCGCAAAGTGGTGATACATTTCAACTTGATAATAATACTTATCTATTCACTTACTTGGTTTCCTAAAAAAACCTACCTTTACAGGGAAAATACGTTAAAAAGGTGCGTTTCTTGCGATGACAGCGCTGTTCATTGATAGATTTGTACCTGTATGGGATAGAAAATGCAAACATCTTGAAGCTCATGCTGCTCAAATAGGTAATGAATTAAATTAGAGTTGTTAATTTTAAGTAGCATTATAGCTAAGTGATTTTTTCAGTAGCTCCGCATTATCGAGTGACTAGGTCAATGTACTTACTTGGTGTTAAGTATTGAGTTTTCTCTAATTTTCTTTTTCAAAAACAGATAAAAAATAGATCAGAGAGAATCATGATGAAACAGAATTTATCTCCATTTAAATTGTCACAGGTATCGTTTGCTGTGTTAGTCAGCATGTTACCTTTGGGTGCTATGGCAGCAGATGCTGGCGTGCAAGCGGAGCAAGTTGAAGTAATTGAAGTACGAGGCATTCGCGCCTCAACCGAAAAAAGTCTAAATACCAAACGCTTTGCCGATGGCGTGGTTGATTCAATTACCGCTGAAGATATTGGTAAGTTACCTGATGTGACCATTGCTGATTCACTTCAGCGTGTACCAGGCATTCAGATCCGCCGAAGCGCGGGTGAAGGTGCGACGATTAATGTGCGAGGCATGCCTCAAGTCACAACCTTGCTCAATGGTGAGCAATTTTTAAGTGCGGGGTCGATTACTAAAGTACAGCCTGATTTTACTGACATACCATCGAGCTTAGTTGGTGCAATGAATGTGATGAAGTCACCAACCGCCGATACCTTAGCAGGTGGTATATCTGGTACGGTCGATTTGATCACACGTAAGCCATTCGATCTAGAAGATGGTTTTAGTGGTGCAGCATTGCTTGAAGCATCAACAGGTTCATACTCCGAAGAAACTGACCCTAAATTCATGGTATCAGGTGGCTACAACGGCGATCGTTTTGCCGTGTTAGCGACCGTTTCATATGATGAGGCAAACCTCGCCAATTACCGCTTTGGTACTTTAAATGACAAATGGGCTTACGCGCCATATGAGAATCACGAAAAAGCAGACTGTTGGTATTGTCCGCAAAAAGATATGAATGGGGATGGGGACTCAGATGATGCCGAATTTACTTATGTAAACTATGGCATTATGAATCGCTTTACCGAACGTGAGCGTTTAGGTGCTACAGTCAGTTTTCAAGCGCAATTAAATGATAATTGGACACTTAGTAGTGATGTGTTTTACACCGATATGGATGATGCGGACCGTCAGAAAGGGATTACGGCTGACAATGCATGGAATGGTCATTGGGATTGGCAAGAGCAACACGATCCGATCAATCGCGGAAAGTTAGATAATGGTCATAATTTGTATACAGCGCAAGATATTACGCTCCATTCTCCACGTGTTGTATCACACTCTGAGAGTCATACAAATAAACGCGAATCGACTAACTTTAACTTTGAACTAGAGTACAAAGGAGATGGAAACTTTTCGGGTAAAGCACGGTTTATTACTGCCGAGGCATCGCGCAGTCACACAGAAAATGTCGCGCAAGGTTATATAACCAATGGTCTTGCTCATGGTTTGAGGCGAAATGATGGGACTGGTGCAATTGCGGTAAACCCCAATGGCTATGGTCCAGATCCTGTCCCTATGCGTCTAAATTTTGCCGGAAAACATCCTTCTCTACGTGGTCCGGAGCAATTGCAAGGAGAGGTATTTGGATCAAATATAGACCGCTATTCGATTGTTTCGACATACTCCGAAAATAACTACGATGAAGATGCGAATTTAGACATTTTACGTTTTGATGGCGAGTATTTGTTTGATTTTGGCCATTTAGAAAAAATGACGTTTGGTATTCGTGCAAGCCAGCGTGATGTTACTCGCGAGCAATATGTATTACTTGCGCCATTTTCTAACCCTGTCGGTGACGAGGTAGTCAATGTCATGTGGAAAGACCAAGGCTTGGCAGCATTTGACACAGATGGCAATGGTGAAATTAACACGGAAAAAGGTGATATCACGATAAGTGCAGATAATCCTCTATACTTTAGTGGTTTACCAAGTGGTTGGGTATCGAAGAGCAGTGACTTTGGCCCTGTGTCTATGGATGAATATTACTTTATAGATCCTCGCCAGCTTGATGATCCTTTCGCGTCCCAAAATGCGTTATACGCGGGTAATATCAAAGGCGGTGTACCAGGTAGCTCATATACGGTTGAGGAAATGACTCAGTCAGTTTACTGGAGTGCAGATCTTTCCAATGATTTTTATCGTGCAAATGTTGGTTTTCAATATATAAAAACCGAGTTGGATATTCTACAAAATATTGATGGCGAGTCTATCTGTACTAATTGTCCGGGATCCGTTGCAACTGATGGTGGTGATATTGTGACAGAGCGTTCGTTCAATGATTTTTTACCAGCGGTGAATGTTGCATTCAACCTCAGAGAGGATCTGATTTTGCGTACATCATGGGGTAAGACCATGACGCGTTTGGATCTTGGCGCAATCGCAGGAGGATTGAGTATTAGTCGTGCTCGCGCAGGGGATGACATTGCTGCCGAAGAAGGTGTTAGCCCAGACTTATTGATTGCCACTGATGGCACTATGCAGGGTAACCCAGAACTTGAACCATGGCGTGCAGACAATACTGATGTGACATTGGAATGGTATTTCTCTTCAAGTGGCTTAATGAGTGTTGCCTTATTCAAAATTGATTTAGAGTCCTTTATTGAATCAGCACAATGGGAGATACCTGCTGAAGATGGCGATGGGGTGACGCGTCGTAATGTTAAGGTAAACGGTCAGGTTAATGGTGCAGGTGGCACGATGGAAGGCGCTGAATTTAGTTATCAGCAAGCCTTTGACTTCTTGCCTGGGTTTTGGAGCGGGTTTGGTGCCGCGTTTAACTACACGTATTCAGAGAGTGAGAGTGGTAAAACTGGATTTGGTGGAGAAGCCCTACCATTAGAAGATAACTCAAAAGAGTCCGGTAATGCTGTTTTATGGTATGAGCAAGATGGTTTCCAATTTAGATTGGCGGCGAACTACCGCTCTAAGCGCCTGCATACGGTCTCGACACCCGGCGGTATGGGTAATGTGGGCATTTGGACTGAGCCAACAACCTATATCGATATGTCAGCAAGTTACGATATCAATGACTCCCTGACGGTCTACATGTCCGGCAGTAACTTAACGGAAGAGTATGAGTCACAATATGCACAGTGGAAGAATAACCGTATGGCACAAAATATCTACGAGCGTCGCTTTACTTTAGGTGTGCGAGGACGTTGGTAAAGATTGATTTCCTTTAATCATTATACTCTATAGGGCCGCGAGGCCCTTTTTTATTGATCTGTTGAAACTAACCATCAAGTTCTGCCTTTTTAACTTTCCATTCTTAATCATCGAACACGTCGTGTTGCAAATACATATTTTGTGAACAGAGCTTAGCTGTGACTACGTTATTTATATCGCTTTGATTGCACTTAACCATCTGAATTAAAGTGCTTTTATTATCAGAGCATGCGCGGTTTTTATCCTGTGTCCCATTCGCGCATGTTTCTGTCCTAGTTGCAGAAGTCGCCAACGCATGAATTGTTTACACTCATCTTAAACATAGAGGAGATGCCAAGTGATCAATAATCCAGCGACAAAATATGCCCCGGCAACAATCGTCAAAAACCCGAATCGACGTTGGCCAGATAACCGTTTAACACAACCTCCACGCTGGTTGTCCACGGATCTCAGAGATGGTAATCAGGCATTGGCAACGCCGATGGATCAGGAACGAAAGTTGCACTTTTTTGAGCATTTGGTGCGCTGTGGCTTTAAGGAAATTGAAGTTGCGTTCCCCTCTGCTTCGCAGACTGATTTTGATTTTGTGCGTCACTTGATTGAGTCAAACAAGATCCCAAATGATGTATGGATCCAAGTGATCACCCAATCGCGAGTTGATCTCATTGAAACAACCATGGCGTCATTAGCTGGTGCACCAAGGGCTATCGTGCATTTATATAATGCCACAGCACCGGTGTTTAGAGAGCTGGTATTCAAAAAAAGTAAAGCCCAAACCATTGAGCTGGCAGTTGCGGGTGTGACAAAAATTAAAGAATTAGCAGAGCAGCAACCTGATACCCAATGGTGCTTACAATACTCGCCAGAGACATTCTGCTTTACTGAATTGGATTTCGCATTAGAGATATGTGAAGCCGTTAAAGAGGTGTGGCAACCTAGCGAACAACGACCACTTATTCTTAATTTACCGACAACGGTTGAAGTGAATACGCCAAATGTATTTGCCGACCAAATTGAGTTATTTATTAATCAATTTAGCGATTTAAGTCATATCACTATCAGTGTTCACCCACATAACGACAGGGGTACAGGCGTTGCCTCTGCAGAGCTTGCTTTGCTTGCTGGTGCACAGCGTGTCGAAGGATGTTTGTTTGGCAATGGAGAGCGCACTGGCAATGTTGATCTGGTGACTTTGGCATTGAATTTATATAGCCAAGGTGTAGCACCGCAGCTTGATTTCTCTGATATCAAAAAGTCAGTAGAGGTGACAGAGTATTGCAATCGATTGCCTGTGCATCCACGCCACCCTTATGCTGGCGAGTTGGTCTTTACCGCATTTTCAGGTTCACACCAAGATGCCATTAAAAAAGGGTTTGCGCAACGAGAGCAAGATGCCAGCGGATATTGGCAGATCCCCTATTTGCCATTGGATCCCAAAGATGTGGGATGTAATTATGAAGAAGTGATACGCGTCAACAGCCAGTCTGGGAAAAGTGGCGCAGCATGGTTATTGGAGCAAAACCATGGCTTGCAATTGCCTAGAACTTTACAAGTTGATTTTAGCCAGCAAGTGAAATCTTACACCGATCGAACTGGAATTGAGATGACTCTCGCAGAAATATGGCAGCTATTTAGAGAGAGCTATGGCGTGGTGTCCACACCTAGATTGGCATTAATTAACTATACCAGCCAGCCGCTTACCACAGGCCAGCAAATAGAAGCCAATGTCTTGTTTGGCGGACAACAAATTCAACTCAATGGCAGTGGAAACGGGTTATTAAGTGCACTGATAAATGCGGTGCGCACACATTTTAATATCAATATTAATATCAAAAACTATTCTGAACACACTTTAGGTCATAAAACACAAAGTAAAGCAGTCACTTATGTGGAGTGTGAAGCGCCAGATCATACGCAATATTTTGGTGTGGCAATCGATGCAGATACGAGTCGAGCCTCAATTCAAGCAATTTTAAACGCGGTAGCAAACTATCTTATCCACGATAGTCGGTTTGATACTGAACAGCTTAGATTTGTATCTGCTTAAATAACTTAACTAACTAAAACAGCAGGTAAAATATGGAAAGCATACTGGATGTTATCAAACAAGAATGGGAGCAGCCAAAGGGGTTTGATCCAGGTATAGAGCAAATCGTTGTCAATGACACCCTAGATGAAACCAATAAAAAGGGCATACGTACGCGGTTTGTACGTTTTGCTCCGGGGGCGAAAACACAGGTTAAATTTATACACGATTACCATGAAGAAGTGTATTTAGTGCAAGGAGATCAAATTTTGCTGGATGAGGGGGAATTACAGCCATTGCAGGCATATCAGCAGGGCCACTATTTTACTCGTCCCGCAGGAACTTTTCATGGTCCATTCAGTAGTAACAGCGGTTGCATACTGCTCGAAGTTCATTATTACAACAAATAACAATTAATACATTTACAGATTGAATCAAAAGGAAATGAAATGAGTTACCAAACCCACGCCCAGACCTGGGAACAAAGAGCTACGATCCGAACTAGACCAAGGCGGATGATCGAGGATGATGAGTTATCATTTTATCCGCAAGAGCGACAGCCGCTATGTTTTGATCCCATCATCGCCAAGTTAGGTGATGAGGTACGAGATCAAATTTTGCTTCAGAGTTTGTATAAATATATTAATGACATCGTGATTTTTGAAACTGAAATCGTAAATAAAACAGCGCTAGATATTGCCAAAGGCCGATTTCCATTTGAGTTTTCATTTGATGCCAAATATGACGCGATGTCAGTGGTTATAGACGAAGATTATCATGCTTTTGTCGCGATGGACTTTCAAAACCAGCTGGAATTACAAACGGGCATAAAACCCTTTCAAACATTTGATGAAATAGAATTAAGCAGGGCGATCCCTCGCGCAGTTCACTCACTCAGTGATCCCGCGCATAAGGCCGGTATGGAATTGATTGCAGTGGCTATTTCAGAAAATACAGTGACGTCAGATGTAGCAGCGTTTGCCAGTGATAAATCGGTTAAACGATCCATTAAAGGGATCATGGCAGATCATTTAGCTGACGAGGGTCGTCATTCTCGCTTTTGGATCGAGCTAGTGAAGATTTATTGGCAAGAAGTAGACGAGGCGACACGTATAGCGATCGGAGAAGCAATTCCTAAGTTTTTAGCTGAATATCTGACAAATGAAATTCAAAAAGAGTTTGATACGGCATTAATAGCGCAATTGAACTTGCCTCAAGTGGTGCAAAAACGTGTGATGGATAATTTGGTGGGCAGCTATCCTATTACTAGTCAGCATCCAATGATAGCTAATATTCGTCGCTTTTTTAATGCGTCAGGTTTGCTTGAACACGAACCTACACGCATGCAACTTCAGCAATATATCGCAGGTTAATGAGAGGCGAATATGAAATTACTCTCTATTTTGCTCCGCAATGATAGCCCCTGTTTTGCAGAGCTTGGACAGCTTGCATATGATTTCGGCCACACTGTATTTTGTGATCAAGACACACCGAGTGAGCAGACTTTTTGGCAAAATTTGCAACCGCTAGATACGCTGGATCTGACTGTTTGTGCGTTACCGGACTCGCCATTGGGCGAGGAGAACACGCTGTATCTCAATGTCGAAAAGTGTGAGCAAGAGACAAGTTATTGGTTGAGGTGTATCTGGTTTAAAGAGCACCGTTGGTGGGTATTGAGTGAAGCCGAAGTTGTGGCGAGTCATGCGATTAATGGCGCAGATATATACAGTGAATTGGTTGAACAGTTACAAGACAATTTAACCGTTGCACTCACGCGTGTTGCACAAAGTGAGTTAGATACCCTAGTTGAATGGTCACCAAAAAACTGGCCTGTTAATCAGGATTTAGCGCAAATACGTGCTTGGCATAAAACGAATGAGACTGCATGCGAACCGCTCATTGAAACGACGACTTTGTTTGCTGGTTTTAAACAAGCTTGCCAGTGCTATCCCGATAATATTGCAATACGCTTTGACGGCCAAACGATGTCGTATGCATTGCTAGATAGATTGAGTGAACGAATAGCAAAACAGCTATCTAAACGTTTACCTACAGTATCGTCTCAACTTGTGATAGCCATTGCATTAGACAAATCATTTGAGTTATACGCCAGCATTTTAGCCGTATTAAGACTGGGGGCGTGTTATGTGCCTATTGACCCAGACTATCCTCAAGATCGCATCGATAATATTTTAAACAGTGCCTCTGCGGATCTCGTCATCAGTCATCGAGCAGGGTTAGCTGATAACTTCGCTGATATTAACACTTTAATAAGTGAGGGTGAGGATGTTGATAGTGAGCTACCTAAGTTGGCACATAGCCCATCTTCAAATGCAGTACTTATATACACTTCAGGCTCAACAGGTATGCCAAAGGGGGTGCAGCTAACACATAGTAATATTTTGCATTTTTGTGATTGGTATAGCCGCTACACGCAGCTTGATACACACTCTCGATGCTTACAGTTTACGACGGTTTCTTTTGATGCATCGCTACTGGATATTTTCCCGACGTTATTGGTGGGAGCATCTCTAGTCGTACCAAATAAAGAAGCACGCCATGATTTTTCGCAATTAGATCAGTTAATTCGCTCAGAGCAGGCAAGCCATTGCTTTATCCCGCCTGCCATGCTGAGCGCATTACCAAATTATGAGTGGCCATCTATGCGCTATATCATCACAGGTGGGGATGTCTGTGATGCTAGAACCATTGCATATTGGTCACCGCGGAGCCAGCTAATTAATATTTATGGCCCCACTGAATGTACGGTATTGGCAACGTATAAAGCTTTTTCTCCAAACAGTAATAATAAAGTGCTCGGTAAACCGATACAAAATACACAGATCTATGTGGTCAATGAGCAAGGCAATCCTTGTCATACACTAGAGCAAGGCGAAGTCTATTTGGCCGGACCTGGCGTTGGTCCGGGTTATTTCGGCGAGCCAGAGAAAACTGCAGAGTGCTTTATAGCACCGAGCGGCTGGTCACAAGGTGCACGTCTATATCGCACCGGTGATATTGCGTATTGGGATGAGCTGGGCGAGTTAAACTTTGTTGGTCGCAAAGACAATCAACTCAAAATAAGAGGGTTTAGAGTTGAGTTAGGTGAAGTTGAGAACACCATTTTGCGCACTGGGCTGTATCATCAGTGTGTGGTTTTAGCTGATGAAAAAAAGCGCATTCATGCGTTTGTGAGTGAAGCAGAATACGCGGCGGATACCACGTTGTTGCGACATGACTTAGCACTCAGTTTGCCTGATTATATGATGCCTAGTCAGATAATTGAGATAACCACCTTTCCAGCGACCAGCAATGGTAAGGTCGATCGTCAAAAGCTGTTGGCTATGGTCCCAGAAGCCACAGGTGTTCAGCGAGCAGATGAAGCTTTCAGTGAGGTTGAGAGTGCGTTGAGGGCAATTTGGGCTCAGGTACTTGAAGTTGATGAGTTAGATATTGGTCGAGAAATGTCTTTCTTTGAATTAGGCGGTCACTCACTCCTTGTTTCAAAAATGCTTCTGGCGGTGAAAAATCAGTTTCCAGGTAACTTCACCTTGGCACGTTTTATGGAAAACCCAACCATTAGCGCACTTGCGGTATTGTTAAGTGGATCTGATCTGGATAAAGGCGCACAGATCTCAGATCGGATCTATGCGGATATGGTGTTAGATTTTCAGATCCAACCTCTGGATGGGAGCAACCCGAACGCATTTTCCCCCCAAACTGTGTTGTTAACCGGTGCAAATGGCTTTTTGGGGATCCATATTTTGGAACAGTTAATTACACAAACTGACGCGACAATTTATTGCTTAGTGCGTGCTACCTCCGTGGAATATGGATGGAAAAAAATACATGATGCGTGGCAAATGTTTAACATTGAACAGGCTATTTGCCCAGCGAGAGTTAAAGTTGTATGTGGCGACTTAGCCAAGCCGCTTTTGGGTATGACCCAGTCTCAGTATGACCAGTTGAGTCAATCGGTTGATGTTATCTATCACAATGGTGCACAAGTAAATCATATCTATGATTACGACTACCTTTACAACGCAAATGTACAGTCGACCATAGAGTTACTTGAAATGGCCTGCCAGCACAAAATTAAGCAGATGGTTTATATTTCAACACTCTCGGCTGCGAGCAACTTAGATGCAAACGGGCGCATTGTCGAAGATGGCCCAGCGGAGCAATTGCCTGCGTTTGTCAATAATGGTTACAACCTGACAAAGTGGGTGTCTGAACAGCTTGTATGGCAAGCTTACCAGCGAGGTTTACCAGTGACCTTAGTACGGCCTGGCAACATTTGCGGTCATTCTGAAACTGGTCGCTGTGTTCCTGATCAAAATCGGATTCTATTGCTGCTTAAGGGCGCCGCGCAATTGGGTATGGCACCAGATTGGTCATTGAATTTCGATCTGTGTCCTGTGGATTTCATTGCTAAAGGCATGGTTGCTGCAACCTTATGTGAAGATGGGCACCAGCCTGTTTTACATTTTCATAATCCCAACCTTCTGACGTGGAAGCAATATGTTGGCCGACTGTCCCACTTTGGCGTTCCCATGCGTTTTGTGGGCGACAAAGTGTGGCGAGACACGTTAATGACGCTGGATGAGAGCAATGCACTATTTCAAGTTGTTTCATTTTATCTTGATGAAAATAATGAAGATATTGGTGATATCTCGCATATTGATAGCGCCGCTACTGCCACAAGGTTAGCGCAATTTGGGCTAGCTTATCCTGATAAAGATTTGGCACTGGTCGATGCCAATTTGGGCTTTTTAATTGCTAGTCAATTTATTGAATGTCCCAAAAAAGAAGCACAGCCAATTTAAAAAACAATTTAATAATTAAACAAAGGAAACTGTTATGAGTACCCCTTATAAAGAGCAACGTTCAACGCTTATTCATGTACCTAAAACAAGCACTGTTAGTACGTCTGTCGATGTCAAAGCAACACCCGATCAGGCATGGGAAGTTGTTGGCAACTTTGCCGGCTTTGACAAATTTGTCGACGGTCTTGAGCGCATTGAAATGACAGGTGAAGGGATACGTGCTGTTCGCAAAAAGTTTTTTGCTGATGGTCACTTAGTTTTAGAGCAGCTGAATAGCTACGATGAGCAGAATCACATCATGAGTTGGAGTCTATTATTTACCAATATGGATATCAATAACTTATGGTCTTCTATGCGAGTTGAAGCTTTGCCAGATGGTCAAGCTCGCGTGTTCTGGGATATTGCTGGCGAGCCTGCAAATGAAGACACATTGCAACCGGACTTTGAGGACTTTATTGCAACATTTGCTACGGCGGCATTGAATAATGCTAAAGGGCTTATCGAGCAAGCAGCTTAAATTTTTGGGGGTGTAATGAATCGCAAGTTCGTTACACCCTGATTTTAGATGTAGCAATTGAAAGGAATAATCATGAAAACAACGAATCAAACACAGCGCAAAGCATATGCGACTATTCCCAATACAGGCACTGTATATAACGATATTGAGATTAATGCACCGGCTAGCACGGCTTGGTCTGTGGTAGGGAATTTTTCAGCATTTGACCGATTTACGGATGGATTAGAGCGGATTGAAATGCTCAGTGACGGCGAGGGAGCCGTTCGCCGAAAGTTTTTTGCTTCCGGTGATTTTGTTATTGATCAGCTAACTGAGCGAGATGACGCAAGCATGTCTATGCATTGGAATATCATTTTAACATCATTAGATATTCGCAATTTGTGGGAGCATATTCGAGTCGAGCCTATTTCAGAACAGCAATGCCGTGTGGTTTGGGAAATGGCTGGGGAGCCGAAAGACAGCCAAACTTCGCAGCAGCAATTAGAGACATTTTTGACTGATTTTGCTAAGGCAGCATTGAAAAATGTGGCGTCACTATGCGTGTTAGAAACTGAGTCAGCTTAGGAGAAGGCTATGAGCACACTGTGGTTTTTTGTTGCTTTGCTGGTTCCCTGCATTTGGGGTGTTCAGGCTGTCATGCTTAAATTTGGGATCGGCGAGTTTCCCCCTGTATTTATGGTGGCTTTGCGATTTTTATTGATGTTGGTGTGTCTGGCTCCTTTTTTGACAAGGCTAAAGGGGCACTTTGGAAAAGCATCGGCAGTGGGCTTAACTCAAGGGGTTGCGCACTTTGCATTGCTGTATATCGGCTTTCAATACGCTGATGTGACCTCAGGGATGATTGTTTATCAAACGAATGCCATTTTTACCTTGATTTTAGGGTCAGTCCTATTAGGTGAAAAATTGACGCGCTTTGGCTTTGTTGGCACTGCGGTTTGTTTGGTTGGCGTCTCTTTGATCCTCGGCTTACCGCAGCAAAATACCAGTGTGTTGGGACTGGTTATTATCGCTTGTTCTGCTTTGATGTTTGCAATCGGTAATATTTGTGTACGTAAGCTGGGGCCTTTTGACCCTGTGGGCTTAAACGCAGCCGTCGCTATGTATGCATTCCCTATGCTTTTAGGATTATCGTTCTTAATTGAACAAGGCCAATGGGAGTCAATCACACAAGCCAGTTTACCTGCTTGGGGTGCATTACTTTACACCGCATTTTTGGGCGGCATTTTGGCATTTATTTTGTGGTACAAATTATTGGCAAAATTTAGTGTCGACAAGATCTCACCATTTAGTTTGCTGATGCCATTTTTTGCCATGATAGGTAGTGTACTCCTATTGGATGAACAAGTGACAGTAGCGAATTGTTTGGGGGCGATTGTTACGGTTGCGGGTATTGCGATTATTCAATACGGCGCCAAAGCCTGGTCTTGGCTTCGCCCTGCCAGTGTCACAGCATAAGTGATATGAGGAATAAATGTATGTCTAGGATGAACAAAGCAGCCAGCGTTGAATGCCAAATTTCACGGATCGCGATTGAAACTCAAAGCTGTATTTCGATATATTTGCGCCGTGTCGATGGGCTACCCTTTTTGCAGTTCTCTGCTGGTCAATATGTGGCGTTAGAGCTTGTAATACAGGGGAAATCGCTTCGACGCTGTTATACTATTTCTTCGTCATCGCAAGATAGAAGTACGATCCGATTAACCATTGAGCGGGTCAATCAAGGCCTAGTATCAAATTGGTTGTGCGATCATGCCGCGATAGGGTTGAGGCTTGATGTGGGGGTACCTACAGGGCAATTTGTCTTGCCAAGTGAGTCAAAAAAGAAGTTGTTATGGATGGCGGCAGGCAGTGGTGTAACGCCTTTCATAGCAATGTTACATGAGCTGGCTGATGCCCAATTATCTTGTGATGTGGTGATGTTGATATCTGTCAAACAACGTCAAGATTTAATTGGCTATAACGAACTTGAAGCGCTCATTAAGCTTTTACCCAATGTAAAGTTAGTGACGACTTTCACCTCAGAGACTGACTTGTCGAGAGGGCAGCTTGGTAGGTGGACGGCAGATCGCATTGCTGACGTATGCCCTGATCTTCATGAGCGTTTGGCTTATTTGTGTGGTGGTGCGGCATTTACGACTGATATGCAACAAGCGTTAATATCGCTAGATGTGGCGCCAGAAAATGTGTTGGTTGAATCCTTTTTTGTGGTGAATACCAACAATGCAAGAGAAGCTGAGCCGACATCAATGCACGTTCAGTTGATGCCACATGATGTGCGATGGAAAACAGATGGCACGCAAACACTGTTGGCATTATCTGAGTCACAAGGCGTCGAAATTCCTTCAGTATGTCGTAGTGGTTTGTGTGGCGCATGCAGTGTGACGATTAAAGGCCCCTGTCATTCTGAAGGCAGAGAAGCGCTAGATGACGCCAGCTTTGAGGCCGGCGCACGTTTAGCTTGCATGACGTTCCCGCGAGGGGACTGCGTTGTTGAGCTAAATTAAGCGACTGTTTGTGGCTGCGCTATAAAGTCGACTGGTGCTAATCCAACACGACGCTTAAACATGGCACTAAAAGCGCCTGGGCTATCATATCCGACTGCCAGTGCAGTATCGATCACATTGTGGCCTTGAGCCAACAGCTCCATACTGCGCATAAGGCGCTTTCGTCGAAGCCATTCGCCAAAACTGAGGCCTGTGGCTTGATGAAAGCGCCTTGATACTGTGCGATCTGAGACGCTTAGCATGTAAGCGGCATCAGTTAGAGACCACGGGTGTTCTAAGCGAGCGGTGATTTTTTCACATAGTTTTAAAAGTGTCTCATCTTCTGGTAAGGGGACATTGAAATCATGTAGTGATAAGTCGCGTAGTTCATCTAAAACAAGTTCTAGGATGCGCTCTTCTCTGCCTCCCTTTGGGCAAGGAGTGGGAATATCAACAGCGCTATTGATCAATGCTTTAAGTAATTCAGGAACTTGGAAGATACCACAGTCGCTAGGCAGATCGGCTCTGGCAAAGGGGTCTAAAAACAAGGTTCTTACCTCTACTTTACCATGCGCTTTGATGCTATGGGGTACGTTAGCAGGGATCCATAGTGCTCTATCTGGTGGAATGATCCATCGCCCTTGGGGTGTTGTGACCCTCAAAACGCCAGTCAGCGTATGCAAAAGTTGTACGCTAGTATGCGCATGCTGAGGTTCATTAATGCCGTGTGCATATGAATAAGCAAATGCCATGATGGGAGCGGTTAACTGTTCAGTTTGAAAATACATCGATCCTCCTTGTGAATTATGCCAATGTTGTCTTCAATAAAACTGTTTTTAGAGTAAATGCTTTAACTGTATTATTACTAAAATCAGCTTGAATACTTTATGCATAGATCGCGTGTACCTGAAAAGTAACCTCAATAGTAAAGAATAAATAAATCAAAAAAAAAATAACAATGATTTTTTTATGTTTTTAAAGTCTACTTTTAATTTTCTATTGGATTTTTTATTTTTAATTCGCTGAAGAGTAACTTTTCACACATTAGTGTATTGACGATTAAATAGTCAATCCAAATGGAATGAAAACTTCTCGACATGAAGATAACTCATAATTATGTGTATTAAATGTATCAAATTGTTATTTGTGTTGTTGTACCTTATTTTATGTAGTATGTTTCTTTTCCATGGACATATGTCCATAAAAAATGGGTAATTATTAAAAAAATAATGAAAAGGCTGACTCAGCCTAAACTTTTATAGTCAAAGGAATAATGATGTTAGAAGAACAAATCGAGCCCTGCTTAGCAGAGGATTTTTCATTTTCGAAAGAAGAATTAGAACAGTTTCGTAGACAAGGTTTTGCAGGTCCATTCACCGCATACACGCCAGAAGAAATGACTGAAAAATTCAAAAAGCTTCGCCCGAAGCTGGTGGACAGTCGAAAGTCAATTTACCGTGGCGATGACGGCATCTCAGGTAGTACCAATATATCCAATTATGATCGTCACCTCGATATTGATTTCCTTGCAGAGCACATCTGTAAGCGTGAAATTATTGATCGTGTTGCAAGCATTTTAGGTCGTGATTTACTGTGCTGGAGAACGGAGTTTTTCCCTAAATACCCAGGTGATGAAGGCACTGATTGGCATCAAGCGGGTACATTTGCCAACGTAGCCGCGTCGAAAAAACCACAGATTGAATGGCCTGAAGGTTCTGAGCACTCTGGTACGATTACGGTTTGGACTGCGTTTACAGAGTCTACAATTGAAAATGGTTGCCTGCAGATCATGCCAGGAACGCATAAAACCATGAATTATGACGAAACCAAAGAACTCACTTATGATGAATCTCAGATCAATTCAGTGGAAAAAGATGGTATTAAACGCGGCTTTTTTGGATATGACTATCGCCAACTGCAAAAAGATCCGAACTGGAAACCTGATGAATCTCAAGCGGTTCCATTAGTTATGAAGCCCGGCCAATTTGTTATCTTTTGGTCTACCCTCATGCACGCTTCTTACCCTCATTCGGGTGAAAAAAATATGCGTTTAGGTTATGCCGCGCGTTATGTCCCGACAGATGTAAAAGTATATCCGTATTCGCAAAGCTTGGATGAGTTTGGTGCGAATGCCAGCCTTGATAACCATGGTTCAGTGTTAGTTTCAGGTACAGATTCAATTGGCCATAATGCACTGATTGAAAAAACGTTTAATAACACGCCGTTTAACCGCCGTGAGTGGTAATGCAATTAAGGAAAGATGATGAAAGACATTGAACAAACAGTATTGGCGCTGTGCCAAGAAATATTGAACTTAGAGTCGGTCTCTTTACAAGATGACTTTTTTGACATCGGTGGTGATTCATTGAGTGCGATTAAGTTGTTATCTCGCACCGACGCTCTTTATGGCGAAGACGCGCTGACCGCAGATGCATTATTTGAGGATGGTCGTTTGGGCGCTGTTGCTGAGTTTATTACCCAAAACCAAACAGCAACTGCGTAACTGATGACACTGCAGATAAATACAAAAGCTGAGCATGCTGATGCGTATTGGTTACGTGCCAATACAAAGACAAAAAATGTAAAGCTGCGATTAATCTGCTTTCCCTATGCAGGTGGAGGAGCGCGGATGTTCCTCCCTTGGCAAAAAGAGTTGGGTGAAAGTATCGAGGTGTTGGCCTATAAATTGGCTGGCAGAGAGTCTCGGTTAAGAGCTGCTTTATATGCCGATTGGTCGACATTATTGGATGAGTTAATTGATGCGATTGGTATGCTCGACCAAGACTATGGCGAATGTCCGTATGTTATTTTTGGTCATAGTTTTGGTGCTCGTATTGCATTTGAGTTAACACGCAAGTTAGAAGCGTTACAAAAGCCGTTACCACTGCAACTGTTTTTGTCAGCATGTAGAGCACCGAGTGAGCCATGTATTTTGCCATATATGTATAACCTGGACAGCAGTGCTTTTTATGCTCGAGTCGCGAAAATGGGCGGTACTCCCGCTCATATTCTCGAAGATAAAAGGTTAATGCGTATGCTTGAGCCGATTTTAAGATCAGACATGGCCTTGTCCGAGTTATGGCCCGATAGTGAGCGGACACCCGTCAATGTCAAAATAACGGCTTTGAGTGGGGTGCACGACAAAATAGACCCGCCTATGGTCATGCAAGCTTGGCAAAACTATACCCACAACAACTTTGAGTTAATCTGCTTTGAGGGAGAGCACTTCTTTTTGCACTCACACCAAAATCAACTGCTTCGACAGATTGAAAACGAGTGCAAACAACTGATGGAATAACTGGGATAAGGATAATGACAGTCAATAAACAGGCTGAAGCGTCGGTGTTGTTAGCGCAAGTGAATGATACCTATGTTGAATTTGACCGCCAAATGAGCATTGCCCACGCATTTACCAAACAAGCAAAGCGGACACCACATGCGATTGCACTTGAATGGCGTGATGTGAAAGTGACCTACGGCGAACTTGAAAGGCAAGCTAATCAGCTGGCGAATGTACTTAAAATGCGCGGTCATGAGCAAGATACGAGTATTGCATTTAGTTTGAATAAAAGCCCACGTATGGTGGTTGCGATGTTGGCAATCTTAAAGCTGGGTTCAGCATACTTGCCGTTGGATTCGAACTTACCTATTAAACGCCAGCAGTCCATGATTTATCAAAGTCGCACACGGCTGGTGCTGTGCGAGAACAGTAAAGTGGAAGCTTTACCTCTGCCGGTTCACTTTATCAATTTAGAAGATATTGACGCTGAATGTCAGTTTGCAGATGCAAGTGAGCCTGAAGTTGCACACCGAGAAATGGCGTACATTAACTTTACTTCTGGGTCTACGGGTGAGCCAAAAGGAGTTGCTGTTGCGCATATTGGTGTGCTGCGGTTAGTCAGTGATGTTGATTATGTTGAGCTCAATGAGCAAACGCGGGTGCTGCATTTGGCGACGGTCAGCTTTGATGCGGCGACTTTTGAGATCTGGGGGCCACTGCTAAATGGTGGGTGCTGTGTGATATTCCCAAATGCGCTGCCAACAATTGCTAATCTAGGTAGATGTATTAGTGCGCATCAGGTGAATACATTGTTTATTACGACAGCCTTGTTTAACACTGTAATAGCGGAAAAGCCCGAAATATTTGAACCTTTGCATACCATTCTTACTGGGGGAGAAGCACACAATTTAGCGCATATGCGCAAGGCTTTGGCGGTGCTGCCCAATACAAATATCAGCAATATATACGGACCCACGGAATGCACGACCTTTGCAACGGCTTGTCGGCTTACTTTACCGCTGGATGTGATGCCAATAGGTAAACCAATAGCGAATACCCGGGTGTATGTTTTAGATGATAAGTTGCAATGTGTGGCACCAGAGCAAGAAGGAGAGCTATACATTGCGGGCGATGGTGTCGCACTGGGCTACATAGGTCAATTTGAATTGACTCGGGCACGCTTTGTTGATCAAGTTGAAACCCCTTTAGGGGGGGAGCGTCTTTATCGCACTGGCGATCGTGTAAAAATGCTATCAAGTGGTGATTTAGAATTTGTAGGCCGAACGGATGATCAGGTGAAAGTCAAAGGCTTTAGGATAGAGCTGGCGGAAATAAAAACAGAGCTAGAGAGCTTAGACACTGTGATGAGTGCGCATGTTTTAGCGAGTGCGGTTGATGGTAATGAAAAGCGCTTAATCGCGTTTTTATTACTCAATAAGCCTATCGACAGTGGCGAGTTAAATAAGGCATTAAAGCAGCGGTTACCACATTACATGATACCGTCTCAATATGTGGTTCTAACGGATATGCCATTAAATAAAAACGGCAAAGTGGACAAAGTTGCTTTGCTTTCAAAATATCGTGATACAGCTAAATAATAAGGAAAGACAATGAATTTAAGCAAAAGTGCGCAACGCGTTCAAGATGCCATAGTCGCTGCGGGTTGTGAGTTTTCTGTGGTTGAATTACCGGGAAGTACGCGCACAGCAGAAGACTCGGCAAACACGATTGGGTGTGAACTAGGGCAAATCGTGAAATCGCTTATTTTTAAAGGCAAAGAGAGCTGTAAGCCAATTTTACTACTGGTTAGCGGAAAAAACCGAGTAAAAGAAAAACTAGTGGCAAAGCATTTAGGTGAAAAGTTAAGTAAAGCGGATGCAGATTTTACACGTGAAGTGACAGGGTTTGCGATTGGTGGCATTCCGCCTTTAGGTCATTTGGAGACGCCGATTACTTTTATTGATGAAGACTTGCTTGAATACGAGACCGTATGGGCTGCTGCGGGTACGCCTCATGCAGTTTTTTCACTACCAGCAAGTAAGTTACCTGAGCTGACTAATGGGCAAGTTGTGCAGGTGAAATAGTATGTCTGATGGCATTTATTTTAATCAGTCTCATAAAAATTTCCGCACAGAAGTGCGGAAATTTTTACACCAACATGCAGTGCCCAACATCGAGCGCTGGGAGTCAGAACGCAAGGTCGATAGAGCCTTTTGGCAAGCACTTGGGCAAACTGGGTGGCTCGGTATTGCGATGGACTCGAAAAGTGAGTCTCAAGAAGCTAGTTGGGATATCTTTCATGGGATGATATTTCTCGAGGAACTTGGCCGATTGGGCAGTGCAGGCCTTAGAACTGCAATTGCTGTGCACAGTCATATGACGTTACCCTATTTGACGAAACTGGCAGATGTTCATACCCGAGAAATGTATCTTCACAGCGCTATTCGAGGGGATAAAGTGGCGGCTTTAGCGCTGACTGAGCCTGATGCAGGCACAGATCTCAATGCGTTAAAATTAAGCGCCCAAGCGCAAGCAGATGGCTTTGTGTTGAGCGGGCATAAGCAATTTGTTGCCAATGGCACTGAATGTGATTTTTTTGTGGTGTTAGCGAGAACGTCTGAAGCAACTCAAAGTCGCTTTGGTGCAACGGGTCTTTCTTTGTTTGTTGTTGATGCACATGCACCTGGTGTGCATCGAACCCCTTTAAACTGTTTGGGCTGGCACAGTGCGGATGTAGCCGAGTTGAAGCTAGAGCAGGTATTTGTGCCCAAGTCGCACGTGATTGGCAAAGTTGGACAGGGGTTTCAATTGATAGTCAAAGGCATGCAGCTTGAAAGACTCAGTGCTGGTGTGATGGCTTTAGCGGCAAACCGCTGCTGCCTTGAGCAAACTTGGCACCATTTAAAGTCCCGACAACTTGGCGGAGCTTCGGTGAGCAAGTATCAAGTGGTCAGGCATGCTATGGCACAATTGAGCACTCAGCAGGCATCAATTGAGCAATTGGCATATCACTGTGCATGGTCTTTTGAGCAGGGCAAAATGCCGATGAAAGAAATTGCAATGTTGAAAGTGGCCGCGACGGAGTTGCATCAAGAAATTGTGACGCAATGTGCACAATTTCATGGTGCGCAAGGGTATGTAGACTCACATATTTTTGCGCGCTTTGTACGCGATAGTCATGTTGTGAAAATCGCCGCAGGTGCCAATGAGGCTATGAACGACCTAATAGCGCAAGCACTGGAAAACAATCCAGATATGAACCTATAGCCCTTATTCAGGGCTATACCATTTTTCATTATCATGTCGATAGTCTGGAAACAGGTTATTTGATTCTATCGTTTTTACTTAAAGTAAGTTTAAATTAAATCAACTTCCAATTTCTGAGTGGCTTGGTGCCTAGTTTAACTGGCACAGGTTGTAATTTCAGCCGCTATACTAATAAACATAACTAAATCATTATTGAAATCAAACCTTTTACTCATAGCCGTTCAGAATAGACTGAATTGTTCCTTGATTGGGTTCTTTAGGTATAAATTATTTATATTTTCTCGGTGAGCTTGAATTGTATTGATAAAGGTTTGAAAAGTGCCGCAATATGCGTCTATTTGGCGGCAAACTAACCTTATTTGACGAGTTAAGGTGATGGCGGATTCCCCTTGGATCATTTGTCTGCCAACGAACAGATCCTATTTTTGCCATCACCTTTTTATTAAATAAGGTACACTTAATGAATAAGAATTTGCCAGCAGTTTTCGTGATTCTTGCGACGTTCTTTACGATCTCTTTTATCACTAATATTCTTGGTCCCATCTTTCCGGAATTGATTAAAAGCTTTGATATCGGCATAGCGCTGGCAGGGTTTTTTCCATTTGCTTTTTTTGCTGCGTATGGTGTGATGTCAATTCCTGCTGGGTTATTAGCGCAGCGTCTCAGTGAAAAGTTTGTAATGACACTGGCTTTTGCGCTTGCAGCCATTGGCTCCTTGCTATTTGCACTCTTACCTAGTTTCGTGTTTGCGATGGTCGCCTTGTTCTTAATTGGCAGTGCCATGGCGTTTTTGCAAGTGGCCATTAATCCACTGCTAAGAAAAGCAGGCGGGAGTGAGCATTTCGCAGTGTTATCTATTGTTGCCCAGCTACTGTTTGGTGCTGGTGCGACCTTATCCCCTATTGTCTACGTTAACTTAGCAGATATGTCGCAGCAGTCTGGAAATGTTTTAAATACACTGGTGCCAGCGCAAATGAGTTGGTTAAGTATGTACTGGTTGTTTGCTGCTGTGTGTATTGTCATGATGATTTGGGGGGCTGTGACGCGCTTTGTAGGTGGCAATGATGAACAAAAAAAGTCGCAAGCTTACACACTAAAAGAGAGTTTGGCACTGTTCAAAAATAAAGTGGTGATTAAGTTTTTCTTTGCGATTGCCGCTTATGTTGCTCTTGAGCAAGGGATCGCAAATACTACATCGCTCTTTTTAGAACAGGTCCATGGGCTGGATGCAAAGCAAATCGGTGCCGGTATTGTCAGTGAATTTTGGCTGATGTTGACTGTGGGCTGCGCGGCGGGTTTGATTTTAATGAAGCTGTTTGATGTACGCAAAGTACTTGCGTGGTTTTGCATCGGAGCGGGTATCAGTTTGGTGGCTGCTATATTTGGCTCTGTAGAGATTGCATTATTGGCATTCCCTGCTGCAGGCTTCTTTTTATCGATAATGTGGTCAGCGATTTTTTCGCTCGCGCTTAATTCATTTACTCACGGGCATGGTGCCATTGCGGGTATTTTGTGCACAGGTATTGTGGGGGGGGCAATAATCTCGCCCTTGATTGGTGCTCTGGCACAAGTATCTGGATCGTTGCAGTTGTCTCTTTTGCTGTTATTTGTTCCACTGGGCTATATGCTGCATGTGGCCTACACGTCAAAGCCTATTGTCAATAATCACACAATTAAATTATTCGCGAAAAGATCACCAGAGCAGGAAGCATAAAGATGTCAGGGATGGTTGTATGTATTGATTTAGGGGGCACTAAAGCTTTGTGCGGCCTTGCTAAGCAAGGTCGAATTGCTCATGTGAAACGTTACCCCGTGCCTGCATCTGGCACAAAACAAGCAGTAACAGATTATGTCATTGAATTAGTCAAAAAAACGATAACGGATGAATGTGTTGGTATTGCTATTGGGATTCCAGGGGTCGTGAACAGTGACACCGGTGAAGTGTTTGAAGTCACAAATATTCCAGCGTGGCGTGATGTGCAATTGTCAGAAATATTAAGTCGGCGTTTCAATGTGCCTGTGTTGGTTCACAATGACGTGAATTGCTTTACGTATGGTGAATACCGCTACGGTGAGCACGGTAGAGTAAATTCCCCCTGTAAAAACATATTAGGTGTTTGCTTGGGGACAGGGCTCGGTGCAGGTGTGGTGATAGATGAGCAGCTTTATACCGGTCGATATGGCTTGGCTGGTGAGTTTGGCAGCGCACCTTATCTGGATAAAACCATAGAAGATTATTGTAGTGGCCAATTTTTTAAACAGCGCGGTACCGATGGGGAGTTAGAGTATTTATCAGCAAAAGCCGGTAATACGGCTTCACTTAAGCTATTTGAGCAGTTGGGCACACACTTGGGGATAGCCTTTGCCCATATGCAGCTTGCTTATGATCCGGATGTTATCGTTATGGGAGGCTCTGTGACACAGTCTTATGATTTATTTGGTGAATCCATGCTGTCTACATTTACTCAATATGAGCAGTGCAAGCAGCTGAATATTCGTATTAGCCAATTGCCTTATGCGCCCTTGCTTGGCGCTTTTGCACTGTTTGAGCAAAAGTATCGTGTATCAACGTCGCTGTTTGAACACGCTTGAATATCAACTAAAAAGGTATGGCATGTCGAATAGACAGCCATACCTAGGTCAAAGGAAGGGAAGTTAATCGACGGCAGTTATCACGGTGTCTATTAAGTGCACAACACCGTTGGCTGTATAAATGTCTTTTTGTATCACATTGCTGCCTTCGATTTGCAGACCTGACGTGGGTAGCATGACGTGTGACCAATTGTCTATGCTACTGCCCATCATATCTCCTGCAGCAGTATCCGCGGCGTATAAATATAAAGGACGCCCTAAATACGCAACCTGCATCATATTGTCTTGACGAGCGATTAAAGACAGTCCTGGAATATTTTCAATTTGCGCTTGCGTTGCAATCACCGGCGGCCAAGCTGTTGCACATGCATCGTTACACTGGCTTTGTGCAAAAGTGAGATCATTGTCAAATGTGTAGAGTGTAAAGCCTGCTTTTTCACTGCCATTACCAGCGACCAGTATTTGCTTGCTCGAATCGTATGCGACTGCGTCGTTTTCGCCGTTGTTGGTTCCTGCAAAATCAACAACGCGAATATCTAGCATATTTGCTGCAAGTGTTTCCACTTTTTTGCCGTTGAGCTTGAGCGCTGTCATAGCTGGCGCTTCTAAGTTCAACACATGTTGTGTCAGCACTTGTGTTAACCCAGCGGTGTCGGCTAACAATGCATTGAGTGTGTCAGCTGGGATCTTTTGAAATGCACGATTAGTCGGCGCAAACACTGTAAATGTCGCTTCTTTGTTTGATAACGTGTCCACAAGGTTTGCTGTAGTTAAAGCTTGCACCAGCGTAGAGAGATCGTTAGTTTCACCTGCGACTTCTGCAATGGTTTTTTCGGAAGCAACTTTATCAGCAGGCGGCATGATCACTTTATCAAGCACGTGGATAACCCCGTTGTCGGCTTGCACATTTGCAGTTCTAATGACCGCATCATCAATAAATAATTTGCTATCTACGGTACTTAATGCAGCCATATCACTGTTAGCCATTGTGACCATATTAGACTCTGACGAAGCGATGGCGGATGCTGCATCTGACATAAAGCTTTGCCCAGATACAACATGGTACAACAGAATGTCTTTTAACATCTCTGTGTTAGCTCCAAGCGCATCTAAAGTTTCCTGTCCGAGCGCCGCGAACGCAGCATCGGTCGGTGCAAATACAGTGAACTTAACGGTTGGATCTGACAACACTTGGTCAAGTTCCGTTGCGCCAAGTAAGCTGACTAACGTATTAAAAGAACCCGCCGCAGTGGCAACTTCGGGGATCAAACCCAGTGACTCAGGCACCGCCACGCTGCCGACCACGACAGCATCGATTACGTGGATAATACCGTTAGAAGCCGGAATATCCGTTTGAGTGACCGTAATGCCTGCAAATTTCAACATGTCTGATGCTGCGTCAATAGACACGCTTTGTTGGTTATTCAGCAAGGTCGATGCGTTTTTGCCATTAAGTGACATCGCAGTGATGGAGTCGACACTGCCTGCAACAATGTGCTGCTTGAGGATGTCGCCTAATACCTCGGGATTAGCCAGCAAGGTATTAATTGTTTTTGTGCCAAGTGCTGCAAATGCGGCATCTGTTGGGGCAAAAACAGTTAGCGGATCAGAGCCTGTGAGGGCGCTTGTCAAACCTGCTGTTTCTACTGCCTTCAATAACGTTGTGAAGTTTCCCGCAGCGGTTGCAACTTCGGCTAAGTTTTGCGTTGATGTGGTGCCAGTCGGCGGCATTAATACCGCATCAATGACATGAATAATACCGTTGTCTGTTTGGATATCTGTTTGAGTGACAGTCGCGGTGTTAATCAATAGGTTTTCACCTGACAGGGATAAGGCTAATTTGGCGCCATTGACGGTTGCTGTTGTTTGCCCTGCTAACCCCAGCGCAGTTTCGGCGTTTACTTCTGAGGCGAGTACATGATATGTCAAAATACTACTGAGCTTGTCGGTGTCGGCAAGCAAGCCGTTTATCGTTTCTGTGCCGAGTAGCTCAAACGCTGCGTCAGTCGGTGCAAACACTGTAAATTTGTTGTTTGTGTCATCAAGTGTTGCATTTAGACCCGTTGCGTCGAGTGCTGCGACCAAGGTGGTAAATGAGCCAGCTGCTTTTGCTGCATCATACACTGAGTTTTCAGGTTGGTGAGGTTGAGTAATTACGACCGGGTCGTCATCATCTGAACAGGCGGACAGTACGCCCACCATGGCAACAAGTGCCAGTTTTGCAAGTACTTTCACGATCATCTCCATTGGAGTGGTTAATTTTCCGGCAATACGCGCTTGGCACGTCAGAAGATCAAGAAAAAGTTGTGTGGGAATTGCCTTTTCTATTCTGTGAAGTACTGATTTTACGTTCATCAACTTGTTGTAGTTTAGCTAAGTTAATGCTTTAAAAGGCTAAATTTTTACCATTAAGTGAGTTTTGGATAGCAGAAATAACATGCAAAAAAAATACATATTTTTTTAAAAAAAAGTCAACTTAGACAAGTGAAGACATCGTTTTAGTGAAAAATGATCTAGGTGTGAAAAGAGAAGATAGTTAATTGTACCTAAATTGAACTTATCGAGCATGAACTGGTCAATAATAATTTTAATTACCTGAAAAGCAAGGAAGTAAGATGCGCGTTCATCTAATAGTTGCTCACCCTGAAGAGAAGTCATTTAACTGTGCGCTGCATCAGGTTGCTAAGCAAACACTTAATGAATTTGGCGCTATTGTTACTGAGTCTAATCTATATGCTGAGCAATTTGATGCTGTGGCGGGAAGCAAAGATGTCATGGGGTTCTCAGAGCCTTCGGGATTTAACTTGGCCAAAGCTCAGCGATATGCTTTAGACAATGGGGCGTTTTGCGAACAAATTAAGCAGGAGCAGAAAAATCTAATTGCGTGTGATTTATTGATCCTTCAGTTTCCACTATGGTGGTGGTCGTTTCCTGCCATTCTCAAAGGATGGATTGACCGTGTATTAACTTCAGGTTTTGCCTACGGTCAAGGAGCCATATTAGTGCCAAAAAAGGTAATGTACTCAATCACAACTGGGGGAGCAGCCAATCAAGATGAAATGGCGTATTATAAAGGCAAAATTGATGGATTATACCAAGACGTATTTGGCTTTATGGGATGGAAAATAGTGCCGCCGTTTATTGCCCATGGTGTACAGCAAAAAAGCCACAAAGCACGTCAGTTGATATTGCAAGATTACCAATCACATTTGAACACCATTTTGAAGCATTAATAAGCTAATCTGTCTAATGACCACACATCACGCTAACTAAACAAGCGTGATGGTGAAATAAAATAATAATAAGGAAATAACATGAATAAATACGCGCTTGCCTTTATATCCATCGCTTTACCGAGTTTTGTCTCGGCACAGACGGAGTTAACCCCAAATGATATGGTTGAGAGGGCGCATGCTTTTGTGGCTGCCAAAAATGCTCGCCAACAACCCGCAACAACGGTACAAGACATAGATAACTTTATCGCGTTATTGGCAGATGAATTTGTGGATGAGCACGTGAAGTACAACTTTACCTACACGGATAAAGCAAAATTGCGAAAAGACATGGTTGCCAAGCTTAAAGATAAAGTGGTGCACAGTAAAATAGATATTCTTGATATCATGACAGGTGCTAACGTTGTTTTTATCAAAATGACGGAGTCAGGTAAGGTGAAGCCTGCACATTTAGACAATGAAGTCGAATATACAAAGACCAATGTTGTCTCGCTAGAATTTAATAGTGATGGATTGATAAAACACATACGACGACATCATGGGTGAGTCAGTACAAGTTGTGGATTGATGCTGACAGTGTTAAAAAAGGGAGCTAGCTCCCTTGGTGTTACAAGCATAATTAGGAAGTTTCGAATTACGCATTTACCATATTAGTGGTAACGTTTTTCTCTAACTCGGTAGTCAATTATTTTAGTTCGATATTGGCAGCTGCTTGCGGCGCGGTACACGAAAATAGAGACGCCAGGCGCTTGATAAGCACGTACAAATCTCCATTCGCAATTGTCTACT
The DNA here is from genome assembly GCF_021654285.1 of Pseudoalteromonas luteoviolacea. GTDB lineage: Bacteria > Pseudomonadota > Gammaproteobacteria > Enterobacterales > Alteromonadaceae > Pseudoalteromonas > Pseudoalteromonas luteoviolacea_J. Next base: position 39,014 of record NZ_JAKFZS010000020.1, on the reverse strand, counting down.
ACACCACTGGGTATTATTGTCCAAGCGCTGGCTGCACCTGCGAACATAAAGATCATGGTAAAAAATACTAATTTTAATTTAGACATTGTTTCCTCACTTTTATTTTTACTTTCCAGATGATTGAGACTGTTACTTTAGATGGTTTGAAGTGGTGTACAATTAATAACCAGTTATTCGATAGATTTTTACCTCAATGTAATTGAATGATATTAATTTGAGATGAAGACACTCTAAATGGAGGCTTGATTTGCCACCCTTAAGTGAGCAAATTTGAGATAATAGGCTTGTTTAAAAACATACTGAGTTAAAACAGCTTTTATAAACTGCGCTAAACAGAACCCTGTTTTTATCTGAAATGAAAACGAATAGGAATATGAAGATCAAATAAACATGCCAATATACGCAATGCATCGTAATAGACTTTTCCCGTTTGGTTGATTCCCACTCTTAAAGCAAACCCCATTTTGTTGTATCCATATCGGTGCAAGTTCACTACTAATTTAGATTAAATTACTCTGTGGACATCAAGTGTCCACAATCGTGTCACAGTGACACATCTGGACAACAGATGTGTCCATTCGGACACTCGATAAAAACATAAAGAATAAAAGTTATTTAAAATCAATTGTTTATTTTTATTTCATTGTTGGCACTGTCCTCGCTTATATCTAAGTATCGAAATCAGCAGGTGGTATAAAATGATTAAAGGAACTCAGTCCCAGGATGAAGTCATCGCGCCAAGCACGCGTTCAAGTAAACTTAAATTCGTTGTTTCAGCAGTATTGATGACGCTGATCACCGTAGTGTCTATCCCAGCGATTAGCCAGTGGTACTCAGGCATAAAAACGGTATCTTACGCGCAGTTGATTACAGCCAAAGTGATTAAAAAAGATTTAGTGAGAGATGTGTCTGTCTCTGGACGTTTAGTGGCAGCCAATGCGCCGCAAGTATACAGCCCGGAGCCGGGTCAAGCGACCTTGTTAGTTAAACCCGGTGATAGGGTGGAGCAAGATGCGTTGCTTGCAACAATCCATAGCCCAGAACTCGATGCCCAAATTGATCAGCAAAGTTCGTTGCTGACTCAGTTACAGTTGGAGTCCAATAGAGGGTTATTAGCAGACGATGAAGCACAACTTGAATTGGAGCGCAGTTTAGATGAGGCGACTGTGCGTTTAAATGCAGCTCAGCGTGAGCAGCGTCGCTCCAAAGAATCTTATGACAAGCAAGTGATCAGTGAGTTGGACTTTGCCCGCAGTAAAGATACGCTCCTTGAGGCACAACTGATGCACAAGCATGCGCAACAGCGTGTTTCTATGGCTAAAAAGCGCTTAGATTTTGAGGCGCAAACAAGAGAACTATCGGTACAGCGTCAAACGCAAATCTTAGACGAATTGAAGCGCAGACAACGTGCACTGGAAGTTCGAGCGCCTGTGACTGGGGTCGTCGGAAGCTGGTTAGTACAGCAAAAAGAGCAAGTTGCAGATGCCCAAGCACTTATGACCATTGTGGATTTATCTGAATATGAAGCTGAGCTACAAGTACCAGAGTTTTATGCTGACGATTTAGGTATCGGGCTAAATGTTGAGATATCTCTTGGCGGGCAGTTTTATCAGGGGGCGGTGAGCTCAGTATCTCCAGAGATCCAACAAAACCAAGTTGCCGTGCGAGTGAAGATTGATGCCGATAGTGATTTAAAGCTACGTCAGAATCAGCGCGTAAATGGACGTATTGAATTTGAGAAAAAAGCGCAGGTACTGCAAGTCAAGCGCGGCCCGTTTTTATCAAGCTTTGGAGGCAAGCAAGCCTTCGTGATTCAAGATCAAATGGCTCAGGTACGCGACATTAAAATAGGGGTATCTAGTGTCGACTATGTCGAATTGATCAGCGGCGTTCAAGAAGGTGAAGAAATCATTATTTCTGACTACGACGCATTTAGCCAAAGCCAAACTTTTAAGATTTCAAAATAAACAACAAAAATTAAGGACCTAATTATGCTTTCAATGAACAATATCAGCAGAGTGTATCGCAGTGAAACGATTCAAACGCATGCGCTACGTGACTTTAACTTACAAGTGGATGCCGGAGAGTTTGTGGCAGTGACAGGCCCATCAGGCTCAGGTAAGTCGACATTTTTGAATGTGGCGGGGTTACTTGATGAGTTTAACGAGGGGGAGTATGTCTTGGATGGCACTTCTGTCAAAGGGCTATCAGATGATGACTTATCGCGTTTGAGAAACGAGAAAATTGGGTTTATTTTTCAAAACTATAACTTGATCCCAGACTACAGTATTTACGATAACGTGGATATGCCACTGCGTTATCGTGGCTTAAGTGCTAAGCAAAGACGTAATCGCATTGAGCATGCGCTTGAGCTGGTCGGATTATCAAGTCGCCATAGTTATTTACCCAGTCAGCTGTCAGGGGGTCAACAACAGCGAGTTGCCATTGCAAGAGCACTGGCAGGTGAGCCTAAGATTTTATTGGCTGATGAACCGACGGGTAACCTTGATTCACTAATGGCAAGGCAAATCATGGACTTGCTAAAAACCATTAATAAAGAAGGCAGTACCATCATCATGGTCACGCACGACCCAGATCAAGCCAGAGAAGTGAACCGCAATATACAAATCATTGATGGTCAAATCACGGACTACAGCATTTATGCGCCAGTTGAACAGGCACCAATCATAAATCAGAACCAGCCAGTGGCTTAGGAGGTAAACATGGATATGTTTTCTTATTATGTGCAGCTATGCGTGCGCAACTTTAAACGCACACCGCTGTTTTTTTCCCTGATTATTTTAACCCTGTCGATTGGGATCGGCACCTTGTTAGCTAATTTATCTATGCTGTCTTTGATGTCACAAGATCCTATACCCGGTAAAAGTGATCAAATATTCATTGTGAATATGAATACTTACGCAGGTTCAACGAATAACTTTGGCAGTATGCATACGATCAGATACAGCGATGCAAAAGCAATACTGGATGCTGGTGTCGCAGAAAATGCAACCATGCACTATGCAACTCATGTCTATAGTCGCCGTGCAGACTCTGATGATTTGACACGTTACTCAAGTAGTACGCGAGCGACCACCGCCTCATTTTTTGACATGATGGGCGCTGAGTTTGCCCATGGTAAAGCGTGGGAAAATGAGCATGGTACAGAGGTTGTGATTGGCCATAAGCTCAACATGACCTTATTTGGTGGCGAGAATAGTGTCGGCAAGCAAGTTGAGCTACAAGGTAAAATTTATAACATTGTCGGTGTATTGAAACCTTGGCATATGAGGCCGCTTTTTTATCATGCCTCTGAAGGAAACGCCTTTGATGAAACAGATGATTTGTTTGTACCCATTGAAGTGGCCATAGACAATAATTGGGCCATCTATGCGCGAGCGGTATCGACAGATAGCTACTCAGTACTGAGTGAAACGAGACAGATTAATGCGTATTACATTCAGACATTTGTTGAGCTGGTAGATGAGCAGCAGCGATTGGCTTTTCAAACCTTTATCGATAGCTATGCGCAGCAGCAAAAAGAGAAAGGTAATCACCGCCATGAAGTGGATAACCGACTTTATGATGTAAACGCTTGGTTGGATGAGAACGAAGTCGTCAATAAAGATCTTTTAGCGTTTACTTTTGCCACGGGTATCTTTCTGCTGGTGTGTATTTTTAATGCCAATAGCTTGATGTTATCTCGCTATCAGGCTGGGCAGTTTGAAGCAAACTTGCGTCGAGCGGTTGGCGCCAGTCGCAAGCAAGTGTTTTATCAAGGCGTGATAGAGAGTGTGATTTTAGGGATCACCTGTGCCTTGGTATCTTTGGTGTTGGCCATGAGTTTATTGGCCTTGTACCGTCAGTTATTCGAAGACTTGGCACCTGTAGCAGAATTGCCGCTACACATGATAGTGATTGGTGTGGGTGTGGCACTGACTTCCAGCCTGTTAAGTACCATATATCCGCTTGTGCAGGGCGCACGTACGCCGCTAGCTAGCATCTTGAAGTAAGGAGTAGCACGATGAATCTAAAAGCATTATTAAAATCTATGTTGCTGCGTAAATTTGCAACAGGTTTGCTTATTTTCCAACTTGTATTAACCATAGGACTGGCTTGTAACAGCTTATTGTTAAGTATTGAAGCCAATGAAAAGTTAGCCCGAGATGTGGGTTTTGATATGGAAAATGTATTGGTATTTCAGGTCCGTCCAACCTCAGAAGCCTTTTTAGATGCCAATTTCTTCTTGTCTGTAATAGATGAAGATATGGCGGCTTTGAATAAACTAGATGTAGTTGAAACGGTGAGTTTTACCAACCAATTGCCGCTGATGAAAGGCGGTAACTTCCACTCTATTGAAGATGTAAATCAACCCGAAGATGCGCCAGTAGAAAGGCAGTTTACAGGTGTGCCAATGTACTATGTAGACGAACAGTTTTTTGACTTACTCGGCGCACAAATGCACCTTGGGCGTGATTTTACGCTTGATGACAATGCAACACATGGCTATTTAGAGAATCATGAATTTGAAGCCAATATCATTTTAACTCGTAGCTTAGCTGAGGCACTGTACCCGGGAGAAAGCGCGGTTGGCAAGCATACCTCTGAAGGGCGAGTGATCGGCGTGGTGTCGGATATTGCAATTAGGCCTTCGAGTAAATACCCACATCATGGCATATTCATGTATAGAAATATGGCTCGCTCTCAAATGCGTTTAATGTATATGGTGAAAGTCACCTCAGGTGATATACAAAAGACTAAAACGGCGATCACTGAGGCCATTAATCAAGTACACCCTGAACGAGAGATCCGAGAGATCCTGACCATGGAAGAACATCACAGTGATTATTTTAAAGAGTCGAGCAGTTTGGCAACCTTATTTAGCTTGCTGACCGGGATGATGTTATTGGTGACCATGATCAGTTGCTTTGCTCATGCACACTTTCATGTGTCTAAGCAAAAGCGTTTAATTGGTATTAGGCGTGCATTGGGCGCACGGAAAAAGGATGTATTAGTCTATGTGTTGAGCGAAAACTGGCTGGTCAGTGGTATTGCCGCACTACTTGGGGTCGCGAGTGTGATTGCAGTGAATATGTTATTGGCAGAAGTCATTGTGATACCAAAACCGGATGTTATCAGTTATTTGTCTTGTGTTATCATCGTGTTTATATCTGGTACTGCGGCAACCTGGTTGCCTGCATGGAAAACAACAAAAATAGCGCCAGTGGTTGCAACCCGCACGTTATAAAAATGAAGGAAAGACATGTAGTGACCAGTTAAAACGGTCACTACATGACATTTAAATGGTTATGAACACAATTCTTGTTGTCGATGACAACCCTGATATTTTAGATGCGTTAGATTTATTGCTGAGTATTCACAGTTACACTGTATTGACAGTCACTAACGTTAAAGATGCCATTTTGACCGTCTCTCGACAAAAAGTGGATTTGGTCATTCAAGATATGAACTTCAGCGAAGGGACCACATCAGGAGATGAGGGAAAGCAGTTATTTGGTACATTAAAAGAGCTAAACCCCACTTTACCCATCATTATCATCACCGCTTGGAGCCAATTAGAAACGGCGATAACGTTAGTCAAATCAGGTGCCGCAGACTATCTCCCTAAGCCTTGGGATGATAAGAAGTTATTACAAGCTATCGAAGAAAATATCTCAGTACAAGCTGCGCCTATCCCTGAGTGCAAATTGATTTATCAAAGTCGTGAAATGAGTGAGCTTATCTTTACCTCGACTAAGGTGGCCGCTGCGGATATCAACGTGTTGATCACCGGCCCGAATGGCTCAGGTAAGGAAAAGTTAGCTGACTTTGTTCACCAAAAATCGCAGCGTGCGAATGCGCCTTTTATTAAAGTGAATATGGGCGCTATCCCACAGGAGCTTATGGAAGCCGAATTATTTGGTGCAGAAAAAGGCGCGTTTACCGGTGCAAATCAAGCAAGGGCAGGGCGTTTCGAAGCAGCTGATGGCGGCACATTATTTTTAGATGAGATTGGCAACTTACCACTTGCAGGCCAAATGAAACTATTGCGCGTGTTGCAGACCGGTGAATTTGAGCGATTGGGCTCTAATGTGACGCAAAAGGTAGATGTACGAGTGATAAGTGCGACTAACGCCAACTTATTGCTCGATATTAAAAGTGGCGCGTTTAGAGAAGATTTATTCTATCGCCTCAACGGAATGGAACTGCAAATTTTACCGCTCAATAAACGCAAAGCAGACATTATTCCATTGGCTCAACACTTCATTGGTGTGGCGCATACGCTTACCAAAGAAGCAGAGCACTTTTTAATGCAGCAAACATGGCCTGGTAACGTTCGAGAGCTGGAAAATAGCTGTCGACGAGCATTAATTTTTGCGGATAAAAATCAAGTTGATGTCAGTGCTTTTCAAGGACATGAGCAAACAACAACATTGAGCGAAAAAGAGCACATGCAGCAGGTACTTGAGAAGCATAACTGGACGATTGCGCATGCGGCGCAAGAGTTAGGTCTCAGCCGTCAAACTTTGTATCGTCGTATTGAAAAGTTCAAATTGGAAAAGCATGATGAGTAAAGTGATTGCTTTGCTTTTTATTGGCCAACTGGCATTTACCATAGCCGCTGCACTCTATGGGCCGTCATATCCTTGGATATTTCTGATTTTAGGTATAGTACTGTTTACTGTTATCGGATATTTGTACCGTGCTTACAACCAAACTCAGGCCAATATTCAGCGCAGTATTGAACAGGGGTTTTTGAGCCTGATCGATGGTGATTTTTCGGTTAGTATCGCGCCCAAAAATGATCCTACTTATGACCGTGTGTTTAATTTATTCAATCAATGTACTGAAAAACTAAGAAAGGAACGTCAGCATCTTTATCAACGTGAGATGTTGCTTGATAAAGTGCTCAACACCTCTCCTGTGATCACGTTTCTGGTTAGTCCTGAGCATAAAATTATTTTTGCCAATCGCGCTGCAGAACTCATGTTTAAAGAAGGGGATTCTTTGTTAGGTCACAGTTGGCATGATATCAGTGAAACGCTAGATGATGACTTTGCGCACGCCTTGCAAAATAGCGGAGAGAGTATTTTTACCCTTAACGATCAAAACGGTGATGAGCAAGCTTGGCACTTGGCTAAATCTAGTGTGCGTATTCATCAAGCAAGCCATACGCTTTACCTGCTAAAAAGCATCACTCATGAGCTTGGGCGTCAAGAAGTACAAACGTGGAAAAAAGTGATCCGAGTGCTCAGCCATGAATTGAACAACTCCATTGCTCCCATTAGCTCTATGTGCCACTCAGGGCAATTATTGGCACAAAACTTATCTGAACCAAGATTAGATAGAGTGTTTAGCGCGATTTCTCGACGCATTGGGCACCTTAATGAATTTATTAAAGGCTATGGCGAGTTATCAAAACTAAAAATGCCGAATAAGAAGCCTGTTAACTGGGAATCTTTAGTTGAACAATTAAACGCATTATATCCGTTTGAACTCACAACGGCGCTTCCCTCCAAGCAGGTAGTTGCAGATGAGCATCAGTTAGAGCAGGTGCTTATCAATATTTTAAAAAATGCCCATGAAGCGCAAAGTGAGCAAAGTGATGCGCCACCGGTCCAGTTGAGTTTTACAGAACAAGGACAGCACAATGTGAGCATTGCAGTGCGAGATTTTGGCTCAGGAATGGCAGCAGAAGTACTGGAAAATGCATTACTGCCATTTTACTCTACCAAGCACGCTGGAACAGGGTTAGGTCTGGCATTATGTCGGGAAATTATTGATGCGCACCAAGGAAAATTAGCGTTTCGTAATTGCGCAGACCGAGGGGTTGTAGTCAGTGTTTCTCTGCCTTACGCAGAGCTAGTGTCAGAAAAATAGAGCCTGCTTTATAAATATATAATGCAGGCACTTTTTAGTTTATCGGCAGCGACAGAGTAAACTCGGTATGCGCGTTTGGAGTAGAGACAAGAGATAACTCACCACCTAAACGCTTACTTAAATTGTAACTCACAGACAAACCAAGCCCACTGCCTTGTCCAACCGCTTTTGTGGTAAAGAACGGGTCGAACACTTTATCTTGAATATCCAGCGGTATGCCGGGCCCATTGTCTTTGACTGTAATGACTAGCCTGTTATCAGCGTCTTTTGTGCAGACTGCCACATAGGGGGATTCAGGTTGGCTCTGTTCTACTGCCTGAAACGCATTTTTTAATAAGTTAGTTAAAATCTGTTGCACAAATCCAGAGTTAGAAACGGGTTGGCAGGTGTGCGCTAAGTGGGTCTCGACTACAATATCGTGCTTGTTATGACCCTCTAGTAATGACAAGCTTTGAGTCAAAATAGCTGGGATGTCGAGCTGACAATGATGCTGATTTTGTACAACGGTGAATGACTGCAAATCTTTAATGATGTCACTGACTCGGCTTAAGCCCATTTGCGATTGAGCAACGATCTCGCGAATATCATCATAAATAAAGTCGATGTCTGATTGGCCCCGATAATTTGTGATTTGGCTTTTAATTTTTGCGCCGGTATGCTGATTTCCGCCCTCCACGGCATTTAAAAACTGATCATGTAAATTTTGTAGATTGAGGATGCTATCTAGGTAATTGTCCATCGAGCCAAAGTTACTTAATACCGACGACAAGGGGTTATTTATCTCGTGGGCAATGCCCGCAGCAAATTGGCCAACCGTCGCCATTTTCTCGCTGTGTGCAAGTTGGTTTTGGGTTTCTTTTAGCTCAAGAAGCGCTTCTTTTAAGCGGGTACACTGTTTTTTCAGACGTCTTTCCGACTCTTTTCTTTCCAGTAAAATAGTGAGCTGCTCTGCGGCTTTGCTTACCACATCAATCTGCCGCATGGAGACAGATTCCATGGCCTGTTCATCAATAAAAAAAATCATCATTTCAAGGACTTTATCGTATACAACAATGGGAAATATTAAGTAACTGCTGAGCTTTGTTCCAAGTAATTGATTGAGCGGTTGAAATGCATCGTCGTTTGGCAATAAATCTATTTGGGGCTTTTTCTCAGTTAAAGAGCGCGCTAAATAAGCGGGTAAGGCTGGTAGAGCGAAAACTCCGGACAACCCCTGTTCAAGTGTTGGTTGTTCAGGCCAAACATGGCTTAATGCGCCTTCGTTTTGGTTGTTTATTTTTATTCTGCAGTGCGTTGTGGCACAGGCTATATTGGCCAATGAGCGCATAAAGGTCAGCATAACCTCATTGATATCGTTATTATTACGATGTAAGTGCGCCACACTCATCAATAGATCGCTCTCAGCTTTGTGTTGGGCATTGATCTGCACTAGACGTTGCCAAGCTTTGAGGTTGCGCTCAATCACGCTTAAGTTAAATTCAGTTTTATCTGGAGATAAGCTAATAAAGCTCGAAATATCGTAGTTTTCAATCCAGCTCAATGCGTCTGGCATGCGTGCTGGAGGATGTGCAACGATGAAAATTAAGTCTTTGTCTTGGCAGCCAATTCGTACATATTCCAATACTTGCTCGGTCAGCGCCTCAGAGTCCTTGTCTTCAACATTAAAAATAATTAATCCGGGCTTTTTTTTGCGGATGAGCTTTTTACATGCTCTGAGATTATCGGTGACTTCGAGTTGATAATTACGTTGAGTTAATAGCGCATCAAGGGCGTCAGAATTCGGCCCAACGTGTAAAACGCTCTGCTGTTGTCTTTCCATAATCGTTGCGGTTCTTGCCTTGTAATTTTGATAACTATAGCCAATGATTACACTTTCTGTGTAATGGCATGTTCAATGAAGAAGACTAGGAGTGTATGGATATGAAGCTAGTGAGATTGGTCTATTACAGTCAGGCATCTCGTAGTATGAGTTTGTCGGATCTACGCAATATTTTGCAAACCGCGCGCTCGAATAACGACGAATTAGAGGTGTGTGGCATGCTGTGCTTTGAAAACCAGTTTTTTTTACAAGCACTCGAGGGAGACAGAGAAACGGTAAATGAGCTCTACTTAGATATTGCAGACGATCCGAGACATGAAGAAGCCACCATTATTAGCTATGACGAAGTGTCTGAACACACATTTGCAAAGTGGCAAATGGGCTATGCGGGGGGATCTGAGTCTTTTTATGAGTTACTGCGAAAAAACGGCCAAACAGAGTTCGATCCGGAGCAAATGACGCAAGCTCAAGCCATTTCTTTTTTGGTGGATATGGCAGCTTTTCAAACCGAAATATAATGGCGGCACCCTGTGCCGCACGGGTTTAAATATCGCGAATACTGACGCGGCTATTATCTTCGACATCAGAAATGCTGGGTTCTTCAGACTCAGAAGGACTTTGCGGTGATTCAAAGTCATACTCTACCGGTCCATCTAGTATGGTTGCGGCCTTACCTTTTAACGTCAGTAGTTTTGACGCGATAATATCGATATTACCGCTGGTATCTAGGGTGATAGAAGCGCCTTGGCTATACAGACCGAGCGTACCCATACCAAGGCCGCGTATGGTGATACCATCATCACCGTGGATCACCTGACTACCATTAGGCGCACAGAGCACAATGCCACCGACACTTTCAAGGTTACAGTCTTGTCCAATGACGCAGTTTATATGTTTCCCTGATTTGATGCTGCTATGGGTATTGGCGCTGGCTTCTATTTTACTGCCGGTGAGGTTTTGAATGCTATTGCTGTGCGTTTCAATGGTACTTCTATCTGTGCGCATAGCGACGGCTTTTTTTGATTTGATCTGCGCACTTGCGCGTGCTTGCATTTGGATGCGGTTATCACTTTGAACGGTGAAGTCATCAGCACTGATCAGCGTCATTGCACCTTGTTGAGCGGCTACTTGAATAAATGGGGCGCTACGGTCGCTGTTTAGCTCGATATGCTGCTCGCCGTTGAGGGTTTTGAGCAGTATCTTAGGTGTGCGCTCATTGTCATCAAAAAGCAGTTGGTTATCGGTGCGCGTTTGCATGATATTGTGTTCAGCATTTTGACTGGTGACTAAACTTGTTTGCTGCTGGTCCGAGGCAAACCCCATGATAAAGGTATTGTCCGGGTCGTTATTGATGCAACCTATCAGTACTTGGCTGCTCGGCAAGAGTGGAAAATGCCAGCCTGTGGCTTGAGCTTGGCCGCTGCAGGCATAGCGTGTGAGTGCCTTAATTGCGTGCGGCACAACCGAGATATCTTCTGCATATTGGGGTTTATAGTTATAGTGCCCGTTGCTATCTAGGGCCACTTGAGTCGGGTCATTGCCTGCTTGCTCGGTGACCACATGCGCGCGAAATACCATAGGTTTTGGTAAGTTTGGTTGTATGGGGAGCTTAAACGGGTTGCTACGAGGAATACAGGTAATCTTGCAATGATGGCGGGCACTATCTGGCTCTTCGCTGCTACCTGCACTGAATATGTGCTTTGCTTCAATGCATAAATAATCGCCACTGACTTGGCCAATGGCATTGCATACGAGTGAGAATGAATACCCAGGTAGAGCGTCTGGCACATTACCTGTGAGGCGCAGCACATCATTTTTAGCGCGTGCTGAGAGTTCAAAATCTGTGCTTAACTGGACTGTGCTTTGTGCATTTAAGTTGGGCTCAAAGTAATTTTTTGTGACACTCGTTCCTGTGCTTGGTGGGCTGGTGGATTGGTGAACTTGACTGCCCTCTAAATGCCATGCCACTTCTCGATTAAACTCAAAAAAGCCGACATGCTGACTGGTGTTATTGCGCTCTATACCATCGCTGCTGCGCAGCCTTAACTGAGTTCGACTGACATAAGGCGAGTTGAGGTTACTGTCACTGAACACCACTTTTTCGTTTAAGCCAGTGCACTCAAACCAGTAAAACAGCCCATATTGCTGCAAGGTTCGAAGTAAAAACTGGTGGTCTTGCTCAAGGGGTTGCACTCTGATTTTTTCAAAAGGGAGAGGGTGTGACAGCCGCCAATCAATCTGATCGGCTTGATAGCCCGCTTGAGTCAGTAGCTGCTGGATGACAGAGCGTACATCGGAGTTTACAAAAATGCGGCTGTGTTGAGAGTCGACCAACCTTGAGAGCTTAGGTTTGAGCGTAAGCTGATATTGGTAAAGCTGTGAGTGCACATGCTGAGCTGAAAAATCGCTCAAGGTTGCAGTAAAAAATGTACTCTTACCATCCTTATGTATTGTTTCAAAAGTAACAGTATTTCCTAATACTAAATCATTATCGATTTTGAGTTTAGACTCTATTTTGACGTTTAATAAAAAAAACTCACTAATACATGAAGTTAATTCAAAGTATGTAACAAAAGCTTGATGACTCAGTCCATATATTTGCATCCTTGTTTGTGCCATTTTTCTATCCTTAATCGTTGAAGTTTTTCATTTTTGTTTCACTTGAATGTAACTTTTATGTAATCGAATTTCGGGTTTAAACTGTATTTTTAACGCTTTAATATGAGTTAAACTCATGCTTTAAGTTTGTTTTTGATCATAAAGTACGTGTTTTTGTTAATCAAATATTTTATTTTTGATTAAATGGTTTGATCTGGAGATTTATTTTATGTATTGTCTGTGTCGATTTTTGGCAAGGGTACAAATGTGGGTAATTATTGAATCAATAAATTAACAATAAATGATTCTTTATTACTGCTTTTTGATTTTAATCAAGCATTGATGTTGAAGTTTAAGCTAGGTGTTTAGTTGCGGTTTATAAGCAAGACGATTTGCAATCCGCTAATTTAAGGCCATTTATGCCGCAGGGCTTCAATGGACATCATTCGCAGTTGTGAACACCTGTACCAAAACAATAAAACTTATGTAATTCACTACAAGGAATAAAATCATGGCGAGGTTGATTGTCTGTTTTGTGGCGCTGCTAAGTTTGTCTGCATGTATGACGACTCAGGTAAAATTAGATGTTCAGGCGACCGATAACATAAACTTAAATAAGTTTGATGAGCCATTGCCTGTGGTGTTGAAGGTGTATCAGCTTACTGATGTACAAGCCTTTAGAAACGCGACGTTTGAACAACTGTGGAAAGAAGATAGGTCTATTTTGGCCAGCTCTCTGATCACAGTTGAAGAGCGCACCATTAACCCTTCTGAACGCCTAAAAATCAACTTTGAGCGAGCTGACTCTGCCAAGTATGTTGGCTTTGTTGCGCTATTTCGTGAGCGCACCGATGGTAAATGGCGCACCTATTACGACCTAAACGACTGGCCGGTTCCATTATCAACGTCGCTTGATATCGAAGTCCAAAGCAATGCATTGTATGTACCGGGTGCGGAAGACTAGCTCATGATATTCGATAACCTGTCTTTTAAGCCAGTGTGGGCTGAGGGTGTGATGTTGAGTCAGCAGCACTTTCAGCACTTGGATAAGCATTTGCAAAGTGAAATGGCTGCGCGTAGTCGTTTATCGCAAAAAGTGCCTTATGGATTCTATCGTCTGCAGTTTGATGAAAGCGCCATTGCAAAAGGCGTGGTTAAACTGTTGGCTGTCAGCGTTATTTTCAAAAGTGGCCGGTTAATCGAAATGTCGTTTACTGACTCAGATGCGCTCACGTATGAGCTCGATGACGGTCAGCAATCTGTGACGCTGAGTTTAGCGCTGGCAACCAATCACGCAGTGAGTGACATAAAAGGTTATCCGCAAAATGGTCAACTCAGTGCCTACCAATGTGAATTTGTAGAACTACAAGATGAGCATGACCCTGCGCGAGGCAAAGAGGTCATGGTGGCCAAGCCCAAACTAATGTTAATTGAAAGCTCATCCAGCCAAAGCTTTATTGAACAGTTGCAGTGTGCAAAGGTGATAACCAATGAGCAAGGGGAGTTTGCATTTGATACACATTTTGTGCCCTCACTACTTAACGTGCGTGTCCATGCACCGACATTTTCTCGGCTCAATAGTGCAGGTAATATTTTAAACGCCAAGTATCAAGCGCTGCAATCAAGTCGCGCACAGATGGGCGTTGTTGAAGATTTTGGTCCCAGTGATTTAAAGCAATTTATGCTATTACAAGCCATGTCTGCAAATATGCCTTATCTGAACCACTTATTGTTGTCCCAGTATACCCATCCAGAAGACATGTACATTGCCATGAGTACATTACTGACTCAATTGGCCCATTTTGAAGCAGAGCAACAGATAGATATACCGCCTTATCAGCATGACAATTTGGGACAAATCTTTGGCTATTTTGAATCTCAAATACAACAGCTTATCGGCAGTATTAGTACCAAGCGCTCCGCTAATTTACCACTTGAAAAGCTCTCTGACTCGATGTTTGAAGTCACTGGCTTTGAAGCCGATCAGTTTAGAAATAATGAGTTCTATTTAGCGGCATTCTTTGAGCACGAATCAACACAGTGGATAGAACTATTTGCCGACCAAGTGAAAGTGGCGGCATCGTCACAAATTGAAATGTTGATCGCATCAGCTCTGGGCGGCGCTGAGCTGACCCACTGCCAAAGACCTCCCAGCAAGGTGTCACTCAAAGGCGGCTATGAATACTTCAAGATCAATGCCTCTAGTGCGGCATGGGCGCAAATAAAACAAGAGCTTTCATTGCGTATCTTTGTGCCGTACAGCTTGCAAAGCGTACAAATTGAATTGGTGAGCGTGACCAAATAGGAGTGAATGACGGTTATGACAAGGACATCAACACACACTGAATTATTGGCCTGTATTTCGCCCGTGCTAGACATAGTGCATTCGGTCAGGCAAGGGGGTTGCCAGTCAACAGACATCGAAGCATTGCGTGAGCAAGCGCTGAATGCCTTTGATGAATTTGAGCGCGATTGTTACGCCAATGGGATCACCGCAAGTGACATGCAAGAAGCCAAATTTGCACTCACAGCCTATCTTGATGAGCAAATAATGGCCTCTGAAATGGAATCCAGAATGGCTTGGATGGCTCGTCCTCTGCAACTTGAGCTGTTTGGTAATTCAAGAGCTGGGGAAGCATTTTTTGAAAAGCTGACTCACATTCGTCAAGCCGGTGCCAGCAAGCGGGCGGTTATCGAAGTGTATTTCGTCTGTATGCAGCTGGGTTTTGAAGGGGTTTATAAAATTAAGGGTGTAGAGCAGCTTAAAGCCCTGATGTTAGATGTGCGCGCCCAGTTGGAAGAGCTGTCAGGCAAAGTACCGCTGAATTTATCAGACACCTGTATGCCTGCTGAGCATGTTGTGACGCAATTGGGCAGAAGGCTTCCTTACTGGGTGATTTTCAGTATCACCGTGGCGGTGTTGCTGTTGATGTATTTGGGCTTTCACCAATATTTGCAAGGCAAAGCAGACGAGCAGTTTATTGAGCTAGAGCAACAGGTTGCAGTATTAACGCAGTTAGAAAAAACAGGGAATATTAGGTAGTGCTATGGCGGGTTCAGTTAATAAAAGTGGTTTAATTCACCTCTTACTTAATTTCTTTTCTTCACGGGCAACAGCCAAATGGATAGGACTTTTTGCTCTACTAAGCTTGGCTTGGTTTGGCGGCCGTTTCATTGGCTTAGGTGGCGTTGATCAGCGACTATGGTTGATGGGCGGCATTTTTGTCGTCTTCATGCTGGTGCTGTTTGTGCGTTGGCTGTGGGCAAAGCGCTCTGGTGATAAGCTGGCGTCAGAACTGGCTAATCACAATGCCAGCTCTGAAGCGGAAGTGGCAGAAATTAAAGAAAAGATGCAAGACGCTCTGGCTGCATTAAAGGCGTCTCACCTCGGTGCTGGATATCGTGGTAATACGGCGTTATATGCGCTGCCTTGGTATATGATCATCGGTCCGTCTGCGACCGGTAAAAGCACTTTGTTTGCTAATTCTGGACTGCATTTCCCCTATTCTAAATCGAATCAAATGCATATTCAGGGCTTTGGCGGTACGCGCAATTGTGATTGGTGGTTTTCAGATCAAGCGATTTTAATTGATACGGCAGGCCGCTATACCACTGAAGAGAGCGACAAAGAGCAGTGGTTGTCGTTTTTAAAATTGCTTAAGAAAAACCGTCCAAAGCTACCCATCAATGGTGTAATGGTCGCCATCAGTATCGCGGATATTTTAACTTCAGATACTGAACAAGTACGAGACCATGTTAAGCAAATTCGCACTCGTATTGACGAACTTATCAACCAACTTGGGATTATTTTCCCGATTTATATCGTGTTTACCAAAACCGATTTGATTAGCGGGTTTGAGCCGTTTTTTAACGAGCTATCAGAGCAAGAGCGCTTGCAGCCGTGGGGCGCTTATTTACTGGATAAAAATCAAACGCCAACCAGCGATGAGGCTTGTGACACCTTTAATGCAGAAATGGAAAGCATGTATCAGCGCCTGTGTCAGCAGCGATTAGTCAAGATGACGCGCGAGCGAGATACCCAGCGTAAACAGCTTATTTACGACTTTCCAAATCAGTTTAAAGCGGCATCTGATAAGGTCAGCGAGTTTGTTGAGATCTTATTCAAAGAAAATCCATTCCAAGAGGTCCCTTGGTTTGCGGGGGTCTATTTTACCTCAGGCACGCAAGAAGGGGTGCCTATTGAGCGCAGCTCTAAAACCAAACTGGCGACCTTCCGCTCAGTGTTATTTGAATACCGTCAGCAAAGTTTAACCAGCGCATTTTTTGTCAACAAAGTCTTCAATGAAGTGATGTTTAAATTGCAAGACCTCACTAAAGGCAACCGCAAAAAGCGCAAGATACAAAAATGGGTCAAAGGCTTGGCAATCTGCACCAGCATCACAGCGATTGGCTTGATGTCTGGGTTGTTGTTTAACTCTTATACCCATAACACGCAATTGCTTAATACCGGTGAGCTATTGAGTAAGCACGTAATTGCCACCAGTGTGGAACATCAATCTGAGGTTGAGCAGTTTAATGCTGTGTTGGCGTTGTTTGAGCACTATCAAACACTCGAGGCGTATGAGCAGAAGTTACCTTGGTACTTTCTATTGGGCGTGTATTCAGCGGACACCACCAAGGCACCGATAAAACATATCTTGCAGCAGCGCGTGCAATCATTAATTGGCGGACCAGCAGCACAGCAAATTGCAACGGCTTTGGCCAGTTCACACACTCAGTGGCAAGACTTGCAAATCGCTGAAGAACAAGTGATCAAACGTGTCGAACCGCAACTGCGAGACAGCTATTACAACTTGATGAAGTTTCAGCTGATGATGAGTGATGAGTTTGCGCGTTTAGATCATGCGTTTGTGAGCAATGCTATTTTGAGCATGGTGGCACAGCGCTTAGAGTTGGATATCGAGGCGGATGAAACGGCGCAAACCACAGAGAAGATGCGTGCCTTGGTTAATTTTTACATCGCACAATTACGCCAAGACACTGAAGCGCCAGGGCTGGATGTGTGGACGTCACAGGAGCACCTCATTGCACAGGCCAGAGCCAACTTAACCACAGATCCGCAGCCTGATGTGATCTACGGGCAGATCAAGGACAAAGTCTCTGTTTCCAACCCTGAACTGACGCTCGATCAAATGATGAGCCAAAATAATAAAACCTTTTTGAAAAGTGAGTTGACTGTACCGTATGTCTTTACTCAAAAGGCATGGCAATCAGAGGTATACAGCGAGATAAAGCGTCGCGCAAACATTGCTTTTTCTGGTGATTGGGTGATGGGGACTGAGCAAGCAGGTGCTGAAGGCGCCATTGATGAAGCCAAAGCCAATGAACTGGCCAGCGCTATTCGGGCTTTATATTTTAAAGAGTACGCCACGGCGTGGTTTGATTTTATTAATGCTGTTGAAGTAAGACCATTTAATACCAGCAACGCAGCCAGCCTAACATTAGGGCAATTGTCTTCTACGCAAGGGCCTTTGGTGGATTTAATGAAGGCCATAGACGCCAACATTAACTTGAGTAATGCACCGCTTCAAGAGCCTGAAAAGCTCAGTGGTGTGAGTGAGAAAATCATTGATAAAGTGAAGTCAGATACCTTGCTTGGCAACAGTAAAGGGCTTGAAAGCTTAAGCAGCAAAAAAGTACCTGAATTGGCACAGCGTTTCGCGGATTTAAGACGCTATACCTCAGTCTCTGAAGAGGCACAGATCTCAGATTATCTGCAGCAATATTTAGGTGCATTAAGTGCCTTCCACTCGGATATCAAAGACATTGCAGCCAGTAATGATGATGACTTCATGGCGATGGAGTTTTCACGCTCGCTATTAACGGGTGAAGACAAAGAGAACGCATTGCAAAGTGCATGGGTGGTGGTAGAAAGCCAAGTGAGAGCGCTTGACCCAGACAGTAAGCAAGTGCTGGAGCGACTATTAAAAGCGCCGCTATTAGCCAGTGTGCAAACCGTGATGAACGAAGCAAGAAGTCAGCTAAACGATCGTTGGTACAACAATGTGTATATCAGCTACAAGGACAACCTCAAAGGTAAATACCCGTTTAACTTAACTGGGCCAGATGCCGCCGTTGAGGACATCTCTGAGCTACTTAATCGCGACTCCGGTATTTTTTGGGAATTTATGGATGCAAACTTGGCACCGTTTTTAAAGCTTAAACGCGGTGTGTGGGTAGAAAAAACTTGGAATGGCATCGGCCTTGGTTTTGACAAGCCCGTACTGGATAAATTGACCAAGGCGCGCAAAGTAACGCGTTCATTGTTCCCAAGAGAGGGCTCTGAAGTGGGGATCAGTTTCCAAATGATGCCTGTTGCGCAGCGCGGTGTGCGTGAAACCTACATAGGCTACAGCGACCAAAGCTATCGCTATCGCAACGAACCTGAAGAGTGGCGCAGGTTTACTTGGCCCGCAAGAACAGGGGCAGAAAAGGCCACCATCTATGGCATGGATCGCAAAGGCAATCGGATAGAGATCCAAAAAGACGGCCCATGGGCGTTATTGAAAATACTCAACGAAGCGCGTGTTAAATGGGTTAAAGGCACAGAGTATATGGCGACGTGGGAGTTGCTATTGCCTGAAGAAGAAAGTAGCGAAGCTCATGAACATATTCAGGTACAGGTAGCGCTTAAATCTAGTCGCAATAGCGGTATCTTCAGCAAGTACTTTATGTCGTCTTTTGCCTTGCCAGAAGCCTTGTTCACAGGCCGTGTGCAACTGGCCAGTCAAGCAGCAAAGCAGGTGCAGTAAGGGATGAGTATGTTCAGCTTTTTTTCCAATAAAAAACCCAACAAGGTACCCGTGAGCTTGCCTTTTGGCTTTATGGGCAAAAGCCCGATACAAGCCGATTTTGTGAAGTATCACGTAGACTCGCGTGAAGTCATCAACATGGATCATTGGCTGCAAGAGGGCTACGCACATGTGTGCCGCAGTGCGTTGCAAGGCGACAGCCATTTTGACGACCAATTGACAACGCTGTTTTTTATTGCTGGTGGTGAGGCTGACAACAGCATGATGGGAGTATTGCAGCCAAGCCAAGACAAAAGCGGTAGGCAGTATCCATTTAGCTCATTTATTTTGTGCAGTAATGCGGACTTTAAAACGCATCCGGCGTTTTTATTGTATGAACGCTTTAACATTATTCGCTCTTTAATTTTAAATCATGAGCTGATCAAAAGTGCGAGCTCTTTAGAGATGATGCAAAAAACAGCACATGAGTTACAGCCTTTAGGTGAGATGTGCGATCAGGAATTGGACTTTAATACCTCGATGGAAGCGCTAAGAAAGCAACCCATTGAGCGCATCTGGTTTGCGCTGGGCTTATCGACTGTTGAGCAGCGCGGCGCACTTATTGAGCAGTTGATGCATGCGCTTAAAGGCTTA
This sequence comes from Pseudoalteromonas luteoviolacea, assembly GCF_021654285.1. GTDB lineage: Bacteria > Pseudomonadota > Gammaproteobacteria > Enterobacterales > Alteromonadaceae > Pseudoalteromonas > Pseudoalteromonas luteoviolacea_J. Next base: position 19,310 of record NZ_JAKFZS010000020.1, on the reverse strand, counting down.
TCGGCGCAGGGCTGCAAACGCAGCCAATTTGGGATCAAGTTACCGATGCCACAATTAGGTGATGATAGCAAGCTGGTCGCCGCATTTTGGCTGCATTTGATCACCAATACAGTGGCAGATAACCATTGGCAGCCTTGGTGCTTTTATAACTTTGGACAGCTCAGCTCCTCCGCCTCTTTGGTGGTGTATTGCCGACCGGTGCCTGCCTCTTTTTTTGCATCGGTTTGGCTTGATTTAGCAACAGGCTCAACGGTGATGGATTTTACCAAGCTCAATGATAATCAGCCGGTATCAAGCAAAGCCTTAGAGCTGGCAAAAGCCACCAATATGAGTGTGTTTGATACCTTGCGTAGTTGGAGCAAAGTGTAATGACACAACCACATGGTTATCCGTCTTGGCAAGCATGGAGCAGCGCACTTCTGAGCGAATTTGAGCCAGATAAGTGCGGTGAAGATGTGCGCTATGACGATGACTTTAAATGTGTGAAAGCCTCGTCATCAGGCGCGTCAGAAGTTGATTTTAAAGAGATATTTATCATCTCTAGTAAATTACTGGCTGAAAAAACCAAAGATTTACGAGTGGCATCTTATTTGTGTTTAGCAGCCACACAAGAGTTTGGGATCAATGGTTTATTGCCCAGCTTGAGGCTGTTTAATGACTTGGTAAAGCAGTTTGATAATGCCCTGTACCCTGAAAAGCCGCGAGCGCGGGCATCAGTGCATACGTGGTTCTTACAGCAACAGCAGCGTTTGCTCAGTGTGGCGGATAATATTGGCGGCACGACCCCTGAGCATTGGCAAACACTCGATGAAATATTGCAAATTTATGCCAAAGAGATTGTGCCATTTTTAGATGACCAAGCTGGTCCTTTGGCAGATTTAGGGGCGTGGTGTGAAAAAGGCAGGATCAGTCAGCCGATGCCAAAGCCAGAGCCTAAACCTGAACCAAAACCAGTTACGCAAGAGCAGCCGCAACCAGCGCCTGTCGCTGACCCCGAGCCTGCGGCGGTAGCTGCCAAGGCCGCAGAGCCTATTGTGGTACCGCCTAAGGTGACAACGCAAGCAATAGATTCTGACAGCGATTATATGGCGCAGGTTCGCACCTTGTTAAAGCATGACAGAGCGCAGCAAAACTGGCCAAGAGCCATGCACTTAGCACGCGCAGTGCGTTGGGGCGCATTGGCCTTACCGCCTCATGACGATAATTTAAAAACACGCTTGCCCGCACCGCGAGAAACCGCGTTTGCACCAATAAAAAACGCGTTGGCAAACGAAGAATATACCGAAGCGCTGGCAAAAGCGGAGGCGCTGTTTATGGAAGGGGCCATGCATTTTAATTTGGACTTACAAAAGTTCACCTTGGATGCGTTGGCAGGGCTATCAAAGTCCACTTTAAAAGGCTGGTTGGAGCTGCAATTAGCGGCAATTGCACAGCAATTTCCTAAGTTGTTGCAGCTGAAATATGAAGACGGCAGTGACTTTTGCAGCGCGGCAAATCGTGAGCGCATTCAAGAGCACGCGCTGTTTCAAGGCGGACAAAGCCAAGACGCTGGCCAGCAGCAGTGGCAGGCGGCGATGAGTGAAGCACAAAAGCTGGTGGATGATAACGAACTAAAAAAAGCATTGCAGCTGATAGACACTCAGCCGATGAGCACGGCCTTTGATAAAGCTTGTGCGCGCCTTCATCAAGGGCGACTGCTACTGAGAGCCGAACGAGCCAGCTTGGCAGTGCCGATTTTTCAGCAATTGCTGTCAGATATTCAAACCCATCGCCTTGATTTGTGGCAAGAGGATTTTGCAATGGACGTTTGGCGCTACGCCAAGCAATGCTTTGAGGAGATGTCTCAAACGCAAGGAGATGAATTTGATTTACAGGTGGCTGCCATTGAGTCGCAGCTGTTGGTAACCAAAGTGAGCTCAGCGATCGACTGGGTGTAAATCGATACACGATGACCTTTCTTTATGGAAAGCGTAAAGAGTAACAATAGGGAAGAGCATGACAGATACATTTCAAAAAGAAATACCCAGAGCGCGGATCAATATCGCGCTAGAGCTGGACACGGATGGCGCCACACAAAAAAGTGAGCTGCCAATGAAAGTGCTGGTCGTTGGTGACTATTCAAATGGTCAAAACGACGCAGACTTAGCTGAACGTGAACGTATTTCGATCGACAAAAATAACCTCGAGCAAGTACTCAAAGATATCTCGCCTAAGGCGCAATTTCAGGTGCGCAACCGTATTGCGGGCGATGGCGATATCAGCGTGAACTTAAAGTTTGACGAGTTTAAATCTTTTGACCCAGAGCAGGTTGCCGCACAGGTACCTGAGCTCAACAAAATGATGTCGATGCGTAACTTGTTACGGGATTTGAAATCAAACCTATTGGATAACTCATCACTGAGAAAAGAGTTAGAGCGCATCTTACAAAGCAAACCTGAGCTCGATGAACTCAAGGCGAAACTGGATGAGCTGGCACCGCTTGCCTCTGAACAAGACAAGCAGCCTAAGCAACCGCAGGAGTAAGGACACCCTATGAATATGCAAGAAAACCTAAATGTGGCTGCACGCGCAGAAGAAATCGAAGCGGTTTCTACGTATGAAGCCATTTGTGACTTAGTGGATATTGATCCGGTCGGCAGTGAGATCAGCATAGATACTTTCAGAGATGCGAACAACTTGGCTGAAACCAATACCAATGAGCGTTTAACTGCAGCGATCAACGTCTTTTTAGACATGGCAAGCTCAGATGGCCAGCAAGTATCCCGTATTGATAAGCTACTATTGGATGATTACATTGCCAAAGTTGACCGCATTATCTCAGAGCAGTTAGATGAGATTTTACACCATGAGAACTTTCAAAAAGTTGAATCGGCATGGCGCTCTTTACGCTATTTAATCAATCGCTGCCCAAACAATGCCAACGTTAAAGTTGAGCTGTTAGATGTAGACAAAGAAACCTTGCGTGATGACTTTGAAGAGTCACCAGATACCACACAGTCTGTGTTATACAAACAGGTCTACACGGCTGAATATGACACGCCGGGGGGCGAGCCAATTTCAACCATGGTGTCTAACTTTGAATTTGACTGCTCAGCACCGGATGTCTCCCTTTTACAAGAGATCTCGCGCGTGTCTGCGGCCGCACATTGCCCATTTTTAGCCAGTGTTGGTTCGAAGTTTTTCTTGAAAGATTCACTGGAAGAAGTGTCTAAGATCCAAGATTTACGCTCTTACATGGAACGTGCTGAGTTCCAGCGCTGGAAAAACTTCAGAGAGTCTGAAGACTCACGTTATATCGGTCTTGCGTTCCCGAGGTTTTTACTGCGCTTACCGTATGGGGATTTAAACCCAATTCGTAACTTTAATTACCAAGAAGAAGTGACCAGTGAAGATCATGAGCGTTATTTGTGGGGTAATGCGACATTTGCCTTTGCAGCCAATGTGATCCGCAGCTTCCACGAAAATGGCTGGTCAGTGAATATTCGCGGGCCGCAATCAGGTGGACGCGTAGAGAATTTACCACTGCATTCATTTGAAGCAGGTCGCGGTCAAGAAACCAAAATCCCAACAGAAGTCCTGATCTCCGAAACCAAGGAGCTGGAGTTTGCGAATCAGGGCTTCATCCCACTGAGCTACTATAAAAACTCAGACTTTGCGTGTTTCTTCTCGGCAAACAGTGCGCAAAAGCCACAGATTTATGAAACGCCAGAAGCCTCTGCAAACGCTCGCATTAACTCACGTTTGCCATACATCTACTTGGTGTCGCGCATTGCCCATTACATGAAAGTATTGCAGCGCGAAAACATCGGCTCGAGCAAGCCAAGACATGAGCTTGAGCAGCAGCTCAATGATTGGTTGGGCGCCTTAGTCACTAAGATGAACAACCCTGATGAGTCGTTGGTTGCGACACATCCATTGAAAGATGCTGAGGTCAATGTCGCGGAGATCCCTGGCAATCCGGGCTATTACCGAGTCAGTACTTATGTGGTGCCGCACTTTCAAGTTGAAGGCATTGATGTACGCCTTGCTCTGGTGGGGCAAATGCCTGGTGAGAAATGAGGGTCACCTGAAGAACCAATGAAGCGTATTTAGGGCGGGGAAACCTGCCCATATTTAAAATCAATTTTAAGGATAAAAATATGAGATGCCCAAATATAAATGGATTAGAGTTTTCTAAGAAAAATCTTGAAAATCTGCAAGCTGTTAGAGATATAACAAAAAACACGGATATGTTAGCAAAGGCTTTCAGTGTCGGAACTTTTGCAACAATATTTGTTGGTAATGGACCTCTGGTTTCTCAATTAAATATCGCAAATACAGATTTTGCAAAAATGGCAGAAGCCTTAGGTGCCGTACCAAAGATGAAAAGGCATGCAATAGCTAGAATTTCATATAGTGCTTATAGGAATGCCACTTCTCATAAAGAAAGAGAATTTTGGAAGGCGTTAGTTAAGGGGTGTAAGAATGAATAAACTGTATTACTTATTAGTGTTGTTTTTTTCGCTGAGTTTGTCAGCAGCAACCGTAACACCCGAGATGCTTTTTGCAAAAAATAAATTACAGGAAACAACTATCTCCTATACCAAGGCAATGGAAACGTGTTTTGAACATACTCCACGAGTTAGGCCAAAACAGTTAGAGATAGATGGGTTTGAAACAGAATTAGTTGTAAATGCAGTAAATTATTTGCATTACGTGGCACTTAATCATTGCATGAAAGACGAATATATTCGTTTTTTAAGCGCGGTTGAGTTTTATAACTCCCTTGTCAGTAGTGATGAAAAACTTACCGTTGGAAGTTTTGTCACTGACTCCTTAAAAGAGGAGGTACAAGGGGAGTTAGAATTTAAACAGCTGCCAGAAGAGGTCCAGCAGCACTTTTTACAGCTGGATGTACTAAAAGTGCCATTTGACGTGGCCACGCTAGTGATGGAATTACGTGGTGATTTGTAAAAGAGGTGGATATTACTCTGAGATGCTTGAAATCAGTTCAGAGTATGCTTTTCAGTTTGTATAGAAGGGGCATCTATGAAAGTGATTGCGTATACAAATTCAGAGTTGAGTTAAGCCTTATTAGTTTGGACACACTGCATATAAAAAGAAGAAATAGCTAGCTGCGCTAATTGGTGTACTGATGAATGTAAAAGCAGATCATTTTATTTGGAAAATTATATGTGTGGTGCAAGTGGCTGTGACCTTGTTTTCAATATACGAAAATCAAAGTTCAGCTATTTATGAAACGAGTGCTTCTTTTTTAAAAGGTGTTCTTTTTATTACAGATTTTTTAGTTTTAGCAGCAAACATATGTCTGATTTTACAAGTGCGTGTTCTAAGTCAAAATGCGTGGTTTTTGACGGTTTTACTATGGTGGCTTGTTAATTTTTTGTGTTTGTTAAACGAGTTTTACTTGGGCGGTTATACCTCATCTGAAATGTTATTTATGGGGAATATAATTTGGATTTTAATTTTATTTTCTTTGCCTGTACTCAAGTATGGCACTTTTGTAAGTGATACAGCGAAGACATGAATAAAGTTGATTGCATAAGCCATTACAGCTTGGTGTGCGTTAGGCCGCTAATGAAATAAACGGATTTATAAAGTATTGAAAGATTGCCCTGGGTTGGCGGCAACCAACCCAGGACATGTTCCCAAATTGGCATGAAGCGTGGCGCTTTTTTTGGGATCTAACACAGCCGAGGCGGTGTTAGAGCGATGCCATTAATTATCAGGAAACAACTTATATTAAAAGGAGAATATAGAAATGGCAATTCCAGCGTATTTGTGGTTAAAGGATGACCAAGGGAATGAAGTAAAAGGTTCAGTAACTGTGGCTGAGCGTGAAGGGTCAATTGAAATTTTACACTTTGACCATGAACTCCGTATCCCAACGGACAATGACACAGGAGAGCTAACAGGGACTCGTAAGCACGAACCTTTCATCATCACAAAAGCTGTGGATGCATCTACACCGTATTTGTACAAAGCGTGTTCAAATGGTCAAACACTAAAGCAATTAGAGCTTAAGTGGTACCGTATTGATGACACTGGTACTGAGCGCGAGTATTTCCGCCACACGCTTGAAGATGTAAAGATCACATCTATTACGCCAACCATGCACAACGTAAAAGATCTGGACAAAGAGCGTTATCCGCATCTTGAAACAGTGAACATGCGTTATAAGCGTATCACCTGGACTTACCTAGACGGAAACATTGAGTTTTCTGATTCTTGGACTGAGGGTCGTTAAGACCACTCATCAGAGGCAAAGCAGTGCTTTGCCTCTTTTTAAACAACTCCATGGTGACGCAATATGGCTTTATTTGATCTGTTGGCGCAGTCTCAACAACAAGCATATAACCCCAATAAAACAGCGACGCGCTCATTGAGTGTGTGTGAGCATCTAACGCAGTTGCTCAATGCACGGCGCGGCGTGCTGGGGCATTTAGAAGATTATGGTTTACCCGATGTAGAAGATATTTACGAGGGACTGCCTTACTCACAACATACGTTGGCCAATGAAGTAAAAAAAACCATAGAAAAATACGAGCCACGTATTGCCAATATTGTTGTGCGCCCAGTGGAGATTAAAGAACATAATTGCGTGATCCGCTTTGATATTCGCGCAGAGCTAAAAAGCGGTGAGATCATTCGACTGAATACCCGTTTTGCATCAGGCGGCAAAGCCGATGTAGATACTCAGATCAAGGACGAATAAACATGGATATGCAACAGTATTTTGATGCGCAAATGCGTCTCTTAACACAAGCTGGCAAGGAGTTCGCTCAGCAATATCCAGAGCATGCGGGGCAGCTTAACATTGATGCGCTCAAAGACCGCGATCCGCATGTTGAGCGCTTATTAGAAGGCGTTGCCTATATGACGGCATATACGCAAAAGCGCCTTGATGAGTCATTGCCAGAAGTCTCTGAGCAAGTATTGCGACAAGTGTGTCCGCTGATGCTGAGTAATTATCCGTCCACGACCATTATGCAATTCACCCCTAAGATGACGATGCAAGGGGCCACAACGGTCGAATCGGGTACGCAAATTAGCTCCCATGGGGATAAAACCACCCCAGTGGTATGCCACTTTACCACATCGACCGATACACCAATTGCCCCGTTTGAAGTGTATGCTGTGGATTATCAGGAGTTTCACAGTGGCGCCAAGTTAAGTTTAAAGCTCAAGCGCTTGGGCCAAGGTGTGGTCAGTGACTATGAGTTAAAATCTTTGCGGTTTTATTTGTGTGGTGACACGCCACTGTGTGCCAGCTTATATCATTTAATGACCAACGCCAGCGAACACATTGAAGTCAGTTATGGTAGTCACTTTGACAAACTCACCCAGCTCCTCCCTAAGTCATCGGTGAGCAGTGCCTTTGGTCATGGCGAGTTTGGTATCTTACCCAACAGTGATCAGTGCCATCCGGGCTACGCACTACTGCTTGATTACTTTAATAGTCGTGAGCGCTTTTATTTTGTAGAGCTCAACAACTTCCATCTTTTGAAGTTTGACGCCAATCTCAACACCCTCGATATTGAGATCACCAGCCAAGTGAAGCTGCCACCTGGGCATAAAGTCAGCCATGAAAATATCATGCTCAACTGTGTGCCCGCAGTCAATTTGTTTGCGTGTGATGCAGAGCCAATGCGCTGCTTAGATAATCAAACCGAATACCCGATTACGCCAATACAAGAAAAGTCCGCAGAGGCATTTTGCTTTGAGGTCACTGAGCTCAAGGGGAAAAACCGCAGCTCAGGAGAGAGCGTTGATTTTCAGTCTCGTTATACCAGTGTATTTGAAGACGAAAAGCACCTTTACAGCTTGGTATCCAAAGACACAGGCGGCGCTGCCCCCAAGGTGTATGTGCAGATCTCCATGGATGATATTGATGCTGTGCAAACGCTGTCAGCGAGCACCCTGGCACACAATGCCGTGTGGCCAAGGCAACTGTTAAATGAGGGCGACATTCATGTTCCCAAAGCCAATGCCCCTTTTGCGCTGACGATGAAAAATGTGATCCGCCCAAGCAAGATGCTGCACTGCCCCAAACAGCAAAAACACTGGCTGTTGATTGGCCTATTAAATATGCGCTTTTCTCAACTTGCCGATCCGATCCAATTAAAAAAACTCTTAGCGCTGTTTGACTGGTCAGGGCGCTCAGAAAACCAAAGCCGGATCGCCAGTATTGTTGATGCCCATTCAAAGCCAATTTCAATGCTGCAAAAAGGGGTGTTTGTGAAAGGGCTAGAAATTCATTTGACCATCAATGAGAAGCAGTTTGTGTGCTTGTCAGATGCTTATCATTTTTGTGATGTATTGCATCAGTTTTTTAAGCTTTATGCACCCATTAACGAGTGTTTGCAAACCAAGGTGACATGCGTACCTAGCTACCACACTTGGTGTTGGCAGATAAGTTCCGGCGAGAGTTATCAGATATAGCCATGACAGAGCAAAAAAAACACCCAATTTGGGCCAAACTGCCCGCCCCGATAGCCGCATTGCTGGACGCGCCATGGCAATTTAGTTTGTTTAAAGCCATGTCGTTAATCGAAAAGCATTGGGCGATGGAGGGAGAGTTAGAGCAAGGGGCAAGCCAACGTGTACTGGTGAGCACCTTTAAAGAGTTAGGCTTTCCAGCATCGGATATTCGCGCTTGCGAATTGCTGCTCAGCCAGCGCGGTAAGCTGAAGCTAGAAACCGCATTTTTAGGCTTGTATGGCGTGGATGCGCCCATGCCCCATTACTTGCTTGAGCAGGCCGCTAACGATGAAGAAATGGGCGCACGTACTCGGGCATTTTTAGATATTTTTAATCATATTTTGTACTGCCAATTGTACCAAGCATGGAAAAAATCACAGATCAATTTAGCGGGCGTCGGCGCGCGTCAGTTTGACCAAATGGTGGCGGCGATTTATGAAAATAGCCAAGGTGAAAGCAGCAAGCTCAACCTAGCCAGCGCCAACCAAACCAGTGCCGCTGGCTTGCAACAAGTGCTGCGCCAAGGGCTAAAACAACCGAATTTGCAAATTGCTGACAACATGGTGGAGTGGCAAGAAGTCACAGAAAAACCACCAATCAGCGCTGAGAATAGCGTCACATTAGGCCAAGACAGCTTGCTGGGCGGGCAGGTATTGATCACAGGTAATCGTGTGCAAATTGACATTGGCCCCTTGAGTGAAGCACAGGCTCGCGCGTTGTTTCCAAATGGCGACGAAGGGAAGAAAATGCATAAGTTACTGACTTGGCATACCGGCAGCAAAATGGCATGGCAGGTCAAAATTTTAATTGAGGTGAAAGAGCAGCATCCAGTGCCCTTGGGGGAATGTGAGCTTGGCACCAGCAGTTGTATGGGCATTGTAGAAGCGCACATTGCGCAAAGAAACTTTTTAGACAGTGATTATCAGTCATAAATAGGCGTCTTCAGAGCGTGCTCTGAAGTAGGAAAGAGTCAGAATAATTTTAAATCGCAAGGAAATAAAATGGACGCGACAGGCATTAAGCAACTTATTGATAAATTAAACGCACATACCGCAAGCGCGCTTGAAGCAGCGGCAGGCTTTGCCGCTAGCCGCCAGCACTATGAAGTCTTGCCTGAACATTTACTGCTTAAGCTGATGGAAGATCACCACGAAGGTGATGTGGCGAAAATTCTGCCTTTTTTTGAAATTGACCAAGATACTCTGTGGCACGAAGCGCTGAACTTTATTAATCAACAAGACGCAGCCAATCAGGGCAAACCTGTGTTTTCTCGCCGTTTATATGAATTATTAGAGCGTGCTTGGCTCACTGCTAATGTGAAGCACCGCAGTGAGTGGATCACTGGGGCTGCCTTGCTTGATGCGTTTAAAGATCTCGTCCCGTTTAGCCCTGCATTTGGGTTGGCGCTAGAGCTTGATAAGCTTGATATTCACTTTTTAAAAGACAATCTCGATAAAATTTGTAAAGGCTCGACTGAGCGGATGGCGTTTCAACCTGTGGATACGGGCAGAGCGAGTACTTTGCAGCAAAATGGCCAAGATGCAGAGCAAACGGCATTGGACTCATTTTGTGAAGACCTTACCGCAAAAGCGGCCAGTGGCGGTATTGATCCGGTACTAGGACGCAGCGAAGAGATCCGTTTGGCAATCGATGTGTTGTGTAGAAGGCGCAAGAATAACCCGATTTTTGTCGGCGACCCAGGGGTTGGCAAAACGGCGGTGGTGGAAGGCCTTGCACAGCGCATCGTTGCCAAAACGGTGCCAGATGAATTGGTGGGTGTGCGGATCATGGTGTTAGATATGGGCTTGCTGCAAGCGGGCGCTGGGGTAAAAGGCGAGTTTGAACGCCGTTTAAAGCAAGTGATTGACGATGTGAAGTCATCCAGTACGCCCATTATTCTCTTTATTGATGAAGCGCATACCTTGATCGGTGCTGGTGGCGATGCCGGCATGGGCGATGCGGCGAACCTACTGAAACCCGCACTGGCACGAGGCGAGCTGCGTACACTGGCGGCCACTACTTGGAGCGAGTACAAACAGTATTTTGAGCGCGATGCCGCCCTTGAAAGACGCTTTCAGCTGATTAAAGTCGACGAGCCCAGCGAGCACAATGCCAAGCTGATGTTGAGTGGCATTAAAGAAAAGTACGAGCAACACCATCAAATTCATATAACCGACAGCGCTATTGAAGCGGCGGTGAGTTTATCGGCGCGATATATCACGGGCAGACAGTTGCCAGACAAAGCCATTGATGTACTCGACACTGCGGCAGCAGCAGTGAGAATGGGCGCCGCCACCTCTCCTGTGATCATTGAAAACGCCCAAGAGCGTGTCACCTATTTAACCGAGCGTTTGGCGCGATTAGAGCAAGAGGCAGAGCTGGGCATTGAGAGCGATGTGGTCAGTGCAGAGTTAGCCGCTGAACTTGACCAAGCGCAATCAGAGCTTGCTGCAATGCAAGCGCGCCGCGCTGAGCAACTAGACACCCATGCCTCGATTGCCAGTGCACAGCAAAGCCAATTGCCAGAATATCGCCGCCAATTGAAATCGTTAAACGAAGAGGGCAATGCGGTCTTTTGCGAAGTTGATCAAGATACCGTGGCACAAGTGATTGCTAACTGGACAGGGATCCCAGTGGGTAATATGGTCAAAGATGAGCTGCAAAACCTCCTTGCGCTTGAGCAAAGCTTAGGTGCGCAGGTGGTAGGTCAAGAGCAAGGACTAAGTGCGCTGGCGCAGTCATTGCGTGTGGCCAAAGCTGGGGTGTCGGCATCTTCAGGCCCGCTTGGGGTGTTTTTATTCAGTGGCCCATCTGGGGTGGGTAAAACAGAAACCGCTCGACATTTGGCCAATGTGCTATTTGGCGGTGATAAGTTTTTAACCACCATCAATATGAGCGAATACCAAGAGTCACATACGGTGTCGCAGCTTAAGGGTTCACCACCGGGTTATGTGGGCTATGGTGAGGGCGGTGTGTTGACCGAAGCGGTGCGCCAGCGTCCTTATTCTGTGGTGCTGCTTGATGAAGTTGAAAAAGCCCACCCAGATGTATTAAACATGTTTTATCAGGTGTTTGAGCTGGGCATGATGCGCGACGGCGAAGGTCGCGAAATCGATTTTAAAAATACCGTGATCATCATGACCTCTAATATCGCCGCTGAGCAAATCGCTAAGGCGTGCCGTGCGCCAAATCAAGACGACGAAGACGTATTAGCCAAAGCCATCAATGAGGCGCAAGGTTTGTTAAACCAGCAAGCAGATGAGACGCCAACCGCTGACGAGGGCTGCGACGAAGAGGCGCAAACGCCTTGGACCATGCCAAGCCTATCTGAGCTAAATAACTTGATTAAGCCTGAGCTACTGAATCATTTTGCGCCTGCATTATTGGCGCGTATGCAGGTGATCCCATTTAAGCCGCTAGACAGCGATGCGCTAGAGAATATTGTCGCCTTAAAGCTTGAGAAAGTGGCTGCGCGCTTAAGTGAGAACCATCAAATTACACTGCGGGTTGATCAAAGTGTATTGAGCCATTTATCAAAGCAATGTGCGCTGTCTGACAGCGGCGCTCGCTTGGTTAATGCCACCATAGAACAGCAAATATTGCCGGGTGTTGCCCGCTCAATTTTAGGCTTTTTGAGCGAAGAAGATATGCCAGATCTGCTGACTTTAACCTTAAATGATGACGGGCAAATTGAAGCTGTATTTGCCGATCTGGCCTAACTGAGGGAGCAGCACCATGTTTGGACTAGATGCGGGAAAACTGACCGGCGCCGATGAAAGCCACTTTGGGGTGACGATTGCAGGGCTGAGTGATGCGCTGTTTCAGGTGCAATCCTTTCAAGCGGATCTTGATGCCTTGTGTGATGATTGCATATTTGACATTCAAGTACTCAGCGAAGAGCTGGTGGAGCCGGATGTATTGATCGGCAAAGACATCAGTTTGATCATTGCGTGGAGCACTGAAGATCTCACCGTGACCGGGTTTTTAACCAACTATATTTGCCATGGTCAGTCTCATCAGGGGTATGTGTATACCTTAACTTTGCAATCAGGCCTTGCAAAGCTTAAGCAACACCGTTCAAACCGGATATTTACTGATATGAATCCTGGGCAGATCATCCAAAGCGTGCTGCAAAAGTGTGATTTCCCATCGGCTCAGCTCGACTTGCAAGTCAGCGGCCCAACGCTTGATATGGTGGTGCAATATGATGAAAGTGATTACGACTTTATCACTCGTTTGATGCGTCGATACGGCTATGTATATGGCTGGCGAGAAACTGACTATGGCATTGCCAAGCTGGCCATTTGCGAGTCGAGCGACAAATTTGCTAGACCGCTTAAAGAGATCACCTTGCCTTTTGTTTCCCCGAGCGGGCAGGTGCGCACATGCGAGAGCGTGTTCGCGTTTTCTAAAAAAGCCACCATGCTCAGCGAGCAAGTGCGCTATTACGACAGCCATTACGAGCGTGGCGCCCAGATACAGGGCAGTAGCCGCAATAACACTGACATCAGCGGCTTTGGCGAAAGCGCGCATTTTGGTGATAACTTGGCCAGCGACGGCGATGGCAATGACTTAGCTGAAGTGCATCAACGCAGCCTAGATTGCCAGCGAGAAACCCTGATCGCAGATACGGACTGCCGTGCATTGCGCCCAGGGGTGTGCTTAACAGTCACAGATCATCCCAGCTATTCCGGTGAATACCTAGTGACTCATGTGTCCCATCAAGGATGTCAGGCTGGCAGCGTGGCATATGGCAGCAAAGTCACTGGGCTGACTTATAAAAATCAGGCCGTGTTACTGCCAATTGCGCAAGATTATTGTGCGCAGCCCAGACCAAAAAGACGGGTCTTTGCCACCTTTAACGCCACCATTGAGCAAGAGGTGGATGAGACAGGTCAATATCAAGTCAAACTGCCTTTTAACCAAGATGGCGAAGGCCAGCAAAGCAGACCAACCCGATTAACACAAACCTATGGTGGTCAAGGCCATGGCATGCACTTTCCGCTCACCCAAGGCACAGAGGTCTTAGTGTGTGGAGAAAATGGCGACTTGGATCGTCCGGTGATCTTAGGCGCGCTTTATAACGCCCAAGCCCCAAGCCCGGTGAGCAGCAATAATCCCTATGAAAACAAAATTGTTACCCGTGCTGGCAATACGCTGGTGATGAGTGACAAAGAGGGGGAGCGCAAAATTAAATTGGCCACGGCCAGTGATGACAATAGCCTGCTGTTAGATGCAACCGATGGACAAGAAAAGGTGATGTTGCAATCTAGCCGCGGAGAAATGCGCTTGCAGGCGCAAGAAGATCTCACCATGCAAGCGGGTGGCAACCTCAATGTCACCGCCTCTGACGAGCTAACAGTCAAAGCCGCAGATCGCATTGCGATTCAAAGTACAGATGCAGAACTTGAACTGCACGGTGCGCGGGGGATCCGTTTAACCGCGGACTTAAACTTTAAAATTCAAGCAACGGATGGCGATATTGACCTCGAAGCAACACAAGCATTGAGTATGGAAGCAGCCCAAGAGATCAATGTTCACAGCCAGGAAGGCAACATCGAAATGAGCGCAAACGCCGGTGAAATTACCTTAAGTAGTGGTAATAACCTGACGTTATCAACGCAAGGTCAAGGGTCTATTCAATTGGTACAAGGGCGTGGCAGCATCGAAATTGATGGGGCTGGCAACATTACCATTAACGGCACCAACTTGACCTTAAGCGCGCGCAACATTTCTATTTCTGGCAATGCATTAGCGAACAATTAAGAGGAGATGGGAAATGCACAGTCATAATTTGGCGTATTTACCTGCGGCCAGTCAGTTGGTGGCCAGCGTATTACTGGTGGATGAGGTGGGCAAAATAGTCAGTGTGATGTTAGCCAACAGTGGCCGAGAGGTCGATGTGGTGGGTCAGCTGGAAAGTGTGTCGCGTGCTCAAAAAGGCGATCAAGTGGTGCTACTTAGCATTAAAGAGCCAGTGGTGATTGGCAAACTGGCAACCAGCGGCAGTTTTCCATGTGCCAAGTTTGATGATAATCGAGGCAAAGTGAGCATCAAAGCCGACCAAAGCATTTGCATTAAAACGCCCAAAGGCTCGATTGAGATTTATGGCGATGGCTCGATTTTACTGGAAGGCGATAGCTTATCCGCTGAAACCAAAAAAGATCTGAGCCTGCAAGGCTGGCCAATTAGATTGAACTAGCAGGGCAGGTATGTTTTCAGCAGTCACCAAGGTGCCACTTCACAAGCAACAGATAAAAAAGTTGTGGCGACAGCTTTGCGAGCTTGAAAAGTCAGGGGTTGTGCGTCAACACAGGTTTGATGATTTGCACTACTTTCTGGTCAACCATGTTTACACTCTGGCACAAGCACAGCCCAGCGAGTTTGAATGGTTAGATGAGCAAGCGCTCAATGTCATGATTAAAGCCGATTGGCAGGCGCTATTGCCTTGGTATGAGAAAAACGCGCAGCAAGCCCCTTGGCTAGATACTTTTTTAGCAATGTGGCTGGCAGAGGCCAAGGTGCCCAGTACAGAACTGCCCATTTGGCGTCAAAGCGGCGCAAGTGCGCTGTTTGCAATGAGTGCACAAGCGTGGCTGAGCGATTTTAGCGACGCTGAGCGCCAGACCATGCTGACCAATATTGAAATGCCAGAGCCTTGGTTGGTGAGATTGGCGTTTGCAGGCCAACCGTTAAATGCTTTACAGCTTCAGCAAGCCCTGCAAAGCACGCATTTTGAGTTTGTTCATGCGGCGTTAGTCAATATGTGGCTGTTTGCACATGACGAATTTGCGGCGCAGTTATTAAAAACCTTCAGTGCTACCGATGAGGCGGAGCATAAGGCGCAACTGCTTTGCCTTGCAGGTATTGCACAGTTGCCAGATTGGCAAGATGCCTGTGTGGCATTTTGTGAGCATTACCCCTTGCACAGTGCCCATGTACTTAGCCACTTTGCTCATAAAAAAACGCTCAAACTGTTAGTCAATTGGCTCGATACGCAGCCTATGAGTGAGCCTGCTTATCAGGCATGGCAAACACTCACTGATAAAGAACTTAAGTTGGTGGCGGCCATCAGTTTGGCAAAAGGGGAGGGGCAAGTCGAAGACGGGTTGCAGATCCCCTGTGTGAAACATGCAGAGACATGCCGTCAGACAATATTGCTGGAGCAAGGCGACTATGTGCTGCAAGGAAAAAGCTTTGTGGCTTTGGATGCTCAGTTGATAAAGCAATTTAAGGGCATATTAGTACAAAAGCTGGTGGCAGCGCAGTATGAGCAAAAAATCGCTGCGATGTTGTATTTTTTACCCTGCACGCCAAGGCATTGGGAATTTATAGATAGGAGAACAACGGATGTTAGTAAATGACTCAGCATGGTTTGCTGAAATTGCCCCAAGCTGGGATAAAGACTCTCAGCCTTGTTATGTGGTGGTGGTAAAGCAAAACTTTGAATACGACAAGCAAGGCAAGGTCACCCAAGAGCTAAATGGTCCTGAGATCACCATGGGCGATGGCTTTCAAGGCGAAGGCGCGCAGTGTGAATTGATCGCCGCCAATGACATGGTGCCGTTTAAGCAAGGGTTTGAATGGTATGGACGTTTTACTTGTTTTCCGCCCAGTGATCGGGCTGCCCATGTGATGGAGGTGGGCGTTGACCTACTGAGTGACAATGCCGTACTGATGAATAAAACCTTGCGAGTGACCGGAGAGCGACGCTGGCGCTGGTCTTTATTTGGTGCGGTGGCAAAGGATTTACAGCCACTGAGGCCATTGTTGCTCAATTACGCGGTGGCGTATGGTGGTCAAGCACCGAATAACCCACAAAGTATGGACAGAGAAAACCCCATAGGTCGAGGCTTTAAGCTCAGAAACCGAGACGGGATCGGACAGCTATTACCGCAAGTGGAGTATGCTGATCAGGTGTTAAGAAAACCGCGAGATACCACACCGGTTGCCAGCTTTGCACCCATTCCGCATTTTTGGTCACCGCGTTTAGAGTTGCAGCCTGAGTTGGATATTCAGGCCGTGGTTGCAGGTGACTACCCATATGTTGAAGCTTTATGTGCCAATTATTATAACTATGCGCCAGCGGATCAGTGCTTGCCTTGCACCTTAAAGCCGCATACCACAATCGCACTGAGTGGCTTAACCAAGGGCCAGCCTTATGGCCAAAAAGTCACTTTTGAATTGCCTTATATCAAACCTGAGTTGGTGATGATGCGCGGCGCCATGCAAACGCCGTTAAATATGGTGTGTGATAGCTTAATTCTTGACACCCATACGCAGCAATTTTCTTTGCTATGGCGCACCACGATGAAACAAGACGGGATCCACCCAATGGATACCTTGATAGTCATGCCAGAGCAAGCACCACTGCCGGATACAGAGTCAAGCGTATGAGCAGCGAACGCTACATTAGCTATTTAGGCCATATAAATACGTCGGGCACAACCTTAAGCGCATTTTATAGCGCCATTGAAAATGGCATGACTTATACCGCCACCAGTAACCTAGAGGAAGAAGAAGGCATGGCGAAAGCCATTGTCGCCAAGCTTGGACCTTTGGCCAATTTACCGCGTGCTGCCCGTATTGAGTTGATGCTGGGCGACTTGATGACAAGACTGGCCATCCCTGCGTTGCTGAGAGGAGAAAAAACGGGTGCCATTGCATGGTCTAACCGCATTCATTTTGTGCTCCCACAGCAAGGCACAGATCCGTTAATCAGTGATGAAGCCCTCAGCGCACTTTGCGAGCAATGTGAGTTACAAGATGTGTTGATAAGTCAAAGTGACGATATTGATTTAACCCTGCCCGATGGCACTGTGGTGGTGGCGGCAGATGCCTGCACAGGCCATGAAATTTTGTATGACAGTGATTGGCAAGACAAGCTACAGCGCCAAGATGGCACTGAAGGCATGATCATGAGCGAAGGTGCCTGTGCGTTACTGCTTGGTAAAAACAAGCAAGCCATGTGCTTAAAAAGCAGTAATAACCCGTTAAAAAGCCAGTTAAAACAAGTAAAAGCAGACCTAAAAGACATTTATATTTCCAATATGGCGAGTACTAAGGCATGGCACAACATGTGGTTTGATGCCAGTTGTCATCTATATCAAGCAGCAACGCAGTCGGATAGCAACGGATCCGCCTCTTTGATTAAATTAAAAGAGCCGGGCAGGTTATGTGGCCATGCAGGGGTCGCGCAAACCTTAATGGCCTTGGTACTTGGCTTTGCCTATTTAGATTTACCCATTCAGTACACATCCCCCAAAGTGTGGTTGATAGTTGAGCACACGCAGCCACAACTTTGGCAACTGACAAGGAGTGATGATGAGTTACATTAATGCCGGCCAAGGAAAGCAAGCCGGAACGGTACAATATGACATTGATGCCACCAGTGCAGAGCTGCGCAGTGGCGGCAGCCAAACTTGGCGTCATAACAACCCTGTTTTACTGGGCTTAACCGCTGCGGCAAAGCGCAATGGCGCACTAGGCCAAGCCAGTGGCGTGGCGATATTTGCTGATAAAAGCAGTGGCGAAAGCGCATTTCGTGACGAAATAGATAGGCCCAAATATAGCGACCATACTTTGGGCGACCTAATCACAGAGTTTATTCCTGACTACATTATTCCGCCCCCAGAATGGGATGAAGAAGCCAATCAGCCCATCTTGCCACACATCGAGCCTGTAACGGGCATGGACGTCAATAAGCCAGTGAACGATGCCGACGCCTTATTGCGCCTTGCCAGTGAAGAACTTGGTTGGGAGGCCGGTGAGCAAAGTGAGATAACTAAAGACACAGAGGCAAACGAGCAACAAGTGCGCATGGCCAGTGGGAAAAATGTACTGATCAATGGCCGCTCCGCAGTCCATGTTGAAAGTAAGGGCAAGCTGATGAGTTTGGATATTTGCTTAACCACCATAGGCATTCCCGTGGTGCCCATTCCCTATTGCAATGTGGCAAAAACCGATGACATCACCAACACCGCCAGCTCAGTGAAAATTAACGGTAACCCAGCAGGGACACGAGATAGCGAATTTACCGAGAGCACAGGGGATCAACCCGGTGACAAAAAAGGCATTATGAGCGGCGTGACCGAAGGCAAAGCGGAATTTATGTTGGGCTCATTCAATGTGTTTATTGAAAACCAGCCAGCGGTGCGCCAAGGGGATATCATGATATCAAACAACAAAAATACCCCGCCTTCGCCATTAATGCAGTCAGGCAGTATGCCAGTGCAGCGACTCAGCGTTGAAAACCGCCCCACCCCAGCACCGCAAGAGGGCGATAAAAATATCACCTTGGTGGTATCGGGGATCAGTAATTCACAGGAAAGGATCAGGATCGGATGACAAGTACAGCTCCCACTAGCGTCAATGAACAAGGCGCTTATCGCGAATTGGTGTTTGAAGGCTATGCCAGTGACTCAGAGCAAGTCTCATTGATGATCAAAGATTACAGCGAAGATCAGGCCAAAACCGGTTTTTATAAAATTCCGCTGGGCTTTGCCAACACCACACAAAACAATAATAACGCCGATGTTGAGCTGGTGTATATTTACCCCTTGTGTGAGTGCACCCCAGATGGCGCCGCTGAGCGCAAACTAACGAACTTAAGACCCGGATATTTATATATTTATGTAGATGGTCACTTATGGCGCGAGTTGGAAGTCATAGAGCACGAAGAAGAAGACATTTCTTATTTTAAAGATGTGAACCTTGCGTACCAAAAAGGCCCGCAGGCGTGGCGCATTGATGAGCACGGTCAAGTTGGTGAGCGCGTGGCAACGGGTGAGCAGCTTAAGCAAGTTTTGGTGCCCAACAAATTGTATGGT
>NZ_JAKFZS010000002.1 GCF_021654285.1 Pseudoalteromonas luteoviolacea | reverse complement strand
GGTGCCTCTTTTATTTTTCCACTTAGAGAAAGTGGCGGACGCGGGAGGATTCGAACCTCCGACCGCCTGGTTCGTAGCCAGGTACTCTATCCAGCTGAGCTACGCGTCCAATTACAAAGATAACCATTTTAGTAATGGCGGAGGGGGAGGGATTCGAACCCTCGATAGGGCTACAAACCCTATACTCCCTTAGCAGGGGAGCGCCTTCAGCCACTCGGCCACCTCTCCGTCTTTGTGGGGCGTATAATATAGAACAGAAAAAATAAGTCAAACACTTTTCTTGTAAAAAATGACTATCTGGTGACAGATTGAACACACTGTCTTTTTTTCTAACAATTTGCTCTAATCCTAATCATTTCTGGGGGTTGTGGAGGTGGAAAACTTACTCATTAAGCGCTGTTTATGATCGAATACCTCTTCGAGATAGGAGTCTAAATACCCTAATTTTTGGAATTCGATGATACATTGCCTGCAATACTCCCTTCTTGCGGCTTCATGCTTTAATTGTTCTTCGTCTAATTTCGGCATAATCTATGTTTTCTTATAACTTATTATGTGTGATTCATCCTAAATGCCACGTCAGTATAGAAATGCCATAAGAAATTGCCAACTAACCAGATTGATAAAATTAGAACCCATTTCAGAAACAACAACAATAAAACACTGTTTTCAAATGCAAACACGACTTTTATTGATAAATTTGAAATTATTTTTGGGAAATGTCTTACAAAAATAAAAGAAAAGCACCGCATACAGACTTTAGAGCAAAACACCTCTAATGGTCGAAATTTCTTTTGTCTTGTATAAAGCAATAAAAGAATATGACACGCTAGCAGTTGTGTTCAGTTTAGTAATGCCGAAATTATCGAAAGAGCTCTGAGGATATCAACCAAAAAAAACGGCTTTCCTAGAAAGCCGTTTTTTCGATTAACCTGTTATCAATCCGCTTGCGGGCGCATGTGCGGGAACAAGATCACGTCCTTAATCGTTGGTGAGTCAGTAAATAACATGACTAAGCGGTCAATACCGATACCTTCACCCGCTGTCGGCGGTAAGCCATACTCTAGCGCTTGAATGTAATCCGCATCGTAGTGCATCGCTTCATCATCACCAGCATCTTTTTCTTCAACCTGACGTGCAAAACGCTCAGCTTGGTCTTGTGCATCGTTCAGCTCAGAGAAACCATTCGCAAGCTCACGACCACCAACGAAAAACTCGAAACGGTCAGTGATGAATGGGTTTTCATCATTACGACGTGCAAGTGGCGACACTTCCCATGGGTACTCAGTGATGAAAGTCGGTTGAATTAGCTTGTGCTCAGCTGTTTCTTCGAAGATCTCACATAAGAATTTACCCGCACCCCATACACATTTTTCAGGGATCTTAACATGTACTTTCTTCGCATAAGCGACTAGCTCATCAAAGTGGTTTTCAGGATCTTTGAAGATATGCGCGATTTCTTCAGCATCAGGACCATACTTGATGATTGCATCTGCCATAGATAGACGCTCGAATTGCTTACCAAAGTCATATTCAATGGTCTCAACAACTTCGCCTTCTGCGTTCTTAACAGTGTTAATCACCGTAGTTGTACCAAGTACATCTTGTGCAACGGTACGAAGCATGTCTTCAGTTAAGTTCATTAGGTCTTTGTAGTCAGCGTATGCTTGGTAGAACTCAATCATGGTGAATTCTGGGTTATGACGCGTTGAAAGACCTTCGTTACGGAAGTTACGGTTGATCTCGAATACACGGTCAAAGCCACCAACTACTAGACGCTTAAGATAAAGCTCTGGTGCGATACGTAAGTACATGTCGATGTCTAACGCATTGTGGTGAGTCACGAATGGACGTGCCGTTGCACCACCAGGAATAACCTGAAGCATTGGCGTTTCAACTTCCATGAAGTCACGCTCAGCTAAGAAACGACGAATACCTTCAATCACTTTTGAACGAATACGGAACGTTTCACGCGTATCCATGTTTGTGATTAGGTCAACGTAACGCTGGCGGTATTTCGCTTCTTGGTCTGTTAAACCGTGAAACTTTTCTGGTAATGGACGTAGTGACTTAGTCAGCAACTCATACTGAACCATGTCTACGTAAAGGTCGCCTTTACCTGACTTATGAAGTGGACCTGAAACACCGATGATGTCACCGATATCAAGTTGACCATATTTTTCTTTCAGCGTTTTTTGCACATCTTTTGATGCATATGCTTGGATACGACCTTTCATGTCTTGTAAAACAAGGAAAGGACCGCGTTTAGCAAGAATACGACCAGCTACCGATACCTGATGGTCTAACTCAACAAGCTCTTCTTTCGATTTATCACCAAACTTAGCCTGTAGATCAGCCGTATAGTCTTCGCGGCGGAAGGTGTTCGGGTGGCCATTGGCATCACAATTCTCACGAATTGCATCCAATTTAGCACGACGCTCAGCAATGAGTTTATTTTCGTCTTGGATTTGATCTGTCATTTTTTAGCTCTTAGTTTAGCTTGTTGATTAAAGGCCTGATTTCAGGCTAGCTTCGATAAATTTATCTAAATCACCGTCTAATACTGCTTGAGTATTACGGTTTTCAACGCCGGTACGTAAATCTTTAATACGAGAATCGTCTAATACGTAAGAACGAATTTGACTACCCCAACCGATATCAGATTTAGCATCTTCTTGAGACTGCTTCTCGGCGTTTTGTTTTTTCATTTCAAGTTCAAACAATTTAGCTTTTAACTGCTTCATTGCTTGCGCCTTGTTTTTGTGCTGTGAACGGTCATTCTGACACTGCACAACAGTATTCGTTGGTAAGTGGGTAATACGTACCGCAGACTCTGTACGGTTTACGTGCTGACCACCCGCACCCGACGCGCGATATACGTCAATACGTAAATCCGCTGGGTTAATATCAATTTCAATATTGTCGTCAATTTCTGGGTAAATAAATGCAGAGGCAAACGAAGTATGACGACGGCCCGTTGAGTCGAATGGGCTCTTACGCACTAAGCGATGTACGCCAGTTTCTGTGCGTAACCAACCGTAAGCATATTCACCTGACACACGTACCGTCGCACCTTTAATGCCGGCAACGTCACCGTCAGTTGCTTCAACGATTTCAACTTTGAAGCCTTTGGCTTCAGCCCAGCGCAGATACATACGCAGTAGCATGTTACACCAATCTTGCGCTTCAGTACCGCCCGAACCTGACTGTAAATCGATGTAGGCATCGTTGGCATCTTGCTCGCCTGAGAACATGCGGCGGAATTCTAGTTTTTCTAATTGACCAACTAAGCCTTCTACTTCTTGCTGCGCTTCAACGAAAGTATCTTCATCTTCCGCTTCAACTGCTAGCTCGACCAAGCCTTCAGCATCATCTGCGCCACCAACAAGGTTATCAATGGTTTCAACAATCGCTTCTAGATTTGATTTCTCACGGCCCAGCGCTTGGGCTTTTTCTGGCTCATTCCATACTGCTGGATCTTCAAGTTCGGCATTGACTTCCTCTAAACGCTCTTGTTTTAGAGCATAGTCAAAGATACCCCCGAAGAAGCTCAGTACGTTCGCGAATTTCCTTGATTTGGTTAATCACAGGATTCACTTCAAACATCTACATTACTCCAATTTACGCCTTTAACATCTAGCCCATACACCGTAATTTCTTCGCTATGCTACGGCGTTTATTCAGACAGGCTATCTAAACGGCCAATAGTAACAAAATTTACCACCATATATCAGCCCCAAATACGATAATTTTGGGGTTTTGCATGGATAACTGAGGTCACTGCGTTTAATCGCAAGAAAATATCCAAAGCTAGTTTGTAACGGCTTGGATCTCTCGCACAATCAACTGCAATGAAAACTTGCCTCTAAACTCATTGATATCGAGTTGATACGCCACCTCAGCGAACTGGGCAGACATATTTGGCCACGCTCTCAAATCAACATTAAATGCGATAGCATCCACCAGCTTACCAGTCGGGTGTTTTAGCACTAACTTAAGGTGTTTTTCGGCAACCAAACGTTGCTGTACCAACTCAAAGCGCTCACTAAAAATTGGCTCAGGGAATTGCTGCCCCCAAGGCCCTGCTGCTTGGAGCATATTTGCAAAGTCCATATTAAAACACTCGCTCGGTAACGCACCATCGGTCAGCAACACACTTTGCTTTAATTCTTCAGTCAATTGCTTTTCGACTTGTGCTTCAAACGCAATTTTGAATTGGGCAAATTGTGACTCATTAATACTGAGCCCAGCCGCCATAGCATGACCACCGAACTTCAAAATGAGGCCTGGGTTTTGTGTGTTAATGTGCTCCAATAGATCACGCATATGAACGCCTTCAATCGATCTACACGAGCCTTTGATCTGACCATCATCCCCTTGCGCAAAAATTACCGAGGGTCTGTGATATTTTTCCTTAAGTCGACCAGCTAAGATACCAATTACACCTTGATGCCAGTCATCCTGATACAGACACACAGCCGTTGGTACGCTTTGAGTTTTATTGCTTAATCGCTCTAAAACGGCATTTGCTTCTTGCTGCATGCCCTGCTCTATTTCACGCCTTTCATGATTTAAACTATCAAGCTCATTCGCAATCCGGCGCGCTTGAAATTCATCTTTCGCTAACAGACAAGCTATACCCAAGCTCATATCATCCAAACGACCCGCCGCATTAAGCCTTGGTGCTAACGAAAAACCAAAATCACTGGCCGTTAACCGGTTCATATTACGATTAGACACTTCAATCAGGGCTTTTATGCCAGGCCGTGTTTGGCCATTTTTTATACGAGCCAGCCCTTGGAAAACCAAAGTGCGATTGTTTGCATCTAACGCAACCACATCCGCCACAGTGCCCAATGCCACAATATCAAGTAATGAGGCTAAATTGGGCTCTGGACGTTGGCTGTTTTCGAAATAAGACACCGAGCGCAGATGATGCCGCAATGCAATTAATAGATAAAATGCTACCCCAACACCTGCAATCGACTTTGATGGAAACTGACAATCATGGCGGTTAGGGTTAATGATTGCGTCGGCATTAGGCAACTGCTCGCCCTGTAAATGGTGATCGGTCACGATAACTTTGATACCAGCGGCCTTTACAATGTCGATACCCGCAATGCAGGAAATGCCATTATCAACCGTTATCACAAGATCTGGGCCTAGTTGCACTATTTGCTCGGCTAATGCTGGACTGAGCCCATAACCTAGACTAAACCTATCTGGCACTAAGTAATCAACATGATTAAAACCAAACTCAGGCAACCCTTGCATCAATACCGCAGTACTGGTTGCCCCGTCAGCATCAAAGTCACCAACAATCAGAATACGTTGCTGCGCATTTAGTGTGGCTGCCAAAATCTCACAAGCCACTGTGATATCTTTAAATAGCTTAAAATCTAGCAGTGTCGCCGCACTGTTATTTAATTCTGCCGCAGATTGCACACCACGCGAGGCATAGAGCTGTTTAATAACGGGATGAAGGTTATCCGGCAAGTAGCTATCATCAACATGCTGTCGAGGCTGGATCTTAGTTTGCATAGAACTCTGATTACTCTTTATCTGACTTTAGTTATTTCAGTTTGCAGCTACAAATAAGTGGTAGTTGACATTTGCAGGCACAAAAAAAGGCCTGACGGCCTTTTTATCATAATGGGTCTATTATACGTAAAGCTTAAGACTTTGCATTTCTTTCTAGTGAAGCAGCTAGCTCAGCTGCAGGCTGGTAGCCTGGAATGATCGTACCATCTTCAAGGATAATCGCAGGCGTTCCAGAAACACCAAACTTCTGACCTAACTGATAATGCTCAGCAACTGGTGCTGTACAATCTTTAACATCAGCAACCGGGTTACCCGCTTTCGCTTCAGTCATTGCCGTTGCCGCATCTTTTGCACACCAAACATTCATTAAATCTTCATAGCCTTGGCTTTGGATGCCGCCGCGTGGGAATGCAAGATATTTGACCGTGATCCCAGCTTCTAGGTAATCCTCTAGTTCACGGTGAAGTTTACGACAGTAACCGCAAGTGATATCGGTAAAAATTGTCACCTGATGCTTTTCATTTTCAGCTTTGTAGACGATCATTGAGTCTTCGTACTGCTTTAAGCCTTCTTTGCGAACGCCGCTTAGCGCATCTTCTGTTAGGTTTTTTCTATTTGGAATATCGATTAAAGCACCCTGCATTAAATAACGGCCATCAGTGCTCGAATAAAACACACCGCGGTCGGTGATCACGGTTTTCAACCCAGGAATTGGACTATCTGTAATTTCATTCACTGATAAACCAAGGCCAGCAAGAGACTGCTGAATAGGGTTAATTGCAAAAACACCTTCTTTTTGCGCTGTTTCTTCTGCATAAGCAGAAGCACTGACCGCAAGCGCGGCTGCTAAAAATAACTTTTTCATCTTTGTTCTCGTAAATTCGTTTTTCATTCACCAATAGGACCGTAAAACTACAATAAAATTCCATTAAGCCCTAGGATGATGTTGCTCGTGCAGAGATTTTAAACGCTCACTAGCAACATGGGTATAAATTTGTGTCGTTGACAAGTCACTATGACCCAACATCATTTGCACAACGCGTAAGTCTGCTCCATGATTCAGCAAGTGTGTTGCAAATGCATGACGTAACGTATGTGGAGATAATGGAGACTTAACATCAGCCAACATAGCATAGTGTTTGATTCTATGCCAAAAAGTTTGCCGCGTCATGCCGATACCACGCTTCGAGGGAAACACAAAATCATTAGCATGCTTAACCATTTGAGGCCTGCCAACACTTAAAAATTGCTCCACCCAACGCAATGATTCTTCACCCATTGGTACCATGCGCTCTTTGCCACCTTTACCCTTAACTAACACAACCGCTTGACGCAAGTTAATTTGTTCAATCCTCAAACCAACCAATTCAGTTACTCGAAGGCCCGTTGCATACAGTAGTTCCAACATTGCTTTATCTCTCAGCCCCATTGCATCTTCAATATTCGGCGCATTTAACAATGCTTCAACTTCTTGCTCTGAAAGCGTTTTTGGTAAAGATTGCACTGTTTTAGGTTGCGCAATATTCACGAGTGGACTTTGGCTGATTTTTTTGTGGTTTACCCAGTAAAGATAAAATCGCTTCAAGGCGCTGATTGATCTGGCTGTACTTCTTGGTTTAAGGCCCAGATCAACGCGATATGCTAAATAAGCCTCTACATCTGTCACACTGATGGCCAATATATCTTGCCCTTCAAGCTGCGTCTGTATAAAACTTGAAAATTTCTCCAAGTCTGTGCGATAGGCGGAAATCGTATTGTCGCTCAGCCCTTGCTCTAAAAATAAGGCGTCTAAGAATGATTCTATCGGGTCGAAATCATCCTCTTCTATTTCTGATATGGTTTCTTGTTCGTTCACGGGCTGCCTGTATCAATTGATTAAACCTTAGGGTAGACTGCCCCCATATGATAACAGCCATTTGAGTGAAGAATACAATGCAAATCGGGTTATTTTACGGTTCAACAACCTGTTATACAGAAATGGCCGCTGAAAAAATACAAGAAATCATTGGTAAAGATGTCATTTCTTTACACAACATCAAAGATGAACCATTGAAAAATGCAGAGCAATTCGACTTTATAATTTTTGGGATTTCAACGTGGGACTTTGGTGAATTACAAGAAGACTGGGAATCTCATTGGAACGACATCGATGGTGTTGAACTCAGTGGAAAGACCATTGCCTTATTTGGCATGGGCGACCAGCAAGGTTACGGTCAGTGGTTCCAAGATGCGCTGGGTATGCTACATGATAAAATTGCCCCTCAAGGCGTTAATTTCATCGGCTTTTGGCCAAATTCCGATGACTATGAGTTTGAAGCATCAAAAGCACTGACAGAAGATGGAAAGCACTTTGTCGGTTTGGCTTTAGATGAAGACAGCCAATACGAAAAAAGTGATGAGCGTATCGCAACTTGGATTGAACAAGTTATGACCGAGTACGCAGCGACACTATAAAAACGTTTGAGCGGGCACACCCGCTCACACAGCCTTCAAGCCCAAGAAACCTGCCTTATCCACGTCTGCATTTTTGGAAACCCTTGCTCTTTGCAGCTCATCTGATAAGCACCTAATAGCGGATGACCGATACCTCCACCTTGTTCAAACGCACTAATTAAGTTTTGGCTATTGCCTCTGTATCCCGCGTCATGAAATACAACATCAAGAGAAAATCCGAGATGTTTTGCAGCCGCGACTGACCATGCTGTCGCCGCCATTTCTTCCCCCATCATTTGCTGTTTTGGGCGTTGATGCTCTAATCCGGTTTTATAAATATCACCATCTAAAAGGTGTCGCTCTTTTGGTTCGCATACGGCGTAATGCCCAGCTTCATGCAATATATCACCAGGGTAAATCAGTTTATCCATGTCTATTTCTAACACCCCTTGGTTATGTCTAAGCCCCGGTAAGAAAGTCTTTTTCGCAAAGCTCACTACTTTATATGGCAAACCAATTTCGTCTAAAAAGCCCAAAACTTGTTTTATCTGTTGTGCGCGATCCATCACACTCTCCCTTCATTGTGCATACGCTCGTGCACAGCATTTACATTTTTAAATAAAAAGCACGGCACAAATGTGTATATTCTGCACTGTATTGATTATTGCCATCATAAATACACAAAGACTCTGCCACCAATGCCTGCTCCACTTTGGATAATTCAAACATGATCCGTGACACAGGTTTAGATGGCGTCGTTTTCACCTCGCATTGACGAATCAAAAATAACCCTTGTGATTGCGCTTGCTCAATAAACCTATGTGCACCGTCTACAGGTAGTATAATGGCTAGCCTGCCACATTCAGAGCACAGGCGCAAAAACGATGAAATTAAATCTGCAAAGCTCAAACTATCTGTATGCCTTGCTAAATTTCGCTGTGCATTTTCCCCTTTTAAGCTTGCTTGAAAATATGGTGGATTGCTAAATATCAAATCAAACTTGTCCGGCGACTCAAATTCTTGAACAGCAATGCGATGTAATCGAATATCCGGCCAAGGCGAGCGGGCAATATTATGACTTGCATCTTTACTTGCCTGCTCATCTATTTCAATCGCCGATAGCGTTAAATCTGGAAACCGCTGTTTTGCCATTAAACTCAACAACCCCGTCCCTGCACCTATATCAAGTACATTTTTCGCATTATCGAGCGATAACCACGCGCCAAACATGATCCCATCCGTTGAAACCTTCATTGCGGCATGGTTTTGGTCAATTTTAAATTGTTTAAATGCAAAGCTTGCCATATTGCACCTTTTAGAAAACGCCAAGCACAAGTATAATTCCGCTATTGTCCTTTATTTGTGATGCATTATGCAATTTTCTGAATTTGACCTTGATGGCAAGGTACTCTCTGCCATAAAAAAAATTGGTTATACAACCGCCACCAGCATTCAACAACTGGCTATTCCTGAAGCGCTACTTGGGCGTGACATTCTTGCATCAGCGCCCACTGGCACAGGAAAAACAGCCGCTTTTCTTATTCCGGCAATTCAATACTTGCTGGATTTTCCAAGAAAAGACCCTGGGTTTGCACGTGTCTTAATTATGACACCCACCAGAGAGCTTGCCTATCAAGTACACGAACAGTGTCAGGCACTTGCTGAAAACACACATTTACGTATTGGTGTTGTCACAGGTGGTATCAACTATGGTAGCCACAAGGAAATCTTCGAAAAAAACAATGATATTCTGATAGCAACCCCTGGGCGCTTAATGGAATACTTGGAAACTGAAAACTTCCACGCTGACAACGTCGAGCTACTAGTACTCGATGAGGCCGACCGCATGCTAGACATGGGCTTCAAAAAAGAGATGCTACGTATCTGTGAAGAGGCTAAAAACCGCCGTCAGGGCTTCTTATTCTCCGCAACACTTGAAGGTGATAGCGTTGAGTTATTCGCAGAACGCATGCTCAATGACCCTGCATTATTAGAAGCAGAGCCATCGAGAAAAGAAAAAGGCAAAATCCACCAGTGGGCTCACCTTGCCGACGACTACACCCATAAATTAGCGTTGCTAACGCACTTACTAAAAAGCGAAGAAGTCGAAAAAGCCATTGTTTTTGTTAAAACTCGAGAGCGTCTAGAGCAGTTAATTGGTGAGCTGTATGCCAATGAAATCAAGACTACTTGGCTACGAGGTGAGATGCCGCAAGATAAACGCATGACAGCTATGGCGAGTTTTCATAGTGGCAGAACAAACATCCTAGTTGCAACGGACGTTGCTGCACGAGGCATCGATGTTCCCGATATAACGCATGTAATCAACTTTGATATGCCACGTACTGCAGATATTTATGTTCACCGTATTGGCCGTACAGGTCGTGCTGGTAAAAAAGGCACTGCTATCTCACTGGTTGAAGCACATGACGTTGAAATTTTAGGTAAGGTCGAGCGTTATACAGATCAAAAACTTAAACGTCGCGCCATTGAAGGACTAGAGCCGAAGCACAAAGAAGCGAAGGCACCGAAAAAGAAAAAAGACGCGGCAAAAATTAAAGCCAAGAAAAAAGCGGCTAAAACCAAGAGCAAAAAGAAAAAATAATCAAAAGCCCCTGTAGGGGCTTTTTTGTATCCCGCAGTTGCTGCTAATCTTAGTTTAACTTTGTGTTGTTAACATACAAAAGAATCGCGGATTTCATACTCCTGACGTGTTTAAACATCATACTTTAAGTAGACCAATATAAAATATAATCATCATGAATGAGCAGCAACGACAACAATTAGAAAGTCACTTGGCACATCTGAGGCTCGAAATCGATCCTATATTAGCAAAACAATACCCAAGCTTTGCGGGAAAAGCCTACCCTTTGGGACGTTGTAAAGAGATACGCAACGCCATACTTGATAAGCTGCATATGCAATTAGCACAAGAGAAGATACCTGAAGCAATAAAGCCACTTGCAGCCAAACTAAGTGGTGGCCAAGCACTTAAACCGGTTTGGGGAACGCTCAGAGATGAATATTTCCAGAATGCGATTTTAATTGATGATTGGTATATTGATGCCGCAAACGATACCGTGAATCCCAACAAACCACGCGTTGAAGTAGTAAAGCTCGCCAAAAGTGGTTTTAGCACTATTTCAAGCTTTGAGCAGTTTTGTGCGATTGCGCAAAACTACTGGCAGGTCACCTTGTATCAAAACGATCTCTTTCCTGCACTTGCGCCGTTTTTACCGCTTGTATGCGTCAATCAACAAGGTGCTTGTTGGTTAGGTGCAGCCAATGATGACATGATCTCATTGGCCAGAAAGTCAGAATTCAGATTGAGCGAGCGTATTATCTCTACACTGCCAAATACCCCACAGCACATTAAAACTGCTTGGTACACTCAATATGGCCATCTCACTGACCATTTATTGCAGCGGACAGAAGTAAACCCCAAAACATTTTGCCAGTCATATCGAGCGCAACATAAAGACTCGGATTTACTATTCCGTGATGCTGTCGTTAAAGCTTACTTACAACTGGCGAAGGGGGTGAGTATTGCTTAAACCAAGCAGAGGCCAACAACGCAAGTACGACGATTGGAATTGACCATATGTTCAGTGCTTGCCAGCCAATTTTACTTTCAAGCCAACCTGCAAAAAGTGATGAAAGCACCACCATACTAAATACAAAAAATTCATTTGCCGCTTGTGTTTTTGCGCGCTCGTGAGGCTGATATGTCTCGCTCACTAATGAAGTCGCACTGATAAACATAAAGTTCCAGCCCACTCCCAGCATAAACAGCGCAATTAAGAAATGCCAATGGCTCACTCCCAGCAAATTAATGACTGAACAAGCCAACATCAAAATACAACCGACAATGATCATCACCACGGGGCTAGATTTTTCTATCAATTTGCCAGTAAAAAAAGAAGGTAGAAACATGCCAAGCACATGCCATTCAATGACTAAAGCCGACTGCGCCAAATCAAAACCGTGGCGATGCATTGCCAATGGGGTTGCCGTCATCAATAAGTTCATAACTGAATAGCTGATCATGCCAATAAATGCGGCAATCATAAATTGCGGCTGAGCAATTATCCCTTTAATGGGTCTTTGTTGAAGCTGGCTTTGTTGGCCTGAAACTTCATTGAACGTGACCAATTGTAATAAAGTCAGAGCGAGCAAATACACACAGGTCAATGCCAAAAATGAATTTGCAAAATTAATTTCAGGCAAGTAGTTATTCACCCATACTGCCAAATTCGGCCCAAGCACAGCTGCGATAAC
This sequence comes from Pseudoalteromonas luteoviolacea, assembly GCF_021654285.1. GTDB lineage: Bacteria > Pseudomonadota > Gammaproteobacteria > Enterobacterales > Alteromonadaceae > Pseudoalteromonas > Pseudoalteromonas luteoviolacea_J. Next base: position 297,999 of record NZ_JAKFZS010000002.1, on the reverse strand, counting down.
GCCACTGGCCATGATCATCGAAATCGCACGCGCGGGTTTGTCACTGACTTCTATGGCCGCAAAACGATACAAAGTTGCGAAACCGATCCCTATACCAATTAAAAATGTGGCTAAACAAAACAAATAAAACTGACTATTTATCAGTGCCAAATAGCCCAATATCGCACCTGAAGTACCAACCATATTGCCTATGCTAAAGCCTAACTTTCGGCCTGTTTTCACCATCACCAATGAAGCAGGTACAGTTGCCAGCAATAATCCAAGCATTTGAGTCGCGATCGGCAGGGTGATTAAGGTGTCATTGGCACTTAACTTCTGGCCAACCAAAGCGCTAATGGTGACCAATAAAATATTTCCCGTGGTCATCAATCCTTGGCAGCATGCCAATAAAAAGACATTTTTATTCAATGCTCAGTGTCCTTACTTTAAATAAAATAATGGCAGGGTTCAGCTCATACTGGACAGTAAAATCGAAATGAAAGCAAGAAAATTAACAAATAAGTCTGAGGCTTACAATAAATAATACCTCATCACAACTTGATTGCGCGATGAGATATTATTTATTCACGAACTGCGTTATTTTTCAGTACCTCATAAAGCTAAGCACTATCTAGGCTTGTTCTTCACGCAAAAATACTGGCTCGTTCGCTTTTTTAGTTGCTTCTTCGCTAAAATAGTATCCCGCCACATCAAATGCTTTCAGTGATTCAATGTCTTTGACACTATGCTCCATAATATATCTGGCCATCATGCCACGGGCTTTTTTCGCATAGAAGCTGATCACCTTATATTGACCATTCTTACAGTCCTTAAATATTGGCGTTATAATTTCACCATTAAGCGCTTTTTTATCTACCGCCTTAAAATATTCATTAGAGGCCAAATTGATAAGTTGGCTAGAGCCTGACTCTGATAACGCTTCATTAAGCTTCTCAGCAATCACCGTACCCCAAAACTCATATAAGTTTTTACCACGCGTGTTCGCCAATTTTGTGCCCATTTCCAAGCGATAAGCTTGCATCAAATCAAGTGGTTTTAATACCCCATAAAGGCCAGACAAGATCCGCAAATGCTGCTGTGTATAATCAATGACCTCTTCTGGTAATGTGGTCGCATCAAGACCTGTATACACATCGCCGTTAAAAGCAAAAATCGCCTGTTTAGCATTCTCCAAAGTGAACGGCTGCGACCAATCAGCAAATCTCGCCGCATTTAAACCAGCCAGTTTATCGCTGATTTTCATCAAACTACCGATTTCTTGAGGACTTAAGTCACGACAGACTGAAATTAATGCTTCAGAATGCGTCAATAACTCAGGTAGGGTGTGGCGCTTTGTTGGCGCACTAGAGTCGTAATCGAGATTTTTTGCAGGTGAAATAACCGTGATCATTGATAGCCTATTGACTTAAATATTGATTAATGTCAATTTCAACACTATCCACAGTTGATCGCAAGCGTAAAATCTTTCGCTCTTAGTTGTTCACACAAATAACCGCAAGGTAAGACCGCACCTTTACTGTGGGTATACATCACTCACCTAATCATAACAATAACCAAACAGGCTAAGGCAAGCCATATGATAATCAATCATAAGGACATTTGACCTATAAAAGCTGATCACGGTATTGCAACATAAGGTGTGTAATTTATTTAAGCTGCAAAAATTAGGAATGAGGACAGCATGACTTCAGCATTAGATAGGCTAAAACAGCATTCATCGATCGTTGCCGATACAGGTGACATCGAAGCGATCCGTAAACATCAACCGGAAGACGCAACAACAAACCCTTCTCTTTTATTAAAAGCGGCGCAGACGCCTGCCTATCAGCCGTTTCTAAAACAAGCTTTAGATTACGCAAAATCGCAAGAGCAAGATGAGCAAAAACAAATCGAACTCGCTTGTGATTATTTCGCGGTTTTAATCGGTAAAGAAATTGCTAACATCGTACCGGGCTATATCTCTACAGAGGTAGATGCACGTTTATCATTTGATACTCAGGCGACTATTGCAAAAGCAGAGCAGCTACTTGCGCTTTATGCTGAGCAAGGTGTCAGCAAAGATAAGATCTTAATCAAAATCGCATCGACTTGGGAAGGTATCAAAGCTGCGGAAGCACTTGAAAAGCAAGGTGTAAAATGTAATCTAACGCTGCTGTTCAGCCAAGCACAAGCGCGCGCATGTGCAGATGCAAACGTATTTTTAATTTCGCCTTTTGTTGGTCGTATCCTTGACTGGCATGTAGCAAACGGTGTCGATAAGCCAACTGATCCGCTAGACGATCCAGGTGTTCAGTCTGTTCGTACTATTTACGATTTCTACAAGCGTCATGGCTACAAAACAGTGGTTATGGGTGCAAGTTTCCGTAACACAGGGGAAATCGTTGCACTGACGGGTTGTGATAAGCTGACTATTAGCCCTGCGCTACTAGAAGAACTAGGCGAATTACCGGCAACTGAAGATTACCTGCTAGAAAACGCACAAGCGTCTGCAGACAAGCCTGCGCCGCTTACAGAGAGCGAATTCCGCTGGTTACATAACCAAGATGCAATGGCAACAGAAAAGCTTGCTGAAGGCATCAGAGCGTTCGCTCACGCACAAGAAATCTTAGAGTCTGAAGTTAAGTCGCTTTAAGATTAATTGTTCGAAAAGCTGAGAAAAGTTCGCTCAGCTTTTCATATCCTCAACAAAACCCCAGCTCGGTTTATATTTCTTTACAGTTGTTTTAAGCAACGATTTTAAACAACACTTCCCCACCCAAACTATAAAACCTTCACCAGCAGCTAACGTACCTGAGTACTGTGATTCCCCTGAATAGAAACTATTGTATTTCAAGATAATATAGTTCAAAAATCCAACTCATTTAGCTACTCGATGTGCAATCCCTATTAAGTTCGACATGTTTTTTCTCAAACATACAGATTCTTTGTTTGTCATCAAACTGTCACTTTGTTTTCACTTTAAAGACATATTTGTGTTTTATTTTTCTACTGTCTGTGGTATACCAGCATTACTCAAGTGTGTTTTTCATGCAAATGGGGTAATGCTTAAGCACATGTTTTGAGGTTAGTACATCAATAGGAGATATTCATGGATAGCCTAGACGATATGATTGAAGTTGTAGAAAGTCCAGAACCGAAAAAAAGAGCCTCTTCGAAGGGGAAAAAAAGAAAATGGCGTGAAATTGAAGCGCTAAAAGACCGACAGCGCCTTCGTAAGGAATTGGAAGAACTAGACATATTCGCAGACAGTGTCGACTTAGACGAACTCGATTTTATATAGCAAAAAGGCTCTTTTATAGAGCCTTTTTGTTTGTCTGTACATACCCACTGACATGCTTGGCATGTCAGTCATCAGGTATCATATTTGCCAATCAATGGGAGATTTATCCATAGATTGTAGTAATGCGTTGGTCTTGGAGAAATGTTGGCAGCCAAAAAAGCCTCTGTGCGCAGACAGCGGTGAAGGATGTGGCGCATGCAAAACATGATGTCGTGATGTGTCAATTGATTTACCTTTCTTTTGCGCGTGTGCGCCCCAAAGTAAAAATATCACACCCTCGCAGTGCTCATTTACGGTATTTATCACCACATCGGTGAAACGCTCCCACCCTAGTTGTTTGTGAGAATGCGCCTGACCTTGCTCAACAGTCAGCACCGTATTTAACAGCAAAACACCTTGCTGAGCCCACGGCAATAAATAACCATGATCGGGCACTTCAAATCCCTCAATGTCGTTAGCCAGCTCTTTATACATATTTACCAAAGAGGGAGGCACCTTTACGCCAGGCAACACAGAAAAACACAAACCATGGGCTTGGTTAGGACCATGATACGGATCTTGACCTAATATCACGACCTTTATATCTTCAAGAGCTGTTTCATCTAGCGCTGCAAAGACCTGTTCATCCGGCGGGAACACGGTCACGCCTTCACTGCGTCTTTGCGCAACATGTGCTAAAGTTTCCTGCAAATAAGGCTGTTGCTTTTGCGCTTCAATAAGCGATTGCCACGATATCATAGTCGCTTTCCATAATATTTTCTTGAAGCATGGAGTTTATCACACATATCTTGCACTCCCTCAAGCATACGCGTACTAAAGCGATGCAATAAGTCAGCGTCAACTTCGATATATTGCCCATGCTTTACTGCTGGTATCTCCGTCCACTTTTTCCATTGTACTTGCTGTGGTTGCTTTGAGGCTTTCTCATTTGGAATAATGATCACTTGAGGGTGCTTAGCAATCACATTCTCAAGGCTTATCTGCGGATATTCAGTGGCAGCCTCAGCAAAGACATTGCGTACACCGCACATATTGAGTGTCTGATGTATCCAAGTTTTACCATTGGTCGTCATCAGTGGGGAAGGCCAAAGTTGATAAAATACATCCAGAGACTCTTTGCCTTGAAACTGCTTAATTATTTGCTGATAGCGTTGATTAAACTTATCAGCAAGCTGCTCTGCCTGCGCTTTATGTCCGGTGAGCTCACCTAGTTTGATTAATTCTGTCGGTACTTGGCGTATGTCTTTAGACACACTGTATGCAATCGGAATACCCAGTGATTTTAACTTTTCAATATCCGCTTCTTTGTTACCATTTTTCCAAACAATGACCAGATCAGGCGCCAGCGCAAGTACTTTTTCTAGTTGGATCCCATGGTATCCGCCAATTCGAGGGATGCGATTGGCAGCTTCTGGATAATCCGCATATTCCACAGTACCTACAATTTTATCACCTGCCCCAATCGCATATAGATTTTCAACGATATGCGGTGCCAATGCGATGATCCGACTGGGCTGCTTGTGCTCCTGTGCGAAACTACTTGCAGACAATAGCAAACCCAGAAGCAGCCACCAAACATGCATGGCCATTAGTAATCAAACCCTTTTTGTGCCTGAATACCAGCTTCAAAAGCGTGTTTTACATTTCTCACTTCACTGACTGTGTCTGCAAGCTCAGTAAGCCTGCGGTGCGCACCGCGACCTGTGATGATCACTGATTGCATTTTCGGTCGATTACTGAGCGCTTCAATCACCTCATCAAGGTCTAGATAATCGTAACTCACCATGTAAGTCAGCTCATCTAATAAAACCAAGTCAATCTTCTCATCTTGTAGCCATGCTTTTGCATGCTGCCACGTTGCTTGTGCAGCTTGCGTGTCGCTTTCTCTATCTTGTGTTTCCCACGTAAAGCCCGTTTTCATTACCGCAAATGGGACACCCGCATTCTCTAATAGATTGCGCTCACCGCATTCCCATGTGCCTTTAATAAATTGCACCACTGCTGCATTCATACCATGGCCAACACACCGGGCAACAGTGCCAAAACCAGATGTTGATTTACCTTTACCATTGCCGGTGATCACCTGCAAAATACCCTGCTCAATGTTCGCTTCAGCGACCTTTTGGTCTACTTGCTCTTTTACTTTTTGCTGTCGCGCTTTGTGCTTATCTTGATTCTTATCCGTCATACTGGACTCCTATACCTTGAGTTCAAAAATCTTATCTATATCTAAATGCTGCTCACACATATCCGCTAATCTATCAAGCTGAGCTTCACGATGCTGCGCAAGATCAAAGCCATCAAAATCAAACTGCTCATCACATGCCCATTGTAAAATAGCACGGCTCGCAACAGGATTATCAAACAGGCCATGTAGGTAAGTACCCGCTATCAAATTATCATCAGAAATAAAGCCATCTTTTTGCATACCTAATGGATGTTCATCAAAAGTGAGAAATGGCTGCAATAGTGCCTCTCCGCGACTTTGACCACAGTGAATTTCATACCCAGAAATGGCAGCTGCTTTACCATTTAATAAGCAGTGCCCTGACACATTGGTTAGCTGCTTTTTTTCACCAAGCTCTGTAGTTAGTGCCGCCAAACCGAGTGCATTGGTACGAGCTTGAGTTGATTCTATATTCAATGGGTCTGTAATTTCTTGCCCGAGCATTTGCAAACCACCACAAATACCCAACACCTTGCCTTGATACCTGATGTGTCGATTGATTTCTTTATCCCAGCCTTCGCTGCGTAAAAAGGCTAAATCATTGATGACATTTTTACTGCCCGGAATAATGATCAGATCAACACTGCCAATTTTCTCACCATGACGCACATATCTTAAATCCACTTTTGCATTTAATCTCAAACTGTCAAAGTCGGTATGGTTGGAAATGTGAGGTAGCAGTAAAACAGCAACCCGTATCATTGCATCGTCGGTACGATTCTCGATGGTAATTGCGTCTTCTGCATCCAGTGCCAAATCATGTAAGTAAGGCAAAACACCTAATACGGGTTTACCAGTATAGTCCTCAAGCCAGTCTAAACCGGATTGCAGTAAACTAATATCGCCCCGAAATCGGTTGATCACAAACCCTTGCACTAAGGCCTGCTCCTGTTCACTCAACAACGCAAGCGTACCGACAAGGTGGGCAAATACACCGCCTTTATCAATATCGGCTATTATAATCACCGGGCATTCGACCTTACAGGCAAATCCCATATTGGCAATGTCATTTTCTCGAAGGTTAATTTCAGCAGGACTCCCTGCGCCCTCCACCATACAATATTGATATGTTTGTCCTAAGCGCTCATGGGACTCAATCACAGCCTGCATCGCGACCGCTTTATAATCATGATACTTGCCCGCTTCCATGTTGGTCAGTGCTTGGCCATGCACAATGACTTGCGCGCCCGTATCAGAATTGGGTTTGAGCAAGATCGGATTAAAATCAACACTGAGTGGCACCTTTGCTGCCATCGCTTGCAGCGCTTGTGCACGACCTATCTCTCCGCCACAGGGCGTCACGGCACTATTGAGTGCCATATTTTGTGGCTTAAACGGGGCAACTTTAAGGCCCTTTCGAGCCGCTACACGACAGAGGCCCGCAACTAACGTGCTCTTACCCGCATCGGAAGTGGTGCCTTGCACCATCAATGTCTTCATTTTTGTTCACTTTTTAAATTCAATGCCAAACCTGCCATGACAAAATCAACATGATCTGCCACAGCTGCAATGTGTTGATGCAGACGACCTGATTCATCTACAAATTGACGGCTCAGCGCCCCCATAGGCACGATACCATGGCCCACTTCGTTACTCACCAGTATGACCTTGCCTTTCGTACCTTGAAGTGCTTTGAGCAATTGAGATCTTTGTTTTTCGTATTCTGTGAACTCAACTTCACACAATCCATAGGTCAGCCATAATGTTAAGCAATCAACCAGCGCGCATTGGGACGGTGATAACGCGGTAATGATCTGGGCGATATCCCATGGACTCTCAATCACCCTCCAGCAAGAAAGCCTTGAGGCTCGATGGTGTGCAATGCGCTCAGCCATCTCCTCATCTTTACTTTGCGCAGTTGCCACATAGATAAGCTCTTTGACTGAGCCACTCTCCAACCAGCTTTGTGCTCTTTGTTCGGCAAGCGCGCTTTTCCCCGAGCGTGCACCACCCAAAATGAGTTCAACATGCTTAGTCATATAAGGCTTACAACCAAAAAGGTATAAATCATTAACTCTGAGATTTGCTGCGCTGCGCCCAAGCAATCCCCTGTGTAACCACCCAACTGCTTTTTAAACCAATATTGACACAAAAGACGGGTGAGCCATAAAGTGACGATTAAAGCAATCACTTGCCATAACGTAAGCACTGAGCAGACAGAAGCAATAGCTATAACGGCAATGCCTGTTAGGTATAAAATTGCACGACAGGCTAGCTGTAGGCTTTTTGCCACAGGCTTGACTTTACTCTGCGCATCTAACTGTACATAAGGCAACTTGCCAATCAAACTCGTCGCGTTTAGGCGGCTCAAAGACTGCGCCAACACAATCCCCCATAACAGAGCGAATAGGTTGCTGCTAAGTGTAAGCATCAAGTGAAATTTACTCAGCATTAAGATAAGCAGCGCTACACTACCATAGGTGCCCAGGCGACTGTCCTTCATGATGTCCAGCTTCTGCTGCTGACTCCAACCACCGCCAAAGCCATCCCACACATCTGCAAACCCATCTTCATGGAATGCGCCTGTGAGTAATAAGCTAGCACCGATAGTGAATAAAATTGCTACGCTCATAGGCAATACAAGCGACAAAGCCCACAGCAGGAATGCCATCACCAAGCCGATGCAAACACCCACACAGGCAAAGTATCGACTAGACTGATTTATATCGGTATCCGTCACAGACGCCGTTAATTTAATTGGGACCCGCGTTAAAAATATCACGGCCAATTTAAATAAAGACCACTGTGTCATATCAGCCAACCACTTGGGTTACTTGTGCTTGAGAAAAGCTTGCCATATCGTTATAAATGGCCAATGCACTTTGAATGATAGGCAGTGCTAACGCCGCACCGCTTCCTTCTCCCAAGCGCATATCTAACTGCAGTAATGGCTCTACATGTAGCCACTCTAGCATCTTCTTATGCCCTTGTTCGTTGGAACAATGCGCAAACACCATATATTGCTTCGCGTTTGGCGCCATCGAAATGGCCAACATAGCCGCAGCTGTCGCAATAAAACCATCCACTAAAATTGGCTTTTTCGCCTCAGCGACGGCGAGCATAGCACCAACCATATGGGCAATTTCAAATCCGCCAACGCTTTGTAAAATCTGTTTCGGGTCATTGCAGTCCAACTGATGAAGGTCTAGTGCCTGCTCTATCAGCCGTTGTTTTTTAGCAACAATATCTTGGCTTACGCCTGTGCCCTGTCCGACAGTCTCCTTCGGTGTCAAACTACAAAGCGCAGAAAAAATTGCGGCAGCAGACGTGGTGTTACCTATCCCCATTTCACCAAACGCAAATAAATTACAGCCCACGTCCAACTCTGCTGCAACAAGCTGCTTGGCATTATCAAAACCTTGCACTAACTGAGCCTCACTCATCGCCGGTTGCAAATGAAAAGGCGCAGTCGTTGCCCCAAGCCTGTTGTCAATCACATGACTGTTTTGAACAGACTTAAGAATACCGCAATCCACTATATTTAGACGCCAGCCCAGCTGACGGGCTAATACACAAATCGCAGCACCGCCATCAGCAAAATTAGCCACCATTTGACCTGTGACCTCACTCGGTGCAATAGAGATGCCTTCACTGGCAATGCCATGGTCACCTGCAAAAATACTGACTGATGGATTTTTAACGTTAAAAAGCTGCGCGGCCATTGTCTCTTTTGACATGCCTTGTGCGTAAATCAACACCAATTGCTTTGCCAGTGCCTCTAACTTACCCAATGAGCCTTGAGGTTTTGTTTTTAAATCCAGTTTTTGCTGTACAAAATCACTGTGTGTTAAATCTAAAGCAGGGATCATATGGGCCTCTGTTAAATGCTTGCCGCTCGCTTGCGAAACATAAGCAAAGATAAGAAAAAGACGCTACCTATGGCCGCAGTAATCACGCCAATAGGCAATTCTTGGTTTTCTATGATTATTCGGGCCAGCACATCCACCCACAGCATCAATAATCCACCGCTTAAAGCCGTGACTAACATGCCTAATACACGCGCTTGAGAGATAAAAAACCGCACTATGTGTGGGATCATTAAGCCAACAAAGCCGACTCCGCCACATGCTGCGACTAACACAGCTGTGATCAAAGAACTCACTAATAACATGCCCAAGCGCAACCTGTGTACATTAACGCCTAAAGTTACCGCACTTTCATCGCCCAATAGCAACGCATTTAGATGCCGTCTAAAACATACAACGGTCATCATTCCACTTAGTACCACAACAGCAGGCAACCACATCCACAGCCAATCAGCACGACTGAAGCTTCCTAAGCTCCAAAAGATAATGGCGGTAACCGCTTGGGGATCGCTCCAATATAAGAGCAAACTCGTAAATGCATTAAATAAGAAAGACAATGCGACACCCGCCAGCAACATATTTTCAATTTGCGCAGTGCCCTTATGATAGGCAATCAGCAACAACAGACACATGGCACACATACTGCCAAGTAAAGCGGCGCCGGACATGGCAAGTGCACTTTGCATTCCAAATAATGTTAATAGCAACACCACGCCAAAAGAGGCTCCTGAAGAGATACCAAATAGATAGGGGTCAGCAAGGGGGTTACGTGTGACTGTCTGTAAAATCAGCCCCGCTGTCGCAAGCCCAGCTCCAGCCAGAAATGCAAGTACGGTACGCGGTAACCTCAGCTCGATAACAATTTTTTGTGCTAACTGGGTGTTGTCGTATGACCATAAGGCCAACCAAACATCGTAAAAATCAACTTGCACTGCCCCGATACTTAGGGCGCACACAAAGCTAAATAAACATAAGAGTAACAATGCACTGCTTGCAGCTAACCTCATGCTCGTCCCCTCGATGATAACTCGCCATCGCCCGATAAGTGATACTGATAACGAATATGTGGGATGTCTTGCTCACTCACAGGACATGTTTGGAGAGTCACGTCGGCTTTGACACCAAAAACGTGTGCTAACATAGACTCACTCACCACCTCTTTAGGCGTGCCATGAATAACAAGCTCTCCATGATTTAAAACTAACATTGCGTCACAGAGGGCTGAGGCTAAATTTAAGTCATGAAAAGAGGCGAGCACAGTGATCCCTAATGATTTAGCTAGCGCCATAATTTCGATTTGGTACTTCACGTCCAAATGGCTGGTAGGCTCATCCATTAAGAGTAAACTTGGGCGCTGGACAATAGCTCTGGCTATCATCACCCGCTGTTTTTCCCCCCCTGATAGAGACTCATAGGATTGCTTTTGTTTATGTGTTAATCCGACCTTTAATAGCGCTTCTTGGATTGCCTGTTTGTCACGTAGTGACACGCTGGAAAATAAACTTTTATGCGGTGTGAGGCCCATGGCAACAACATCAAAAACAGCGAGATTAAATTGACTTGGGATCTCCTGGAGCACTGCAGCGACTTTTCGAGCATAACTTTGTCTGTCATACTCACTTACATCTTTACCATTAATACTGATAGTACCGGATGTTGGACTTTGAAAACGGTATAAACATCGTAGTAAAGAGGATTTTCCAGCCCCGTTAGGTCCGATGAGACCAACACACTGACCCTCTGCAACTGAAAAGCTGATATTGGATAAAATTGATTTATTATTGATAACTAGATGTAAGCTATCGACTGATATTGGTGTTGCCGCCATAATTCCTCTAGATGGGGCACACATCAAAATACCACTGAATCATAAATATGACTTGGTAAAATGACATGACCCAAGTGCGCCCGCTTAAGTCTTTATTCCAACCTTGGTATCTGGCTTTAAATGAGTAGTCATGCAATCATTTTTACAGTTGCGGGGACAGCTGAGGGTTCACACCTCATTCCCAAGTGATGTCGAAATAATTTTGTGTATTATGAAGTCTAGATGGCTAAAACACAACTTTAGGCCATGCACTCCCCTGTTCATCATAGAAAACTGAAACCTGAATGACCTTGCCATATCCAACTTCAAAGCAGTTTAAATGATTTACCGCGCCTTCAGGCAATGCAAGCCAGTGTGCCAGTAGCTGCTTCATAACCCCACCATGGGTTACAATAACGATTGTGTCATCACTGCTTTGAGATGTGAAAGTACGCCACCAAGCTTTAATACGTGAATTAAAACAGGCCATACTCTCACCTTGCGGCGGTGTTACTGACCAAGGGTTTTGCCAAAAGTCGCCAACACTCGGGGAGCGAGTATGCTGCCAAAGCCACTCATAGCTTTTACCATCCCACTCGCCAAAATGCATTTCTTGTAGTGCATTGACGACTGTAAACTCTACATCCAGCTTTTCTGAAAATGCTTTTGCTACAACCTGACATCGCAGTCTTGGCGAGCTGAGCACACGTTTTGGCTTGGGTAAACTATGGAGTGTTTTGAGTAATTGGTTTTGACTTTGTTCAGTTAAAGGAGGATCGGTTTGCCCTAATAACTTACCGGATAATGTCGTTTCAGTATGACGAACAAAGTAAAGAGTTTGCAGCATATACTTGGAGATAATAAAAACGCAGGCTAGCCTGCGTTTTTATCTAATTATAGAATTTGGTTTTCGCGCCAAGATTGCTCTTTGGCTAAACGCTTTTTACGCTTATCACATGGGTCATCACAATCACAGATTTTATCGATACCCATTGAGCCTAAACCACCACAGCTACTTGCCATTGATTTTTTCTGAACGATTACACCCACAGCCATAGCTGCAGCGATCAAGATAAGTAACCCAAAGGTAAGAATAAATAGTGACATAGGCAAAGGCCCCTCAATAAACTAGCTTGGTCAAGTTCCAAGCAACTGACGGTGTATTGACAATATTATATATCTAAATCCGTCAAAGTTGAATGAATTTACCACACTAAAAGCAATGATATTTAACCGAATCCACTGATTACTTTTTTACATCTAAATACGGCTTAAACGCAGTGCTTGAGAATGTCTCTAGGCCAGCGTCTGTCTTACTGATCAAGTACACTGGTAGGTCATGCTCTTCTGCATAAGCTCTTGCTCGTTGCGTTCCCATCACGGTAAGCGCTGTTGCCAAGCCATCAGCTGTCATTGCTGAAGGATGTAACACCGTCACAGACACCAAGTCATGGCGCACAGGTCTGCCGGTACCCGGGTCAATTAGGTGTGTAAATACCTCGCCATCCATTTCGTAAAAAATACGATAGTCCCCTGACGTGGCAATGGCATTATTGCCCGGCTCTACAACTCGGTGAATTTGACGCTGTCCTGCCGGTGCATCTGGTTTTTCAATCGCTATTCGCCAAGGTGAATCATCTGGCTTATTACCAGAGATACGAAGTTCTCCGCCAATCTCTACCATATAATTAGATAAGCCTTTTTTCTCAATCAACTCTGCAACTTTGTCAATGCCGTAACCTTTCGCCGTCGCTGAAAAAGATAATTCAAGATGTGGCAGTGATTTCGCCAGCCCTTCATCTGTCAGCGCTAACTTATTTACACCGATATTTGCTTGCATGGCTTCAATGTCAGATTGCGAAGGTCTTTTGGTCGGTCTTTTATCTGGACCAAAGCCCCATAAATCAATCAGCGGTCCCATCGTCACATCTAAGGTTTTAGTCGACTCACCTAAGCGAATAGACTCTGCGATCACGGCACGAAAATCGCCACTAATCGGCATTACTGTATTAGCCTCAAGGCGATTAAAGCGATTGATTTCTGAGTCGGGAATGTAGGTAGACATGGATTGGTTAACTGCCACAAGCGCTTCATCCACTTCTTGCTTAAAACGCTGCGCTTCTAAGCTCACCGGACCAGGAAATACTTTAATGTTATAGGTAGTTCCCATGGTTTTGCCGTTAATTTCAACCGGCTTTTGTTGAGTTTGCTGTTGTCCACAAGCGGACAAAAAAAACATCAAAAAAATAACAGAGAATAAATAGCTGAGTTTTTGCATCTACTTTTTAGTCCTTAGAGCATATAAAAAAACCCCTAGGGAATGCCCTAGGGGTTTAATCTTATTAAATACGATTTATCATCATATCTAAGTTCCTAATTAACCACCGAAGTCATCAAGTAGGATGTTTTCGTCTTCAACACCTAGATCTTTCAGCATGTTGATAACAGCCGCGTTCATCATCGGTGGACCACACATGTAGAACTCACAATCTTCAGGCGCTTCATGGTCCTTCAGATAGTTTTCTAATAATACGTTGTGGATGAAGCCTGTATAACCTTCCCAGTTATCCTCTGGTTGAGGATCTGAAAGTGCTACATGCCACTGGAAGTTTTCGTTGTCAGCTGCTAGGCCGTCAAAGTCTTCTACGTAGAACATCTCACGCTTAGAACGTGCACCGTACCAGAAAGACATCTTACGGTCTGAGTTAAGACGCTTAAGCTGGTCGAAGATGTGTGAACGCATTGGTGCCATACCTGCACCACCACCAACGAATACCATTTCTGCATCAGTTTCTTTCGCGAAGAATTCACCGAATGGACCAGAGATAGTGACTTTATCACCTTCTTTTAGTGACCAGATGTACGATGACATCTTACCACAAGGTAGGCTTAGGTTATTTGGCGGCGGAGTCGCAATACGTACGTTAAGCATGATGATGCCAAACTCTTCTGGGTAGTTCGCCATTGAGTATGCACGGATTGTTTCGTCATCAACCTTAGACTCAAGGTTAAAGAAGCCGAAACGCTCCCAGTCGCCACGATACTCGTCAGGAATATCAAAGTCAGCGTATTTAACGTGGTGAGCTGGCGCTTCAATCTGGATATAACCACCTGCACGGAAAGGTACAACCTCACCTTCAGGGATACCAAGCTTAAGCTCTTTAATGAATGTCGCTTTGTTATCGTTTGAGATAACTGTACATTCCCACTTTTTAACACCGAAGATAGACTCTTCTACTTCGATTTCCATGTCAGTTTTAACTGCAACCTGACACGCTAGACGACAACCTTCACGTGCTTCACCTTTAGTAATGTGGTCAAGCTCAGTTGGAAGGATATCACCACCACCAGAATGAACATGTACGCGACACTGGCCACAAGAACCACCACCACCACATGCTGATGAAATGAAGATACCTGCATCAGCTAGTGAGCCTAGTAGCTTACCACCTGGTGCTGAAGTAATTGCTTTATCTGCATCGCCATTGATGCCGATTGTGATGTCACCGCTTGGTACAAGCTTCGATTTCGCTGCGATGATGACTAGCACCAAGATCACAACGATAGCGATGAACATACTTACACCTAATACAATAGTTTCCATCGTATAGTTTCCTCGCTAATTAAAGTGAAATACCAGAGAATGACAAGAAGCCAAAGCCCATAAGACCTACAGTGATAAAGGTAATACCTAAACCACGAAGACCGTCAGGGATATCAGCATACTTCATCTTCTCACGAAGACCTGCTAGCAATACAATTGCAAGCGCCCAACCCACACCAGAACCGACGCCGAATACGACTGATTCTGTTAGGTTGTAGTTACGCTCAACCATGAATGCTACCGCACCGAAAATCGCACAGTTTACTGTGATCAGTGGCAAGAAAATACCAAGTGCGTTGTATAGCGCTGGGAAAAACTTGTCCAAAGTCATTTCAAGGATCTGTACCAGTGCTGCAATTACACCGATGAAAGTCAAGAATTTCAAGAAGCTTAAGTCAGCCTCTGGGAAACCAAGCCACTCTAGTGCACCTGGTGCTAATACTGCGTGATAAACGATGTTGTTTACCGGTACAGCCACACCTAGTACGAAGATAACAGCAACACCAAGACCAAACGAGGTAGTTACTTTCTTAGATACCGCAAGGAATGTACACATACCTAAGAAGAAAGATAGCGCTAAGTTTTCAATGAAAACAGCTTTTACAAATAAGCTAAGATAATGTTCCATCTTTCTCCCCTTATGCCTTCGCTTCTACTTGGTCTTTCTTATAAGTACGAAGTACCCAAATGAAGAAACCAACTAAGAAGAATGAACTGAATGGCATAATTAATAGACCCATTGGCTGGTACCAACCACCGTCAGCAACAAGTGGAAGAATTTCAACACCAAATAGTGCACCTGCACCGAATAGTTCACGTACAAAACCAATTGTAATTAGAACTACTGAGTAACCAAGACCGTTACCGATACCGTCTAAGAAAGACATAAGCGGTGGCGACTTCATTGCATATGCTTCTGCACGACCCATTACGATACAGTTAGTAATGATCAGACCAACGAATACCGTTAGTTCTTTAGCCGTAGCATAGACAAATGCTTGAAGTGTTTGGTCAACAACGATTACCAATGATGCGATAATCGTCATTTGAACGATGATACGTACACTTGACGGAATGTGGTTACGGATCAACGAGATAAATAAGCTTGAGAACGCAGTTACCACAGTCAAAGCAAGTGACATGATAAGTGCATTTTTAAGGCTTGAAGTAACCGCTAGCGCAGAACAAATACCCAGTACTTGCAGAGCAATTGGGTTGTTTGCGAAGACTGGTCCTAACAAGACTTCCTTCATTTCTTTTGCATTAGCCATTAGTTCAATGCCCCTTCACGTACTTTCGCTAGGAATGGACCAAACGCTTTATCGCCTGTCCAGAACTTGAATGTGTTATCAACACCGTTCGAAGTTAGTGTTGCGCCAGATAGACCATCAACTTTGTGAATATCGTTGCCAGCTGTGCCTTTTACAATATCAACAGGTAGTTGCTTGCCTTCCCAAGTAGCTGTCCACTTAGGGTTCTGTATTTCACCACCAAGACCAGCGGTTTCGTTATGCTGATAGAAGTTGATAGCTTTAATCGTTTTCGTATCAAGCTCAAGTGCGATGAAACCATACATGATGCCCCAAAGACCGTAACCTTGCACAGGCAGGATCACAGACTCAACCTGACCGTTGCTGCCTTTAGCAAGGTATACAGGCGATTCGTGCGTCATACGAAGAACACCAGCAAGGTCATCTTCTTTTGGTACTGCGAAGCTGCGCTCTGCATCGAACTTAGTCATTGTGAAATCGAACGAGTTAGGATCTGTGTCAACAAACTCACCAGATTTTAAGTCAACAACGCGTGCATCGATAACTTGGCTGTACTTTTGTGAAACGTTCTCAACGTCTTTAAAACCAGCTGCTGCTAGAATGTTACGCTGAACGTCTTCAATTTTGTTTGCCTGTTGTAAAGGGCGCAATTGAACAGCCGCAAAAGATACGACGATTGCACACACTAAACATAAACCAACAACAACGCCTAACGTTTTGCCGATAGTTTCATTGTTACTAGACACGTGCCAATCTCCTCTTCACATTTGACTGCACTACAAGGTGGTCGAATAGCGGTGCGAATAGGTTAGCAAATAGGATTGCTAACATCATACCTTCTGGGTATGCCGGGTTAACAACACGGATAAGAACTACCATAACACCAATTAATGCACCGTATGCCCATTTACCTTTATCAGTGAAAGACGCAGAAACTGGGTCAGTCGCCATAAAGAACATACCAAATGCAAAACCACCAAGTACTAAGTGCCAATGCCAAGGCATAGCAAATGTCGCGTTCGTGTCAGAACCGATCATGTTCAGTAGCGTAGACATCACAACCATACCTAGGAATGTACCTAGTACGATGCGCCATGACGCGATACGAACATACATCAAGAACAAACCACCAATTGCAAGTGCTAGCGTTGACGTTTCACCCATTGAACCTTGGATAAAGCCGTAGAATGCATCCCACCACAACTGCATGTTGTTGTAATCTAATGAACCGATCGCTGCTTGACCTAGGTATGTAGCACCAGAGAATGAATCTACTGCTGTCCATACTGTGTCACCTGAGATATCACCTGGGTATGCGAAGAAAAGGAACGCACGACCAGCAAGTGCAGGGTTAAGGAAGTTACGGCCTGTACCACCGAATACTTCTTTAGCTACCACAACACCAAACGTGATACCTAGTGCAACTTGCCATAAAGGAATGGTTGCAGGCAGGATCAATGCAAATAATACTGAAGTTACGAAGAAACCTTCGTTTACTTCGTGCTTACGCACTGATGCGAATAATACTTCCCAGAAACCACCTACGATAAACACCGTACCATAAATAGGTAAGAAGAAGCACGCACCATAAAACATTTTCGCTGCCCAGCCAGAATCTGCTGTCAGCTCACCACCTAACGCTTGGAAAATACCAGCTTGCCAAGTAGATGCGATGTCAAAACCACTACCAATCGCTAATGCCGCTTGGTGACCGATGTTGAACATACCAAAGAACATAGCCGGGAACGTCGCCATCCATACCAAAATCATGATACGTTTCAGGTCGATGTTATCACGCACGTGCGTGCCGCCTTTGTTTACATAACCAGGAGTATAGAAAACCGTCGCGATAGCTTCATAAAGCGCATACCACTTCTCGTGTTTTCCACCTGGTTCAAAGTGAGGTTCAATGTCTTCTAAAAATTTCTTTAAGGCCATTTTTAACCTTCCTTCTCGATAGTAGTCAGGCAATCACGTAGGATTAAGCCAAAGTCATACTTGCCTGGACATACGAAGGTACACAATGCTAAATCTTCTTCGTCAAGCTCAAGCGCACCTAAAGAGATAGCGCTATCTAGATCGCCTGCGATCAGATCACGAAGTAATAGCGTTGGTAGGATATCCAGAGGCATAACACGCTCATAGTTGCCGATTGGCACCATTGCACGCTTAGAACCACCAGTAGACGTTGTAAACTTGAACAAACGGCTAGGTGCTAAGTGTGAAATGAATGTACGTGTCACAGAGAATTTTTTACTACCTGGCGCAATCCAACCAAATAGTTCTTTCTCACGACCTTCAAGAAGAACTGAAACCTGTACGTGGTAACGACCTAGGAAACCATGAGGGCCGGCTGCTGTTTTACCAGCTAACACAGAGCCAGAAATGACTCGGTTATCACCGTCTTCAAGTTCACCAGATACTAAATCTGTTAACGACGCACCAACTTGAGTTTTAACTAAACGAGGATTCTTTACGCGAGGACCTGCTAAAGAAACAACTCGATCAGTGTAGATCTCGCCAGTTAGGAACAGCTTACCAAACGCGATAACGTCCTGGTAACCTAAGTGCCAAACTTGCTTGTCTGCACCAACTGCATCTAGATGATGGATATGAGTACCCACTAAGCCTGCTGGGTGAACACCCGCGAACTCATGTACTTCTACTTGTGATAGCGAAGAGCTTGGTACTTTACTACCAGACTGCTTACACACAAATACTTTACCATCAGTTAGACGTGAAACCACAGCAAGACCCGCTTCAAACGCTTCAACGTTTTCAGCAATGATCACTGCAGGATCTGCGGCTAATGGGTTAGTATCTATGGCTGTCACGAAGATTGAGCTCGGCGTTGCACTTGGAACAGCAACACGGCTAAATGGACGTGCACGTAGCGCTGGCCACTGACCAGATTCAATAAGCACTTCTTTAACTTTCTCACGATCTAAGTTGCTTAAATCAGCAGCTGCGACCTTGTCGAAAGTGATTTGCTCATTGCCTTGCACTTCAATCACGACAGACTGAAGAACACGCTTAGCACCACGGTTGATTTCTTTAACTACACCAGAGGCTGGCGCAGTAAACTTGACGCCAGGATTCTTTTTGTCTTCAAAAAGAATTTGGCCTTTTTTGACTTGGTCATCCACACGAACATGCATGGTTGGACGCATACCAATAAACTCTTCACCAAGCACAGCTACGCGTTTGATGGCAGCGCCATCATGAATAGCTTGCTGTGGTGCGCCCTCTATGGGTAAGTCCAGACCTTTTTTTATGTTGATCATACGCACTTGCATTACATTAACGGAAAGAAATTGAAAAATCTTTAGTTATCACGGCCGCTATCTCATCGTGTTTTCAGTATCAAAGAACTCGCCTAATCAAAAGAGACTTGACAAAAGTCAAATCAACCAAAAACAAGCGTCGTGATATATAGTCCTCACATATTTCCGCAATTTTAACATTAATCGCCCTGACTATGCGAGTAGAATTATCAAATTAATACGACTTAACAATGGTTTTAGCTCAGTTCAGCTAATTGCGATTAATTCAATATAGACCAAAGTGGTATTGAATGAGAAAAAGATAGGTGTGTTTAGCGGGATAAATATATGATGGTGAAGCAAGCACGCTTCACCATCCGTTCAATAATTAAACTAAATTATTGATTTCAGCAATAGTATTTACGTCAGCATCATAATCGACACCATCAATACCAAAGCCAAATAATTTTAGGAATTCGTTGTGATAACCTTCGTAGTCAGTCAATGCATCAATCGTATCCGTATCTACTGTATCCCAAATATGCTGAATACGTGCTTGCACACCCTCTTCTAGCTCTTTGTAGTTTTGGAACAGGTGACCACCGTCATCAAAACGCGGGCTATCACTGTACAGACTTTCATTAAATAGACCGTGGATCTGCTCAATAGTCCCTTCATATGTGCCGTCTTCTTTGGTTACTTTAAATAAAGCGGAGATATAAAGTGGCATGATTGGAATTGCAGAGCTCGCTTGTGTCACAACTGCATTTAGAGAAGACACATAAGCTTCACCATTTAGCGCAGCTGTAGATGCTTTAATTGCCGCTGCAGCTCTATCTAAATCTTCTTTCGCTTTACCGATTGTTGCATGACCATAAATTGGCCATGTTAGCTCTTTACCAATATAAGTATAAGCAGTCGTCTTAAAGTTATCTGCTAGCACACCTGCTTGCTTAAGCGCATCTAGCCAAAGCTCCCAGTCTTCACCGCCCATCACTTTAACTGTATTAGCGATTTCTTCTTCATTCGCCGCTTCAACACTCACTTCGTCGATTACGCGCTTAGACGTATTTAAGTTTTTAGTTGTGATTGCTTCGCCAATTGGCTTAAGTACTGAGCTGTGTGTCTCACCTGTTTTAGGATCAGTACGACGCGGCGAAGCTAGGCTGTAAATAATTAAATCAACTTTACCCATATCCGCTTTAATCGCTTCAATGGCTTTTTCTTTTAGTTCAGTTGAAAACGCATCGCCATTAATGTTTTTAGACCAAAGGCCTGCTTTGTCAGCTGCGTTTTGGAAAGCCGCGGTGTTGTACCAACCAGCAGATGCTGTTTTTTTCTCTGTACCTTCTTTCTCAAAAAAGATACCCAGTGTTTTTGCACCAGAACCAAATGCGGCGGTAATACGAGACGCTAGGCCATAGCCAGTAGAAGCACCGATCACAAGTACATTTTTTGGACCATCTTTTAACTCGCCCTGTTGCTTAACATAAGCGATTTGCTCTTCAACATGTGCAGCACAACCTGCTGGATGAGCATTTGTACAGATAAAACCACGGATCTTCGGCTTAATTACCATTATATTTCCTACTAAATTTTGAATTTGTCTCAAGTATTTAGGCCCATCATTTACCACAAACAACTGAGGGGTTAGAAAGATGGTGCCAGAAAAATTGCGTATAGTGTAATCTCTGATGACCTAAATACAGGTCTGATCAGATGTTAGTCGAACTTAGACCCACCTAAACAGTTTGGTGACGCTGGTACTTGCCCAGACTGCTCACTAAATTCTTCAGGTGTATGGGCATGAATAGCCAGCGCATGAATATCATTGGCTAATTCAGACTTTAGTACCTCATTTATGCGCCTGTGGCGAGGCAATAAACGTAAACCAGAAAACTCTTCACTGACAACAATCACTTTAAAGTGCGAATCACTCCCGCGACTGTGCATATGGCTTTCATTGATCACCTCAAGGTGCGTGCAATCAATTGCGTCACTGAGTTTGGTGTGTATTTGTTGCTGCATAGACATGGGCATACTCTTTACTATCATATTGTTAAACATCGCATACTATACGCCCTAAACTAGGATTAACCAACCGTTCTAAATGTCAGATTAATTCGCCCCTGATTGACTTTTGTTTGTTTAGACAGACTGTGCTCATAATCGTGCTGACTGTCTCCTGACATAATCAACATGCTGCCCGTTTCAAGCACAAAAGAAGTGACTTCCCGAGTTTGTCGATGACGTATTTTGAACATTCTTGGTGCCCCCAAAGAAACCGAGGCAATTAATGGCCTATTGCCCAGCTCTTTTTCATCGTCACTGTGCCACCCCATGGTATCCATGCCATCACGATACCAATTAACCAGCAGTGCATTAAAAGCTTTATCATATTGATTTTTTAAGCGCTGGCGCATGGCATCCAATGCGGGCAGCCATGGAACATTATCCAATGACTTACCTGAGTAGCCATAACGTACACCCGGGTCGGCAACGAAACACTGCAACCTCGGAATAAGATGATATTTACCATAGACCTGAATTTTTGGCTGTTGCCAAGGCAAACTCGTACTTAAATGCTCATACAAAGCCAAGCTTTTATCAAAAGAGATAACCTGTGGAAAATACTTAAAGCCTTCAGGCAAACATTCTTTGTTCAGCTGTGACATGATATTATGCACTCACATTGTTAGTGAAAAATATAGACCTATGACAACCGACGCGGTATTGGCTAATCGCCCATTTACTTTACATCGATTTCCTCTAGAACAAAAAAATCGCAGTTTACAGGCTTGGGATGCCGCAGACGAGTATCTACTTGAACACATCAGCGAAGACTACCCAGATGTGCGTAAAATATTAGTGTTAAATGACAGCTTTGGCGCACTTAGTTGCGCACTATCCGTTATTTACCAACATGATGATCAGCTCCCTGCCATTCATTTTGTCAACGACTCTTTTGTGAGCACCGCATCGTGTAAATACAATCTGAGCGAAAACCAGCTACCAGATACCCATATCTCATTTTTAGATAGCTTGGATGCGCTGCCCCATGACATCGATTTAGTGATACTAAAAATACCTAAAAATGCAGGTTATTTACAGCACCAGTTAGCAAAATTGAGTCACTTACCCGCAGACATCCCTGTTGTTGCCGCGGGTAAAGCAAAAGAGATCCATACCTCGACACTAAAGTCGTTTAACCATTTTATCTACGAACCAAAAACCAGTTTGGCCGTTAAAAAGTCTCGATTAATTTTTTCTAAAACAACCAACAAGCCCGTTGCTTGCAAGTTTCCAGTATCTTGGTCATTAGAAAACACAGAGATGACCATCACCAATCACGCCAATGTCTTTTCACGTGATTCCTTAGATATTGGCGCACGGTTTTTCTTTAACTACCTACCTGCAGGTAAAAAGGCACTCAACATCATTGATTTGGGTTGTGGTAATGGCGTGATTGGACTGCAAACATTAAACCGTATGCCCAATGCAAAAGTCACCTTTGTGGATGAGTCTGCGATGGCTGTCGCAAGTGCTCGCCAGAACGTAGCAGACAATCTACCTACCAGACTGAGCGATAGCCAATTTGTACAAAACGACTGTTTAACCGACTTTACTCCGAACAGTGCCGATTTAGTGCTGTGTAATCCGCCATTCCACCAAGCACAAGCCATCACAGACCACATTGCTTGGCAAATGTTTTTACAGGCTAAATATACACTGCGCAATGGCGGCGAGCTCAGGATCATTGGAAATCGTCATTTGGATTATCAAGATAAGTTGCAGCGCCTTTTTGGTAATTGTAAGGTGCTGGGCAATAATAAAAAGTTTACCGTATTAAGCGTAATAAAAAGGAGCTAATCATGGCCAAAATTATCTACTCTCTCGCAACTGCAGGCATGTTGGCTGTATTGTCTGGCTGCACAGCCGCGCCAAAGTCGGTGATCATGAATCCACAATATTCCGAAGGCCAAGTTGTCCAGCTTAACATGCCTATCAATGTCAATGTCAATGTGATGGATTTAAGAACATCCAAGTTTACTGTCAAGGTGCTTAATACAGAGCCCGCGGTGTACTTACCTGATGCAAACTTGCCGGTCACTATTTCTAATGTATTTAAACAGGCCTTAGTGGCGAATAACGCAAACATTACTTCAGAAGCAAAAACAACGATTACACTGGAGATAAATAAGTTCTTAGCGCAAGTGACTGAAACATACAGCAAGCATGAAAGTAATGCCGAAGCTGAATTTAAAGTGACGGTCAATAAACCAAGTGGTACTTTTAGTAAGTCATACACAGGGACTCGCACGCTATCGGGATCTTTAAAGCACGACCAAGCCAAGGTGGAAGGTCAGCTTAATATGCTCGCACAGCAACTTGTTACTCATATAATTAAAGACAAAGAGTTAATTGATTTCATCGCACAACAATAATAAGAGGCAGTCAACATGATCCGCATATTGGTTTTTGCTTTCGTAATTTTAACAGCAAGCTTTGCACAAGCAGCTAATAAAGAAGGACGCTTCGTCCAAAAAGACAATCTGTTCCCTAAAGTTCAGATCAATACATCGCTGGGTAAAATCACCGTGGAGCTAGACCGCTCACGCGCACCATTGACGGTAAATAACTTTTTAACCTATGTTGTCAATGGTGATTATAAAGGCTCTGTTTTTCATCGAGTTGAACGTGATGAAGCCAACGAAAAAGACTTTGTGATCCAAGGTGGCGGCTACGACAAAGACTACGATGGCATGTTCGAGCGCAAACCCATTTTCAATGAAAGTGGTAACGGACTAAAAAATGAAATGTATTCGGTCGCGATGGCCTACCAAGACAGTAAGCCGCATTCGGGTACTCGTCAGTTCTTCTTTAATATGGATGACAATGACCACTTAAACCCAGGTAGAGGTTGGGGATTTGCGGTATTTGGTAACGTCACTGATGGTTATGAAACTTTGGACAAGATAATGCAAGTGGAAACTGGCTACAATCAAAAGCTAGGTTACTCATTTATCCCAAAGACTGCGGTTATCATTCATAGCGTCGATATCTTGCCAGCTGAAGAGTTTTAACTAAACAATGATGACATCAGCCAGTATTTCCCAATACCTGAGTTATTATAAAGACAAACGACTGCTGACTGTATTTGCATTTGGTATGAGCCAGGGTTTCCCTTGGGTGCTGATCGGCTCAGTCATGTCTGCGTGGTTAAAAGATGAAGGCCTTAGCCGCAGCCTCATTGGATTGTTTGGTATTGTTTTTAGCGCCTATACCATCAATTTTCTGTGGTCTCCCTTGGTCGATAGACTAAAGCTCCCCGTGCTTGGTAGCATGCTGGGTCAGCGTAGGAGTTGGATTTTACTCGGGCAAGTCGTTATTACGGCAAGCGCCGTATGTTTAGCATTTATTGATTTAAAAACGAGTTTGTTTTATGCGGCTCTACTGTGCTTTTTAATTGCTTTATTCGCTGCGACACACGATATTGCCATCGATGGTTATCGTATTGATGTGCTGCCCCAATCAGAAAGTGAAAAGTCTACGGCAGCGGCTGCAATGGCAACATCAGGTTGGTGGAGCGGCTATGCCCTCCTTGGTGCCATTCCTTTTTTCGCAGCCGATCTGCCAAATATATCTTGGTCTGATGTTTATTTGCTACTCGCCGTGATAATGGCATTACTTTGTGTTGTTACCTTGATAGCAAAAGAGCCAGAGTCTCATCGTGATACAGCACAAGCGCAAATACAAAAAGCATACGAAGAAAAACTCTCTCAACTTGGCCACTCCAAAGCCAATAAGTTACTCGCTTGGTTGGGTGTTAC
Organism: Pseudoalteromonas luteoviolacea; assembly: GCF_021654285.1. Lineage (GTDB taxonomy): Bacteria > Pseudomonadota > Gammaproteobacteria > Enterobacterales > Alteromonadaceae > Pseudoalteromonas > Pseudoalteromonas luteoviolacea_J. The sequence continues at coordinate 272,910 of NZ_JAKFZS010000002.1, read as the reverse complement.
GCTGGTCGCGCCCTTTGTCAGCTTTTTTAATAAAAATGGCGTCAAAACAGCACTTGCGCTCTTAACCTTTATCTTTTTATTTAAGATTGGCGAAGCGTTTTTAGCACGCATGTCCATCGTATTTTATAAAGAAATTGGATTTACAAATACGCAAATAGCACAGTACTCAAAGCTAGGCACCGGGCTCATTACCATTGTATTTGCTTTCCTTGGCAGCATTTTCAACCACAAATATGGCATAGTCAAAGGCCTGTTTATCAGTGGTGTCGCAATGGCAGCCTCTAATTTGATTTTTTCTTGGATAGCAGTTGCGGGACCAAAAGAGTCACTTTATGCTCTGGCCATTGTTGTTGATGGCTTTACTCAGGCATGGTCATTGGTTGCTATGGTCGCTTTCATTTCTATGCTCTGCGATAGAACCTTTAGCGCAACACATTATGCACTACTGGCATCATTGGGCAGTTTAGGTAGAACTGTGTTATCTAGTTACAGTGGTGTAGTCATTGACGACTGGTTAGGTGGCAATTGGGCAGTATTTTTTGTCATCACTGCGTTGATGGTGCTCCCTTCCTTGCTATTTCTCTATTTCATTCGCCATAAGCTCTATGCGATAGAGGCGGACTATAAGAAACAAGACTAAGGTGCACTTCCCTGCACCTTGTATTCTTAATCCCGTAAAGGGTTATAGCTCTTCTTTATTAATTAAAGATAGGCCTTCATACGGGTCAACTTCTAGCGCTTCACAATAGCGCAAAAACTCGATCACATCTAAACGGCGCTCTTGGTTTTCAATCTTTCCGATGAAAGAATGCGGCGTACCTAAAACTTGAGCAAGGCTACGCATTGTATGACCTTTCTCATGACGCTTTGATTTCAACCATTTTGTTAACTTTCCGTTTTCTTCCGAAGAAACCGTTTTACCCATCATAAATAAACATCTCCTACTTGATGATTAATCTCAACTGGCCTCGTGAAATTTGCCCGTCTCACTCAGCTGGCTATTGTATTTAAAAAAATAATACCTCTGTAGGCCCTATAGGCCTTGCACATTTCCTGTATCAACAACAGGTGTGTTCCTATGTACCCAATTAGGTATAGACTATCTTACCGCTAAAACCTAATAAATTTTTGAAAAACTATATTCGTTTTTTTCATGTAGGGTACATACTACACTTTAACAAAAATTTTATATCTTGTACCAGTATTTGAAATAATTTATTTTTCTTTTAAAAATAAGCATTTACAGCTAATCTTAAAATTAACTTAAAAAAAGGGCTCAAAAATGTTCCGGATTTTATTTTTATTACCACTGATTTTGTGCGCTGGATGGTATTACTTTTTACGCGTAAACAATGTACCTATCAAACAAGGAAAGCGCGGTTTCATCTATATTCTTCTGTTTTCCGCATTGGTTTTAGGCTTTTTTGTTTTAATGATGCATGTGACTAACCCGGCATAAAAAAGCCATGCGATTGCATGGCTCTTTTACAGTGATTTGAGACCACTTCGATTACACGCTGAAACTTGCACCACACCCGCATGTAGTCGTCGCATTTGGGTTATTGACGAAGAAACGTGCGCCTTCAAGCCCTTCAGTGTAATCAACAATGCCGTCCATTAAGTACTGAATACTCATTGGGTCAACCACCATAATCACACCATTTTTTTCTATTTCCAAGTCGCCTGGGTTTACCTTTTCATCAAACGTAAATCCATATTGAAACCCAGAGCATCCTCCACCAGTTACGTATACACGAAGCTTTAGTTCAGGATTTTCCTCTTCGGAAATCAATTCTTTTACGCGCGCAGCAGCTGCATCGCTAAACTTAATCGGTAACTCTTCTGACATGTGCATTCGACCCTTGTACATTAATTAACGGAATTATCTAATACCCGACTATTTTAATCAAGTATGGTCGTGTACCTGAATTATGCGCAAACCAACCTGTACCTGTAATGAATAAACACCTCAGAAATACGCACAAAGCTAGGTTATGTCAGGGACTTAATATTATTCTTTTGGTAAAATATAACTGTACTTCCACTCTCAAGCTTTGAACTATGACTCTTGACCAAGTTAGGCGACGCCTTGCACAACCGCGAACTTCAGCACAGCTCTGTTTACTGGGCGTATGCGCTGGATTGATTGCGGCTATTTTAATCATTCTTTTTCGATTAATGATAGAGCTTGTTCAATCAACTTTTCTCGACAGTCACGACGACTTCACATCTTTAGCGGAGCACCAAAGGTTATTACTGCCTGTTGGGGCAGCATTGATTATCGCCTTATTTGCCAACTTAACTGGCTTTAAGCATTATCGACTCGGCATTCCATTTGTGATTAACCGGATCAAGCATCATTATGGACATATGCCCATTTGGAATTCAGTCAATCAATTTTTTGGTGGCGGTATCGCCCTTATCTGTGGTTTTTCAGTAGGTCGTGAAGGGCCATCTGTGCATATGGGCGCGACAGGCGCCAGTGTCCTCACTGAAAGGCTACATTTGCCACATAATGCTGCTAGAACACTTGCCGGGTGCGGTGTTGCAGCAGGGATAGCAGCTTCATTCAACACGCCTTTAGCCGCTGTTATTTTCGTGATGGAAGTCGTGCTTAGGGAATACAAGATCCATATCTTTGTTCCCATCATGTTGGCAGCCGTTACTGGCGCTTTAGCAACACAGTTTGTATTTGGTAATGTCTCAGAGCTTTCATTGATCCAGATAGAAATGCTCAGTTTTTGGCACTACCCCTATCTCATCATATGCGGATTTGCACTGGGAGCCGTCGCCTTTGCATTCAATCAAAACTTGATGTTAATTATCAAAACCTTTAAACCAATTAGCATGTTCCCACGTTTATTACTTGCAGGTTTAATTGCTGGACTGATTGGGTATATGGTGCCTGAAGCTATGGGATCTGGCATGAGCGCTATTAAACTTGCCGTTGAAACCCCAGACAATATGCAATTACTCACGACTATTTTCATCGCAAAGCTCCTTGCAACCTTGTTTGCTATCGGACTCGGAATCCCTGGTGGTTTAATAGGACCAGTTATAGGGCTTGGCGTTATCATGGGCACTCTCATGGCATTTTTCGCACAATTTATTTCACCAGAAGTCAATGTTGCTGGCACCTATGGAGTACTTGGTATGGCAGGCCTCTTAGCGGCGACTTTGCATGCCCCATTAGCTGCGTTGACGGCAGTCATGGAGCTGACCTCGAATCCACAAATCGTCGTACCTGCCATGTTGGTGATCTCTACCGCCTATGTGACCGCACTACAAGTTTTTGGTAATCGCTCTATTTTTATTCAACAACTCGATTTTCAAGGGTTGCCTTATCAAGTCTCGCCCGCCAAAGAAGCACTACAAAAAGTCGGGGTCGTCGAAGAAATGGAAGAAGATTTCAAATTACTGTACTCAAATGATCCAGAGCAAATCAAAGCAACACTCGGTGCAGTGGATAGCCAAACCCCCTTGATCACCTATGATGAAGAAAATGGCTACCGTCTGGCAGAGTATGATTTAACCTTAGTATCAGATGACAGTGCCACCATTAAGTATGTGCCTCTGCAAGGTCTCAGTACCCAAGCAACGCTTGCTGAAGCATTTGAAATCTTAAAAGATAAGCGCTCTGGCGCAGTCTATGTTTACAACCAAAAAGACAGCTTACAAATAATGGGGGTGGTGCGCTGGGACAAATTACGCCACATACTCACAATGAGAAACAGTTTACTTTAATCAATAACAATAAGGGGCATTATGAGCGCTTTGCTGATTTATAAGGCTTTGCACATATTTTTTATGGTCGCATGGTTCGCTGGTATTTTTTATTTGCCAAGATTATTCATCTATCACACTATGACAGAAGAAAAAGCCTGCACAGCCATGCTAAAAATTATGGAGCGAAGACTGCTCTACTTTGTCACGCCATTTGCGGTTTTAACCACTGTCTTTGGCGTACTGACTATCATGGAATACGGCAGAGAGTGGTTCAAGTACAATATGTGGCTGCACTATAAACTCGTATTTGTGATTATTCTTTACATCTATCATGCATATTGCTTCAAGCTCCTCGCCGATTTCAAACATGATAGAAATATTCGCAGCACTCGATTTTATCGCTTCTTCAATGAGTTCCCTGTGTTCTTATTACTGCCGATCATCTTACTCGCAGTCTTAAAGCCACTTTTTTAATATAAATATGACGGTATCCTGCCGTCATGCTCTCCTGTTAGCGTGCAATTATGCTATCATATCGTTCCAGTAACCTGCGTTGCCAAGGTTATCTCGGTTAGGAGCGCACCCAGCCTCCTGTTGTCAATCTGTGATTAGGAATCGCCGCATGCTAAGTTTCCAAGGTGAAAACATCCTTTCTGTCAATCAACTCGATAGAGAAGCCATTGAATTAATTTTTGACGTTGCTAAGCGCATGGAGCCTTATGCTAAAAAGCATAAGCGCACGCAAGTGCTAGAAGGTGCTGTACTGGCAAATTTATTCTTTGAACCAAGCACTCGTACTCGTGTCAGTTTTGGTACTGCATTTAACTTATTAGGTGGTTTAGTAAGAGAAACCACAGGTATGCAAAGTTCTGCATTGGCTAAGGGCGAGTCTTTGTATGATACAGCGCGTGTTATTTCTGCTTATGCTGATGCTGTTGCTATGCGCCACCCAGATGCTGGCAGTGTGGCTGAGTTTGCAACAGGTTCAGATGTGCCTGTTTTGAACGGTGGTGATGGGCCAAACGAGCACCCAACTCAAGCACTGTTAGATTTATTAACGATTGACCGAGAGCTTAGCCGCTTCGATCGTACTGTTGATGGCATGCATATCGCGTTAGTGGGCGATCTAAAGTACGGCAGAACCGTGCATTCGCTCTCAAAGCTTCTTTGTCATTATAAAAATATCAAGTTTTCAATGGTGGCACCAGGCGGCTTGCAAATGCCGGATTATGTCTTAGATGCAGTCTCAAATGCTGGACACCAAATCGAGCTCGTATCACAAATGGAAGGTAATCTAGCTGCTGATATCGTTTACCAAACGCGTATTCAAGAAGAGCGCTTCCCGTCTCAAGAAGAAGCAAACAAGTACCGCGGCGGCTTCAGAATAAGCCAAGCAATCTACGACGCACACTGTAAGCCTGAATCAGTATTAATGCACCCACTCCCTAGAGATAGCCGCAGTGATGCGAATGAACTAGACAACGATTTAAATAGTAATGATAACTTGGCAATCTTCAGACAAGTGCAAAACGGTGTATTGATCCGTATGGCGCTTTTCGCACTGACGCTCGGTGTAGAAAACAAAGTACAGCAATACGAAACCAACGTACCTTGGTTCAGCAGAAAGCGCCAAAGTTAATCAAAAAGGATACATTATGACAATTAGCCAAGACTTATTTGAGCGTGCACAAACCTCTATCCCGGGAGGCGTTAACTCGCCAGTAAGGGCATTTAATGGTGTGGGTGGCACACCGTTATTCATCACAAAAGCAGAAGGTCCATTTACCTTTGACGCTGACAATAATCGTTACATCGACTATGTTGGCTCTTGGGGACCGATGATCCTTGGCCACAACCACCCAGAAATTAAACAAGCGGTATTAGGCGCTGTGGAGAACGGCCTAAGCTACGGTGCGCCTACCGAAACTGAAATATTAATGGCAGAAAAAGTTAAAGCACTTGTTCCGTCGATTGAAAAAGTTCGTATGGTGAGCTCTGGTACCGAAGCGACAATGAGTGCAATCCGCCTTGCCCGAGGCTACACTGGCAGAGATAAGATTTTAAAATTCGAAGGCTGCTACCATGGTCATGCCGACTCTCTACTGGTAAAAGCGGGCTCTGGTGCATTAACAATGGGCGTACCAAACTCTCCGGGCATTCCTGCTGATTTTGCAAAACACACACTTACGGTGTCATTTAATAATTTAGATGAAGTCAAAGCGATTTTTGAAGAATATAAAGACGAAATCGCCTGTATCATCGTTGAACCCGTTGCAGGCAATATGAACTGCATCCCGCCTGTTAAAGGCTTTTTAGAGGGTCTTCGTGCGGTATGTGATGAGCACAAATCAGTACTTATCTTCGATGAAGTGATGACTGGCTTCCGTGTCGCCCTTGGTGGTGCACAAGCTTATTACAATATCGAGCCAGATCTGACTTGCTTAGGCAAAGTGATCGGTGGCGGTATGCCAGTTGGTGCCTTTGGTGGTAAGCGTGAAATCATGGATTACATCGCACCGGTAGGACCTGTTTATCAAGCTGGTACACTCTCTGGTAACCCAATTGCGATGGCAGCCGGCCTTAAAGCACTTGAATTACTTTCTAAGCCGAATTTACATGACGACCTAGAAGCAAAGAGCCAAGCACTATGTACTGGTTTTCAGGCTGCAGCGGATAAACACGGTATTCCACTGACGACTAACTTTGCCGGTGGCATGTTTGGCTTCTTTTTCACTTCGGCCGAGCGCGTTGACACCTACCAACAGGCGACTGAATGTGACCTAGAAAGGTTTAAGCGCTTCTTCCATTTGATGCTAGAAGAAGGTGTGTACCTTGCACCATCTGCATTTGAAGCCGGGTTTGTCAGCACCATGCACAGCGATGAGGACATCAACAATACCATCGCAGCAGCTGACCGCGCTTTTGCTAAATTAATTGCTTAATCTAAAGCTCATTATTTAGCATATAGCTATTTTGAAATAAAAAAGGCACCTTTCGGTGCCTTTCATTATTTAACCTGCCCAGGGATAGGACCTTGAGGCACTTCGACATGCGGGTTTTGTCCACGCTGTCTAAGTAGGTGATCCATAATTGTAATGGCCATCATTGCTTCCGCTATTGGGATTGCACGAATGCCCACGCATGGGTCGTGACGTCCTTTAGTAACCATCTCTACCGACTCATTAGCAGTATTAATGCTCTGTCCAGGTACTGTAATGCTTGAAGTTGGTTTCAACGCGATCGACGCGATAATATCTTGTCCTGTAGAGATCCCGGCAAGTACGCCACCAGCATGATTGCTAACAAACCCATTGGGTGTTAACTCGTCTCTATGCTCTGAGCCCTTCTGCTCAACCACATCAAAGCCATCACCAATCTCAACGCCTTTCACTGCATTGATGCTCATCAGAGAGTGCGCAAGCTCAGCATCGAGTCTATCAAATACTGGCTCACCTAAACCCACAGGCACGTTTTTAGCGACTACTTTCACTTTGGCGCCAATTGAGTCACCTTGCTTTTTAAGGTCTCTCATATACTCATCCAAAGCGTCTAATTTACTTTCATCTGGGAAGAAAAATGCATTTTTCTCCACCGCATCCCAGTTGAACACCTCAGCTCTAATTGGCCCAAGCTGCGATAGACAAGCGCGAACGTCAATACCATGGACTTGCTTGAGATATTTTTTAGCGATGCCACCGGCTGCAACACGAATGGCGGTTTCGCGTGCAGATGAACGTCCGCCACCACGATAGTCACGATGACCATATTTATGCCAATAGGTATAGTCACCGTGCCCTGGACGAAAAACGTCCATAATTTTACTGTAATCTTTAGAGCGTTGATCGGTATTTTCAATCAGCAACCCAATACTTGTACCGGTCGTTTTGCCTTCAAATACACCTGATAAAATCTTAATTTCATCCCCTTCACGACGCTGTGTCGTGTAGCGGCTTTGACCTGGCTTTCTTCTATCTAGGTCTACCTGTAAGTCAGCCTCGCTGATTTCAAGCCCTGCCGGAACACCATCTACAACACCACCCAGTGCTGTACCATGGCTTTCACCGAAGGTTGTCACTCGAAACAGCTGGCCTATGCTATTGCCTGCCATTAACTTTCCTCATTCCTCGTTACGGTTTTGGCTTAAAGCCTCAATGGGGCTATGCCCCAAGTTGTGACAATGTTCACCACTGTCATACTTTGCCGTATCAAGCTGCCAATGAATAGGTTTCATTTGCAGGCAATATACAGCAAAGCTTAATCGTTAAAGTATGCTACCAATTCTTTTTTACTGATCATGAACACACCTAAACCGCCGTGCTCAAACTCAAGCCAAGTAAATGGCGCACCTGGATACAATGCATCCATATGTACCATAGAATTACCCACCTCGACAAATAGAATACCGTTCTCTGTGAGATGCTCCGCCGCATCTTGAAGCAGTACTCGAGTCACATCTAAGCCATCGTCACCAGACGCGAGGCCTAATTCAGGCTCATGATGAAACTCATCAGGCAGATCGGCCATATCTTCAGCATCAACATAAGGTGGATTTGCGACGATTAAATCGTACTTTTGACCCGGCACACCACTAAAGACGTCTGACTGAATCGCAAATACACGTTCGTCCATCATATAGTCGTGAATATTCATTTCGGCTACGGCCAAAGCATCAAATGAAATATCCACGGCATCCACTTGTGCATTTTCAAAATGCTTAGCCAGTGCAATCGCAATACATGCAGAGCCCGTACACATATCTAAAATACGAGTCACTTCTTCTGGCGCTTGAACCCAAGGCTGAAACTGTTGGGTGATCAACTCTGCAAATGGAGAGCGCGGCACCAATACGCGTTCATCAACATAAAAAGGCATACCTGCAAACCACGCTTGATTAGTAAGGTAAGGCACAGGCATACGCTGCTCAATACGCAGCTTGATAACTTCAATTAAACGCTTTTTTTCTGTCCTAGTCAGCCTAGCTTGCATTAAGTCTTTTGGCGCATCTATCGGTAGGTTTAGCGTTGGCAAGAGTAAATTTACCGCCTCATCCCAAGGGTTGTCGGTACCATGGCCATAAAAAAGCCCATTTGCAACAAACTGACTTGTCGTCCAACGCAGCCAATCTTGCATGGTTACCAGATCTTCATAAGCCTCTTGGGCGATTTCATTGGTTATTGCTAATTCACTCATGATTATTCTCACACTTTGTAGATAGCCGCATTGTAGCGGTTTTTAGACTAGGTTTTTATGCTTTTTTTATTTAAAATGCACGAATGACTAGAGAATACCCTGAAGTAGCTATGGCCTCTGATGACTTTGATTTATTCCGTGATGCAATTTCCGGAACACAGCCCCTTAAGCAAGATACTGTGGTGCACGAACGTAAAGCCACCCGCTTCAAAGGCGAAGTGATTGCTGAGCAAAAGAAACAACATCAAGCTGAGTTTTATTTTTCAGATGAATACGTACCAGATATTGATACTCATGGCACCATCAACTTTGTCAGACCGGGTGCCGATAAATACCTTGCAAAGCAGTTAAGGCGCGGTGACTATGCACCAGAGCTGATTTTAGATATGCATGGTATGAATAAAGAAACGGCCAAAGATGAGCTTGCTGCGCTTATTCACGCCTGTAAAAAACAGCATATAAGTTGCGCATGCATCGTACATGGTATTGGTGAACGTATTTTGAAGCACAAGGTGCCCCATTACTTAGTACAACACCCTGATATTCTTGCTATGCACCAAGCGCCTCTTGAGTATGGTGGTAAAGGCGCCATTTTGATATTGGTTGATTTACCCCAAAACCCTGAGTTTCGCAGATAAAAGTTAACAAGCATTAACGCAACCATTATCCAAACTAGCCTGCCGTTTACAAATACGCTATATTAGCCTGAATCATGCGCAGCCAGTTGATGAAAAAAGCCTACGTTAGGTAAATAAATTGTACTGGCTGAAGACATTTAGCTTCTGTTTCTATCCTCAGGTTTAAAATGAACGATTTACTCAGTACGGATCTGACGATTTTACTCGTCGAACCCTCAGTGACCCAACGTAAGATTATCGCCAAAGAGCTCAAAGATGAAGGCGTGCAAAATATTGACTTTGCCGATTCAGTCAGTAGCGCCATAGATGCACTCAATCAGAATTTACCGGATCTCATAATCTGTACTCTTTACTTGGCAGATGGAGATGCACTTGCTCTATTGGACCATGTTCACGAGCACTTCAGTGAACATCAATTACCCTTTATGCTAGTCTCCAGTGAAACTCGCCGGCAACAGCTTGAAGCTTATAAGCAATCAGGGGTTGTTGCGATTTTGCCAAAGCCATTTACCAAAGAGCACTTAGGCAAAGCCATTAACGCCACCTTGGATTTACTGTCGCCACAAGAGCTTGAGCTTGATTTATACGACATTCAAGATTTGCGAATTTTGGTCGTTGACGACTCCATGCTGGCCCGTAACCACATTCAACGTGTTCTGCAAAATCTTGGCGCAACACGTATCAGTGAAGCTGAAAATGGCGCTCAGGCTTTAAGCATATTAAATGAGAGCATGTTCGATTTAATCGTCACCGATTTCAACATGCCAGAAGTCAACGGACAAGAACTAACAGAAGCAATTCGTCGCTCAGATGAACATGCCCATGTGCCGGTATTAATGGTAACGTCTGAGGCCAATGAAACACATTTAGCAAATGTTGCGCAATCAGGTGTCAATGCAATGTGTGATAAACCGTTTGAACCCAATATCGTAAAACAGCTCATCTATCAAATGTTAGAGCAAAATTAACCATAAATTAGTTAATTAAACGATTAACCTTGGCCAAATCGACCACCCCTCTGTTTTGGCCAACTTCCCAAAAATAAAAAAATCATAAATATCAATACCTTAAAAATATAATCTAAGCTGGCACAACCTTTGTAATAGTTATTACGTCTAAACATTCAAAGGGAACAACAGCATGAACTTATTTACTAAAGTACTTACAACTAGCCTTTTTATTGGTCTGTCAGCTTCAGCTAACGCGAATACGATTAGCAGTGATTTGTTAAGTGATGTGCAAAGTCGAGTGAGTGAAAACATTCAATCGAGTTTAGTGGAATTAAAAATAAACACTAAAAAGGCACTAGTAGATAGTTTGATCCGTACCAATAAGGACATCGAAATCGACCAACCTGAAACAACACAGGCTAAAAAGGATAACTAATATGTTTAGTGAAGTAACATTGATTAGCTTATTAGCGATGCCAGTAGTGAGCTTATTGCTGGCATATTTTTCGATAGAAACCATCAAGATGATCAGTCAAAAGTGGTTTGAAGAGAGTACCTCATGATGTGGCGATTTATGACAATAAAAAACCCGCACAAGGCGGGTTTTTAAAACAAGTCGAAGCTGCTAATTATAGCTCGCCTTCGTTTTCAGATAGGAACTTAGCAACACCTTCTGGGCTTGCGTCCATACCTGATTTACCTTCAGTCCAACCTGCTGGACATACTTCACCGTGCTCTTCGTGGAACGCTAGTGCGTCAACCATGCGAAGCATTTCGTCGATGTTACGACCTAGAGGTAGATCGTTAACTACTTGGTGACGTACGTTACCTTCAGAATCGATTAGGAAAGAACCACGGAAAGCAACGCCAGCTTCTGGGTGCTCAACGTCGTATGCTTGACAGATTTCGTGTTTAACGTCAGCAACTAGGTCATATTTAACTGGACCGATACCGCCTTCGTTAACTGGCGTGTTACGCCATGCATTGTGTGAGAATTGAGAATCGATAGAAACACCGATCACTTCAACGCCACGCTTTTGGAATTCTTCGAAACGCTTGTCAAAAGCGATAAGCTCTGAAGGACAAACAAAAGTGAAGTCTAGTGGGTAAAAGAATACAACTGCTTTTTTACCTTTGATACGCTCATGTAGATTATAGCTATCTACGATTTCACCATTACCTAGTACTGCTGCTGCTGTAAAGTCAGGAGCCTGACGGCCAACTAATACACCCATTGTTTTCTCCAAATAGTTAGGTTTAGTTCCAATATACAAATCGTTTTGTAATTTGATTCTAATTATTGAGGCGCTGTTTACGAAAAACAACCCCTTGAAAAAATTTGCCTAAGTTTATTCAGCTCTGAGGAAAAATAACAATCGAATTAACCGATAGGTACAATCTAAAAATTCGATGGGGCCAATATTTAGACACAAAAAAGCCCCTTACGGGGCTCATTTAAATTATTAATCCATAATGTCATTTGGCATGTCGGCACGAATACCCTGCCATAGCTCGCTTGACTGATGACCATATTTACGGATAAGCGCAATCGCTCTGTCGAAGTCGCCTTGCTCAGCCAATGCCGTTAAATCACGGTAGAATTCTCTGGTCAATTTACGAATTTTCGGCTCAGAGAAGTAATGGCAGCCGATTTTCGAATAAAGGCCTCTAAAGCCATTTAAAATCAATACGTAAATTTTATTGCCACCTGCAATGGCAAGCTGATGATGTACTTGATAATCATAATCTGCAAATGCTTCAGCCGTATCAGGTAGCTCCTGGTATTGCGCCAGAATCTCAATCACTTTTTCAGCGTTTAACTTAATCGCAGCACGAGTATAAATTGCACTAATATTTGTTCTTGCAGACAATAATTGATCTGTTAGTTCAGGGACTTTATCTTCATCAAGACGCGCAAGTGCTTCTAAAATATTTAGACCCGATGTCTCCCAGAAATTGTTCACACGTGTCGGCTTGCCATGCTGAATAGTTAACCATCCATCACGCGCTAATCTCTGTAATACTTCCCTTAAGGTTGTACGAGTCACACCGATAAGTTCTGACAGTTCACGCTCAGCTGGCAATATCGACCCCGGCGGAAACTCTCCATTCCAAATCGATTCTACTATATATTCCTCAGCAAATCCCGCTGGGCTCTTGGCTTTAAAAATTCTCATTTTGCACCACTTAAATTACAACCAAAGGCAAGATACATTCAGCGCAAGCAACACTCGGTAGCAGGCGCAGCATGATACTGCAACTCGTTAATCTACTGATTGTACCAGATGGATATAAAGTAACAAGCGCAACAGTGATATGAAGACAGAGTAATTCGTGTTTAGATAGCATATAGGAACAAATTGCTTAGTTTCCTTCATAGCAGAGTGCAATTTGCTTAATACATCAAACCAACAATCTTGTGGATAGCCTCACTTAATCTTAGATAGTCACTAGCAGGTGGCAACAACCGAACAATAGAGTACAAAGTGGGAACTAAATGAAAAACGAATAGACTAACAATCTGTTTACTAAACGAATTGATAACTTACAAAGCATGATAAAAGTAATTTACTCTCTTTAATGTGACCTACATTAAGGTGCAAATAGCTTGATGCATTGACACTAGATAGCCATAATAGCGGGCAAAAAAGGAGACAGACATGTTTGATAGACTCGCGAGTTTTTCTCGTACCACCACAGCTTGGGGCTTATTGTTTTTAAGTGCGCTTACTTTCGAAATCGTTGCACTATACTTTCAGTACGCCATGGGTCTAGAGCCCTGTGTGATGTGTATCTATCAACGTACAGCAATGTTAGGGGTTTTAATCGCAGCCTTTGTCGGGCTTTGCGGTAAGAATAATTACCTTGTTCGATTAATTGCAACTGCTGGATGGGGTGTATCAGCTATATGGGGGTGGCTACTTGCGCGTCAGCACCTTGATATGCAAACCACTACAGATCCTTTTGCTTTTACCTGTTCTTTTGAACCTAACTTCCCTGTTCCTTTGCATGAATGGATCCCATCTTTTTTTGCCGTAACAGGTAGCTGCTCAAACATAGACTGGTCATTTGCAGGACTATCTATGCCAGGCTGGATGGAAGTAATTTTTGCAATTTATGCCATTGGCTTTTTGATTTTTGCGCCTATGGTTATTTTTAAGAAGTAAATTAGAGAGATATATGATTTTTAGACTAAGCCAAATTCCTGCACTTGCGTCGCTATCTTTACGTGAAAAGCAGCAAGTTAAAGCAATAGCGATCTCCATGCTATCGGCAAAAAGTAAGGTCATATTGGCTGTATGCAAACTCGCTCTGTTGACCCCCTTATTCATGGCACTTGCCTACTTTGAAGGCTGGTCACTTTTACCTGTGTTGCTTATCACTGGTATTGCATATCCGCTTTTAACAGCGCCCATTGAAGTACAGTTTGCTTTAAAAAACTTAGATAAAGCTTTGTCTGAATTTAAGCAGAGCCAAAATTAGGCTCTGCTTTCTCTATTTATTCCAATACGACATGGGCTTCTATTTTATCTATTAGCCCTGTCCCTATACCTTTCACTCTTGCCAGCTCTTGTATATTAAAAAATAATCCTTCTCGCTCCCTTGAGTCCACAATTGCTTGCGCCTTTGATTTGCCTATGCCAGGTAATTTCATTAGCTCATCAACTGCAGCTGTATTCACATTGACCTGTAGGGTCGACGTTTCAATATTCTCTACCGCTTGCGCCAGAACCACATTGTTAAAAGTTAGCAAAAGTACTAAAAAACCAATATTCCATAATTGCCTTAACATTTAATTTCTCCTTAAACAGTTTGTGAGTTTCATCATGCTTAAAAAAGTGATTAAGCAATCTAACCATAGGATTTATCACTGACTTTTGTAAAATGCCTAAGAATATTTTCATTGTGTTTTTTTCATATGGATCGTCTAATTGGCAGCGATTGAGTTGCAAAAAAATCAAATACAGTTTACTGTATAAAAAAACAGTGTTTTATGGAGGGTGATCATGGCTGTTATAGTAAAGTATGTGGTTGAAAGAAATGGAGTAGAGCGAATGACATTTACTAGCAAAAAAGAGGCAGATGCCTACGATAAAATGCTGGATGTGGCAGAGGCGCTTGAAGGGATGCTAGATAAGGTAGATGTGCCACTGAGCGAGCAACAAGTAGAGTCTCTTGCGCTAGAAATGGCAAAATACAAAGATGACTTTATCTCTGTACTAAAAGGCAGTAAGCCAACAGTAGAAAAAGAGCCGAAAAAAACGACTAAAAAAGCCGACGTTGAAGATGATAAGGTGACTGCTATTAAACAAGCATAATACTGCCTTAAGCTATACTTGCTTATTCGTTCCAAAAACGCAAAAACGCCGACCTATCAATATAGCTCGGCGTTTTAATATACTTGAAATATCTTGTGAGATTACTTCAATACTGACGCTACAGCATCTGCAAAGTAATCAATATTACTGTGGCTAATACCAGCAACATTTACACGGCTAGAACCCACAATGTAAATTGAATACTCTTCACGAAGACGATCGATTTGCGCTTTATTAATACCTAAGAAAGAGAACATACCGTGCTGACGCTCAATGAATGAGAAGTCATGTCCTGTATTTCTTTGCTCAAGACTGTCTTTAACCAAGCTGCGAAGGCCATTAATTCTGTCACGCATTTCAGCCAGTTCTTGATGCCATTGCTGTGTTAATTCGTCGCTCGATAAAATCGTATTTACAATATCAGCACCGTGTGCTGGCGGCATTGAATAAATGCTACGAACAACGCTTAACAATACTGAATTTGCAACATCCGCATTCGCCGCGTCTTTTGAAATGATTGAACATGCGCCAATTCGCTCGCGATACAGGCCAAAGTTTTTAGAGCAAGAAGAACAGATAATCATTTCTTCTACTGTCTGAGCTAATAAACGAAGACCGTTTGCATCTTCATCTAAGCTAGTGCCGAAGCCCTGATATGCAATATCAACTAATGGCGTGAAACCTACTTCTTTAGCAAGATCTGCAAAAATTTGCCATTGCTCTGCATTTAAGTCCATACCACTTGGGTTATGACAACACGCGTGCACTAAAACAACATCACCTTTTGGTACTTGCTTAAGCGTGTCGATCATCTCGTCAAAAAGCAGACCTTTGTTTTCATAATCGTAGTACGGATACTCTTTTACCGTTAAGCCAGCCGCTTCAAACAAGCTAATGTGGTTTGCCCATGTTGGCGTAGTTACCCATACTGTCGCATCTTTGTTACAACGCTTGATGAACTCAGCTGCAACACGTAATGAACCTGTACCACCTGGTGTTTGTGCGGTACGAACGCGATTGGCAAGTAAAGTTGTATGGCTATCGCTTAATAGCAATTGTTCCATCTTTGTACAGAAATCTAAATTACCTGCTAATCCAATATACGATTTAGTTGTTTCGTTTTCTAAACGAAATGCTTCTGCTTTTTTAACCGCTTTTAAAACTGGTGTAGCACCCTGCTCATCTTTGTATACACCAACACCTAAATCGATCTTGTTAGGGTTATCGTCTTGCTTATAAGCTGCCATTAGGCCCAAAATAGGATCTGTTGGTAATGGTTTTAGTTCTGAAAACATGTGTATTTTATTCCTATTAAAACTGATACGCACAAAATTCAAAAGAGACGAAAAATCGCTCACACCTTTGCAAGCTCGCCTCTATTTATATAAGTATTTAACTCGATATTACGTAACAATTGTGGGGGTTATAGTTGCCATAATACTACCACAATTTAACAAGAACACGAGCCTTGTTACTTTGGAAGGTAATGCGTTATTTTCATGCAAGCCGCGACAAGTACAGATAAATTGTCAGCAGTAAAAAAGTCTTTACTAAAAGCCTCTGCGTCGATGATCCCGATACAATCAAGCTTGTCATTTAACAGCGGTAGGCAAACCTCCGCCTGTACTTTTGGGTCACAGGTATAATACTCGCCACCCTGCGCAATATATTCAGGAATATTATTGATAATGCGAGACTTTTCAGAAAGTACTGTTTGGATATTATTGGATGTTGCTGCAAACTGCTCATTGATAGGAAATAGTGGTCGGCTTGGTGCACCATTATACGCGAGCTTAAGTAATTGTTGCTCATCGTCAACTTGTCTTGACTGATAAATACCGAACCACTCTACGCCAGTTTTTTTAGTCACAAACTCGACGATTGTTTGAAGCTTAGACAATAAAACGTCATTTTCTTGCGTTCGCTCTATGATCGTTTCCAATTCAAATGGCGCTTCTTGTAAGTGACCAAACAAACTACAACTTCCCCCCTCACCGAGTTCTGGTATTTGAAAAGACCAGATCGTTTGAGTTTGATGTGACGCCAAATAAGCATCCAGTGCATCAAGCTCTGATTGGACAAGTGTATGGTCAAGGGAAGTTTGTGTTTTATCTAAGTATGCAGAAATCATTTAGCCATCCAAACATCTATATATCTAAACGCAATTTAACACGCAAATGCGCCTTTGCCTATAGGCACAAGCATGTTTTTTATCATTGGGAGTAAAAAGAAAGGGGATATCGTAAAAAAATTTCAATTCTAATAAATAGATAGGTGGAGCTGCTTAATCCAACGAATAGACCAATTTAACTTCATTTCCAATTCGATTGTAACTGACACTATCAGCAATTTCTGAGAGTAACTGAACCCCCCTTCCATGCTCATTGGATAATGTACTATCGCTTGGTAATTCAGGTTGAGAAAAGCCTCTGCCTGAGTCTTTGATATCAAAAGTGACTGACCTTTTTTCGGGGCTATAAGAAGCTGCAATTTCAATAGTAGCTTCGGTGAGCTTAGAAAGCGCATCAGCGCGTTGTGTGTAGTACTCTAAAAATCCATCTTCTTGGTTTTTTAACTCTGAACTGATCCCCAAAACCCCGTGATCCAAAGAATTATTATATGCCTCAGACAATAGCAAGAATATGTTCGAACGGTGTGCATCCACACCTTCAACATTACTAAGCACATTAACCACTTCCAATACAGGATCAGTCACTTTCATTTGCTCAGCATCCAAGGAGACATTAACCTCAAAAGGCAGTGATGAATAATGCGTTTCACCTGAATGCTCTAATTCCGCTGGCAAACAATTGATAATCGCAATGCTCAAATCATCTTGCTGCTCAGCATGCTGCGCATAGTTACGTACTTTATCAATGACCTCTTGTGTGGTGATTGCGGGCGTACTTTGCAACGTATCTATGAAACGCCCTTCTCCAAACATCTCTCCATCAGGCCCTTCACTCTCAATAATGCCGTCAGTTGCCATAACGAGCCGAGTTCCCTTATCGACTTCAAAGTGCAGTATGGTCCTCTCGAATTCATCATCGTCGAGTATCCCTAACGCCATATGTTGAGATTCAACCGTTTTTAAAACACGACCTTGTTCATTGACTAGGTAAACGTCGGGTAACCCGCCAAGCCACGCTGAGATATTTTTACCTGAACTACTGAGCTCAATAATTGCAGCTGCACAAAACATATGGCCGGGTAATAGGGTATATAATGAGCTGTTTAACTCTGTGGCGATGTCACCCACTGCCATCCCTTTTTGCACCATAGTGTAAAAAATGCGTGAGGCTGGCAAAGCACCAACAGCCGCAGCTAAGCCGTGACCAGTAAAGTCCCCTAATAGACAGTAAAACCCGCCAATTGGACTTTTTGCCATAAGGAACATATCTCCGTTAAACATGGATGCGGGAGAGAGGTGAAAATCACACAAACTATCAAACTTCTCTTGCCCTGATAGCGCATTGCGAAAAATGTGCTCTACGATTTCATGTTCGCGTTCGGTCTGATTGTAGTGATACTCCAGTAATTTTTTCTGCTCGTTCGCTTCTTTACTGAGTTTTCTGGTGCGCGCATGCGCTCTAATCTTGGCGGACAGAATAATTCTATCAAACGGCTTGTGAATGAAGTCATCTCCGCCAACTCGGAGGCACTTCTCAAAGCTAGCATGATCTTCAAGTGCGGTAATAAAAATGATAGGGAGGTACACATCTCCTGCGTATTCTTTTATTTTTGGCGCTGTCTCAAAACCATTCATCACTGGCATCATGACATCCAACAGCACAATATCAACTTCGTGTTGATGTAACAAAGTCAAAGCCTCTTGACCGTTATTCGCTACCAGAACGTCATAATGCTGCTGCTCAAGCATAGCTGTGAGCAGTCTACAGTTAAGGGGTTGATCATCAACCACTAAAATAAGCATGCTAAATTAAGCTCTGCTAGTCTATTTCAAACTTTTTATCGAATCTTGAAATTTGCAATATCTTTTTTAACTGTGGTCGGCAATTGCTGATCTGAATACTACCAACTGAATCACCGAGCGTTTTTTTCATATTTAACAACATGCCCAATGCTGAACTATCCATGTAGTCTGTATCTCGCAAATCAACAACGACTTTTTCAGTTTCATCGTTCACTTCGGCATATGCTTGGCGAAATGATTGCACTAAATTAAAGTCAAACTTCCCTTTAATCTGAATTGTTAAGGTCTTTCCGTCAGCTGAAGCATTTTTGCTCAGGCTCATTGCAAGCTCCTACTCTAAATTTGGTTTTGTTATCCATCTTTATGTTTTAAATATAATCGTATTACGTAATTTCGCCAAAAAAATATAACGACACAAAACACTTTTTGTTAGTATCCAAAATAAGATAACTAGTTTGGAGTAAGCAATGTCAGATGGTCGTTTAGTATATTCTACCGAGCTGGGTCGAATTAAACCAGAAGACGAGCAGCCACAACAAGACGTTAAGCTGTTTAAAGATGGTCATATTCGTATCGAGCGTCAAACCAAAGGACGAAAGGGTAAAGGTGTTATGTTAGTCGTCGGCATAGACCCAAGCGAACATGACTTGAAAAAGCTGGCTAAATCATTAAAAAGTAAAATGGGACAAGGCGGTGCCGTCAAAGAAGGCATTATTGAAATTCAGGGTGACGACAGAGAAAAGCTTAAAGGCTTACTGGTTGCACAAGGGTTTAAAGTAAAAATAGCAGGGGGTTAATTCCCTGCTACCTTCATTATATCTGGGTTTTGCGCAAATACCCCCTGCTCTGTCAGTGGCGCACTATAGTAGTAACCTTGCACAATGTGGCAATTATTACGCTGCAAAAAAGCGACCTGCTCAGCAGTTTCCACACCTTCGGCTACGACTTTCATACTGAGCTTCTGCGCCATCGCAATGATAGCCGCTGTAATTTCCATATCATTCGTATCCTGCGGTATATCTTTCACAAATGACCTGTCCACTTTAAGCACATCAACAGGGAAACGTTTTAAATAACTCAATGAGGAATAACCCGTCCCAAAATCATCTATGGACAAGGATACACCTAGCTTTTTCATTTCTTTCAATTGCTCGATTGCAGCTTCTACATCCCCCATGAGCATACTTTCAGTTAGCTCTAAGTGCAGCATTGACGGAGGAAGACCCACTTCGCTTAAAGTTTGAGAAATAGTCTCTATTAAGTTTGAATCTTTAAATTGTCGAGCAGACAGGTTAATTGAAATATCTGCCGTATAGCCTTTGGACTTGAGTACCGCGGAAAAGCGACATGCTTCTTTTAGCACCCATGTGCCAATTTCAACAATCAAACCAGTTGCCTCAGCTATAGGGATAAACTTCGTAGGTGGAATATTGCCTTCAGTGGGATGGTTCCATCTGATCAACGCTTCATAGCCCACTATTTTTCCTGTACGGCTGTCAATTTGAGGCTGGTATTGCAGCGAAAACTGCTGACTTTTTATGGCTTGTCGGAGCTCGTTTTCTATATGTAGACGTTCGTTTGCCGCCGCATTCAACTCCTTCGAGTAGAAGTGGAACGTATTTCGTCCTTTAGCTTTTGCTTCATACATAGCCAAATCTGCATGTTTCAACAGCTGCTCTTCTTCTTGACTATCAAATGGTGCAAGCGTAATACCGATACTCGCACTCACTATCACCTCATTATTACCCAGTAATATTGGCTGACCTAACGTCTTTTGGATAGTGTGGGCAACATCCATTGCATTATCTCGCGTGCTTATTCCGCTGAGTAAAACAGCAAACTCGTCACCGCCTAGACGGGCAATGGTATCTTCCGCTCTGAGCCGTTGCTTCAGTCTGTCTGCAACTTCTACTAACAACCTATCTCCAGCATCATGGCCCAGTGTATCGTTAATGCGTTTGAACTCGTCCAAATCAAAGTAAAACAGCGCAAATGCATAATGTCCGCGAGACGCCAGCGCCATAGACTTTCGCAATTGCATACGGAAAAAGGTGCGATTAGCGAGTCCAGTCAACGTATCAAAATAAGCCAGCTCCTCCATTTTTCTTTGGCTTTCTTTGACAAAAGAGATATCTTGCGCCGATGCAACATAGCTTGAAATACGTCCCCCATTTTCTCTGATTGGAGAAATACTCAAACTGACCCAAATTTGCTCATTGTCACTGCTTTGCAACAGCGTATCACCGCGCCAGTAATTTCGACTTTTCAAATCAAAGTCGATGTCATCGATTAAAATCGCCATTTCATTGGAAATGATACCAAGCAGTGGCGAGTCCAAAAAGTGAGACTCAGGAAACCCTGTCATCTCTACCATTTTTGGATTCACATATTCGATTTTAAAACGTTCATTGGTTATCACCACACCTGTTCCAGAGAAAGCAACCGCTTTAGAGAGACGATTTGCAGCTTTTTCAGCAATTTCTTTTTCACTAATACGTTGGTTTAACCCATTTACTAATTTTTTAATGTCATCACTCATATCATTGAATGACGCATTAAGGAGTCCAATCTCATCATCACTATCTGTGAGTTTAGGGTGGTCCCACTGACCGCGACCAAAGCTGATCAACACCTTAACGAGCTGGTTTATGCGCTTCAAAATCAGGTGGTAAATTACTTGATGTAGCAACATAGCGACAAAGGCGGCATATAAAACAAATAACCCAAAAAACTTAACCTTTAGCTCTTCAAGTGCATATAAAGCAGTATCTCTGCGCTTATACATACCAACGTACCAATCTAGCTCGCCAAGATGCATTACATTAGCGATATGACCAGCCTTATCATGAATAAATTCATCTTGATAGCTTGGCAACCTCACCTTAAGCGCTGTATCAATGACCCGTTGGATCGCTTTTGGCAACGCTTCTTTTGTCTGTAATTCAGGGTTGTCTGTGGCATCAATTAAATTAGGTGCAGAGACAATTCGCCCCTGTTTATCAAAAATTATATAACTTTGATCTGAAGTTGGCTTTGGCAAGTGAGAGAGTAATGTTTCAAGCTCTAAATCGCTGCCTGTAAACCCTCTATACTCATCGCCTTCATAAAGTGGTACCAAAATGCTCACAACCCATTTATTCCAAACAGGATCATGATGTACGTCAGACCACACAGCCTCTCTAGTAGGGTTTAATTCTTCGCGTAAAAGCGGCTGGGCGTGAATATTCGCTTGCCGATTCTGTGCACTGTCCAATAGCACGGAGTTGGGTGGTGCTATGCGAACAAAGTCTTCTGTGGTGTAAATATAAAAGTTGAAAAAGTCTTGCAGCAATATCGGAGACAACGTATTCCAAAGCGTTTCGGATTTTTGAAACAACGCTTTGTCAGTATCGGATAGTGTTTCTTTTAATATGTACGCAGCAGACATGCCATTTGCAGCAACACTGTGTACCTTGCCATCAAGAGTGTTGACTGGCACTTCAACATCAATGGGCAAACTGGTAACGGGGAGCAACTTTTTTGTCACAACGACATTTGTTTGCTGAGCCAAGTTTTTTTTAAGCTCTAAGTACTGCACAAATTGTTGCAGCATTTGCTCGCTTAAATCATGCAGTTGGACAAACTCAGCCTCTATCAGGTGCTTCTCTTCAGACTTTAACATCAAAGCAGCAGCAAATACCCCCGCTATAACACATACGGCGGAAATCAAAATTGATAATTTCACACTTAGAGAATTAGCACCAAAACGCGAAGGAGGACGACGGTTGCCCACGATAAACTCTTTACCTAGTTATGTTTTTTTTCATATATTGTCTTGAATATATCAGATCACACAAACCGTAGCCAATGCATTTCTGGTATAATTTAAAATACCTTGTTGTAATTGCCTTAATATCTGTGTTAATAATAATGATAACACTGTAAATATGAAAACGAACAAATTATGAACTATTTTACGCGCCGCTATTTTTTCTTTTTTAGCTTCTTTAGGTGAAGAGGCTTAACTGTTTGCGCGTGAAAACGAATAGCTAAGCCTCCCAACATCTGGGAGGCTTTTTTTTTGGCAAAATGGGAGTGAGGACCATGACGCAAGATACATTAAATGCATTGAGAACAGAGATTAACGAAATAGACTCTGAGCTATTAGTGCTGCTGGCTAAGCGCAGAAGAATAAGCCACGGAGTGCTGGAGTATAAGATTAACAACAATAAGCCAATTCGAGATGAAGAGCGAGAGCTGGCACTACTTGAAAAGCTCATCAGTTACGGAAAGTCTTTAGGTCTTGACCCTTTTTATATCAACAACGTTTTCCAAGTTATCTTAGAAGATTCGGTTCTTAATCAGCAGGCACTATTACAAAAGAGTTTAAACCCAGATGCAGTCAATGATACCCACCGCGTAGCTTATCTCGGTGGACAGGGCTCTTATAGCCAGCTGGCATGCCACAAGTATTTTAGTCGTCGCCCAGGTAAAGTCGTCGAACTTGGTTGCCAATCTTTTGAAGAGATCACCTCCTCTGTTGAACATGGTAAAGCTGACTTCGGTATATTACCAATTGAAAATACCAGCTCAGGCAGTATCAACGAAGTCTTTGATCTAATGCAGCACGCACAAGTATCTATCGTTGGAGAAGTGACACACAGCGTAGAGCATTGCCTGCTCGCACAACCAGGCACTGAGCTTAAAGATGTGAAAAAAATATTTGCTCACCCTCAGCCATTTGCCCAGTGCAGTCGATTCCTTCAAAGCTTGGCGGATGTCATTCATGAAACCTGTGATTCAACCTCTAGTGCTATTAAATTTGCTGGAGAATGCGAGCAAAGCGCCGCAATTGGTTCTGCACAGTCTGGTCGAGCCCAAGGTTTAGAAGTCATTAAAAGCGAATTGGCTAACCAAGCTGAAAATCATAGTCGCTTTATTGTTGTGGCGAGAAAACCACTACAAGTTTCTACCCAAATACCTACTAAAACAAGCCTTATTATGGCAACCAAACAGCATGTGGGCTCACTGGCCGATGCATTGATGGTGTTTAAAGAGAATAGTATCAACATGACGAAACTTGAATCTCGCCCAGTACCAGGCAACCCTTGGGAAGAAGTTTTTTATGTTGACCTTCAAGCAAACATTGCTGATCCAATTGTACAAAAAGCACTTGAAGCCCTTAAAGCACACACACAAACGGTAAGAATACTCGGCTGTTATCAAAGTGAGTCGCTCAAAGCGGTAGACCCAATTTAATCATCAACCGTAGGTTTTTGTGAACGGGTAATAGAATAAAACAGTGGAAAAAGCGCTATATACATAGCGCTTTTTTAATTTAAGAAGCAAGCTCATCTAACACTTTCGCATCATTGGCTTTATTTAAAATCCCGCGACTTTGCGCTAAAAAGGTATGCGCACTGTCTGAGAAATAAGTTTGTGCTTTGTCAAAGCCATCAATCAAGGCTTGCTTATCACCTTGTTTTAACCTCTGAAGTGTTTGTTCAAAGGTGTCTTGATAACTTGCAAGTAGCCCTTCGACATCTTCAAACTGGGCTAGCATAATATCCGCATACAATTCAGGAGATTGCGCAAATAATCGACCAACCATCATCAGCTCTAATTGATAAATAGGTGAGGAACAACTGCGCAGCTCCTCTAACGTATGACATTGCTTCGCTAAAAACTGTCCATATACAAATGTTGTTAAGTGGCGCATAACCTGAATAATCTGCATTGCTTGATCGTGCTTTTTCGCTTCCATTGGCACAATATGGCATCCCCATATTTGCAGCTGTTTTAATAATCCACTGCATGCGTTCTCATCACGGCCATGACAAGCAACAACTGTCTGTTTAACCCAATGTGAAATATCAGGTCCAAACATAGGGTGTAACCCAACCACTGGGCCTGCGTGTTTATTGAGTAAACTTTTTAAAGGGCTTTGCTTAACAGAGGTAATATCTGCCAAAATGCATTCAGGATCTAATGGCGGCAGGTCCGCTATCACTTGATCTAAACTATTTATCGGCACACTCACCAGCACGAGTTTAGCGCCTGCTAACACTGAGCTGGCATCCGCTTGTTGCGATTTATCGAGTATCTTTACCTCATATCCTGAACGTTTAAACTGTTTTGCAAACAGTTGGCCCATCGCACCTTGACCACCGACAATAACAATAGGTGAAAGTTGTGGCGCTGCACATGCCAATTTACTCTGTTGGTTTTCATAAGCTTCACGCATCATACGACGCAAAATATCTTCTACCAACTCCGGGTTGACACCTTTCTCTTCAGCTTGCTGACGGCGAGCAGCGATCAATGCCGCCTCTCGGTCTGGAGCATGTAACGCAGCGCCCTTTTGTTGTTTGATCTGACCTACCTGTTCGGTCAGCCTTCTTCGCTCAGCAAGTAAGCTCACCAGTTCACTGTCACAACGGTCTATCTGTATGCGCAGCTCATCTAGGCTTAAGTTCTCTCTCATTCCCATACCGTAAACCTTAATTTACACCAGTAAATAATAAATTACACCCAGTCTAACAGGACGAATTTTATTAAGAAAGCGTCAATTTGTTTCTTCATACTATTGTAGGGTACAAACGCAGGAGTTTTATACTAAGTAGAAAATAAGAAAGTGTTTTGAAGTGAGTTTGGTGGCTAATATTGAAAAAGTGAGAGCCTGAAACCAAACAGACCGCATAAAGCGGTCTGTTTGTTAAGCATAGGTAGTATGCGCGTATTAGTTAAGTTTCTCTTTAATACGTGCAGATTTACCAGAACGCTCGCGTAAGTAGTAAAGCTTAGCACGACGAACCGCACCACGACGCTTAACTGTAACGCTATCAACCACTGGGCTGTGTGTTTGGAAAACACGCTCAACACCTTCACCGCTTGAAATCTTACGAACAGTGAAAGATGAATGAAGGCCACGGTTGCGCTTAGCGATTACAACACCTTCAAAGGCCTGTAGACGCTCTTTGTTACCTTCTTTTACACGTACCTGTACAACTACTGTATCACCAGCGCCGAACACTGGTACGTCTTTTTTAAGCTGCTCTTCTTCAAGCGCTTTAATAATATTTTGGTTTACTTTTGCCATTTTATTTCTCACATTCCTAGGAGTAACTGTCTTCTAGCCACAAGCTTCATGTTCTTGCTGAAATTCAGCGAGAAGCCTTGCTTGCTCCTCAGTCAGAGCTAGGTTACGCAACAAGTCCGGACGGCGTAGCCAAGTCCTGCCTAATGACTGCTTTAAGCGCCATTTTGCAATTTCTTTATGGTTCCCACTGAGTAATACAGCAGGGACCTGCTTTCCATCCAATGTTTCAGGCCGAGTATAGTGAGGGCAATCTAACAGGCCATCCGAAAATGAATCCTGCTCAGCAGACTGATTGTGACCAAGCACACCTGGCACTAATCGCGCAACTGCGTCAATAAGTGTCATGGCGGGCAATTCGCCACCACTGAGAATAAAATCACCGATGGACCACTCTTCGTCTACATGAGACTCGATGATCCGTTCATCTATACCTTCATATCGACCCGCAACTAAAATCAACTTTTCAGACGTTGCCAATTCAGCAGCGCCTTGTTGGTCTAGTTTGCGCCCTTGTGGAGACATGTAAATTACTTTTGCACCATGACCAGCTGCAGCTTTTGCATCTAGAATGGCTTTTTCAAGCGGCTCTACCATCATCAACATACCTGGACCACCGCCATAAGGGCGATCATCTACAGTACGATGCTTGTCAGTCGCATACTCTCTTGGGTTCCAACAACTGAACTCAATCAAACCGTTTTTCACAGCTCGACCAGTTACACCTTGCTGAGTAACTGCATCAAACATTTCAGGGAACAACGAGACAACGCCGACCCAAAGTTTTTGCTGTTCACTCATTAAAATGCTGGATCCCAATCAACCGTAATTTCACGTTCTTCATGCTTAATTTCAACAATGACAGAATCTGTCAAAAATGGAATTAAGCGTTCAGCCTGACCAAATGCATCTTTTTTGTTTGCTTTCACAACCAAAACGTCATTTGAGCCAGTCTCCATAAGGTCATCGACATGACCTAAGTTATAACCTTTATTGGTTACAACCGTCATACCAATTAAGTCTCGCCAATAAAACTCCCCTTCAGGTAATTCAGGAAGCTGCTCACTATTAACGGCGATTTCAGCATTGGTATAAGCCATTGCTTCATCTCGGTCGTTAATGTTCGCAAATTTAGCGATGAAACCCTTGTTGTGGCGACGCCAGTCGCTCACTTCAAGTGCTTGCCATTTACCTTGTTGCCCTATCAACCATGGGCTGAAATCGAAGATCCCTTGGGGATCATCAGTAAATGAATGCACCTTAAGCCAACCCTTAATACCATAAGGGGCACCTAATTTGCCGACAACAAGTGTCGAGGTGTTATCTTGACTCATGGTTACACTTACGCCTATTAAGCCGCTTTACGAGCGTCTTTAACTAACTTAGCTACGCGATCTGAAAGAGATGCGCCCTGACCTACCCAGTGATCAACACGAGCAAGATCTAGACGAATTTTTTCTTCCTGACCAGAAGCGATTGGGTTAAAGAAACCTACTTTCTCGATGAAACGACCGTCACGCGAGAAACGGCTATCCGCAACCACGATTTGATAGAATGGACGCTTTTTAGCGCCGCCACGTTGCAAACGAATAGTTACCATACCGTCCTCTACATAGATTGACTGTTTTCATTAATAAGATATAACTTCCCACTACGGGAAGCTGGGGAATTGTACGAGTTTTTCTCAACAATGCAAGTATGTTTTAGATTTAATTCTCAATCTTGACATACCTAATTTATTTTAGGCCTAAGCCCATGCCATTTAACTACATGATTCATGCCGTAAATAACATAAAAAAGGGCATAACTAGGTTACACCCTTTTTAAACAATGCCACTCAGGATCAACCCACATGGCATCAGGGAGAGTGTTTACGTTTAAAAAGTAAATCGAGCGTTGGCTGCAAAATAACGACCTGATTGAGTATACTCAGACAGATCTGTGGTATTTTTTAGTCCCGCAACACTTTCATAAGGTATATATTCCTTATCTAGCAAATTAAAAATACCGGCATTAAGTTTCCATTTACCTAAATCATAATCAGCAAATATATCAACAGTGCCCCAACCAGACGTCTTGGCACTTGTCTCATTCGGTACCTTTGTCATTCGCTTAGCCGCTTTAAATGCGGTTGTGACAGACCAAGTATCCGCCTCATAGCGCGCCTTTATAAAGCCATTAAGCGGACTAATCGAAGATTCATACTCATTAGTCTCTTTATTTTTGCCTTGAATATAAGTCAAACCAGTATCAAAAGAGAGGTTGTCATTTATCCAAACTGATAAGTTAGTCTCAAACCCCTTAAGCTCTACCTCAGCCACATTCTGATATTGCATAATAGGCACAGGTCGCGAGGTAGGGCTTGGGCCCGGCTCCATTCGAACGACAGTAGTACCTATAAAGTCGTCGATCACAGACTGGAAGAACGTTGCAGAAAACTGCTTGTCTTCAAAGTGCCCTTTCATACCAAATTCAAAGCTGTCACTGGTTTCAGATTCTAGATCTGCATTAGGTATAATCTGATATCGTGTAGGTACACCATGACTTTGGTAGGCCAAGTCATGCGGTGGGATCTTAAAACCACGCGCATATTGCGCAACAAGGTTTAGGTTATCATTAAAGGAGTAAATTAGACCCAGTTTTGGTGATAATGCAGATTCACTGTAATCGCCAAACTCACTGCCTTGATATAAATCATCATGCTTGGCCTTCATATCATAATTATCAAATCTTAATCCAGCATTCAGAGTCAAAGCATCTGGGATCAGAGTAATATTATCCTGTAAAAAGATACCTAGCATTGTGGTGTCTGCACCAGGAAATGTCGGCTTAAACACATCAGCGCTGATAATATTGCCTTGCAAGTCTTTAACCGTGCTTACTCGAGGCCTTGCAGTTTCGTAGCTATCATAGTCAATGCCATATACTATTTGATGTGCAATATTACCTGTTTGTAATTGCTTATCTAAAACTAATCGAGTGCCAAAAATTGTCTGCTCGAAACCATAATCATTGTGAGATACTGACGTGCCTGTATAGCCCATTCTTATTTGGTCGCTCTGCTGATCAAAGTCACTCACATATAATTGTGCATTCAAATTATCATAAAATGCGGTACCAGCATTGGTATCAAATTGAAGTGAAAAAGAGACATTTTCATTATTATCTACCGTTTCATACATACTTGGTGTGATCACTTGCTTATACTCTTGTTCAAACAAGTCAATCGTAGCTAACAAAGATGAAGTATCTGATAACGTGAACTCTGATTTTATAATCGCCGCGTTAGATAAGTATTCATAAGCATCTAATGAATCATTGAAGTTTTGGACTTCTTCACCATCTCGGCGAGTGATCTGTATTGAAGAAGCATTATTTTCGCTTAATTGAGCTGCAAAAGTTCCGCTCAAACTCGTTTCATCACTTACGCCATTAAAACCAAGCCCGACTTGAGCAAAGGTATTCTCACCAGCTAAATAATCAGATGGGTTTTTAGTCGTTATGACAATAATACCGCCCAGCGCATCCGAGCCATATAGAGATGAGGCTGCACCTTTGGCAACTTCAATTTGTTTTACATTGTCGACGTCTAAATACCCTCGACCAACAATTAGACTACCACCACCAGAATAAGCATCATTCAAGCGGCGTCCGTCTTTGACGTAAACAACACGATTTCCACCAATACCACGAATATTGAGCGCTTGGGCTTCACCAGTTGAGCCCGTAGTTGTGATCCCTGTTTGATACTTAAATGCACTATTTAAGTCCACTGCTAACTCACGTTCAATTTCTTGTTCGGTGACAACATTCACAGAGCCCGCAACATCCTCAAGCTTTTGCTCAATACGTGACCCTGATACTACGATAACCTCGCTGTCTTTCTCAAATTGCTCCGCAACTGAACTTGGCGCAGTAAAGACCGCAGCTGCAATACTTAGCGAAATAGTAGTTTGTTTAAACATTATCTTTTAACCTCAAACAGGAAGAACGAATAAATTTCGCTGTGCACTATAAAGGTATTTTTAAACTATCGCAAACGATAATTATTTGCATTTCTATAATCATGTAGATTTTAGTTCCTTGAGAATGTATTATTACCGTCATTGGATACACAGACTCATAAGGGATTTATTAGTCGCTCAAACTGCCCTTCAAACGTGCAGTAACGAGTCAAAAACTCAAGTAATTAACACGTGAGAGAACAATGAAACATACCCTTTATATTGGTATTTTACTGATGCTGAGTAGCTTCGCTGCAAACGCAGAACGCTTGGTCGTCGCAGGTGGCACCATTACAGATATCGTCTATGCGCTCAATGCAGGTGAATCTGTCGTTGCAGTAGACACCTCAAGTACATGGCCACCAAAAGCAACAACCCTGCCAAAGGTTGGCTATTATCGTGATTTGGCCGCAGAAGGTATTTTATCGCAAAAGCCAACTATGATTTTGACCCTAGAAGGCGCTGGCCGCCCTGAAGTACTCACGCAAATTAAAAGCACTGGAGTGCCACTCAAGTTGTATGAAAAGCCAAAGCATGTTCAAGGGCTTTTTTCTCTTATCACCGAAGTTGCAACCGATCTCAACAAAAAGCCTCAAGCAGAACAGCTAATCAACTCTTTAAAAAAGCAATTGCCAAGTAAATCTAAACGCTCAGGTACGAAGGCATTATTTATTCTCTCTGCTGGTGAAAGAGGTGTGATGGTCGCAGGAAAAGAGACTGTACCAGATGTCTTATTTGATTATACAGGCATTGAAAATATCGCGGTACATAATGGTTTTAAGCCCTTTAACCGTGAATCTCTATTAGTCAGCAACCCTGACTTTATCGTCGCCCCCAGTCATGTTGTCTATGGTGCAGGCGGCCCAGAAAAGTTTTGTCAGCAAGCATCCCTTGCTTTAATCCCAGCTGCGAAGGAATGTCGTCTATTAGTTATGGATTCTCTAATGGCACTCGGTATGACTACACGATTACCTGAAGCCATTGCCAAACTAGACGCATTTCATCGTAAGCAGGCATTATGAGCAACACCGCACTTCCCCTTTTAAACTCAAATCAACATTTAAAGTGGTATTGGTTGAGCGGCTTATTGCTGTTTGGCCTTGCTTGGCTCTCTCTCAGTAGCGGTCCTGTTGGGTGGGATTGGAAAATGCCCATCGCTTGGTTATTACCCGATGCCATGACAATGGATATTAATGAGCTGCAAATGAGTGTCGTATCACAAATTAGGTTACCTCGATTGCTACTCGCCATTTTAGTTGGCTCCGTGCTCGCTTGCAGCGGCGCTGCAACGCAGGCGCTATGTCGCAACCCGCTAGCCGACCCCAGTTTAATGGGCGTCACAGGTGGCGCAGCGGTCGCTGCCATTGCCGTTATCGCACTCGCGCCCAAAGTCAGCTTTATTAATGAAGCAATGGTTGCACCTGCCGCATTTGTAGGTGCATTAACCATCACTTCTGTCATTTACCGTCTAGCCAATCATCAAGGTCAGGTTCAAATCACGACATTATTATTGGCAGGCGTCGCCATTAATGCAATTGCCATGGCCATAATCGGCTTATTCAGCTTTTTTGCTGACGACAGTTCATTGCGTTTGATGACTTATTGGCAGATGGGATCTTTAGGCGGCGCGAGTTGGTCAGCAATGATTTACGGCGCTCCTCTTATCATCATCAGCACCATCATGTTGATTTTGAAGAAACGCCAAATAAACGCACTGATGCTTGGCGAAAGAGATGCAAGACATCTAGGTGTGAATGTGAAACGCCTAAAAACCGAAGTTGTCTTTCTCGTTGCGCTCGGTGTCGGTGGTGCCGTTGCTATGGCGGGTATGATTGGCTTTGTTGGATTGGTTGTTCCCCATATCGCGCGCTTATTAGTGGGTCCAGATCTAAGAAAAATGCTCCCTCTGAGCATGCTTTTAGGGTGCTTATTAATGTTACTTGCTGATTGGATAGCACGCCTGATTGTCGCCCCCTCTGAGTTACCGATAGGTATTGTCACAGCGCTATTTGGCGCGCCATTTTTTATCTATCAATTAGTGAAGCAAAAGCGAGGTGCTCATGCTTGAGTGCAACAATATCTCGATTACGCGCGGCAACAAGCGCATTATTCACGACGTGTCTTTTACTGCGCAGCAAGGTCAATTTATTGTCTTACTTGGAGAGAATGGCGCGGGTAAATCGACCTTATTGAGCGCAATATGTGATGATCTGACCTACTCAGGTGATGTGTTATTCCACGGTCAGCGGATCCATCAACTTGACCCACAGCAACTGGCGACCAAACGCGCCATGCTGCTGCAAAACAACCGCGTCAATTTTGCTTTTAGTGCTGCAGAATTGATTGCAATGGGGCGCTACCCCTATCACGAGACTAGATCAGCACAGGCTAAAGTGGTCAATGAGGTTATCCTGCAAATGTCTCTAGAAGCGTTAGCTGACAGAGATGTTACCGTACTATCAGGCGGTGAGTTTCAACGTGTGCAATTTGCACGTTGCATTGCGCAGCTTGATGCACATAAACCAGGAACATCAGGTAAGTTGATGTTACTGGACGAACCAACCTCGGCATTGGATCTGCATCATCAACATATGGCCTTAAGCAAAGCGAAATCGTTTGCAGAGCAAGGTAATACCGTCATTGCTGTATTACACGACTTAAACTTAGCATCATTATATGCTGACAGAATTTTACTGCTACACCATGGCGTCATCTATCACGACGGCAAGCCACAGGATGTCTTACGCCCTGAGGTGTTGCAACCAATATACCGTGCTGGCATGCAAATTAACTTGCACCCCAGCTTTGAAATCCCTATGATTTTTTCAGAACCGCTAACAGGAGCCTCCAATGCGTGAACAAGCCGCTTTTGAAGCACGCACCTTAGTAAGACAGTCATCTGTCTGTGTGATCTCAACTATTTCTAAAAACCTACAGGGCTACCCTTTTGGATCTGTGTCTCCTTTTATGACGGACAATCAAGGTAGGCTGATTTTTTATATTGCAGGGATAGCACAACATTCAAGAAACCTTACTGAAGATAGCCGCATGTGTGCGACCGTATTCGATGCTGCTGATCAAGGTGACCAAAATGCACACGCACGAGTCACTGTCGTTGGCGATGCAGCGCCGGTGCCAGCTGAAGAGTCAGAAGCATTACTTGAGCGCTATGAGCGTCAATACCCTGAAGCCATATCTTACCGCCAAGCCCATGACTTTCAGTTATGGCGCATGGAAGTAAAACGCGTTCGTTATATCGGTGGATTTGGTCATATTTTTTGGATAGAAGAAAACGAATGGCATGCACAAGCGCCAGAATGGACACTAGAAGATGAAAAGCGCATGGTTGAGCATATGAATGATGACCATGCTGATGCCAACCAACTTATGCTGAATCTGATCCACCAAGTACAAGCTGACGATGTCACCATGACAACCATTGTCCCTGATGGATGCTATCTTCGCGCCAACGACAAAAACTACTATGTTCAGTTTGAAAACGTGTGTATGGATAGTAAAGCAGTGAGAATGGAACTTGTTAGACTGACCAAGGCAGCACGCAAAGCGCTTAGCTCTGAGGCTGAGCAAGATTAGGGCCTGATAAAGTAAAAAGGGAAATGACATCACTTCCCTTTTTTGATTCAGTTAATTAAAACTTAGGACCGCCGCCGCCAAACATACCTGGAGGCATCATGCCTTTCATGCCGCGCATCATTTTCATCATGCCGCCCTTGCCTTTCATCTTCTTCATCATCTTCTGCATTTGAGTAAATTGCTTAAGCAGCTTATTGATATCTTGTACTTGAGTACCAGAACCAGCAGCAATACGCTTCTTGCGAGAACCTTTGATGATTTCAGGACGCGCACGCTCTTTTGGTGTCATTGAGCTGATAATCGCTTCCATCTGATTAAAGGTTTTATCATTGACTTGACCTTTCACAGCATCAGGTAGGTTATTCATACCAGGCAACTTTTCTAACATAGACATCATGCCGCCCATGTTTTTCATTTGCTTTAATTGCTCAGCAAAATCTTCTAGCGTGAAGCCGTCACCTTTAAAGACTTTTTCCGCCACTTTTGCAGCTTTGTCTTTGTCAACTTTTGCTTCTACTTCTTCGATAAGTGATAACACATCACCCATGCCAAGAATACGCGAAGCGATACGATCTGGGTGGAATGGTTCAAGGGCATCTGTTCGCTCACCCACACCCATAAATTTAATCGGCTTACCTGTGATATGGCGGATAGATAACGCTGCACCACCACGTGCATCACCATCTGTTTTCGTTAAAATTACACCAGTTAAAGGCAAAGCCTCATCGAATGCTTTTGCCGTATTGGCGGCATCCTGACCTGTCATTGAGTCAACAACAAATAGCGTTTCAATCGGCTTGATCGCTGCGTTTAACTCCTTGATCTCGTCCATCATGTCACTGTCAACATGAAGACGACCCGCGGTATCCACCAGCACTACGTCAATGAATTTCTTTTTCGCATGACTAACAGCGTTATTGGCAATATCAACTGGTTTTTGAGAAATGTCACTTGGGAAGAATTCAACATCTACTTCCTGTGCTAACGTTTCAAGCTGCTTGATTGCCGCCGGACGATATACGTCGGCACTCACAACCAAAACAGATTTTTTCTTTTTCTCTTTTAAGAATTTTGCAAGTTTACCCACACTGGTCGTTTTACCAGCACCTTGCAAACCCGCCATCATCACAACAGCTGGAGGCTGAGCGTTAAGGTTTAGCTCTTCATTCGCTTCACCCATCGCCTTTTCAAGTTCTTCACGAACAATTTTAATGAAAACCTGACCAGGACTTAGACTCTTGGTGACTTCAACACCAACAGCACGCTCTTTCACTTTTTTTACAAACTCACGCACTACAGGCAGTGCAACGTCTGCTTCAAGCAAGGCCATGCGCACTTCGCGCAGTGTTTCTTTAATATTATCTTCGGTCAGTCGGCCCCTGCCGCTGATGTTTTTAAGCGTTTTTCCTAAGCGTTCTTGGAGGTTCTCAAACATGTATCGCTTCCACTATCTCGTAATTACGCAACATTATACTGATATGCGCGCAACTAATACAGTATTCAAGTTATACAAAGATTCTTTTTACAAAGTCTATGCAAGCGGCGAGGCTTAAAATACAATAGCCTATAAAAGGACCACGAAAGTAGACACAAAGTTCATGATCATCATTTTGTCATTATTGGCGAGCCTGTTTTACATACTAGCAACTGGACACGTGCTTTCACGTTTATTCCATAGAGAAGGCCCAAGTCAAAAGTTGACCGTTATTTTAAGTACGGTGGCGATATTGAGCCATATGCTGGTATTGGTGAACTCAGTGTTTACTCAGTACGGTCAAGACTTGAGTACCATTAATATTGCTCTGTTGACTTGCTGGGTTATTGTCGTCTCTGTTACAACGGTCTCATTAAAATTCCCTGCAACTTTATTGTTACCCGTGGTTTATGGGTTTGCAGCGATTTTGCT
Organism: Pseudoalteromonas luteoviolacea; assembly: GCF_021654285.1. GTDB lineage: Bacteria > Pseudomonadota > Gammaproteobacteria > Enterobacterales > Alteromonadaceae > Pseudoalteromonas > Pseudoalteromonas luteoviolacea_J. The sequence continues at coordinate 237,574 of NZ_JAKFZS010000002.1, read as the reverse complement.
TATTGCCAGTTTATTTATCCCCCACCATATTATTATGGATGACATCAATGTAGATATTGGCTTAGTCACACATATCTCGTTATCACTGCTGGCTTACTGTATTCTAATTATCGCTACTTTGTACGCTGTGCAGTTTTACTTTATTGATAAGCGTTTAAAAAGCAAAGATCTTGCAATCATGAATAGTCATTTGCCTCCGCTGATGCAAGTGGAATCTCAGTTATATCAGCTCCTCACCGTCGGCACCGGACTACTCACATTAGCACTCATTGCTGGGTTTGTATTTTTAGATGGTATGTTCGATAAAGCCTCTATCCACAAAACAGTATTATCCCTCATAGCTTGGACGATTTTTTCATCCGTGACATTGGGCCACCACCAATTTGGTTGGCGTGGAAAACCTGTCGTTTTTGCCATTATCGGCGCATCCGGCATTGTTACCTTGGCTTATTTTGGCAGCCGATTTATCCAAGAAGTCATCTTAGACAAATTTTAATACAAAAAAATGAGCGTCACGCTTGACTCTATCCGTGTGCTGACGCTTAATAACCTTTCGAAAGTAAAAAAGGGATCCTCTGTTGGACGACATATCTACCAGCGCCTTGTTTATCATACTTGGCGTACTGATACTTATATCAGGTTATTTCTCAAGCTCTGAGACTGGCATCATGTCCATTAATCGCTATAGGCTCAGACATTTAGTTAAAGAGAATAACAAATCTGCCAAACGCGTTGATAAACTACTCAAAAGGCCAGATCGCCTTATTGGACTTATTCTTATCGGTAACAACCTCGTTAATATCGCTGCCTCAGCGGTTGCCACCGTAATTGGTATGAGATTATTAGGTGATGCAGGTATAGTTGTCGCGACATTTGCACTGACCTTGGTTATTTTGATTTTTGCTGAAGTCACGCCTAAAACACTTGCTGCACTGTACCCTGAAAAAGTAGCTTTCCCAAGCTCTGTGATACTTAAAATACTCTTAAAAGTATTATTCCCTGTCGTGGTTACCGTCAACTGGATCACCAATGGCATGCTCAAGCTTTTTGGTGTATCACCAGAGCAAATAGAAGAACATAGCTTAAGTAAAGAAGAACTCAAGACGGTCGTAAATGAATCCAGTGCTATGCTACCCACCAATCATGGTAATATGCTGACCTCAATTTTAGACCTAGAGCAGGTCACCGTTGAAGATATCATGATCCCCCGCAATGAGATCAATGCCATTGATATTAACGATGACTGGAAAGATATTTCTCGTCGGCTAACAAATGCTCAGCACACTCGAGTGCTGCTATACCGTGATCAAATCGATGACGCTGTTGGCTTTATTCATTCAAGAGATGCACTGCGCTTATTAACTAAAGAGCAGTTTGATAAGCCTTCATTACTGCGTGCTGTAAGAGAAATATACTTTATTCCTGAAGGCACATCACTAAACACCCAGCTTCTTAAGTTTCAACAAAACAAAGAGCGTATTGGCTTGGTAGTTGATGAATACGGTGACATTCAGGGCTTGGTGACGCTAGAAGATATTTTAGAAGAAGTGGTCGGTGACTTTACGACAACCCAAACACCAACACCAAGCGATGAAGTGACAGTGCAAAGTGACGGCTCCGTTTTAGTTGATGGCAGTGCTAACATCAGAGACTTAAATAAAGAAATGGGCTGGGAGCTCCCCACTGAAGGGCCTAAAACACTCAGCGGCTTAATTGTTGAGTACCTTGAAGATATTCCAGAGAGTCAACTAAGCTTAAAAATCGCTAACTATCCAATGGAAGTCATGGAAGTCAAAGAAAACATGATTAAAATAGTGAAGATTTTTCCACTGCAACAAGCACAAAAACAAGCTTAAAAAAAGGGTTAGCACATGCTAACCCTTTTTTCTTTTCATTCGGTCTAAGCTCGTTTACTCGACACAGATTGCTACGAAAACAGCCTCTCAAACCAGTTTTTATCCAGATCATCCTCACATCGTTTCAGCTGTGCACCGTAACGAGATGCTCTGTGCTTAACCTTATTAGCAACTTTCATCAGCCATTTTTTCTGTTTATAAGTGCCACGGCGGTATCCACCCCAGCCTTCATGATAGTTTAGGTACTGCGCATAGGCATCCCACTTTGAAACACCATTTACCTTATGTGTTTTATAAACAAACCAGCCCATAAAGTCTATCGCATCTTCAAAGTCATCTCTATCGGCCCCTGAATTGCCAGTCTCGCGAATATAATCACTCCAAGTCATTGTTTTTGCTTGGGAGTAACCATATGCTGAACTTGCACGACCAATTGGAATAAAGCCTAAGAAGTACTCCATCGGCGGCGCGGCATCATGCCTAAATGAACTTTCTTGATACATCATGCTCATCAGCACATGTTTTGGCGAACCCCACTTTTCCTGTGCATCACGCGCGTCGTAATACCAGTCCTCTTTCTCCTGAAAAATCTTACAAATATCATTAGGTTGCTTCGGAGGGGCTGTTGCACAACCAGTCAGAGTTAGAAGTAGAGGTAAAAATATTATTTTTTTTCTCATTTTTTTTGAACTCACCTGAACTTTTCTATTTTGCTAGGGTCATACTACTTGAATGCAGCAGTTTAGCATTGTTTCATCCCTGATATATTTTGACGCAGCCTCATGGGCTGCGTTTTTTTATGCCTTTTCGAAATACTCTTGTAAAAATGCAGTCAGTGATAACTCATCTGCATCACACACCTTTTTTTCATCCGCAAATGACTGCGCTGTTTTAGCATCCAACTCTGACTCATTATAAAACTGATAGTCACTTTGCAAATGAGATTGCTTATATTGACTGGCCAGCTCCAAAGCCTGCACAGCAGAATCGGTACTATTTTCTTTTAAAGCACTCACTAATTGACCTGAAAACGTCTCATCCGGGTTATCTACCCAGGTAGCTAAGCTTGCGATCGTGTCTGAGTAAGTCTGATCACCATGCGCGTCATCAAACAGCTTGGCAACTTTCGTCAAGTCATGGAAAATAGATTCAGCCCACGCCGCAATAGAAACTTGCGTATCGCCTTGCTGTAAATACGTTTCTGTATCTCGGCCTGTGCTGATCACACTTTGTAAGTTTCTGTCTGAAACCTGCTGCTCATCCCAGTCCATCTCTGGTGAGTCTTTTAACAAACAGTAAGTTAAAAACACGTCTAAGAATCTGATTTGCTCTAAGCTAATGCCTGTACCTGAGAATGGGTTAACATCTAAGGCACGGATCTCAATATACTCGATACCACCGCGTGCTAATGCCTGTGTTGGTGTCTCTTGCGAATTGGCATTGCGCTTTGGTCGGATTGGTGAGTAGAACTCGTTCTCTATCTGAAGAATATTCTTGTTCAGCTGCTTAGGCACATTCGCGTGATAATCGTCAATATTTTCGTATAAATCAGAACGACAGCGGATTGCTGTTTGCAAGCCTTTCACATATTCAGGCAAGCTGTTGTACATCACTTTAAGTGAAGACTGAGCACTGTTGGTATACCCTAAATCGCCCAAACGTAACGCTGTACCTTTATCTAAATACAAAGTCCCTTTACCTGACTCTTGAAATGGCAAATCGCTTTGCTTACCTTGTAAAAACGAGCGACATAACGCAGGGGAAGCGCCAAACAAATAGCTTATCAGCCATAGTTCACGTTTAAAATTGCGAATTAGGCCAAGGTATTTATCAGAAATAAAATCTTGTACTGACCCTGTATTTTGCTCGCTCGCCTTTAATGCGCTCCAGAAGTCATTTGGGAATGACATATTAAAATGCACACCAGCAATAGCCTGCATCATGCTGCCATAGCGATTTTTTAACCCTTCGCGATACAGGGTTTTCATTTTCCCAATATTTGACTCACCAAATTGTGCCAGAACAATATCGTCTTGATCTTCGATAAAGCACGGCATGCTCATAGGCCAAAGCATTTCATCGCCCATATTCGCTAAAGTATATTTTTGTAGGTCTCTAAGCTGAGATAACGTTTGTTCTGCAGAGGTGCTAACAGGGGTAATAAACTCAAGCAGTGACTCTGAAAAGTCAGTTGTAATTGAGTTATGTGTCAATGGGTGTCCAACACCTGCTGGATGAGGTGTTTTAGCGATTTTGCCGGATGGCTGGATCCGTAAAGCTTCTCGTTCAATACCGCGCTGAATACCCGCTAATGAAGAGATAAGCGCAGTGTTGGCAAGTGTTTCTAACTTGCTATCTAAATTCGTGTGTTTCAAAAAAATACCTCGAGGCCCGGATCAAGCTTAAGTTATGCCCCTTCAATGGGGGCTAATTTAAAATACTCAAGCCACAATAATAACTTTGCCAAAGTGCTCGCCTTGCTCAACATATTTGTGAGCCAAAGCAACCTCATCTAGCTTAAATTTTTTACTTGCAACAAGCTTTACTCGCTGTGTCGCGACAGCTTTATACAGTTCATTTAGGTGTTTTGGATTAGCTTGGACTAAAATTCCATCTCCTTGAGCGCCAAAAGAGGCACCGTGTTCAATGACTGCGTCTTTGGTAATTGAAGGCACAGTCACAAACGAAGTACCAGCTCCCATGTTTGACAGCATTTTACAAGCAAGCTCGCCACCGACCAAATCCAAAAGCTGACCCGACTGGGGTTGGTCAAAAAACTCCTCATAAGACATAGTCGCCACATCAAAGTTCAATGACTCAATTAATGCCTTACGTGTTGTTACGGCAACCACATCAAATCCGTTAAGTACCGCTAGCTGTATAGCTAAATGGCCAACACCACCTGTCGGTGCGTTAATAAACAAGGTCCCTGCGTTCGCATTTAATTTATCTAACGATTGTAGCGCAGTGAGTCCTGCTAAACTCAGACCCGCTAATTCGTCAGAAACTTTCGAGTCAACAACAATAAGTTCTTCACTTTCAACAATGGCATGGGACGCATAGCATCCAGGCGTCGAGGGAAAGCCCACCATACCCAATACAGTGTCACCGACTGTTACGTTATTAACGCCTTCACTTACCTCTTCAACGATGCCTAATACATCGTAGCCTAAAGGTAAAAATGCACCATCCTGCTTTGACTGTGCAACATAGCCTAAACCTGCGCGCGTTTTAACATCAATGGGATTTATCGAAGATGAGGTAATACGAATAAAAACTTGACCCCGTTCAAGTGTTGGCTGTGGAAGGCTTCGTATCTGAAGTCTATCTGCGGTGCCAAAATTTACGACTCCTGCCTGTTTGTAATTTTTATTCATGTTATGTCATCAAGCCAGACTAAATAGTCGTTAAATTTACCATATAAAAGCAAAACCCCCCAAATAACTTCATCGTGATCTTTAGGGGGTTCATAACAAATATTTTTAATTATATTTGAGCTGTAGTACGAGATTACTCGCCACTAAACAATATATTGCCTTCGTCAACATCTACCTTAATGCGTGCGTACCCATTAAAGTCACCTTGCAACAAACTTTGCGCCAATGGGTTTTCAATATATTGCTGTATAGCACGCTTAAGTGGTCGCGCCCCAAACACTGGGTCAAAACCGCTCTGTGCGATTTTCTCAAGTGCGCCTTCGCTCACTTCGAACCCATAACCATTATCTTTAAGACGACTTGACAGCTTATCAAGTTGGATCCTTGCAATTTGCTTGATGTGTTCGGTGACCAGTGGATGGAATACCACAGTTTCATCGATACGGTTTATAAACTCAGGTCTAAACTGAGTCGTCAGTACGTCCATCAGTTTATTTTTCAGGCCTGTATAATCATTACTGCTCGCCTGCTCTTGAATAACGTCTGACCCTAAATTTGATGTCATGATGATAACAGTATTTTTAAAATCAACCGTTCGACCTTGGCCATCGGTTAAACGGCCATCATCTAACACCTGTAGAAGAATATTAAAGACATCCGGGTGCGCTTTTTCTACTTCATCCAGCAACACAACAGAATAAGGTCTGCGACGTACCGCTTCCGTTAAATAGCCACCTTCTTCATAGCCGACATAACCGGGAGGGGCGCCGACTAAACGAGCGACTGAGTGCTTTTCCATGAATTCAGACATGTCGATCCGCACCATGGCATCTTCAGTATCAAACATAAAATTAGCCAGCGCTTTTGTCAGCTCCGTTTTACCCACCCCAGTAGGCCCTAAAAATAAGAAGGAGCCAATTGGGCGATTAGGATCCGCAAGCCCTGCGCGCGAGCGACGGATAGCGTTAGCTATCGCATTAACCGCTTCGTCCTGCCCGATGACTTTCTGATGTAACTCATCTTCCATATGTAAGAGCTTTTCACGCTCCCCTTGCAGCATTTTCGCCACAGGAATACCTGTCCAACGAGAAAGGATCTCCGCTATTTCATCTTCAGACACTTGGTTTTTAAGCAAGCTCATTTCTTGCATTTCAGCTTGAGATGCCAAGTCTAGTTTTCGCTCAAGCGCAGGAATACGGCCATATTGCAATTCAGACATGCGCTGCAAATCACTTGCTCTTCGAGCCACTTCAAGGTCAAGGCGCGCTTGTTCAAGCTCAGCTTTAATTACTTGCGTGCCCTGTAAAGAGGCTTTTTCAGCATTCCAAACTTCATCTAATTCTGTGTATTCAGTCTCTAACTGTGCGATCAGTGATTGCATTTCAGTGCGGCGTTTTTGACTGGCTTCGTCTTTTTCTTTCGCCAAAGCATTGTCTTCTAATTTCAGCTGAATAATGCGCCTTTCGAGCTTGTCTAGTTGCTCTGGCTTAGAGTCGATTTGCAAACGAATAGATGAGCCAGCCTCATCAATTAAGTCAATGGCTTTATCGGGTAGTTGACGGTCACTAATATAACGATGTGATAAATTTGCCGCAGCAACAATGGCAGGATCAGTAATGTCTACAGAATGGTGCAATTCGTAGCGTTCTTTTAAGCCACGTAAAATCGCAATGGTATCTTCAACTGTAGGCTCTGAGACAAAGACTTTTTGAAAACGCCTTTCAAGTGCAGCGTCTTTCTCAATATATTGACGATACTCATCCAGTGTCGTTGCACCAACGCAATGCAACTCACCGCGTGCGAGAGCAGGTTTAAGCATATTCCCCGCATCCATCGCACCATCGGTTTTGCCTGCACCAACCATAGTATGGATCTCATCAATGAATAAGATCACACTGCCTTCTTCTTTGGCTAGCTCATTTAACACAGATTTTAAGCGCTCTTCGAATTCGCCTCGATACTTAGCGCCCGCAACAAGTGCCCCTAAATCTAGGGACAAAACACGTTTATGCTTGAGCCCTTCAGGTACTTCTCCGTTGATAATACGCTGCGCTAACCCCTCGACAATCGCTGTCTTTCCGACCCCAGGTTCACCGATCAGCACCGGATTATTTTTAGTTCGACGCTGCAGGACCTGAATCGTGCGCCTAATTTCATCATCGCGACCTATCACAGGGTCTAATTTTCCCTGCTCAGCACGCTCAGTTAAATCTATTGTAAATTTTTCAAGCGCCTGACGTGTTTCTTCGGCATTAGGATCATCTACTTTTTGTCCGCCTCGAATGGCTTTGATGGCCTTTTCAACCTTGTCTTGGGTAATATTGAGGGCGCGAAAAATATCTCCTAGCTCGCCTTTATCCTCACATGCTGAGAACACAAACACTTCGCTAGAAATATATTTATCTTTGCGCTTTTGCGCATATTTATCACAGAGATTGATAAGTGAAATAAGGTTATTAGATAGTTGAACATCGCCACCTACACCCTCAACTTTGAACAGCCGCTCTATAGATTGAGATAACTTAGTGTTGAGCTCATCTGCACTCACACCAGCTTGCGCAAATAACGCCCTGACACTCGAGCCCGTTTGCTGTAACAGCGCATACATTAAATGGACTGGTTCTATAAATTGATGATCTCGACCCAATGCAAGGGATTGAGCGTCTGACAACGCACTTTGGAATTTGCTAGTAAATCTATCTAAACGCATGAGACTCCGCACCTAAGTATTCTAAACTACTTCTTTAAGTGGGTCCTTTGGTGAATATGTTCAAGTAGAGAATAGAATTTATTTGCGCCAGATCACGGTTGCCATGCGTCCACATTGCCCCTCTCGGCGGTATGAAAAAAATTGCTCACTATCACTGTAAGTACAAAGTTCATCGCTATAAATATAGTTTATATTCAACGAATTTAACCGAATACGAGCCAATAGAAAAATATCCGCGAGAAACTTGTTTCCACCATTAGGCGTAAATGCCTGCGTTTGCGCTGGTAATTTTTCTATGAAGGCATCTTTAACTTCAGCCCCCACTTCAAACGCAGTAGGTCCAATTGCTGGCCCAAACCAAGCCACTATCTCATTTGCAGGTGCACGAAAGCACTGTAGCGTGTTCTCTATAATACCACCAGCAAGTGGCCGCCAGCCGGCATGGATTGCCGCAACTTCATCACCTTGTCGACTTGCTAATAGGATAGGCAAACAATCTGCGGTCATAATTGCTAAAGGCTGTTTTCTTAAACGCGTATACAAAGCATCTGCACTACACGTCTCGTCAAGCTCTGTATGCGCATCAACACGGTGTACATGTGAGCCATGAACCTGATTTATCCAAATAGGCTCAGCTGGAAGAGACTTTGCTAGCAGCTTGCGATTACTTTTAACATCTTCAACGCAATCTCCGACATGAACCGCCAAATTAAACGTATCAAAAGGCGACTTAGAGTAACCGCCCAAGCGGGTGCTTGTTAAAGCACCGACTTTCTCTTGCACTGGCCATTGAGGCAATATCATATGACTAGTATTCAATTTGAGGGTTAGCTTTCGTATCCGCTCTTAGCATCTCAGTCAGCGCTTGCATATCATCAGGAATTGGCGCTTCCCAAGTCATTTTCTCACCGGTAATTGGGTGTGCGATACTGAGTTTAACAGCATGAAGTGCCTGCCTTTTGAAGCCTCGTAATGTCTCTAAAAATTCTGCTGAGGCATTTTTCGGTGGGCAAGGACGACCATTGTAAAGCTGATCTCCAATCAATGGATGCTTTAAATATGCCATGTGTACACGGATCTGGTGTGTTCTACCTGTTTCCAGACGTAACCTGAGTCGCGTATGGGCTCTGAACTTTTCAGCAACACGATAGTGCGTAATCGCAGGTTTACCCATTTCATGTACCGCCATATGCGTACGCTTTGTGGCATGACGACCAATCGGCTTTTCGATTACACCGCCAGCTGTCATTGTACCATTACAGATAGCTTCATATTCTCGGGTGAAGTTGGTGCGCGCTTGCAGGTTTTTAACCAAATGAGTTTGCGCCTGAATGGTTTTTGCAACCACCATCAAACCTGTTGTGTCTTTATCCAAACGATGCACGATACCAGCACGCGGTACATTGATAATATCAGGGTGGTGATACAGGAGTGCATTAAGTACCGTACCATTAGGGTTGCCTGCACCTGGGTGAACAACTAAACCCATAGGCTTGTTAATCACCAGAATATCGTCATCTTCATAAACAATATCTAGTGCAATATCTTGCGCTTCATACTCGCGCTCTGCTTCTATTTGTGTTTCGATCTCTACGACTTCACCACCAAACAGTTTTTCTTTGGGTGTGCTTAATGTTTGACCATTAACGGTTACCTTCTCATCTAAAATCCACGTTTTTATTCTTGAACGTGAAAAATCAGGGAACAATTGCGCTAATATTTGGTCTAGACGTTTACCGCCTAACTCGATTGGCACTTCGGCTTGTAGAGAAATTTGCTCTGACATGTGTAACTTTACCTAAATTACCAGTGCAAGCCTCGCTCGACTGGGTTAGAATCGCATAAATGCATAGTTTACTCGGTTTTACCGACTTGGCCTAGCCGAAGACAACGAAGGTAGTAAAATAAAATGATAATGAAGTTGGGAAAACGCGCTGCTGCAGTATTTATTAGCGCATCTATACTAGGATTAGCCGCATGTTCTTCAGCACCAGAACAAGAAGAAATTGAACGTGTACCAAACAAATCTGTACAAGCATTATATGAAGATGCCAAACGCACACTAGACTCAGGCCTATACGCTAGAGCTATTCAGCTACTTGGCGCAATCAATGCTCGTTACCCATTTGGTCCTTACTCTAGACAAGTACAAATGGATTTGGTTTATGCACATTATCAAACAGGCAATATCGATCAAGCACTTGCAACCGTAGACCGCTTCATTCGATTGAATCCGAATCACAAAAACCTAGACTACATGTATTACATGCGTGGTTTGATTAATATTAAAGCCGATGAAAATGCGTTTCAGGAATACTTTGGCGTTGACCGTGCGGATAGAGATGTAAGCAAAACACGCGTTGCGTTCCAAGATTTATCTACGCTAGTCAAAAACTATCCAGATAGCAGTTACACGCCGGAAGCGAAAAAGCGCCTTGCTTGGCTACTCAATAAAATGGCACGCTATGAGCTGAAAATTGCTAATTATTACTTTGAACGTGAAGCGTATTTGGCAGCAGCTAACCGTGGCAAATATGTTGTTGAGCACTATTCACAAAGTAGTTATTTGCTTGAAGCGCTGGACATGATGGAGAAGAGCTACGACAAGCTTGGTCTAACCGAGCTAAGTGACCATGTCAGAAAGACAAAAGCGCTTAACCAACGTTAAAATTTTGGTTCAGGCATCTGTGATGCCTGAACTCCCCTATTGGATACGAAGTTAAATCGCTTCTTCGTCTTCTTCCCCAGTACGGATCCGAACCACACGCTCAACTTCTGTGACAAATATCTTACCATCACCAATCTTACCGGTTTGAGCCGTTTTCAAAATAACATCAATTGCACGGTCGACATCTTCTTCTGCAAGTACAATGTCTAGTTTTACTTTTGGTAGGAAGTCAACCATATACTCTGCGCCACGATAAAGCTCAGTATGGCCTTTTTGGCGTCCAAAACCTTTGACTTCACACACAGTCATGCCAGTAATACCTATATCAGACAGGGCTTCCCTTACATCATCTAACTTAAATGGTTTAATTATTGCTTCAATCTTCTTCATGATTATCATGCTTCCTCTGGTAATGCGTCGATTTTAGACAATAGGGGCAAGCATGGCAAACATAGCTGTTGAATAATATATTGAAAAAGCGCAAAATAAAGTATCATAATCAGCCTGTATTTGGAGCTTAAGATGCGATACCAACGCGGCATGAGCTTATTGGAGTTGTTAATCACCGTTGCTATTTTAGGTGTATTGGCTTCCCTGACTTTCTTCTTCACAAGCTCCACTTATCAAGAAAATCGCGCCCAGAGTTTTTTATTGGAGCTTAAGCGTACTGTCACTTTTGCTAGAGCAAAAGCGACTGCCAGCGATGAAATTGTCATCGTATGCCCTGTTCTAGAAACTCTACTTTTGGAAAATAAAGACTTTACTTGCAACACAGACTGGAAAAGCAATCGAATCGTTATTTTTGTAGATCGAGACAATAATGGTACATACACGACTGATACTGATGACTTATTAAGAGTAATGGAACGAGTATTAGATAATGATGACTTAAACTACCCAGTTGCTTCATTAAAATTTGACTCAAGTGGCCGACTTGGTGACGGACAAAATGGTACATTTGTCTACTGCCCGAATGGGGCTACAACACAAAACCAAAGCCTCAATATAACACAAGCAGGTACGGCATTATTCACTGGTGATACAACGCAAACTTGCACCTAATCTTCAACACGCTAAAAAAGAGTTTTAAAACCAAAAAAGATTAACTTTTTCATTTTCACACTCGCTATTGTACAGATGCACTAAAAAATAATAATTAAAGTGCATGGCCAACGGTGTTTAAATTTTACCCCCTCAAATCCACCTTCTAAGTCACCAAAATACATACCTATACTCAAGGACTAGAGTGGAATTGATGAACAAAATTAAAAATACAGGGTTTTCACTGTTCGAGCTGCTTATCGTGCTATCAATATGCGCCATTGTTACTTCACTTGCTATTCCCTCTATGAGTGAAGTTTTTTCTATTAATAGACCCAAATACGCACTCATGTATCTAGACAGGTTAATAAGTTACGCCAGACTTAAGGCGGTTTATTCTGGTGAACGTGTCACACTATGCCCGTTGGTTTCAAATTGCTGCGCAAAACACTATTGGCATACTGAACTTACTCTGTTCATTGATAGAGGTGAACTAAAGTGCTTAAACGATCAAGACACCATTCTTACAGTTAGCACTGGCATAAACCCAGCTGACGATATTAGTTATCAAAGATCAGGAGTCACGTTTAAACATACGGGCAGCACTTGGGGCCTTGCAAATGGTACTTTTGTCTATTGCATCACCAAACGCGATGGCAGCAAATATGGCAAAGCACTTTCTTTAAGCACAGCTGGCCGCACCAGACTAAAAGATACTTCTAAATGTAAACTTTAGCGCTCCCAGCAAGTATCCGCGCTGGCTGTCCCAGTCACTGTTTTTATACCTAAGTTATTGACAGATAAACTACTGCACTCAAGATCTCCTTGAACAGGCCCGCCCGCGGCGGTTGCCGTTAAGGTATAGCCCCCACTGCTGACACTGACTGAGATATTAAAATAACCGTTTTCACTTGTTGTCGGTACGCCAATATCTTCCAATTTACTGGCATACTCTCGATTATCCACAAAATACTGCTCTTGCTTATTTGCCGCATCCAATAAGATGGTCATGGCATCCGTTCTCGCGCCGCGTTTAATATAACTAGAGTAATTGGGATACGCCAAGGTGGCGAGTATCCCGACAATAGCTACAACTATTACGAGCTCGATCAACGTAAAACCTGAATCAACATGCATTTTACTTTTCATCATTATCTTCTTTCTTGTAAATATAAAGTTGCCTTGTTTCGTACGTGATCGTCAGTGGCGAAACACCCGGTACATTTGCAGAGCCATCGGTATTTTTATAAACATTGGGTGGCTCAAGCTTGTAAGGATCAATACCATCAGCAGGATTACCACCAAACATGTCATCTAACGCGTCATCTTTTATAACTGTCGGGCTGATAATTTTGGCTTTGACCGTCTTTTTCTTCGTGATTGGGTCTTCGTATACATCGTAATGCGTCCGAGGTGTATCTGGTAGTGTGGCTGTCGTCCTGTAACGACGTAATTGGAATACTTGCATACCGTAATGCAGGTGCACAATGTACAAGTATCCTGTACCTTCGCCAATCGAACATTGATTTTCTGAGACCGTCGTTGGTGAAAACGAAGTAAAATAGGCTAACCCACCAATCGCTGTTGCTGCAGAAAGAGACTTTTCTCCTGCTTCTAATCTAATTTTCCAGCCTTTCGCTTTACCTAACTCTACCTCTTGGTCCGTAAAATTCTCGTAGCTATCTAGGCTAGATTTAAATGGATCATTAGTGACATTAAACAAATCACTTGCGCGGATCACACTTGGCGTATTATCTGACGTAAATGATTGAGTTTTTGTATTTTCATCCCTGACCATAAATAAAAAGTTCTTGATGTGTGTTGACGTTGGCTTTGCTCGGTTACCACTACCAATCAAGATCCCCTCGTACGGTACATCTCTTCTAATTTTAGTCGCCTTGCCATCTATAATTTCTTCGGTGACCTTGCTGAAGTAAGTCCTTGCTATCATGGGTCGATAGAAAAACCTTCTTTTAGCAATGTCATTCCCACCACTCAAGTTAGCTAGCATATAATGAGTCCATGGCGCATCTTCATCGTCCGGTTTGCTACTAGGTAGATCTACTCTCCAAAGCCCACCACCCGTATCAGCTGCATAGATCCTATCAACATAACCATCATAGTCAGAGTCAAGCACACTCACATCCGCAGCAATACTATGCTCGCCTTTAAAGCCGTTATCAGGAGTCAAAGACCATACGGGCTTACCGCTTTCTAAATCAACGATATATATTCCTCTGCCTTTAGTGTCTTCCGAGAAAATAGCATTGTCTTTATTCGTGTCATACCCAGCACCAAAAATTAACACTGGCTTGTCTGGTTGAGCTGTAATAAAAGACACAATAGGCTTAGACCAAGACTGGCCTAACTCTGTGAAATCACCAACACCACCCTTAATTGGCCCGCCCCACAACATTCTGGGCTGATCCGGTACAGTAATATCAAAGCCGTAATATTCATTGCCACCGCGTCGCATACCCGCAATCAACCAAACTTTCTCACCAGAATCCACCACTCCACTATCATTTTTGTCCCAAAAATACACTGTGATAGGTCCGTCCATCCCATACAGCTTGGTATCTTGCCTGCGATCTCTAAGCGGTTTCATAATATCTAGGAGCGAGTCTGGAATGAACGCCCAGCTTTCTTCAACTGTTTCTCCTTTATCTTTGAACATATGCAAAAAGCCGGCATTAGTACCCACAACCACCCTTAAATCATCATTGCCATAATCTATGGTCACAGGCCTTGAATGAAGTGGGTCTCCAAAGATATCTTTTCGCCTTTCGTTAGTGATACGGTTACCATTTTGGTCATCGACATCAAGCCCTCTTGCCCACAACATAGTGTTTTGCACTTCGGCCGTTGAACTACCAAGCTTTGCTGCCAAATTTACCAATGAACCTTGGTGAGCATTTAAAGCGGACGCATAATCAAAGTCATACAGGGCCCCTTTACCATAATCTGAATATAAACGACGAACTGTTTGCCGCTCAGTCAGCTGGTAATTAATCCCGCCTTCCAATACCACGTTGCCATCTTTACTGCTTGGCGCAGACCAAAACGTTGTGACTGACTTATCAATTTGACCTTGATCATTAATCGCATTAGTTGTGCTAGATGAGCCATGTACGATACCACCAGTCACTTTGAGTTTTTTAAGATTCCCAGCCCATCGAGTATGAGTTTCCGGATAAAACATAGTGAAGTAAACCGAATCACCACTGCGACTCAAATCAGAACTACTTGTAGACACTGAAGGAGATGAAAAGCTATCGCTTTGCTCTCGTATTTTTGAAATAGTTAGTTTTAGTGCTTCAGATAACTGCGATGCCGTATTTGCGTGAAGGTAATCCCCTCCACCGTCAATCTCCCCCGTTTGTCTCAAAAGCGCTTTACCGGCATTAGACATACCAGTACCAAATCCAATTGTGTAAACTCGCGCAAAGTCTTGCTTATCAGGTGTAGTAGGGTATAAGTCAATGGGCGTTTCTGAGGTACCGCGCATCAATTTTGCCAAGGTGTTTAGATAGCTATTAGATAACTTATCCGGTTTCGAGCCAAACGTTACTAGATGTTCGTCAGATATATCAGTATCTTTTCCTGTGTCACTTGTTGGGTCACCGTCAGTCATCAAGATAATATTCGTTGAAGTATCGCAGCGCTCAGGTTCACCAGCTACAGGCGCAAAAGGTGATATATAGGTGTTGTTATATTCAATGGACTTATCTCTGTCATTACCGCCATTAAAACCATAATCAACGGATTCCCCTTTAAGATACAAATAAGCCTCCCACAAGGTTTCCGCCAAGGGAGTGCTGCCGCTGGCTCTAAGCGCATTTATTTTACTGACAACCACACTTGGATCGGCACCAATACCATTTAAAACATACCCTCCTGAGCTGGAATACAAGCGCATTAAGCCAAAGTCAAAATCAGGGTTGTCGTTCACTAAGGTAGTCATGGCATCTTTCGCCACTCTCAGTCGGCTGTCATAACATCTTGAAGAGCGATAACGGCCATTCTTGTACTTATAACAGGTCTTGGATGTCTTTGAGGTGTCAAAACACTCTACGGATCTCAGCCGCCAATTTTTATACTCATAGCAACGCCGCCCGTCAGTTACATCCCACGCCATACTGCCTGAAGTATCAAAAATCACCATAACACGCGACTTTTCAGAGCCACCCACATCGTGTTTTACATACAGTTCAATGTCTTCAGCATATACACCGCTGCTTATCAGCAAGCAAACTAAGAAAAGTCTTTTAAAGTACATCATTGATTTGCCTTAACATCTTGAATCTCTTGACCAATACCAATAACGACTGTCACCTTATGACGGCCTTGGTCACCATACTCTACAGAGCTCGTTAGCTCAGTCATATTGCAGACAACCCCCTCGGTATAACCATATATCCTAGGGCACGGAACTTCTAACTGTCCTTTATTCAAGTTTCTTAATTCATAATCGACTAGGCTTTCTTGGTTTTCATTATCAAACTTGTGAACACCGCCATCATTGGCGTCTATCTGACCATTGGTTAGATGAAACTTACTGGCACCAAACATTTGTTTTTGATCTTTTACCAGTCGCTGCACCTCGCCCATTAAATAGGCCTCAGCTGTTTCACGCTCTTGTGCTGCATTGGTAATTTTTATATCAATCGTACTGCTACTCATCAATGTCACAGCGATACTCGTCACCGCAACGATCAATACCATAGAGACGATTAATACCATCCCTTTTTGTTTCGAATGATTTACCATGCTGAAGACCCCATGTTATATAGCTGAACAGTCGTTGAAAAAACGGTTCTCCTATAACTGTCTGAAAATGTATGAACGACTTTGTCGGTATCGTTCCCTAATGTATATTTTTGGTTCTTCAAATTTATTCCAGGATCAGGCTCCAAAGACCTCACAAGTACGATAACCTGAACGGTCAATACACCTTCAGACCTTTCCCAATCAGCAGCTGTCATTTGCTTAACGCTGCGATAGCTATCCACTCGGCTATCACCATCAATATCAATACCAAATAAAAAGCGCATATCCTCAACGCCTTCGATGACGGTTTCAGTGGTCATCTGACCGCTCACAGTTAACCTCTTCCTCATCAGTACCGGAATTGTCAATGGCGCATTATTAATGGTTATCTGTTGCTCGCTTATGTAATAAACATGATGACTATATGGCCAGAGCGTCGCATTTACATTGGGTAAAGCGACAAAGTCCCTCCCTGCGATAAACTCCCCCTGCTCTTGCTGCGCAATAAAATAATATTTATTACTATTTACTGCATCATTGATGATTTGCTCGCCTTCTAGGAATTTAAGTTGCAGGGCTTCAGTATTCTTTTTTGCGCCAGTGATACACTCTAGCGTAGTACCCGTAGTCGTATAGCTGGCATAAATTGGACGAAAGTTAGTAGGCACAGCAGCAGGGAAGCTGCCGTTATTCAACCCCCCAAAACAATCACCAGCGGGGTTAGATGGACTTACGGAGTTAACAGTACTAAAGCTTTTATCGTAAAAAGTACCCCAAAATCCTATCTGCTCCAAATCTCTACGCAGCAAAGTTAAGGATAACCGACCTATTTCTTGCAGCTCTCCAATGGCCATCGTGTCTTTCGTCGTCACTCGCATACTGACATACGTCGCAACAACGCCACCTAAGAGTATCGCCCCGATAAAAAGAGAGATTAAGATTTCGATCAGAGTAAACCCACGCTGGCGCATTGCTAACTCCTTACAAGTACAAAGCTAGATAAAGACACGAGCCTTCTGTAGTCATCGTTGGTGCCGCAGTTAATACCCGATGTCGTGCTGTTTGCTTTAATCGCTTGGCGACCAACCCAAGCAACAGTAACAGTGACTTCAAAGCCATCACCATCTCTAACAGGGGTGATGCAGACTGTTGTATCGTCTAAAGAACCCGTATTCTCTTTTGCCCGAATAGCTTGCTTCCATTGTTCTTTGTCTAAATTAGCTATCGCCTGATTGTTACAAAAGTTAGAAAAGCACGTCGTATCCGTATTGAGTTCGGTCTCACTCGTAAACGAGCCACCATATAAGTCTATTAATGAAGCCGTGTCGTTTGACCTGATCCGCTGAATAATGTCTCCTGCCAAGGCAACTGCAGCAGCTCGCTGCATAGAATCAAAGCTAGCTTGCTTCGCCTTTGCTTGCAGTGCCACAGCACCTAACAACCCAAAGCTAAGTACCATAAAGGCAACGACCACTTCTAGTAAGGTAAACCCTACTTGGACTTTTTTTGGAAACAAAATACCCATGAAAAAAACTCAATATATACTCTATATTACATATTATCGCTTTTTTTTGATAACCAAACCGCCAGATGACTAAACGGTCAATCAATGAGGGTCAGTGGTTAAAACACTGTTTTTAGACTCGCATAAGCGCGTCTACTTACCTGTACAGGCTCTGCTAAACCATTGAGAACAACTCGATGTCCCCCTTCGCAACTTTCTAATTTTACAATGCTCGCCTTTTTAACAATGGTATTTCGATGTACTTGGACAAAATGGTGGGGATAATCAGACAAGAGTTTCTTCAAAGGCATATCAATCAGCGCATCACCACCTTCAAAATAGATATGCGTGTACCTATCGTCAGTTTGCGCAATTACAATGTCGGGCACATTTACCCAACGAATGTCATGCCCAACTTGGTATTGCAGCTTGGCCAATGAATCAGGAAAAAGGTGGTTCAATAACTCAGATATTTGGCTCCGATCTACTGGCTTAACAAGATAACCTGAAGCAAAAATTTGATAAGCTTTCAATGCATGTTCAGGATAAGCAGTCACATATACCAATTTTAAATTGGCGTTATTTTCACGCAAGTGCTTTCCAAGTTCGATGCCATCCATCTCTGGCATAGAAATATCTAAAAATACCAGTTCCGGCTTTAAACGCTCAACCAGCTCAACCGCTTGTTGGCCATCCGGAGCTTCTCCAATACACTCTAGTGCCTCAAATTCACCGAGTAATCGCTGTATACGTCGTCGTGCGATCGGTTCATCATCTACTACCAGATATTTCATTCAAAGCTCCAAGCGGCAACATAACTGTTAACACAAATCTACCACTTTTTTGCGATGTCTTCAAAGTTGCTTTTTCGCCATAGTAAATTAATAGGCGACGAGTTATGTTTTCAAGGGCAATCCCCTGACCTGAGCGCGACTTTGAGCCAGCGTTAAATGGGTTATCTACTTTAAGAGTTAACATTGAATTTACAAAGCCGACTTCAATGTTGATCACCCCACCTTCCCGCATAGGCTCGATACCATGAACTACAGCATTTTCTACTAGCGGCTGCAAAATAAGTGCAGGCACCTTTACATTTAAGTTAACATTATTAATAGACCACACAACCATAAGACGGTGTTCAAAGCGGTATTTCTCAATTGTTAAATACCCTTTTGTCAGAGATATCTCCTGCTCTAAGCTATGTGTTTTGTTGCGTGCAAAAGCAACTTGCATCAGCTTCGCCATAGTTAAGGCCGCTTCCTCAGCATCATTTGGACTTTCATGACAAAGCTCAGCTAATGTATTTAACGCATTGTGTAAGAAGTGAGGTCGAATTCTCGCTTGTAACGCCTCTAGCTCGGCATTCGCTGCGTGTGCAATAGTATTGAGGTTATCGATATAAATTGCCATGAAATGCAGTAACAAAATCACCACAAAACCGCAAATAGCATTGTTATTAATAACAAACGGCCAATCTACTGGCTCAACGGGAGTAAAGGGAGAATATTGGACAAGCACACTTGTCACAATGCATACAGACTGGAAGAAAACCAGCACTAAACCAAGCTCGCTCTTGAACGAAAGTGGTTTTGAAAATCGCAGCACCAGGGCTATTAATGAAAGTGTGACAAACGCATTTGCGTGTGTGAAAAGGCTGACTAAACCAAGACTTAACCAAAAGTCCTTACCACTAGCCAATGTATAAATAAAGGCGACGGCCTGCGAGGCAATAATCATTGCAAGTATGCCTCGCTCAGTGAGCATCGCCTTAAATAAACCACGGTCAATCGACGTCGAATGAGCCCATGGTGTCATGTTTTATCTCAGCTCTACAGGCACTGCAAACACTACATTTTCTTCCTGACCCGGATTTTCTAAAACCGTATGCCCACCCAATTCCTTCAAGCGAGAAATTACCTGTTGAACTAAAACTTCAGGTGCAGATGCACCAGCAGTGACGCCTACACGCTCTACATTATCAAACCAATCTGCATCAATACTTTTCTCATCATCGATAAGGTGCGCAGCGGTGCCCATTTTGTCTGCTAATTCACGCAAGCGATTTGAGTTAGAGCTATTTTTTGCACCCACCACGAGTAGCAAATCCACTTTATCAGCTAAATCACGCACAGCATCTTGACGGTTTTGCGTTGCATAGCAAATATCATCTTTGCGTGGTCCATGGATCTCAGGAAACTTCTCACGCAATGCATCAATAACATCTGCCGTATCATCTACTGACAATGTAGTTTGGCTACAATAGAACAAATTACTCGCGTCTTTAACTTCTAACGAGGCAACATCTTCAGGTGTCTCAACAAGATAAATCCCACCTTCAGGGTTATCGTACTGCCCCATAGTACCTTCAACTTCTGGATGACCGTGATGACCAATTAGAATGCACTCAGTGCCCTTTCTACTCGCTCTAGTCACTTCCATATGTACCTTGGTAACCAATGGACAAGTAGCATCAAACACCTTCAATTCGCGTCGTTTCGCTTCTTGTCTCACTTGTTGTGAAACACCATGCGCACTAAAAATAACGATGCTGTCATCTGGTACTTGATGAAGCTCTTCAACAAATACTGCGCCTCTGTCTCTGAGACCATTTACAACATATTTGTTATGTACAACTTCATGGCGTACATAAATAGGCTTTTCGAAAATATCGAGCGCACGCTCAACAATACTAATCGCTCTATCTACACCTGCGCAGAACCCACGTGGATTAGCTAACAAGATTTCCATTAACCATGAACCTCTAAGATATCTACTTCAAACGTCACCACCTGACCAGCAAGAGGGTGATTAAAGTCAACCGTAACAGAGTCTCCAGCCACTTCACGAATAAGCCCAGGTAATTCAGTGCCATCAGGCTGAGTGAAAGCAATAATACTGCCAACTTCTGCAGGTGTATCAGCACCAAACTTGGTGCGATCTAAATAATAGATATTATCTGGATTTGGCATCCCAAAAGCATCTTCTGGCTGAAGCTCAAAGGTTTTGTTGTCACCCTCTTTTAACCCCAGTAAGCAGCTTTCAAAATTTTCAGTGAGGCTTCCATCTCCCATAAACAACTTAGCAGGCTTATTATTCACCTTTGTTGAGTCAGCAGCAGATCCATCTTCCAGCTTTATTGAATAGTGGAACAGCACTTCTGATTTTGGGCCTATGACTTGTTCACTCACGCCTCTGTCTCCCGAGTATTGGTTTTATCACCAAAAAATGCATCAAATAAAAGTAAACCAGCACCACCGACGATCGCCATGTCTGCGACATTAAAAGCAGGGTAATGCCAATCTTGATAATAAAAATGTAAAAAGTCGACAACGTAGCCTAACGTTACGCGGTCATATAAATTACCTATAGCGCCAGCAAGCACCAATGAATATGCGCCACACAGCACCAAGTTATTGGCTCTCAAGTTTTTTAGCCACACGACTAATAATACGCTGATAACCACGGCAATACCGCTGAGGAACCATCTTTGCCATCCACCGGCTTCACTTAAAAAGCTAAATGCAGCACCATAATTATGCATGTATGTAAAATTGAAAAACGGCAACAACTCTATTGATTCATACAGCTTCATATTTGCAACTACTAATGCTTTTGTGACGTAGTCTACTGCAAAAAGCAGTAGACTTAGCCATAACCACACTAGACCACTTCGTTCGGTCAATTTGGTCACTTGCAACTCCTATGCAAATTTACGCTGTTCGCCTTCACCGTCAACATTGGTAATACAGCGACCACACAGCTCTGGGTGGGCTTCACTTGTACCAACATCTTCACTGTGATGCCAACAACGATCACATTTCGCCGCATCTGTTGCAGCAACTTTAATGAATAAGCCGTCAATCTCAGAAGCCACTGAGCCTTCTGGTTGGCTTGATACTACTTCAACATGTGCTTTTGAAGTAAGTAATACGAAGCGTAGTTCATCTTCTAAACCTTGCAGTTTTTCAGCTAATTCACCACCTGTGTACAGCGTTACCTCAGCCTGTAATGTCGCCCCAATCACTTCTTCTTTACGTGCGTTCTCTAGCACTCGGTTCACTTCATCACGAACTGTTAATAGCTCTTGCCAGAACGCATTATCAAATTGACCACACGTTGCGCCTGTAATTCCGTCGTACCAAACGTCAGTGAAAACAAACTCACCACGCTCACCTGGCAGTGCTTCCCAAAGCTCTTGTGCCGTGAAGCTCAAAATAGGCGCCATCCAACGCGTCATTGCCTCGGCGATATGATATAACGCAGTCTGACATGAACGACGAGCATGACTGTCACTCTTAGCTGTGTACTGTCTGTCTTTAATAACATCAAGATAGAATGAGCCTAATTCACCTGTACAGAAATTCATTAGCTTCTGCGTAACCACCAACATTTGATAGTTGTCATAAGCTTCAACAATTTCACTTTGCAGTTCTGCTGCACGAGAAACAATCCAACGATCCAACTCAACCATGTCTTCAATGGCAACTGAATCCGTTGCTGGATTGAAACCACTTAAGTTAGACAATAAGTAACGGCTAGTGTTACGAATACGGCGGTAACGGTCAGCTGAACGCTTGAAAATTTCATCAGAAACTGTCATCTCAGCTGTGTAATCGGTTGAAGCAACCCATAAACGTAGGATGTCAGCACCTAGTTTATTCATGATGTCTTGTGGTGAAATCACGTTACCCAAAGACTTTGACATCTTGCGGCCGTTTTCATCCACTGTGAAACCGTGCGTTAACACTTGCTTGTATGGCGCGTGACCGTTAATAGCCACAGACGTCATCATAGATGACATAAACCAACCACGGTGCTGATCTGAGCCTTCTAGATATAAATCTGCAGGGCCACTCAGCTCTTCTCTTGCATCAACAACACATGCGTGTGTGACACCAGAGTCAAACCATACATCCAGCGTATCTTGCACTTTAACGTACTGCTGAGCGTCTGTTTCATTGAGTAATGTGCTTGGTTCTAAGTCATACCAAGCTTGAATGCCAGCTTGATCAACTAAATCAGCAACTTTTTCGATTAGGGTTTCAGTATCTGGGTGAAGTGCACCAGTGTCTTTATCAACAAAGAGTGCAATTGGCACGCCCCAAGTACGTTGACGTGAAATACACCAATCTGGGCGACCTTCTACCATGTTAGCAATACGGTTTTCACCCCAAGCTGGGATCCACTGTGTTTTCTCGATTTCTTTCATCGAGTCTTTACGTAAATCAGCTTGATCCATGCTTACAAACCATTGCGGTGTTGCACGGAAAATAATTGGCGTTTTGTGTCTCCAACAATGTGGATAGCTGTGCGTTAATGCATGATGATGCATTAACATGCCTTTTTCAGTCAGAAGCTCAATCACATTTGCGTTCGCTTTGAACACGTGCTGGCCAGCAAAAATCGGCGTGTCCGGTAAATATACACCGTTCGCACCTACAGGATTTGCAACCTCTAAGTTATATGCTTGTCCTGCCACGAAATCTTCTTGACCGTGACCAGGTGCGGTATGAACGATACCAGTACCTGAATCAGTCGTAACGTGCTCACCAAGGATAACCGGTACATTAAAATCGTAGAATGGGTGTGCAACTTCTAGGTTCTCTAGCGTATCACCTTTACAGTAGCCTAATACGTGATATTGCTTGAAGCCAAAGCGGTCAACTGCGTCTTTTACTAACTCAGAGCCTAATACTAGGCGCTGCTCTTTGCCTTCGTCTTCAATTTGAACCAATGCATACTCAAGGCCGCCGTGTACAGCAACCGCTCGGTTTGCAGGTAGTGTCCAAGGTGTTGTCGTCCAGATAACTGTGCTGATATCGCCTTTGCCTTCGTGACCTTCAGACAGTGAAAATGCTTTCTCTACTGCGGCCGCTTCGGTAAATACAAAGCGTACATCAATTGCTGGTGATTGCTTATCTTGATATTCAACTTCTGCCTCAGCAAGCGCAGAACCACAGTCAGTACACCAGTGCACAGGTTTTGCACCTTTGTGTAAATGACCATTCTTAATGATACGACCAAGTACTCGAATCGCATTCGCTTCGAAGTCGAAGTTCATTGTCAGATATGGCTTATCCCAATCCCCAAACACACCTAGGCGTTTAAAGTCTGTTTTTTGCCCATCTACCTGCTTACGAGCATATTCGCGACATTTTTCTCTAAATTCAGCAACCGACACTTTCTTGCCCGGCTTACCGACTTTTTTCTCTACCATCAACTCGATTGGTAGACCATGACAGTCCCAACCAGGCACGTAAGGCGCGTCAAAATCAGACAACGTCTTCGATTTAATAATGATATCTTTTAAAATCTTGTTTACTGAATGACCGAGGTGAATATTGCCATTCGCATAAGGAGGGCCATCGTGCAGTATAAATGGCTTTTTACCTTTCTTCGCGTTACGAATTTGACCATATAAGTCTTGTTCATACCATTTTTTAAGCATTTTGGGTTCGCGTTGCGCCAAATTGCCACGCATCGGAAACGATGTTTCCGGTAAATTTAAAGTATGTTTGTAATCGCTCATTTAACTTACTTTCCGTTCGGCTACCTAATTTTAGAAAATACTGCTCTTGCTGCATCGACGTCTGCCGATATCTGCTTTGTCAGATGCGTCAGTGACTCAAATTTTTGTTCATTGCGAAGCTTATGAATAAGCTCCACCTTAATAAATTGACCATAAATATCTTGGTCAAAATCAAATAGGTGTACTTCTAATAATGCACGCTTGCCGTTTAGTGTCGGCTTTGTACCAACATTAGCTACACCGTTGTAAATCTTGTTTTGGATGTAAACATTTACAGCAAAGACCCCTTGTACAGGACTCACTTGTCGCTTCAATGCTACATTTGCGGTCCGAAAGCCTAGCTCTCGACCCTTTTTCCAGCCATGAATAACCCGCCCAGAGATAGCATAAGTATGACCTAACATCTCGTGTGCTTTGTGAAGATCACCTTGTGCTAACGCATTACGAATAAGCGTGCTACTGACACGACTGTTTTGCTGTCTAAAGCTCAATGTATCTTTAACATGTACACCCAGCTCTTGTCCGATATTTGATAACATCGCAAAGTCGCCTTTACGAGCTTTGCCAAAACGAAAATCATCACCTACAGTCAGGGCTTTAACCCCCAAACGTTGATACAGTATTTCACGGACAAAAAACTCAGCTTCTAGATTTGAAAACTTATTATTAAAGCTGACACAAATAACACGCTCTATGCCGTTCTCAGCGAGCAACGCAAGCTTATCACGCAGTCGTGTTAATCGTGCTGGCGCTTTGTTCTTAATAAAAAACTCTTGCGGCTGCGGCTCAAAGAGCATCACGGTACTGGGTAAGTTGTATTTTTCAGAGTCTGCTTTGAGCCCTTTTAATACTTCAGTATGGCCTAAATGAACACCATCAAAGTTTCCTATAGTCAAAACACAGCCGTAGTGGTGTGGTCGAATATTATGGATGCCCCTGATTAATTGCATACAACGCGTGCCTTTTGCTCGAGTCTTCAAAAAGCCCGATTATACCCAAGTTAGTTAGAAATGCGAGCTATGAAGACCTTCAATCGAGTCTATTTATTCTTCTATCTGCCGAATTTCTTTTATCGTCGACACCCTAACGCCACAAACATACAAAATGCAGAAGTACAAAAAGATTGCGCTCGCTAATAAACTACCCAAAACCCATAACTGTGTCGCAATCCCTTCCCCTCGCCATGTAAGCTGATGTGATAGCCAATAAACACTGCTGGCCATAACCAAAGTTGCAAAAATGGCTTTTGCGGCAAACCACAATGTAAAGGTTGAAACGGTATAAACCTGCTCTCTCTTAAGCCCACGATAAAGCAAAAAAGCATTACAGGTAGCTGAAAGAGAAGTAGCTAGAGCGAGGCCCAAATAACCGAAGAAAGGCGCCAATGCCAAATTGAAAATCATATTGAGGGTCAGTGCCTTAATACCTATTTTTACTGGTGTTTTAGTATCCTGCCTTGCATAAAAACCAGGCGCTAACACTTTTATCAGCATAAAGCTGACCAAACCTACACTATATGCTGTCACACCTGCGCTGACAGCTGCTATATTGTCAACATCGCCATTTTTAAACTCGCCATGACCAAATAACACAGAAATAATTAAAGGACTTATTACAATCAGCCCCCCCATTGCCGGGAACCCAAGTAAAAGTACAAATCGTACCCCCCAGTCCATTGTTTGCTGGAAATTCTCACCTTTATCATTCGCATGCAACTTTGATAGCGTCGGTAAAATAACTGTGGCAATGGCAATACCAAATAATCCAAGCGGAAACTCAATAAGGCGGTCCGAGTAATATAGCCACGCAATTGACCCTGTCATTAATGCAGCGGCTATGATCGTATCAAGTAATAAATTAATCTGGCTCACCGAGACACCAAAAATAGCAGGCAACATCAACTTGCGAACTTTTGTCACATGTGGTGCATGCCAAGCAAATTTTGGACGAGATAACATGCCTAGTTTACCTAAAAAAGGAATCTGAAATGCCAATTGAGCAGCACCTCCAATGAACACACCAATAGCCAAAGCATAAGCACCTTGCTCAAAATGGTCGTGTAATAGTAAAGCGCAACTAATTAAGCAAACATTTAATAGTACAGGTGTAAACGCCGCAACTGAAAAGCGGTTGTAAACATTCATGACCGCGCCACATAGTGCAACCAATGAAATAAAGAATAGATAAGGTATGGTAAATTTAAGTAATGCACTGGCCAGAAGGAATTTATCTGCATTTTCTCCGCCTTGCCACCAATCAATAAACCAAGTTGTACCGAATAGTGCGGCTATAATAGGGGAGCCAACAACTCCAAATAGGGTAACACACAGTAAGATAGTCCCAAGTGTTCCCGCAGCTTGCGCAACAAAGACACGTACTTCGTCATCGCCATGTTTTTCTTTAATCTCAGATAAAACAGGGACAAACGCTTGCGCAAAAGCCCCTTCAGCAAACAAACGTCGAAAAAAGTTTGGAATGCGATTTGCGAATAAAAATACATCTGCCGCGAGCCCAGCACCCAGTAAATTTGCAACGACCGCATCACGCACTAACCCCAAAATGCGAGATAGCATAGTCATTGCACTCACAATCATGCCTGACTTGAATAGCCCTTTTGCCACTAAACTTACCTTAAGAAATAAAAATAAGCGCCAAGTATGCCACAGACAAGCAAGAACCATAACCACTAAACATCGGGCACAAATAAGAAAGCGACGTACTTCATTATTAAAGCTAGGCTTGGGTTCTGTGTTTTGCTACAATACGCCCATTAATCATTGGCCTTTAGGCTTATGATTCGTAGTCTGTTAACGCCGTAGCCGAGGACCACAGGTTTAGGAGATGGTTTTACAGACTTATAAAGGCGGTGCATCTTACGCTAACTGGCATAAAAGATGTAGCAAAGCCGTACTGAAATACATAGGTCGGACAGGTTAATTTTTATTGACATTGGATCATAAAACAGGCATAGTCCTCGGCCTTAAAACTAAGCTTATTTTTAAAAGATTGTTAGGAGCATACCTTGGCTAACATCAAGTCTGCAAAAAAACGCGCTATCACTAGCGAAAAGCGTCGTCAGCACAACGCAAGCCGTCGTTCAATGATGCGTACATACTTCAAAAAAGTTATCGCTGCTATTGAAGCTGGTGATAAAGAAGCTGCACAGCAAGCATTTGCTGTTGCAACTCCAATCCTAGACCGCTACGCAACTAAAGGTCTAATCCACAAGAATAAAGCTGCTCGTCACAAGAGCCGCCTAGCTGCTAAAATCAAAGCGCTATAATCTGTGGAAATGGATATAAAAAAACCGACGTAAGTCGGTTTTTTTATGCCTATCATACAGAGGTAAAACGCAATGCTTTCAAAACATTACGCTATTTCCAATTTCGGATAAAACTTTTTCAACATCGCTGCAATTTTCTTCGGAGAAAAAGGTTTTACTACAAACCCTTTCGCCCCACGTTCAATAGCGTCTTTTACGTTGTCAACCGTTGAGTGGGCAGATACCATTACTACATTGATCTCAGGATTTATTTGAGCCAGTTCAGCAATTAATTCTTTTCCATCTCCATCTGGTAATTCTATATCCAAAAAAACAATGTCAAAGTGCCGCTCTTTACAGGCTTCAATACACTGTTTTGCGGTTGATGCTTCTTTTACATTGTCAATTCCCAAATGCATCAATGTTTGATGCAAAAAGCTGCGAACGGTTCCTACATCATCAACAATGAGAATAGAGATTTGTTGTTCCATATCCTTTCCCGTGGGCTAGTAATTAGAAATGCGCTATCATCTATAGCATAGAACTATTATAGAGTCCTGCAACCAAAAGGCTACACCTAAGCATGGCAAATAATCCAAAAAAACAAACACTATTGAATAAAAGTGACTTTCAAAAGCAACAAGCAAACAAAAATAAAAAGCGTCGCCTCTCTGCACAGCAAATCAAACGACAGCAAGAACTCGTACAACAACACGGCCATCAAGGAACGCAAACTGAGCCACCGAAAAAACTAACAACACTTATCACCATTGGTGTTATAGCACTTATCGCTATATTATGCCCAAAGCCTAAACTTATCACGTATAAAAAACTCAACATGGTAACTCAGAGCGTCTATTGGCCAGGTTTACCTGGTGTCGAACCTATTTTATTTGATTCCATCTTACAGCCAATTAAAGCTTCGGAGCGCAGCACACTTTATTTGTGTCAAGATGTGTCAAAACCTGATACATGTCAAAAATATGCGATTATTGAAACCCAAGGTTTCATCGCTGCAATGAAACACCTCGTACTTTATTAAAAAAACTAATCCGAAAATCATAAAATTACTCGTTTGAGATGACTAAAAAAGCGGCGCATAATGGCGCCCCTTTTTAATCATCTTTGGAGTTAATTTAAGATCATGGCTAATGAGTTTGACTGGTTACTGAATAGTTTATTACTGGTACTAGGATTTGGAGCTCTTTTTATTAATCATAAAACATTGCTTCGAGCCGCAGCTATTATGGCCTGTAGCTTATTATTTGTTTTGTTTAGTCTAGATCTTATGGATACTTCTGTGATTTCTAATCTTGGGTTAATTTTGATTAACTCCTTTTATTTGTTTAAAGTGTTTACACTAGAGCACTACGATAGCAACTAAAAAATCAGCCAGCTGAGGTACACGAAATCTCAGCTCATTATCATTAATAATATCTATTAAATAAAAATACATATCTATTCACACAAATAGATTAATTTTCAGACGCGCTACGTTTTCACCCCAATTTAGATCAAAAAAATATTCACCTGTTTAAGGCTATCCAAGGTTTCAGGGATAGGCTAAAATCGTGAAAATTGTCCCTTATTGGAGATTCGTCATGGCAATGACAGATGAAGAGTTATTTTTAGCTTCAATGGGCGATGTTGTACCGCTGGCACAAGATAATCGCGCACAACTTAAAAAACAACAAAACCAACCAACGGATGCACAACTAGCAAGGCGCAAAGCAGCTCAAAAAGAACTAGATTTCGATCCCAACTTTTTATCAACAGAATATGTTGACTTGTTAGACCCCCATGATCAGTTAGGCTACAAAAAAGATGGTGTCCAAGAAGGTGTTTACAAAAACTTAAGATTGGGCAAATACCAGATTGATGCAACACTTGATCTACACGGCAAATCATTTATCGAAGCCCGACAGGCCATGTTCGAATTCGTCACAGACTGCCAAAAAAGAAATATCCGTGTTTTACTTATACGCCATGGTATCGGCCTTAAAAGTAAGCCGTTTCCTGCTATTCTGAAAAGCTACTGTAACAAGTGGCTGCAAGAAATGCCTAACGTATTAGCTTTTCACTCTGCCTTAACGTGCCACGGTGGGAGCGGTTCAACATACACGCTACTCAAGAAAAGCGACGAGAAAAAACTAGAGAATAGAGAAATACACGCGAAGAGATAAACCACAAGATGGGGCGTAAAGCCCCATATTCATTTCAACATACTCTATTGATTTTGAACAAAGTACGTACAGGTTTGGCACTCAGCGGCCTGCGCTTGGTTAAACCAAGCTGAAACACCCAGTGCAAGTACAGAAATAACGACAAAATAAAGTTTCACACCACCTTGACCGTTTTTCATTTTTTTTCCTGTCTTATTATTGTTTTTTTCCTAACATACTGAATATAAAAAGATGTCTCAATATGTTTTTATATACAGTAATTATGTAAATTAGAATAACTATTACTTACATTTACTTACAAATCAGAGAGTTAATTTTTTTCTCTATTAAATCATTCATTAATAAAATCAACTTGAGAGAATTTCAGTCAAAATTAATTCTTTTTTAGTATCTAAAAATATTAGTAGCCTTTGTTCACATCCACTGCATTTTTAATCGGTAGACCCGCGATGCAAGCTCGGATATTTTCTGCAATTTGTGCAACAACCGTATCTAGATTTGTCACAGCTGCAATATGCGGGGTGACCATCACTTTAGGATGCTTCCAAAAAGGGTGAGTTTTGGGCAATGGCTCTGTGGCAAAAACATCTAAGACTGCACCACCAATCTCTTCTTTATCTAGCGCTTCAATCAAGTCTTGTTCATTTAAATGCTGACCTCTCGCAACATTAATCAGTAAACACTCACTAGACACATAATGAAAAATCGACTTGTTCAATATGCCTTGTGTTGCTTCAGTTAATGGTAACAAACACACTAAATAGTCGAGCTCAGAGGCAAATGCTTCAAGTTTCTCCTCTCCATGAAAGCAATCAATGTTATCAATCTCTTTATGGCTTCTCGACCAGCCTCTAACCGTAAAACCATTATCTAATAAACGCTTTGCAACAACTTTACCCAGTTCACCCAGACCTAGTATGCCTACACTTTCACCTGTCCTCGCACGGCGCGGCTTCCAATATTGAGTGTCTTGATTAGCAATGTATGATTGATGTCTCAATTTATAAGCCAGTACATGAGACAATACATATTCCGCCATGTCATCACTTAACTGTGGATCAACAATCCTCGCAACTTCCACATCTGAAGGGAAACTATTCATGGGGATACCATCTACACCCGCGCCGAAAGACTGCACCACTTTCAGGTTCGGTAATTGCAGCCAAAGTGATTCGGGCGCTTTCCATGTTAATACAAACTCTATGCCGGATAAGTCGTCACATTCAGGCCATAACTGCAAGTTAATACTAGGTAATGCAGCTTGTAATTTTGCCATTAATTTTTCATTATTTCTTCCAGTTATACAAACTAATACAGACATATTACTCCCCAATTTAAAATACAAAACTCACCCTGCACAGTATATCGTTTAGTAACACGCGGATAATAGTGCGAGATCACCATAAAATTGACATACCCATGCAACGCAATTGTCACATTCAGTTTTTAATCTGCTATAAACACAGCCGTAGAGAATTATGATGATCAGCGTTGATAAAGTGATCGAAGCCAACCTACCACAACTAGAAAACTCACCAAAAGTGAAAGGTTTAGTAAAAAAAGGATTAGGCTACTTATTACATGAACAAGAGTTCGTCGCATTTGCAGATACATACCCGCACTTGGAGGGTCTTGAATTTGTAGAGCAAGTACTTGAAGAATTAGATTTTGACGCACGTTTCAAACCTAAGCAAATTGAACACATACCTAGTGAAGGCAGTGTTGTGATTGTCGCAAACCACCCTATTGGTTCATTGGATGCTCTCGCACTCATCAAAGTCTTAGCTAAAGCGAGACCTGACTTAAAAGTCGTCGCCAATCGCATGTTAATGTCAATTACGCCAATGCATTCATTATTACTCCCTGTGGATAACGTATCTAATGCCAGTCGCAAGCAAGAACTCGCTAATATCCAAAAGCACCTTAAAAGTGAGGGAGCACTGTTAATTTTCCCTGCGGGCGAAGTCTCTAGGCTAGGTCCGACGGGTATCAAAGATTGCAAGTGGAATACGGGTTTTTTACGCATGGCAAAAAAAGCCAACTGCCCTATTCTCCCCATCTATATCAAGGCGAAAAACAGCCCTCTGTTCTACGGCACGTCTATGATTTACAAACCTCTGGCGAGCTTGCTTTTGGTTAAGGAAATGTTTAAGCAAAGACAAAAATCGTTGGAATTTGAAATTGGGGCCAGTATCCCACCGGAGTCCTATCGATTAGATAACCTCAAAGATAAAGAGATCGTTGCACTTATCCGCAAGCAACTGTATCGATTAAACAGTAAAAAAGCACTCCCGTTAAAAACACAAACCCCCATTGCCGTTCCTGAATGCAAAAAAGAGCTTAAAAAAGCCATTGAGCAATGTGAGCGCCTTGGCGAAACCGCAGATGGCATGCAAATATACTTGTATCAATATGCTGGCAGTTCCCCCATCTTTCGAGAGCTCGGCCGCTTACGTGAAATTGCTTTCAGAGCCGTCGGTGAAGGCAGCGGTAAAAGACGAGACACTGACAAATATGATATGTACTATCAGCAGTTAGTGCTATGGGACGCCAAGCAACTTGAACTGGTGGGGGCTTACCGCTTAGCCAGTGCTCAGCAAGTTATTCGGCAACATGGTACCAATGGCTTATATACCAGTAGCTTGTTTTCATACACGGATGATATGGCCCCCTACTTTAATCGAGGTTTGGAATTGGGTAGAAGTTTCGTACAGCCTAAATATTGGGGTCGTAAAAGCCTAGATTACCTTTGGTATGGCATAGGTGCATTTATTCAGCGCTATCCCGAACACCGCTATTTATTCGGTCCCGTCAGTTTATCAAACGCATTGCCAGATAAAGCAAAAGCCATGTTGGTATATCACTATCAACACTACTTCTCAGCGCTTGACAACTTAGCACACCCAAACAATGAATTTAAGCTCTCACAATCTCAGTTAGAGACCTGTACTGATTTGTTCTGTGGCAATGATATAAAAGAAGACTTTGCTGAGCTCAAACACATTTTGGCGAACATGGGCGCACAAGTACCAACGCTTTTTAAGCAGTACACAGAGCTTTGTGAACAAGACGGCGTTAACTTTTTAAGCTTTAGCATTGATCCTGATTTCAATAATTGTATAGATGGGCTGGTACTCGTCGACTTGACCAAGTTAAAAGCAAATAAAGCGAAACGTTATCTTGGTGAAAATATTTATCAGTCGTAATGAGGCTTTCTGCTTTTATAAAAAGAAAGCTTGCGACAAACTCCTTGCAACCCTGTTGCAATTTTTTATACTGGCGCTCGGTCTTCATATATAACAACGCAGATTAAGCGCCAGTAATGATTAAATCTCTCTTTAATATCATCGTTTTTGTTGTCATCTTTGCTGCCGTGCTAGCGTATCAGGAACTCGGCATGCTAGAAGATGACGGCAAGCAATCAGCCCCCTACTTCTCATTGCCTTTATTAGAGAATACATCGCAAAGATATGACATTAGCCAGCTTCAAGGGGATCGTTCTGTCATTTATTTCTTCGCACCTTGGTGTAATATTTGTCGTTACAGCATGCCGAATATAGACAAGCTTCACCGCCAAGGAAAAGTAAACGCAGTTGCCATCGCGCTAGACTTTCAAAGTGCCGAAGAAGTTAAAACTTTTAGCAAAGACTTAAACCTATCCATGCCTGTTTTATTAGGTAATCGAAAAACCGCACAAGATTACAAGGTTAAAGCCTACCCAACTTACTATGTGATGGATCCAAAGCTCAAAGTCATTGAGCGCTCTATTGGTTACTCAAGCGAGCTGGGTATTAGATTTCGCCTGTAAGAAAGTGTATCGCAGCTATACATTTTCTTACCCAAATCCGCAATAAATCAACGCTTTTAGTCCGTAAACTGTCGTCAAATTTGAAGTTACTCACTGCCAAAGGGACTCGACGATGTTTGCACTTACTGCGAAAAAGCGTTTTATTTTATCTCCAATCATGTTGTGTATGGCGATGTCAGCACATGCTCAAACCAAAAAAGATGATATTGAGCATATAGAAGTCATTTACAAACGCAGCTCTATTACCTCTGAAATTACGGAAGACACCGAAAAGCTCATCGAAATGCCTGGTGCACTGGGCGATCCACTGCGTGCTGTTTTTGCACTACCTGGGGTCGTCGCTGCTGGCGGTTCAATGAGCGAGCCTGCGGTTAGAGGCTCATCACCCAGCGATAATATGTTTGAAGTCGACTTTATGCCAGCAGGGTATATTTTCCATGACTTTGGCAGCTCTATTTTTAATCGTCATATTATTCAAGATTTTCAGTTGTACTCAGCAGGCTATGGCGCGGGTTATAGTAATGCCACAGGTGCGGTGTTTGATGTTACGTTAAGAAATCCCAAATACCAGCCAATTACGACCACACTAGACTTTTCGATGTTTAATGCTGGTTTTTTTGTGGAAGGTCAGGCAACTGAAAATACGGCGTTTTATGTCTCGGGCAGAAAAAGTACGCTCCCATTATTTTTCAGTGAAGGAGAAGAGCTAGATGATGACGATGGCGAACCATCAGGGGTAACCATTAACGACGCCCCAGATGACCATGACTATCAAGGCAAGTTTTTATGGGACATTAATAATAACAATACCCTCACCTTTAATTTTACCGGTGCTGAAGACTCCGCCGCAGCTGGGTTTAGTGAACGCGCTGAACTCGCACAAAAAACGCCTGAGTTTCAGGGGGATGCCCGATTTATTCGAGACTTTAATAGCCAGAGTATTCTGTGGGATCACTACAACAAAAAGTTTCACTTAAGGGTCGGTGTTGGCGCACTGGATCATTCCGGGCGACTCGAATTTGGCAAACAACCAAACAATCTGGCAGGCTTTTTTGAACAAGAAGGTGAAAAGCAACTTACCTATAAAGCACGCCTAAACTATACCGTTAACCCACAGCACCGGTTTGTATTTGACGCAGCCTACTTTGATAATGAAACGTCTTATGAATATGACACATTTCAATATTTGTGTACCGAGATTGATCCAGACTGCGACTTGAAAAAGGGAGATCGTATTTCAGGTAAACATACCATAGATCTGGACTCAGGTTTTGTTGGTATCACGCATATCTGGCAACCCCATGAAGACTGGCAAACCGAAGCCGGTGTACAAAGCCAGCATAATCGCTATACCGACGAAACATTCACTTCGCCTCGTGTCGCAGTAAATTACTATGTGACACCTAATAGCGTAATAAGCGCGAAAGTCGGTCGTTATAACCGCATGCAAGATGTTGAGTACATTCTGCCTGAAATAGGCAACCCAGCCCTCAAATCACAAGTTGCGACACACAGCACCCTTGGATTTAGACAAGTGCTTGAAAACGAGTGGTCTTGGTCGATAGAGGGCTATTATAAAACCATGGAAGATTTACCACTGGCGATCGACGCTGGCAGCAATGCACACCTTTTATATAGCAACCAAGTCGAAGGACGTGCATACGGTGTTGACCTTCTGGTAAATAAGAACAAAACCGATAACTGGTATGGCTGGGTAGCACTGAGCTACGCCAAAAGTGAACGAACTGACTTAAGCCGTAACGTCACGCGAGATTATTATGCAGATACACCGCTCGTATTTAACGCGGTCTTGAACTACGACATTAATGAGCTCTGGCAAGGTGGATTTAACTTTACCGCACGCAGTGGGCAAGCTTACACCCCTATTGTCGGTGTAAGAGAGAACCCAGATCATACTGGGCGCTTTTTACCTGTTTATGGCGACCCGTTCTCTGAGCGCTTTAAGACTTACCACAGACTGGATGTGCGATTTGAAAGAAAAACCACCGTGTTTGGCCTAGAGGGCAAATTAATACTTGAGCTCATGAATGCTTATGGCCAGGATAATGTCGCTTACATTGATTTAGATTACGACAAGATCTCGTCGGTGAATGACCTACATATAAAAGAAGAAAATGACGACTTTGAAATGCGCCCTTCAATTGGTTTTAGTGTGACTTTTTAATATAACGCCGTCATCTACACTGATAAAGGCGTGGCGAGCAAGTAATTGCCTCTTGCGTTTTTCGCCATCGCCTTGCATGATCCGCTCCTTAAACATGTCGGAGTATTATCATGCCTAAAGCTTGCGCGTATCACATCTTAGTGAAAACTGAAAAAGAATGCTTAGCCATCAAAGCCAAACTCGCAAAGGGGGGAGATTTTAATAAGCTAGCAAAACAGCATTCAACATGCCCTTCAAAAAAACGTGGCGGTGACCTTGGTGAATTTAACAAGGGCGATATGGTTAAAGCCTTCGATGACGTAGTTTTCAAAAAGCCGCTTTACGAGGTTCATGGCCCTGTTAAAACCAAATTTGGCTTTCACTTAATTAAAACGGTGTACCGTTCGTAAAACACTGCTCAGCCTGTTCATTTTTTCAAATCGAAAAAACAGATTGGTGTAATAGCTTTTAATCAATTTTAATTCCAGCGCGCTCAACTATACTGAGTGTCATTGAAATCATTGAGAGAGTTATTACTATGTTTACTGTTATTTTTGGTCGTGAAGGGTGTCCTTATTGTGTACGTGCGAAAGAATTGGCGACGCGTTTAAAAGACGAGCGTGACGATTTCAATTTTCGCTATATCGATATAAACAAAGAAGGGATCAGTAAAGCTGACCTAGAAAAGTCTGCTGGCAAGCCATGTAACACGGTGCCACAGATATTTGTAGACCAAGATCACATTGGTGGATTTGATGATTTTGAGGCCTATGCCAAGGCAAATTTAGGGTTATATCAATAATCCTAAAAAAATTACAGTTTATTTTTTAACCAATTTCAAACACCTACAAATTTAGTGCCAATTTATACAAGCAATTATCTTTTCTTTACTGTACAATGCCGCCTCTTTTAAATTGTTGAGGCGCATTAATGTCAGAACCAGTAACGTTTGAATCTTTAGACCTTTCTCCTGCAATCCTAAAAGCAGTCGAAGAGCTAGGGTATCAATCACCTTCTGAGATCCAGGCTCAATGTATACCGTTATTGCTAGAAAGAAAGGACGTGCTGGGACTAGCGCAAACGGGTACGGGCAAGACGGCAGCTTTCGCACTGCCGCTATTAAACAATGTTGACGCATCCGTTAAGCAACCACAAATTTTAGTACTGACTCCGACTCGTGAGCTTGCATTGCAAGTTGCTGAGGCATTCGAGCAGTATGCTAAGTACACCAGAGGCGTAGAAGTACTTGCGCTATATGGTGGACAAAGCTATGGCGTGCAGTTAAGTGCACTTCGCCGTGGCGCACAGATCATCGTGGCAACTCCGGGGCGTTTAATCGACCATATCAACCGTAAGACCATTGATCTATCAAACTTAAATGCATTGGTATTAGATGAAGCTGATGAAATGCTACGCATGGGCTTTATCGATGATGTTGAAAGCATCATGGAAAAAACACCAGAAGAAAAGCAAACATGCCTTTTCTCTGCAACTATGCCAAAGCAGATCCAATCTATTTGTTCTAAGTACTTAGATAACGCAGAGCAAGTAAAAATCACTCCACGTAACTCAACTGTTGACACAATTGAGCAGGTGTACTGGCGTGCAACGACACATAAAAACAAAGCAATCGTACGTTTCTTAGAAGCGGAAGAATATGATGCTTCTATCGTGTTTGTACGTACTCGTAACGATACTGTTCAGCTTGCTGAGCTGCTTGAGCGTGAAGGTTTCTCTGCTGCACCACTCAATGGTGACATGAACCAACAGGCACGTGAGCGCACAGTTGAAAGACTGAAAAGTGGTTTACTAGATATCGTTATCGCAACAGACGTTGCGGCACGTGGTCTAGATGTTGACCGCTTAAGCCTAGTTATCAACTACGATATCCCACAAGACAGCGAAGCATACGTACACCGTATTGGTCGTACTGGTCGTGCGGGTCGTAAGGGTAAGGCTATCTTGTTCGTAAAAGGTAACGAGCGTTACTTACTACGTAACATCATGCGTCATACTCGCTCAGACATCGAGCAAGTCGAGCTTCCAAGTGCAAAAATCGTTGAGCAAAAGCGTATTGAAGCACTTCAAAACAAGCTTAGCATGTCACTTGATCACAAAGACATTGAGTTCTTCAGTGAAGTTGCTCAAGGCCTAGGTGAGAAACTAGAGCTAAGCCAAGAACAACTTGCAGCTGCGCTACTTTGCCTAGCACAGCAGCAATCTCCGCTTAAAGTTGAAGAAATTAAAGTTCAACAACGCGAGCGTCGTGAGCGTGATGGTAATCGTGACCGCCGTGACGACAGACGCGGTGAACGTGGCGACAAGCGTGGTGAACGTGGCGACAGAAAAGGCCGTCGCAATAGCTCAGAACCGATGGATACTTACCGTATTGAAGTGGGTCGTGAGCATGGTGTTCAAGTTAAGAACATTGTGGGCGCAATCGCTAACGAAGCAGATATCTCAAGCAAATTTATCGGTGAAATCCGTTTATTTGATGAGCACAGTACCGTTCAGCTTCCACAGGATATGCCTGCTGAAACGCTAACACACTTCCAAGGTGTTCACATTTGTCAACGCCCAATGAAGATGACTAAGAGCACACACCCTGCTGATCAGGCGCGTGGTAACGGTAATCGTCGTGAAGGTGGTAGACGTTTTGAAGAGCGTGGCGAGCGCCGTGATGGTGGCAGACGTTCTGAAGGTCGTGATGGTGGCAAACGTAGCTTCCGAGATCCTCGCAGTGACAAACGTCGTGACGGAAACAGAGATGGTAACCGTGACAACAGACGTAAAGAGCGCGGTGAGCGCAACGAAATCAACTTCTCATAAGTTGTAACCGTTATTGATAAAAGCCGCTGACTCAGCGGCTTTTTTGTTTTTGTTGACCCGTCCTATATTACGTTGTCACTTTTTTAAACCGCTCTACCAAACTAGCTTCTAGGATCAAACCTAAAATAACTCACTAACAGGTTAAACAATTCCGGGTTTTCTTGCTTTAGCTCAACTGGTTTTTCAATGAAAGTCTCCGTTAAAACTGCAAAATATTCTGCTTCATTGGTCGCACCGTATTCATGGATAATGCAGATGACGCATTTGATACGCAAGCTTCAACCTTTTCGTGTTTGCCAATTTTAAACTGCCCTTCCCAACCAATCTCTAGGATCAAACCTAAAATAACTGATTAACAAATTAAACAGTTCAGGATTTTCTTGCTTTAGCTCAACTGGTTTTTCAATGCAAGCCTCCGTTAAAACTGCAAAATATTCTGCTTCATTGGTCGCACCGTATTCATGGATAATGCAGATGACGCATTTGATACTCAAGCTTCAACCTTTTGTATTTGTTAATTTTAAACTGCCCTTCCCAACCAATCTCTAGGATCAAACCTAAAATAACTCACTAACAGGTTAAACAATTCCAGGTTTTCTTGCTTTAGCTCAACTGGTTTTTCAATGAAAGTCTCCGTTAAAACTGCAAAATATTCTGCTTCATTGGTCGCACCGTATTCATGGATAATGCAGATGACGAATTTGATACGCAAGCTTCAACCTTTTCGTGTTTGCCAATTTTAAACCGCCCTTCCCAACCAATCTCTAGGATCAAACCTAAAATAGCTCACTAACGGTTAAACCGTTCCGGGTTTTCTTGCTTTAGCTCAACTGGTTTTTCAATGAAAGTCTCCGTTAAAACTGCAAAATATTCTGCTTCATTGGTTGCACCGTATTCATGGATAATGCAGATGACGTACTTGATACGCAAGCTTCAACCTTTTGTATTTGTTAATTTTAAACCACCCTACCCAACCAATCTCTAGGATCAAACCTAAAATAGCTCACTAACAGGTTAAACAGTTCCGGGTTTTCTTGCTTTAGCTCAACTGGTTTTTCAATGAAAGTCTCCGTTAAAACTGCAAAATATTCTGCTTCATTGGTCGCACCGTATTCATGAATAATGCAGATGACGCATTTGATACGCAAGCTTCAACCTTTTGTATTTGTTAATTTTAAACCGCCCTACCCAACCAATCTCTAGGATCAAACCTAAAATAGCTCACTAACAAGTTAAACAGTTCCGGGTTTTCTTGCTTTAGCTCAACTGGTTTTTCAATGAAAGTCTCCGTTAAAACTGCAAAATATTCTGCTTCATTGGTCGCACCGTATTCATGAATAATGCAGATGACGCATTTGATACGCAAGCTTCAACCTTTTGTATTTGTTAATTTTAAACCGCCCTACCCAACCAATCTCTAGGATCAAACCTAAAATAGCTCACTAACAAGTTAAACAGTTCCGGGTTTTCTTGCTTTAGCTCAACTGGTTTTTCAATGAAAGTCTCCGTTAAAACTGCAAAATATTCTGCTTCATTGGTCGCACCGTATTCATGAATAACGTGCGGCATTTGATACGCTAACTGTGTTTTTAGCTGACGATAGGCACGACTTAACACATCAGCCCAATGCTGGTAACTGATCCCTTTTGGCAACTCTGGCGTGCCATTAGTATTGCCAGCTTGCTGATCTAATTGATGAGCAAACTCATGAAATACCAAGTTATGACCATCCCCGGGTAAGCGGTTGCCCTCGAGGACATCGTGCCAACTGAGCACCAAGGTGCCACCCGGCCAAGACTCGCCTTGTCTCACAGCTGTGTGATAGCTTACTAACCCAGCACTGTCTTTATTGGTTTGCGGTGCATAATACTGACTTGGATATAGCAGTACTTCTTTAACATTGGGATATAAAGGCCAAGCTTGATTTAACACCAATAGACAGGCATCCGCTGCGATAATTAACGACATCGGCCTTGTCACTTGCAAGCCGTCACGTCCAATCACTCGCTTTTCACCTAAAAACCAAATGATGTGCTGCTCTAAACGTGTACGATCAGCTTCCGTCATGTTGCGATAAATAGGCATGTAATTACGCAAAACTTTTTTATCTGCCCGAGATAGGCTTTGCTGCTGGTATTTTTTGTGCCAAAAGTGGCGTTTAATGTCGTTGAGGTACCAATAGACCACCACAAACACCACTAAGAACAGGATCAACATTAGATTTATCATATTTGCTCATTTACTGTGCTTTTTTATTTAAGTGTGTTCACCCTTGTCCCTTTTCAATCATTTTTTGATAAAATCGACAAAAAAGTACCGAATAAATAAAGCCATGACCTTGCCCATTGAATCCATCAAATCAGAATTTTTAGCGACCATTACCAAGCAAGATGTAGTCGTGACCGCAGCCACTGGTTCTGGTAAATCAACGCAACTGCCTATCTGGGCAGCCACAATGGGAAAGGTATTAATTGTTGAGCCAAGGCGAATTGCATGTACATCACTTGCTGAATATGTAGCTAGCCTATGCAACTCTAAACTGGGCGACAAGGTGGGCTATGCAATCCGTTTTGAAACCGTGTTTGATGAACAAACGAATATTGTGTTTGTCACGCCTGGTGTCGCACTAAGATGGTATTTTGAGGATAAATTAGCCGATTATTCACATATCATACTCGATGAGTTTCACGAGCGTCGCTGGGACATGGATTTACTACTAGCACTACTTAAGCAACATGCAAAACACCGGTTAGTACTGACTTCTGCGACGCTCAACGCACAAAGCCTGAGCCGCTACCTTGAAGCACCGATACTGCATAGCGAAGGCAAAATGTATCCCGTAGAGCAAGATTTTATCGCAAAAGATCAGCGCGCTATGCCCAGTAAAGACCGCCTTGTCGAGCGTGTTGTCCTAGCCTGTCAACAAGCGCTTGAAGATACACATGGCGACATTTTAGTGTTTTTGCCGGGCAAAGGAGAGATCCTCGCCTGTACCACAGCCTTAAAATCTCTCGAAGCCATTATCGTCCCGCTTTACAGCGGCTGTAGCAAACAACACCAGCAGCTCGCCCTATCGCAGCAATCAACACAGCGTATAATATTGGCCACTAATGTCGCAGAAACATCCCTTACAATTCCAAATGTTACCTGTGTGATTGATTCAGGGTTAGAGCGTCGTACACACCTGAGAAATGGCAAAACGGTACTTGGATTAGATGCCATTGGCCAAGATTCAGCAAAGCAGCGCCTCGGACGAGCAGGCAGAACTCAAGCTGGTATCTGTATTCGTCTATACGGCCAATATGCCCCTTTAATTGAACGCACACCACCAGAAATACAACGTGAAGCACTCACAGAGCTTGTACTTGCAGCTGGGTGCGCAGCACAAGGCGTTAACTCGCTGCCCTTTATCGACCCCTTGCCAGAGGCGTCAAAGCAACGTGCAATTTCCACATTGCATAGTATAGGTGCGATTGACGATGACCAACTTGCGACCAATCTTGGTCGACTGCTATACCCGCTTCCAGTTGATGCTGAGCTTGGTTTTTTAATTGATAAAATGCCATCCGGTGCGCTCAAACAAGCAATGATTGATTTAATCGCTGTTATCTCTGTGCCAGCGCGCGTTTATCAGTTACCAACTCATCTTGAACAATTAGAGCAACTAAATCTGCTACTGTCTAATCAGTGCGATATAGAGCTTGCCATCGCGCTTGTAAGAGGAAAGCTTGACGGTATTGTGCAAGCAGATCCTGAAGCCCTAGCCGAAGCTAAGCAGTTTAGTGAGCAATTGAGAGAAGCATTTTCACTGCCAAGCCTGGATAAAGCAGCTAGCTACGACCGCCAAGCGCTTCTCCAAGCCATAGCCGAAGCGCGCCCAGAGTGGGTGTTTATAAAACGACAAAACCGCAGGGGCGGTTTTGGCAATGGTCACGTGGAAGTCTCTGTATCAAATACCTCACGCGTAGATGAACGAACACAAGCAATGCTGGTGCTCGACACTTTTGCTCTGGCTGGCAAGGGCACTAAGCAAGCGATGACCATGGCAACACTTGCCGCGCCATTGCCGATTAAAACACTCATTAAGCTGGGGATTGGTGAACAACACATTATCCGCACATTCATAGAAGATGGGCAGATCAAAATAGAATATAACTTAGTCTATGCTGGCGTGTCGTTAGTAACAAAAGTCAGTGATGCACAGGGTGATATGTTGATCCCCGCTTGTCGTATGCTAATTCAAAGCGGGCAGCTGTTTCCAAATGTTAGTAAAACACTTGAAGACTCGCTCGCATACCATGCATTGTACTATCAGTACGAGAAAATGAGCGAAATAGTACCTACACCAGAGGAGCACATAGAAAGCAGGCTGTCCGAGCTGGGTGTCACTCACTTTGAAGACCTAGAGCTAATTGAACCAGAAGATTTATACTTTCAAGCTGTGGAACGCTGGATACTCGACCCTTTTATTGAAAAACACCCTATCAGAGTCACATTGCCCGAGTTAAGTATCTCTGTAACATACAACTTTTTATCAAAGCGTATTTTATTAGAATTCCAATCGGGAAATAGAAAAGATGCGCCCAAAAGGTGGGAGTTGCCTAGCTTTCAAGGATATAAACTACAGTATAAAAAAGCCAGTAAAGTGGTTGATATAAAATAAAACCATAGTTCTCTCAGCTTATCTTATGTAAACCATGGTAAATTCAGTTTTAAAATAAAAAAGGCTTTTTAAATGACGATTATGCCGCCGTTTAAAATGCCTTTTCTGTTAACTAAAAGTA
The DNA here is from genome assembly GCF_021654285.1 of Pseudoalteromonas luteoviolacea. GTDB lineage: Bacteria > Pseudomonadota > Gammaproteobacteria > Enterobacterales > Alteromonadaceae > Pseudoalteromonas > Pseudoalteromonas luteoviolacea_J. The sequence goes on along the minus strand of NZ_JAKFZS010000002.1, from coordinate 194,089 downwards.
TGGTTAGCATTACAAGAAACCTAGTTCATACGCCTTTTAATAAAATAAGTTATTAGCGTTTCACCTTATTTCTCATACCAACTATTACCTCTAGTTTTATCCAATATAACTTGCACTCTCCTGTTACCTTCTTCCATTTGCTTCATTTGATGAGTAGAGTAACAGTAACGTTTTTTAATATTACTACCGAGCTTTGCACGATATTCACATTTTACAGAGTCATTTGCAGCGACAACGTCTTTATTTGATTGATTAGTTGATTGACAAGCCGCAAGGGTTAATACGGTTGCCGCTAGGGCTAGCTCTTTAACTTTCATATTAAACATCCTTCTTAATTAAGAAAAATCCATTGAGGATTTTTCTATGGCAGATTATAAATTAAAATAAGTAAACTGCTTGCTCGTTATTGATAGGGCAGCATGCACAGATATAACAATACACATAACTAGTTTTACGTTAGTATCAGCAAGATGAATATAAATAGCGCTTATCTATCACTTAAGTAATAAATACTATACGTAATCGGTTGTTTTTAAGTCTAGTTAGTTTTACTGATAATTCAATCTACAGATGATAAAGATAACTGAATAGTAATCATAGATATGTAGGTTTGCTAATATACAAGATAAGAGGTACCTTCATTTAGCCTTTGGGCTTGGCTACTATCTTTCATCTTGTATTTTAATGAATATAGCTTCCGGAGCTCAAATATTTTTAATTATTAGAAGGTATGATATTGAAAATGTATCATCTTTAGCAAACTACTCTATTAAATCCATATAGTTACTGAGATAAAAATCATCTTTCGCTGAATTTATGTATCTACGATTAATAAAGCACTTAACAGATACTTAAACTTCTAGTTGTTGCCTTCATATGAACTGACTGCTCTTACTTGGTTAAACGCTTCTCTTTCTCTTCTTCTCTCTTCTTTGCGTTGTTTCATCTGAGCAGCAGTATAACAGTAACGTTTTTTAATATTACTGCCGAGTTTAGCACGATATTCGCATTGCATCGCGTTATTCGCAGCCACTTCATCTTTGTTTGACTCACTGGTTGATTGGCAAGCCGCAAGGGTTAAAACCGTAGCTGCCAGAGCTAATTCTTTAATTTTCATAATAAACATCCTTCTTCTTAAGAAAATAGAAAAGCCCATCTGGGCTTTTCTACAAGAGTTTTACATATTAAAACGAGTAAGTTGCATTCACGTAGAAAGTACGACCATATACATCTGTGTAACGAGGGTCATAACCAACTTGGTGACCAGAACCTGCACGACGAAGTGAAAGTGGTGGCTGCTTATCAAATAGGTTATTGATACCGAATGTAATCGACGTATTTTCGAAGCCTAAATACGTTGTCTGATAGTCCATGTAGCCAACAGACGGTACACGTAATTGAATTGTATCAGCACACACTACAGGGTCTGTTGGTTTACCTACACGTACAAGACAAGAAGTACCTTCATTTTGTCTTTGATCTAGGTAACCACTTCTCCATCTGTAATTAAATGTATGTACAAAGTCACCGTGGCTTAATGTATTGCTTAATGACAACATATTACGGAAAGTAACTTCATCATTTGTACCAAACTGACCCATTGATGTTAACCAATCACTTGGATTAGAGCCATCTGTACCTGGATCTGTATATCTACGTTCAATAAAGTAAGTACCAGATAGTTTAGTATTCAATGTACCGAATGAAAGGTCGTTTTTCAGTTCAAATGAGTAATCAACACCACGGTTAATTTCTTGACCGATGTTCAATGCTCTTTCGATAATTGCTAGTTCAGTGTCACCTGTACCTGGGTTGAAACGCGTTCTGAATAAGTTAGCATGCTTCACTGGATCAGCAAATATCTGTGCCTCTGAAACTTCTGAAACCTTGTTCTCAAGTTCAATTTCAAAGTAATCGATAGTTACACCGAAATCCGTTGAAGGAGAGTAAACAAAACCAATTGTAGACTGCGTTGAAGTTTCAGGTACTAGTTCTGCATTACCAGAAACGAAGTTTTCGTACTGTGCTTCACCATCTTGACATAGGTATGCAAGTGGGTGGTTACCTAATTCACACTTATAGCTACCGCTAGTCACACCAAAGTTTACAAGTGGACGGGCGATTTCTAGGATAGATGGTGCTTTAAAGCCTGTGCCGTAGCTACCACGAACTAATAAATCTTCTGTAGCTTGGTAACGGAAGCTCAACTTGTAAGTTGTGTCATCCATCTTCACACCAACTGGACCACCAGGTACATTATCACGCGACAAGCCACTTCCGCTTGCATAGATAATTGATTGACCATCGACCTCAGATACTTCGTCGTAACGAAGTGCAGCTGAAAGCTCAAGGTTATCTAGTACTGGGATTGCGAATTCTGTAAAGACACCTAAGTTATCACGTGAAAACGCGTAGTCTGTACGAGGGTTTTCAAATAATATCTGACCGTTTCGAGTGTTTTCATCATTAGTAGACGTGTACTCATAGTCTCGAACATCAACACCGAATGCAGCGTATACCGTACCCGCTGGAAGTTCAAACACAGGTAATGAGCCTTTGAAATTGAACGCTTTCATTTCAATTTCATTGGTCATGTAATGACCTTTGTACATAGTATCTTGTACAATCTTTGCACGCTCTGGATCATCAAAGTTATCTGGTGTTTCAAAAATATTGATTTGACCAGCTTCAAGTGCAGGTACAAACGCAGACGATAGTGGCCAACCATCTACATATGTCTGTGTACGTTTGTTCTTAGATACTGTGAAATATGTATCATAGTCAATCAAATCAAAGATATAACCTTTCGAACCTACAACAAAGTGGTAGCTATCTGATTCCCAATTTGTGATACGGTTACCACCTGCCAATGCACGCCAGCGAGGACGGATGCTATCAACCGTTGCAAGCTCATGCTCGTTAAGCTTGCCAGGTAGGTACGGATGTACGTATTCATTCGCAAGATCGCTATCTAGCGCAATCTCAAATTCACCTGTCGGGTAAGGTGCGATACGTGAAATTTGACTGTAATCTGTTGCTGTAAGCTCTGAATAAAGTTGAATATCTTCTGTAACTTCAAAGTTAAAGTTAGCAACAAAAGAGTGGCGCTCAGATTCAGGGTAGATTTCTAGCGTTTTAGTAAAGTCATATTCACAGAAATTACCGTTTGGTGCATTGTCTGGAGCACACTCGCCATTTTTCTCAAAATATGGGTTAAAAGCAGCAAAAGTTGTGTTGTGCTCGCCTTTGTCATTTAATACCGGTGTACCGTCATCATTATATGGTAAGTGACGAACCCTAACGTTGCCCGGAATTGCATTACTAGAAGACGCTAATAAGTACTTCTCTTGACCATCATGCTGGAATGATAGAATACCTGTTTTTGCAAAGTCACGCTCTGCAGATTTCAGCTGTTCTTTACTGTCAAATGAATAACCTAGAGATAGGCTGAAACCATCTTCATCAAGATCACCAAAACCAGTTACAATGCTCGCTGTGTAAGAACCACCACCTGATTCCTGCGGCTGGTAGTAACGTGCATTAACTGTAGTTTGATCAACTTCATCTCTTAGAATGAAGTTAACAACACCAGCGATTGCATCTGAACCATAAAGTGCAGATGCACCATCAGTTAGAATTTCAACTCGCTCAATCATTGCAAGTGGAATTGTGTTCAAGTCAACAGCAGAGCCTGAACCTAAAGGCGCTGTACGACGACCATTCAATAGTACTAGTGTATATTCAGCACCAATATCACGTAATGAAGCAGTAGCTGTACCACCACCACCGCCACCTACAGAGTCAGCTGGTGTAGTGAAACCCTGCATTGATGGCAAGCTCTGTAGTAAATCTGGAACAGACGCGAAACCAGATTGATCGATGAAATCACGACCAATTACCTGTACTGGAAGTGCACCTTCCATATCAGTTCTTTTGATTGCAGAACCTGTAATCTCGATTTTTTCAATGCTTTCTTCGCCTTCGGCAGCAACAGCACTTGTTGCAGTTACTGAAACTGCACCAAAAGCAATCGCTAAGCGAACTGCTTTTGAGATCTTATTATTTAACATTCAATTTCTCCCTGAGCTTCTATCAAAGCTTTTATTTTATTTATGGTCTCTATACAAGGTTAAACACGTTACTTTTTTGTGTACCTTATATGTAACACCGCCAGTATAGTAACCACAAAGTAAATACCCATGCAAGCTTGTAAAAACCAGTTAATACAAAGGTTTATTTCAATAAAGTGGATGAAAGAATTTATCAGAATAAGATATGGAACTTATTTGGGTGGTTAGGGATTTGATTTAAAAAAGAACAAAACAAAAATTAAAAAAACAGCAAAAAAAACAACAAATAAACAATAATATCAAGTAGTTAAAAACAAAAAAACAAACAAAAAACACACTCAACACATTAACCTGCCGTAACTACGACGCAGCTAACAAAAGAAAAACCAAACAACAGCGCGACTATAAAAAAACAAAAAATAAACATAAAAAACACCAAGTAAACAACAAATCCCCAAAACAACAACAAAACAAATAAAAAAAAACCTGCATAAGCAGGCTTTTCACACAAAAATATTTCATCCAGAAACTTAATCTACAAAGCGTCTACCTTATTTACATAAATATCTTCATCAGATTTATGAATTAAGTTATAAATACTTAAATTTGTAATGTTTCCTTTAAAATAAGTAACTTGGCTCCAAACTATATCTGGAGCCAATCGCTGATATTAGAACGTGTAATCAGCTTGTAGGTAGAAAGTACGTCCATACGGGTCAGCATAACGTGGGTCATAACCAACTTGGTGACCAGCAGCCGCATTAAGAGTGAATGGCGGCTCTTTATCAAATAGATTCTTAATACCAAAACCTACGTTAGCATTGTCACCCCACGCATATGCAAGACGATAATCGAAAGTCATGTAAACAGGAATGTGCTTTTGAATCACGCTGCCATCTACCCCTTTATCCCAATCATCCGCTTGAGCAACTGTGAAGCTAACATCCGCTGCCGCATCCGTATAACCGCTACGCGCTTTAAGGTTTAAGCTGTGAGTAAAGTCACCATGGGTAAAGGTATTATTAAAGTTTACGATGTTACGGAAAGTAACCGCTTCATTTGTACCAACTTTACCTAAGCTTGTATCCCAGATATTGTCGCTACCTACACGTAAGTTTTCACTTTCAATCATATAAGTACCCATTAACTGAGACTTAAGCGTACCGAAAGAAAATTCCGTCGTGAAATCTAAGTGCCAGTCAATACCTGAATTTCTTGATTCACCAACGTTATCAGCAGCTTGGATAATAGCTACAACCGTTTTCTCAGCACCTTTGTCAAACTTAGTTGTGAACCACTCAGCATATGTTACTGGGTCATCAAAGATTTGGTTTTGAGTTAAACGTCTAACCTGGTTCTCCATCGCTACGTTCCAGTAGTCCACACCAAAGCTTGTGCCTTGATCGCCAGACCATACGAAGCCAAATGTATATTGTTTAGACGTCTCTGGCTCAAGCGAAGGGTTGCCTTCACGGTAAACATCGTACTGTAATTTTTCAGTATGACAGAATTGAGCAATTTCCTGTCTCAAAAGAGGTGGGCAATCGTATGGAGATGCCGTTACACCAAACTCAAGACGAGGCGCTGCGATTTGTCGCATGGTTGCTGATTTAAAGCCAGTACCATATGACGCACGTAGTAACCACTGGTCATCTGGACGGTAAGATACACTTACTTTATAGGTAGTATCGTCAGCACTGTCATTTACAGTCTGATTGCCTGTAAGCTTAGAGTTTGTGATTTCACCAATTTCGTCATAACGTAGTGAACCTGTCACTTCAAGGTTTTCAAGTACTGGTATAACTACCTCGGCAAATGCACCATAGCTATCACGCTCAAGGTCAAACTCTTCGCCCGCACTTTCAAATAAAACTATCTCAGCATTTTGGCCTTCGCCATTTGTTAGAGAGTAGCTAGATTGACGGTAGTCAAAACCAACAGCCATATAAACTGTACCAGCATCTAACTCAGCAATTGGACCAGACGTTTTACCTTCAATGGCAAATAAGCTTGTATCTGTTGTATCCCATAGACCACTGAACATAGTATTACGAACGGCTTGGTTTTGCTCATCCGTTAGTGAATCAGGGTCTGCGAAAATGTTAACTTCACCAGACTCAACAAGTGGAATGAACTGATCTTGTATCGGATAACCTGTAATACGTGTCTGCTCACGCTCTGCATCTGACGCTGTAACCGCTACATCATAGTTCCACTCACCAAAATCACCACGAAGACCAGCTACGAAATGTGTTGTTGATGTATTGAACTCGTCAGTACGATTGCCGCCTGGAAGTACACGCCAACGAGCAGTAACTGGGCCTGTTCTTTCTTCTAGAACATTTTGTTTAACGCCATTGGCATCTATATAGTCAGTAGGTAGATACTTGATAACGTTATCGTTAACAAAAGCAGACTCTTCACCTTTCTTTCTGTTAAGTACAAAGCCACCTGTTGGGTAAGGCGCGATACGCGTCGTCATTTTGAATTCAGAAGCAGAAGCAGTTACATACGCTTCAGTATCATCATTTACTGCAAATGTACCTTGTAAGAATAAGTTGTTACGCTCACTCTCAGGTTGAATTTCAAGCGTACTTGTATAATCAAACTGACATGCATTACCAGCTGGAGCACTTGTAGTGTGACAAGAACCATTTGCTTCCTTATACGGGTTTAGCGCATAAGTCTTAACTATCTTATCACCATCGTCGTTGAGGTTATATTCGCCATTCGCATTTACTTCATTGTACGTTACATAAGCATTACCAGGAATCGCATTTGCAGAACCTGCTATTGCAACAAGGTCTTGCCCTGCGTGTTCAAACTGTAAAAAACCAGTTTTAGCGAAATCACGATCTACAGATCTTAAGTTATCTTGCTCATCACGGCTAAAGCTTACCATTACGTTAAAGCCATCGCTGCCTAAATCACCAAAACCAGTTGTGATTGCAAAGTTTGAGCTTGAAGTGTCTTTTGGCTTGTCATAACGTGCACTGATAGTCGTTTCTTGCACATCATCTTTAAGAATAAAGTTTACAACACCAGCAATAGCGTCAGAGCCATACAGTGCAGACGCACCATCTTTAAGAATTTCAACACGCTTGATTGCTGACAATGGAATAGAGTTGATATCGATACTTGAACCTGAGTCAGACGACGCCATACGACGGCCGTTTACTAAAACAAGCGTGTATTCAGCACCAAGGTCACGTAGTGAAGCAGTTTGAACACCGCCACCGCCGCCACCTACAGACTCACCTGCAGCTGTGAAGCCCTGCATTGAAGGGATGTTTGCGATTAAATCTGGCACACTTGTTACACCAGACTTTGCGATGTCTGTTGCATCGATCACGTCAACAGGTAAAGCGCCTTCAAGATCAGTACGCTTGATAGCTGAACCTGTGATCTCGATACGTTCTACTTCTTGTTCACCTGCTTCATTAGCAGCTACAAAACCAGATGCTGAAACAGCACCTAAAGCCAATGCTAAGCGCACTGCCTTGGTCACTTGATTGTTTAACATTTGAATCTCCCTGGACCACCCTTTTGAGTGGTTATAATTATATAAATGGCGTTAGCCAATTTTTTATTGTTGCCATTTAAGCAACTCATTGCAGGAATACTAAACAATACCTGCCCTTATCGTCAACAATTTTATTGCACTTATAACCTCAAAAATCAACATTATTTCACACATAAAGTTACAAAGAAAACAACAAAAAAACATTAAAACATTGAAATTAAAGCATTTATTTTTTTTGGCTGAATATTTGATCAAGTACCAAATAAAATAACAAACCAGAGATTACATAGATTGGATCAAAATACACAATAAAAAACCTTTAAAACCCGTACCCTTTTAACAAACAAATTACATTTTCAAATAAAACACCTAAAAAACAATAGGTTATAACTTAAAAACAGAAAGCAAACCACGGTTAAATATGTGTAAACAAACAAAATTTGATACAAAAAAGTAAATCAAACAAAAAAAGTCACTGAAAAAGAAACAAAATTAAAACTTGAACCCATTTTTTGATACAAAAAGAACCACTTTCACATCAAAGTAAAATATCAATTCATTTATTTCTAAAAACAAACCAATAAGTCACAAAAACATTAAGGCTAGGATTCAAAGTTTTTTGTTCCGAGGGTTACAGGGCAAAGTTACTGCTGAGGATTTAAGAGGAGAAACAAAAAAGCCTCGCATAAAGCGAGGCTTGATAATTTGATAAATCAAATGTACAGATTAGAAGCTGATGCTGTAACCTGCAAATAGTTCACGACCGATGTGACCAGAGTTGTACATTGAGTCGTTGATCCAATTATCGTTACTATCAAATAGTACGCCTTTGTCAAATAGGTTACGTGCGCCTACAGTAAATGTACCATAGCTCTCTGTGAAATATTTCACATTCAAGTTATGAGTTACATAAGTTGGTACATCACCAGAATAAACAATATAAGGGTTACCAGTTGAATCTACTTGTACCACATCACTTTCGTGAGTGCCTGCGATAATGTCAGTTGTCCAGTTTACTGCGTAGCTATCTGCAGAGAAGTTAACTGTGAACTGAGAGCGCCATTCTGGCTGCTGCGGAGCACCTTTTTGGTTACTCATAGGACCTGAGAAATAAACGTCTTCACCTACTTCAGTAAGTACAGTAGTTACTTTCTTAAATTTAAACTCACCGAAACTTGTATCTAGGTTGTAAGACAAATCAATGTCAAAACCTTTACGCGACATGAATGAGCCATTTGCATATTGCGTGTGTGAGTAACCTTCAATCGCACCATTAGCAGCACGGCTTAACTTCACTTCAGGGAACTTAGCATAAACTTCATTAAGCTTGTTACCATTTTCAATGTGCACAAGGTCTTGAATAGTGATTAATGAAATTACATTGTCAATCTCAAGCTCAAAGTAATCCACCTTAATCGCTACATCTTCAAAGCCAGAGTAAACAACACCTAAGTTGACATACGTAGACTCTTCTGCGCCTAGGTTTTCATTGCTCTTTCTTAGCTCATTATAAGCACTTTGCGGGCAGTTTAGATACGCTTCGCGAACTTGATCTTCACTTGCGCCAGCAGGTAGACCATTTTTACATGCTACATAATCAGTTGTTACAGGGCTACCCTCTGACTCTGCACCATATAGCTCTTTTAGCGTTGGTGCACGGAAACCTTCTGAATATGAGCCACGAACTAGTAGGTCATCAAATGGACGGTACTCAAGTTTAACACTTGGGTTACCTACACTGCCAAAGTCGCTGTAGTCATCATAACGGTATGCCGCACTTACAATTAAGTTGTCAAATATTGGGAATGCAACTTCGTAGAATAAAGCGGTTACGTCGCGCTCACCCATACCTGATCCACCTGCGTTACCGCCTACTAGCTTCGCATCGCTTTGTGCATCAAACTTTGAGTCTAAAACTTCTTCGAAGTACTCACCACCAATATAGTGGCTGATCATACCGCCTTCAAGTTCACCAAATTCAAAGCCAAGACCGGCAAAGAAGTGGTCAAGATCGCTCTGGCTTTCAACATACGTTGTCGCACGCATGTTATTGATGCCTTGCTCAGAACCCATATCAATGTTTTCTTGCGCATTGTATGCAAGACCTGAGTAGCTTAGGTAGTAACGACCCGCAGTACGGTAATCAAGGCGTGCTTTGTGATAAGACACTTCCCACTCAGCTGTGTCACCAAACATACCTTTAAGACCTAACAAGTAGTCTTGCTGATAATCGGTTACTTCACCATCTCGGTTACCAAGTTGGTACCAGCGAAACTTACCTTTAGCAACTTCATCTAATGGGTTGTGCTCATTGTCTGCTGACATGTTAGTCCACAACGCAGCAGCTGGTGCATAACGGCCAAATGAGTCATTACGACTGAACATACCACGCGCGTATAGTTCGATATCATCTGTTAATTCGTACGCAAGGCTAGTCATGATAGAGTCACGTTTTGTCGATGCCATATTTGCCGATACGTCTGCAAAAGCATAACCACACACTTCACCATTACCAATACCACCATTACCTGTGCCTTGGTCAAGGATACCAACAAAACCAGGTACGGTATTTTTCAATTCATTACACTTTGGTGATGCGTGATGGTTTCCTTCACTATCTACAATAGTCGCTCCAAAAACGCTAATACCTGTCGTTTCGTCACCAGCTGAGATTAAGCCATCACCGTTTTTATCTTCCCATGTTGCTTTCGTGTAGTCTCGATCGCGGTCGAAAATAGCACGACGCTCTTGATGGTCGTATACAAACGTGATGTTGCCTTTGTCTGAACTTACACCGAACGATAGTGACATTTGCTTCGTCTCACCGCCGTCAGCTTCTGGGCGACCTACTTGGATATCAAATGCTGCACCTTCAAAATCTTTTTTCAAGATAACATTGATAACACCTGCGATAGCGTCAGAACCATAGATAGCTGATGCACCATCTTTAAGGATTTCAATGCGCTCAACTGCCGCCATTGGGATTGAGCTTAGGTTTGCACCACCTGCATTCAGTGATGGAGAACCACCAAGGCGCTTACCATCAACCAATACTAGTGTACGGCCGGCACCAGCACCTAGTAAGCTTACTGTATTTTGTGATTGCGCACTGTTACCTGATGCAGGTGCAATCGAACCAAAGCTGTTAGATGTAACACTTTGTAGTGCTTCAGCAACCGATACACGGCCTTGGCTTTCAAATTCAGCAGTTGTGATAACTTCTACAGGGCTTGCACCTTCCATATCAACGCGTTTGATACGTGAGCCAGTTACTTCGATACGTTCTACTTTTTCTGCACCTTCTGCAGCTACAGCATTAGTAGCAAATGCAGCTGAAGAAGCAGCACCAAACGCGAGTGCAATACGCACAGCTTTAGTTACTTTAGTGTTCAACATGTGATTCTCCCTGGGCTTATCTACCTGAATAGTAAGCTTGAGTTTTATAAGTCTTTACTTCTGGCTCTAGTGGCCGGTTTTAAAATTCGGCATGGATACTAATCGGGACTCATGTTAAACGTCAAACAAGCACAAGTTAACACTCACTAACAAAAACTAAACAGCAAACAATCAATTTTTAATACCGTTTTGAAGTTAATAAACACTTACTACAATATGAATTAAATTATTAATTAATTTCACAGAGTTTATGGGCAATAAAAACACAAAGGTGTGTTTTTTTAAAAAAAGCAAGCTGCAAATGCGTTAATAAAAATATTTTTAATTTTAGTTTAAGTGGCTAATTTTCAAACAAACCTTTAACTGACTACAAATAATTTGCACAAATAGGAAGGTGCATTTACATCACTGTAAAAGCAATTTTATAGATTGGCTATCTGTTGTGCGGCAAAATCTCGAATATTACAAAGCGATAAAAATTCGCATCTAGAGATTTACAAATCAAAGGATCGTTGACCTGCTAAATTGATCGCATTTTCATCAATATTCGGCAGCATTCTATATATAGGTAATATTTGCTTTTCTATATAATGGGTATAATCAAGTTGCTTAAGCGATTTAATATATAGTTGTGGGCCAGACTGACTAATATAGTATGCAATTTGACTGCCCTTACCCAGCCCATTCACCAAGCCTAAGCGCGTTGCTTCTTTAGCTGCACGCACATGGGGGGGAATATTCTTGACGTATGCATCCAATGACTTGCCAAGGCGCTTTTTATAGATGAGCTTATCATCCACTTGCCCAGAAGTAATAAGACCGATGTAATGCTCTGTGATTTCTACAACGCTCTTACCATCAAATAACGCACGGATCAGCGCTTGTTGGTACTCTTTGGCCACGCTCGTCCAATCACTGCGCACAGTCTCCATACCTTTAAATACCAGCTCAGGTTGCCCATTATTCTCAATTTGGCCGACATAGCGTTTTTTAGACCCCGTTTCTTGGCCTCGAATTGTGGGCATAAAAAATGGGCTGTAATGCGTTTCAAACTCTATCTCTAAAAAACTTGATAACTGATACTGCTCTTTCAGTTCTTCAGCCCAGCGTTCATTGATCATTGTCATCAGCGTTTTGCCGATGTCCTGGCAGTCTTTTGCGCTGGCAACATCCGCAACCTTTACAAATGTAGAGTCTGTATCACCGTATATCACTTCATAGCCTATCTCTTCGATCCAACGTCGCGTGGTTTGCATGATTTCATGACCGCGCATCGTAATTGAACTCGACAGTCTCGGGTCATAGAAGCGGCATCCTTTAGAACCTAATACACCATATAGACTATTCATAATGATCTTTATCGCCTGCTGCAGCATTTGCTCTCCTTCGAGCTTGGCTTGATGGCGAGCGTCCCAGAGCTTAGCAACCAGCTGAGGTAAATGATGCTGCTCTCTTGAAAATAATCCTTTGTTGAATCCAGGAATGGCATTGAGCGCATCTTGCTCTCCCTCTATGAGTCCCATAGGATCAATACAGAAGGTACGTATAATGGATGGATAAAGGCTTTTGAAATCCAGCACCAGGACGTTTTTATATAGCCCAGGTTTGGAGTCCATCACATACCCACCAGGGCTATCAAAGTTTAAACCATGTTCTCCAAGGTTGGGCGCAATATAGCCACTGCGATGGAGTAAGGGTAAATAAAGGTTAGTAAATGCTGCCACAGAGCCACCCATACGCTCCAGTTCCAACCCTGTTAATCGTGTTCTCGCAATAGCAAAGTCAAGCAATGACTGCTGCACAAAAATATCCCAAACTAACTGACAATCTTCTAAGTTATATTTGGCAAGACTCAGCTTGTCCTCATGGAATTGTCTGATAATTTCTTCTAATTGATTATCCTGAGCAATCAATTTATCGCGACCAAGTACTTCTTTGGCAACAAAGCTTAACTTAAATGTTTCAAAGTGATAGGTCGCATTTTTCATGGTATCAATGCCATCTATCACAACCCGGCCAGGGATCAGTACACGAGTAAAATGCCCACTGGATACTTGCATCGCTTCCCCATCACGACCGATATTAAGCGATACGCCCAAAGCCTGAGCGCGTTCATGAAGCACCACACAGTCAAAGTCAATGACATTCCAGCCAATCAATACGTCTGGGTCTAACTGTACTATGATGTGACACAAGGTATGAAGTAACGCAATTTCATCTTCAACCCAAACAATATTGATATCGCTTGGCTGTGGCTCCCCTATCATGATCACCGTTTTTCTATCATGTGATACCAAGCCAACAGAAAACAAAACGCCATCACCACTGCACTCAATATCCAATGACAGCATAGTTAGATCTGGTACAAACACAGGGTTAGTTTTTAATTTTGCACGCTTTAGTTCAGTGTAACCGCTGCATTGTACAGGCTGGCCGGTGACCCAAACCCCCCCTTTAATATAGCGCTCCATTAAATATCTATCAGCATGGCGGATATCTTCCTCATACATTGGCACATATCCGGTCAGTGTTTCTTTTGCGTTGTAAAAATCACTTAAACTTAAAAAATACAGTGCGCACACTTTAGATTGGTCAAAATGCTTTAATGCCAAATCTGCTAATCTGAACTGGCAGCCTGCTTGTTCTAACTTCTGTTTTGCCTTATCACGATGCTTTTGCATGATAAAAAACACACATTGCTCATCTTCAACAAAAACCTTAATCGCACCTTGCTGCGTCTTCAACCAATAACACAAGCGTAACTTGCCTTTATATGAAGTTTGTTGCCGTGACAAAATAAAGCCCGGATATACTGCTTGTGCCAATTGTGAACCCCGCCTAAAATACACCCCTGTAATTATATCCATACTTTTTTGCTTAGGCGATCCACATGTTGTCAGACTCTTTAAAAAAAACCGTACGTCATGCCCATCAAAATATCGCTCAGCAACTTGAGGATTATCGCCCTCGCAGCAGCCAAAACTACCTAGTAGCAGAAATCGCAAAAACGCTCGCTGGTGAATACCATAAATCACAGCGGATCTGCGTTATCGAAGCGGGTACAGGTACGGGGAAATCTTTGGCTTATTGTCTTGGTGCACTGCCATTGGCACTCGCAAAAAAGAAAAAGCTCATAATTTCTACAGCAACGGTCGCGCTGCAAGAACAGTTAATTGAAAAAGAACTGCCTTTTTTTAAAGAGCATAGTGGCATCGACTTTAAATTTGATTTGGTGAAAGGACGCCAGCGCTATATTTGCGTACAAAAGCTGATGGCTGCGGTGAATCAAGACGATATGCAAATGTCTCTGGTACCAACGACCTCATCCCCCCTGACTGACATGGAGCAGAAATGTTTACAGACACTTGCCAATGCCTACCAAAACAAGCAATGGGCAGGTGACAGAGACAGCTGGGAAGATACTATTCCTGATAAAGTATGGAATTTAATTGCCTGTGACAAACACGCCTGTCAGCGTCAAATGAAGTCCCACCATTTGTGTCCGTTTCATCTTGCACGACAAAAAATTGCGCAAATGGATGTTCTGGTTATTAACCATGCACTATTGCTCGCTGATCTAGAGCTTGGCGGTGGCACAATATTACCTGAACCTGAAGATACCTTTTATGTCATTGATGAGGCCCACCATTTACCTCACATTACACGTGACTTTTCATCCGCCGCCGCAACCATCAAAGGCACCATAGAATGGCTTGAAAAGCTATTAAAATTTAGTGGCAAAATGGCCAACACCATTGTGTCGCAAAAAGCGATTGGACAAAATTTCAAACTGAATGATGCAGCCAACGACGCCAGTAAGTACCTTAGAACGGTTCGAGACAGTTTGGATAAAGCGGAGTTTGAATATAACGACAACGATACTTACCGATTCATCAACGGTGATGTCCCTGAGTCTCTAACGACTCAAGCGAAAGATATTGCTGATGCAACGCTCGATGCGCTTAGAGCACTAAATAAAATGCATGATGCACTGACTACCGATGTATCCGATGGTGACGTACAAGCATTTTTAGCCGACCCTCTGCTGGTAGAAAGTGGCCAATACATTAATCGTTTAGAGCAGCTGAATAAGTTATGGTTCAGCTATGCTGCCAAAGGTGAAAGCACCCCGCACGCACGCTGGATCAAGCGCATGGAATATAAAAACCATCACGACCATTTATTATGTGACTGTCCAATAGAAGTTGGCTTTTACTTAAAAGACAAACTTTGGCGAGAATGCGCTGGCGCAGTGCTGTGCTCAGCGACCCTTACTGCACTAGGTAGCTTTGATCATTTTTCCAAAGAGAGTGGATTAATTGGTGAAGATGGTGTGAAATTCATCAAAGCAGACTCGCCTTTTGCATATCAACAACAAGCCACTTTGCATTTACCCAAAACAACCGTTGAACCAACTGATAAAACATTCAGCGATTTTTTAGCTGATGCACTACCGCAATACTTAGATAAAAACAAAGCAAACCTCGTATTATTTGCTTCTTATTGGCAAATGGATCATGTGGTCGCAGCGCTGCGCAAAAAGAAACTTAATATTCTTGTACAGGGAGAAATGTCGCGAGAAGCCTTGCTTAGCCGTCATAAAGCTGCCATTGACTTAGGCGCTGGCAGCATTTTATTTGGCACACAAAGTCTGTCTGAAGGGCTAGACCTACCCGGCAAGTATTTAGAGAACTTGATTATTACCAAGATACCTTTCGCCGTACCCACTTCGCCAGTTGAAGAAGCACAAGCTGAATTTATTCAGTCAAAAGGCGGAAATCCGTTTTTATCTATTACTGTACCGGATGCTGCAAAGAAATTAGTGCAAAGCTGTGGTAGACTGCTGCGCAAGGAAACTGATTCTGGTCGCATCACGATACTTGATAGGCGCCTTGTAACCAAACGTTATGGAAAAGCCATGCTCGACACGCTACCACCCTTTGCAAGACAAATAGATTAAGAATGCTAGAACTCGCTTTTGATCCCCTCACATGGGCACTTTTATGTGCAGTTGCGCTGGCAGCTGGCTTTATTGATGCGGTCGCAGGTGGCGGAGGCATGCTCACTGTACCTGCACTTTTAACTGCGGGCTTACCGCCGCATGTCACTTTGGGTACCAATAAATTAGCTGCAAGCTTTGGTTCACTCACCGCAAGTTTCACCTATTATAAAAAGCAATTATTCAACCCACGCTTTTGGGCGGCCTCGACTATCGCTACCGCCATTGGGGCAATCCTTGGCACCTTATTGGTTGATAAATTAAGTATTGAGTTTTTAAATAAACTACTGCCGGTGATCATCATTATCGTCGCTTTATATAGCTTGTTCGGTAGCCTCAGCTCGACTGAATTGAATACCTTGCCAAAGAAAACCCCGATGTTAAAAGTTAAGCAATGGCTTCAAGGCTTATCTTTGGGCTTTTTTGATGGCTTAGCAGGGCCTGGAACGGGCACGTTTTGGACCGCATCAAATAGTTTATTATATAAAATGAGCTTGCTACTTAACTGTGGCTTAGCACGCTCAATGAACTTTGTGTCAAACTTTATTTCTTTGATCACATTTGTCGCTCTTGGACATGTGAATTTCTTGCTCGGTGTCACAATGGGGGCTTTTTTGATGCTCGGTGCTTGGATTGGCGCGCATTCAGCCATTAAATTTGGCAGCAAGCTAATAAAGCCTATATTTAATACTGTCGTGATACTTTTAGCGGGCAAGCTCATTTTTGAGGCTTATATTTCATGAGTCAAGCACTGAACAAGCTCAACAGCAAACTTGAACAACTGGGTACTCAAGCCTATCAGTTTGATAATGCCAAGTGGTTTGATAAAAACCGCTATATTCAAAATCAGCCTAGCTTATTTGATAGTCATTTATTTCACACCAAAAGTTTGTTACTTAGTGATTATGTCGAAGAGATTAAGCTCACACTAAAAAACCTGCCACCAGAGCAGAACCGCCATGCATACCAATTTGCAGTGGAGCAAGTGGGTGAGCAAATGCAAGCTGTAATTAAAGTGCTTAAATCAACACCTGTATGGGCAAAAGAAAACAAACTGAGCCAACCGAAAAAGGCCAAAGTATATAAAAAAGCCATCCAGCGTATTATGCAATCTTCCCATGAGTTATATCAGGAGCTGTCTAAAAACCATGAATTTGAGCGTCGCTTACAAGAAATGATCGATCTTCGACGTGCTCAACTCGATGGCGCAAACGCAGAACAAAATGCCAAACTCAACGCAGAAATACTAGCGCTTCACACCCGCTTAGGGCGTTGTCGTAAAGCCATTTCAGCCACAGAAGAAAAAATACAACAGCTCGAAAAGCAAGGTAATCGCTGACGTGTTGTTTTACGATGAAATTTACAGCAGCCTTGACCTCCCACCCAGACATCGCTTTCCTATTTGTAAATATGAAAAGCTCAAAGCACGCATCGAAGACACAGAACTCAGTCAGTATCTAAGACCCGTCAATGATAAAGCCACTCTACAGCAACTCACCCGTTGTCACACCCAAGCGTATGTCGATGCTTTTTGTAGTGGCACCATGGGTCAAGTCGACATCAAACGCATGGGGTTTCCTTGGTCAGAGCAATTAGTTGAGCGTACCTTAACTTCTGTTGCAGCCAGCATAAAAGCAGCCAACTATGCCCTTAAACATGGTTTCTCAGCAAATTTAGCCGGTGGATATCACCATGCATTTAGCGACCGAGCCAGTGGTTTTTGTATTTTTAATGATCTAGCCATTGCCGCGTGCGAATTAATAGATACGCAACAGGCTGATACCGTGTTGATATTAGATTGCGATGTCCACCAAGGTGATGGCACTGCAGCTATTTTAGAGTCTCGCAGCGATGTGGTTACCTGCTCAATCCATTGCGAACAAAACTTTCCAAGGGTCAAAGAAGCCTCTGATTATGATTTTGCCCTGCCCGCAAATACACAAGACAGCGAGTATTTAAGCACACTTAAGCAAGCCTTAGACCTCTGTGTCCGTGTCCATCAACCAGATATTGTTTTATACAACGCTGGGGCTGATATCTTTCAAAAAGATGAGCTAGGCCACTTTGATATATCGCTACAAGGTGTTTTAGAGCGTGAACAGATTATTTTAGACTATTGCTATCAACATGCCTTGCCGTTGATGTGCGCCCTAGGTGGCGGGTACCAACGTGACACTGACAGTTTAGTTACCGTACATCAGCAACTATTTAATGCCTTGCAAGCTTCTCGCTTCCTTGCCTAACTCCCTTTTTCTTGACCGTTTTCGTGGCTACTCGAAACAAACTTTACCTTAGTCTTAAGTCGCGCACTCTACTTTTATGATATAGACTTTAAGTAGCATTGAGGGGGAAAACTAAGGAGTTAACACGATGAAACTACATGATGATTTACATAATTATTATGAAAAGGTCATGATCGAACAAATCTTAGAGCGCAAATTAAACGATAAGTATGACGATAACGTCATGGCTGATTTTTGCTGTACTGTTCTCAATCAGTTACCTGCTCGATATATTCGCTATGATGTAGATATGGAGTTTTATCTGCCTCAATCTGAGCGACAACAAATGGAAGAACGTGTTAAAATAGCCATAGATGTCGCCATTGAACAAGTATCCAAAAAGAGACAATTCTCGAATGAATAAGCCCCCATCAGTTGACCAAGCCCCCCCATATATAAAGCTCGCCGTAGACCTCATTATGCTACTAGAGCAAAACGAAGTCCCGCCACAACAGGTCCTAGATGCCTTGGAAATCGTCAAACAAGATTACCAGCAAAAGGCAACTTCAGAGCTAGAGCAAAAAAACTAAAGTAAACAATTAATATACATTTCGTCACAAACCCCTTGTAGAATAAATGCTCAATTTACTAGTGTCACTATCGATAACAAGGAATATTATGATGACCAATAAAGTGATATATGGTGCAGTTATGCTAGGCTGCACGCCCTTTAGCTCACTCTCGCACGCAAACGACTTTGTAGCACTCACGCCCGCATTACCACCCGCCTATATCATTAACAACACCGAGCCGGTATTTGACTTTGATACAGATGGCTGCCTACCTAGTGCAGGTATAAGCCGCACCGGACAACAAAATTCAGGACTAAAAACATCAGGCGCGTTAGGTGGTCACTGTCGTGATAGCCAATTTTTATCCACCTCTAATACTGTGCACAGACATGCCTGTAAGGTAACAAATGATGGACAATTTTGCGCCCACTTTTATACCCTATATTTTAAAAAAGATCAGGTTTTTCCATACTTAGGTGGGGGTCATCGCCACGACTGGGAGTACGCTGCGATTTGGACAATTGATGGCATCGTTACCCACGGCAGTTATAGCGCCCATGGGGATCTCTACACCAAGCCAGCTAACGAGCTTCCCTTTGAAAATGGCCATTTAAAAATTGTCTACCATAAAGATGGTCTACTAACACATGCATTTAGATTTGCTAAGCAAAATGAAATCGCAGAAAACGACTACGGGTACTTTGTCACCCCGTCTATCATTAGTTGGCATCATATGACTGGGGATGGGATAAGCAACCAAATACTGCGTGACAAGCTAAATTCATACGATTACGGTTCAGCCACTTTACCTGTGAAAGATAGTCGCTTTTTAATTAACATAAACCGATTTAAACCAAGCCTCTATCCCAACTTTTCAGTTCAGGATTTAGAGTTGTAGGCCAATAATGAGGGCATAAGCTCGCCCTCAAACCTGAAAAAGTTAAGCGCTATGTAGCAAACACTGACTATGCATCATTAACTTATACTGGGCAAAGAAACGACTATCAGCCTCGGATTCATATGGACATACAAAGTATGCAACATCATCTCTAAAAGGCTTACTTTCAATATGTTTCCCATCTTCCCAATACAGAACTGCATGCTTTACTATCTCTTCAAGGTAAGTGTGATCCCACTGATAGTGCGCGTAGCCATGATGATCCGACAAATACGGTGAATAATCTTGCACACACGCCACACTGGCAACACCATTTTTATGATCTGCAAATGCTTTGGCGTCGTGCTCTGCGGTTTTCGGGTTAACAAAATAAGCGATGTCACGCCGTGGAGGAATGGCCTGCGGCAGACCAAACTTATCTCTAACCGCTGAGCACTCCACAACTACCCAAGACACAAAATGGGCGCCAATCTGATGGTCCCATTTCAAAGCAACAAACATGGTTATACTCCTTACAACTATTATCAAAGTGCGTTGCTGTTTATCCTTTATCAGCTATTTTTAAGCCCAATATCACACAAGTAATCTAGCGCATGATGATACCCTGCAGCTCTTGAATTAGTCCCTAAACTTAAAACGAAATATTAATGCACCGGACATGACACATACAGATAAACTTTGGCAGAAAATGAGTTTGTTTAACCTACATCAAACGACAGCGCTTTCGTGGATAAAAAGGCCTTTATTCGTTGATTTTTTTGATATGGACACACTTTAAATTAAGTTCTACGACTTTCAGGTTCGTAATTTAGGAGGATGAATCTCATCCTCATGGCCCGTGACTCTCATGCTTCAATCTATTAACCGCTTATAAAACATATATTTCAAACAATGAAAAATTGTTACAGTTTATTGCAAGTGTGCTATCAGCCGCTTTAAAACAGCGGTTTATCGCGCTATGGGAATGCTGTTATTTTTTGGGGCTAGCACTTTTCTGTTCAATCGTTACACTCCAATGTGTACTGTTAAACTTGGATGTTGTAATGAATTTAACGCGCAGTTCTCTTAAAAATCCCGCTAGTGTCATTGTCATTTTGGCGCTGGTTTTGGTGTTTGGATTATTAAGCATATTCAAACTACCAATACAGCTCACACCAGATATTGAGCAACCACAAATCACTATTTTTTCTGGATGGCGTCAAGCTGCGCCGGAAGAAATTGAATCTGTCATCATCGAGCCGCTCGAAAACGCGGTAAAAAATACGCCAGGTGCGCTAGAGGTCAATACCGTCATTAACCGCGGAAATGGTTTTATCTCTCTCACTTTTGCGATTGGCACGGATATGCAGCAAGCCATGCTAGACGTCTTAACCAACCTTAATCAAGCGCCTCCACTCCCCCTTGATGCCATTGACCCTGTGGTATCTGCTGGAGGTGGTTTTGGAGGCGGAGGCGGCGCCGCAGCAGCGACTTTACTTGTCACACCGTTAGAAGCAGGCGATGAAGGTCTTAGCCTTGACATGGCTCAATACCAAAAACAAATAGAAGAAATCATTGAGCCTAGATTATCTCAAATTCAAGGGGTCTCCCGTGTCGATCTCGCCAGTGAACGCTCTAGAGAACTTCGTGTAACTTTTGACCCACATAAAGCTGCAGCATTGGGCATTAGCATAAATCAGATCAGGCAAACGCTGCGCACCTCACAAGATACCTCAGCAGGGTTAGCAAACGTCGGCCGCAGGCAGTATACAGTTCGCTTTACTGGCCAATATGACTTGCAGGACATGCTGCAAATGCGCATCGGTTATTCCGGCGAAAGGCCAATATATTTGGCCGATATCGCCACCGTCAAAGAAACGTTTTCCGATCGATTAGGGATGAGTGGTCGCAATGGACAACCCGCTTATTACATTCGTATCGCACGGATCAATGATGCCAATACCGTCGCACTTTTAGATGATATTAACTCAGCCATTAAAGAGCTCAACTCTGGTCCTTTGGCTGAAGCAGGCCTAAGTATAGAGCTCAGTTACGATGCGTCAGTACATATTCGAAATGCGCTGCTCCTAGTTAAAAGTAACTTGGGCTTAGGTGTGCTCCTATCCTGTATTATTTTATGGCTGTTTTTTCGAGGTGTAAAAACCACCCTCATCATTGCTGCAACCATCCCTGTATCTTTGATGATGGCGTTTTTAGCACTGAATATTTTTGATCGCAGTATTAATGTTATCTCTTTGGCCGGACTTGCATTTGCCGTTGGCCTAGTACTCGATGCGGCAATCATAGTGCAAGAAAATATCGCACGACTAAAATCAACCGGCTTTGATAACCACAAGGCGGCGCTCAAAGGCGCAACACAGGTCGCTGGCGCCCTGTTTGCTTCAACCGCCACCAGCGTCGCCATCTTTTTACCTATTTTGTTTATGGCCGGTATTGAAGGACAACTGTTTTCAGATTTGGCGCTGACCTTATCCATTGCGGTGATTGCATCACTCGTTAGCGCACTCACCATTATTCCAATGGCCAACCGTTACCTACCTGATAGCAAGGCGAAAAAAGACCCCTACCAGGCATATTGGAAAAAGCTAACCAACTTTATCATGATGCTCACCAACTCTAGGGTGAAGCAAATAAGCTGGATAGCTGGCTTATTAGGCTGCTCGATGCTCATCACGATCACCATGTTGCCAAAAACAGACTTTATGCCACAAGCTCCCACTGATGGCTTCTTCTTTTCTTTAGTTACCCCACCCGGTGGCAATGTTAACTATATGGAAGAAGAGCTTTTAAAGCGGGTTAAAGCGCGCTTAATGCCCCACTACACTGGAGAAAAGCAGCCGGGTATTAAAGACTTTAACTTTTATCTATTCGGTACTAACGCAGGTGGGTTTATTTATTCGGCAGACCCGCAAAGAGTCGAAGAATTAATGAAAGTAACGCGCGAAGAAATCCTCGTTGATTTACCTGATACCCAAGTCTTCCTCTTTAGAGGCTCAATGATCCAAGTATCAAATGGTGGCGATGGACGCAATATTGATATTGAGATCACAGGCCCGAACATGGATGATCTCATTACTGGAGCACAGGTTGCGTTAACTGCCGTGAAAGAAGCGATTCCAGAGGCCACAGCCCAACCACAGCCAAGATTAGATATGGCAGAGCCTGAACTCAGGTTGCATCCAAATGATCGACGTATTACACAGGCAGGCATTACACGCCAAGATGTTGCGCAAGCTGTGCAAGCGTTTACCGGCGGCTTATTCGTGAATGAATATTTTAACGGCAATGACCGAATGAATGTGATTTTACGCGCCGAAAATTGGGAATCACCAGAAGCACTTAAAGCTCTGCCAATTGTTACACCTGATTCAGGTATTCAAACCATAGGTGAACTTGCGCATGTCGAACGCACAGTTGGTCCCAGTCAATTACGTCGCGTGGACGGCCGCAGAACGGTGAGTGTTGTCGTCACGCCTCCAGCAACGATGTCACTAGAGCAAGCACAACAAATTTTAACCACACAAGTTATTCCTAAAGTGAAGGCCTCGCTGCCTGAAAATGCCGGTGTTATTCTCTCCGGCAACGCCCAAAAAATGAATTCTGCTATTCAAGAAATGGCCATCAACTTTGTGCTAGCCCTCTTCATCTTATTCTTATTAATGAGTGCGTTGTTTAAGTCTGCCAAAGACAGTTTGCTCGTGCTTATGGTCATGCCATTGGCCGCTGCGGGTGGTGTGATAGCACTGTATATACTGAATTTATTTACTTTTCAGTCGCTTGATTTACTGACGATGATTGGCTTTATTATTTTGCTCGGCCTGGTCGTCAACAACGCCATCCTCCTTGTTGATCAAACGCGGGTCGCAGAAGCTGCTGGTATGTTGCGACAAGATGCTGTCAGACAAGCCGTATTACTGCGTGCAAGACCTGTTTATTTAAGTACATTAACCAGCCTCTTTGGCATGTTGCCCCTCACATTAGTACCCGGTGTTGGTGCGGAAATCTATCGCGGTTTAGCAACAGTGATTGTTGGCGGCATGGCAATTAGCGCGCTATTTACCTTGATATTAATGCCTAGTTTGCTGCAACTCGGTAAAGGGAAACAGCCAAAACCAAAGCAAAATAGCGAGTCAGAACCCGCTTTAAATTTAGTGTCAAACCAATAAGGACCGACAATGCGTAAAACCTCTTTAACCATTAAATTTTTCTCATTGGCTTTGACATGCAGCACACTCATGTACGGTGCCACCAGCCATGCTGCGCTTCCTGTGTCTGTCGAATCAGTCACCCAAGCACCAATATCTAGCTCACTTGCTGTCAGTGCTACCTTGTTTGGTAAACAAGATGTAGTCATTACTTCGGGGCTTGCAGGACGACTGTTGTTTGTTGCAGAGCCTGGGCAGCAAGTAAAACAGGGGGATGTCTTAGTTCGCATGGACACCTTGCCACTTGAGCTTGAAAAAGCGCGCCAGCAAGAAATGCTCAAACGCGCAAAAGTAAATCTAAAGTTCCATACACAAGAACTCAGTCGTTTACAAAAGCTGGCTAAAACAAACAGTGCAGCGGCAACGCAAGTTGACCGTGTCCAAAACGAACATGACTTGGCGCTTTCTGACATTGCGCTGGCTGAAATAGAGCTTCGCGTTATTGCTGATAAGCTATCAAGAGCGACAATTAGAGCGCCTTTTACAGGTGTCGTCAGTGAACGATTTAAACGCGCTGGCAGAGAAGTCAGCCGTGCTAGCGACTTGCTCAACTTTGTGGATATTTACAACCTCGAAGCCAGACTATATGTCCCGGTTAAGTATTTACACTACCTCAAGCCCGGTATTGCTTTGCCATTTAAAAGTGGCGATTTAAGCAATCCAACAAGCAATACAGCCACCATAAGCAGCGTGATCCCGGCAACCGATCCGCGCTCGCAAACGGTAGAGGTCAGAGCCCAATTGGACGCAGAGCTTGGGCATACTTATGCAGTTGGTCAACTCGTTGATGTCACCGTGCCGCTGCAATCGAAGCAATCTGTGCTATTGATAAATCGCGATGCCTTAATTATCCGCCAGCAGGGGATCCACATTGTTAAAATCAATAACGATAACACTGTACAACAGATCCCTGTGAGTGTCGGGAAAGGTGAAGGCAAACTGGTTGAGATACAAGCGATGGATAAGACGCGTCAACTGAACATTGGTGACCGTATCGCTGTGCGCGGTGCGGAGCGTTTAGCAGATGGACAAGAAGTAGACGTTCAAGCCCGCAATTAAAAGCTAAATTACTAGCCCAATGAGCCTGCTTATGGATGAGTAAGGCTCATTTTTATATTCTTAAAAATCATGCGTTTAATATTTTTTAATAAATTAAAATAGACAAATTTCAGTAAGTTTAATTCGCCCTTTTTGTGCCTGTGCAACAAGCTACTCCAAACACAAGAAAATGGAGTAAACTCGATGCTGACACACAAAATATTAATAAAAGCACAACTTGGCTTATTGGTTGCGGGTACGATGGGTATTTGTGCCACATCCCCTGTCGCAAATGCAAACTCACCTCAGATCATGTTTGATGATTTTAGTTATCGTCAGTTCTCTGATGCACAAAAAAATGGTTGGCAAGTTCGTGATGAAACCGGCCACCCGGGCATTAAAAACGCAACTTGGTGGAAAGAAGGGGTTACTTTCCACCCAGACCCTATCAATCACAACAATACAGTAATGCGCATTACCGCAAAAACTGATGGCACAGCAGAGAATACACGCCACACACAAGTCTGCCACAATCGAAAATATAAAGAGGGAACCTATGCTGCACGAGTCTATTTTAATGACGCGCCGCAATATGGACCAGATGGGGACGCCGTCATACAAACGTTTTACGCCATTAGTCCTTTAAAAGCACCGATGGATAAAAACTACAGTGAAATGGATTTTGAATATCTACCCAATGGTGGCTGGGGGACCGAGCGTCTTGCCTTGTTTGCTACCTCTTGGGAAACCTTTCAATTAACGCCTTGGACCAAGGTCAACGCATATGACTATCATATCGAGTCACTACAAGGCTGGAACACACTGGTTTTGCAAGTCGCTAATAATACCCTCAAGTATTATATAAACGGCCACTTATTCGCTGAGCATGGTGCCGACGTATACCCAGAAGTGCCGATGTCAATTAACTTTAACCAATGGTTTGACCCGAATAAATTAGTGCAATCTACACAAATGCGCCAATACTACCAAGATGTAGACTGGGTCTATTTTGTAAAAGATCAGGTGGTTAAGCCGACAGCCGTTGTAAAAGCCGTAGAGCAACTCAGAAAATCTAACGTTGCTCAACGTGATACCGTGCCTGACTGGCGCCCCAAACAGGCGGATTACTGTAGCCTTTAATTCACTGTGTGAATAGGCACATGAGCAAACCAAGCCTGCACTCTGGCAATGAGTTGCGGGCTATCCGCTAGGTGGGCGATATCTAGCGCCTGTTGCGCCATTGTATGCGCACGTGCTTTTTGCCCCAAATCGCGATACATGTCAGCCTGTGCTAACAATACCCAAATTTGATTTGGGCTGGCGTTACTTTCATTTGCAACTTGCATCGCTTTGGTGAAATAGAGTTTGGCCTCGCTGATCTCTTCTTGTGCTATGGCGATTTTAGCAAGCTCAATCAAAGCGGCGGTTTGCCCATAGCGACCATGGAAGCTCTGGTGATATTCAAGCGCAGCCAATAGCCATCTTGTCGCTTCACTATATTGGCCCTGTAAACGCTTAATTTTTCCCAGCTCTTCATATGAATACGCAATAAATAACTTGTCTTGACTGGATTGAGCTAACCCTTTCGCTTTCGCTATGTACTGCTCTGCTAAATCTAATTCTTGCTGCCTGTTGTCACCTTGAGGCCAATGGATCAATAGGTACCCTATTAATAAATTGGCACGTAAGTGCTCTTTTTGACTGATTGAGTTATCTTCTAGCAATAAACTACCTTGAAGCAAATTAATCGCTTCGGGCAACTTGTAAGTGTTGGCCAAACTGCCAGCCAAATACCGCCTTGCAGCTAACATATTGGGTTGCTCAACTAACGCACTTTGAAACAATACAATGGCAGCTTCATAATCGCGCTTTAAAAATGCATTCACTCCTTTTGCAAAAGCTTGATTGCTGAACGCACCTTGATAATGGCTGCCGTCAGTTATTTCTCGTTGACCAAACTTTTCTGCCAATGCTCTGATTAATTGATTTAGTGCATCATCGACGCTGTGGGACAAAATTACCCCTTGCTGGGGGCCATGTTGAGAATGCAGTGTGTAATGTAACTGTAAATCTTCAGGGTAACCTGTCAATCGAGTTTGGACTATCAATTGTGCTCCGAGCTTTTGCTGAAGCTTAAACACCAGCTGTGCTATAGGCATCGTATTTTGCAGATCTCGTTGCTGTAAATGCTCAACGGCCAATAACACATCGTCAGTATCACTTACAGGTAACTCCGTTTGTTGAGCGAGACCATAGGTAAGGTGATCCATGCCCTTTATAGGCACCCAATCATGCAGTCTATCTGGCATATTATTTTCTACAGGTAAAAACGCAACGCGAGGCAACTGCTGTGAGCTGGATTTATCTAAAATATAATGTGCCAAGCCAATGACTAATATCAACGTTAAAAAGGCCAACGCCAAGATACGCATCGGAATAAGCGCTTTAAGTTGAACTGGCTTTTGAATGCGTTCTATCTCTGCTACCCATCGATAACCTTTTTTAGGAAAGGTTTTAATCGTATTGGGGCCGAGCATATCTCGTATCTCTTTTATCGACTGCACCAACACTTGATCTTGTACGACTAAATCGCGCCAAATCATTTCGAGTAACTCTTGCTTAGTTACAACACGATCAGCGTTTTCAACTAATACAGTCAAAACTTGTAAGGTTTTTGCACGTATCTCATGCCGCTTTCGTTGCTGTGCGTCTAGGGTATAAGCCACTCCGCGAACGAGATCGACTTCCTTGTTATCTATTTTAAAGCGCATGACATCACACCATTAGGTTGGCTTTCACAAACATTCAATATAACCAATTGTTTTACATATAGTTTGCCTCATTGTTTAAATGCACTCAAGCGTCATAAGATAATCTTCAGTCAACATAGTTTGTCGCAGGTTTATTCACTTAATAAATCGAGGAGCATACTCAACCTTACCATCACAAAGTTAACCTTTGTGCTACATTTAATTTTAATTATTTAAATGCGCCGTGCAGTAGCAGTTTATTGGGCCATTAAACAACTTACATAATAAATGTAAAACGTTATGTAAATCGCAGATTTAACTATCTGCTTTTGCAGCACAGTCGCAGTAGTCGTTTATAAGAGTAGTCGTCTGCCAAAGTAGACTTAACCATCAAGGCTAAGGAAAAACTATGACACATTACACATTTGGCAAAGAGATCACGGATAAACCCCTCCCCTCAAAAGTAAAAGTTGCCATTGTTGGCGCGGGCATGTCAGGTCTATATAGTGCCTGGCGATTACAGCAAGAAGCACAAGTTCAAGATCTGGCTATATTTGAACGCTCAAATAGAACAGGCGGACGTTTAGACTCTGATCTCATCGAATTTAATAATCTGCGTTCAGATCAGCCAAAAACCATCACGGTTAAAGAAGAGCAAGGCGGCATGCGCTTCTTGTTTGATGGGATGGACGATCTAATGGCGCTATTTTTAAAGCTCAACTTACAAAACGACATCGTTCCTTTTCCGATGAACAGTGGCGGAAATAACCGTTTATTCTTTCGCGGTGAAAGCTTTAGCGTGACAGACGCACAGCAAGATAATTATGCTATCTGGTCACACTTATATAACCTTGACCAATCTGAGCAAGGTGTGAACCCAAAAGACATCGTTAATGTCGTGTTTAATCGCATATTAGAAGCTAACCCACAGTTTCAGCAACGTCCCGAAGTCAGAGGCCCAGAATTTTGGCAAGCCTTTAGATTAGAATGTAAGTGGCAAGGACAAACGCTAAATGAATGGACCTTGTGGGACCTGTACACCAATATGGGTTATTCACAAGAGTGTATAAATATGCTCTATCGTGTACTTGGCTTCAATGGCACCTTCTTATCGCAAATGAACGCGGGGGTTGCGTATCAACTCCTAGAAGACTTCCCTGCTAATGTGCAATTTAAAACCTTTAAAGACGGCTTTAGTACATTACCGAATAAACTCGTACAAGAAGTCGGCACTGATAATATTCACTTACAGACCAATATTGAAGAAATCGACTTTACTGAAGAATCTGGACTGTATTCATTACACTATAGTCACACTGATGAACATGGAAAAATACACACAGGAGTCGTGCAAGCAGAAAAAGTGATATTAGGCTTACCTAGGCTTGCACTTGAAAAACTATTTGTTCGCTCCAATGCATTTAACCAACTCGACAAAGATAAATCTGAGCAACTTTGGAACACCCTGCAATCAGCCAGCAACCAGCCGCTGCTAAAAATTAACCTGTATTATGACTCTGCATGGTGGGGTCGTGGTACTACTGGTAGGCCTGCCGTTGAGTTCGGCCCTAACTTTGCCGACTTACCCACCGGTTCAGTATATCCTTTCTATGCCGTCAATGATGAATTGGCCGCAGCGCTGATGTACCAAGAGCGAACAACGCACCCTTCAAAAGATGTACAAGCCAAATTGGATCGTATCGGCAATGACAAATACGAGCGACCTGCCGCATTAACCATCTATTGCGACTATTTAAATATCAACTTCTGGAGCAACTTGCAAAACATTGGCGAGACTTACCACCACCCGAATCAAAGTCACTATGTGCAAGATGTCCCAGGTGATATCTATCCAGCGTCGACAGCGGTTGTGGCTCAGGCAACAAAATTCTTCAAAGAAATATTTAATACCCATTACGTACCAGAGCCGATCCTGACCAGTGCACGCATTTGGGAAGGTAGTACCAAGTTTGATATCCCAGCAAGCCGACAATTTGGTTATGGCGTTCACCAATGGGCAGTGGGTGCCAATGATAAAGAAGTCATGGAAACACTCAGTGAACCATTGCCCAACCTATATACCTGTGGTGAAGCTTTCTCTGATTATCAGGGCTGGGTCGAAGGCGCATTGCGCTCAACTGATTTGGCATTAGAAAAAAGCTTTGGTTTGAAACCATTTAGCCAAGTGTACTTTGAAAATACCAACATTCATGCAGCGGATGCAATCAAAGCAATTTATGAAGAAAACTCCAGTAAACTCATCAATCAATATATAGAAACTAACTTCTCAGCAAATGCAGCACCAATAGACCAAGCACAAGACTTTGATAGTGTTATCGGTGTTGACCTTTGCTACTTCGATACCAAGTAATCGGCAGTATCAACGTGGCGGCCAAGCAAATCGCTGAGCCGCTTTTTTGCGAACTAATCTGAGAATTTAGTTATGAGTTCATGTTTCAAAGAATATACGGTAGCAGACTATTTCAAAGACCGGCTGGAAGAAATTGGCGTTGATCACATGTTTGGCGTCGCCGGCAATTACACCGCAGGTTTACTCGATACTATTTTAGCCGACAGCCAATCCCCCATCACCATTAAGGGCAATGCCAATGAAATTTGCGCGGGGTTTGCCGCTGATGCGTATGCCAGACTCAAAGGCCCCTGCGCCGCTTATGTGACTTACAGCGTGGGTGCATTTAGCCTGCTCAATACCATCGCTGGCTCTTATGTCGAGCAAGTTCCGGTTATTTTAATCAATGGTGCTCCCACCAATAAAGAAGACCAAATATCAAAGTGCCAAGGCTTGCTTTACTCCCACACCACAGGATATGAGTTTGTCGATATTCACATGTTTCGTCCAGTCACGGTGGCCGCAGAGCGCATTACCAATGCACTACAAGCCCCCTATCAAATCGACTCGGCATTAACAGCATTGCTCAGTGAGCAGCGCCCTATCTACTTTGAGGTCACTGAGGATATTTGGCGTAGCCCATGTCAAAGGCCACAGGGGCGGATCAGAGAGCGGCAAAATGATACGCTTACGGTCAGTTGTGCCAAACAAGCTGCCGAAGCAACCTTGCAGCTAATGCTATCAAAACCAAAAAGCATATTTTGGGCTGGCATTGAACTGCAACGACTCGAATTGCAAGATGAGTTTCTCAATTTAATGGAAGTTATCAACCGCCATCATGCCATGCCCGATGGACAGATACATTTTGTAACCTCTGCATTGAGTAAGTCCGTCATTGCTGAAACACACCCTTGGTTTGAAGGCTGTGTGACACTCTCCCCATCTGAAGTAAAAGATCTGGTTGGTGAAGATGGCGTGTTAGTCGGTATAGGTGCATGGACAACGGGTAAAGATACCGGCAATCAAGATATTCGTAGTAGCAACACTATATTATCGGCGCATAAAGGTGTCTATGTGGGTGCTGACTTTTATCCATCGGTCCAACTTAAAGACTATTTGTTATACCTCACAGAGGCCTTTGAAAAACTAGCTAAAGAACAACCAGCCCAACTGAGCGGCATTCGCAAACCAATGCCACTAAGCAGTATGCCTACGCCAGAGCAGCAATTGGGCTATGATAGCTTTTTCTCTGCAATCAGCAGCTGGCTCTCAGAAGAGGATGTTTTAATTGTGGATGCCGGCTTCCCACTGATCGGTGCCCAAAAAGTTAAAATTCCCTCGCGAAATGGCTTTGTTGCACAAGCCGCCTGGTTATCGATAGGTTACTCTGTGCCAGCTGGCACAGGCGTAAAATGTGCTTACCCTGATAAACGCTCCATTGTAGTGGTCGGCGATGGCGCCTTTCATGAAACCTGTCAAGCGGTGGCCGATCAACATGCATACGGGCAAAATACCGTTGTGTTTGTCTTGGCAAACGGTATCTATGGTATCGAGCAATACCTTGTAAATCCAAATCCATTTCGTGATCCGCCGGTAGATTACCAAGATAAACTACTCAACACAGTTTATAGCTATAATGATCTGCCTTCTTGGAACATCGCTAAGTTACCGGACGCATTTGGTGGTAAAGGGATCAAAGTTACCTCTGTAGAACAACTGCTCACTGCACTAGAAGAAGTTCGCCAGCACGACAACACCAACTATGTTGTTGAGGTGTGTATACCAAAAGAAGATACCCCATCAAGCATCACAGCCGAAGCACCAACGGCCGTGGGAGAAGATGAAATATGCAACCCTCAATGGCCGCCAGCCGGTAAATTTTAACTGCCAATACCAGCCCAAGTGGCTGGTTTTGATTTTTTGGCTTGCATTAAAAAATGATCTTACTGTGATAAATTTGTGATAATTGAGGGAGGCTTTCGCAATAATTGCCCTGCATGCTTAGTGTTGTCAATTACAAACAACAAGAGCCAATTATGAAAACACGTATTCTATCACTCATCGCAGGCACACTTCTTAGCTCCGGTGCTGCACATGCAGCCTCGCTTGAAGTTAAGGTTACTAACCTAACCCAAGGAATATACTTCACCCCTTTACTCATTACTGCGCACACCAAGGATGCCATGTTATTCAATGTTGGAGACACAGCATCCGATGAGCTACAAGCCATGGCCGAAGGCGGCAGCTTGGATGGCCTTAACACCATATTGACAGGCATAAATGCGAATACTGCCCTTAACCCTGCTGGAGGCTTACTCGCGCCCGTGACAAGTACAATGACCGATTTAGAAACCACTGATGGCAACGATAAGCTGTCTATCGTGGCCATGATGCTGCCGACCAACGATGGCTTTATAGGGCTCAATAGCTGGCAGATCCCAACTGAAGCGGGCACCTATCATGTCTATTTGAACGCCTATGATGCAGGTACAGAAGCTAATGATGAACGTCTTGAAGCTGATTCCGGTGCGCCTGGCGTACTCGGTATTCCAGCCTCCCCAGGTGTTGCACCAGGCACCAACGGCGGTGGTGTAACGACTGAAGAGGAAAATAAAATGATACACATTCATAGAGGCAACCTGGGCGATGATAATGCAACAGGTGGTAACAGTGATTTACACAATACGGTACACCGCTGGTTAAACCCTGTTGCTAAAGTGACTATCACAGTAAAATAAGGTGGCTATCATGAAACTCTCTAAATTGATTATACCGATTGCTTGCCTGGCTCTAGTTGCCTGTAGTGATAATGACGATGAACCAATGACAGTCGTTGAAAGTCCGGCACCGGCTCCCACGCCTGATCCAACCCCAGCTCCAACTCCGGACCCAACACCTGACCCAACGCCGGACCCGACACCAGATCCGGAGCCTAGCGAGGCCATGTTAAAAGTCACTGTGACAAACATGACTTATGCCCAACCTCTTTCCCCTGTAGGTGTAGTATTGCATAAAGAAGGACAACTATGGGAAATTGGCCAGCCAGCCAGTGAAGCACTTGAAAAAATGGCTGAAAGTGGAGACAACAGTGATTTGCTTGCCTTGGGCGTCGTGCAGGGTAAAGTGTCTGGAGAAGGGGTTTTACCACCTGGGGCAAAAACAGAGCTTATGTTAACGCAATCGTCACTGGATGAACAAAAGTTATCATTATTTACTATGATGGTGAATACAAATGACGGCTTTACCGGTCTTAATGCCTTAGATGTGTCTTCTATGGCTGTAGGTGACGAGATGCACTATGTCACCTATGCGTATGACGCAGGTACTGAAGCGAATTCAGAAACCAGTGGCACCATTCCTGGCCCTGCTGATAATGGGGAAGGATTTAATGCGCAAAGAGAAGAACTGAACAAGGTTGCCATGCATCCTGGTGTTGTCGGTCAAGACGATGGTCTGACGAACTCTGTGTTAAGCAGTGCTCATAAATTTGACAACCCGCTGATGTCAGTAACCATTATGAGAACCAAATAGCCTCCTACTCGCCCCGGCAACCGAGTAGCTGGGGCGTGTTTGCTTGTGTAATAAGCACGAGCAGGAGGTTAGGCTATGCATCAACGTGTGCTCATTGTCGAAGACGATTTAGACATCGCTCGTTTACTACAAGTACATTTAAACGAACTTGACCTTGAAGTTGATCACCTTGCGACTGGAGAAGGTGTAATGGCTCAACTAGCGCAGCAACACTATGCCATCGTATTGCTAGACGTCATGCTACCTGTCGTCGATGGTTTAACATTGTGCAGAGAAATAAAAACACTCCACCCCAAAATCAGTGTTGTCATGTTAACTTCAAAAAGCAGCGAGATGGACCGCGTCATTGGTTTAGAAATGGGAGCCGATGACTATATATGTAAACCCTGTAGCTATCGGGAGTTTCAAGCTCGTATCAAAGCACAGTTGAGACACATTAAGCTGTTAGAAGCTCAGCAATCTATTGAAATACCTAAAGGTATTTCAGCTCCAATAAAACTCGGCGATCTGCATGTTGACCCGCACTGCCACGAAGTATCTTTACATCAAAAGCTGTTGGAGCTGACCGCAACTGAATTTGAGCTTATGCTATTTTTCGTCAAACATCCCAATCAGGTATTTTCCCGTGCGCAATTGCTAGAGTCTGTGTGGGGCTACGACCACTTAGGTTACGAACACACCGTCAATTCTCATATTAATCGCATACGAACCAAAATAGAAAAACTCACAGACCAAGCGATCATCGAAACCGTTTGGGGCGTTGGCTATAAACTCAATTCTAAGCCTTTGCAACAGGACAGGTTATGACCTTTTCACTCTATCACCGCCTTGCACTCGTCATTACTGGTGTACTCATGCTCACAGTCTCTGCGTTTGTGTTCTGGACGCAAAACCTCTCTTCTATTTCCAGAGCCCAAGCGGAGCAACAATTACATTTAGGGCTTGCTGAACATTTAGCGCAAGATAATCCGCTACTTAAGCAAGGCGTCTATGATTACAAAGCACTTGAGAACTTGTTCCATACACTGATGGTGCTTGGTCCAGCTTTTGAGTTTTACTTTGTTGATCCCAGTGGCAAGCTACTTACTTTTTCAGCAAAACCCGGTGAAGTAAAAAGACAGTCTATTGATTTAAGGCCGCTTATTCAGCTTATTAATGAACCGACTAAGCTGCCCGTATATGGTGATGACCCGCGTTCAGTTGAGCAAAACAAAATATTTTCAGTCTCCCCCGTGTATAACGGAGACAAGCTGCAAGGATACCTATATGTCATTATCGGCTCGTCGATTGCGGATTCTATCAGCGCGCATATTAAAAGCTCTGAACAATTAGCACAGAGCATTGCTTGGCTAATCGCCATGGCCGTTTTTCTGTTTGCCATTTTGTTGCTGCTATTTCGTACTATGACTCAGCCACTAAAACGTCTCAGCCAATTTATTCAAAAAGTTGAACAAAATGACTTTGATATGCAATCCATTAACCCATTAGCTTGGCCATCCAAACACAACGAAATTCATCTGGTTGGGCAAAGTGTCAACAGCATGCTGGCAAAGATAAATCAGCAAATGACGCAGCTTACAGCCATAGATGAGCAACGTCGCAAGCTGTTAGCACATCTATCACATGATTTGCGTACGCCACTTGCGTCACTGCAAGGGTATTTAGAGCTTATAGAAAAAAAACCTCCGACGGGCAACAACGAGCAAGAATACCTCGCGATTTCGCTTAAAAACTGCAATCAGTTAAAGAGCCTCATCGATCAGATTTTTGAACTTGCTCATTTAGAATCAGGACAGTCTAAAGTCAACTTTGAAGTGTTTAATCTGGGCGAGCTTGTTTATGACGTACTCGCTAAGTTCGCATTAAAAGCGCAAAAAGCAGATATATCATTAAGTGTGTACCCAGTTGAATGCGACTTTACCGTTTACTCTGATATTGCAAAGTTAGAACGAATTCTCAGCAATTTAATTGAAAATGCGCTGCGTCATACCCCTGCAAAAGGCAATATTTGTATCTCAATTTGTGCCGCCGAAAAAGCTTACAGCATTGCCGTGCAAGATACAGGCGTTGGGATCAGCCCCAAAGAACTGCCGTATATTTTTGAAGCGCGCTATCAAGCGAGTAATACGCGTGGCTGTAAAAAATCTCATGCAGGCCTTGGCCTTGCCATCACGGCAAGACTCATCGAGCTGATTAAATCCGAAATCAAAGTAAATAGCCGCCTTGGTCAAGGCAGTGAATTTATTTTTCAAGTCAGAGGGGCTGAAGGGTCACAATGAAGCTGATTTATTTGGTGTATCTTTAGCTCTATATAGTGGTGGCCACTTTGCTTTGAATTCACTGATGGACACCAATTTCAGGCCCTTTTTGTACAATTCACTTTTAAGTAAAAAATGACTGATAACCGCTTGTACTAGCCATGCATAATATGGATATGAACACGCCTTGTTAAACAAAATATTAGCATGCTGTCTATCTTTTCTACCTACAGCATAAGATATCAAAGTACCCATACCCACATTAAGTACTTGCGGCGCTGCCCACTTTTCCCACAAAGTAAAGCTCAACCATAAAGTTTAAAGTATGCACCAACATACCCATCATAATGGGCAAACTCATGAAGGGCAGATGCTTGTGTATCATGCCTTGCGTTAAATCCTTCAGTTTAATTCCTCTTATACTCTGGCATGAGCTATATCAGTTAGGTTATGCCCACTGTAAGGCAGAGCCAGAAAACAAAACAGAGATACAATTTCACGTTGAACGTAAACTTAAAAGAATATCCATGCCATCAAGCGCTAAATATTGCGCCGGATCAACCCTGGCAGTGCAAAACTAGATACACTCAATATCAGCACAATCAATTGTCTTCTATTTACGAAAGGACCCACTATGAAAGCAGCCGTTGTTCATGAATTTAAAGCGCCGCTGTGCATAGAGACTGTTGCACAGCCACAAATCCAACCAGGGACAATTTTAGTTAAAATTGCGGCTTGTGGCGTATGCCACACCGATTTACACGCCTGTCATGGCGATTGGCCCGTAAAACCCAAGATGCCGCTCATCCCCGGCCATGAAGGTGTTGGCGTCATTGAAAGAAAAGCGGATGATGTCCACCATTTAAACATTGGTGACAAGGTAGGGATCCCTTGGCTACACACAGCGTGTGGACATTGTGAGCACTGCTTAAAGGGAGACGAAAACCTCTGTCCTCAGCAGCAAAATAGCGGCTACTCAGTTGATGGTGGCTATGCGGAATATTGCTTAGCTGACGCCAACTATGTCGTAAAAATTCCCGCTAATTTAGGATTTGTCGAAGCTGCTCCCTTATTCTGTGCTGGCGTTACAACCTATAAAGCACTTAAGATCAGTGAGGCAAAGCCGGGGCAATGGGTATCTATTGTTGGTGTTGGTGGGCTTGGGCATTTAGCAATTCAGTACGCTAAAGCCATGGGCTTAAATGTGATTGCTGTGGATACGGGTGACAATAAGCTTGCTCTGGCCAAAGAACTTGGGGCCGATCATTACATCGATTATCAAAAAACCGACCCAGCTACTCATATTCAGTCAAACTATGGCGGCGTGCAAGCGGTTATCTGTACTGCTGCTTCAAAAAGCGCTTTTGACAGTGCATATCAAAGCGTCAAACGCGGCGGTAAATGCGTGCTGGTTGGATTACCCAATGATGCACTGCCGATCCCTATCTTTGATACGGTATTAAAAGGGATCAGTGTAATAGGCAGTATCGTCGGAACGCGGCAAGATCTCATCGAGTGTCTTGAGTTTGCCTCGGCAGGAAAGGTACGCGCCATTGTGCAAACGCAACCTCTTGCCAATATCAATCAAGTCTTTGATCAGATGCTAGAAAACGATATTCAAGGGCGTATTGTACTGACACTAGATTAAACCCCCTACTTTATCCCAACTTGCTAGGCTGCGATGGCAGCCTTTTTTATAAAAACTACGCCCCTTGTTGACTTTGCGACAGCTTAATTAAACACTGCAAAGCCTTATCAGCACATTCATTTTGTACAAAAATATGGTCATGATAATACCCTGCAACGACATTCGCACTGAGTCCTTCTTCCCCCAATGCTGTTGCGAATGCGGCAGTCAGGCCAACCGCCTCTAAACTAGAATGCACATTTAAGGTAATACAGCGATAATCCCCTTGATAATTAATATCCGCCTCTTGTGCATACGCCTTGCTGGTGATCACCGTGATCCCCTCTTTTTCTCGGAACATACCGTGTATTTTACTCAGTGAAAGGTGCGCTAGTTGACGCTCCGATACAACACAATAGACATACAGCTGCGCAGATAAAACAGGCTCCATACTGGCTAGCAGCACCGATAAATTGGTTTCTCCCGACATACTTTGGCTCTCTTTAATTGTTATTTTTAAATATCAAATGATGCATTAATCTTCTTCAGATTTTTGCTTTTTCCGCTGCTCTTGCTTCGCTTTAGCTATATTCTTAAATTGTGGCGGTGGAATTGGAAATAGCGCAATTAAAGGCATTAAAGCCATAAATAAAAAAGCGCCTTTGGGCATTTTCTTGGCCCAACGCACCGCGCGATACATAAGTATAACGACACCGAGTATGCAAAGCATGAGTAGCACGCGAGTTTGCCAGTCCATATTCATTAGTCCTTTGTTAAACTGTCATATTGCTATGTGGCCACCGTATATCTTTTTCAAGCTAAGCGCTGTTTCGCGAGTTTTTATGACGTAAAAAAAAGAGTAAGATTAGGATAGTCATCGCATCGCTGCTAGGAGATAAACATTCATGACACAGGCATCAAACAATCAAGACCAAGCCATTGCTGAGATAATCTTAGCTATTCGAAGCAAAGCACTGTCAAAAATACTCACAGCCTATCAAGCGCAAGATGACAAAGGCCGTGCTGCACAACTTAAGTTTTGCTACGAAACAGGTGAGTCGCAGCCCAACCGCTATGCCGATTATCAGAATATCGCTGCACAATGTATCGCAGCGCATGGTCTGCCTTCAGGGATTATTGCTGGGCTGAATAACAATGATAGAGTGAACTTTTTTATGCCCGCACTGCAAGCATCAGAGTCATTCACACAGACAAATCATCAGGGCAATACGTTTCTACACGCCTTATTTGCCAATACAGAGCAATCGCCTCCTCCGTTTAACTTCATTCGTTCATTATTATTATTTGAACGTAATGAATCACTGGCTAAGACACTGCGTGTACGTAATCAAAACAAGTTAACGCCACTGGAGTGTTATTTTGTTTATGCTCTCAATGAACAACCGCTACCTGAGCATGAGCTCACCGCCCTATTTGCGTTAATCGAAGCTGAGCAATCAGACAATACGCCTGCACTCCATGATAATCTATTGCATGTCAAAGCTGCATTGAAAAACCGTAACATCACGCTGAATACACAAAATCAAACACTACTGATTGTCGCAAGCTATTATCAAGTCGATATCAACCAAGTGTGTCAGTTACACTAATGACTTATTCTCAAACTCATTACGCGTCACTGCATATAAACAGTGCGATTGTAAAACATGCCCATTTGGTAAATCAGGATGGGCAAAGTTTTTATTTAAGTTCGTCATACCCAAGCGTCGCATCAATTGCTGCGATGGCTTATTTTGCAAAGCCGTGAACGCGTACACCTGTTCCAAAGACAGTACCTCAAACGCAAATTTCAGTGCCGCTTGAGCAGCTTCGTATGCATACCCTTTGCCCCAAAAATCACGATGTAATCGCCAGCCTATCTCCATAAAAGGTTGATTTGGATTTACCCTTGTTTGCCAGTGTAAACCGACAAAGCCAATAAACTGGTCCGTGCTTGGGCTAGTAACAGTCACGTCTTTACCTCCACACAGCGCCACAGCCCAAAAGCCATAACCTCGCTCAGCTATCAGTGCTGCAATTTTATCACTCAGCGCATTGCTTTCATCGATGTTTAATTTAGCAGGAAAGTAACGCATCACCTCGGAGTCTGCACTCATTTGTGCAAAAGGGTCTTTATCTTTTTCTTGCCACTGTCTCAGTACGAGTCGCTGAGTCACCAGCTCTGCAACCCAATGATACTCAGGTATTTTTGCCATACTCTATATATTCCTTTGCAGTCATAGGAAAGTACTTAACTTTACTATGCAAGATATGAGTTGGATCTGGATCGACAACCTCAACGGGAATGTCTTTATGACGTGCAATATCTAGGGCCATTTGCGTTATATTGACACTAAAAGAGGTGCCCATGAATACTATTTCACTGGCATCCCACATACGTCTTTGGGCTCTACCAATACCGTATAAATCAGTATAAAACTCATCAAATAGCAGTACAAAAGGCTTCAAAGAGACGTTTAGCTCCGGCCCTTTACTAGAAATTTTAAAAAGTTCTAACAAGGATGTCGTTAAATTATTTTCATCGACTAAATCCCAAGGTGCTGTGTCTATCTCTACGTCTTCTCCTTGAACATGGTATTTGGTCATTTTATCAATCCGACCATGGATGGAGATATAATCATCATTGCCTGCTTTGCCATCTAACCCATCGATGTTTTGTGTTATCAACAACCTATCAGCCAACCAATGATGTACTTCGTTTGGACCATGATGTCGATATGTTACAAAGCGATGATAATACCACTTTAAAAACTCAGCTGGATTTTGCTCATACATGGCTCGTGTCGCCATTTGCTGCGGTGTATAGTTACGGCTGCCTATTGTCCAGAATCCATCCTCACCTCTAAAGGTAGGAATACCACTTTCGGCGCTTACACCAGCGCCAGTAATATATAGTGTCGTCATTTAAAGTTACTCTACAAAAAAATTAAACAGACAATTGAGCTAGGTTCTTACCACAGCACGAATTCAGCAGGTATACTTTGAGTACTCAAACAACATTAGCATCAGGCATTAACTTTACTTGTTGTTTAGCTGAACAAAAAGATAACCATTTTGATGTATTTTTTAGACTAAAACTATACACGGTGCCGCCAGTTGATTTGTCTCTTTTGCAGGCATACTGGACAGCTTCCATGGCACTTTTTCCAAAATCCATTGCAGCAATGGCCCAATTAGCCCCCGAACCAATCGCCCAATTCATCTGCAAAGGCTCTAAAAAGCGTTTTCCATAACGGATCTCACCATAAAAAACTTCATCACGTTTGTTGATGAAGAAAAAAGTGCAACTTATCGCCTCAAAACAGTTTTTTTTCCAGTTACTGAGCAAGTGGTAGATTTCGGTACAATTACCCGTAGCAAAAACAAACCCATTATAAACTCGTTGGCACTTTTGTGCCTCGTCGGTCACGATGCTTTGTGATGTGGTAGTTAAGCTATCAACACAAATGACTTGTGTTGAGTGATGGTATGCTATCGTAGTCAAATAACACTCCTTTTTGGTCAAAATAGACTAGCATGCAGGCTAGCTTAAAGGCACCAACAAAAACAGGTCAAACATGCCCTAATATTACGCCTTTATACTTAACTTTGGCAAAAGAACTCAAACTAAGTTCGATGCTAAAAGTTATAATTGAGACAAAATAAATTCAAATTGCTACTTTAACCAGCTGAGTAATTATTTTTTACCTATAAATAAGGAACATATAATTTATGAAAAGTCAGCGCCATGCCTCCCCTCATTTACACTCTATTGTAATAGATCTCACATAGACATATCACGAGTACATTGGCACCTCTTAAGCAAACGCTAAATAGCCACCGAAGACACCAACTGCAAGCAGTGCTGGTACAATAATCATCCATGGTAATTTAGCTGACTGACCAACACTAACTTGTTTTACTTCATTGGCTGTATCTGACTCTAATCTTGAACTCGGTGTATTGTCTTGACTTGCAGAAGAGCTTTGCGCTTTGGCTTCAACAGGATCGCACGGCAGCTGCCACTGATAGCCTTTTTTCGAAAAAGTCTTTATGGCTTCGTCACCAAATAAAGCCCTTAAGTGACCAATATTTTGAAATACAACCTGTTCTGTGACAGTCCTACCTGGCCAAACTTCCTCTAATATCTCGACCTTACTGTGGATCTTGTCTGGCTGGGTGATCAGCAGAGCCAATATTTGCGCTGGCTTCTCTTTTAGAGAAATTTTTCGTCCATCTTTTGATAATGTGAGCGCCTGAATATCAAATTGAAAATCTTCGAATGCTAGTTTCATTGTCCCTGAGCTTATAATTATAGTTTTTACCGATGTTACTATTTCTACCACAAATTGTAATATAAATTAAACCTGTTATTTCTTTTAGGTATGAATTTCATGTTATTTGAAATAAAACAGTTTGAGTCAATATAATTACAAAATTTTAAGTAAACTTATACAGATCATTTATCTAATTTTATTTGTGATGTATTTTTATTGACCCTAAACAAGCCAGTTAACTGGCCTCCAAACTGATATAGCGCCAAACTTGAAATTATAATAATGGTGCCAGCCAAAAGTAACGGTGTAATCGGCTCATCATTAACCTGTGCTCCCAATGTCATGGCCAGCCCTGGGGTGATTAAGGTCGTCAACGCTACGGTACTCGCTTTCATCTTTTGTAAAATATGGAAATACGCTAAAAACCCAAAGAACGAGCCAAAAATACCAAGGTATAAGGTTGACCATTTCGACTTTTCGCTCCAATTATCAACTTCAAATGGGGCGCCAGCTAACAACCACATAACCAAGAAACCTGGCACCGCAATCACTAAGGACCCTAAGGTTGTGGCCATCGGGTGGATCATTATCTCTACTCGTTTTACTAGAATGCCACTAATGCTAAAGTTGATAGTGGCAAATAAAACATATATCAGGCCTAAAGGCTCAATCTTTAATTCCTTAAGTTGAGTAAAACACACTAAAAACATGCCCACTAACGCCAAGCCAAGTGCACATTTTTTTACCTTGGTAAATTTATCCTCTCCCAAAAGCTTCTGTGCCAATACACCAGATATAATCGGAGCCAATCCGAAAACTAATGAAATGACGCCAGAAGGAACCGTTTTAGATGCCAAGTATGAAAGCATCATGCCAGCTAAAATCCCCCCACCTGAGTAGGCATATAAGCGCCAAGCAGTGCTTGTCCAGTGCATTTTGATTTTACAGAGTGTCACTACAACAGCTGCAAGTATCAAAGCGATGACC
Source organism: Pseudoalteromonas luteoviolacea (assembly GCF_021654285.1). GTDB lineage: Bacteria > Pseudomonadota > Gammaproteobacteria > Enterobacterales > Alteromonadaceae > Pseudoalteromonas > Pseudoalteromonas luteoviolacea_J. The sequence goes on along the minus strand of NZ_JAKFZS010000002.1, from coordinate 151,386 downwards.
ATCCTCAGTAATACACTTGTCGTCGGCGCCATAGACGAGCTACTCCAGACAATAGTCAAAGGTGTAGTAGACCAAATTAAAACGACAAATGCATAAGACAATTGCACGGGCATTGTTATTTATCCTTGTTAAAAAAGGACGATAAATGGGGTGAATTATTCAAGATAAGCTAACCGCATTCATCGTCGCGGTTAGAAAAGTGCTAAACCGCTACACACTTAGCCATGTGACAGAGTGCCACTTGCAATTGAGTTGTGTATTGGAAAGCAAATTCATGGTTATTTCTTATTATCCTGTGAAGAAGAATGGTTACTATGTACCCTTCAATGGAATGAGTCAATACGATTCGCAAATAAAATCTGATGACCTCTCAAAGCAATTCAGATAGACAAATAAAAGTGCTCTGGCATAGCATCGCACAGTGATGAATTAAGGGTAGTTTGAAAATGTTATTGGCCTATATTTTAGTAATTGTATTAGTGAAGACTTCCTTGTTAGGCTTGGGTGCAATCAGTATTTTGCTCGCAATGCTCGCGCTGTTAGTCATTAAATATGCGCCCTTGAAAATAGAGCAGCAAACAAAAAGTCAATTCAACAAAATATATCTCGTGGTTTTGTTTGGGCACTTAAGTGCCTACATCGGGTTACTCATAAAGGCATTTTTTATCGATGGCATTGAAGATATTCCCACGTTTATTGTCAGCCATTTAGTGCTACACCATATTCTGTGCGCATTGGTTGCGGGCGTTACAACTTTTATGGCGCTGCGCATATTCACTGCACAGCGCAACCACAATAGCGCCACTGTCACGCACTAATTTATAAAAGATCATGATTGATTTATCCTTGGACATATTTTAAGCAAATCGTCCCTAAAGAAATAACACAGTTGGCCGATTAATAGAGCCGTAAATCAGATTCTAAGGATAAGGTGATGATTAATCGATTGGCCAACTTGGTTGCAGGCAGTGCACACAACTATTCGAACAACAGTAAAAGCCCCCATCTCAATTCAGCAGTCAAAGACGCAGGCGCAAAGTATGACCCGAATACACTGCCCAGTGGCGGTGATTATCATGTATCACTTTCAGCAGCTCAAGGCGATGACCTTTTCGAAGATTTTTTAGATGATAGCTTCTTTAAAGCAATACCGGAGTTAGTTTCTTTTGGCTATTCCAGTGTATATAGAATTCGAGCTGATAATAAAGAAGAGAACAGCTTTCAATATGGGGAGCTCACAGAACAAAGTGATATTGACGCATTCTTGGTACAAAAAGACAGACTGTCCTCAGACGGGCAAATTCGATTTTCATTCATAAAACCCACTAAAGAATTACTCGAACTGAGCCAGCGTTTAAATGACGATGAATTAGAAAAACTGGCCGAAGTCCTAACATCTGCGCCACGCTATAATGAGTACACCAACTTAATCAGCGATCACAGTGAAGACATCATCTCAACATTAAGCACATTATCAGATGATGTGCTCAGTAGTTCACTGGACGTTATGGCTCACTTAGTTCAACAAAATAAAGCACACGACAGAACAGCCCCCTTCACACCTGCGGGGCTACTCGGTGAAGATGGAATTGAAAACCCATTGCTACGAGTTGAATATGGCCTATTTGAAGACCTAGGATTAAGCGAGTTAAACGATTACTCTTCACACCTGATGCAATACGTTAAATTGCTTGATAACAATAAAATGCATGATGGCCAATTACTAGAGCTCAATCAACATATTAACCAAGGTGATTTTGCAACCAATGCGGGGATCATTGATATGGCCACTACCATCAAACCTTTTGAGCAAGACAGTTTCTTTGCCATGTTACAAGAAGTAGATAAGTCAAACACTCAGAATATTTTCGCCATGCTAGGACAACAAACAGACAAATGGGCGCATACTCAATACTTTATGACAGAAGGCCGAGAATTTGTAGTACATCACGATGAAGATACCGATGAAAGCGAGCGCAGAGATTTGCATAAAAGCGTCTTGGAAGCGTATGAAAATAATGGACTGAGCTGGATGAATGAAGTCATTGAGTTTACTTTTGATACGCCCGCAGCGACTCACGGGGATATGTGGCAACAGCTTTTGCACGATGTAGATAACCATCCAGATGAATTTCTACATTCAGACTCCATTGAGGTATGGGCAGAAAATAATTTAGACATCATAAAGAAAAACTTTGTGCAACAGCAGATACAAAAAGTCTACGAATTCAACCTCGATTTACGTGTCCCTTACCAATTAGGCGAGTTGAAATACATCGAACCGGAAATACAAGATGAGCCGACGGATAATAGCGTACAACCTTAACTTTTAATCCAAGCTTGGGTATATCCGCATAAAACATGTCTTTAGCCGTACTACAAAGTAAAGCGGATATATTACACTTGGCTCATTTTTTACAACAGCTTCACTCGTTCAGCATTGACGCAAGCAAAAAAGCATGGTCAACTAGCGCCGAAAAATAACCAGATAAATAAACCCGTCGAACATCGCAAGCCCAGCTCGCTTCCAAAGTTAAGTAAGACGCCACTGAAATATCCCAAAGGTTTAACACATGAATCAAAACGACATGATACTCTGTCGCGCGCCTCTAAGATTAGGCCTTGCCGGTGGTGGCACGGATATTCCCCCTTATGTTGATTTATTTGGTGGGGAGGTACTCAATTGTACTATCAACTTATATGCCCATGGTAAAATCAAGCCAGGGGGCAATACTCTGAAAATGCACTGTCGAACTTCACAGCAGGAGCTCGTTACAACAGCGTTACCGCAGCCCCCATTGACCGGAAAACTAGTTATTCAACAAGCGGTGTACTTATATTTTATGGAGAAATATAACAATGGGCGTTTTTCTCCCTGCCAGATAGAAACATGGTGCGATACCGGCTATGGTAGCGGTTTAGGGGCATCCTCGGCTTTAACCGTGGCACTGATCAAAGGGTTTTGTCAGCTTTTTAAACTGTCTTTTTCTTCGGCTAAACTTGCTGAGACTGCTTATTTCATAGAACGAAATATATTGAAGTTAAAAGGTGGATTACAAGATCAGTACGCAGCTGCTTACGGTGGACTGAATCTCTTTAAGTTTGCTAATCAGCACTCACATCAAGTCAAAAACATTGCTCTTCCAACTCAAGCAAAAATGCAGTTGGAGTCTCAAATCGTGTTAATTGACAGTAATATTACTCGTACTTCCGAAAAAGCTATTACAACACAGTCGATAGACTCTCCCTCCAATAACGCAGCTAAATTACAAAGCCTAAATAAGCTAAAAGCGCTCGTTTCTCCTATGTTTCATGCGCTAGAGCATAATGACATTGCGCTTTTTTGGTCGTTATTTAATAGCGCTAGCAAACACAAACACACCCTTGGGGAGGCAGTTTTGCCTCATACTCTAAATAATATTTTTGCTAATATTATGGGCGCTGGCGCCTTAGCTGGAAAAGTATGTGGTGCCGGAGGCGGAGGATTTATGATGTTTGCTATTGCAGAGCATAAGCTCTCTACTTTAAAAGAACAATTAGGTGAGACACACGCACAGAGTATGCGACATATTAAACTCGTTAATCACGGCGCTCAGGCACTTACATTACATCACAATGATGCTTATAAGCAGCCATTTATTGAAACAACTAACAAGGAGTTAATATGGATGTAGTAGTGCTGGTTGGTGGTCGAGGAACTCGTTTAAACTCTATTGTAAATACTGTCCCTAAGCCCCTTGCCCCAGTTGCTGGGCGGCCTTTTTTTGATATTATTTTACACAAATTACAGCATGCTTTTGGTCAGCAGCTTAACTTAGTATTTGCAACTGGCCACCTGCATCAATGCTTTGTCGATTACGCGAATCAGCATACTCACCAAGTGAATATCTCATTGAGCCAAGAGCTAACGCCACTGGGGACCGGTGGAGCCATTCGCCAAGCACTTACATATTGTAAAAGTGAATCGGTCTTAATACTCAACGGTGACTGCTATTTTGATATTTGCTATCGAGCATTTGTTGAAAGTATTCCTAAAGGTGAAATCATCAGTATCGCTAGCGCTTATGTTAATGATATCAGCCGCTATGGCGCCCTCACATTTAGTGACAATAACACCGTTATTGATTTTAAAGAGAAAGGCCAAATAGGTTCAGGCTATATCAACGCTGGTGTTTACTTAGTCAATAAAGCGCATTTGCTCGCAACAACCGATATGTCAGCATTTTCTTTTGAGCAATACCTTATGAACTTTGTCAAAACAACGCCCTTGTTTGCAAAGCGGTACAATGCTGAATTTATAGATATTGGTACGCCTGAGGACTTTCACAAAGCACAATCTTTACTCAAACCTCTGCCAAGAGCATAAAGCAGAACTCGCTTCCACATTATTTGCGCAATTAGTAGTCAAACTAAAATAACTAACCTGTTGGAGCTAATTGCCCATGATCACACAAGCTACGCAATCATATTCACACTCTGCACAAGCAAGTCGCCCTCAGACCACATTATCTGAGCAGCAAACAAGTACTATCAAAGAGACCTTGGAACAGTTTGACCCCGACAACTTGTCAGAAGCCGATGCACAAAGCATCGTAAACAGTTTCAGCGAGGCCGGTATAAAACCGTCAAAAGCATTAGCTGAGCAAATGTCTGAACTCGGCTTTGATGCCAAAGCCATCGGCGAACTCGCAGGCGCGCCAGCAAAGCCTCCAAAAGACAAGTCTGCTCCGCAAGTGGATTTAAAGCAAGTCGTCGATTATTTGAGTGATGCCTTGTCGGCGCAAGATACCAATCAATTAAATGATGAGCAAAAGCAAGCGCTATTATCTGACTTAAAGTCTCAATTTGGTTTGCCCGAAGATGGGAAGTTAGTCAATCTTCATGTTTGAAATTTGAGCGCAGTTATGTCATTGTAGCGTTATCGAGTGGGAACCATTCGATAATCACAACGTAAGCGGGATAGACCTGCGTCGCGTTTTACAACAACAGCAAGGGGTTTGCTGCAATGACATTACAATACGATCAAAAGTACGATTTTCTCGTATTTATTGGCCGCTTTCAGCCTTTTCATCAAGGTCACTTAGCTGTGATCCAAGAAGGGTTAAGACGTGCTAAACATATCATCATATTATGTGGCTCTGCCCACCAGCCTAGAACAGTTAGAAACCCATGGACAAGCTCTGAAAGAGAGTTAATGATCCGCGGTTCACTCACCACTGAACAAAACAATCGAGTCCACATTGCGCCTCTAATGGATACAGTCTATAACGACGACGCTTGGGTTCGTAATGTGCAAACAACCGTCAAAGGCATCATTACCGCACAGCATAAAATGCCGCACAAAACGCCTCAAGTAGGTTTAATTGGCCATAGTAAAGACCAGTCATCTTACTACTTAAATTTGTTCCCTCAATGGGGCGCTATTCCTGTAGAAAACTATCAGTCTATCTCTGCCACACCAATTCGAAAGCAGCTCTTTTCATCTCAAGGTGAAGATTTTTTAACTTCACAAGATGCCCAAGTGTTACCTCACTTTGTCCGTGATACGCTAGATAAGTTTATGCGAACCGATGACTACTCTGCGATTCAAAGTGAGCATGATTTCATTGAAAAATATCGTCAAGCATGGCAAAACGCCCCTTATCCGCCGACATTTGTCACCGTCGATGCGGTGGTCGTACAAAGTGGCCATGTGTTGTTAATTGAGCGAAAAGCACGTCCAGGAAAAGGGCTTTGGGCGCTGCCTGGTGGCTTTGTCGATGGCAGTGAAAAGCTTGTTGACGCTTGCTTGAGAGAGCTCAGAGAAGAAACCAAGTTAAAGGTGCCTGCCCCGGTGTTAATGGGGTCAATGAAGCAACAACAAGTATTTGATGACCCAAATAGATCGGCACGAGGACGCACTATCACTCATGCATTTTATTTTGATTTGGCGCCGAATAAATTACTGCCCAAAGTCAAAGGCGGGGATGACGCCAAGCATGCCATGTGGGTACCGCTCGCAGAGTTAGAGCCAAGTAAATTATTTGAAGATCATTACTTTATCATTCAAGAATTAACCGGTATGTAAATGCCAATGCCGATTGGGATAGACCCAGTTAGCAAATAGATAGGAGGAACTCCATCATGACCAATATCATACTTAACGCAGATAGCTACAAAGCCTCACACTTTAAGCAGTATCCAGAAGGCACTAGCCAAGTATCAAGCTATATTGAGCCTCGCGGTGGGCAATATAACAAAACGCTGTTTTTTGGTTTACAGATGTTCATAAAACAGTACCTAACTACCCCGCTCACACATCAAGATGTGGATGACGCTAAAACCATTCTAGAAGCCCATGGCGTGCCTTTTCATGAGGCAGGTTGGCGACACATTGTCGACAAACACCAAGGTTTGCTGCCCATCAAAATCCAAGCATTACCAGAAGGGAGCGTTGTGCCGATCAGTAATGCATTGGTTCAAGTTATCAATACCGATCCCAAATGCGCATGGCTAACCAGCTATGTTGAAACCGCCCTGCTGCGCGCAATTTGGTATCCAACTACAGTTGCTACTGTGTCTTATCACTGTAAACAAATTATTCAGCAATATTTGGCCGAAACGGCTGACTCGCTAGATGGGCTTGAATTTAAGCTACATGACTTTGGTGCGCGCGGCGCAACCACTGAAGAGGCAGCTGCTGTCGGTGGCGCTGCGCACTTACTCAATTTTATGGGTACCGATACGCTCAGTGCCATCGTTGCTGCAAGACGATTTTATGGCGCAGCTATGCCAGGGTTTTCAATTCCTGCGGCAGAGCACAGTACCATTACAGCATGGGGGAAAAACGGCGAAAAAGCCGCGTATGAGAATATGCTCAAACAATTTTCAGGCCCAGGAAAGCTCGTCGCAGTAGTCAGTGATTCATACGACCTTTGGCATGCCATCGATAACATCTGGGGTGATGAGCTGAAAGAGCAAGTAGAGCAAACAGGTGGCACTTTAGTGATCCGCCCAGACAGTGGCGAACCTGTGGAAGTCGTTACCAAAACCATCGAAAAGTTGATGGCAAAGTTTGGCTATCGCATCAATAGCAAAGGCTATCGCGTCTTACCTGATTGCGTTCGTGTGATCCAAGGGGATGGCATCGCAGAAAACAGCATTCGTGAAATTTTGCACACCATGAAAACCAAGCAACAAAGCGCTGAGAATATCGCGTTTGGCATGGGCGGTGCGCTGCTGCAAAAACTCGATAGAGACACGATGCAATTTGCCATGAAAGCAAGTGCCGTCAAAGTGAAAGGCCTGTGGCATGATGTATTTAAAGATCCCATCACAGATCACGGAAAACGCAGTAAAAAAGGTCGCCTCGCAGTGGTTCACGATAAGGTTAAAGGAGTGAAAACCATTCGCGAGAGTGATTTGGGCAACCGCGAGAACTTACTTAAAACTGTATTCAAAAATGGGACGTTATTAATTGAACACAGCTTTGATGAAATCAGAGCGAACATTCGCTAATACAGGGTCTAGTCACATAATGGCGTATGTCATTGTGTGACTTTTTTCTATTCAACATCAACAGTGAGTTCCGAAACTGGCCAGTAGTACAGAGTAATTCGCATATACTTATCCCATTAACGCGGAAGGACTGATTTGATGTTAGATGTAGAAATCTGTAAAAAAGCGCGCCATTCACGAGACCCACGCTTTGACGGTAAGTTTTTTATTGCAGTAAAAACCACGGGGATCTATTGCCGTACAACTTGCCCTGTGCATCCTCCAAAAGAAGAAAATGTGACTTATTTTAGTACTGCGATGTCTGCTGCACAGGCCGGGTTTAGACCATGTTTGCGGTGCAGGCCAGACAGTGCACCTGGCTCTGCACCATGGAAAGGGGTTGGCACAACATTAGACAGAGCACTTCACTTAATTGATCAAGGTGCGTTGCAACAGGGCTCCTTGCCGCAACTTGCCAGCCGGCTTGGCGTCAGTGACCGATATATCCGTAAGCTATTTAATCAGCACCTAGGGGTGTCGCCAAAAGCTTACGCGCTGTATCAGCAGTGCTTGTTCGCCAAGAAATTACTGCATCAAACTCAGCTCCCAATCACAGAAATTGCCTTGGCAAGTGGCTTCGATAGTATACGTCGCTTCAATGATTGCTTTAAAAGCCAGTTACAGTTGACCCCCACGCAAATGCGCAAACAGCAAGGCCACAGCAATTCAAACATTACATTGACGCTTTATTATCGCCCTCCCTTCAACTGGCAAAAAATGCAGCAATTTTTGTCCAAGCGCCAAATCGACGGACTTGAATGGGTAACGGCCGATAGCTATGGCCGCACCTTTTTTTGGCAAGGTTGTAAAGGGCAATTCACCGCCAAGCACTGTGATCAAAAGCATTGTTTTGAAGTAGACATTGAAATAGATGAAATCAAATACCTTAAACCTGTGGTAAACAATATCCGTCGTATTTTAGATTTGGACGCCGACTTGGGCCAAATTGAAGGAGATTTGAAAAATGCGCTGCCCAATGAGTTTACATTGGTCACTGGGCTACGATTACCCGGGATCTGGAGCTTATTTGAAGCAGGCGTACGGGCCATACTTGGACAACAAGTCTCTGTGCAAGCAGCGAAAAACTTGGTCACTCAGCTGGTACACGAGCTGGGAGAAAAACACGAAGAACAGGCTTTTTTCCCAACCCCAAAAGCAATGGCGACCAGTGATTTAGCTTTTTTAAAAATGCCCACCGCACGTAGGCAAACGCTGATCCGCTTTGCTGAGCATTTTTCACAAAACGATGTGACCGACAATGCAGATGACTGGTTACCGATTAAGGGTATTGGCCCTTGGACAGTCGCTTATGCCAAAATGCGTGGACAAAGCGACCCGGATATTTTTCTGGCTTCCGACCTTGGTGTAATCAAAGCCCTAAAATCACAACAAGCATTTGATGATAAAAAAATTTCACCTTGGCGCAGCTACCTCACTTTTCAACTATGGAGTCAATTATGAGCTTGTACACAGACTATTTTCAAAGCCCACTGGGGCTGATTGAAATAAAGGCATCTGATATCGGCGTGCGCCAACTGATATTTTGCGGGGAGCAAACGTCTGATGTGCATCCCAGCGCATTATTGCAAGAGTGTAAACAGCAATTATCTGCATATTTTGACCAGAAACTGACGCAATTTGATCTCGACCTTGACTGGCAAGGCACGCCTTTTCAAAAACAAGTCTGGCAAGCTTTAACGACCATCCCATTTGGCCAGAGTTTATCTTACTTAGAATTAGCACAGCAGCTTAATAACCCCAAAGCTGTACGCGCAGTTGGCGGTGCCAATGGACGAAACCCGATTACCTTGATCGTGCCTTGCCATAGAGTAATAGGCGCCAATGGTAAAATGACAGGTTATGCAGGAGGCGTTCTACGTAAGCAATGGCTGTTAGCCCATGAAGGCTTAATCGATCAAAAGCCAGATGATCAAGCTATTGCAGAGCTGGCCACTCAACGCCAAGCCAAAACTGAGTTTTTACAATAGGTATTCTGACAGCAAGTCATCGACTCTTCGAACTTATATACTGAACAATCCGCTGTAAATTGGCAGCAACCAAAGCACATAAACAGCACAAATCATTTCAGCACGAGTTTGCTCCTGATAATCCCACTGTATTAACGACACAAATAATTACCAAATAATTAACACAAAAACCCTTTAAAGTAAGAATAAACTATATATATTTATAAGGGTGACAGTGCATAATTTATGGTAGAGAGTATGTCGCGTGCCAGCAAAAAATAACAGTCAGTATTCGCTGCGTTTAAACACCTATTTTGATGGTAAAGGCAGAGTGTTTCCGCTTTTATCTTTAATCATTTTAGCGGTGTTTACCCCCTTAGCAATCAAAAACCTGATTGTCGGTGAGCATGCCCTCGGTGCGCTCATATTGATTTTTGTATGCGCTTTCATTGCTGATGCAAACGCATTAATTAAAGGCCACGCCTTGCCCATTCATGAGCATATAATTGCTACTTTGGCCATATCATGTGTCGCGTTATCGCTTTTTACCTTGGGGGCTGGCACCATCTTTTGGGTATTTCCTGTGAGTATTATCATCAGCTTCGCATTTCCATTGGCCACATCCATTCTCTTTAATTGTGCATTACTACTCACCGCAACCACCTATGTGTTTTTAAATTATGACATGGCAGATGCGCTGAGGTTTTTCTTTGCCTATTTACTCACGGCTTGCTCAGTCCACTTATTACTTAAACATATTGATGCCCTGCACACGCTATTAAAAGAGGAGTCAAGCAAAGACGCCCTCACAGGGGCGCTGAACAGAAGACAGCTCAACCTTTTTTTGAAAGATGCGTTAGCAAATAAGGTGCACTACCACTATGACTCGACATTAATCATGATTGATGTGGACCATTTTAAGCAAATAAACGACGTATATGGTCACGCAAAAGGTGACGAAGTACTTATCAACTTGGTGTCTGATATTCGCGAACAGATCAGGGAAACGGATTTACTGTTTCGCGTCGGTGGAGAGGAGTTCGTCGTATTACTCCCAAATACAGATCTCAAGACTGCGCAAAAAGTTGCACAAAAACTCAGGGCAAATATCAAATCTCTTGCTCTACTGGATAATCAAACGATCACCGTCAGTTTGGGCTTATGTGCAAGTGCTGATGACCTGACACAAACAAAATGGATGAACTGCGCCGACAAAGCTTTGTATGCTGCCAAGCAGCGTGGCCGAGACAGAGTTTGTCAGTACAACTTACATCACAACCGTATCGAAGACGTGGCAGCCTAACCTGATATTTACTCCCCAGATAGTCAAAATGGCTGATGTAGCGCTTCACCGAACACTTGCTATACTCAGCCCAAGACCGAAGCACAAAGGAAATACCATGAAAAAAAATTTTCTGTTCACGCTCATCTTTGCTTTTAGCTTTATTGCGCTCGCAAAAGAAGAAAAAAAAGAACTCCCGCCTTTAAACCCTGCTTATCAAGGTGAGCATGGTATGGTACTGATGAATCGCGGTTCCAAAATCTACGCCACCAACTTTGCGTCTTACAAATTACCCAGTGATATTCAAATTGTGTATCAGATTGATAACCCAGACGTCGCCTTTTTAAACCTTGTCAGAGATTCAGATCTCATCACCATTAAGCCAAAGCCTTTCAACTTGCAACGTCTAGAGCGAGGTGAAGAAGTCAATATTGTCGCCGATGTGTATGAAGGCCACTACAAACGCGACGGCTTTAAAGTCTACAGTGATCGCACCATTGTTTTTAGCAAAAAACTGTATGCACGCAAATTAAAAGATTTACCCGCAGCATCTCAATGGCAAGAGTATGACAGTATTGAGATCAATAAATCTGAACGGATCTACATTCATAAATTAACCCAGCCACCGAGTTTTAATCACTTGATTTTTGTTGATTTAACCAATGCATGTATGCAGAAATTCAAAACGTCAAAGCGCGTGCCTAAAAGCTCAGAGCTAATGTATAAATTCGTAAATTGCGGAACGTTAAAGCACCTGTATTTTGATGAAGAAGACTACCGTTAAATTACAGCTTTAATGGATACAAGCGGGGTCAGTTTGTTTAACCTACTGTTGAATTGCTCATAGGCAGTTTAATACCAAACTGACACCCTTGATGATGCGCACTTTGACAAGTTATCTCGCCATGTAGCTTTTGCGTCACAATATTGTAGACGATATGCATACCCAACCCCGTTCCACCCGCACTGCGCCTTGTGGTATAAAATGGGTCAAACACCTTTGCCAACGTTTCTTTACTCATGCCCACCCCATTGTCAACAAAGCGCCACTCAATATGTGAGGCTTTATGTTGCAAGCTAATTTCTATTTTGCCTGCATGCTTGCCCTCTTCAAAGCCATGGCGCACGGAGTTTTCAATCAGATTTGTCAGCACTTGCGCAATTGCACCAGGGTAAGTCGACAACACAATCCCATCATCAAAGTTAGTTTCCACAACTATCTCAGTATGCTTCCATTTTGGCCTTAAGCTCATCAAGATATCTTCAAGATATTGGCCAAGATTGACCTCCCCACGCTCCTCTATCGATTGATCGACAGCAACTTGCTTAAAGTTTTTAACCAACTGCGCGGCTCGAGATAAATTCGACTCAAGTAAGTACAAACTTTCGCTCATCACCTCAAGAAATGAGTGCAGTTTTCTTTTTGTCAGCTTGCTGCTATCAAATAACCCTTGGCATTCGCCCAGCTCTTTCATTGCATGTGAGCTCGCTGTAATACTAATACCTAATGGCGTATTGATCTCGTGAGCAACGCCAGATACCAAACGTCCCAAACTCGCCATCTTTTCCTGCTGGACCAATTGCTCTTGTGTTTGCTGAAGGTTGTCATGGGCTTCCTTGAGCTGGGTAAAAGTAGTCTCTAGTTTTTCCACTGACTCCGCATTAGCCAATGCAATTGCAGTGTAATTGGCAATGGTACGTAGCATTTGCACATCATTATCATTAAATGCGGCCGGTTTAAAGCTCTGTACAGTAATACAACCTAAAACATGTTTATCAATAATAAGGGGCAAATAAATTAACGACTCTGTATTAGCCCCGCTCACAGGTGCTGCCACATATTCCACATACTGTTTCAACTCCTCAATTCGATTAACCACCAATTCTTTTTGATTATTGATACACCAAACAGCGGGTCGGCGTAGGTCAGTGAGCGAGTACTCAAAAGGCGTTAATTTTTCTCCTTGCTCTATTGCCAATTGGCATAAAATTCTTTGACTTGGCAAATCCAAAATCCCCACCACAAAGACATCTGCATTCATTAGCTTGTTAACATGTTTATATACCCGATCTAATACTGAACCTAAGTGCAAAGTCGAGGTGATTTCCTGACCAATAGTACCAAGCATTGAAATATTTTCGGTACGAGATTGCACCAATGAATCTAGCACTGTTTGCCGCATCGTTAACTCGCGGATACGCCAGCGATAAAAACCATAAAAAAGAGCTAAAAACAGTGCAAATAGAAAAAACTTAGACCACACAGTTTCAAACCACTTAGGTAACTGCTCTATGCTCAAGATAACTTGATGGTCACTCCAAATACCCTTACGGTTCGTGCCCTTTATATGTAATTTATAATCTCCAGGAGGAAGACGAGTATAGCTAATTCGCCTTTTTGAGGCACCTGTATGGATCCAGCCCTCATCAAAGCCTTCAAGTTTATATGCATATTTAAGTTCAGAAGATGTAAAGTCCAATGCTGCAAATTCAACGGAAAAACTTTTCGTAGTAGCTGGTAAAACTAAGTGTTCTGGAATGGGGATAGTCTGATTATTAATTTCTAGCTCACTAATCACCAATTTTGGATGATATTCCCAGCTTTCCCAAAGGTCTGGTCGCAATAATAATACTCCCTTTGTACCACCATATAACATAGTGCCATCACGCAGTTTTAAATATGCACCTGTCCACATAGTACCAACATCCCAATCATCTGCATTTGACAGATCCTCCCAAGTCCGTTTATCAGGGTCTAACCATCCATATCCATTCCATAACCGCCCCTGCTTATCTTCCAATAAATTACCCGCGGTGCTACTTGGCCTGCCAACTAGTTGATTTAAGGATTCAAACTTGGCGGTACGTCCATCAAAGTCAACTAGACGGTCCAATCCATGGGATGTTGCAACAACCAGATTTTGTTCCTTATCAAAGAGCAAGCTATTTATATAGTTATCAGATAAATTTTGTGCTGTCCCCGCTGCTTCACTAATTTCAATAACTCGTTTTTCATTCAAATAAATGACAAATAACCCGTTATGAGTGCCCACCCATAACTGAAACTTGCCATCATAAGCAAAGTTAATGATAGATTTACCCTCTATCAAGTCATGTCCTATATACTCAGATAATGATTCAATTTGATTAGTTTCAATATTCATCACAGCCAGCCCCTCGCCAGTGCCAAGCCATAATAAACCTGAGGGTGCCTCTATAAGAGATACAACTTGAACACTCGGCAACCCATGTTGTTTCGAAAATCGCTGAAATTCAGACGTCTCTTGTATAAATTTATGTAATCCTTTATTTGTTGTTCCAATCCATATACTGCCATCTTGAGTTTGATACATAGCCCTGATATATCCGTCGGCTAAAGCAACGGGATTGTTTGGTTCGGGGCGAATGCTTCTGATCACACCGTTATTCGGGTCTATCACATCAATGCCTGTTTGTGCTGTACCAACCCAAACCAAGCCATTATCTAGTTCAACGAAGCCCCTGACATCATTATGGCTTAGCGTGTTCGTTTTATCTAAATGATGCGTCACTTTTCTAAATGCCCTATTGTGTGGGTTATAGCGGCTCAACCCTCCCCCCCAAGTGCCAACCCAGATAACCCCTGAGTCGTCTACTAACATAGCCCCTAATGAATCAAGCCGAATACTGTGTTCGTTCAGAGGTTCATGGCGTATATGTCTCTGTACTTGCATAGTACTTGCGTTAACAACAATTACTCCATTTGCCGATGTGCCTAACCAAATTTCATTTTGATTCGGCTGTATAATGCCATTAATCCATTTAGTGCTTCGCGCCTCAGAAGATTTAGCTTCATATCCTAACCAATCTACTTTTGAAAGAGCTTGGCTGATACGTGCAGCACCATGATCTGTCGTTCCGACCCAAACATTACCATCTGAAGCTTGAAAAAGACGAAACACATTATGTCCGTTAAACTCTTTATAAGTGACCCCTTGTAACTGCGAACTCCAATTGGAGCTATCTAAAGGCAGTGAAATTCTGCATAACCCCGATGTAGTCCCTACCCACAGAAAACGCTTTTCATCGAGCAATAAAGAACGTATTCGAGAAGTTTTAAAAGGAGCTTCACACCCTCTCACTTTTTCTACCCGAGTCACAGTCCCTGAAAGCCCATGGATATAATTAAGCCCCTGATTGCTTCCAACAAAAATATCTCCTTCCCCATTACCAACCAACGCGCGAATGTTATTGTTAGAAAGGCTTTCTTGGTTAGAGGGGATATGTTTGAAATGATTGAACAAAAGAGTTTTAGGGTCAAAAACAGTAACCCCATCAGAGAAAGTACCAATCCAAATCTTATCATCATGCCCTACCCAAAGCGTGCGGATAAAATCACCAGATAAAGAGTTTGGATCATTCTGCTTATATTCAAAAAGCTTAAACCTGTAGCCATCGTAGCGTATTAAACCTGTCTGCGTACCAATCCATATAAAGCCACGCTGGTCTTGTACCATCGCTGTGATAACCCCCTTAGGGATCTTGTCACTGTCCCCGACCTGATGAAAAATCAATTCCCCTAAATCAAAAAAAGAACTATTAAGCTTTTTTGAGTTAAAGCCATCATTTGCAGAGACAACACAAGAAAAAAGTACACAGAATGTGAAGATAAAAAAATTTAAAAGTCGAAAGGTCACACTGGCGTTCACTGCAATATCCGCTTGAAAAGTTCAACGAAGGTAAAGCTCACACAGCTATTGAGTATAGATAAGGGATAGAAAGTTGAAAAGAAATCAGCAGACAGAGATGTTATATGAGTGATTGCAGGTTAATCTAAGTCGCTGCCATCTTTGTCTATCACAAGAAAACCCAATAAGCGATATAACAAACGTGAGATCCAAATAAAGCATTCAACAGGAAACAGAACTATCGCTTCGAGGATATCTAACGCAGTACTACCTTTTTCACGGCTTTCACGCTTTGGCCAGATAAAATATGCGCTCACAAAGCTAATAGGGATTAATAAGCAGAAAATAAGATTAAAGCCTGCCGAAAAAAGAATATAAAGTGCCACAATCGCAACAACAAAAAGCATCGTTGCCACCACTTCACGAATGAAATCAGTCATAGTTATATTCCTTATATAAAAAATTAGCGCTTGAAGCTGACAAGGCGCAATAAAACGAATCCCTTCGTTTTAATCAATATTCGAATCCTGTCGTTTTACGCCATACACGAATCCTGCCGTTTTACGTCACAAACAAATCCTGTCGCTTTACGTCATACACGAGTCCTGCCGCTTTGCGTCATACACGAATCCTGCCGCTTTGCGTCATACACGAATCCTGCCGCTTTACGCCATACACGAGTCCTGCCGCTTTACGCCATACACGAGTCCTGCCGCTTTACGCCATACACGAATCCTGCCGCTTTACGCCATACACGAATCCTGCCGCTTTACGCCATACACGAGTCCTGTCGCTTTACGTCACAAACAAATCCTGTCGCTTTACGTCACAAACGAATCCTGTCGCTTTACGTCACAAACGAGTCCTGTCGTTTTGCGCTAAATGCGACTCCTACTGCGTAATACTAATAAGAGCTCTCTCATTACATTAAATAAACGACCTTATTTGATTTAAAAAACGCAATAAAAAACAAAAAATAACACGCTACTGAAATTAATTTTGAAAAAGTTTAATGAAAGTTCCTAGACTTGCTTTCAAAGCCTTGCAATAACTGGCTTTGGTCAATCAGCCTACCTGCAATAACATGG
The DNA here is from genome assembly GCF_021654285.1 of Pseudoalteromonas luteoviolacea. Lineage (GTDB taxonomy): Bacteria > Pseudomonadota > Gammaproteobacteria > Enterobacterales > Alteromonadaceae > Pseudoalteromonas > Pseudoalteromonas luteoviolacea_J. Next base: position 134,846 of record NZ_JAKFZS010000002.1, on the reverse strand, counting down.
ATAACCTCCCCTTCCTTTTCTACAATTCCTTTAACTTCTAGTAACTTTGCCCCCAAATAAGCCTGCTTTTGAGCCCGCGCAGTGCCAGCCCACACCACAACATTAATATTTCCCGTATCATCTTCAAGAGTAAAAAAAGTCACGCCCGCTGCGGTTCCAGGTGACTGTTTCCCTGTGACAACGCCTATTACAGTGACCAAGCTTTTATGCTGTTTTTTACAAAGCGCATTCATGCGCGTAAATGCACTCAGCTTGCCTTGTTCATCCAGTAAAGTGATCGGGTGTTTATTCAAGCTAACCCCAGTAGATGTCTGATCTTCCAATAAATCCTCAAATTCACTTGGCGTTTGAATCTGCGAGGTTTGCAACAAAGGCAAGTCACTAAAAAGCGGCAGTGTCGTTTCTTGGTTCATCAACTGCCATCGAGCTTGATATCTATTATCGCTAAACTGTTTTAACGCATTGGCCGATGCAAGACGCTCAAGTGTGCCTTTATCTACCCCTAACTCACACAAGCTCTGGATACTGGAAAAACCCTGTTTAGGACGTTCATCCACTATCAAGGTTGCCATTGTTTGATTCAGCCCTTTCACTATTCTAAGCCCTAATTGAATCGCCCATCGCCCTTCAAACTGGCAAACCGTATGGTCATAACTTGATTGATTCACGCAAACAGGAAGAATAGTGACATGATGACGCTTTGCATCCTGAAGCAGCTGCGACGCACTATAAAACCCCATCGGCAAACTGTTGAGTAAAGAGGTATAAAACATGGCCGGATAATAATATTTAAGCCAAGAGGACGCATACGCTAACACAGCAAAAGAGGCCGAATGACTTTCAGGGAAACCATACTCCCCAAACCCGCAGATCTGCTCAAAAATACGCTCCGCAAACTGATGTTCATAGCCTCGTTCAGTCATACCTGTTAGTAGCTTATCTTTAAACTGCATCAGCTCACCGGTTTTTTTCCAAGATGCCATTGCCCGCCTTAACTGATCGGCTTCCCCCCCTGTAAACCCAGCTGCCACCATAGCGAGCTTGATCACTTGCTCTTGAAAAATAGGCACTCCTAAAGTCCGTTCCAACACTGCCTTAACTGCCTTAGATGGGTAAGAGATTTTCTCTTCACCACGACGACGCTTTAAATAAGGGTGCACCATATCACCTTGAATTGGCCCTGGTCGCACAATGGCGATTTGCACGACCAAATCATAATAACAACGGGGCTTTAACCTTGGGAGCATGCTCATCTGCGCACGAGACTCAATTTGAAATACCCCCACAGTGTCTGCTTTTTGTATCATCTCATAGACTTTGGGGTCATCTTGTAACCGAGTCAGTTTCGCAATACTCAAACATTGCTTGGTGTGTTTTTTAACTAGCTCAAATGTTTTTCTAATCGCGCTGAGCATACCCAATGCCAATACGTCCACTTTTAGCAGAGCAAGGCTTTCTAAATCATCTTTATCCCATTGGATCACAGTGCGCTCAGGCATAGACGCATTTTCAATCGGAACTAGATCATGCAAAGGACCTGCAGAAATCACAAAGCCTCCAACATGCTGGGATAGATGTCTTGGAAAACCCATTATTTCATTGACCAGCTCAATAAACTGCGCACCTTTTAACGAGTCAGGCTCAAGCCCCAATTCAACAATTTGCGCCTGCCAATTCAGCCCTCGGTCACGGCGATTAACATTTTTAATAAAGTATGTCAGTTGCGATTCGCTTATACCCAGCGCTTTGCCCACATCGCGCACAGCGCTTTTAAAGCGATAAGTGATCACTGTCGCGGCCAATGCAGCTCGTTTTCGGCCATATTTTTGATAAATATATTGAATCACTTCTTCGCGCCTTTGATGTTCAAAATCAACATCAATGTCCGGTGGCTCATTTCGCTCTCGACTAATAAAACGCTCAAAAAGAACTGCCACTTGGCGAGGGTCAACCGCAGTGATCTCCAAGCAATAACACACGACTGAATTCGCCGCAGATCCTCGCCCTTGATATAAAATACCCTGTGCTTTAGCAAACATCACAACGTCATAGATCGTTAAAAAAAAGTACGGATAATCGAGCTCTTCTATTAAATCCAATTCTTTTTCTATGGTCAGGGCAATGTCTTTGGGTACAACTTTTGCAAACCGGCGCTTGATACCCTGTTCAACCAGCTCACGTAGATAGCCCATCGCCGATTGGCCTTTTGGTACCAACTCGCTCGGATACTGATACCGTAATTCATCCAGATTGAACTCACATAGCTGGGCTATTTTGTTTGTTTCAGCCAGCCATTGCGGCTTAAATAACTTTGCGATTTTGTCTTTTGCACGCATCGCGCGCTCACAATTAACCAATAACTCTGCTTTGCTTTTTTCAACACTTTGATTTGCCTTGATAGCTCTTAAAACATCTTGTAGTGGCTTTCTTTTTGCAACATGCATAAGCACAGCACCCACCGCACACACAGGTAAATCAAACTGCTCAGAGAGCATTTCGCAGTGCTGGGTATATTGCTTTTCTAGATTGCTTAACTCTCTTTGAACGCTAATCCAAGTCCGTTTTTGGTGATGGCGCGTGAGTAATTTTCCCCATTCCTCATCTGCTTTATTACCTGTCGGCAACCACAAAATGAAGCAGTGTTTTAATGACAGTAGATCCCACTTTTCAAGTTGATATTCTCCTTTGCTCGCTCGGCGCCTGGCATTGCTAATCACTCGGCACAACTCACTGTAAGCGACTTTATTTGGACAAAGCAATACGACCTTGAGCGACTCAAAACGCAGCACACTGCCCACAATCAACTTTAAATTAAGCTCAGTGTTTTTAATTAAGGTATGTGCTCGAACAACACCCGCTAATGAACATTCATCGGTGATCGCCAACGCTGAATACCCTAGAAAATGCGCTTGCTTGACCAGCTCTTCAGGGTGAGATGCCCCCTCCAAAAAAGAAAAGTTGCTCTGGCAAAAAAGCTCTGAGTATTGCATCAGCTGAATACCCCATGTATAAACCAGCGATTTTGCCTATCTCTGAACACCCACAGCTGCCTATATTGCATATCTTGTGCAACAAAATAATCTCGTTCAATGTCATGACCATCCCACCAGCCAGTTGAGATCCGCTCCGGTCCTTGAAGTAAAATAACCTTGTCATTGAGCGGTTGAATTTCATTAAGCAGCAAGTTTGGTCTAAGCAGCGGTGCGGTATGCTCAGATAACTGTGCTGGTGCTGCATGCAAAGCGGGTTCACTTCGAACTGAGGCATACTCAGGGCGAGCATCAGGTGTAGTTTGAATACCAAATACAGACTCTTCACCTAGTTTTGCTTGTAGCATAGAAAGCAAACCTGCACGTGTCATAGTGCCGATGCGCTCAGAAAATAAATCATCACTGTGCGCCTGTGGCTCACAGAATGTGTCTACTTTTAATGCCACTGCTTGTAACGGCGCTGATAACTGCGTGCGCGCCAATACCAGCTGACATAAACCTTGCCATTTTTGTGCTCGATACTCTCCATGTGCACAGCCGATGGTTAAACAAAGCGGCTCGATATCTCTTTGCATTAATACTAATTCGATCGATGATGTCAGCTTATCGCGCAACCTTAAAAATACTTCTAGCTGTTTTAGTAATTTAAATAGAGGCTTTATCAGATGGTCGAGGTTTTCTAATTCATACAACAAGGTGATCTCTCGTTCAAATACCTCAGGGGGCTGATAAAACTCGACAGGGTGATGCAACTTGCCTTGCAGTCGACCAACATACTGCACCAGCTCATTATCAAAACGCCTCCCTAGTTCAACCAAAGGGATTGCAAAGAGGGCTTGCACTGTGTGTATACCAACTCGATTAAGTTGCTGCTTTTGACGTTCACTCAATAAAAGCGACGAAATAGGTAATTTTCCAAGCTCTATTGCCAGTTGTATCCGGTCGTCACAAAGCCGATTAAAACCCGATTGTGCGAGCAACTGAGCCGCCAGTGGTGAATAACCGAAGCTGTAGTGATACTGCACATTTTGCGTTTCAAGGCGGGCTTTAATAAGTTGCCAATAATGTGCTAAATCAGTATGTAAAGACAGCATGTTAGACACTTTGAGCAGTAAACCACAGGACTTCGAAATATGAATTTCGGCGGTATCTAAATACAACCACTGAGCCAGCTCTAGCAATCGTTTCTGCTCATAACTGGCTTTAAATTCATACACATTTAATGACGTGCTCATTGACGAAGCAACACCTAGCCCCATCCCTTGCCTCACACCAAGTTCGTGAGCTGACACATCTAATTGCACAACCGTATTGTTACTACCGGACACAATAATGGTCGGTGAGAAATGATCATCTTGAGCTAACAAACCATCTAACTGTAACTGAGGAAAGTGTAAATAAAGCCAAAGCACCGCAATTACCTGCTAACACTCTGCTTAAACGGCAATACCTGCCCATGCAAAGGTTCAGAATGGCTAACAAGTTGCGGCCAAAGTAATGACCATGCAAGCGTCATATTTGGCTTTGCCCATCCCCCTTTTAACTTATTTACTTTGATATTTAACCCTGCAGAGCTCGGCACCAGCTGCATAGATAAACTGACAGGCAGTGCGCCACCTTGCACCATGCTATGACGTAACAGGCAACACATGCTTTGCCCAGTTTGCGCACTCAATAACAAGCGTTTTGCTTGATGGATATGTACTTCTTGGTGCCATAACAGCACACTGCTACACACGCCGCTTTTTAAACATTGCTCAGCCGCCCAAAGCGCTTCAATAGGCTCGGAGGTTGTTACTCCCCATATTAATTCTGTGGGTATATTTTGATGTATCAATGCATGTGCATTCACATTAGCGGGTGGGTTTATCATCACACACAAACGTGTGCGCGAACGAATAAAAGGCAGGAGTAATTGCAGCTCACCAATACCTGTTTCGCTTTGCATATCCACCACCCCAGGGAAAGGAAAGCCGCCATCAAGGTGATTATCTAATGCCTCATAGCCTGTGCTGTGCTTTTCACTCACGCATTGAGACAAAGGCGCGTTATCGGTGCCTTGCCAAACAAGATTCTGATGCTGTAAAAAATCAATTAAATTGGCCATATCACACACTTCACTGTATACACATACAGTATTATAGATCATAACTAAAAGTGCAAGTATGATCATTTTTTATCAATCACCGCTAAACTCAAGTGAATATCACTGATGTGTGAAGTGGAGATGAGGAGTGACTATGTGTGGCCGACTCAATATCACTGACGACCCATTTGTGATCCAAATTCTATTGGATTTAGGCATTGAAAACCCAGCAGAGAAAATACGGTTTTCACGCTTCAAACGGGCGACAGATAAGATAAGTATCTTATATCAAGAAAATAATCAGCGTCTGCTCAGCGATGCCATTTGGTGGTTGTTACTATCAGAAACGGAGACAGGATTTAAACCTTCAAAATACACATCATTTAACAGCCGGTACGATAAGCTCAATGTGAAAGGCAGCGCAGCTTACCATCCATATCGGTACCATCGCTGTATTGTGGTAGCAAAAGGATTTGGTGAAACCCAATATAAAAATGGCAAACCAATCCTCTATCATGACTTTAAAGCGCACAATGCGGCATTGTGCTTTGCAGGGCTTTATAAAAAGTGGCTACACCCAATAACAGGCGAATACACTTTTTCTTGTTCAATTATCACTCTTCCACCTCACCCCAAGCTCACACCTTTTCACGATAAAGCGAGTCCATTGATATTGCCGCAACAGCCTGAACTTCTTAATAAATGGTTAGATGAGCGCTATCATGAAGTCAGTGCATTTTCCCACCTACTTACACCATCTATGCCACAAAGACTGATTGCTCAGCAAATTGATAAACCAAGTTTGTATAACCCTGTCAACGAGGAAATTATTATCGAACCGGATAGATAAAGCCTATTAACTGCATAAAAAACAGGCCCACTCATCAAAAAAAGCAATACTAAATCAGTACTTTTATTTTAAATTTAGAATAAATACTAAATATTTTATTTAACCTACCGACAAGTGCTTTGAAATTACAACTAAATAAGGAAAGGAAAATGAAAATTAAGCCTTTAGTGCTTGCTTTGGTCAGTATATGTAGCTATCAATCTTATGCTCAATCAGTCGCCCACCTTAACTTTGAACAGTCTCTGGAGAATATAAAAGTAAACTATGGCGATGTGACGTCTATCGCTAGGACAAATACCAACCCTATCTCTGGCGAATACAGCCTACAGGTGAACGCACAAAGTCATTTTGAAATTGAGCGATCATTCGAGCTTAATCAAACATTTATACAATCGACGCCATTCAAAGTCAGCTTTGACGTGCAGTTACCAGCGCTTGCACATGCACAATTTGCTCAAGACATTTTATTCTATACCTCATTTACCATTGAGTTTAGTGATGGCAGCGAAATGCAAGTCTATGGCTCTGACGCACATGTTATCCCGCCACAAGCGCAAAGCATTCACTCTTTTGATGCTAAAACCACATTGCCAAAAGACAAAAAAATCAAACAAGTATCCGTGCAATGGAGCATGCATCTACTCGAAGAAATGCCCGTCATCTTTGATAATATTTCAGCCATATTGGGTGAGAACCAAGGTGAAGCCAGTACGGCGATCACCCACTTCCCAATTCAGGGTGACTTTGAGTCTGCTACACAGGCGCAGTTGAATCACCATTTTAGTGGTGCTCCCTCACTCATTCACCACCCAACGACATCAGGTCAAAATGCGGTGCAAATTAATGCAGATGACAATGGCCGCTTTAAATTGAGATTTGAAAAAAATAACCTGTTTATTGTCCATTCAACACCTGAATATCTAGCCACATATATCACTGTACATAACCCAGGCAATGAATCACTTGCCGTCAATTTTTCTGGTCGAGCAGACTACACCAAAGCGTTTTCAGGGGCAGCTAATACCATCGCAAACTACAACACACTCGAACTGGCTGCAAACGAAACAAAACGCGTGCCTTTGGTGCTCGACTTTAGCGATGACTATGACACTTCAGCCATTTCATCTGTACATTTTGAAATTGAATCAAACGATCTCATTGTGATCGATGACATAGATATGTACAGTGCATCGACAAAAGTGGATGGGGCCATGTATCAGGTATTGAATGATTATGAATCTGGACAAATTGATTTCACAACACGCTATCCGGATGACGTCACAATCGCCATTAACCAAGACTCACCACTTTATGGCGACAAAAGCCTTGCACTCTCTCTATCACCATGGCGACAAGCAAGTTACTCACATTTTACCCCTTGGGGCCAAGCAGTGTTTGCAAGTCAGACCCACACGCAATTAGACCTCAATGCCACCCAAGCAGAGTATGGGAAACCAATCCAAGTGTGTACGGATGTTTATTACCATGGCGGGGAACGTACGTCTTTTTGTGAAGAGCGTATATTGGGTAATGGCAACTTCCAAATAAACGAGCTATATCAGCTTGACCAGAGTAAAGCACTATATCGTTTACTCGTTAGAGTCAGATCATTTAGTAGCTCACCAGTTGAGGTAAATATTGATAATTTCTCATTAAAGTACTGGCGTCATTTCCGATAAGTTTAGCTACTGAACAGACAAAAAAAGTAAATACTTTGGTATTTCAAAACAAAAAGCGGCACCGTAAGGCGCCGCTTTTTTTTAGCAAATTTCATTTCTTAACACGATAAATTCAAATTAACTTTGACTTATCGTACCGCAACCACTTACACAATTGTGCAAAAATGCCTCTTGCCAATTTGAACTGAGTCCTCAATGAGCAAGTCAACTTTCTTGTTATTCAATTAAGCGAGTTTGTGATTTTTAGTTTTAACTTTATTTGCAAAATCCTTTTACTTTGCAACTTTGTAAAAGTACGCGGAAAATACAATTACCAGCTAAAAATACCCAAAATTGACGACAAACACAAGCAAACAAAGACCAAATAAAAAAATAAAAATTGTTTATAAATAAAATAATAAAACTTAAATTTTCATAACCTTACAAACATATTTTCACCTTTTACAAGTCTAAAAAAAGACCTTAGACATAATTTTGCCATGTTTCTGACAACGCAGTTTCACTTTTGGGAAATACACTGCTTTTTGTCAAGCAGGAAGCACCCCACCGACATATCTCTAAGGGCCAAATCAACAGGGAGGACGAACAATAATTTTTTAGGAATTACAATGAAGCAATCTAAATTAGCATGCGCAAGCATACTTTTAGGGAGTATGAGTTTACATACCGCCGCCGCCCCTGAAGTACCTTATGAGCAATGCCAATCCAACTTTAGCTACCAACTTGCTCGCTATCAAGGCACTACAGACAAGAACAATAGTAATAGCCAGTGGTGCTATTTAAAACAAGCTATCGATGGGCAAACTTGGGGAAATGTTCGCACTGAAACCATCCCAGAATTCAAAACAGTATCTGGAAAGTCATGCCTAACACCTTCCATATTTCAAGGTGAGCGCTTTTATGGCTGTGCGACCATTAACAACGATGAACCATGGTGTTATACCGATGAGCAAGGAAGTTGGGAAGCATGCGCCCCCGTTGAAAATGAACCGCTGTTATCGCATACCCATCCTCAAGCAAGTAAACGTTTAGATAGAGTTGCACTGGGCTCGTGCTTTAAAACCAAAGGCGATATGCCTCAAGCACTGGCCAAATTAATTTCACATCAGCCAGATTTATTTCTTTGGTTAGGTGACAACATTTATGCCGATACCACAGATATGGATACCATGCGGCAAAAATATAATGATAAAAAACGTAACATCGATTATCAAAAATTTTTGGCTGCTCAAATTCCTGTCATGGCAACATGGGACGATCATGATTACGGCGCGAATAACGACGGTAAACATTACCCACAGCGTGTCGCCAGCCAAAAAGAATATCTTCACCACTTTGATGCACCGGCAAATGATCCAAGGTTAAATGGTCAAGCTGGCGTTTACGAAGCAAAAATGCTTGGACCTGCAAATGAGCGCACCCATGTGATCACTTTAGATGCCCGTTATTTCCGCTCACCGACATTTACTAACTATGGTACGTGCGAAGGAGATAAAACCACCATATTAGGTGAGCAGCAATGGCAATGGCTTGAGCAACAGCTCAATACGCCATCTGAGATAAAGCTCATCGCCAGTGGTATTCAGTTTTTACCACCGCTTTATCAAGGCCGCAGTCGAGACAAATATTGTGCATATGGTGATGGACAACAATTCGAACAAGCCATTGCTGAGCTGAATGAAACAGGTCTATCGGGCACCAGCTACGAATCATGGGCAGAGGTGCCATCAGAGCGCGCCAAACTGCTGCGTTTAGTACAAAAATCAATAAATTCAGGCAAGACCAAAGCGGTTGTTTTCCTCTCCGGCGATCAGCATTGGGGTGAGTTGTTACAAAAAACAATTCCAAAAAGCGCAGAACACGGCGATGCCGTCACCGTCTATGAAGTGACAGCCTCAGGGTTTGGTCAAAATTGGCCATATCACATTGAAAACCCATTAAGACTCCCTGTTTACGCGGATACCAAAGGCAGTGGCCAATATGACCAAGCGTGTCAATTCCCATTCACTTATGGCGGAACCACCTACCGAGGCTGTACCACAAAAGATCATGACCAGCCTTGGTGTTACACCCAAGTGGATGACAATGGTAAAGGTATTGCTGGAGAATGGGGAAACTGTGCGCCTTCAGGTGCCACTATTCCTTCAGGCCAAGTGGGCATTGTCAGTGATAACGTCAGTAACTTAACCACCAGCGACAGGCATCTCATTAATAAGTCGGGTAGCAACTATGGTATGGTTGATATCGACTGGCAAAACAAACAAATTAAGCTGTCGATTCAGACGACTGAAGAAGAAGCGGTGTCGACCATCATCAACTTCTAATACATAAAAAAGCTCCCATCACGGGAGCTTTAACCGTTGGCACTTTAAGCTACCCCCTAGTCACTTGCACTTTCTGCTAACTTGTAAAGGTAGAGTGCTTTTACACTGGCAATTGCCATCGCAATGAACAACACAGCCCCACTGCTCCAATCGAGCAGTACACCACCAACAAGTGGCGCAAATGCAAAGCCCAATGAGCACAAACCAGCAGCACCAAAATAACTCGCTTTTAAATGGGAAGGTGCCATACGGTCAATATGAATATTGATATTGGAAAACATAATGGCTTCACTGAAACTCAATACTGCGATAGCGCCAATCCATCCCCAAAATCCATAAACGGGATTTATCGCCATCATCACTTGTGATAGAACCAGAATACCACCACCACAATATAGGCGAGACTGAATACTCCAATTGCGCATCACATGTAATAAAGGGAATTGGAAAATAACAATGACCAGTGAATTGGTTATAATCAAACTTGAAACCAGTACTGCAAGCTCAGGAACCTCAGCGCGAGTCAGATACTGAACTAAGCTTGAATCGCCCTGCCCATATACCAAATACACTAGGAATGTCGCCAATAAAACCCATAAAAAACGGGTGTCTTGACGCAAAATAGCAAGCCAAGACTTAAAGCTTGGCACCTGAGCTTGCTGCGCATTGTCCTCGTTTTTCACCGCACTTGATTGCTTTAAAATTAATGCCAGTAACAGTCCTAAGTACGCAAATGCAGTGTAAATAAAGCTAAACTGCTCACCATTGAGTCCAGCCCATAGACCAAACAGTGGACCAATTGCCGCGCCCACATTCACTAAAAAATACAGTAAATGCAAGGCAAGCTCTCTATCTTGACCATTGCTGAGTTCATCACTTAACAGTGCTTTACTAGGCGCATCCCACAACGTTCTGGGCATACATGCAAAAAAGACGGCGAGGCAAAATGTCCATAGCTGCTCTGCTAATGCTAAGGCTGTAAAAGCGAGTACACCAACGACAGCTGCCGTATATAACAACGCAAATCGACCAAATCTATCCGCTAGGTTACCCGTATAAAAACCAAGTAATACCGCAAACACCGCAGAACCTGTGAGCAGTACACCGACCTCTGTGGCACTTAAACCATATTTGCTGTAAAGAATTACCGCGAGAAAAGGCCAAACCATATAGTAACTGGCTCTCACAAAAAAATTGCCAAGTAACATGACCCATACGAGCGGCGTGAATCGACCTATTTGCGAAGAGAATTGAGTGAGTTCCATCTGAATATCCTGTTGTTTATTATTTATCTTTTACGGCCAGACTAAAACCTCAAGTTAAGTTTAGGTAAAGGTGTTTTTTCGTTTTTTTAATTCCCCCGCAGATTAACAAACGGGGGAATGCGCTTTTACATGCGGCTTTTGACTTTATTCGTGGCGGTCGCTATCGCTGGGTCATCAGGCCAAAAATGCTTGGGGTACCTGCCCTTCATTTCCTTCTGCACGTCTTTGTAGCTTGATTGCCAAAAATGTGCGAGATCTTGCGTCAATTGCAACGGCCTTTGTGCAGGTGATAACAGTTCCATCAAGACGCTCACTTTCCCTTCGCAAAGTGTTGGGCTTTGCAACATCCCGTAGACTTCTTGCATTTTAACTGCCAAGCGCGCAGGCCCCTCTAGTTGATACTCAACTCGGATCTGAGAACCACTAGGCACCTTAATTCTCTCTGGTAACAACGTATTTAATTGTTGCTGCTTTTGCCAATCTAGGCGAGTGAGCAAGGCATTTTTCAAATCGAGTTTTTTAAGCTGATTATACTGTTTAACCTCACTCAAAAATGGCGCTAACCACTCTGATAAATCTGCAACTAAGTCTGACTCAGTGCTGGTTGGAAATGTATCTGGACAATGCTGTGCAGCCAATTGCATGCGTATCAGCAACTGCTCAATGTCGCCATAAGCAGAGAAGATGCTTAAGCCCTTTTCTTTAATAATTGACACCCAAGCTTGTGTTCTTGCAGCTTCATTTAACGGTGATGAGCTCGGCTTGGCACTGAGCACCCACTGCCCTAAGTACACTCTGTCTTGATGTAAAAACTGGGTCTGCTTTTGGTCAAACTCACAAACCGTTTTTTGCTTAAATAAGTGAGGTAAAACCACTTCAAGCAAAGTCGGCTGAAACTCAGTTGCACTAAAAATGGTTTGACCTTGTTGACCGCCCAGCTCTGCAATGGCCAAATAGTCACAGTCTTGCCAAAACTCATTGTGAGCGTTTACACCCGCACCATTTGCTAAAACAAACCCGTTTCCGCGTCGCTTTGCCAATCTATCAGGGTAAGCGAGCGCCACAACAATGGCCAAATGCTCAAGCGCAAGCTCATTGGTCTTATGCGATATATCGGCACGCTTACACCAATATTTCAACTGCTTAGTAAATGTTTGAGGCGCATTGTGGTGCAATTGATTGAGTGCAAGGCTGAGCTCCGGCGCACACTTCATACGGCTATCTTGTAGCGCCATAAAATAACAGGCCAATAAAGTGATGCCGGGTAGTTGTGTTTCAAGCGCTTGTACTTTAAGCAACATATGCGCAAACCTTGGCTCACTGCCCATTTGCTGCATGCGCTTACCAAGGGTCATTAGCTTTCCTTGACTATCAATGGCCTCTAAATTTATCAGCAATTGTTCAGCTTGCTTGCGCTGGGCATCCGTTGGCATATCCAATAATGGTAAATCAGATATCTGTGTCCCCCATACTTTAGACTCTAGAATCAGCCCACTGATATCTGAGCTCAAAATATCCGGTTTATCATGTGCATCGCGCCGCTCAAACAGTGCTTGGCTTCCTAAACGATACACAACGCCGGGCTCTATTCGTCCTGCACGACCCGCTCGCTGCACTGCGGATGCTCGCGAAATGGAGACGGTTTTGAGCTCAGTAACGCCCGTTTTTAAATTGAATACGGCTGCACGGCGCTTTCCTGAGTCGACGACAACTCGGATCCCTTCAATCGTTAGTGATGTCTCAGCCACATTTGTTGTCAGTACGATTTTACGCTCACCATCAGGTGCTGGCGCAATGGCCGCTTGCTGTGCGCTTTTATCTTGCTCACCGAATAGGGTCGCTATATGCACTTTAGGCTCGCTATCAAGCCCCCCTTGCAATGCATTAGCCACGTAACGTATCTCTTTTTGACCGGGTAAAAAAACCAAGATACTGCCATCTTCTTCTTTCAAAGCTTGGCGTATCACCGGGGCGATTTGCATCAACCATTGGTTTTCGTCTTTAACTGGAATATATTTTTGCTCGATTGGGAAACTGCGCCCCTCAGAGCAGATCAGCGGGCATTGTAAAAATGTTTGATAACGTTCACTATCAAGCGTTGCTGACATGACTAAAATCTTCAAATCATCTCTGAGCGCTGCTTGCGTTTCTAGCGCAAATGCCAAAGCCGTGTCTGCAGCCAGTGAACGCTCGTGAAACTCATCAAAAATCAGCAGATCAATACCCGTTAGCTCAGGATCTTGCTGTATCATCCGCGTCAGCATTCCCTCAGTGACAATTTCCAACCGAGTTTGTTCAGATATTTTGACTTCTTGGCGGATCCTCAATCCCACTTGCTGACCTAACGACTCATTCAGCTGACCTGCTAAAAATTGGGCTATATTACGGGCAGCTAAACGCCGAGGTTCCAACATCACAATGCGTTGATATTGACCTGACTTCATTAGATTAAGAGGTAACCAAGTGGATTTACCAGCACCAGGTGGAGCTTGTAATAACACAGTTTCATGGGTATTGAGGTGGTCGACTAACTCGGAAAAAACAGCTTCAATTGGGAGCACAGCGGACTCAAGTTTTAACAGTGTATAGATGCAACTAGTTTACCATGCTACTGGCCTTGTTATGCCAATTTTTACGCTTAATAGCTGGTTGACGCGATCACTTGCCCACTATTTATCAAGCTTCGATAGTCTTCATTTAACTGTTTAATAGACGAGTTTAACGGCTGATTAAGGCTTTGTAACCCGACCCAAGCATTGCGATGCTCTTTTTTCGCCATATATAAGCCATTATCAGCAAGTTCAATAACTTGCTCCCAACTCAAAGTATTGTTCGCACCATTCGTCAGTGGGTACGGCGCAAACCCGATAGAGCAAGTGACTTGAATAGGCTGCTCATTGACCACAAATGGAAAGCACTCCACTTGTCTACGAACTCGCTCTACTGCCTCTATGGCCTCATTATGCGTCATATTCGGCATCACGATTAGAAACTCTTCTCCGCCCCAGCGGATCACCAAATCACTTTCTCGGGTGCACTGCTTTAAAATATCGGCAACCGTTTGCAGCACAATATCCCCTGCTGCGTGGCCATAGGTGTCGTTTACTCTTTTAAAGTGATCGATATCCAGCAAGCAAAATATCATTTCTTGTTTGTCGTTGTTCATAGATACATCGGGCTTAATTTGAGCATCAATCACACTAAAAAAGTAATGTCGGTTATTTAACCCTGTTAAGCTGTCAGTAAAACTCAAAGCTTGCAGACGCTTATTTCGCTCCGCAAGCTCTTCTGTGCGTTCTGCGACCTGTTGCTTAAGAGTGATGAGATAGCGCTTGTTTTGCCAGCGCCAATAACCAAAACCAACCACCAATGCGATTAACAACAGACCAAGTACGCCTCGCTGCTGCGCAAGATGTGCATTATCAATCTGCTGCTGGTGCTGAATAAGTTGTTGCGCCTGAAGGGCATTGTCTTTTTCTAATACGCTCAACTGCTGCTTTTGTGCCGCGAGTGAATACTGGGCCTCTAGCTGCAAAAGCTTATTGTTACGCTTTTGCAAATTAAGCGCTTGCTGAGACAATGCAAAACGCTTTAAATACAAATGTGCTTGCTCAAAATCACCGAGTTGTGCATACGCCCCTGCTAAGATATTTTGCAACAAAGATTGCTCAGTTAAAAAGCGTGTTCCAAAGGTGTCATTCAATGCCTGTTTAGCTGTATCAATAGCCAGCGCAAAATCTCCTGCTTGCAAAGATGCCGTTGCCCCCATCAATTTATAACGAACCCGTAAATGCAAATTACGTTTGAGTACCGACGGCTTTACTAAGTCAGAATTGATAAGTTTACGGGCCTTTTGATACTCTCCAATACTCAAATGTGCCCAAGCTCGTGCTAACGCGAGTTTGCTTGTCAGCAATGTATATTCAGTTAATGTAGCATCACTTAAAGTCATCAGCGCTTGGCGGTAGCTGCCTTTGAGTAAATATAACGACCCCTGCCAAAGCACATACTCGCCCATTAACGCATGGGCTTCATCGGCTGCAACCTGTTTTGTAATTAAAAAATAAGCTTGGTCAAGCAGCTGCTGAGCATAGCGGAATCGTTCCAAATCCATTTCAAGCTGTGCCATCGCAAGGTAAATTTGTACTTCTAAAGTAGGTAAGTTTAGAGGTTTAGCGATATTCAGTGCATCATTATGCAAGACCAAACTGTGCTTGTAATCTCCGAAGTGTTGGCGAATTAACCCTTCTAACAATAAAGACCGCGCTTGTAAGTCTTTTGCACCCAGTTGCTTTGACTGCTCTCTGAGCACTCGCACTTGCGGTAATAAATTAAGATCATAATCTTCTTTGAGGCTATCTGTTAAATGCATCAGCATTTTTGACAAGTCTTCACGCTGAGAGGAATTTGGCTCTAGACTTATATTGGCCCAAGCCCCAAAGCTCAACACACAGTACCCCACTAAAAAATACAGACTTTTTTTCATCGTGCAGCCTGACTTGGATACAGCATTTGCTGATTCACATATTGCCAGTCCTCAACTAGGTGACTGATAAACCCAGACTGTTGCAGCGCTTTATCCAACACGCCTTGAGCACGTAATATTTTTAAGCCGCGGTTGAGCGCAGCAAAAATCATTTCACCCTGCGGATGATTCTTGCTTACAATAAAATGACGAGAATCAGGCAGCATCATTTTAATATTTTGAATAGGCACATACTCTCGGCCTTCAAAATTGAGCAACAGATCTTGGCTGACACTAAAATTAATAAGCATGGCATCCACGACCTCCGTTTCAACCATATTCAGCATGGTCTCCCAAGGCCCTATGAAGCTCACAATATTAATATCTGTGTTATTTAAAGCACGCCAATCAACCCGCCATCTTGGGTTAGCGACCACTGTTAATTGCTCTAACTGCTCTTGTGGCAAGTTTTGCAAAGCAACATTGCGCCTAGTCACATACAAACCGGCCTCGTACTGGCCAAATTTAACCAGTGCGTCACTCACATAGAGCGACCCTCTATAATTAATAATATCTTCATGCCAAACACTGCGCGCTAAAATTAGACTATCCCCGGAAATCATATCCGAAAACTCAATGATGTTTACCGACGGTTTAGGGTTAAAAACGACCTCTCGAGTTTCTCCTCCCAAAAACAGTGCTTGCTGGAGCAAGACCATTTCAATAATTTCAATATGGGAGCCTTTTGTCGTGGGATAAAATGATTTGACGTCCAGAGGGGAGCGGCCATTAAGAAACTCATTATAACGCTGACTGAAGTTTTCACTGCTCATGATATCAACTACCAATTGATTATGAGCATAGAGATGACACGTATATAAACTGAGTACCCCCCAGATCAGCCACTTCATGTTTACCCCGCAATTTATTACCTACTCTACTAAGAGTATACTAAAATCATTCTCCAAATGTTAACTTAAAGCAAACACAAAAATAAGCTTTTTTTACTACTTAATAAAATTAGACACAATAACAAGCACATAAAAACATACTCATTCATTCTGCTGGATGAGTACTTATTGAAATAGATTATTGATAAGCTACTCTATCAAAGAAAACGAATAACTTTGATAGAGTGTGAGGAGAACTAGACTGAACGCGTCGCAGTCGCAGGGGAAATATTAGCTGCGCTATACGCTGTAGGGATCACCGCGACTAGACTAGCCACCAAGACAATTAAGCCTCCATAAAGAAAGTACTCCAATGGAACTGAGTCCACTCGGAAAATTTCCATCAGTTTGACATTTAATAACACAGCCATCAGACTGCCTACGATTACACCTGTGCCAGCAACCAAAATACTTTCAATGATGTAATACCGCATAATATGAGACTTACTTGCACCTAAAGCTCTTCTTGTGCCAATTTGACGACGGCGTTTCATCAAGGTAAAACGTGCTTGTCCAAACACACCCAGCATGGTTAATATTATCAGTCCCACCGTCACGCTCATAAGAATAATGAGTGATGACTCCATGCCTTTATAGCCTTTTTCACGTGTGTCTTTGAACTTTTCTAGATCAGCGACAAATCGCCCCGGCTGTTGCATTAGTAAATCTTTGACACCCTCCATAACTTGTTCAAGCTCGCCTGGCTTAGTTTTCACCATAAACTTACCCTCATTAACATAATGGTAAGTGGGAAAAACTATACTGCGCTCATTCCCAGTCCAACTAGGCCACACAGCGACAAGCTCCTTAATAATACCCACAACCTGATAAGGTTGGCCATTAATATAAACGGTTATGCCTGCTGCTGTGGACCAATCTTCGGGCGAAATCCGCTCAGCTAGACCTTGTGTGACTAGAATTGAGTTTGGACGCTCATGGTAATCAAGGTTTGCGATCTGTACTTCGCTTTCTTCAAAGCCTCGACCAGCAACTATCTCAAGGCCTAGTGTATCTATAAACCCCTTGGAGCCACTATACGCACCTGCGTATGCAATATAGCTATCAGGATCTTCTGCCTCATTGACTGAATAAAATTGTCCCCAGCTCGACAGTGGAATTGAATTCACCGTAGTTGCATTCTCAACGCCTTCTACGCTTTTTATATCCCGTAGATCTTGCTTTATTCGCGCTGCATACTGTTCTGGTTCAACGGGGAAATTTGTACGAAAAGAAAACAGTACGTCTTCATCAAGGCCACTTGGCACTTTCAGCTCATGTAATTTAGATACCGCCATAAAAGAGATATTTATCAAAATAGTGAACGCCACCGCAATTTGCATGATCAATAGCAGTGGGCCGGTTTTATTCTTCCATAACGTTTTAAGTATGGGTGCGAGATCCTTCATCTTACGCTCCTATAAACTTTTAAGTTGACTGGATAATTGAACTCGAACTGCACGATAAATCGGCCAAAGTCCAAATAGTAAAGACGTCCCAACTGCAAGCAAAATAGTACTCACCATCAAGGTCAAATCCATCGTCATCACATTCACATGATACTCTGGGTACATCTCTGTTAAGGCTGAAAGCCCTAGCTGCGCTAGTATCAAGCCTATCACACCACCAAAGAAACCGAGCAAAGCTGATTCAAAGCCAAATTGTACTGCAATGTTTTGCTTTGTGGCACCGACAGCGCGGCGCAAGCCTACTTCGCCCCCTTTACCGTGAAACTTGGTCATCATTAAGCTCATTACATTACACAAGCAGGCAAATAAAAATGCTAACGCAAAACCGATTCCGATTTTATTTTCTTCACTAACAGCGCCTTCCTCTTCTAAAAACTCTGTCACAGACATGAGCCGGTTAGGCTCAGGCCGATTAAAGCGCCCCACTTTCCTTTGCTCTTCAGTGTAGTCCTCCATAAACTCGAAATAATCATGCTTTTTTTCCTCAGTCTCAAACTCTAGCCAAAACTTTATCCAGACACATTCAGATAGCATGACTTCTTGTAAAGTCGAAGTTGGGCCATCCCCCCAACAATTCCAAGGCATAGAGGTTGGCGAAAAGAGGTTATTTCTCATTTGTGATTCAAAAGGGACAAAATAGGGCAAGGTCGGTTTATACATATCGAATTCGTTGACATAAAACTTCGGGGTCGGCTGCCAGTCGTCTATGACACCCACTACACGATACAAATGTGATCCGACAATAACATGTTCACCTGTAGAGTCAGCCCCCTGAAACAAGCGATCGTTTTCTCTTTTTGATAATACGATGACAGACTGACCTTGCATATCAGCCTCTTCACTCCAAGTCCCCCCATGAATGAAAGGCGCACCAAAAACACTAAAGAAATGACGACTGGTTGAACGGACCTCATGTAATTGTGCGGTTCTTACATCAGCATCTTCCACTCTTATCGTAGCTGCGAAGTTTGTGAAAGGGACATGTTTATCGGCTCTGTCCGCAGTGATAAGCGCCATAGTGTCTCGGTAAGTCAGCATACTAGGAATGTCTGGATCACCATTTCTTCTGTGAGTTATCGGTTCAGCAGGATCCCAAGCATTTAAATGTACCATAGCGACACGTTCACTTTTGTGGGGTAAAGGGTTTTTACCCATCATATATCCTACCGTGATAGTCATCATGGCAGCAGCTATCCCGATGGCGATTGTACCGACCATCAATAAGCTCAGCAAAGGCGTTTTTTTCAAACTGAGCCAAGCTAACTTAAAGTAATAATTACCCATTAGCCTACCCCTATGCTGTCATTGCAACTTTTTGCTCGCTTAGGTGGCCATCTCGTATCTCTACAATTCGACCCGCTTGCTGCGCCTGCTCCATATCATGGGTCACCATTAGAATACTGGTACCTTGTTTATTAATATCTTTGAGTAGAGACATAATGCCGTCGGCCATTTTTGAATCAAGATTTCCGGTCGGTTCATCGGCAAGTAGAAATGAAGGGCTGCCAGCCAAGGCTCTTGCAATCGCCACACGCTGCTGTTGGCCGCCCGACAATTGTTGAGGGTAATGGAATTTACGTCCTGCAAGGCCAACTTGCTCTAACGCATTTAATACCCTTTCTGAGCGTTCTTTCGCGTTAAAATCTCGATACCTAAGTGGCATTTCAACATTATCAAACAGATTGAGCTCAGGGATAAGATTAAAGCTCTGAAAGATAAATCCAATTTTTTGATTTCTTAGCGATGATTTTTGTTTATCAGATAATCCTGTGGTCTCTTTTTCATCTAAAAAATATTGCCCCTCAGAGTGCTCCTCTAGCAAACCCGCAATATTTAAAAATGTCGTTTTCCCAGAACCAGAAGGCCCAACTACAGCAACAAATTCCCCTTGCTTAATCTCAAGATCAAATGGCTGTAACGCCTGCGTTTTGATCGTGTCAGTGATGAAAGACTTAGCAACTCCCCGCATTTTTAACATGGCATTTCCTTTACTTTTTTACTAATTATTCTACTGCATTTCATTATTCTTATTGACCGCTTAACGTAGTATAAAGAATATACTTAGCTGTTCTTTATGCTATTTATCAAACAGTATGGCAAGACTGGGTCATTGAGTACCCAAAAATAAAACTTAAAATATTGTAAAGCAAAATGAAGGAAAGAAACACAAAATTAATACTGTATTCACTAACAAGCATCTTAATTATTTTGGCGATTTATAAAAACATCATAGTAAATAGAAATAATAAAAATGAAGGCTTAGAACTCACAAAGTGCGAGTTCTAAGGACAATTAGACAGTCCGCGTTGCTTCCGCTGGAGAGATATTTGCGGCTTTTAATGCTGGTTGAATAACGGCAATAAATCCAGAAGCGATCACTACTGCGCAGCCATATATCAAATACACAAAAGGTACTGGTGAAAGATCAAGATGAATAACTAATAGATTATTTGCCAGAATGGTTAATAACGTACCTATGAAAACCCCACATGAAGTTAAAAGAAGATTCTCTAATGTAAAGTATCTTATAATTTCACCACGACTTGCCCCTAAAGCACGCCTAGTTCCAATATGTTTTCTGCGTTTAAGAACTGAAAATCGAGTTTGACCAAATACACCCAACATGGTTATCAGAACAAGGCCAACGATAACAGCCTGTAAAGTTGTATACGCTGCATTTTGTGCTTGATAAGCCTCTTCTTTAAACTCTGTAATCGATTTAAGCTCATCAATCTGGCGGTGTGGATCCTGCATTAGCAACTCAACGACATCTTTCATGCTTTGTTCACGCAAACCTTCATGTGCTTTTACGAGAAAAGTAATATCCGTCATCAAAAATATCGTTGGAAAAATCATATTGTTTTTCTTGTGCTGCCAAAAACTCCATGGTCCAGCCAAATACTCTACTACCCCCCGAATAGTGTGAGGGGTTTGGTGCAAATAGATAGTGCTGCCCAATGCTTGATGCCAATCCTCAGGGAATAAACTTTGTGCAAGTGCTTTAGTAATAATTACACCTGTTACTCGTCCCAGGCCAAAATCCCTCCTCGCATCCTCATCAACCAAATCAAACCCCTCACCGGCTATTAACTTTGCGCCCATAGTATCAATCAAGTCAAAGCTACCTGTATAAATGGCGGCTTTAGTTACATACCCTGGTTCATCAGGATCCAGCCTGATATCAAAACCACCGCCTCGATTAGAGAGTGGCATAGAGTTGATAATACTCACTTGCGCAACGCTTTCAAGAGCTCTTATTGACTCTAAATCTCTGTACATGTTTGCAATTTTTTGTGATTGTTCTTCTCCTCGGTGTGGTATCTGAAAAGAAAAAAGAACATCTTCTGATAGGCCAGTGGGTGCAGTAATATCCGCATGCTTTTCAGCCATTAAATAGACCGAGTTTACTAAAACAGTAAAAGTTACCGCTATTTGTAAAATCAGTAATAATGGCGCCATTTTTGCGCGTAAAAGCGATACAATAATCGGCTTGAGATCTTTCATATTCGCTTCCTTACAGGCTCTTTAGTTGACCAGATGGCTCGATTTTACAAGCTTTGTAGATAGGGTAGAGCCCAAATAGGGTGCTTGTTACGATCGATAATAAAAGAGTCGTTATTACGATTTCCATATTCATTTTCATCAATTCAGTATTTAAATGGCTATACACTTCGGCAGTGACTAATAAGCCAATATTGGCAAGTACTAGACCCAAAATGCCTCCAATTAAACCTACCATGATCGTTTCAAGTCCAAACTGTAACGCTATATCCTGCTTACTCGCACCGATGGCGCGTCTTAACCCAACTTCGCCTCCTTTGCCATGAAACTTTGTCATCATTAAACTCATGCAATTAAGTAGGCAGGCAAATAAAAATGCTGCGGCTAACCACACCGCGACTTTACTCTCATTGCCCATTGTATTATTGCGACTTAATGATTCATTAACATTTAAAACCCGATTCATCTGCTCACGTTGAAAGCGCCCTAATGAACGCTGTTCTTGCGCATAGTTGTTCACAAAGTCCAGATATTCACTGCGACCCTCTGCGGACTCCAACTCTATCCAAAAATACAGCCACACGCACTCTGAGTTTATAACTGAATAAAAATCACTAAGCTCAAACTCTCCCCAGCAAAACATACTAGAGTCTCTGCTTGCAACCCATTCATTATTCATTTGAGTACGAAAAGGAATAAACATATCGCGTACTTCACTCAAAGCATCATATTCCTCTAAGTAAAATCTCGGGATCAATGGCCAATCATCAAACACCCCAACCACCCGATGTACAATGCCTCCAATTATTACTTCTTTACCTATGGAGTTTTGACCATCAAACAATATCTCATTGCGCTGCTTCGATAAAATAACAACCTGGGCTCCTTGCTCATCTTCTGATGCCGACCAACCGGAGCCATATAAAAAAGGCGCGTTAAACATGTCAAAAAACTCATACGTTGTTGACCTAATGCCAGTTGATATTGCTTCGTTAACTGATTGCTCACTGCTACGCGTCATTGCTTTAGAACTACCTATAATGGTTTGTTTCGATGCTTTTTGCGCATTGTATAAATTAATAGCATCTTGATAAGTAACAAAAATAGGAATGTCTTCCTTGCCATCTCGCATTCGATACATATTGTCCAAACCCCAGGAGCTCAGATGCACTGTAAATAGTCGCTCACTTTTACTTGGGATCGGATCTTTGTTCATCATATAGCTAATAGTGTAAGTAACCATGGTTGCCGCAATTCCAACAGAAATCGTTGCAATCATAAGAAAACTTAAAAGGGGAGTTCTGGTTAAACTAAAAATGGCAAGCTTTATATAGTAGTACAGCATGCTCTCTCCTAATAACTAGTCACTTTTTATATATAACAAGAAAATAAAACAGCTTCAGCAGCTGAATCCGTATTGTAAGTGGATATTGAAGTTTGATTCTGGAGCAGTTTCGTCGTATTTCCAGAGATAAGATTTGGTTTATGTAACATTATTATTGTTCCCGATAATTCCTTGATGCTTTGTTAATTAATCCATTAATCACTTATGAGTACGTTACTCTAAATTGCTCCTAACCCCAAAAAAGTAAAAAAAACATTAATTACATATTAAGTGACAAGGTTAGGAAAAAGAAAAGATACATAATAATTACTTAAAAGTCATCTCAGCAACCCCATAATTGTTAATTTCGAGTTTAAAATAATATTTTTTAAGCTAAGTAACACTCTATAAACAATACTGGGAAAGATTTAATATTGCGTAGGTAAACTATTGCGTAGGTAAACTATTGCGTAGGTAAACTATTGCGTAGGTAAACGATTCATTGCTATGCCCCATCGTCTCGCATAATGAGTAAGGCTACGCTCTTTGATAACACCATCCCTTACCTCGATAACCCGCTTACTCCGTTGAGCCAATTCCAAATTGTGTGTTGCCATTAAAATAGTTGTGCCCTGTTGGTTCAAGGTCGACAATAGTGCCATCACTTCTGCGGTACTATGTAAATCTAAATTACCTGTTGGCTCATCAGCAAGGATAACCGATGGCTCAGTCACAAGCGCACGTGCTATCGCTGCTTTTTGCTGTTGCCCACCTGATAACTGAGATGGTTTATACTTAGCAAAATCGCTTAAACCTACTTGCTCTAATAACGTCACTACCCGCTTTCTACGCATAACAGCATGCTCTCTGCTGTAGCGCAATGGCATCTCTATATTGTCGTAAATGTTGAAGTCAGGTAGTAGATGAAAACCTTGAAAAACATACCCGATATCCCGATTCCTCAAACGAGATTTTTCCTTGTCACTCAAAGCTAAAACGCGTTTTCCTGCAAAAATATAATCACCGCTACAGGGAGTCTCTAATAATCCCAATACATTGAGAAGCGTAGTTTTTCCAGAACCAGATGGGCCAATGAAGGAAATGAAATCTCCATCCTGAACTTGTAAATTAATTGGCTGCAAAGCCTGTGTAATAACGCTGCTATCTGTAAAGTTT
Source organism: Pseudoalteromonas luteoviolacea (assembly GCF_021654285.1). Taxonomy (GTDB): domain Bacteria; phylum Pseudomonadota; class Gammaproteobacteria; order Enterobacterales; family Alteromonadaceae; genus Pseudoalteromonas; species Pseudoalteromonas luteoviolacea_J. Next base: position 110,770 of record NZ_JAKFZS010000002.1, on the reverse strand, counting down.
TTTGAAACACCTATTAACTCAAGCATAAATAATTACTACCTAGATTGATTTAACTATTTAGGCCTATCACTTTTAAATTACAGCTAAATGATTATCTGCTTTACCATGTAATTTTTACCTAAAGTTTAAACTAAAATACACCAAGTCTTCTTTTAAGTACAATCAAGCTAGTTTTGCAACCACCATGAGTAAAACAATGCATTGAAGTGCGCTAAGTAAGAAAACAAAGCGCACATAAAGAATAATGATTAATTGTCATAACCTAAATTAGGAGATAACCATCGCTCGGCTTCTTCTAGAGACATATCACTTCTGCGGGCATAGTCTTCAACCTGATCTTTTTGGATTGCGGCAACGGCAAAGTACTTGGAATCAGGGTGTGAGAAATACCAACCTGAAACCGCAGCGCCCGGCCACATGGCATAAGAGCTGGTTAATTTCATATTGATACGGTTTTCAACGTCCAATAGCGCCCAGATTTTTTTCTTCTCTGTGTGCTCAGGACAAGCTGGGTAACCTGGTGCAGGACGAATACCTTGGTAATTTTCACGGATAAGCTCTTCGTTGGTCAGCGACTCATCCGCTGCAAACCCCCAGTACTCTTTTCGAACTTGTTCGTGCAAATACTCAGCAAAAGCTTCAGCTAATCTATCTGCAACCGCTTTGACCATGATCTTGTTATAATCATCTTGCTGCGCATCGAACGCATCCGCTAAGTCATCCTCTTCAAGACCCCCTGTCACCGCAAATGCGCCAAAATAGTCATCAATCCCTTTTGGCGCAACATAGTCAGCTAAACAGTAATTTGGAAAATCCGTTTTTTCTGTTTGTTGACGTAGCTGACAAGATTTTAGAATGACTTCTGAGCGAGACTCATCGGTGTAAATTTCAATATCATCCTCAACCCGGTTTGCTGGGAATAAACCAATGACGCCAAGCGGTTGTAATTTGCCTGTGTTCTCCAAGTCATCGAGCATGGCATTGGCATCAGCAAATAACTTTTTAGCCTCTTCACCGACAATGTCATCTTCTAAAATACGCGGATATTTACCCGCTAAAGACCATGTCATGAAATACGGTGTCCAATCGATATATTTGCGCAAAGTGGCTATGCTGACATCTTTAAATTCAGTAATGCCCAGCTTTTTAGGTTTTGGTGGGGTATAGTTATCCCAATCCAATTTTGTCGCATTGTCACGCGCCCGAGCAAGCGTCACCGGCTTTGAACGCGGCTTTTTACGCGCTTGTTGCTCACGTACTTTGACATATTCATTGGCTGTTTTCTCTAGGAACACAGGCTTTTGAGTATCACTTAGTAGGCTAGACACCACCCCAACAGCTCGGCTGGCATTGTTCACATAAATAACGCCTTTGTCATACTGAGGCTCAATCTTCACCGCAGTATGAGCTTTAGATGTGGTTGCCCCACCAATTAATAATGGAATATCAAAGCCGCGACGTGTCATTTCTTTCGCCACATGTACCATTTCATCCAGTGATGGAGTAATAAGGCCAGATAAGCCAATGGCATCTGCTTTTTCATCAATGGCCGTTTGCAAGATCTTTTCAGCAGGGACCATGACACCTAAATCAACCACTTCATAGTTATTACACTGCAGTACAACCCCCACAATATTCTTACCAATATCGTGAACATCGCCTTTTACGGTGGCCATAACGATTTTACCGTTACTTGCGCCCTCTTCTTTTTCCGCTTCAATAAACGGGTCAAGATAGGCCACGGCTCGCTTCATTACACGCGCTGATTTTACTACCTGAGGCAAGAACATTTTACCGGCACCAAATAAGTCACCGACCACATTCATACCATCCATCAGTGGTCCTTCGATCACTTGGATTGGCTTATCAAAGCTTACACGACACTCTTCTGTATCTTCATCGATATACTCAGTGATCCCTTTTACAAGGGCATGCTCTAGCCTTTTCGCAACCGGCCATGTGCGCCACTCTAAATCCTCTTTTTTCTCGGCTTGTGCCATACCTGAGTATTTAGGGGCAATATCTACTAAGCGCTCACCAGCACCTGGATCAGTATTGAGGATCACATCCTCAACAGCATTTCTCAATTCAAGTGGAATATCGTCATACACCGCCAATTGACTGGCGTTGACTATTCCCATATCCATACCTGCCTTGATGGCATGGTATAAAAAAACTGAGTGAATAGCTTCACGAACAGGGTTGTTGCCTCTGAACGAGAACGACACGTTCGACACACCGCCTGATACCTTACAGTGCGGTAGGTTTTGCTTTATGCGGCGCGTGCCCTCAATAAATTCAACGGCATAGTTATCATGTTCTTCAATACCGGTGGCAACAGCAAAGATATTCGGGTCAAAGATAATGTCTTCTGGCGGGAAACCAAGCTCATCCACAAGAATTTTGTACGAGCGCTGGCAAATTTCAAACTTACGATCTGCCGTTTCAGCCTGACCGACTTCGTCAAACGCCATCACAACAACAGCTGCACCAAAACGCTTTAATACCTTGGCCTGTCGTACAAAAGGCTCTCTGCCCTCTTTCAACGAGATAGAGTTTACAATGGCCTTACCCTGAATACACTTCAGGCCTGCGACGATGACATCCCACTTCGAAGAGTCAACCATAATAGGCACTTTTGAGATTTCAGGCTCAGAGGCAATCAAGTTTAAAAACTTCACCATCGCCATTTTTGAGTCCAACATGGCTTCATCCATGTTGATATCAATCACCTGCGCACCACCTTCCACCTGCTCTCTGGCAACTTCAAGCGCTGTTTCGTAATCTTCTTCTAAAATGAGGCGTTTAAATCGCGCTGACCCTGTGACATTGGTTCTTTCCCCAACGTTAGTAAATACAGCTGTAGATTGCGTCATAATGATACTTCCTAATTCAGATTACAGGCTTCAAGGCCTGATAAACGCATGCGTACTTCAAGCTCAGGGAGCTTACGCGGTGACACAGTAGCCAAGCCATCCGCAAAGGCTTTAATATGCTCAGGTGTCGTACCACAGCACCCGCCAACTATATTGATAAAGCCTTCTTTACCCCAGTCAACAATCTCTTTACTCATGTCATCGGCTTCTAAATCATACTCACCAAATTCATTCGGTAAGCCCGCATTAGGATGCACGGACGTAAAAGTTTCACATACGCGTGATAGCTCTTCAACATAAGGACGCAGTAGATCGGGCCCCAACGCGCAATTTAAACCAATAGAAATCGGTTTGATATGGCGAATAGAGTTATAAAATGCTTCTGTGGTTTGACCTGACAAAGTACGACCAGACGCATCAGTAATAGTGCCTGAAATCATTACAGGCAAGCGGATCCCCGCTTGCTCAAATGCCTCTTCTACGCCATAGGCAGCCGCTTTAGCATTAAGCGTATCAAAGATTGTTTCAATCAAGATAAGGTGCGCGCCGCCTTCAATTAAGGCAAGGGTTGATTCAATATATGCTTCCACCAGCGCATCAAAGGTCACATTACGATAACCCGGATCATTTACATCCGGAGAAATAGAACATGTTTTTGACGTCGGACCAAGTACCCCGCCTACATAACGCGGTTTACTTGGATCTTTGGCGGTAAATTCATCACAGACTTGGCGGGCTAACTTTGCTGACTCGAAATTAATTTCACGGCTTAAACTTGCCATGTCATAGTCTTCCATCGAAATGGTGGTCGAGTTGAAGGTATTAGTTTCGATAATATCAGCACCGGCTTCTAAATATTCACGGTGAATTTGCTTAATCACATCAGGCTGCGTGAGGCTCAATAAATCATTGTTGCCTTTGATCAACACATGCCAATCTTTAAAGCGCTCACCACGGTAATCTTCTTCTTCAAACTTGTGTTTTTGGATCATGGTACCCATGGCGCCATCTAAAATGACAATACGCTCTTGCATGGTTTTTTTCAGCGCTTCAGATACGGCTTGGCCATCGATAGGCTCAAATGGCACACTGTTATTCGGCATAATTGTTAGTCCTTACGTCTTGGCTAACGAGATTAATATCGTACGGAGTTGTTTGGTAAACATAATAGTTTAACCAATTTGAAAATAATAAAAAGGCGTGACTTTGCCACGTTTTCGATGGCTTGGCGTCAGCATCATTATTTGGAAAATAATTTTCAGGCATAGGGGCATCCGGACCATTTTGCAAGTCACGCAAATATTCTTTTTGCAGTGTATCAGCATCATATTCAGGGTGCCCAGTAATATACACCTGACTGCCCGTTTTATTTTTAAGCAGGTATGCCCCCACTTTATCTGAACCCGCAAGGACAACAAGGTCATCATTATTATTAATCTTATCAATGTCGATATGGCCGTAACGAGAATGCGGCACTAAAAACTCGTCATCAAACCCGCGTGTCAAAGCACCGTGATCAAAATACACTTGATGTTTAAATACACCACATAGCTTTTGCTCTTTAAGATCTCGCTTTAAACCATGATGATGATACATACCGGCATGAGCCGCCCAACAGGAAAATAAAGTTGAGGTCACGTGGTTTTCAGCCCAGTCAAAAAACGCTTGTAGTTCTTGCCAGTAGATTACATCCGTATATTCCAAATGTGCCAATGGTGCACCAGTCACAATCAAAGCATCGTAGTTTTCGTCTTTTACTTCAGAAAAGTAACGATAAAACATATTTAAGTGCTGTTCGGAGTTTTCCGAACTGCGATGCGTATCGAGACGTAATAAATCAACATTGACTTGCAGTGGGGAGTTGGCCAACAAGCGAATAAATTGAACCTCAGTTTCTACCTTATTTGGCATTAGGTTCAATATGGCTAAACGCATCGGACGGATCTCTTGAGACATGGCGCGGCTTTTTGGCATCACAAAAACATTTTCGTGACGCAGCCTCGCAATCGCGGGTAACTCGTCTTTAACAGTGATCGGCATGAGATCCTCCCCTAATTGGATAAAACTGACACTACTATAGTGGCTGACATTATGAACGAACGCCATAAAATATCAACTTCTAGATGTTCAGACGTCCAAATGAAGTTCACTCCTAAAAGGCAAAATCAGGAGGGCAGAAATAGACCGAAATCAAAGTAATAAAGAAACAGAGAGGCATGGTTCAAAAAAAGCCAATTTAAAGAAGGGGTAAGCTACATTTTGCTTAGTTGGTAGGAGGGAATTAGAAGAAAAGAATATAGGGTGCTCAAGCAATAAGCACCCTGTCATGCAAGTAGATGATCAACTGAAATAGCCATAACCTAAGACAACACTCGCTATCAACCCTGTCGCTGCAAAGATGCCATATTCAATGCCCACTTTTAAACGCTGCTCTCCTGCAAATTGCTTTGACTCCGTCATCGCCATAATGATGCATGAGATAAACATACAAAAGCCCAAAATAATTAAATTAATTTGAATTGCATCTAGGATCATTTCACTCTCCAGCACAAGGCCATAGGCCGATTTAAGCACACGACTATTTCAACGCAAATGAGTGTAACAAATTAAGTTCTGAAGTTTCAATAAAAATTGAAGCTTTATTTTTTAAGTGGGAAATGTAAAGAAAAGAATAAGGCACTTACTGGCGATTAAACTCAATTTTATTGCATATATATACAAAATAATTACAGTACCGCCACATAAATAAACAGGTAACTAAGTAACTTTGTGGGTATTGGAGAGATCGCTGCATTTTGTGCAGCTGCAGTATGGGCATTTTCGACCCTGCTCTATAAACGATTTAGTCATCATCTAAATCCATTAGAACTGAACGTTGCAAAGGGAGTTATCACGGCTGCACTAATGGTGGCCGTACTCCTTTTAACTTGGGATACGCAATTGCCATCTAGCCACACGAGCTGGGGGTGGCTAATAGCCAGTGGCATTGTCGGCATTGCCATTGGTGACAGCGCTTATTTTGCAGCACTGCGTAATATTGGTCCAGCCCGAACACTGGTGCTTGAATCACTCGCACCAGCCATCGCAGGGCTCCTAAACATCATTTTGTTAGGAGTTTACCTCTCTGCAGCAGCTTGGTTGGGTATAATTATTTCTACAATTGGCGTTATTATCGCGGTAAAACCAAACCAAAAATTGCCAAAATTAGATAAAGATAACTATCGAAAAGGGGTGCTTTTTGCACTTACTGCTGCCACTTGCCAAGCCGCCGGCCTAGTGCTTTCAAAAGGGGCACTCAATGACGACAATATCAGTAGCCTTTGGGCCGCAATGATACGGCTTGCTTCAGGCACCTTAGTCGTCGCTATGATAGTAGCCCTACTCAAACAAGCGTCACTGACTCGCTCAATTACACTTAGAGGTATTGATGGAAAAGCCTGGTTATTTGCTGCGGTGTTTTTTGGCACATTTATCGGGCTATGGCTGCAATTAATATCGGTCAACAATACAGATCCGGCAATTGCACAGACGATTTTTTCGGCAGCGCCATTAATGGTGATGACCATGAGTTTGATTCGAAAGGAGCATATTACACGTGGGATGATATTTGGTGGGATAACCGCATTGAGCGGTATTATTTTACTTTTGAGGGGATAAAAAATTAGGAAAGAGGCCATCTCAGCCGGTTTATGCATAGAGCAATGCACGTGAGCAAACCGATGAGATGGCCTTGGAGGTAGGAGGCTTGGAAGGAAAAGCACCGCATGATCAGCAGTGCGATATGAAATATTTAATATAAAAGAGGTAAAAAAGGTTATTCAGATAAGGTTTCGCATTGCAAATAGGATAAAAAGCCATGTCCATTGATGACATGCCTAACCTCTTTCACAAACCAAGATTTATCAAGCGCGCTTTGTGTGCCTTGTACTTCAACCACAGCGCCAGCCACAATATCTGGATTGCCATACACCACCATATCCGCACTCACATGTGCTCGATTAAGCTGTGCCAGCTTACTGTCAGCTGCATGTTGCGCACTTGCTTCATCTGCGTAGGTATAAGGTAAAGTTAAACTGGGTGTGCCGCCGCCTGCTGAAACCGTTTGTAACTGCGCGATATCCAAATCATGATATTTAGCCACCACTTCTTTGGTTAAGCGGTAATGCAATGTATTGAACTTCCAGTCAACAATCCATTTGGGCTCAAGGGTTACTTGTGGCAGGGGTTGTCCCGACAATGATCGCCCAGTGCCTTTTTTCATGAACACCAGGTTGCCATTGATGATTTTCATCACCGCATCATGCTGCACGGCTAGCTTACTCATCAACTGCATATCGCTTTCACTTTGCTCAATATGTGGCAAAGTGACGCTATCAAGCGCTGGGGCGATACGGGGGGTGAGCCCATACTCTTGTGCAATCTCAGAGATCAGACTGCCAAGCGTCAATGGGTTATCAGGATCGCTGGGCCAAGATTTTAACTTAGCCGCCTTTAAGTTTTGATCCCAAAACACTTTGTTACCCACTAACTCCAGCGCACGCACTGGGCCCACAATCTGATATTCACCAACTTCAAATTCACCAAGGACAACACTTGGCGCTTTTCCGTCTTCGGTGCCTTGCTTGTAGCCCATCGCGATTTCAAGCTTATCGGTCGGTTCTGGTAAGGTGATAGGCGCTTTTTCAAGGTTGTCGAATTTAACCACGCACATGTCACTTAGCAAACCTGTGCGAAGCGTCACACTGACTTCTGCGATTCTATCGCGTAGCTTTTCTGCAACTTCATTGCCATTGGCTTTTACTGAATATTGCGGCTGTAATTCCATTGCCAATTACTCCCAAATATTGATCTCGCGTTGCACTTTTGGTTTAGGTACATCCGGTAAGACAATTTTAATATTTTCAGGGTAAATCGGTCCCAAATCAGCAAGGCCATAATTGGCTTCGAGCACACGTTCAACCATTCCTGAGCTGCGACCATAATGGCGAAAGCAAATCAAATCGAGACAGTCACCATCTCGTGTAATGTAACTTACTGCACTCATTATTTATTTCCCTCATTACCATCGTAGCGTGACAAGCGCATGCTAAATTGGATCTCTCTCGGAATACCGTCATTCAAAAAGAGCGTGCGCGTCTCATTGATTGATTTAATTACCCACTTACCAAGCACACGCCCCACACTCGGGCTAGACTTACCGCTTTCTTCTACATAGGTCAGCGTTAGCGGCACACCTTGGGTTGCCTCATCACGCATAAAGTCTAACTGCTTTAAGCCGTTTTCGACCAGTTGTGGAAAGATAGTTCCATCAAGTTCTAAAGTTTGCTCACCGACCCCAATAAATTGCTTTACCGGGCTGTTTTTATCGGTTTGTGACTCAAGGTCTTTCCAGCGATATTCGGTATTAAACTGTAATTTTTGAAACGCCGCTGTACTGACAGAAAACTTATATTCGCCCAGCTGCATCATGTAATTGGCATGATTGATCTTTGCCATCGAAAGTCCTCGTATGAAAGCTTAAGGGGGCACCCCCCTTAAGCTACTTCGTTATAATATCGAGCACGATAATCGCGCATCGCTTGTTGCTGCTGTTGATCTAGCACTTGCTTCACTTGCTGTGCTATCTCATGTGCTTGCTGTTCAGACTGTGCATTCACCGTGATATTTGCATTCACAGTAATGTTGCCAGCGACATGTTGTGCTTGCACATCACTACTAATTTGCGAGTTTGATGTACCCGGCTCTGCAAGGGCCTGAGGTGTAGGCGTTGATAAAGGAGTTTTAGTCTTAGCCGCGTCCGTCTTTTGCGGTTTTTCATCACTAAACAGGTTAGCGAAGAAATCTCCTCCGACTTGAGACATCACAGCATTCGTTAAATACCCGGCAACTGGTCCTAGGAATTTGCCATATTTTGGCACCATGCCAACAAAGTGAGATACAACCTCAGAAGTCACCGCGCCGGTCGCAGTACCGCCGATAGCGCGTGCTTTTTCCTCTGTTGATAAGTCATCATTGACCGCAGCCTGATAAATAGTGTGACCATTTAATGCATGTCCGAACATTTGCCCTTGCTGAGAAGCCTTGTTCCACTTCCCATTTGGCTTACCCGAAGCTTGCTCAACCGCCGCCATAGTGCCAGTAAACATGTTGGCTTCATTGATGACATTGTCTTTGACAAATTGCAGAGGTGAATTCGCGGGCTGCGACGTATTGTCTGAAGTTTTTGCTACTGACTCTTTAAACTCAGTGTCAGCTTGGTTTTGTGCCAAAGTGTTTGATACTGAGACAGACTCATCTGCTTTGGCTGCTTCCTCTTTAGGATCATCTTCGAAGAGCCAACCGCCTAATGTATCACCAAGGGAGGAACCAAGAGATTCACCGCCAAATGCACCGATAGCACCACCAATAATACCACCGATTGCCGTACCAACAACAGGCACAACGGATCCAATCGCAGCCCCCGCAGCAGCACCAGCCAAGGCACCGCCAGCAGAACCAATAGCGCCACCTACAGCACTGGTTTTTTCACGCTTACTTAAAGAGTCATCGGTCAAAGCGGAGTAAGCATCAAAGCCACTCATTGCAATTGTTGCAGCTGCATTTAACCGACCAACACTTTTGAAGTTATTTTTCGCAAAGTTCGCTATGCCACCGCCTTTTTGACTGAAAAACTTACCCAACTTCGAGAAGACTGCATCATTAGCAGCCTTAGGCGCTTTAGATGACTTTCCAGGTTTTGACTGCTGTTTAGATTGCTTATCTTTACCTTGCTGCTTAGCGGGCTCTGTTTTACTGTCTTGGAGTTGCTGATCTGCCGGTTTTGCTTTGCCACCGTCCAAGATTTTCAATACAGGTTTAGAGCGCTTTTTACGCTTATCCTGCTTTTTCTCAGGCGTCTGATTTAGCTTCGTTTCTTTGCGGTTATCAGCAGCATCGTTATCAACGTCCGGAGTCTTACTTTGCTTACTCTTTTTATCTCGCTTAGATTTCTTTTTACGCTGTTTTTTGGTGTTTTTCTTCGATTTCTTCTTCGACTTTTTAGACTGCTCCTCTTCCTCTCCATCACCTTCAAAGAGTGACTCAAGACCTAGCTCGCCGAGACCAAACTCAGCTAATAAATCGGGAACAGCGCCAGTCAATGACGATAGGTCGCCATTTAAAATACCTTTGAAATCGAGCTTCTCAATCAGCGCAGAGTGCTTTGTGAATAAACTTGCTGCATCTTGCAGCCCAAATGCATTAAGCAGTTGCGGTGCTTGCTGCATCAATGAGCTTAAGTCACCCTCCAAAATCGCCTTGGTGTCTAGCTTTTGTAAAGCTGGTAGCGCCGCATCTAACGTTGCACCGATCTCATCTAAACCTGCCGCCTTTAATAAACCAGGCGCTGCTGACATCAAACTTGAAACATCACCATCGGCAATGCCCTTCAAATCAAGCTGCTGTAGCGCAGGCAGTGCCGCGCCTAACGTTTCGGACGCTTCATCTAGCCCTGCTGCTTTTAACAAGCCTGGTGCCGCTGACATCAAGCTTGACACATCCCCGCTGGCAATGCCTTTTAAGTCAAGTTGCTGTAGGGCAGGTAGAGCCGCTCCGAGTGTTTCGGATGCCTCATTCAAACCAACCGAGGCCAGCAAATCGGGCGCTGCTGACATCAAACTTGAAATATCACCACTGGCAATGCCTTTTAAATCAAGCTGCTGTAACGCAGGTAAAGCCGCTCCGAGTGTTTCGGATGCTTCATTCAAACCAACCGAGGCTAGCAAATCTGGCGCCGCTGACATCAAGCTTGAAATATCACCACTGGCAATGCCTTTTAAATCAAGCTGCTGTAGCGCAGGCAGCGCTGCACCTAAAGTCTCGGATGCTTCATTCAAACCAACCGAGGCTAGCAAATCTGGCGCAGCATTCATCAAACTTGAAACATCACCACTGGCAATGCCTTTTAAATCAAGCTGCTGCAATGCAGGCATGGCTGCACTGAGCGTGTTTGAAACCTGCTCAAAGCCTGCTGACTTTAATAACTCAGGCGCAATGCTCACTACTTGACTTAAGTCGCCGTCGATAACACTCGCCAAGTCCAACTGAGACAAGGCTGGAATATGCTGTGCCAAAGATTGCGTAGCCGCTGATAAATCAACCGCTTTGAGTAATTCAGGCGCCGCACTTTGCAACGTGCTTAAATCACCTTGCATCACCGCCGCGATATCGACTTGCTCAAGCGCTGGCAATGCCTGCTCTAAAGTTTGCGCGGCACTGGACATATCCAATGCATTGAGCACTTCAGGTGCCGCATCAACTAAGCTAGATAAGTCACCATTGAGTAGCTCTTTAACATTAAGCGCTTCAACAACAGGCAATGCGCCTTCGAGTGTTTTAGCTGCTTCTGATAAGTCAAACGCATTCAACAGCTCTGGCGCTGCACTTGCTAAGCTGGTTATATCGCCCTCAAAAACCTCTTTGAAATTAACCGAAGAGATGGCAGGTAACGTTTGCTTAACCACATCTCTGGCTTTATCAAAACCAAACGTTTCAAGTACCTGCGGGGCGCTTTGGATCAGCGTATTTAAATCTTCATTGAACGTCGCACTGCTGGTGCCTTGTGCAATGCCCTGGGTGGCACTGATGATATCGCCGCTCATTTGCGCAATACCCAGTGCATCAACCATAACGGGTGCAGCTTGGCGCAATGCATCAAGTTGCAAATCTAAGGTATTTTGCGCATCCGCATTTTGTACTTGCGCGGTTGCCGTGGCTAAAGACTCACTCAATGCGTTAATAGGTAAGCCATCATAAAGCTGTGGCAGTGCAGCCTGCAGCTGTGCAAGCTCATTGCTTGCTGCTGTTTGTAATTGCTGAAAATCTAACGCCGATACCTGCTCTGCCAGTGATTTAATGGCACCACTTAAACCTGTGCCATCACCAATTTTGGCATCCACTTGCGCTTTCAGCGTGTCCGCTTGTTGCTCATCTTGAGCCCCTTGCAGCAACTGTGCACTGTGCGTAACCGCATTATTTGACTTTGCTTGTGCACTGGAAAATTGCGTCAAATGGGTTGAGATTACCTGACTGGTATTGCCCAGTAATTCATTGACATTAACATTAGCTAATTGCCCTATCACAGCCTCTAATGCGCTGGTATCTAATGGCTTTTTAGCTTTAACCAAATTAGCAAGCAAACTGCCTAATTGAACATTTGGATCAACCTGATCCTGCTTAGGTAGGCGGTACTTTACTTTGTTCTTTGAACGGTCTTTTGCAGACAATCCTTGATGTTTCATAATCATACCTAGGAAGAGAAATAAGCGGGAATGTGTGGATTGCACAGCGCAACGAACGGCACTGTGCCAAGGTTGATAGCTCAAGACCCTAAAACTGCGCTTAAGTCCTTGAGCTATCAAACTTGCGCTGGTGAAAAAAAGGCGGGTTACCCCGCCTCTGTTGCTTCTTTATAATCAACCGCTGCTTCAAACCACTCGATGAGTTCGTCCTCAGTCAGCCCGTTGAGTTCTTGCAAGCCCCACCCTGTGTACTTAGCCAGGGCAATCACCATTGCTTTTAGACGCTTGGGCGGGATACGAGAAAAGCCTGGAGCGCCTCGCGTAACTTAACAAAGTCGCTCCAATCTAGCTCTTCGATGATATCTGGAGACACTTCACACAAATGCGAGAAGTAACGGATTTCACTTTCAGATTCGCTAATATCCGCTTTATCAACCATTAACCGATCGCGCACTTTAGGTCGTCTCATTTTTAGTTCTGCATACTCATGCCCATCGACCGTAACAGGGAAAGTCAGTTTAATGATTTCAGTCATAGATTAAGCTCCGATAGTCTTGCGTAGGTTAGCCATGTGATCAACACCCGCGATTTCGCGGATATCGTTGTACAGGTCAATGTTGTAGATAACTTCGTTGTTCACTTCTAACTTGTACTTTTGAACAGCGTATTGCAGCGTCATTTTCGCTTCTTCGCCGTCTTTCCAGCTACCCATGTCTACTTCTTTGAAGAAGCCATGTAATGTGACAACGACAGGCTCAGGTGCAGCACCTTGCTTTTGGATCGCGCCACGTGCAGTCAGATTAATTGTTCTACCAGTACCGCCCCAATCACCAAGTAGCTTAAGTACATCTGCGTTGTACTCTAGTAACGTGATTGAACCTTCAAGCTTTTCAAGTTGACCTACATCTAGCTCGATTGGCGCTTGGAAACCTGAAGTCACTTCACGTGTTTTAACTGTGACTTTAGGAAGCGAGATTTCGTCTGCAATGCCAAGGTAACCCTTACCATCTACAAACAGCTTTGATTTCTTTAGGATTTTAGGAGACATTGCCATTATACGATTTCCTCTAGGTAGTTGTTAGTTAAGATGCTCTTGAACGTGATGTGCTCAGCTGGTGTTGGCGGAGTGAAATCAAAGCTGAAGTACACTTTACCCGCTTGAATATTTTCAGGCGTGTTAAGGTCTTCATCAGCCCAGATTTGGCCACCTAAGATAGCGCCTTGCGCTTTTAAGCTATCAAGGTAAGCTTGAACGCTTTCTGTCACATCTTTGATGTAAGTTGACGTGATGTTGCGGTCAACAGCCCACATATGTGCACGAAGTAGCGAGTCGTTAATCATATCCGCTGTACGAACAACTGATAGGAAAGCCCATTTAGGGTCTGTCGCACAAGTACGGTTACCCCATAGTTTGAAACCGTTTTGGCGAATGATTGTAGATACTTCTTTTTCATTTAATAAGTTTGCACGCGCATTCTTATCACCAAGCTGGAAGTCTACTGGACGTGCAGTACCTACAATACCGTTCATAGCCGTGTTACTTGGACTCCACCAGAATCCACGGTCATTGTCAGATTTAGCAATCATACCAGCAACACGAGCACTTGCAGGCTCATTTACAACTGCGCCTTCTTTGAATACTTTCACCTGAGGGTCAACCACAAACACACGACGCGATGAGCAATCACCACGATATGCAATCGCATCTGCATCATTTGTATTTGGACCATCTGCAATGATCACAGCGCGAAGACGCTCTGCAATACCAACTAGCTCTGCAACAACAGGGTTAGCTGCGCCAGATGGACGCTGATGAGTAAAACCTGGAGCAACTAGAATACGAGGTGTAACACCTAATACAGACTCAGCGCCTAAGAAAGCGTATGCACCTTCATAACTGCCATCAGCAGCAACACCGCCTTGAATGTTAGTCATCACTGCATTGTCATCATCGCCGTCGACACGTACAACAACCACAACCGCACCGGCTTGATCAAATACACCATCAATCGCAGCAGGCAGTGTGCCTTGCTCACCTAACAACGCAGCTTCCGCACGTTTACCAGCAATTAAAACCGGTGTGTTAAGAGGGAACTTTTCAGCATCTGCTTGTGGAGCAGTACCAATCAGACCGATTACTGAGCTTTTTACTGTTTTAATTGGGCGCGTACCAGACTGCGCCTCGATGACTTCTACACCGTGTAGAAATTGCGACATAGATATCTCCTTTAAAGGTATGTCAATTAGCTAATAAAAAAGCCATGTAACCGAGCTTGAAAGTTCAAGTCAGTCGCATGGCTTAAGTTGATTAATTTTTTATCTGTACCAGTCAGTACAGAGTGACGTTAAGTGTGAATAGTTGACTGATATGCCAACCAATATAAATTAGAGCAAGATCCCTTCTATCGTCACCGGCTCATTGTTAATAAGGTAAAGACCTTCAATGGTAATATCGACTTTGCCTTGACCTGCTGGATGCACTGACACACCTTCTAGACGAAAGCGCGGCTCCCATCTATCTAGCGCATTGGCAATCGACATGGTGATATCACCAACTAGGTTGTGAGAAAACGGTCTATCGACGAGTTCAAATAGCCCACAGCCATAATCACGACGCATAACTCGACTACCCAGCGGCGTTGTCACAATGTCGCGAATACTTTGCTTTAAATGCTCAACGCCACCTAACGGCTTACCCGTTTGCGCGTTCATTCCAATCATCATTTATCTCCTACCGTAAAACTGCCCACACCAATCGCAATTTTACCGCCACAATCTGTGGGGTCTCCCAGTCGCGCAACCGCTTTGCCACCTATGGTAAAATTGGGGGCGCCCGCTTGCACAACCTTTCCTGAATGGTTAACTTTTGGGTCTGGCATATAAACGTGTACACTGATACTGTCTCCTTCACGAAGTACATCAATACCACCCACTGTAAATTTGGGACCTGAAGCAGAAATAACACCTGGGGCATACCCACCGTGAATATCTGTGATAGCACCATCAACTGAAATCGCGGGCATCATTTACTCCTGCGCACTGATATTTGTACCATTGAGTTTTAGCGTTGCTGAAGCAAGCACTTCAACATTGCTGCCCGTTGACGTCACGGCAACCGATTCTCCAGTCAGGTTTAACGCGCCTGAAGCAACGATATCGATATTTGCACCGCCATTCACAGACACGTTATCACCAACCGTGACATCCGCAGTGCCTGTCACATCAACTTGAGCGGCCCCACCTATCGCGACGGTGGCATTGTTACCTATTGATACATTTGCATCATTTCCAATCGTAATATTGGTATCGTTATGACACTCAACATTAATATCACCGCCAGAATAGATGTTAATCTTCGCCTGAGGGTCTGTTTGCGGCACAAAAATATCATAGGCATGATTTTCGCGGTCGTACTGTACAATAGCGCCATCTTGATAATGTGTGCGCTGCACATGTTCCCTAGATTCAGACGCAATGGCAGGTAATGCCTGCACAAGCGAACCACCTGCGCTGGTCGCATCCACCACATGGTTCATTTTAAAGTGCGGTTGCTCATGACCATTGGCATACAAACTACCCAATACAATGCCTTGTGCCATATCTCCGCTGGGCGCAAGCACTAACACTTGCTCACCCACTTCTGGGGCTTGCCATGTCATGTCTTGGGCAGCTTGATTGGCCAGCCAAGGTAATTTTGCGGTCAACCACTCACCGATACGTACTTTGACCCTCGCCAAATCATAGTCAACTTCTTCAACCGTGCCGATTGAAATCAATTTGGCAAAGCGATGCTGCATGTCAGAGGCAGCCAATTCGGACTGCTGTTGATTTGCTAACATAGTCGCTCCTAAGTTGTGGTAGGTGCTTTATTGATCAGCTTGTATTCTCCCCCTTTGGGCCCCAAATACACTTCGGTAATGGCAGGTCCAGGAGGGTCGTCTGGGTATTCCACTTGATAGTAAAAATCCCAGTAAAGCTGCGCTTTTGCCAGTGTTGAGCTGACTTGATGACTAAACGATATATCACTTTTTTGGGCGATAAAGTGCTGCCAATGGATGGGCATTTCGTCCACCATCACAAGCGCCTCACACTGGGTTATCAACTGATCAAGTCGTTGCAGCAACTGTGCGTTGTCGGCATCTTCCAACTCAATGTCTAGCTGCAACTGCAACACTCGTCTATCGAGTGAGTTTGGACTGAGGTTTTTGTTATACGACGGTCCATATGTGACACCTTTGTCGGCGCCTTTCGCCTGCAGTTCACTGGCTTGACGTTCGCCGAGCAGCTTGACTGTCAGTTGGGCTTGCTGCGTCAGATCTGGGTAAGGTTGTGCGGCTTTTAAGAGCCCCACATGTGCCACCCCTTGAAGTCCAGATGATAAGCATTCAAGCACCTTATTAATTAAGGTACATCTTTGCATGAGGTTATTTACTCTTTGAAGTTAAGACTTATGATGGTTATGACTCGAAGGAAAAGGCGAGTCGAGATGGACGAAATGCCCAAATTTAAGACAATTAGCCTAAAGTAGGCCAAACGACTTCTGAAGGCGTTGGATAATGAGTCGGTAAATCACGCAGTGCTTGGCGATAATCACTGAGCTCAGTGGGCACCGATTGCGTATTTTCCAGTGCGCGTAATACCAATAAATCTGACTCTACTAACAAATTATCACGCTTAGATCTCACCGTAACCCAGGTAACATCTTCACCGTGCGGCTCTGTTACTATGTTTTCATAGTCCATGCTTATTGCTCCCAAGAAGGCTGATTATGAGAAACCCGTTCAGCACATGGGCGGCCATTCACTGAGGTATATTCACACGTTGCGGTGAATGCTCGCTCAGAACCACAATGCGGACGAGTATCAACAAACAAAGAGACACGCGCAATACCATTACCATATCCTTTGCCTATTTGCCGGAAAAATACCGTGAGTGTTTTGCCCACATCAGCTTTAGTAATATCAATAAACCTAGGCGCTTCACCAGGTTCAGAAATAAATAACTTCAATGCAACATCATGCATAATGTGCTTCACTTCGATACGCGCAGAGACGCAATCATGAGAAGACGCCCCATGTATCACTAGGTGATCATAATAAGTTGCCATGCCTCTGTGAGACATTAAAAAGTCACATTTAAATGAATCGCCATTTGAACCAAATGAATTTCCAATGTGCTGCGCATCAAACTCAATCAAATTAACGTAATACGGGTCTTTTGGCGCTGCGCAGTACTTATAAACATCATCTGGGCCATCAGCGGCAGATGTGTAACCTCCAGCTGACAAATGCTGCTTGAATGAAAAACGCTTAGTCAAGCCTTCTTTGTAGACATTCAGTCCATTTATGCTCTCAACCATGCCAGCTTTAAAGTTTTCATACTGTGTATCAAGTTCAGCCGATTTTGATGCCAATGCATGATTAATTTGGCCCATTTGATTTTGAACGGTATCGCACAGTGCGTTCGCACGCTCAGAGACGTTAGTGAGACGTTCTGTGATAGTTAAGTTGTTACTCGACATAATGATCTCTTATTCAAATCTAAGATGCTTTAAGTACGTCTGGTTTTTGTGGCCAAACTACACTTTCAGGGCTATTGAACTCTTGTGGAATATTTCTTAACGCTGCACGATAGTCCTTAATTAGCAGCGATTCCTGATCAGAAAATGGGTGATCATTAACCTGTGTCCAATCCGTTTCTCTTAATAAGGAGTTACGAATATTTTTAATTTCTAACCATTGCTTTGCTGTAAACAGTTCATGTTCCGTCATCTTTTATACTCCTAAAATAAAATTATTCGCTGCAACATGTGGCTGAACTTCAGTGATTGGTGCCAAGAAGTAATCCGTGCTCGCAATACGTTCTACCACTTGTGTTTCTGACTCAATAATTACTGGTCCTTTGCTGTATTGACCATTTAAGTAAAACTTATAAGACCAGCCGCCGCGTAGCCAAACAGAAGATGTATACGGTGTTGACGCAGCCGCTATTTTGCCAACGAATGCTCGGTGAGAGTAAAAGTGGTGAAATTGCTTAGCAAAGGTAAAGTCGCCACCATTGGACCAGTTTTGCAACTGCACAAAATAATCCAATATGCCGCCACTAGTAATATCGTCATGCACGTATCGTTCGATACGTAAATCCAACATCTTGCAATGATGAAGTGCCACAGGGTAAAACTTTGTGTCGTCTAAATGCTTTAGGTCTACAGGAACAATGAAATCGCTTTTAGACAATGTTTTTTGGTAACGGTTATCACCCGACTCAATAAAGTCGTCCATTTTTCCTTGATACTGGCTAATCGAGCTTGCAGCTTGTGCGTCAAACTGCGCCTTTTTAGCTTGTAATGCATCCTGCTCTGCTTTTAATGTATTTTTTATGTTATTGATCTGCGCATCTACGGTATTGCACAGCTCGTTAGCCCGCGTGGCTACTTTTGCCAAGCTCTCTGTGATGGTTGTATGTTCGTTTGACATCAGTCTTCCTTAATTCCTATTGCCCGTTTTCTAAAGCGAGTAATCGTAGTTCTTGTTTTAATTGTCGGTGCATTGTATCTAGCTGCACCAAGGTTAAATCTGCAAGTTCGTTATCAAGCAATACATTAAAATTATCGATACCGGGTTTGACCTCTACACTATCTGATGGCAGCTGAGCAAGGCTCAAGGTCACGCTTTGCAGAATTTTCACATCTGGCGTGCGATAGCCCAGCGTGCGGTTTGACTCTGAATATACGCCCAGTAGCACTAAATTTTCGTCACTGCCAACCGGTTCATCAATTTGGATAAACACACCCACTTCACGAATAGCATATTCAGGTGCAGACATGGCTTTATCAAACAGTGCGACTACTGTCACTTGGTGGTTTTCATCTGTCTCGTAGTTGTCATCCCGAATTGGCTGAAGCTCTTTAAGATTGCGCAGACTCGTTTGAGTTTGCGACGGCGTATAACTTGCGTCACCAAATGCCATATGGCTGATCTGTGCTTTTTTACCATTGGCTTTCGCTGCTAACAAAGCATCTAAGCCAACTTGGGTAAACTGCAGCGTTAATGCAGACATTAAGCAGCTCCTTGTAAGTTAAAATGTTGATAAATAATTTGCCTCATAACACTGAATATCCCCTCATTCCCAGTGCTATTTGGAGGTAGAACAATGTGGTTTTTCGAATTAAAGTGGCGCGATTGATTCATTTTAGACAGACCAAATACACCATAAAGGCCTTTAATATTGCTGGGTTTTATACCGCTCCCCGCAACTTGCCAACTACATAATGTATGAGAATTAGTTGCACCAAATGAATGATATGTCCCACTAGGTTTTGGCGGCTTGACGCTCTGGCCTGCTATTGCTAAATGCCTAGCAGAACAACTTGCATTCACAGCAAAAAAAGCTGCACCACCTGTATTTCTTGGAGGGACAACTCCCTGACCGGCAATAGCTAAATGTTTGACGCCTCTGCTTTGAGCGGCTCCAAATGCCGCGTTTTTTTGCATTGCTTCATTGGGCTTCACACCACAGCCAATGGGTGCATCCATACGCTGTAAAATAGTTGACGGCATGGCGCAAATTGCGCCTAGGCGTTCGTTGTAAGAAAGCCCCAGCTGCACATCCACATGAATAGAACCCCGTTTAACCGCTTCAATAATCCGGCGCACTCGCTTTAACATTTGGGGGGTCAGCATTCCTTGCTGCTGCTCATCCAAATTACTATTGATAAGTGCCCACACTTGCACAGTGCCTCGGGGCAACGCTTCTAAATTGTCTCCTTGCCACCACTCTTTAATTTCGGTTTTGATATTTAAACTATCGAGCGCTTTTTGCAGCGCGTAAGGCGTGCCTTTCACTTGGTGTACGGCGAATGCGTCATTAATCACTTGGCGCTTTAAAGCTTCGCTCCATGCCTCATCCCACTCATCCACAGATACGGACCAGGCTAACCAAGGTAGCAATTCTGCTGGGCACAAAAAAGGGTCCCACACACTGGCAAGCAACAAGCGACTATCGTTTAGCACGCATGCTGATTTAACTTGGGCACGCTTTATGGGGTCAGCCTCATCTGGCTGCCAGTTTTTAATATTAAGCTGCTCTGCAAAATCATTGAGCTGCTGCGTATCACAAAACTCTGGGAGATCCACCAGCACTAACAACTGCTGTGTATTGCATTGCAATAAAACATCTGGATTTGCTAATACCTTATTGGGTTGCATGCCACAAAGCTTTGCTAGCCAAACTAATTGCGCATCACTTCGAGTTGAAAGCGCTAATAAAGAGATCAATAAATTACGAACAGCTTGATTGTCTGGAAATTGCCGGCTGAGTCTCTTTACCAGCTCACTGGCATTGGTTGGGATCAGTTTATCCATAGACATTTTCCATCAATACAGAAATAGACTCGCAATAAGGTGCTTCAGTCGCCTGACACACAATATCGTCAATTGGGCTCAGTAAGGTCACGTCCTCCACACCCGATTGGTGCAGGGCAGCATAAATCCCTGCCCGCGTAACTTTTTTACCAAGATAATGTCGTGAATCACAATACGCTTGTACTGCTTGCTCAGCCGCGGCAACAAGCGCACTGCCGGATGGACCATGCAAAATAGAGAGCTCCGCTTTCACCGAAAATGGTTTTATTTGTGCCTTATGCACCGTCACTCTATCCCCTAATGGGCGCACTTTCGATGCCACTTTGTCGATACCAACTTGCTCATTGTCTTTTGCAGAAAAGTAATCCTTCACCTTATCAATTAACCCGTCCTTCGGCTGTCCGGTATCAAGGTGACTCAAAATAGTCAGTTCAATATCGCAAGGCGCTGGACTAAGTACTGCGACATCTTTTATCTGTGGATCGCATGACATTGAGTGATAAATGTATGACTCACGACTGCCAGCCGTATTAAGGCCATCAAATGCCAATTGTATACGCTGCCTAAAAGCAGTATCAGACTCATCTGGAGAGGTTTTGCGTGACAGGTTATACCTTGCTGCAATGGCATCTAAATCATGCCCTTGTGCTGAGGCCAACATAGTGCCCTTTACTGCATCATTGAGCTTTTGTTTTTGTAATACTTGTTGATACGCTAAGGTTTGCAACAAAAGTGCAACCGGGTCACTTTCTAAGGATAAAGCCGCTTGATACTGTGGGTTTTGCAATAAAAATTGGGCTTTGAGTTGCTCATACTCTTGTTCATAATCAAGCGTTGCAATAACGTCTGGAACAGGGACTTTCGATAAGTCTAATTTAGTAAAGCCACTCATAATCTTCCTATCTAAAATAAAAAACCCGCACTCATAGAAGTACGGGTTTTGATTCATGGGATAACTGTGTAAAGCTCTTTCAAGCTTAAGGTCATTTTACTGATTTTAAGGGGTTGAAACAGGTCATTTATGACCGCCTTAAAACCGCTAAATTTGTGCTTTATACAAAAAACGCCAAGTGCTCATTTATCTTAATAAAAAAGCGACATGGCGTTGAAACTGTTGGGCCTTTGTCAGCTTAGTAGCAATCATAAGCTGTTTAAGCTTTTCTCAAGCTTAGGTGTATTTTACTGATTTTAAGGGATTGAAACAGGTCATTTATGACCGCCTGAAAACAGCTAAATTTATGCCTAACGCAAAAACGCCACGTGCTCATTTATCGAAATAAAAAAGCGACATGGCGTTGAAAATGTTGGTTTTTTGTCAGCTTAGTAGCAATCATAAGCCGTTTAAGCTTTTCTCAAGCTTAGGTGTATTTTACTGATTTTAAGGGATTGAAACAGGTCATTTATGACCGCCTGAAAACAGCTAAATTTATGCCTAACGCAAAAACGCCACGTGCTCATTTATCTTAATAAAAAAGCGACATGGCGTTGGAACTGTTGGGTCTTTTGTCAGCTTAGTAGCAATCATAAGCCGTTTAAGCTTTTCTCAAGCTTAGGTATATTTTACTGATTTTAAGGTTTTGAAACAGGTCATTTATGACCGTCTTAAAACCGCTAAATTTATGTCTAACGCAAAAACGCCACGTGCTCATTTATCGTAATAAAAAAGCGATATGGCGTTAAAACTGTTGGGTCTTTTGTCAGCTTAGTCGCAATCATAAGCTGTTTAAGCTTTTCTCAAGCTTAGGTATATTTTACTGATTTTAAGGCTTTGGAACAGGTCATTTATGACCGTCTTAAAACCGCTAAATTTATGCCTAACGCAAAAACGCCACGAGCTCATTTATTGTAATAAAAAAGCGACACGGCGTTGAAACTGCTGGGTCTTTTGTCAGCTTAGTAGCAATCATAAGCTGTTTAAGCTTTTTTCAAGCTTAGGTGTATTTTACTGATTTTAAGGCTTTGGAACAGGTCATTTATGACCGCCTAAAAACCGCTAAATTTGTGCTTCATACAAAAAACACCAGATGCTCATTTGTCGTAATAACAAAGCGACATGGCGTTGAAACTGTTGGCTCTTTTTCAACTAGATGTGAATTATAAGCTGTTTAAACTTTTCTCAAGCATAGGTGTATTTTACTGATTTTAAGGGATTAAAACAGGTCATTCCTGCCCTAATAGCAATAAATTAAATACGCACTTAAAACTCAATAAAAGAAACCCGCTCGGCACGGCTAAGCGGGTTTAGGTTGTGGAATAACAAGTCTGTTGCTTTCGCAAGCAACTATGATACTAACCCGTTTATTGGGAATAAAACGGGTCATTGCATCAAGTTTATAATGAAATATTTACATCAAAGGTAAATTCTTCCAATTCTTCGGATGTTGAGATATCCGCAAGAGTTTGCTCTGCCTTATCACTTGCTAAACGTAGCTGCTCACGCTGTGACAATAATTCTGCCAAATGCGCCTTGCTTAAGCCTATCTCGGCCTGATCGCCCGCAAGCTCAGCCATCAATAGATGCTCTTGTGCTTTTTGCACACGCCACTGCTCATCATTAAGCTTATTAAATACCGCCTCTTTTATCGTAGCAAGTTGATCAGCCTTTTCAGATTCCAACCTTTCTTGTGCCAGCAAGATTTGTTGCGCTTCATACGCTTTTTTGTAATCCTCAATCGAAGTGCTATTCCAGGCAACACCTGTTTGAGGGTGAACCAACCAATAGTTTCCATCAATTTTCATGCCTTTATCGGCAAAATATTCACAACTCATGTTTTCTCCTTAAAATGCGCGACAAGTACGGCCAAGGCCATAATGATTATAGGTATAGTGCTCGTTGAGAATTCCAGCACCTGAGTAAGGGTTAATACAGCTAATTGCACCACCTAAAATACCGCTATCATAACCGGCATGGTAAGGCCTAGCTCTGTACGAATACATACCTAATATTTCACCAGACATACTTTCCAATACAACTTTCACTTCCGCGCCAGAAGAATATGCACCGGCAGAACTAGGAGTTCTATAATGACCAGTACTACAATTGAAGAAGAAATTTACCGGCTCCAATCGACGTTCATGGGTAAAACGATAATGCGCACTATATTTGTGCTCACCCATTTTTGTCACACCATTGTAACGACCGAAAAAGCCATAGTAGCTAACTCCATGACCATTCATTATTGACTCTGATTGGTTATAATTATGGTAACCATGGGTATGCTGAATATTGTGATAAATAAACTTAACAACTGTAAAGTCGCCTGCATCTACATAGGCTTGTAACTCTTCTGCATTTGCAATAGCGGTATTCGTGACGATATTACCATCACGATACTTCTCTACTAATACTGAAGTTCCCTCATCCACCATCACCAAGCAATGCTTATTATTATCGTATAAAACACCGACCTCATTATAGTTATGAGATGTAGATGTGCTTATGCCATATTGATCCGTTGCATCTAAATTTTGCTTCGGCTTAGTAATAGAGGTAAAACCTGATGATTTACAGAACACGCCACCATAGTTTGCCACTGCCGTCGTTTGAGAGTCTTGCGTGCTATAAACAATTTCATATTGAATATCAGCTGCGTTATTTTTACTCGCAAGCGGCAAATAAGCACTTGTACCATAGTAATAAATCTTACTGGCGGGGTTTTGCTCAAAAGCATTAGAGTAAATAAAGCTCGTATGCGTCGTCGTTTTTTCAGCACCATTGGCATTGAGTTTTAAATACTCTAGTCGACACTGCTCAGTATCTGCATTATGAGTAAAACCTGTTCTAACTAAATAAGTCTCGCCACTATTATCATACACGGCGAATACGCCAGTCGCCCTTCTGTGCGTTGCGTTAGAGCTTGGCGTATCAATCGGTGTCATTGGAAATATAGGTCGAACTTGTAATGCATTATTAGTAGCCTGTAAAGATTCTACGCGGTTTAAGTTTGGCGCCATCGAATCTAACAAATCTAATTTACTAGACTTTGTATCGAGTGTTGTACTGGTTTGCGTCAGAGAGTTCGTTGCCGTCTGTAATGCTGCACCAGTAGATTGCGAAACTTGCTGTAGTGTCGATGTGGCATCATTAATATGTGACTCT
The DNA here is from genome assembly GCF_021654285.1 of Pseudoalteromonas luteoviolacea. GTDB lineage: Bacteria > Pseudomonadota > Gammaproteobacteria > Enterobacterales > Alteromonadaceae > Pseudoalteromonas > Pseudoalteromonas luteoviolacea_J. Next base: position 86,154 of record NZ_JAKFZS010000002.1, on the reverse strand, counting down.
GCAACTGCGACAACTGCTTGCTCAAGCTTTGCATTATCGGTCAGTTTGGTAATAGCATTACTTACTAATGCTTGTTCTTCGGCTGTAAGCGGCTGGCTGCCTTCCATATCGGCAACTAGCTTATCTACCATGACTTGCACGGCATTTTGAATACTCGCCATAATATCCTCTTATAAAGTTAATAGTGGTTCGCCAAGTAACTGGTTAAGCTTGACTCGTCTAAGTTTCTCGTTCAGCAGCGTATCTTGCTGCTGGTCAAGATTGGTTTGCATATAGAGCAACTGGTCAATGTCGATAATCGCTTGTCGAATTCGCTCTACATCTTGCTGTAATAAATTGTCTGGGTGTGGGAGAGGTAATGCATAAGAAAGGGTTTTATCGTCTATCATACCCCCTCCTAAATTGAGAAGGTTCTGAGAGAACGTACGCGAGGCCTGTCTATGTGTGTACCAGATAACACCAGCTTCACGCGCGCTTGTGATTCACTCAGGTTAGAAAACTCGTAATTGCACAATAACCAACCATCTCCCTGTGGCTGAGTTGTTTTCTGCGGTATGTTTACCCATTGACCTTGTTGCTGAATAAACACATCCACTTTGGCCGTACCGGGCAGCTGCCCTTCGAAACTCACTTTCAAACTGCCACCGATTTGGCATGGAATGGCACGGGTTACATAATCAGCTTCATTACTCACTTTACCCAATGCAGTTTGCACACTATCGAATAACACCGGCGTTTGCGTTTCGGTTCCCGTTAATCTCGCGCTCACCTGCAAAGGCTCCTTCACCTTGTTGGCCAAACGCAGTGCTTGCCACTCTTGCAGATTAAATTGACCTAATTGCGCACCGCTGAATTCAAAATGCAGTTGAGTTTCACTGCTTGGACGCTCAATCACTGCCATTGCTAAAATATCGCTGTGTTCATCCAGCTCAACTTGACCAAGGGGGACTGTCTGCGTTGTTTGTGTAAAACGAGCCGCTTTTAACCTAAAGGTTAAATCTCTATTTTGATGTGGTGTCCAGGTAGACGCGTTACTTGATGAAAGTAATACGCCAACTTGATATGGCTGTGTGGTCACCCAGCCACTTTCACTATCAAACTTACCGAGTTCAGCAATCGCCACTTCATGATCGGGGTCGTCCGTTAACACCACAATGGCATATTCTTGCCCCGCATTAAGCGAGACCGGATCAAACTCAAATAAGGTTGGCTCACCATTCACTTTAAACATAGAGCGCTCAAGTGATGCTTCCGCCAAAACGGTCTGATTGGGAATACCCACTTCGGTTTCTCTAATCTGAACGCGAACGGGTTTATCACCCCCTATTTTTTTAAACCACAGCTCAACACCCGCAATAAAGCGTCTTTGTGGCAACGTAAATGTTTGCGCTAAAGGGTCAAAGCGTACCGTTGTAATTGTGGTAATACGGCGTGCTGTTTCACTCACGATGGTGCCACTACCAGTGTAAGTTGCCTCACCGAATGAGCCTTTTTCTCCCTCAAACCTCACTGTTTTACTGCCAACAGGAATGTTTGCGGGAATATAAAAACGGCCGCTTAAGCGGCCGTTTGGATCTGCGTTAATCATTATGTCTCCTCTGGTGTCACCACAATGCCATCAAAAATTACCCGTTTCAGTGCTTCACCTTCGCCAAAACCAGACAAGGAGAAGTTCACCCAACGGCGGCGTAATAGTTCAGCACTTCGCGTTGTGCGGCCAATCACCTGTGTTTGCGTTGATTGCGTGGTACGAGTGCGCCATCCTCCACCTCGAGTAAACCGTTGCGTAATCGGGCTCGTCCAACTGCGCTGCGTTTGTGTCCAGTGGTCAAGACTCGGTGTCAAAGTAATCGTGGCAGGGATAGGCTCAACGGCTTGATAAGGGTTTATTTTCATACTGCCCGTTTGCTTGGGCTGCTCGAGCACATTTTCTAACTCATAGGGTAAGGTCAGTAACCCATCGTTTGGTACTGGCAAATCTGCAATATCCGCACTGAGGGGGAGTACTAACTCGCCATCAACAATGGCAGCCGTTTGTACGATGCCCGCATCTCGCATATCGTCATCGATGAACGGATCTACAAACACGCCATATTTACTGGCTGGGTCTTGGCTATTGGCATCATTGCGAAGACGCTCAATTGCCAGCAATTGGTAAAGGTCACCAATTTGATTTTGCATTTGCTCAAGCTGTGACATAGAAACCGCGCGTACAGCTAAGTTTTCAATCGCAGGCGCTTGTTCACTTAACCAAGATTGGGTAACTTGCGCCAAAGCTAAATGATGCGCAGGCGCTTTAGGCGCAATAGGAAATTGATGTGCTGCCTGCCCTTTAATCCGCTTTATTTGGCCAAAGCGATCAAGCACAATTAAATCAATGCGTGGACGGTGCCACTGGTAGTCAATTGTCACTAAGGTGTTATCGACAATTACGCCACCATCAACCAACTGCCTATCAAGATTAAAACCGTATTCATCAAAGTCGAGCATAAGCTGCTTTCTATAACGGTACGTTACCTCATATTGACTGCCGCCAGCGGGTTCCTCGCCACTGAGCTGCCAACTGATGTGGTTTCGCAAAAAGATAAAATCCGTTCCTTGAATATACGTCGTACTCTCTTGAGAGTTTGTATCGCCTTGCGTGATGCTTAAGATTTCTAAAACAGAATCGTCCGGTAGTAGATCTTCACCACCAGCCAGTTGACCCCGGGTAAGCTGAGTCGTTTTTTCGACAGTCACATTGACTTCTTCTATCTGTTTAACAGGGAAAAAGTCCGTATCAATACGCATGATACCTTGGCCATCGGATTGGAAAGTTTTCGGCTCTTCTTTGACCTCACCTACATCAGGATCATAATCAAATTCAGCCGTTCTCGAGGTTGCAAACGCCACTTCATAGCCTTCGATATGGGCTTTACCCTCTTCTAGACTAAAGCTCTGAACGGTTTGATCTGCACCTCGATAACTTAAAGACATCCCTTCAACCACATAGCTTCCGCCGTTTGACTCTCTGTCATAACGTGCAAGCGCTTGTGTAACCGCATCAAGCTGCGGTGGCGGTTGTTTTATGATTAACGTGCCCTGCTCTATTTTATGCACAGGGTAAAATGCATCATCAGGGCCAATCGCATCACTGAGTAGCCCCCATTGGCAAACTTGTTGCAAACGTGCGGCGCCAGGTTCATCAAAGTTAATTGCATCAACAGCAGGGTCTCTTAGGCTTGGATCTTGCTCCTCAGTCACCACATTATGCGTGAGCCACACACCAACATCGACACTGCCAGCCATATCGATAGGTACAGCGCTACTTGATACCGGCCTTACTTGCCCGGCAATGTACACTTCACCGTCTGTTACTAAAGCAGTGGCCAACTTTGCATCAATGATCACTTCGCCACCTTTGACCAAATCACCATCTTTTAAGAGTACATCCGCAACCCCCTTTATTTGGTGATTGACTTGTGACTGTAAATCATTGAGCTCTCTGCTTTGCAGTCCCTTACCGGCCCTGAACAGTAATCGTTCATAACCCGAGTCCGCATGAAATTTTTCATAATAATCGTCAAGCATAAACACCTCTAAAAGCTGACAACAAATTCGAAGCTTTCTCGCACGCCCTGCTCACGAATAAGCGGAGCACGATGTTCAAGAAGCAATAAAGTGCCAGGGTTAGCTACCTGTTCCGGCGTCAAATATACCAAGCCATCGGGGAGCTGAGCATCTGCTTGCAAGCCTGACATTAAGCCAAGTTCGCGCACGGTTTCTCCTGCGCCATCAGTAAAATCAAAGGTAAATTCACAATAAATATGCTGAGTTGGCTCAGAGGATAAGCTAAAGCGACCACCTTGAATAAAGATGTCACCTTGATCATCGGGATAACAAAATCCGACTTTTTTTGCTTTACGATAACCTATAGGATCAGCAAGACTTGTCGCGGCAATAGGTTCGGCAGGTGGCGTTTGCCACTGAGACGCGCCGCGTCCCCAAGCCAAATAAATAGGAGTTTGTGCAATTGTTTGAGCGAGCATAGTTCGCCCTGCACGGGTAAGAATAGCCAAAATATTTCCTTATCGTCCTTCACTCGGCCCATGTACCGCATTAACTCATTTACCAAGTGTCTCAACGCGCCTTCCTAGGCATGACATAACTATCCTTGCAAACACTCATGAAGAGTTGCATAAAACCAAGCTCAAGATTTGTTAATATTTGAAAAAGTTAACGATTTTGCTGGTGTGCAATAATCACTTGAGGTGATTGAATTGCGGACCAACTGCTCGCTTGCCAATGACCAAACCACTGCGCTTGGTCAAGAGTATAAGCACGACTCGACTGACGACTGTGCACCGAAGTCGCCCCAAATTGATTTATAAGCGGCTCACTAAGACGTAAAACGCCTAAAATTTCAGAGGAGTAACTCTGCCAAGCGCTATTATGTTTGCGAGTTAAACCACTACTGTGCGTATCACTGCTAAAGCTATAGTGTTCTGGGTGCGTACGCTTAGTGCTTATTCGCAGTAGCTTGCCATTTTTGAGGTGATGCCTAAATCCGGAGTGATCACTTAACAGCGAGCCAAAAGGTTTTGCTGATAAAGTCAGTTCTCGGATATCAAATTGATAGGTGACACGGGTCAGCTCACTTCTTGCGGGTGCACTAAGCTCAGCCAGTTGAGACATGCGTTCAACATCATTTAAGTTGGGCAATTGCTCAAGGTGACATTGGTAGCGGTAAAAGTGACGATAGGATGTTGACTCTTCAACATCTTTAAGTGAAAAGCCAAGCCATCCATACGCCATTTCAAGACTTTTTCGCGTCCCTCGGATCCGCTGCCAAGTCAGGCCTTGTTGTAGTACTTGGTCAAGGTCATCTAAGTAAGGCACCAAAGCACCTAAACCATATTCCCAAATGAGCCAAGGTAACAAAGATTGTTGAGGGTGAGATTTAAAGCCACGTAATAGCGATATGCCCTCACCCAGCATCAACTCTAACTGCCCGTGCTTAACAACAGCAGCTTGCAGTTCACTGTGGTTGTAAGGCAGTAATGCATCGCTATTTTTATCTAGGTGATCAGACATAATTGAATTTGCCCTAACTGAGCATATTGATTGGACTCGATATTGATCAAGCTATCTGGTGTATGTATTTCAACATGCTTTACCCCTTCGACATGCAGTTGAGCACTCAGCCAACTGGGGGTCATCGCAACGCCAAGCGCCATGGCGTCTTGCCAAGCAGCGCGGAGCTTTTCTTCTAACTGTGTAAATACCCAATTAGGTACATTGTGTTGCAGATAAATATCCGCTTTCACATCAACAGGCACTTCTTCTGCATGATTGACTTCTACCTGATCCGTTAAAACCTTAACTTGATCGCTCAGTACGTATTCTCGTACTTGCTGTAAAAGCGCATCGGCAGAGTCTGTATCTTGAAATAATATCGACACGCGAACACGTCCGGAGGCAGGGCTATCCACTTCTACATCACGAATAGCATTGGGGGCAGCGGTGAGCGCTGCATTACGGTAATGATCTTTGCTACCAGCGGTACTGGAAGCCAGAGTTTTCTGCCGAATGCGAAGACGGTAATTACCGTCTTCTTCACCCTCGGCACGCCCAAGACCATAAAATACACCAAGCTGATCTAAATCGCCGCCTTGCGCTGTCGCTAACAAATTAGCATACGCCGCTTCGTTGATACGCTGGCGCAATAGCAGCTCTCGATAGCTTTCCACTTGCAGGCAGACTGTCAATGGGTCACTTTCAAGCTCTAATGCATCAGCATATTGCGGCGCAATGGATTTAAACCTGTCTTTGCGGGCTTGGTAAATACGTTCATAGTCCAGTGGCTCAATGATATCTGGCGCTGGGAGCGCAGAAAAATCAAAGTACTGGGAGTTCATAGAGGATCTCTAGGGAAGGAATTGTTCAATTATTACTTAATAATATCAGTAACACCTTGTGCACGCGCTTCAATCTCAGCAAGCACGGTTTCAGTTCCTTTATGCTGATACGGAAAAGTCAATTGATCTGCATTTTGCTTATCCACTATCGATGTAAACAAGTTCGCAGATTGTAACGCTGCCGATTTGACTTCATCAAGAGAAGCTGCAGTTGAAATTGCCTGTGTTAGTTTGGCAAACTCAACCAAGAGCAAATGAGCAGTATCAGAGGTCGTGCCTATCAGCGAATCAGCATCTGCAACTTCATAGTGAATACGTGAGCGCTGCTCAGCTTTAACATGATTTAAACTAGTATCTTTGTAATCAAAAAAGTTTATCTCAGACATACATCACCTATTCTGGAATTCTAGGGTAATTAACTACACGATCAATTGAGAAGTTGCAGTTGCCGCCAAACTGTAAAACATTCTGTGGCAGCAAGCCTTGACGATCAGATGCGCCACTTGCTACTCCGTTCACTAACCTTACGAATAAACAACTGTATGGATGTAAGCCTGTGATATTCATACACGGAATATCTTTCACTAAAGAGCCGTTCCACCAGCCCCCCATTTGTGATTGACCTACGTTAACACCTTGAGACGCTATATTGTCATTTATCTGCTCGCTGGTCGCACTTTCATTGGTTAATATAAACTGCATAAATGTGGTGCTCCAGTCAGTTACATACTGCTCAGGTGATTCAGAATAACCTGGCGCATATGAATAACCCGACACTGTATGGACCTTAGTGAGCGCTTTAGCTGCTGGGTATGTATTGTGCCCACTCCATGCACCTCCATTTGGCACTCTTATCCAATTAGATCGAGATTCATCATTTGGATCCAGCACCAGACCATTGTCTTCAATCAGTGTACGTTTACTATGTAACTTACGGTCATAGTAGTTAATGCGCATATCTGCATGGCTTTGTGCCAAATCATTAATGGCTTTTTGAATACGACTGTCTCCAGCAGCAATTGCAGCACTCACATCCGCTTGCGCTTTTGCCACGGCCGCATCAATTTCACCTGTTTTATTAACCACTGTATTGGTTAAATCATTATTCGCTGTGATTAATTCACCATTGGTTGTATGTAGCTCTGTGATGAGCTGCTCAAGCGTTTTAGCTTGTGTAGACATAAATATTGTCCTCAATTTAATTTTAAATATAGATAAGTAATAAGAAGGGAAAAGTCGTTAGATTAGCTGCTTGTAGCAACTGGTGGCGCAATATGATTTAACCCTGTCACTTTGGAGATCAAGTAGCACCCTGCAGCCAATTCCACACCGGGGTTAGACAATTGATTGCAATGCATATCAACGTTATTAAATACTGCCAGTACGGCACCACCCACAGGAGCGGTATCCAAGCGGATATGTGGCATAGGCTCATAAACTGTCTCACCGGCAATATTAGAAATATGCGAGGCAAACGTGACATTGCTCATCGTCAGCAAGCCAACTTTGCTAAACTTGGCATAATTTGCCGCTACAAAGTAAGGAAAAAATTGCCCTGTCGTATTGCGATGAAACACCACCACAGGAAAGCTAGCACTGTCACTGGCTAGTGAATAAGCAGCCTTGCCTAAGTTTTCAAATAAGCGATTACCTGCCATCAACATGGTTTTTTGGAACTCTCCAAACAACTCAAGTGAAATTGATGCATTATCGCCTCGTGTATTGAACGCTATTGAGCCGGTAAAACGCATTTTTAAACCAATAGCCTGCCAACTATCCTCTGTATACGTATTAAAAATAACTGAGCAATCAGGGACCGTAATAGTTGCACAAACATGCTCAACATCGTTTGCAGCAAGCATAATGCGAGCAAAGCAGCCAGGTACCAGCTTAGCCGCCGCAGCTTTTATCGTCTTTAGTGGCGTTTGTGGGCTGAGACCATCGTTGCTGTCGCTGCCAACCGCTTGATCAGCATTCACATACAAGACTTGCTCAAATGTGTTTTTAATTTCGCCACTCACTTTGGAAAAAGCAGTATCAACCTTAGTATCCACATTGAGTAGTAACTGATTAATATCATCCGTCAGCTCACTGCATTGCTGGGTCAAATTCGCATTATGATTGGCCAGTTCTGCTACGCTCTTAGATAAACTAGACATTATCCTAGCCCTCCAAGTTTAAAAGTCGGTCATTGAAGTAAATTTGCCTCAAGTTAGACTGAATTTGCGCTGTGAGCGCTTTAGTTTGTGCAATCGTCAGTGCAGCAAACTCATCGGCATAATATAAACTTAAATCGCCCGATACATTAAAGTCTAAACTGTCAGGCGGAACCGCCGTTAAAAGCAAATCGAACCCTTGTACAATCTTTGCAATCGGTGTTTGAAAAAAAAGCACATTTTCAGGGTGGGACCAAACAGCAAACAAGGTTCGTTGGCTTTCGTCTTCATGATCATTAAGGTAAAAACCAACTTCTTTAACCGCATACTGCTTATCATCCGTAAACTCTGCAGTCACGTGAAATTGACCATTCCCTACTACTTCAGCACCTGACACAGGAGCCGTATTTTTTGGGCTTTTTAAAGCCGTTTGATTTCTGTCAGGTGTATAGCCCGAATCGCCCACAGCAATATGGCCAATTTGAATTTTAACCCCTTGCTCAAGGGCACTGACCGCTGCGTTTATTCCCTGTTGCGTCACAACAGGTGTATATACATTCATATATGTACCTCAGATTATAAATTAAGCGTGATATTTTGAATTGAAACGGTGTAAGCACCGCTTGTTAGTGAACTCTTTGATATATGGTGAGAGTTTGGGGCATCTTTTAAAAAAGCATTAGATAATGGTATCGCGACTGCGTTGGATGTCACACAAGTACCTGCACTAAAATATGCAGTTGCTTTATCTTCAAACGACTGTGTTCCAACATGACTAGATGTAGTCATCGAAGCCACATGCATTGAACTTAAGTTAAAATCAAAACTCGGTTTATCTTGAAGAGATTGCATTCCAATATGATTAGATGCGCTCATCGAAGTTACATGTATTGAACTCAAGTTAAAATCAAAACTCGGGTTATCTGCTAATTTTGATACATGCATACTGCCGGTTTGAGCTGCTGCAAAATGACCGACCATGACTGGTGAAAAATTAAAGATCGGCTCGTCACGATGTACAGCGACCTGCACCGATGCGCTTTGCCCGCCACCTGCCGCCTGTATGCCTGCGTTTACCTCTATGCCAATATCAAATTCGATGCTGGTTCGCATGGGCTTTGTGGCGACCACTGATTGCCACATTTGTGCCTGTAGTTTAGGAGTTAAAAGTGAGCTACCTTTGCTGTCCAAATTGTCATTACCAATGGCCAGCAGCTTAACACTGTGCGGCACCTTGCTATATTGCCACCACTCTTGCAACTCAACCTTCGTATTGAGTACTTTTAATGCATTGTTGACTGCACTGGTAGTCCCTTTATATCTATGCCTTGGCACACTATCTGCAATAACTTTGCGCTGTACATGCTCAGGCCATGCACTATCCCAAACATCCACACTTAACGCATCGGCAAGCCAAGGTAGAAACCGTGCAGGGCATGTCCATGGGTCCCACAACTGCTTATGGGATACTGGGATATTAAGTATACGGTCACTGCAATGTTCAAGCGCCAACTCCAAATCAGAAGTATTCCCCTGCAACGTGAAGTTAGACATGCTCGTCTCCCACTGAGATAGTCGCTCGAGAGCAAAACGCAGCCTGATGCGCCTGCACGGCAATATCCCATTGCGGTGCCAGTAGCTCAACTCGCTGCACCCCCTCTCGATGTAATACCGCATATAAACCAGACAGAGAAATGTCATGACCCAGTTTATGGTGTTCAGCCAACCACGCAGCTAAACTTGCTTTGGCTTCCTCAACCAGTGCAGGCCCATCCATACCTGGATAAATATGTAATACCGCATCTAGTTCAAACTCGATGATATCTGCAGATTTAATGTGTACTCTGTCAGTCAATGGCCTTACATTTTCCTTGTTTAACTGCGTTCGAACTTGCTCCATTACGTCGGTCGTTGCGTGACCATTTCCTTGACTTGTAAGCAACGTCACCACCACATCCCCAGGAGCGGGCTCTGACGGCTCAGCGCCTGACAATACTTCTGGCGTTAAACCTGCGTCATATGTACACACCAATAGCCGTGCACTTGGTGGTAGTAAACTCGATACTTGCTCCGGCAGGTCGACATACGCAAACTCGGGCGCATCTACAAACACGTCTTTGACATATTGCGAGCCCTTCAGCGCATGAAATGCATATGCGCCTGCTGGGCCCGCAGTGCTGAATCCTTCCAGCGCAAGTGCAATACGTTCACGATACCGCTCATCACTTTCATAAACAGCTAGTTTTGGAGGTATCTGTGTATTGTCAGCAGGCTCTAATATTACACGTTCAACTTCAAAGCGATTGCCCAAGTAATCAAGCTCGCTGCTTGTAGCATGTGCAAGTAATACCGCATGTGCACTGTCATTAATGCGCTGACGCAACAGTAACTCTCTGTAAGCAAATGACTCCACTAACTTAATAACAGGGTCACTGATTAGGTTAAGCTCTGCTTCGGGGAAGCGCGTTTTAAAATCATCTAAAATCTCAGCCCTAATCTTTTCAAAGCTTAGTGACTCAATGAGGTTTGGCGCCGGCAAACGGCTGAGATCTATGGCGCTAAAGTTTGTCAATGACATAACTAAGCCCAAGATTAAAGTTATGAGAAGTGCCCGGTTAACGCAAAGACAGGCACATAAGGGGGGTTAACAAGCTATGATTTAGGAAAACTTGCTTTAACATTGGCTCTGGCATCTAACCATACGCGCTTTGCGTCAATGGTTTTTTGCGCAGTGTCGCCAAATTCAGTCAGGCTTGCCATGTAATCTATGAAGAGATGGTCACAGACATGAGCATATCGTTCTCGACGATTTTCTTGAACTTCTTGCTCGGAGAAAATGAGCTGATAATCCCCTTCATCAACTCCGGCATTTTTTGCTATTTTCTGAGCGCTTTCTGGTGTAGTTAGTCCACCTGCCACAATGCGACCTGTTGAGATTTGTTTCAATAATGCCATGTTTATACTCCTACATATCCAGCTGCGTCAGTATGTGTATAAGGGAAACCTACACTATCTGCCCAAATCATATTATCGCCATGATTACCCGTACCAACATAAGGCAGGCACATTGCCACTTTCATTCTCCCCATGCCGATAAACAAAGGCTGATGACACCCACCCCAACCTTGTCGAACGGCGTGCTTGTACTGCCAGCCTTTACCGACATCCGTGTGATCACATGTAATGTGAGCAGAGCGGTTTGAAGATGGATGAAATCTTATCGTGCCTGAACTTTCCAACACATTTATCCAGCAACTGGCTTGCGTTAAAAACTCTCCTTTACTCCATCCAACATGCGTATCACAGCCTTGTGATAACACGAAGAAATAACCATTATCTGCATCGTTAGTGCGGCCTTTGGTAATTTCAATGTCCATCAGTAAAACACGATAATTAGAGCCATAATAATGCTCTCCACCATGGTTTTTTGACCCAATACCACGGCTCTGAAAATCCTGATTTGGTGTCAGGCCATATTCGTCCAATTTATCTAGTGTTAAGCGAGTAACAGTACCACTGCCTTCTGTTCCATCGTGCAAAAAAGACGTCCAAGGCGCTTTGTGTGCCGTCAATATATCTGTTGGGGTATTGTTAGCTTCACAAATAGAATTAAAATATTTTGAGTCCACAAGAGTGTTAGGTGCCAGTGGTAACGCCCTTTGAAACGCTTGTATTTTGGCATCAACCGCTTGCTCTTTCGCTGTTAAGCGGCTTTCAACCGCCGCATTTTTTTGATCAATCTCAATGGCCTTTTGTGCCACGCGGTTATCGATATCTTCAATTTTGGTATCGACGATATCACTTAACTTTTCCGCCGCTTCAACGACGCGTGTAATGTCTTGCTCTAAAGACATATGTTTACCTCCATTTTAAAAATAAAAAACCCACCGAATAGGTGGGCTGGGTTTGTTGATCGTTCTATTTGCCACTTAGCAAACTAAACCAATTTATTTCAATAGACTGCTGACGCCGTGGGCACGTACAACCGCTTCTTCTAAAGCGGCTTCCTGACCTTTTACTTGATAAGGTAACTCAACCTCACCACTGGCCACTTTCCCTTCAATTGCACCTATCGCATTTTTCAAAGACTCTGTTGAAGCGCGCATGTCTGCCAAAGAGTTGGCCGTTGATAGCTTATTTATAAATATGCTCAGTTCATGAAGGAGGATATGAGAAATATCCGATGTGGAGCCTAACAAACTCCCCTCGTCTGCCACTCGATTTGTAATTTTTTGCCTTCTCGACATCCTTTCATTTCTGGTAATAATCTGTCTCTCGTGATCAGTCGATAATTGCTCTGCTATCATTTTATCCATCATTATTTTCCTTATAGTTCTAATTCGGTACTCTCAATCACAGCGATATCGCCGGGTTTTAGCACCATGCCATTACCCACATACATAGAATCAACACTGAGATTTAAATAATATTTATCTTCGATAGTCAGACGCAAATAGACATGGTTATCACTGCCAACATATGAAAATGGTTCATGTGTACCCAGCTCTTGCTTAAAGCCAAGTATGTTGCCTTGGTTGTAACAATACCCAGCAAATGTTGTATCTACGATCTTGCCTTTATGAAACTCATACCCACTTACCTTGATATGGTACATTCGGTTGTCTCGATCTAATCGGTAGGGTAGCTTTAGATGAATATAAGTAGCACCAACAGTAGCTGTAAAAAAACGAGCGATATCAATACTTCTGGTTCCCCTGCCACCATCACCCAGTATTTGTTTATTCTCTAAGGCAGTATCAACACGCTGCACTTGCTGAGAAATTGTCGTATCAATTTCATGCGTTTTTACAGCAACTTGCGAGTTCATCTGGGCAACTTTGCCATTCACTGTGCTGTTAATATCTTCAATTTTTGTATCTACGATGCCAGTTAGCTGCTCTGCTGCACTGACTACATGTGCAATGTCTTGCTCTAAAGACATAATTTACCTCCAATTTAAAATAAAAAAGCCCACCAAATGGTGGGCTTCACGTTTGCGTTTGTTAACTCTGCATCAACACGGTGTGCTCAGAACCGTGTTATGCCTGACTTACTTTGCTTTAATAACAGTATCAACGCCGTTTGCACGTGTCATAATATCTGCCATCACCGCATCTTGGCCTTTGGTCTGATAAGGAAAGCTCAGCTCACCTGCTGAAACTTTTGTTTCAATATCGCCAATTGCCGCTTTAAGTGATGTGGTAGCAGTGCGCATCTCCGCTAAGGTGGATGCATCGCTTAATTTATTGACAAAGCCACTTAGCTCATTAAGTAACATATGTACTGTGTCTGACGTTGTACCCAGCAAAGACTCGGTATCAGCCACTTGCTGCTCAATAGATAAACGAACATCATCACGGCTTTTTTGCTGTGCTTCCTCTACAGATAATTCAACGGAGAACGTGCTGTCTTTACCAAAGTTTTCTTCAACCAGTTGAGCTACCGCGTACTGCTGCATATTGGCATCAAAAAACTGCTCGACCACCTGCCCATTTACGATTAATTTAGCCATTTAATTTATCTCCTTATCTTATGCAATCACGTCGTATGCACCGTCACCGATGTAAGCAAACTGACCCCAAGATTTATCCAAAGGCACATGACCTGTCACAACCGCTGGCAATGCAACCTGAATAACACCCGTTTGATCAGCCGGTAAGTTTCTGCCTGGCACATAAGGGTGGCAATGCGTATAGTGATTTCGACTATTATGTTGAATATGAAGTCCACATACTTTGGCAGGCTCTCCGGCTTTTAGGCCATGACACCAAAAGTTTGTTGGCACGGGTCCACGAATATGCTTAACAACGGCACCTGCTGTAATGTGCGTCGGCCTTCTTAAATACTGGTACATTAAATAGGCATCGACATGGCTGTTATCTCCGCCTCGGTTCGGCGCATATTCCAGTTCCCAAATATTAAAGTTCTGAGCAAACCACTTTGTGTCTGAATTAATGGCTTTTAAAAACTCTCTTGCCAGTGGCGTACGCTGAGTAGGCTCAACATTGGTTTCAACTTTTTCTAGCACTGTTGCTTTTGTTACAAAACCGCCAGCCCAAGCTTCTGGGAAGGTGCCCGCTTGGTTCGCCACCAAGGCTTGGTTTTTTGTCACTCGAAAGTGCGACTGACGCTCTTCATAAGAATTAAGTAAGGCATCAGCGCTGGCTAGATGGGCATCCACCTTGGTTTTCGTCTCAGCCACCGCGGTGTTTAATTTGTTCGTGATTTCACTGATCTGATTATCGACGGTTGCAGTCAACCCTTCAGTGGCCTCAACAACGCGTGTGATATCTTGTTCTAAAGACATTTACGTTCTCCATTTATGCAAAAAGCCCGCTAAAAGCGGGCTTTTTAAAATCTGTTTTGAATTATTTTCCATGAAATTTTGGATAACGCGCCTGCACAGACTTTCTTGAATGGAGCCACGCCTGTTTAGCATCACATGCTTGCTGGCTATGTTCACCATGCTCGGCTTTCGCCGCTAAATATTTAAAGGCCAAACCATCACTTTGTTGTTGATAGCCCAAAATGCGAGCCGCCTGACATTGCGCTTGTTGCTGCAATACTTTTGCTTCTTGCATCAACTTAAGGGCTTCCTCTGCTAATGTTTGTGCACGCTGGTTATCTACTTTTTTCATGAAATTTCCTTACAAAATACCTTTGTCAATTAATGCAAACTTTTGTTTTAAATGACGATACATATTCATGATCTGTGAACGCGCCATTTTGGCAAGCTCAGGGGCTATCAAGATATTAAAGTCGACCCCTTTATCAATAATGGTGATAGCATCGCCAGGCACACCTGTCAGTGTCAGGTCAAACGCCAATAACAGATCAATATCATTTGATTTATACGCAATCGGATCTGTTGCTGAATACACAGCAAATAACACATGACGTATTTGTCCGTTTACTTCTTCTTCAGTATAAAAACCGACCTCGTTGACAAAAAACCCGTCATCCGCCACTTTAGAGTCGTCGCGTACGGTTAAGTGAAGCTGTTTATTTGCTTCATCATATTCTGCACAGTCAATATCCAGACGATATCGCTCTGCTTTCAGATTGGTGGTGTTTTCATCCACTTGATGCACACCTGAGCCAATCCCGATTTTGGTGATTTTGGCTTTAAAGCCATTTTGCTGTGCTCTGAACACAGCAGCCAGTCCCGCTGACGTGATCACCGGTTGTAAAATCGTGCTCACTATTGCACTCCTTGTTTATCAAAATTTACGATGCAGACACTGCATTGAAGTACAAACGACAGACTGTCGTTTGCTTTGCGCTGTTTGACATAGCGCCCGTAAGACGGCTGCTAAATTCAATCAAACGCGAAGGCATGGTTTGATCACTGCGTATATAGGTCCTAACCACTTGGCCTGACCCAGTAGAAAGTGCCGCGCCAAACCCGAGTTTGGCACCCGCTCTTAACTTTCGCTCACTGGCAGTATTGATGCGCTGGCGACTAACCAAAGGCACCTTTTTTCTAATAACAAGGGCGCAGCCTGGTTGAGCTGATGATGTGATCTTGCGCTCAGAAGAAGAGGCTGCGTAATAGCGAGAAGAGGCTGTGCGATGCCCAGAAATAGCACCAGCGAGTGAAAGTGTATTACTGCCAGCACGCTCTTTAGTGTGCGGCATAACCTTGGCATAAAGTCGACTTGAGGCAAAACCGTGACCACTGGTGGCCGCAGCAATTTGCGACGACATCTTCATGCCAACTAAAAAATCAAAATGTGCCCGTTGAGGCTTGGTTTGGTTAGTCACACGATTTATTGCATCATACAGCTTTTGGTCAAGCACCACCGCGCGACTGGTATAAGGCACTGCGTTTGCCCACGCAATAAACGTAAACGTATGTGGCTCGCCACTGTGATGTGGCGCTATATAGACATCATCGATATCTTCAAACCATTCAAAAAATTCTATTTCGAGACCGAGCGATGCCAGCGCGCGTTTAACCGCGCCCACCGTCCCTTTGTGCTTATGCACAGATACCGAGTTAGCTATCATTGCCCGCTTGGTTTCTACAGGCCAATCTTCTTTCCATTCATCAACCGACAGCGCCCATGCTAACCATGGCAACAAAGCTTCAGGGCAAGTCAACGGGTCCCACTGCGAGCCAATATAATCCGGGATCACAGTGGTAGTATTAAATTGCTCACGAGTATGAGATAACTGCTGCTCAATTGTTTTTTCTAATTGAGTCGTATTGCGAGGCAAGAGTGACTTTTCGCTCATAGTTAAGCCTCATCTGGAAATTGTAAATTAATATCCAAGCTATATGCTTGATTAACCGCAGGCTGTAAGTCTTCCGTGGGCGTCAGTAACTTCACTTTTCGCACTCCTGGCTGATGCAATGCATCAATGATACCCGAGTGAGGGATCTCTGAGCCTAACTTACAATGCTCGGCAATAAAAGCGTCGAGTGCCTGCATAATCGCCAGTTCAACTTGTTGCTTATTAGCGCCTATATTTAAATAAATTTGTGCACTAAGCGTCTCAATTGTTGGCATTACCCACTGGGTGACAACTTTGTCTGTAATGGGTCTAATATCTTCGTCATTAAGCCTGTCATCAATATCGGCTTTAATTTCGTTGGCTTGCGATTGTGTCATGGTATCTATCAACGCGTATATATTTACATAGCCAGGACTATCCGAGTCTACATAAACATCTCTAACTTTATCGTTGGCAGAGAAGGTGTGATATTCATATGCTCCCTTAGTACCAGCCATGCTATAGCTTTCTAACGATAGAGGGATTCTTTGGCGATAGCGTTCATCACCTTCATTTTCAGCGCGTCCAATGCCAAACAAAGCACCTAAATTATCTAAGTCGCTGCCTTGCGAAAACGCCAGCATCACAGATTTTGCCGCGTCATTAATCCTTTGTCTGAGTAAAAGTTCGCGATACGACGCAACTTCAATTAATTTGATCGCTGGATCAGAGGCCAATAAAGCATGATCCGGCAACTTGTCGAGCAGAGCCTGCTCCATTTGCTTATAAATCTCATCATAACTAAGCGCTTCAATGACCTGAGGTGGTGGCAATTTAGCTAATTCGATGGCTGTACTCACAATTCGTCTCCTGATAATACGTTTGCGCACGAACGCACATGCAATCTCATAGCTTGTGCACATGGATTTAAGTGATTAATTACAAAAAAGGGATTTTTAAACAGTGGCCAGATAAGGCCTTATGGGTTAGAGCGCTTTGCGCTCAATAGCGCGTCCAATTTTTTATCAATTGAATCTAGGCGCTTTTCAATCCGTTTTTGATCTTCCTTGCGGATCTGTTTTAAGTGAGCTAACTCTTGAGAGTTAGTAGTAATGCGTTTATCTAAATCGCTTAGATACAAGATGCTTGATACAACCAAGGCAATCGTTGTAAGAATGTGGGCTAAACTCAATTCCTTTTTCATTTGCCAGTTTTCAGGTTGTCTCACTTTGCCACTCCTTTCAACTTTTCAATGGTGCGAAGGCCTGCTAGCCCCAACATACCTAAAGTCAATTCCAGCATCACTTCAAGTGGCAAAACGGGTACCCCTTGCTCTGGAAACAACCACTGTAAAATTGGGTTGATCACAAAAGCAAACAAAAATCCCAGTCCACATACCCACATCAAAAATGGTCTAGCACCCGCAACAAATCGACTTCGATGGCTTGCCTGTACTGAATTTATATGTGCTTGTATTTCACTTTGCTTATTAAGTAGCCTTGCTTTTATTACATGCTGTTCGAGTACTTCTTCTTCACTCGTATACAATTCATCTATAATTTCACCGACTACTTGCAGTGGCTCTCTCACACTGCCAGTGAACAAATTTGTAAGCCAGTTCATGATTGCCACTCCCCACTTAACATTTGCTGCGCCAATTCCTGTGCTCGGCTTGGCACTTGGTTTGCCCAACGACTATCAAGCATTTCAACCGCGGCACTTTCAAACTCTCCTTGTTGAACGTGTTCAAGCATCCTTTTGAACCCCATCAGTCCTTGTAAGCCAATATTGAATGCCATATTTGTCAGCACGGCTACGCGCGCTTCATTGCAATGAGATATATCAATGCGACGCTTTACGCCTGCTAGCGCATTTTTAATATCTTGTGCAAGTAAATACTCAGCTTCTTCTTTATCCACTCCTTTACTATCTATATTTCTGCCATAACCTATCGTTAATTTGCCTCCCGTACAGTAATACGGAAAGCGTCGATAGCCCTCATGTTTCTTGATTTGCTCAACCGTATTCATGATCGACATCTATTTTCCTACTCGTTAGTAGCTCAGCTCCAACATGAGTGTTTTTTCGGCCTTAACTAACCAAAACTCTGCGGAGCGCTTTGTATCAAAACCAAGCATTTTTGCCGCTTGGCTTAGTTCAACATCCAACAAATACTTTGCGCGTATTGCTCGGATGCATTCTGGTCGCAGTTTGCTGATTAACTGCCCCAGTAATTCAATTTCTTCCGGTACATTCATCATGTCACTGGAGAAGTAATTAGTATGGCCCCCTCCAGTTTGCTCTGTTATTGCTTGGCGACTGAAGCCCTTGCCCTGCTCTCGCTGTCGCCAATATTTGCCCCAGCGCCTCAAGGCACTGCGAATTTGTTTAATGGTTATTTGTGTCGCAATCATTGAGCTTTCCTATTACTTCTATAATATCGAGTGAATAAACGTCTTCCACTAAACCCACCACATCGTTCCACTTTGGGCTATATTCCCTATTTTCCCAACGCCTCAGCGTTCGCTCTTCAATGCCATAGTTAGCGGCTGACTCCGCTTGAGTGAAACCACGCATACGCCTTGCAAAACGGAGAATTTCCGCGCCAAGTGGTGTACGTTTATCTTTAAAAATTCTGTTTGATGAGTAACTTGACTGTGTCATTGCGATCCTTACTGATTGTGCAGTTAAGCTTCGTGGTGATATGGAGTTATGTTCAGCTTACAGTGAGTGATCGGAGCCATAAGCTGTGAAGTTATCTATGACTAGATTGTGAGGTGATTAAGTAAACCACCTTTTTCAGCCCCCCCTTTCTAAAGGCGGTATTCATACTCATACGGACCATGAGTGTTTTATTCTTGCTCTGAATAGCATCAAGAAAGTTAACAGCATTCCTGTATAGCTTTGCTGAGCATAGGTAAATAATACCTTTTTTTAGGATTTCAAACAGGTCAAAAATGCCCTAACAATAAAGACTTAAAAAAAATGTGTTTTTTCATACCGAAAAAGAAGATTCTCTGAGTTTCATTTTATTTTCATATGTAAACAAAGTTACAAAGCAAACCTATTGCTTAAAAAAGCGAGTAACTGGTGGTTTTATATACCGCCATAGAGTTGCGAGCAAAAAACAGTCAATTATCTAGAGAAACTAAATCAAACCATATTCCGTTTATCTGATCACTTACATTGAATGCGCCGTAAGTTGTAACTACAATAGCGGAAATAAAAAATAAGTCGGACTATATTCATGGCTCAATATATTTATACAATGTCGCGGGTGAGCAAAGTTGTGCCACCAAAGCGTACTATTCTTAAAGATATCTCTTTATGTTTTTTCCCAGGAGCAAAAATTGGTGTACTTGGTCTAAATGGTGCGGGTAAGTCAACATTACTACGTATTATGGCAGGCGTTGATACCGAATTTGAAGGTGAGGCACGCCCACAACCTGGCACAAAAATTGGCTACCTACCACAGGAGCCTGTGTTAGATGAAAGCAAAACCGTACGTGAAACCATTGAAGAAGCGGTAAGTGAAGTAAAAAATGCACTCACTCGTTTAGACGAAGTCTATGCGGAGTACGCGATGGACGGTGCTGATTTTGACGCACTTGCAAAAGAGCAAGGCGAATTAGAAGCTATTATCCAAGCACATGATGGTCATAACCTGGACAACGCGCTTGAGCGTGCAGCTGATGCACTGCGTTTACCTGAGTGGGACGCCAAGATTGAGCACCTCTCTGGTGGTGAAAGACGCCGAGTTGCAATTTGTCGTCTATTGCTTGAAAAACCAGATATGCTATTACTGGACGAACCGACCAACCACCTTGATGCTGAGTCTGTGGCTTGGCTTGAACGCTTCCTACATGATTACGAAGGAACAGTGGTTGCAATCACCCACGACCGTTACTTCTTAGATAATGTTGCTGGCTGGATCTTAGAACTAGACCGTGGCCATGGTATTCCATGGGAAGGTAACTATACGTCTTGGCTTGAACAAAAAGATGCGCGTCTTAAGCAAGAAGAGAAATCTGAAAAGGCACGTCAAAAATCAATCGAGAAAGAACTTGAGTGGGTCCGCTCAAACCCTAAAGGTCGTCAAGCAAAATCAAAAGCGCGTATGGCACAGTTTACTGAGCTACAGCAGTCTGATTACCAAAAACGTAATGAGACCAACGAACTATTTATTCCACCAGGTCCACGTCTGGGCGATCAAGTTATCGAAGTCAATAATCTGAAAAAAGGCTTTGGCGATCGTGTCTTAATCGATGATTTAAGCTTCGCAATGCCAAAAGGTGCGATTGTCGGCATCATCGGTGCCAATGGTGCTGGTAAATCAACACTATTTAGAATGTTAAGCGGTGAAGAGCAGCCAGATAGCGGTGAGATCAAACTCGGTGACACGGTTGAACTAGCTACTGTTGAGCAGTTCCGTGACAATATGGATGATGGCAATACTGTTTTCCAAGAGATTTCTAATGGCCAAGATATTTTAAAGATCGGCAATTTCGAAATCCCAAGCCGTGCCTATGTGGGCCGCTTCAACTTCAAAGGCAACGATCAGCAGAAGTTTGTAAAAGAACTTTCAGGTGGTGAGCGCAACCGCTTGCATCTAGCTAAGTTACTTAAAGCGGGTGGTAACGTTATCCTACTGGATGAGCCAACCAATGACCTTGACGTAGAAACGCTTCGCGCACTGGAAAATGCGATTTTAGAGTTTCCAGGCTGTGTCATGTGTATCTCGCACGACCGTTGGTTCCTTGACCGCATCGCCACGCATATCTTAGATTACCGTGATGAAGGAAAGATTAACTTCTTCGATGGTAACTACACAGAATATGAAGAATGGCTAAAGAAAACGTTTGGTGCAGAGGCTGCTGAACCTAAGCGCATCAAATACAAAAAAATTGGTTAACTTTATAATCAAATAAATTAAAAGCCCTGAAAACTTCAGGGCTTTTTTATAGCTGGTTAGTCAGTCAAATAATGACTAAACTTGGATATATCCATATGACGAGATCGACTTATGACAGAACGCAGAAAGTTTTCCAGAATCTTATTCTCTAATACCGCCTTTTTAATGACAACAACTGGCGATTACCAGTGTGAAATTATCGATTTATCCCTAAATGGTGCACTTATCACACTACCAACTGGGCTAACGCCTCTCAAGGGACAACCTGCGAGTTTAAAATTTCATTTACCCGGTAGTGAGATAGAAATAAACATGGAAGTAGAAATTCGCCATATTGAAGAAGCACATTTAGGCCTGCATTGTGCGCAAATTGACATAGACAGTGTTACCCACCTCAAACGTTTGATAGAATTAAATATTGGAGATGATGATATACTCCATCGAGAATTGGAGCACCTACTGCTTCACGAATAATAACACCTAAGGCAAGCATCATAATGATTTTGGAATCTTTACAGGGATTTATTCCATTTATTTTATATTTTCTAATTGGCTATTTGCTAATACTGTCCTTTTTATACGTCTATACGAAAATTACGCCGCATTGCGAATGGAAACTGGTTAAGGAGGATAACCCCTCAGCTGCCGCAGCTTTCGGCGGTACACTCATTGGGTTTACCCTGCCAATCGCCAGCGCTGCGGTTAATGCAGTATCACTGGTAGATTTTGCTATTTGGGGCATTATTGCCGGTGTGATGCAGTTACTGACTTTCTTTTTAGTACGACTTTATATGCCAAAGTTGTCGGAAAAAATAGAAAATAACCATATTAGCGCAGGCCTTTTCTTAGGTGGAGCGTCATTGGCTACGGGCATTCTTAATGCAGCCTGCATGACCTACTAAGGAGTGAGTATGAAACGCAGTAAGCAAATCAAACTCACCCTAATGATGGGTACTTCGGCTGGTTTGATCGGGTGCTCAGATTCTGAAGAGTCAGCATTACTTTTTAAAGATGTAGATGAGTGTACCTCGTTTGGTGTAGAAACTGAATCATGCCTATTTCATTACGAGCAAGCAAAAGATCAGCATTTATCTGAAGCACCTAGATATGCCACAGAGCAACTGTGTGAAAGCGACTTTGGCTATGAACGCTGTGAAAACAATGGTGGTTTATGGCGACCTGTTATGGCCGGCTTTATGGTTGCACTGCTCGCAGAGGCCGTTGACGAAGGCCTAGATGCGATGAAAAAGCGCAAGAAAAGGAAAGCCGCTTTTTTGAGTGGCAAGTACTATTCAGGTGCGAAACCACTCTACCGCAGTAAAGATGATTATTTTAAGTATCGTAATGCGCAAAACAGTGTCGTTGCCAGTGTGAATTCTGCTGGTACCACCACAGTTAAAAGCAAAGTAGTTAACTATAAGCCAAAACCGAGCAAAACAATCACCCGTACCAAAAGTCGCGGTGGATTTGGTCGTAGTGCCAGTTCAAAAAGTTGGGGCGGTTAAAGCCCCCTATACAACATCGCAAGGTACCATGATTAGAGTCCCTATTAAGCCAAGAGCTGACTGGCAAGCTCAAGCCAATGCCCTTGGTTTCAAATTTCATACTATGCACGGCGCCCCTTATTGGGACGAAAGCGCGTTTTACCAATTCACCCTGTCACAAATTGAACGAGATATCGAACAGCCAACGCAAGAGTTGCATGACATGCTGTTATACCTTGTAGACAAGATATGTGATGATGACGAATTAATGCGGCGATTTGCTATTCCTGAGCCCTACTGGCACATGATAAGACGTTCATGGCTACGCAAAGACCCTCACCTATATGGACGTTTCGACTTTTGTTATGATGGCGTGTCAGCAGCTAAACTCTTAGAAGCAAACTATGATACGCCTACTTCTCTATTTGAATCAGCATACTGGCAATGGATGTGGTTAGAACAGCAAGTCAATACTGGAGCACTTCCACCGCACAGCGACCAATTTAATAGTATTCAAGAGCAGCTAATTGCGCGATTTTTACATATTCATAAATTTAACCGCGCTAAAACACTGCACTTTAGCTGCTGTAAAGAAACAGAAGAAGATAAAGGCACTGTAGATTACTTGAGAAGCTGTGCATTAGATGCTGGTATTCCCTGTCAATTTACCTTTATCGAAGACATTGGTATCAATACTTTGCAGCAATTTGTTGACTTGAATGATAAAAAAATTGACTGGTGCTTTAAGCTCTACCCGTGGGAGTTTATGTTTGATGACGAATACGGCCAGTCGCTCAACAACATGTCTACTCAATGGCTAGAGCCTGCATGGAAATCTCTGCTCTCAAACAAAGCCATCTTAGCGTTGCTATGGCAATACTTTCCAAATCACCCCAATTTGTTACCCGCTTATTTTGACGATCAAAAGCACTTACTCGATAAGAATACTGGTATAGTAAAAAAGCCTATTTTCTCTCGTGAGGGGGCAAGTATAGAAATCATCAAAGCAGGTAAATTACTCGCCAAATCGAGTGGAGAATATGGTGAAGAGGGCTTTATCTACCAAGCATTTAAAGCACTGCCTAAATTTGCTAATGAACATGTTGTGGTAGGAAGTTGGGTGGTCGGTAATAGACCTGCCGGTATGGGGTTACGTGCAGATCCTAGCCTGATCACGCAAGACCTCAGTCGCTTTGTGCCACACATAATTCTAAACTAACAAAAAAGCAGCCTGTCGGCTGCTTTTCAATTTAAGATTTTTTTTGGTAGATGATCCCAGGGTTACACCTGAGCATTTCAAAATCATCACTTAACCCAGCCATTGACTCCGAAGCACCTAAAAATAGGTAACCATTTGGATTCAATGCTTGTGCAAACTGAGAAATAATTTTTGCTTTTACCTCAGGCGAGAAGTATATCAGCACATTCCGGCAGAATATCACATCAAATTTACCCAATAAGGCATAGGAGTCCAGCAAGTTCAAATGACGGAAATTCACCATTTTTCGGATCGGGTCAACGACTCTAGCCATGCCATTGCCACTGTCAATAAAGAACTTTTTGCGTCTCTCCGGCGATAAGCCACGGGCCAATGCCAATGCGTCATACTCTGCATTTTTACACATATCCAACATTGTGTTGGAAATATCTGTGCCCACAACCTGAGCCCCCATTTTCATGGCGCCAGGATTCAAGGATTGATACTCACTCGTTGACATGGCGATTGAATAAGGCTCTTGTCCTGATGAACTTGCCGCTGACCAGATTTTCACAGGCCTACGTAAATCTTTAAATTCTGGATAAATTTTCTTTTTTAGTAACTCAAACGGATACTGATCTCTGAACCACAATGTCTCGTTTGTCGTCATCGCATCGACAACTGCTGCACGTAGCTGCCTTTCATGCGGACTCAAAGTTTTTGTCACTAACGATGATAAAGAATCGACATTAAATCGAGACATCAAAGGCGCGAGGCGGCTTTTCACCAAATAAAGCTTATTGTCACCAAGTACTATGCCACACTGCTGCTCTAAAAAGGTGCGAAACTGATCGTACTCGCTCTGCTCTAAATGTTTATTTTCCAATGTTTACCACCAGTTATTAATCACAATGGACCCACTTTTTCACTGCCGAAGCCAGTTCATCAGGGTTAAATTTAGCAATAAAATCATCTGCACCTACTTTTTCAATCATGGCTTGATTGAATACACCACTAAGGGATGTGTGTAAGATGACATGCAAAGGTGCAAGTTTTGGATCAGCCTTAATCTCTGCGGTTAACGTATAACCATCCATCTCAGGCATTTCAACATCTGAGATAAGCAAGCCGACACGCTCTGTTATGTCATTTTGGCAGTCAACTTCTGCAATCTCTTTCAATCGAATTAGCGCTTCTTTACCGTTTTTAGCTAACTCTGTTTGCACGCCCAACGGTTCAAGTGCACGTTTGACCTGATTTCTCGCAACCGCAGAGTCATCAGCGATAAATACGATTCGCTCACCAAGATCTTTTTGCATTTCGCCGTCAGCGACGATCTCTTCACTGACCTCGGTGTTGATGGGACAAATTTCGTTCAAGATTTTTTCAACATCCAAAATCTCAACTAGCTCTTCTTCAATCTCTGTCACTGCCGTCACATAAGAGTATCTGCCTGCGCCCGATGGCGGTGGCATAATTCGCTCCCAATTCATATTGACAATTCTTTCTACAGCACCCACCAAGAAACCTTGTACTGAACGGTTGTACTCAGCAATGATCACAAAGCAGTTCTTAATGTCTTCAATTGGAGGACCGCCCACGGCAAGAGACATATCGATAACAGAAATAGTTTGCCCGCGGATATGCGCGACACCGCGCACATATGAATTTGATTTTGGCATAGCAGTAAGAGGTGGACACTGAAGTACTTCTCTTACTTTAAAAACATTGATACCGAAGCGTTGCCGCCCCTTCAAACGAAAGAGTAATAGTTCAAGTCGGTTTTGACCCACCAACTGAGTTCGTTGGTTAACTGAGTCTAAAATACCTGCCATTTCATTCTCCTACTCAAAATACAGCTTATCGGAACAATGTTTGCTTGTTATATAGCATTCAAAGTTGCCCTTGAAGCGGTGAAGCAATTCACGCAAAATCTTTATACCTTGTTTCACCCAATAAGCATAGTCGAAACATCATGAGTTTGTTAAAAAATACAATTGCAGTTCAATTCTTTCTCACTCTGGCTTACTTTTTAGCCAACCAGCCTGTATATGCTCAGACCTATGAGCCATCAAAAGTTCAGGAACTCGCAATAAAGTATGTCGAAGAACACAGCACTGAAGACCCCAAAGGGGTACTTAATATATCCGCACTGCCACTCGACGCGAGGATCCCGAGTCGCCCATGCAAATCCCCTTTAGAGATCTCCAGTAAGGCAAGACCCCCATTTAATCGCCAAGTCACGATACAAGTAAGGTGCACAGACAGAAGAACATGGGTACAGTTTGTGCATGTAAAAATCGAAACCTTGTATCCCGTTATTGTAACTACACAACAGCTTGATAAAGGAACGGTGTTACAAGCTGAAGATTTAAAGGTCGCTATGCGCCCCAAGCATTTTGTTCGCGCATCCAATATAGACAGCATTGACATGTTAGTTGGGAGCAAAACGAAACGCCGCATACAAGCAGAAAAAGCGATTAACCTTCGTCAGATATGCATGGTATGTAAGGGAGACTCTGTCATTATTTTGGCAGGGAACAAGAATTTTGCGATTAAAACCCAAGGTATCGCCTTACAAGATGGTAACTTGGGGGAGCAAATCAGGGTTAAAAACGTGAAATCTGGAAAAACTATCAGAGCAAGAGTAAAAGATGTTGATTCCGTTGCAGTCAATATTTAAAATTTTTGCTAAAGTTAGTAGTGAAATGGTCGATATAAAGACTGAAACAACTATTTATACGGGTCACTATCATGGTTAATAACATTAACGGTCAAAATCAGCCGAACAATGTTGCTAATAATATTAAGCAACAACGTGCTGAATTGCAAAGAAATGATGCTAATAATGCAGCAGCTAAACCTGCCGCTCAGCAAAAAGCAGCAGCTGACTCTGTCAGTTTGACACCACAAGCGCAGCAATTGAAAGGACTGCAAGATAAGGCGCAACAAGCACCAGCCTTCGATAGCAAAAAAGTCGAAGAGCTTAAAAAAGCGATTGCAGAAGGAAAGTATCAGGTTGATGCTGAAAAGCTCGCAAAAAACATAGCCGCATTTGAATTTGATTTATATGGATAAAGCACTTGAGCTGTGTGTACAGCAGTTAACAACACAAATATCTTCACTGGAAGCTTTGACCCTGCTTCTCGATGAAGAGCTGACGGCCTTAAGCACCAGAAATGGAGATGGACTCAAGGACATTGCACGGCAAAAAATTACCTTTTTGAATAACATTCAAAAAACAGATAAAGAACTATCTAGTTACCCAAAAGAGTTGTTTCAAAACCCCGATGTTGCCCCTTTGACCGAGCAAATAGATTTACTGCTGATAAAATGTAAAAATCAAAATGAAGTCAATGCAAAAGCTGCACACTTGGCACATATGACAGTACGTGAGTTAAAAGAGATCCTCATAGGTAGACCCACATCTACAACCTATACTGAAGATGGCAGTGTCGTAGAAAATGTTGGTGAGATTGTAAAAAACTTAAAAGCTTAAGCTTTTAATTTGTACAAAAAGCACAGCTGAAGCCGTGCTTTTTGCTTTGGACTAATAGTAAGTAACTCTTTGAATTTTTTTAGGCTTAACTTGGCCGATATACAAGTCATACACCGTCTTCATGTCTAACTCTAGTTCAGTTGTGTAAATGTCACCGACGGCATACGATTTAAGTACACGCGCACCTCTTATTACGCCTTGGACCTGACTGCGTAGACCATCGTTTTGAGCAACAACACCCCGTACTGTTGTTGTGGCATTCAATTGATGACCATACACTTGCTCTGCTAGCTCTCGGTAAGCCTCTAGCTTAGAAACCTTAATTGCCATCAACATTTTCTCACTGTCTGTTACCCCTGGTTGCGCATCTAAAGGTGCATAACCAATCGCTTTTAATACAGGGTAATTATCAGGTTGCACATGACTATATTCCACATGTTTGTCGATAATTGAACTACAGCCTGCGAGACCAACAACTACACTGATGGCTAAAATTTTGCTAACTTTAAGTAACCTACGCATACGTTACCGACTCCTAATTACATAAGTTTGCTTCTGTGCTTGATCACATGCACAAATTAAGCCAATACGATTGGCATAGGACTTGCTGAGATAGATATAAGATAGACTAAGTTTTGAAACGGTATTAAACGATGAAAAGAGCGAGTATTACAGCCATCACTGCCTGTTTGTTAAGCTTTGGTGCCAAAGCTGAATGGTTTGAAGTAACCGGGTACGCAAATGCTTATACCGCTGACCGCGCAGCTGCACGACAAGAAGCTGTGCAAGATGCAATAACACAAGCGCTAATTTTCTCTGGTGCTACCGTTTCTAGTGTGC
The DNA here is from genome assembly GCF_021654285.1 of Pseudoalteromonas luteoviolacea. Taxonomy (GTDB): domain Bacteria; phylum Pseudomonadota; class Gammaproteobacteria; order Enterobacterales; family Alteromonadaceae; genus Pseudoalteromonas; species Pseudoalteromonas luteoviolacea_J. The sequence continues at coordinate 57,951 of NZ_JAKFZS010000002.1, read as the reverse complement.
AAACACTGGCTAATGGTGTGCTTGCTCAAGATCACATCAAAATAAAAAGCCATGGCGAAATACAAGAAATCAACTTAGTATCTGAAAATACCAAAGATGGTGTGATGAGTGTCACTTTGCACCTAGATATTTTTCCTAAACAGCAGCAGTGTCCAGAAGAGTCCTTCAATAAACAGATCACTATTACACAAAGCCAGCTTATGCAGCCGCATCAAGCGAGACTTGGTCAAATTTTTGACATACATAAATCAGCCAGTGAACGCATGTATCAAACCTTGATGCAGCGTAACATGACGGTCAAACCGATCCCCTTTATTGATAAAAGTATTAATGTACGTGCTTTCTTTTCACAAAACTTCGATTACGATGATAAGCTTATCGAAAGCTTGACGGCGACCAGCAATAGTCAATATGTTTTGCTCAGCCAAATCACAGACTTGGCCAATACACAAAAGTTAAATAGTGAATATGCTTTTTGGCAAGATGATGAATATGTGAGAAGCTTTAAGATTGACTTTGCTGCATTTGATGCAATCAGTAAAGACAAAGTATGGCAGCAACATTATAGTGTTTCGGGTATTTGGCCTTATGAGAAAACCAAAATAGTCGACGTATACAGTGATACTTTTTGGCATACAGATTATGGAAAACGCATTCAAGGCGTTTTCAATAGCCTCGCTCAAGATCTAAATCAAGCATTTGCATGTTTACCTACACGAGGACGCATACTCCATAAAGATCAAGACCAGTTGGTGATCAACTTAGGGCGAGCACATGGTCTTAAGGTAGGACAAGTGCTGAGTATTGCACATCGTAGCGATGTCGCTGGCGGAAGAAATCAGTTCTTTACTCGCAGTATTCAAACCATCAATCGTGTCAAAGTCACACAAGTTAATGCACAAAATGCCATCGCGACAAATATTCAAAATAGGCCAATGAATAACATTCAAATTAATGACATTGTGGAGCTTATCATCACACCTGCTGAGGAATATGCTTTATAGCAGGCTGGTAATTTCGTATTGAAGAAGCATTATGGCGTCCCCGGTAGGAATCGAACCTACATCAAAGCCTTAGGAGGGCCCCGTTTTATCCATTAAACTACGGGGACACATACTTGTGTCAAAACACCATAAGCATTTGTTTATGAATTATATTTATAACAGTGTCATGGTATCAATGACAAGTCATTTTAGAAAATAGATGTAACAGTCATTAGATATTTAATTTGATCACCCTCAGGTGAAAACAGGCTAGCTGATGGCCACAACTGCGACCATCGTTGTCATTTGTAAGTGACTGTCGCACTTGGATGAAGAATAAAATAAGGAATAGTGACATTGCTACTGGCAACCACTAACCGATTGTCAAAATCAAGCAGCCTAGTATTTACCTCTACACCTCGATCACGGTAGATCATTGTTCCCGTTAACACATGGCTCGGTGACGGGCTTTTTGGCAGCCTTTTTGCGTCACGAGATAAAACGAAGTCGCCATTGACTGTCACCGCAATCCCACGATGGGACTTAAAATCAAGCGCTGGGTAGCCCATTTTTTGAAATTGGTGGATCATGGACTCAGCCAGTTGATTACCGAGCTGATTACTCCTTCTGAGGCTTCTATCAAAGCTAACAAAACTCGTTATCGCTACGGCTCTAGGTGAAATCCCAGTCATAGAATCTGTTAACTCTAATGCGATTTGACCCGCATAATTAGATAGCTGTTTATTATGCTCGTAGGTAACAAACCCTGGATCTGAATAGACAACATCCGGCTGTGAATCTAACTCATTAGCCAAAGCTGCCAACTGCTGCGCTTGCTGATCTTTTACTGATTGCTGACCTTGGGGAACAATTTGTGCGTGCCGAGAGCTTTCACACCCCGCCATAAGCGCTATACAGCCCAGTATCAATATACTCGTTCTCATCACCACTACCTACTTGCTCTTTCCAAGCGAATCCCATCGTGACCAATCCCATCACGCAGTGCATTGACAACCGATTGCGGTAAAAAACCTTGTGCAGTCCCAACAACAGCCTTGCTTTTTACCCCCACGATACGTGCATTCACCAGCACACCACCTTGATGATTTGCCAACGTGCCGGCAAGCACATAATTGAAAGTATGCTCATCAGAGAGCTCTAAAAAGTCACGACTAAAAATGAAATCGCCCTGTTTAGTCACACGCATAAAATCCGTGGTTTTAAAATCAACGACGGGGACCCCAAAGTTATGTAATTCATGGACAAAGCTCTCAGATAACTGATTCCCGAGTAAAGACCCATAGTTATAGTCTTCATCAAGAAAAACAAAAGTCGCAACCGCAATAGGCGTTCTATCGTTTACATAACGCAGATTCCCTATCATATCTTGCATCAAGTTTTGTACATAGTGGGTCACATTGCGACTCGCCATTTGTTGTGAGACAGTCATTCCATGCATTCCGCCTGGGTGAACTTGAAACTGACTCTCAGAGCTCGCAAATGCGTTTTTATCCACCATAACCGCATTGCCCGCATATTGCTCACTGTCCGTATTCATACAGCCAAATAACATAGGCAATAAAAGTGATAACGCATACTTTTTCATATCTTTCTCCGTTAATATTGGCTGCGATGCAGTAAGCCATCGCGCATTTGCACTTGCTCCTCTCCCCAGAGCGTTTCTTTGGGTAGGCTTATAGAAGCGGCAGATACAGTTTTACTACTGACCATATCTATTAATCTTGCATGTATCGTAAAGGAATCTATGTTTTCACTTACGCTACCAGTAAGGATCAGGTCAAACTTGTGTCGCTGTTTAAGTTTATCAATGTCGCGACTTAAAATAGTGTCAGCTTCTTCGGATAAATTAATCGATTTTTGCATCCGAAATTCAACCACCTGTAACCCCATTTGTGTCAGATAGGTGATAAAACTTTCTTGCACCTGATTGCTTAGACCCGCGCCTTGATTACTTAAGGTATCGGCGCCTAATTCATTATCTTTAAAAAAGCTTGTGACTGCGACTGAAGCACCAGGCTTTAGAGGTCGACTATACTGACTAAGCTGCGTAGCCATCTCTCCCACATAGCTGTGGACACTGCGCGCTGGGGGGGCTTGTTTTTCAACCTTTTCTGATTCTGGTTGTAGCCAGGCGCTCGTACTGCAGCCTGCTAACAAGCAAATAAACACCAAGATTAGAAATCGCATATTATCATACCTCTGAGTTAGTCCTCGATATCATGCAAAAATCGAACCACTTGATGACTATATAAGCAAAGAAGCACTTTATTATTCTAGCGAGTCATAGGTTGTTTATTCTTTTAGCTAACTTGATGCTTTCTATTGAACAACCGATATAGGCTCAACGTTACATGAGATTTGAGTACGCTGTAAATTAAGGCAAGCGCTTGCCGCCTGACCTTCTTGTTCAGAATAACCATAACCAAGTAGATATTTGTTACGCTTTTTATCATGCATAAAAAAAGTTTGATTGGATAAATCTGGCGGTATTTTTTTGGTAACAATCGTCGCGTAAGCTTTCAAGATAGTCAGTGAATCAAATTGTCCAAGCACAGCAACATAGCCGGTTAAGTTAGGCAAGTGTTCAACCATCATATCCACTTCAAGCAATACATCCCCTCGGCTTGAGAATGCCACTTCAACTTTTTCAGTTTGCTTAAATTGATCCGATGTATGCTTTTTGACTCTGGTCTCATAGTTACCAGGTCTGATCCCGCTAAATACATAATACCCATCATAAGCTGTCTTCACTGTATCTATCACTTGCTGGTACTCATTAACTAGCTCTATTTCAGCATAAGGCAATGGCACCTCATTGCCTTCAAGATCCTTCTGATATGCGATTCCCTCAAGCTCACCTGCATGTACAACTGGGTATTCTAAGTAGGCTATAAACCCTTTTCGCGGCGTAATTGAACGGCCATCATGGGCCGAGATATAAAAAGGGTCAGGCAGAGAATCCGCATCAAGCACGATGTCTGTTTGACGGTTTAAAGGCATATTTCCTAGCAAAGCAGTGCCTTTACTATCAGTAAACGCTTGCGCAAATCCTTGTAAAGACTTAATCCGAACGCCTTCAAGCATGACATCATTGCCATCGAACTTCGCATTATTGTTTTGATCTAAGTACACTTTTACCAACACTGAGCCTGAGCTCGCTAATCGCCTATCACTGATAAAAAACTCATTACTATAGCTCTCATAGCCAAGGCTAAACTGACCTGTTAGCCCAAATTGCCAATCATTATTTTGAAAGTAACTAAATTGACCTGTCAGCCTAAATTTGTCGTTATGCCAGTTTAGGCCAGCTTCAATTTCATAATTATCATCTAACAAAGATTTGGTATAATCTAAATCCATGCCTAGCTGGCTATTTATGACTCGACTCAGTTGTATATGGTAATCCGTTAATTGACTATCTGGCTGTGACATATAGCCAACTCCGACACGGCCATACGTACTCCCCACTCTCCCCTGCCAGCGTGCAATGCCGCGTATATTGGAAGCTTGCTCACCGTCAGGCTGAGTATAATCTAATTGATGGCTAAGCGTACCAAACCTCGTTGCCACCGAAAGCAAGTTAGATGCAATAAAATCACTGCCATAAAGGTTTTTTCGCCAATTAAGCGTATTTTGATAATTCAGTCGAATGTCGCTATTTTGGTACAAGCGACCTGATACGCGAAGCGCCAAATCTTGCACTCTATTGTATTGTGCATTTTCATTCTCAGTTCGGCTTTTTTTATCTGATACCACAGCGCTTATTGCATGTTGATTTATCTGAGTACGCCCTTGTAGTTGGTATATGCGTTCACCGCGCTCATCATGGCTGTAGTCAAAGTTAATGATGCCTTTTTTCCATACATCAAAAACTAACCCAGTATTCAACTGATATGCATTTTCTTGCCCCTCTAGCGCAATACGAGTACCTGAATAAAAAGATAAAGCATCACTAACTCCATAATCATAGCGACTGAGGAGATTCCAGCCTGTATAACTGTCAGTGCTTATACCTGTCCCTAATAAAGTTTTCCCCACATCTACAAGGGATGCATCAAAATAACCGTTACCTGCTGAGATACGACTGCCGGCCACATAGTATGAGCGACTATCTCGCAGAACTTGCCCTTGGGGCCCATACATGATCAACTCAAACTCATTGCTTCCAAAATAGAGTTCTATATGTTCAAAGTCATATAAACCAGATTGGACGCTTAACCTTTGATCAATCATCAAGCCATTATGGTACAGCTCGACGTCCCACCCCACCTGTATTGCACCACTTATTCTCACGGCTTGCGTATCAATCTCCTGAAAAAGCGGTCTATCCGAGATCCTTAAACCACGTGCATGTGTTGATACAAACTCTCCCCCTATACGCGTACCAAGAATATCCCCAGCTTCTACTTTATTTATTGTCAGCGGGCCAAGTGCAATACCTTCTTTCTCTTCTCTGGTTATATTCACTCGTCCTTCATCTAACAAATTGCCATTGCGACCACTTAAAAAGTAATTCGCATTCCAATAAGCAAGGTCTTGACTCCCTAACATAGAGACTGAAAGACGTGTGTCACTTTCATTCGTGGTATTCAGTGACGCTTGTATATCAAACAGTGGAGGGCTCCACACTTGATATGGCGTCTCTTTCCAAGGCAATACAGAAGATTGCCTCACAGACTTAGCTGCAAAGCGACGATCCTGTCTTGCTAAACGCATTTCAATGGGAAGCTTTTGCTCGCTAAAAACTTTCAGCTTGAGATCTTGGTAATTGATGTTGAAATGTAATTTGAACCACTTGGCCAGTAAGGTTGCATCGACATACACTTCGCCTTGGGTTTCCATGATGTCTTGTGCGTTTAATTGCTCCTCAGCCTGTCCAGTACGGACGCGAAGGGTCGTCAAATTTAAAGAGAAGACTTGTGCCTGTTCAATATACCACCCGGAATAACGTTTGCCGTCATCGTCAGATGTTATGGCAAAATCCAATGCAGAGAAAAAACTTTGTAGTTCTAGTAAAACGCCATTGTCACTCTTGATTGCAAACACTTCTGACAGGTAATATTTATCAACATACAGTGATAAAAAAAGTACTTCACCGCTTTGAATGCGGTTGCTCCCATAACTGAGCACCCTCTCATTGTGCGCATTACTGTCATCTTGGTTGGCAAAAGTAACCAGCGTCATTGCCGCACATATACTCAGTAGTGCGACAATACAAAGCCTATTTAGCACGATTTTATTGAGCAATCACATTGAAAATACGCTGTGAGAAAACCGTATCTCGATATTCCTCTTGACCGGTATACATCAGCTTTAATTGACCTGAACCACGAATAGCCTGACCTTGTAAAATATTCAACTCAACACTGGCTTCGTCTACCTCAGGATAAATTGCATAGTTATTGGCTATAGCGACTTTAGTCCACTCTTTTTTACCGTTCGGCTGCCAATGCGCTGTCAACTTCCCCAATGCGCTTGCTGCGCCACTTCTTTTTAATTTAACCGCGATAACTGGTTTCCCGTGAATGTTCGAAGTATATTGCGCAGAGCTAACGGTTACCTGCGGTACATCAACCCCTTTTCGATACATAACCGGAATACTGTAGCTCAATATCATATTGAGGCTAATCCCTATCGCTACTGATTGGTCTGGATTTTCTGTTGGCAATGCTTGAAACAGCAAGTGTGAGCGGTATTCGCCATCACGCATCCCTTGTTTACGCCTTAATGCTAACTTCACAACTTGTCGCTCACCAGGCGCTAAATAAACTTGTCTTGGCGTCATTCTCATTAACTCGCTGAGCTTCCAAGGCCCTGCTTGTTCAGGCGCTAGATCTTGATAACCACCTTTCGCCAGTGCGCGCTTCTCTTTCCAACCCAAGCGGTAAGTTTTTGCTTCAGAGCCATTATTTATTAAGAACACTTTCGCTGTGCGCTGCCGTTCATCAAACACAACACGGGTAGGTGAAATCATCAAAGAGGCATTTACTACCTGACTAAAAACTGACATCGCCATAACAGCAATACAAAAAATATATTTTTTCATAAGAGGTAATTAATAATTCAATTCAATATTTGCCCAGACGCGATATGTGCCATCTGGGAATTGGGAAGGCTGTGCACTCACTTCAATTGTACCACCAATTTTGAGGGCAGCATTTCCTTGCGAATCGCTGACAACACTGTTGATATGTTCTAACTGCACCAGGTTTATACCGGGGACATATAAGTTAGAATGCGACAGTAAAGGTGTAACAATGCTGGTTGACACAGAGATTTGATGCAAAGGAGGTAACGAAGATAAAGCAAGCTCCGCAGCATTGCCGCCAGAGACTAAATGAACCGCTCCGCTTGTCGTATTTTGCCCATTTACACCGATTTTAACACGACTCGTCTGGCTGTGATCTGAAATTAAAATAGTGCCAAAATCTAAAGGCGTAAGTACATCTATCCTACCAAGTACAGGAAGACTGACTATCAAGCATAACCCAAATACGGCGGCTCGTGATTTTATGCTCTGAACCGCTTTATATTTGGATTCTTTCAACATTTACTTACCAAGAAGTTAATAACTAACTTCGAGTGTAAAAGTGCCAACATAGTTACCATCTAAATAATTCGCAGCGTTATTATTTGTGGTCGACAACGTTGCACCTAAATTAAATACGGCATCGCCTAAAGCATCAACCTGAATCTTATTACCTACCACAGGCGTTGAGTTAGAAGCGCCCGTCTCAACAAAGTATGTGTATGAGCCCAAAGTAAAGCCTGCCGCCGAACCACTGGTCGTTAAAGAAATATTGGTCTCGACTGGGTCTGTGATTGTGAGTGTGGCAAAAGGAACAACCCCTGAAATTTTAAATTGCGCAGGACTACCTGCACTTAAAATCGCAATCTCAGCTGTACTTGGATTCGTTGTAAAAGGTGTTGGAGCCATAGTCTTATCTGCAGGAATAACCAGAGTCGCTTTATCTGTACCCACGTTATCCGCCAGAGCACGAATAGTACCGAAGTCTAAATCTTGCTGTTTTTGCAACGAGAATGCATTTTTTACTTCAACCTTAGCCTCAAATGTTGCCTGCTCACCCGCCATTGTCGTTAACGGTAATGCTGTAATAGTTGCCGCAAGGCCGAAATATTTAAACTTATTTTTCATAAAATTATCCTTTATAAATCACCGTAAGTAATTAAGAGTGATTTAAACTACTGCTCTCGCGATCGATGTAATAAGAGTCTAAGCTCTAAAACACATGCGCAAATTCCTTTGATGGACAAAAGCTTGTACCTATATATATACATTTATATATTATTTTGCAATTCAGCGCAACGCTTCGTCACACCCGACATCGCCTTACAAAAAACCCCAGCTTCTTGGTAAGATGAAAAGCCAGAAGCGATAACGTAAAATAGTGTGCGATTTGGATCTGGCTCCACAATTCGCGTATCCACAGAATTAAAAACCAGTGGATAGTTATGCCTTATCATATCAATACGAAACTGAATGGCCTGTATTTGTGAAAGTGCTGTGTGTTGCCTCAAATGCATACCTAATACAAAATCAGGTACTAATGAGCTCGCCTTTTGTTGTGATACTTTAACGTTATCCTTATCATTGATTTCTTGCGTTTCAATAGGCTCATGCGGGGTCACTTCAGCCTTATGTTGAACAACAGTTTGCTGTGGCTGCATATGGCTATGAATATCTGGCACTTCAGTTTGAACAGCGAGTAAGCTCAGTAATTGAGTCAAATCACCTTCCATTTTTGCTAACCGCTCAATACTGGCCTTATTCTTCGTATAAGACTCCACCATGACCTTATGCGCATGGATTTTTTCTTGATGGGCTATTTTTTCATTCAATGTTAGGTCTGAACTGGCACAGCCAGCCAAGCACACTATGATAAAAACTAATATAAAAGTTGATATTTGTAACTTGAAAGGCATACAACACATTCCACCTTAACCCAACCAAATAAACGCCACTTCCCTTAAGCTAGGTCATTAGACTGACTAAAAAAGACTGGTTTGTCCACTGAAACAAGACAAAAAGCATTTACTTTGAATACTTTATAGCCAGAATAAACAAATTGGGTAAAAATAGGAACAATACTAAAAGGTGATAAACAAAGGTGTGAGGAAAAGGTGAGACAAAATCATCTCACCGTATATAATTCATAGTTTTAAACAGAGAAAGGATACTGGATCGCTTCATGGTGTTGATAATTTGTCACTTCAAAGTCATCCAAAGTCACCCAAGTCTCTAAGTCTTCAAACGTTTTAATCTCAGGGTTGATATGAAGCTGAGGTGATTCAAAAGGCGTGCGCTTTAACTGCACATCACGCATCAATTCAAGCTGATCTTCATAAATATGCGCATTAACAATTTTATGGAATGCTTTACCTGCTTGAAGCCCCGTGATCTGTGCCACTAGCTTCAATAAAGTAAAGACTTGTATGGCGTTAAAGTTACCACCAAGTGGTACATCCTGACTGCGCTGGTAACTATTCAAATACAATACACCATCTAAAATAGAAAACTGATGTTGGAACATACATGGGCGCAAGCAGCCTAAATGAAACGATCCAGGGTGATAAAATGTGATGATTTCGCCTCGATTATCAATACCCTTTGATAGGTCATCGATCACTTGCTTGATTAAGTCAACGCTACCGCCATCTGGTTTTGGGAAATTTCTGGCAACCGCACCATAAACAAACCCCATATCATCTTCACCTTTACGGTTTGGATTATTTAACCAGTCTTGGTTTTCGTTTGCATTGGCATTCCAAGTATTACAGCCAATTTCTCTAAACTGGGCCGCACTGTCATATCCACGCAAATAGCCCAGCAGTTCAGCAATTGCCGCTTTCCAGAAGCTCTTTCGGGTAGTATCAAGTGGAAATTCATTTTTATCAACGTGATAGGTTAAATCCGCATTGATTACCGTGAGGCATCTTTTTCCTGTTCTTTTATTCTCAACCCATTTACCCTCATCAACAATGCGCTGACATAAGTCTAAATATTGGCTCATTACCCAACCCTATCACTCTACAAATTTCAACTGCGCCCTATCATACACTGCATATGGAAGCTAAACCATCATTGCTAGGGTGATAATAAATTGGTATCTGAACAGCAGCGCCTAGGGAATACACAAGATATCTAAATGTATTAGGGTCTAGCATTCATTATTTACTTTAACATTCAATTATTGCTAGATTAGTTATGATTTAGTTGAAAAAATAATAAATAAGGAAAATCATGAAACTGAAAATCAAGAAAAACTCACTCAAAAAATTATCTAACAGCAAAGTCCTACAGCCAAAATTAACAAACTTAGTCGCTGGTGGTGAGCCTGATTTATGCCCTACTGACGGTCAAAATGCGTGTTTCCAACTACAGTAATCAGCCGCTATTAATAAAATTGCTCCATAGTGAGTAAATTACGCAAAAGAAGTAATGCTTGCTAAGCATTACTTCTTGTTTAGATTAGCCTCGGCTAGGCACATCCATTTCAATCTCCTTATTTAACCTCGTCACCTCTTTGCGCTTTATTAAGGAATACAGAGCAGGCAAAACGATTAAAGTTAACACCACAGCACTCGTCATGCCACCAACCAAAGGCGCTGCAATTCGGCTCATCACTTCAGAGCCAGCACCGGCACCGTATAAAATGGGTAGTAACCCGACAATAATGGTCGTCACTGTCATCATAACGGGCCTCACTCTAAGGCCAGCGCCATGTAACAGCGCATTTTGATACTCTTCTAGCGAAATTGAAGCGCCGGTCTGCGAAGCGCGCTCTTTGAGAGAGTGGAGAGCTTGGTTTAAATACACCAGCATAATCACCCCAATCTCCACCGCGACACCTGCTAACGCTATAAACCCAACGCCAACAGCCACGGAAAAGTTAAACCCTTCAAAATACATCAACCATATCCCACCAATCATGGCCATAGGGAGCGTCACCATAATCATCAAAACTTCTGTCATGGCTCTGAAATTCAGATATAGCAAAATGACAATGATTGCCAATGTTAAAGGCAACACATAAGATAATTTCTCTTGTGCCCTTTGCATATATTCATATTGACCAGCCCAAGAAAGGGAATATCCGGTTGGTAAGTCTAACTCTTGCTCTAAAAAAGCGCGTGCGTTGTTCACATAAGAACCGATATCAACACCTTCGATATCAATGTAAGTCCAGCCATTGAGCCGCGCATTTTCACTTTTTATGCTAGCCGGCCCCGTATCAATATAAATACGAGCAACATCTCCAAGGGTGATTTGAGCGCCTGATGGTGTCACCATAGGCAACTTGGCTAAAGATCCAGGTGAGTCTCTGTACTCCTGAGGGTAGCGAATATTCACTGGATATCGCTCTTGACCTTCTATAGTTTGGGTAACAGTTGCTCCACCTATGGCGCTAGCCACGACCTGCTGAATATCAGAAATATTGAGCCCAAAGCGACTGGCCTGTATGCGAGAAATGTCGACTTTAATATAACGGCCTCCAGCAACGCGCTCAGAGTAAACGGAAGCGGTTCCCTCAAGTGCAGGTAAAATTGCCTCAATTTGCTGGCCGATCTCTTGAATGACGTCCAAGTCAGGACCTGCGACCTTTATACCCACAGGCGTTTTGATCCCCGTTGCTAGCATATCTATGCGCGTTTTTATCGGCATGACCCAAGCATTCGTTAAGCCGGGGAATTTAACCAAGCTATCCAATTCCGCCTTTAAACTTTCTGTTGTAACCCCCTCTCGCCATTGAGATTTTGGCTTTAATTGAATGAAGGTCTCAATCATAGTCAATGGCGCTGGATCGGTTGCCGTTTCTGCACGTCCCACCTTGCCAAATACATTGTTAACCTCAGGCACAGTACGGATTAGCTTATCAGTTTGCTGTAAGAGCTCGCGGGCTTTTGCAATAGAAATGCCGGGGTACGTAGTAGGCATGTACATCAAGTCGCCTTCATCCAGTGGCGGCATAAATTCACTACCAATCTTATTGATCGGATAAAAACCAGCAACCGTAATGAACACAGCCAATAAAATCGTAATTTTAGGAAAACGCATTACTTGCTTTAAGACAGGCATATACACTGCCGTTAAAACGCGGTTTAACGGGTTTTTCTTCTCGGATATCACCTTGCCACGAATAAAGTACCCCATCAATACAGGCACCAAAGTAATGGCTAAACCGGCGGATGCCGCCATGGCGTAAGTTTTAGTGTAAGCAAGAGGTTCAAACATCCTGCCTTCTTGTGCTTCTAAAATAAACACAGGTAAAAATGATACAGTGATGATAAGAAGGCTAAAAAATAATGCAGGCCCGACTTCACAAGCTGCTTTAGTCACAATTTCCCAGCGATTTTCATCCGTCAGTGGCGTTTTTTCCATATGCTTGTGCATATTTTCAATCATCACAATCGCCCCATCTGTCATTGCACCAATGGCTATCGCAATACCGCCTAACGACATGATATTGGCGTTTATTCCCTGTAAGTGCATGATGATGAATGAGGCTAAAATGCCAAGCGGTAATGAAACGACAGCCACCACCGAAGACCTCAAATGAAATAAAAACACAACACAGATCACAGCCACCACTAACAGTTCTTCAGCCAACTTTTGCCATAAGTTATCCACCGCGGCTTCGATTAACTGAGCGCGGTCGTATACCGGTACGACCTCAACGCCTTCAGGTAAAGCTCCCTTCAAAGAAGCAAGCTTTTCCTTTACTCCTTCAATGGTTGCCTGCGCATTTTCACCGGAGCGCATCACCACTATACCGCCGACCACTTCCCCTTCGCCGTTAAGTTCAGCGATACCACGGCGCATTTGCGGCCCCAAACGCACATCAGCCACGTTTGCAATGGTCAAAGGCACACCATTTTCACTCACCCCGAGCGGGATCTGAGCAATATCAGAGAGCTTATTTATGTAGCCTGTCGCCGTTACCATATATTCAGCTTCAGCCATTTCAATTACTGAGGCGCCCATTTCTTGATTACCTTGCTTCAAAGCAATTTCAATCAAGCTTAAAGGAATGCCATAAGCTCTCAGCTTGTCAGGGTCAACTTCCACTTGATACTGTTTAACCATGCCCCCGACGGTAGCCACTTCTGACACGCCGGATACCGTCTGCAATTCGTACTTCAAAAACCAATCTTGAAGACTTCGCAGCTGACTCAGGTCATGGCGGCCCGTTTTATCTGTCAATGCGTAGATATAAATCCAACCTACGCCAGTAGCGTCCGGTCCAAGCTGCGGCTTTGCAGAACTAGGTAAGTCACTGGCAGCCTGACTCAAATACTCAAGCACGCGGCTGCGTGCCCAGTACATATCTGTATCATCATCAAAAATAATGTAGACGTAAGAGTCACCAAAAAACGAAAATCCGCGCACCGTTTTTGCCCCGGGCACTGACAGCATAGCGGTACTCAATGGAAAAGTGACTTGATCTTGCACCACTTGAGGCGCTTGCCCTGGGTAACTTGTTTTTATAATTACCTGTACATCTGATAAATCGGGAATGGCGTCCACTGGGGTTTGCTTTAATGAATACAAGCCACCAAAAGTTAAAATAACCGTCAGCAACAGTACTAAAAACCGATTGCTCACCGACCACTTGATAATTGATTCAATCACATCGAACTCCTATCAATGGCCTGCATGAGCGTCATGCTCACCGCTGTTAACGTCTTTTATGTCAACGATGACTAAATCGTCTCTGACCTCAAAAGTAAACGTAATTTCCTGAGCAACTTTAATATCTGCTAGTGGTATTGATCCGTCCACCACAAAGTCCATAGTTGCAGCAGCTCTGTTCCACTTCTCAATCGCCTCGCGACTGATATTTACCGTACGATCACGGTGAGAAACATGATTAATTACGCCTTTGACAGTTGCCGTAGGAATTTGCGGTTCCGCCATAATGTGTATTCCTGTCACCAGGTAACTACCAGATCCAAGCTGTGTCACCTCAAAATGCAGTGTTTGGCCCGCTTTTAATACACCGAAATCAACCTCTTGTCCAACTTCAAAATCCATCGTCATCTCTGGCCAATTCCAAGCATCAACAGCTCCATGTGTCACATTTATCTGTCTGCTTTGCTCTGTTACGCTATGCACTTCCCCTTTCATCCACACTGATTTTGGTTTTTCATCGAACGTCATACGCTTAAAATCAGAGCTTTTACTTGACTCTGAATCAATCAAAAACTGAGCGGATGTGACCACCGTCTCGTCTTCATTTAGCCCTGATAAAATTTCAATATGCGTATCATCAATGCGACCAATTTCGACTGCAATCGACTTAAATTGTCCTTCTCCCAATGCTAATACCACACGATTTTGTGAACCGGTTCTAATTACAGACTCTTTTGGGACCAGAAGTGCATGTTGAGTACTCTCAGACTGAATCTGGACTCGAGCAAACATATTGGGCTTGAGGGCTTTATCCGTATTCGTAAATTTGAGCCGCACGCGCAAGGTGCGGTTTGACGCATCCAAACTAGGGTATACATAATCGACCTGCCCTCGCCACGACCTACTCGGTAAATAATCTAACGTCATCACAACCGGCAGCCCGACTCTGATAAGACTTGCTTCGCGTTCAAATACTTCAACCTCCACCCAAACATGGTCAAGCTGACCTATGCTCATCATCGTCGTACCAGGCTGAACATAGTAACCTTCACGGATCTTGAGGTTTTTAACGACACCAGATTGCGGTGTATAAAAGGTGACGGTTTGGCGGACTTGCTTGGTTTTTATCAACTGTTCAATAAAATCGGTCGACATTTTTAGCGCGCGTAACCGCTTCGTGGCTGCCTCAATCAATTGTTGATCAGCTTGATTTAACGCGACTAACATCTCTTTTTGTGCATTAACCAACTCAGGTGAATACAAATCATAAAGGGCCTGTCCTTGTTCAACCTCATCACCTACAGCCTTCACATATAGATTGTCTACCCAGCCATCTACACGAGGGTGAATGTGTACTAATCTATGTTCATCATATTGCACATAACCCACAGTGTTAATATTTTGTTGCAATGCGCCTAATGTCACTTTGGCTGTTCTAACCCCAAGGTTATTGACAACATGAGGAGAGATTTTTACCACCCCAGGGCCAAACTTGTCCTCACCTTGAGACTCTTCATAAACGGGAACAAGATCCATGCCCATTGGCGATTTACCTGGCTGGTCGCGTCGATAATTCGCATCCATTGGCGCAACCCAGTAAAGCGGCTTTTTTTCATCAGCTGCGTTTTCATGGGCATCGACCATCGTATGTTGACTATCGCGCAATGTAACAGCTCCTGCGCCAATCACAATACCTACTATTAGAACCGTTATTATTTTTACAACTGGCGTACTCATAATGATTTCCTCCAATCCATCATAGGCATTACTTCATCTGGCTGAAAATTTTTGAATACACCAGCAGTCGTTAACTGAACAATTAAAACCCGCATTAAAATTGCTCCTCATATTTACTAATTTCAGCAAATACTTGGCTGCTGCCGTCAGCCATCAACACCAATACTTGATATGGGTGAAAACGCTGACCGACTTCCATGCCCGGGGAACCAAGGGGCATAGCAGGCACTGATAAACCGATCGCACCTTTCAACGGTGTAGCTAAAAATTGCTTGATGAATTTAGCGGGTACATGACCCTCAAACACATAACCACCGCTGCTCACACCAGTATGGCAAGACTGATAACGCGGCTTAATGCTTAATTGACTTTTCACATCACCCAAATCCGGCAAGTCATATACTTGATGGGTGATACCTTGTTGAGACAAATGACTTAACCATTTAACACAACACCCACATGTCGGCGTTTTGTATACCTTGAGCTGAGGCTGCTCAATAACTTGTTGTGCTTGAGCTAAATTATGAAAGTTGCATATTGCAACGATGAATAACACGTACGTGACAAACTTAAATTTAAACATTCTGGAACTCATTTTTATTTGAAAAATGCCATCGCTGGTGTTTCAAAAGTAATTGAAAATACTTTTCGCACCATAAAACGCAATACAGCGGGATGGCTGAATATTAAAAAGCTATTTTTTGGGCACAATAACCCTAGAGTTAGGCCAGAATGGGGGGCTTATAGACCGTGTTTATTAACTGATTAGGTGAACCAGAATAGGCAGATAAAGGCTTTTCTGTTAACTGTTTAAACGTGGTAAATACGGAAGATTCACTCATAAAAAGAGAAAATGGCGCACATAAGCTTGTAGGACATGCGCACTCTGTTTCACAGCAATCCATTTCGTGGTGAGATGGCATAGTATGATTCATATTACTGTGCTGATGGTGGTTATCAGAGGCATCATGACTAGGCAAATGCATAGACATCGCAGCTTTTGCCCCTGGCATATCGTGATCACAGATCATCTCTGCTTGCGCAACAGGCTGAAACACAGACATCACAAATACAATAGCAACGAGCAAAAGTTGCAAGGCACTGTATGTTTTTTTTGATGCGGATGAGTAATTCAAGTGTTTCAACTTCATTTAGCGTAACTACTATTACTATAACGCTAAATTGACCATTAATAAATTGCTGTTTGTGTTTAGCGAAGAAGCTTCTTCGCTAAACACCCAGTTTTACTATGCTGTTTTTGTCGCTTCACGTCGGTGTGCCCACACCATCAAACCCAGACCACCGATGATCATTGGTAGTGATAAGATTTGACCTTGAGAAATCACACCTGCATACAAGCCAATATGCGAATCTGGTTCACGGAAGTATTCAATAGCAAATCTAAATGTACCATAACCCAGCAAGAACAGGCCTGCGATGCTGCCTGCTGGTCGAGGCTGATTGCGATACCAGACTAAAATCAAAAATAAGACCAATCCTTCAAATAAAGCTTCGTATAGCTGGGACGGATGTCTAGGTACACCACCAGCATCCGTGCCCGGGAAAATAACTGCCCACGGTACATCAGTTGGACGACCCCAAAGCTCACCATTAATGAAGTTACCAATTCGACCTGCTAAAAGCCCAATAGGCACCATAGGCACAACAAAGTCCCCCACAGCCAAAGGCGATTTATTAGTGCGCCATGCAAAAATGAAAATTGCGGTTATTACGCCTAATGCTCCACCATGGAAAGACATCCCTCCTTCCCATACTTTAAACAGCATGATCGGGTCAGATAAAAAGGCAGAAAATTTATAAAACAGCACATAACCAACGCGGCCACCTAAAATAACCCCCAACATACCGTAAAAAAGCAGGTCACTTACTTGGTCTTTGGTCCATCCCGAATTGGGTTTTTCCGCTTCTTTATTTGCCCACCACATTGCAAATGCAAAGCCGATTAAGTACATAAGGCCGTACCAACGGACACTTAAAGGCCCGACTGAAAAAATAATCGGATCGATTTCCGGAAACTGCAAAGCCATCGCTTTCCCTCAATAAAATAACGTTTTGCTTGTATTCATACTTGAGTTGAACACAAACACCTTTTTTTAATTGTTGCTACTGGTCAATTATGTGTGGCTTTCACACTCTGCCATGTTCAAAGCCAAGAAGTCAGTACCATACCAAATAAATCAGTTAAGTAAACATACCTTAAAAGGCTCTTATTAAAAGTTAACTTTTCACTACTGGGCATTTTGACAAAAATAAGCCACAAATCTCTCTTTTAAATTAAATCTTTTAGAATATCAATATCTCTGGGTTAGCAATAGCGCGTGCCGTATCTACTTTCAAAGCGGTTACTGGCAAAAGGTATGTAAGTGGTTACTTTGCTAAAATATGACAGCATTGTGAGAAGGCATTGAGTTGAGCTTACCAAAAGACTGTAATTGGCAATAAATAAAAGACTATACCATGATAAGTTATAATCTGAGCGTGAATAACCATCGTGACAGGTTAGAGATTATCAGCTCCGCTTTGGGTATAAATAATTTCGCTTAGGCCTTGCTCAACGATAAAATCTCTTAAATAGCGGTGTACTTGGATTGCATTAGATGCTTGCAAGCATTGCTCAAGCAATTCCTCCATATCCTTTACCTTCAATCTTCTAAGAACCCATTTAACTTTATTTAATGCTGATATATTCATACTTAACTTGCGATACCCCATCGCGATGAGCAAAATAGTCCCCTCAGGCTCAGAGCCCAACTCCCCGCACAAGCTAAACGGTAGCTCCAATGCTTGGCACTCTTTTGCAATGCGATTTAACGCCCTTAACACGCTGGGGTGATAAGGCTCAAATAATTTAGCCACCCGTGAATTCGCTCTATCTACCGCCAGTAAGTATTGAGTCAGATCATTACTTCCAACAGAACAAAAATCGACTTTATTGGCCCACTCAGGTAACAAAAATATACTGGAGGGGACCTCAATCATGACCCCGACTTCAGGTTTATCTATTTGATAAAACTGATCTGCCCACTCTTCTTGCAGTTCAAAGTAGGCTTGTTCCAGCAGTGCTAACGCTTCATCAACTTCTTCTGTGTGGCTGATCATCGGCAACATGATCCGTAAGTTACCTAAACCAGCATTCGCTTTAATCATGGCCTTCAATTGATCAAGGAAAAGTTCAGGGTGGTCTAAAGTAATGCGAACACCACGCCAACCTAAAAATGGATTCTCCTCTTCAATATCAAAGTAATCTAAAACTTTATCACCACCAATATCCAGTGTTCTCATCACAACAGGTTCAGGGTGATATGAAGACAGTACCTCTCTATAACATTGCTCCTGCTCAGCTTGAGATGGGAATTGTCCGCGCTGCATAAACCAAGACTCTGTCCGATATAGACCCACACCATCACTAAATTTAGCACTGGCATGCTCTGTAGAAAGATCAAGACCAGCATTTAACAATAAACTGATCCGCTCTCCGTCGAGAGTAACGGGAGGTAAATCATGCTCAGCATCAAACTTATCATGTAACTGGCTCTCTTTTTGCCGAAGCGCCTCATACTCTTTTTTCAATACTTTAGAGGGAGAGATATATACCTTGCCAGCATAAGCATCCAGAATGATGTGTTTATCTTCAAATTGTAAGAGCGGCAGATTTTCGATACCCCAAATCGCGGGTATCCCCATCGCGCGAGTCAAAATCGAAGCATGGGAATTTGCTGAACCGTGAACACTGACCACTCCCACTAAGTTTTCTTTAGGAACTTGTGCTAGCATCGCTGGGGTCAGTGTTTCAGCCACTAAGATAGTTTGTTCATGGTAATACTTTGAAACCGACTCTGTGCTTACAAGGTGATGAAGTACCCGCAGCCCTAAATCTTTTACATCTACAGCCCGCTCTTTTATATAGGGATCCTGCATTGCTTCAAATTGTGTGACTAAATCTTCTATCACATGTTTCAGTGCCGATTTAGCATCCCACCCAAGTTCCATTTCCTTTGTTACTTGCTGGCCTAGACTACGTGCATCTAACAGCTGTTGGTATACTTCAAATACCGCTAACGCCTCTTTGGGTAGCGTTAAAGAGAGTCGGTTAGCTAAAACATGAAATTCATGACGCGTTGCCTCAACAGCCTGCTTAAACAGCTTTTTTTGCTCCGAGAAATTGTCGCTCTGAGTAGATTCAATACTGGTGAAATCAAGTTTAGGAAGCATGACATAAGCTTTACCCAGTGCAATACCAGGCGTACTTGCGACGCCTTTTAATACCGATGTCTTATGATTACTGGCATCTTGTTTAAGTAATGTTTGCAGCTCAACATGAGCGAGTTGTGAAGCGAGCTGAGCAGATAAAGTGATCAAAAAAGACTCTTCGTCGTTACTAAATACTCGGGTATTTTTTTGTTGAACAACAATGACCCCTAAGACCTTACGCTGGTGGATCACAGGCACTGACAAAAAGGCATTATACCCTTCTTCTTGCACCTCAGGTGAATGCTTAAAGCGAGGATGAATTTGCGCCTGGGCAATGTTAATCGTTTCTTCGCGCTGGGCTACAAGGCCAACTAAACCTTCGGTAAAACCAATACGAAATTTTCCCACCGCATCTGGATTAAGGCCATCGCTGGCCATTAAAACAAAATTATCTTGACTGTAATCTGCAAAATAAATCGAGCAACAATCTGTTTGCATTGCGCTTTTGACCATTGCAACGAAAAGGTTTAACGCGTCACTTAAGTTGTCTTGCTGAGAGACCGATTGAGCTATTGACCTTAACGTTGCTAGCACTTTGATACCCTATTTACCGTCTTCGCCAATGATCTTTATGATTATGTTCTTTTCGGTTAAAAGGCATAGCAAAAGGCGCAAATTCCTTCATTACTCGACGATACACATCTCTTTTAAACGAAACAACTTGACGTACTGGATACCAATAACTCACCCAACGCCAATCATCAAACTCTGGATGATGCGTTCTGAGTAGATCTACCTCTTCATCTTTGCACCTTAACTTGAGTAGAAACCACTTCTGCTTTTGCCCAATACAAACTGGACTTGAGTCTTTGCGGATCAATCTCTTAGGTAGCTTATATCTCAACCAATGCTTTGAGCTCGCGACAATTTCTACGTCCTCAGGCCTAAGCCCTACTTCTTCATGAAGCTCTCTATACATGGTTTGTTCAGGGGTTTCACCTTCGTCCACGCCCCCTTGGGGAAACTGCCATGAGTGCTGACCGTAGCGCCTTGCCCAAAAAACTTGCCCTTGGTTGTTACATATGACAATTCCCACATTGGCACGAAATCCTTCGGCATCAATCACCTTAGCGCCTCATTCTTATGTCTATTTTATTTGATTGTTCCATATCTCGATGGCATCAGCAAATATTATTCCCGCTTTTACTCAAGTTACTCACAGCTTGTGCATAAGTCAGTGTAAACAAGTCGATTTTACAAACAAATCCACAAATCCAGTACCAAAAAGCCAACTTCTCCACAGAAACTGTGGATAATATTGTTTATATATCTGTATTTATCCAATTTATTACCAAAAAGGTGATATCTAAAACCATACAAAAACACATAAAACATATATATATCAAGCAATTAAAGTATTCACATTGCTTTTTTTGTTGGGTGAAATAGCAGCAACACACATCAGTACAAAAAACACCCAACCTAAGTTAATCCACAGTTCCTGTGAATTCTGATAAAATCTGTACATCAAAATCACTATAAGATCCTAATTATGCTTCGACCCTCTCCCCCAACAAGCATCGCTGAATTACTGCTCCGCGTTGAGGCTATCGCAGGGTTAACACTGGGAGAGCTTGCTGCTCAGTACCACTTTAAAAGCCCAGATGATTTACTCAGAGAAAAGGGCTGGCCAGGTCAGCTGATTGAGTATGTCTTAGGTGCCAGTGCTGGATCAAAGCCAGTGCCGGACTTTGAGCATATCGGTGTAGAACTCAAAACACTCCCTCTCAGTTATGCCGGTAAACCATTAGAGACCACTTATGTATCAGTTGTACCGCTGACGAATTTAACCGGGCTTACTTGGCAAAACTCCAGTGTGAAAAAAAAGCTTAACCACGTATTGTGGCTACCAATATTAGCTGAACGTGATATCGCTCCCGTAGACAGAACTGTGGGCAGCGGCTTTTTGTGGCAACCAAATTCAGTGCAAGAAGCCCAGCTGCAACGAGACTGGGAAGAGCAAATTGAATTAATTGCACTTGGTCGGGTAGATGAAATATCAGGTCACCTTGGAGAAGTCATGCAGATCCGACCAAAAGCAGCCAACAGTAAAGCTCTAACAGACGCTATTGGTCCACAAGGCGGGTTAATCAAAACACTCCCTAGAGGGTTTTATTTAAAAACTCAATTTACCCAAAACATACTGGCACAGCACTTTAATCATTAATTTGTGTCATTAAACAAGCATAAAAAAAGCCATGCAATTGCATGGCTTTTTAAATTCAAATAAAAGTCGATTATTGACCTTTGATCTCTGAACGGCCTTTGTAAACAGCCTTATCACCTAGTGCTTCTTCAATACGTAGTAGCTGGTTGTACTTAGCTACACGATCTGAACGACATAGTGAACCCGTTTTGATTTGACCTGCAGCGGTACCTACAGCAAGATCTGCGATTGTTGCATCTTCAGTTTCACCTGAACGGTGAGAGATAACAGCTGTGAAACCAGCGTCTTGTGCCATTTTAATCGCATCAAGCGTCTCAGAAAGAGAACCGATTTGGTTGAACTTGATCAAAATAGAGTTACCGATTTGCTCATCGATACCACGCTTTAAGATTTTCGTGTTAGTTACGAATAAATCGTCGCCTACAAGCTGTACTTTGTCGCCGATTTTATCCGTTAGGATTTTCCAACCATCCCAATCGCTCTCATCTAATCCGTCTTCGATAGATACGATAGGGTAACGTGCAGCAAGATCTGCTAGGAAGTCTGCAAAGCCTTCTGAATCGAACGCTTTACCTTCACCACTTAGGTCATATTTGCCATCTTTATAGAACTCTGAAGACGCACAGTCTAAAGCAAGCGTTACGTCTTTGTTCATTTCGTAGCCGGCCGCTGCAACCGCTTCGACAATAACTTCTAGTGCTTCTTCATTTGACTTAAGATCCGGTGCAAAACCACCTTCATCACCTACTGCAGTGTTTAAGCCACGCGCGCTCAGAACTTTTTTCAAGCTGTGGAAGATCTCAGCACCCATACGTAGTGCTTCACGGAAACTTGATGCGCCAACAGGCTGAACCATGAACTCTTGAATATCAACATTGTTGTCAGCATGCTCACCACCATTGATGATGTTCATCATAGGTACTGGCATAGAGAATTGACCTGCAGTACCGTTAATGTCTGCAATGTGCTCATATAAAGCAACGCCTTTCTCTTGTGCAGCCGCTTTAGCTGTTGCAAGTGATACGGCTAAAATTGCGTTTGCACCTAGCTTTTCTTTGTTTTCTGTACCATCTAGGTCAAGCATAATTTGGTCAACTGCACGTTGCTCTAGTGCATTTTGGCCCTCTAGCGCTTGTGCAATTTCTTTATTTACGAAGTTTACTGCGGTTAGTACACCTTTACCCAAGTAACGAGACTTATCACCATCACGTAATTCAAGTGCTTCGCGAGTTCCTGTTGACGCACCTGATGGTGCACATGCGCGGCCCCAAGCACCCGAGTCTAAATGAACATCGGCTTCAACGGTTGGGTTACCACGTGAGTCCATAACTTCACGGCCAATCACTTTTACGATTTTTGACATCTTGATTCCTCTTTTCCCAAAGTGGTGAGTGTTTTATTTCTGCTTAATTCGCATTGCTATGCAACCGTGTTTGTGTGTTTCAGTCGCATAGCAATACCATAGGTATTAAAACAAAAAAGCCGTGCACTCGTGCACGGCTTTTTCTTTTATGAGTTTTCTTTTTGGTAGCTGAATGCTGCACCAACAAACCCTTCAAATAATGGGTGTCCATCACGCGGGGTAGAGGTAAACTCAGGGTGGAACTGAGCCGCAATAAACCAAGGGTGATCCTTATTCTCAATGATCTCCACCAGCTTTTTATCTTCAGATAAGCCAGTGAATGCCAAACCAGCTTGCTCTAGTTTCTCAACAAAGTTGTTGTTCACTTCGTAGCGATGACGATGACGTTCAGTTATTTCTGCATTACCGTATACTTCACGAACCTTTGAACCTTCAGCTAAGTGACAAAGCTGCGCACCAAGGCGCATTGTGCCGCCTAAATCAGACTGCTCGGTACGTGTTTCAACATTACCGTCAGCATCAAGCCACTCAGTGATCAAACCAACAACTGGGTTAGGTGTATTTACATCAAACTCTGTTGAGTTTGCGTTTTCAAGACCTGCAACATTACGTGCATACTCGATAAGCGCAACTTGCATACCTAAGCATATGCCTAAATATGGTACCTTGTTTTCACGCGCATATTTAGCAGCTAGGATCTTCCCTTCAACACCACGGTTACCAAATCCACCAGGGACTAGGATCGCATCTAGGTGTTCAAGAAGCTCTGTGCCTTTGCTTTCAATATCTTGAGAATCAACGTATTCGATATTTACCGTTACGCGGTTTTTCAAACCTGCATGCTTTAACGCTTCGTTGACTGATTTATATGCATCTGGCAGTTCAATGTATTTACCAACCATACCAATCGTCACTTCACCCGTAGGGTTAGACTCTTGATACAATACCTGCTCCCACTCAGATAAATCTGCTTCAGGACACTCTAGGTAGAAACGGCGACAAACTAAGTTATCTAGCTCTTGTGATTTTAATAATGCAGGGATCTTATAGATACTATCTACATCTTGCAGAGAGATAACTGCTTTTTCTTCTACGTTAGTGAAAAGCGCAATTTTTGCTCTTTCATTTGCAGGCAACTTACAGTTTGAACGACAAACAAGAATATCTGGCTGGATACCGATTGAACGCAGTTCTTTAACTGAGTGCTGAGTCGGTTTAGTTTTCACTTCACCTGCAGCACCAAGGAAAGGTACTAATGTTAGGTGCATAAACAAAGCGTGCTCGCGACCAAGCTCTGTGCCTAACTGACGAATTGCTTCAAGGAATGGCTGTGATTCAATATCACCAACCGTACCACCGATCTCTACGATAGCAATATCGTAGCCTTCAGCGCCTTCAACAACGCGACGCTTAATGTCATTGGTGATATGAGGAATAACTTGGATTGTTGCGCCTAGGTATTCACCTTTACGCTCACGACGTAACACGTCTTCAAATACACGACCTTGCGTAAAGTTATTACGACTCGTCATTTTGGTGCGAATGAAACGCTCATAGTGACCAAGGTCTAGGTCAGTTTCCGCCCCGTCTTCGGTTACGAAAACTTCACCATGCTGAATTGGGCTCATTGTGCCCGGGTCAACATTGATATAAGGATCCAGCTTAAGAATAGTCACGTTAAGGCCACGTGCCTCTAAAATCGCAGCTAATGATGCAGCTGCAATACCTTTACCCAAGGAGGAAACAACTCCGCCCGTTACGAAGATAAATTTTGTACTCATGCGAACCCTAGAATATCAAGGAAAATGGAATTTAAATAAGAATCAAGACGGGGCGATAGTATAGCAAAAACGTGATTAGCAATCCAGCACAAATTGTCTACTCAAGCAGCGGATTTACTTTGCACG
Organism: Pseudoalteromonas luteoviolacea; assembly: GCF_021654285.1. Taxonomy (GTDB): domain Bacteria; phylum Pseudomonadota; class Gammaproteobacteria; order Enterobacterales; family Alteromonadaceae; genus Pseudoalteromonas; species Pseudoalteromonas luteoviolacea_J. The sequence continues at coordinate 32,849 of NZ_JAKFZS010000002.1, read as the reverse complement.
CTTTTTTATCAGTTCCCAAGCCTCATCCATCTGTGCAAGGCTTGCCTCTTCTAAGGTTAAGTTTTGCTTAGCCAACACCCCTTCAATTTGCACAAAGCGATTGCTAAATTTTCGTGTTGCTTGGCGTAACAGTTGCTCAGGGTCGCGTTTCGTATGACGAATAACATTCACCGTTGCAAATAATAAATCACCTAGCTCTTCTGCACTGTGCTCAGAATAGGGATCATGCGCTAAGGCTTCTTTCACTTCATCGACCTCTTCTTCAACCTTGTCTAACGCACCTTGATAGTCTGACCAATCAAACCCTAATGACGCCGCACGCTTTTGAATTTTTTTTGCACGTGTGAGTGCCGGCAGACCTTGGATCACATCAGCACCAAATTCGGGCTTTTCTTTGCGCTCTGACTGTTTAATCGCTTCCCACTGGGCATCCAGCTCCTGCTCAGTCAATGCCGCTTTTTTATCGAAGACATGGGGATGGCGCCTAACCAACTTGTCATTGAGCCCAGCGACGATAGACTCAAAATCAAATAACCCTGCTTCATTACCAAGCTGGGCATAGAAGATCACTTGAAATAGCAGATCTCCCAGTTCATCTTTAAGCGCGACATAATCTTGCTGCTCAATGGCATCAGCTACTTCATGCGCCTCTTCGAGGGTATGAGGCACAATAGAGCTAAAGTTTTGCTGCTTATCCCAATCACACCCTTTCTGTGGGTCGCGAAGCGTGGCCATAATCTCTAGCAATCGATGTATATTTTCACTCATTGTTTACTCTCAATGTTGTCGCTTCGCTTCAAACACACCTTCGGTTTGCAGCAATTTAGTCAGTAAGCGATTCGTTGCAGATAAATCACCCACTTCAATTTTCATTGTAAAAATGGCAACCCCTTTTTCATGCTGTGTTTGCACATTCATATTGAGCACATTGACTTTTTCATTCGCTAAAATGGCACTGATATCACGAATAAGGCCCTGCCTGTCATTAGCTTCGATGCGAATGGTTATCTCATAAAATGATTGCACATCTTCAGACCAACTCACGGCAATTTCTCGCTCAGGATGCTGCTGCGTAATATGTGCAAATGAGTCACAATCAGCACGGTGTACCGCGATACCTCGGCCTTGCGTAATGTAGCCCACTATCTCATCACCCGGTACAGGCTGACAACATTTAGCAACATGGCTCAGTAAGCTGCCCACACCTTCAACAACAATCCCGTTTTTATCGCCTTTATGTTTTTTACGTGTGCTGAGCTTTAATTTAGGCTCAACCTCAGGCTTATCTTGTATAAAGTTTAAGAACTGATTGATACGCACATCGCCCGCACCAATCGCCACCATCAAGTCATCTAGCTCTCTAAAGTTAAAGCGCTCAATGGCTGGCTCTAATTCTTTATAACTGATATCCAGCTTTTGTAAGTGACTATCAAGGATCTCCTTCCCCGCTTGCAGATTTTTATCTCTGTCTTGCTGTTTAAACCAATGATGGATTTTGCTGCGAGCCCGCGAAGAGTATATATAACCCAATGACGGATTGAGCCAATCACGACTTGGAGATGGATTCTTCTGCGTTAAGATCTCTATTTGATCGCCTGTAGACAGCTTATACGTAAACGGGACAATTTTGCCAAACACCTTAGCACCAATGCAGCGATGTCCGACATTTGAGTGAATATAATAAGCAAAATCCAGCGGTGTTGAGCCCAATGGCAAATCAAAAATATCTCCTCGTGGTGTAAATACATACACACGGTCTTCCACGACTTGGTTTTTGAGCTCCTCGGCAAACTCGCTACCATCGACTACTTCTTCTTGCCATTGCAGGAGTTTTCTTAGCCAACTAATTTTTTGCTCATAACCCGAGCCGCGCCCAGGCAGTGCACCTTCTTTATACATCCAGTGTGCCGCGACCCCCATCTCAGCATCTTTATGCATATCATGAGTACGGATCTGGATTTCGACTGTCTTGCCTTCAGGTCCAAACACAACAGTGTGAATAGACTGATAGCCATTTGGCTTAGGCGTTGCGACATAATCATCGAACTCTTTATTCAGATGGCGCCAGTTTGTATGCACAATACCAAGAGCAGCGTAACAATCCTGCAATTGGTCAACCACGATACGCATAGCGCGGATATCAAATAACTGCTCGAACTCATAATTTTTTTGCGACATCTTTTTATAAATACTAAAGATGTGCTTTGGACGACCATACACCTCTGCTTTTACATTAGCGTCAGCCAGCTTTTGCTGCACAGCTGAGACCATGTCGCTCATATACGCTTCTCGTGCAAGGCGTTTATCAGCCAGCTTTTTAGCAATGGTTTTATAGCTGTCAGGATGTAAATAACGAAACGAGAGATCTTCAAGTTCCCACTTTAGTTGGCCAATACCCAGACGATTGGCCAGTGGGGCAAAAATATTGGCGGTTGTTTTTGCTGCAACCACACGCTCTTCTTCAGACGCGTCTTTCACACTTCGGAGGTAGCAGATCTGCTCCGCAAGCTTGATCACCACCGCGCGCACATCTTCTACCATCGCCAATAGCATGCGACGAATTTTATCAATTTGGACATTCCCTTTGCTCTGATGAGCCAAGGTGCTGATTGACGCCATTTGCTCAACGCCTTTGAGCAACAGGGCAATGTTTTCACCAAGCGCTTTTTCAACCGCTTCAATATCAAGTTGCTGAGCAATAAAATAAGGGGTTAAAAATGCCCCCGCGAGGGATTCTGAGTCAAAATTCAGCTCAGCCAAGATCTCAACCATCTCAATGGCTTTTTCTAACAGATCTTCATTGGTTTCTGCGGGGCACAAAGCATATGCCTCACTGAGTCGATCGGTTTTATCCTCTGACAGCTTTAACAACGCTAATCGCGCGTCAAAATCTGCTGGCAAAGTGGTATGGTGAGATTGGCGAGTCGCTACCATTATTGACTACCTCCTTTGGAACAACGCCATTGTTTCAATATGTCCGGTGTGTGGGAACATATCCATCAGTGCAACCTTGCTTGCAGTAAATCCAGCCTGCAAAATTAACGCGCTATCTCGAGCCAAAGTAACGGGATCGCATGACACATAGAGCACTTGATTAAATTGCCCCAATGGCAATTGCTTTAATACATCGTATGCGCCTGTACGAGAAGGGTCTAATACCAAAGTGTCTAGCTCTTGACTAAACCACTGTGCAGAAGCCATTTCTTGCGTCAAATCAAACTGGAAAAACTGTGCATTGTCGATGTTGTTAGTGTGCGCATTTTGCGTCGCCATTGCAACCGAAGAAGCCACTCCCTCGACACCAATTACTTGCTTAGCTTGTTTTGCGAACAATAACGAAAAATTACCAATGCCACAAAACAGATCAAGGACCTTTTCCTGCCCTGTTAACTCTAGCCAATTCAGCGCTTGATCTAGCATGGCTGAGTTAACAGCAGCATTCACTTGAATAAAGTTATTCAGTCTAAACTGAAATTCCGTGCCACCAACTTGATACTCAGGTAAGGCTGAATAATATGGCTCTTCATTGCCATCATCCCAAACGACTCGCCACCCTTTTTGCTCAAACTGAGTATGTACGCCTTGCTTAACTTCATCGTCAATTGCTTTGGTATGACGCAAAAGGACGTACGGGGCGTTGTCAGCTTCACATAATTGAATATGGCTGACACTTCTTAGCTGTGAATGGCTATTCAATATCTCTCTGAGGTCAACAAAAACGGATTGGTACACCTGAGTTAATACGCCACAGTCAACCACATCGACCAACTTCTTTGATTTTGCTGCTCGAAAGCCAAGCTTGAGTACTTTTTCTTTTTTATCAAAATACGTCGCGATGCGGGCAGCTCGACGATAATGCCTACCGTCGCTTTTAATTGGGTTAGCCCATGGCAGTACATCAGTACCTGAAAACTTGGAAAACAACTTTTCTACTGCTAATTGCTTGTGCCCTAGCTGCGCTGATTTGTCTAAATGCTGCAATGAACAGCCGCCACATTGCTGATAGTGAGGGCAAAATGCATCAACGCGCTGCTCGCTTGCGGTGATCACTTTTTCAACCACACCTTCAAAGAGTTTCGCTTTTTGTTGAGATACCCTGATTTTAACTCGCTCACCAGGCAAAGCGCCTTCAATAAAACCAACTTTACCTTTGTATTTTGCTACACCTCGCCCTTGATGATCGAGTGAGTCAATACCCACTTCCATCACCTCACCTTTACCAGATGTTTTTTTAGCACGGAAAATTTGTGCCATGTACCGCCCCTTATACATTGCTAAACACCTATGAACTCGCTACTCTAGAGTTCATAATTATCAAAGTTTTATATCGCTCAATATGTCTAAATTAAGCTTACGCGATAGCGTTTTATTGCTTACCCTGATCCCGACGGTGTTAATCGGTTTAATACTTGGGGGCTATTTTACTATAAATCGCTACGTAGAGCTTGAACAAATCCTCAAACAGCAAGGCACCAGTATTGCCAATTCACTGGCGATGACAGTAGAACAGCCCTTAGACTCTAAAGATAAAGCCAAACTCCATAGCATCATTACCAAAGCACACAATCAACACGCATCGCTCGTTAACAGCATTGCGGTATTTGACTTGCATAATCAGCTCATCATGACCAGTAACTACCATAGTGAATTTAATGATTTGCACTATCGAGGAAATGTTGCTGCACTGCATGCCACGGAAGCCCAAAAATTACGTAACAACTATGTGATTTTTGCACCAGTTAAGTACTATGGCACCGGTGAAACTTGGCAAGATGCCCATGCAAAAACAATCGCGGTATTAATGGTTGAAATCAGCCAAGATCAAGCCATTATCGGGCAACAAAAAGCATTATTACTCAGTGGCACGATAATTCTTGGCGCCTTATTTTTAAGTGTATTCCTGTCCACTCGCTTAAGTCGCATGTTCTCCACCCCGCTCTCCCAATTACAGCTTGCAACAGACAAGCTCATTGAAGGTAAAACGGATATCGGGGTCAGTGAGCAAATGCAAGGCGAGTTTGACATGATGCGACAAGGTCTTGTCACCATCAGTGAGAAAATGGTCGGACAAAGAGATGAAATGCAAAAGCATATTGATCAAGCCACTAGTGACTACCGAGAAACCTTAGAACAGTATGAAACACAAAATATTCAGCTCAATATTGCAAAAAAAGAAGCACAAGTTGCTAACCGCGTTAAGTCAGACTTTTTAGCAAAAATGAGTCATGAACTCAGAACCCCGCTGAACGGCGTAATTGGTTTTACAAGGCAGCTTTATAAAACACCGCTTAACAAACATCAAAAAGACTACTTGGATACCATCGAGCTCTCTGCAAACAGTCTACTTACTATCATCAGTGATATTCTGGACTTCTCTAAACTTGAAGCCGATGCGATGGAGCTGGAAAACATCCAATTCCAACTGCGCGATGCAGTTAATGAAGTGATGACATTGCTTGCACCAAGCGCTTATGAGAAACAATTAGAGTTATCAATTGCCGTCAATCGCCAAGTACCTGACAATCTAGTCGGTGATCCCACTCGCTTTAAACAGGTACTTATTAATTTAATCAGTAATGCAATTAAGTTTACTGAAAAGGGCTCAGTTAAAGTTGATATCAGCCACCGCTTAAAGGGAGACTCACAAACCTCTTTACTCGTTTCAGTCAGTGATACTGGCCTCGGTATCGCGCAAGAAAAGCAAGACACCCTATTTACGCCTTTCGCACAAGCAGACACCAGTATCACTCGTAAGTTTGGTGGTACGGGCCTTGGCCTAATTATTACTAAGCATATCGTTGAGGTCATGCAAGGCAGGATCACGCTAAACTCAGCCTTAGGTAACGGCTCATGCTTCACATTTAATGCTATTTTTAATCTGCCAAGCCGTTTATTTAATGATGATTTGCCATGTCGACCTTTAGAAAACAAACGTGTTTTGTATTTTGAACCGCAAGAACACACGCGAAATGCTGTCATCGCGCAAATTGAAAGCTGGCATATGCAAGTGACAGTGTGTGATAGCGATGAAGCTTTCTTTACAGCTTTGGAGCAAGAGTTTAGCTATGATATTTGTCTCGTTGGTAATATGGCTACCGTCGACGATATGCAAACCGTTAAAAACTATATCAATCGAGCTCGAGAAAAAGCAGATTATTTATATCTGATGGTCAATACCATTTCTCACAACATGCGTGAATCTTTGATTGGCAGTGGCGCTGACGCCTGCATCAGTAAACCACTGCATCACAGAAAGTTATGTGAAATGCTGGCAGCCCCTTATCGCTTAGACCACCCGGATCTGTCTATAGAAACGAGTAACGCAACTCACTTGCCGCTAAAAGTGCTCATTGCAGATGACAATGATGCCAACTTAAAGTTGCTATATACCCTTTTAGAAGAGCAAGTTGAAACCATTGAAACAGCACACAATGGTGCGCAGGCTGTTGGGCTGTGCAAAACCCATAAATATGATTTGATATTCATGGATATTCAAATGCCAATTATGGATGGCATAACTGCGTGTAAAAGCATCAAAGAGTCATCCATGAATGATGATACGCCCATCATTGCAGTAACAGCCCATGCACTCGCAGGAGAGAAAGAGCAGCTAGTCAAAGATGGGTTTAGCGGCTATATGACAAAACCCATCGATGAAGATATGTTGAAACAGATCATTTGTGACCACAGCGCAACTTCCCCCCTAGAGCGAGAGCAAAAGGAAGAACAAATGGTCAGCAGTGTGGCCCCTTTTGAGAGTCACTTGCTTGATTGGAATCTCGCTCTACAGCGCTCTGGTAACAAACCCCATTTAGCACTTGAAATGCTGAATATGTTACTGCAAAGCGTGCCTGAGACCATCGACCATTTAAACGAAGCCAGTGAACAAGAAGACCCTGAACAGCTATTAAAAATTGTGCACAAGTTCCATGGTGCCTGTTGCTATACAGGAGTACCTAAACTAAAAACTCTGGCTGAGACCATTGAAACTGCATTGAAACAAGACAAAGGGTTTGACTTTGTCGAACCAGAGGTACTGGATCTGATCGATGAGCTCTCGAATCTAAACCGTGACGCTGAAATAACCGCTTCTTCAAGCTTATAAACAATAAAGGAAACAGATTGCCTTCTGTTTCCTTTGGGCAATAAAAAAGGCGCACATGGCGCCCTTAACATTCCGAAATAAACTCTTATAGTGCTGCGAAAACTTCGTCGGTTTTTGATGCACAGATAAAGTCATTTTTGTGAAGACCTTTAATTGAATGGCTCCACCAAGTCACAGTCACTTTACCCCACTCAGTTAACAAACCTGGATGGTGACCTTCATCTTCAGCCATATCACCCACTTTATTTGTAAACTCAAGTGCTTGTTTAAAGTTTTTGAACTTATAAACTCTTTCTAATTGCATGATACCGTCACGCACTTCAGGTACCCAATCAGGGATCTGCTTAATTAATACTGCTAACTCTTCATCTGACACTTTTGGCGCATCCGCACGACACGCTTCACATTTTTGTGCACTTAAATCAGACATCGGTGGTTCCTTAACTTGCTAATTTGTTTTTAGGTGGAAATTTTGGCTCAAACAGCCCTAACTCTTTTGCTTTTTCTACTAATGCCATGATATCCATTTGAGAAATATCAAACAGATCATCTATCGAATTAATGGTGTAGTACAAAGGCTGCATGATATCAATACGATATGGTGTACGCAGTACATCTAAAACTTCAAGTTTGTTGATCTCTGGTGTATCTGAATACACGTATTGAGTTTCACCTGGGCTAGATAAAATACCGCCGCCGTAAATACGCAAACCGTTATCAGTCTGCATTAGGCCAAACTCAACTGTGAACCAGTATAAACGCGCAAGATATACACGGTCTTTTTTCTCTGCTGCGTAACCTAGTTGACCATATTTATGTGTAAACTCAGCAAACGCGGGGTTTGTTAACATGGCACAGTGGCCAAATATTTCATGGAAAATATCAGGCTCTTGAAGGTAGTCAAATTCTTCACGAGATCGAATAAACGTGGCTACTGGGAATTGCTTGTTGGCAAGTAATCTAAAAAACTCATCAAAATCGATTAATGCAGGTACTGGTGCAACTTGCCATCCAGTCTCTCTTTCAAGTACAGCGTTAATTTCGTGCAGTTGAGGGATTCGATCGTGAGGTAGGTTGATCTTCTTCAGACCTTCCATGTATTCATCACATGCCTTGCCTTCGATACATTTAAGCTGTCTTGCAACCAGCTCAGACCAAATTTTATTTTCTTCTTCACTCCACTCAATGATGCCTTGCTCATTAGGCTGCTTGGAAGTGTATTTACTAGATTTAGCCATAGTAACCTTCTTTATCTTGATCTCCACTTCTGGTGGTGGAGCGTTCAAACCTGTTATCTCGATACTATGTAAAAGTGAGCAAAATATTAATAGGTAGACCTAAAATGGCCTACCTGAATAACCCAAAAATCGTAAATATATAATTACACTTTTGAACACAAAATAATACACACCTTATTTATATAGCCATGCAGGACATTTTAATGTAAACAATCAAATACACTCAAATGCACTTTTTAGGTCCAAGATGATATCTTCCACTGCTTCGAGACCGACAGAAATACGAATAAGCCCGTCAGAGATCCCAGCGGATAAGCGCTCTTCTTGTGTATAAGGTGAATGCGTCATCGATGCAGGGTGCTGTATTAAAGTTTCAGGGTCGCCCAAACTAACCGCTAAGGTACACAGCGAAGTAGCATTGATAAAGGCTTCGCCATCCGCCAAAGTGCCCTTAATTTCAAAAGCAATGACACCACCTGCACCTTGCATTTGCTCGCCTAGGTATTTATGACCAGGATGAGATGCTAGTCCCGGATAGTACACCTTTTCTACTTTTGCATGGTCCTCTAAAAATTCAGCGACTTTTTGGGCACTTTGACAGTGACGTTCAATGCGAACATGCAGCGTTTTTAAACCGCGATTGATCAGCCAAGCATCATGCGGGCTGATCGTCGCACCAATGTCCTTCAATACGGTCAGCTTGATGGTTTCAATATGTTCTTTACTGCCACATACTATCCCTGCCACCACATCACCATGGCCATTTAAGTATTTAGTGGCACTGTGGATCACAATATCAATGCCATAACGCTTTGGCTTTTGCAGCAGTGGCGTCATAAAAGTATTATCAACTACGCTTATTAAATTATGCCTTTTAGCAAACTGGCCCAGCATAGATAAATCCAATACTGTCATATTTGGATTGATCGGTGTTTCTGCAAATAACATTTTACTATTTGGCTGAATGGCATTTTTCAGTGCAGCTTCATCCGTCATATCGACAAAACTGACCTCAATGCCAAATTTAGGAAGCATATGAGCAAATAAAGCAAAGCTGCAACCGTATAACGCACTAGAGGCGATTAAGTGGTCACCTTGCTGTAAAAAGCTTAGTACCGATGCAGACACGGCCCCCATCCCTGTAGCGGTTGCCGCCGCATCTTCCATTTCTTCTAGTTGTGCGAGCTTTTCTTCAAGCTCTCGCGTTGTTGGATTACCAAGGCGCGTATAAATATAACCCGCTTCCTCTCCTGCAAATCTTGCTGCGCCCTGTGCTGCATTCTCAAATTTAAATGTCGAGGTTTGGTACAAAGGTGCGGTTAAGGCACCATGTGGATCATTTGCGTGATTTGGACCGTGTATACAATTAGTATGATCATGTAACTTATTCATTGCTTGCCTGTTGTTATTATTCAAAATGTTTATATCTTATGTAATTAGATATTCCATGATGGATAAATGTACAAGCATGCTGGAAGTTCAGAAGTCTAAGTGAGAAACATTAATAAGCTTTGGCTGTACACATATGTTGTCACTTAAAATGCAACTTCATATGTGTGCCATGGAGTTTAGTTTTGTTTAATTAGCTGACTTGTCAGTTTTTTTGCAAAGTCAGATAAGAAGCTGGTTTTATTTTCCAACTGCGGAATTGGCCTACACAGTGCCATTGCTTTATAGCCAAGTCTCGCAGTAAAAACACCTGCACTGAGCCCTTGAGCCGAACGGGCAGACAGCTTACCAAGCAGCTCTGCACCTAAGCTCGTCGCGGCAAGATCGCTGAGTAATTCAGATGCGCCCACAAAAACAATTTGCTGAGCGAGCAATTTATATAATTTAATACGACTGCGGTAGCCTAATGTGATCCCATAGTGCGCACTTAACTTTTCAATCAAACTCACACCGCGCCATAACACAGCAAGCATATCTGTAATTGCCATCGGGCTGAGTGCGACCATTAACGCTGAGGTTGTCGCATAATCCGTGATCATTTTTCTGGCCTGCTCGTCTTGCGTTTGCAACACCGTCACTTCATATAGCTGCAGTACTTCTTGATCTGTGTAATGGCTTTTCAAGCTTTGCTGAAATTTTTCCACTGCCTCCTCAGGCTGCTTTGCTAATACTGGCGCCAACCAAGCTTGTGCCTCACCAATTTGATTACTATTTAATAGCCTTTGAGCTTGCTCTCGGCGCTGCTCTAATTGCTTAAGTGTTCGCAGCGCTCTTGCTTCGCTTATTAAAAACTTTCCGCACCAACCAACAATGGAAACCAACAAAAGTAAGTACACACTTGCTAGTATAACACTTTGTTGAAAAGCACTGTAAATTGTCAGTACCAACTCAACCGGGATCAATACCGCCAGACTAATGAATAAACAATGGCGCCAACCAAACTTTGATTTGCTCGGCTGTAACCCCTGATCAACAGACTCATCATCAGAGAAAGGTTCAAACGATTGCTCTGTGCTGGCAGGTACCAAGTCACACTCAATACGCTCTCCCACCCTGGACTCAGGAAGTATAGCGTCCTCGTTTCTCTCTAGCGTTTCTATACGCCTACCTGCGTATCTTTTTTGCGGTTCTGTCACGTGAGCTTATCTCCAATTAAAAACTGTAAAGTATGATCTAAGCGGATATGCTCCAGCTGCCCCTGATAAGCTGGATATGGGTAAAAAGAAAGGAAATTAAACCCATTTTCTGGCCATTGAGCATCCGAAAGAACATGGTCCGGCGGCTCTGGGGGAAGGTAAGTAATATATTCAGATTCAGTCAAAGGGCGACCATAAACACAGTGCAAGAGGTTTCCTGATTCATTAACTTGCTTAGGTTGACAGCTCTTTACCGAAGAAATCGTCATGGTATCGACGGTCACGCCTGAAAACTTCAATTCATTTTCTTGTTCACATAAAAGCGCATGTAATAGGCGTGTCAGGCTATCTTGCTCAGATAAAGCAACTGCGTCGCACTTATTAGCCGCAAACAATACCTTGTCTATTTTGGGTTTAAATAAACGCTGTAACAGACCACTTTTGCCATGCTCAAACATGTCCACAGTCTCTTTTAAGGCCAGTTTGGTTTGTGCGAGCGTATCGGGGCCATCATTTAACGCACCTAAAATATCAACCAGCACAAGTTGCCTATCAAACGCACAAAAGTAATCTTTATAAAAAGGTGTGATAACCTGCTTTTTATAGGCTTCAAAACGGCTTTCTAGTTGTGCGTATTGACTGTCTTGATGCTGCTGCCCATGCGTCAATAAAGGAAAAAACTGGATTACCGGTGCACCCGCTAAATCACCTGGGATCAACATCCTGCCAGGCTGCAGCTGCGACAGCTTGGTATATTTTTTTAACTTCGTTAATGTTGCTTGATAAAGCTCAGCAAGCTTATTTAGCGTAGACATGTCGACTGGCGCCGTGGCATCAAAGTGGTTTAATTCAGATAGAAAAGCGGCACAATGCTCACTATATGCCGGTGTCGATAATACAGCTAACTGCGTTTTGCACCACTGCTCATACGTCATATTTAATAGCGGTAAGTCCATCAACCACTCACCCGGGTAATCAATTAACTCCAAATACAAAGTATGATCGCTAGCCACATGCTGACGTAGCCCGCTATGACTACGAAACTTTAAAGCAAGGGTCAGTGTATTTATGCGCTCGGTAGAAGGCGGCCAACGAGGTGGGTTATCTAATAAGTGGGCTGATGCAGACGCATAATCAAAAGTTGGCATATCGAGCGCTTTTTGTGGCACTTGCTTACAAGCAATTAAGCGCTGCTCTCTCACCACATCAAAAAACGGCAGGTTTTGACTGTTTGCTTGCGTTGTTAAATGCTTGACGAGGGCCGTTATGAATGCAGTTTTACCACTACCACTAAATCCTGTCACCGCTAATTTGACATGTTGATCTAAGGAGCGCTGCAGTGTTTTTTGCGCTTTGCTTTGTAGTTTTTCAAGGGCTTTGTGAGTAACCCGTTTCACACTCATGCTGATTGTAAATCCCTATTAGAAGTGGCGTGGCGAAGGCTCGCCACGTACCATTATAATTTGTTAATTTCCCTTTTTACTGTGAATTCAGGAGAAGTAACATAGCGTTCCATAGACTGAATGCGGTCATCTAACTTGCCCAAACGGTCTTTTAAGTCAAATAAAGCTTGGCGTGGCGGTTCGCCTTTTTGCCATACTTTAAACTTCACTGAGACAGGATCTATATCATGGCTACTAGATGACTGATCGTGTTCAATTGTTTTACGGTCTAAGATAAACCAGCAGGCAATATAAATAACCACAAATAATGGGCCGCCCGATAGTAAAGCAGCCGTCACGAATAGAATGCGAACCAGCCACAGCTCCATGTTAAAATAATCACTTAAGCCTGCACATACTCCAGCTAACTTACCGCGTTTTGGGTCTCGGTATAACTCTCTGCGCTTATGACTCATACTCTGCGCCTCCAGTCCGGTGATTCTTGATCTAACAGCGCCTCCAATGTTTCAACGCGCTCAGCCATTTTTTCTGCTTTATTTGCCAGCTCAATTAGCTGACGATGTTCGTGTTCGCTTAAGCCCTGACTCACCTGTTTTTTACTTTTGTAATGAAGAATGAGCCACAGCGGAGCCACCACGATCATAAAAACCATAATTGGGGCTACTAGTATCTCTGCGTCAAACATAATCTTCTCCTGTTTATTTAGTCTTGGCAGCGTATTTGTGTATTGCACCTACTGTAACAGTAGGTGCCATTATGTTCATTTATTTGCAAGCTTCTTTTTTAAAGCTTCAAGCTCATCATCTACTTTCTCATTTTTTTGCAGATCTGCGATTTCATCTGCTAACGATTTTTTACCCAAATCATATGATTCAACTTGAGCTTCTAAACCATCAATTTTATTTTCGTAGCGCTCAAAACGATTCAATGCATCTTCAACTTTAGTGCTGTCTAATGCCTTTTTCACATCTAAGCGAGACTCTGCTGAACGTTGACGTAGCACAATCGCTTGTTGTCGTGCTTTCGCATCGGCTAGTTTCTCTTGTAATGTAGTCACTTCTTGTTGCAGCTTCTCGATATGAGACTCTACATGGCTTAACTCTTGCTCAACACTTTGTGCCGCATCAGACGCTTTTTGCTTTTCAAGTAGCGCCGCTCTTGCAAGATCTTCGCGTTCTTTGATTAAAGCCAATTCCGCTTTTTCTTGCCAATCATTAGCTTGACCATTTAACTGCTCAACACGTCTTTCTAACTCTTTCTTCTCTGCCAGTGTTTTCGCAGACGTAGAGCGCACCTCTACAAGTGTGTCTTCCATTTCTTGGATGATCAACTTGACCATTTTTTCTGGATCTTCCGCTTTATCCAAGATTGCATTAATATTAGAATTTACGATGTCAGCAAAACGTGAAAAAATTCCCATAATCTTTTACCTCATTGGTTGTGATTTATATTGCTGATAAATATGTATCAATAAGCTTGCCAACTTTAAAAAGAAAAATAAACAATAAATTTCAATAACTTATAATTATAATAAAAAACTATCCATCCCGTTTTTTTTCAAATAAACTAGATGTTAGTCAAAAAAACTAAGAGTTAGTCAAATATGAGTCAATTCCGTCAACAGGATAACTTACTCGGCCAGTCTGATAGCTTTTTAGCTGTATTAGATCAGGTCTCTCAACTTGCTCCATTGGAAAAACCCGTGCTTATCATTGGGGAGCGCGGTACCGGTAAAGAGCTCATTGCTGCGCGGTTGCACTTTTTATCCGAGCGCTGGGATCAAAACTACGTAAAACTCAACTGTGCAGCACTAAATGAAAATTTACTTGAAAGTGAGCTATTCGGTCACGAATCAGGCGCATTTACTGGCGCCAGTAAGCGGCATGAGGGGCGCTTTGAGCGTGCCAATGGCGGCACTTTGTTTTTAGATGAACTCGCCAACACTTCAGCCATGGTGCAAGAAAAGTTACTACGCGTGATCGAATATGGGGAATTTGAACGTGTTGGTGGCAAGCAAACGGTCAAGGTAGATACACGCTTAGTGTGTGCAACCAATGAAGATTTACCTAGTCTTGCCGAAAACGGTGAGTTTAGGCATGACTTACTAGATAGACTCGCATTTGACGTGATTACACTCCCGCCACTACGCGCTCGACAAGAAGATATCTTATTGCTTGCAGAGCACTTCGCCATAAATATGGCCAGAGATCTAGGGTGGTCACTGTTTAGCGGCTTTACTCGCAAAGCAACCGAGGCACTGCTTACATATGATTGGCCGGGCAATATTCGTGAGTTAAAAAATGTCATAGAGCGAAGCTTATACCGACATGGTAATGAGCACCTTCCTGTTCATCACATTACTTTTGATCCTTTTGAAAGCCCTTACCGACCTCAGCAAAGAATAAAAGCGCAAAAATTAGAGCCGATAGCCCCAGTGACTCAGTCAAAGAGCGATACAAATGAAGTAATTGAGGTTGCCGAGGTTCAATCTTTAACAGTGACAACACAAAGCTTTCCATGTGACTTAAAAACACTCTCAAGTGACTACGAAATCGAGTTACTAAAAAAAGCATTAGAGTTTAGTCAATTTAACCAAAAGAAAACTGCACAAAACCTTGGATTGACGTATCATCAGCTAAGGGGATATTTGAAAAAATACAATTTGTTAGACTCACAACAAGAGGCTTAACTGTGGTCGCCAAAATGACTGACCTTTTACATATCTGTCAAAAATATAAAGAGGCCGTTTTTGCCGCAGCTACAACCATGTTTGTATCTGCGTGTGGAGACGTGCCGGATGCGAAACAGACAAATAAAACCCAAGGCATCGTCTATTGCGCTGAAGCAAATCCAGTCTCCTTTAACCCACAAGTCACAACAACTGGCTCAACCATAGATATCATCGCTAACCAACTATATAACTCTTTAATCAGTATCGACCCTGTCACAGCAGAATTTAAGCCTGAATTGGCAACAGAGTGGTTGATCAGCGATGACGGTAAAAAAATTACTTTCAAACTTAGAAAAGACGTACAATTTCACAGCACTGATTATTTTACTCCCACTCGTACCATGAATGCGGACGATGTGATCTTCTCTTTCAGTCGCCTATTTGACGTCTACAACCCTTATCACTTTGTGCAAGATGCCAATTACCCTTACTTTCAAAGTGTGGGGATGGACCAGTTGATCAGAAAAATTGTCAAAGTAGATGATTATAGTGTCCGGTTTGAGCTCTTCAGTGCTGAAAGTAGCCTACTATCGAATATTGCCACTGATTTTGCCGTGATCTTATCTGAAGAGTATGCAATGTTGCGGGCATCCCAAGACAAGAAGCATTTATTTGATTCCTTACCTATTGGGACAGGTCCGTATAAATATAAGCACTTTTTAAGAGATAACTTGGTACGCTTCCACAAACACGACGGCTATTGGAAACACGATTATGCCGTCGATCAGCTGGTTTATGACATCACCACTAACAATACAACACGCATAGCCAAAATGCTCACCAAAGAATGTGATATTACCTCGCATCCAAGTGCAACACAGCTAGAAGCATTATCTCAAAGGCAAGATATTGTGGTTGATCAGGCCGTAAACTTAAATGTGGGTTACTGGGCATTTAATACTGAAAAGCCGCCTTTTGATAATGTGCTGGTTAGAAAAGCGCTCGCGCACAGTATCGACTTTGATAAAATCATGCAGGCCGTTTTTTATGGGAATGGTATTGCTGCACAGTCTATTCTTCCTCCCTCTTCATGGGCGTTTACTGAACAAGCGATGCCTTATTACAACCCAAAAGTAGCTAAACAATATTTATCGGAAGCGGGTTACCCTGATGGGTTCGAAATGACACTCTGGGCCATGCCTGTATCGCGTATATATAACCCCAATGCACGAAAAATGGCCGAGCTCATTCAAAGCGATCTTCGCCAAATCGGGATCAGAACACGTATTGTTGAGTATGAGTGGAATACATTTATTGAACGGATTGGTCAACATGAACATGACAGCGTTTTATTAGGATGGGCTGCTGATACGCCAGATCCTGACAACTTTTTTAGCCCACTATTGAGCTGTACAGCCACATTTACGGGTAAGAACCCAGCCAACTGGTGTAACCCCGAATTCGACCTTTTATTAACTCAAGCGTTAGATACCAACGACCTCAAAATGCGTAAATTTTATTATCAGCAAGCTCAAGAAATGTTAATAGAAGAGCTCCCATTAGTCCCAATTGCCCATGGGGTTAGATTTCAGGCGCGTAGTGCTGAAATCGCAGGTGCTGAGTTAAGGCCTTTCGGCGGTGTTTCACTAGCCAATGTCAGAAAGGAAGTTAAATAATGTTGGATTATCTTTTCAGACGTTTAAGCCTATTACTCTTTATGCTGTTTGCGCTTACTGCGTTTACATTTAGCTTGAACTATTTGTTTCCAGGTGATCTGCTCACCAATTTTAGTGGCCAAGTCAATACCAGTTTTAGTCAATCACAAATGCTTGAAGAGAAATATCATATTGATGACAATGTCCTTGTGCAGTATGGCGCTTTTGTTAGCCGCTTATTTCAAGGTGACTGGGGAGTATCACTTTCTTCAGGGCAAACTGTCGCTTCACATGTTGCACTGCTGCTGCCTGCAACACTAGAATTATGCTTTTATGCTTTGGTAGTCGCCATTTTACTTGGGATTCCAGCAGGGATCATTACCAGCGCTTATCATAAAAAATGGCCGGACAAAGTTATTAGTACACTCACACTGCTTGGCTTTTCTATCCCTGTGTTTTGGCTGGCGCTATTGCTCATCATGGTATTTTGTCTTGGTTTTGGCTGGTTCCCAATGTCGGGTCGCATTGGCTTACTATATGAAATTCCAGCCGTTACTAATTTTATTCTATTAGATATCTGGTTACTTGGCTTTCCATACGGCGGACAGGCTTTTCTTGATGCACTTCATCACCTTGCATTACCAACAGTCGTACTAGCGATGTATCCTACAACTGTACTGACCAGGTTTACCAGAGACTCGATGCTCAATGTACTAGAACAAAATTATATAAAGACAGCCAGAGCAAAAGGGCTGAACCGCAGACAAATTATATTAGATCATGCGCTACGTAATGCGCTCTTACCTGTTATTAAACAGATTGGTTTGCAATTTAGTACGCTCATTACGCTCGCTATGGTGACCGAAGTCATTTTTTCTTGGCCCGGTGTTGGACGTTGGTTGATAGACAGTATTTATCAACGCGATTACCCTGCAATTCAGGGCGGTTTACTCGCAGTCTCCATGTTCGTTATTTTTGCCAATATGCTCGCTGATTTAACCCATTCCTTACTCGACCCTGTATCTAGGAACCAATCTCATGGCAAAGTTTAGCTTATACAGTGAAGAGTCAAACCGCTCACCACTCTCAAGGCTGTGGAGAAATTTCAAAGCTAATCATCTTGCCTTGCTCGGATTATGGATGTTTATTGGTTTAACCTTGTTAGCTACAACAGCGCCGTTACTAGCACCTTATGGTATAGATCAACAGCACAGTAATGCGCTGCTTTTACCTCCATCATGGCACGATGACGGAGATGTACATTTTATTTTAGGTACGGATGATTTAGGGCGTGATGTCCTTTCACGGCTGATGAATGGCGCAACTTATACGTTTGGATTGTCCATTGTTGCGGCGCTAGTTACAACGATATTTGGGGTTATACTAGGTACTTTAGCTGGGATCAATAAAGGGTTTAAATCGAGTATATTAAACCACTTACTTGATATTACGCTCGCCATTCCTTCACTACTACTCGCAATAATTATCATCGCCATCTTGGGACCAGGCTTACTCAATACGGTATGGGCTATTATTCTAGCGCTGCTACCACAGCATATTCACTCTATTAGAAACCTCGTCGTTGAGGAGCTAAATAAAGATTATATCGGCGCATATAGGCTAGATGGTGCCAGCCGAGGTCAAATTTTATTTAGAGGAGTATTTCCAAATATTTACGAACATATCGTGGTGATTTTCACTTTGGCATTATCAACTGCTATTTTGGATATCGCAGCACTGGGTTTTTTGAAGCTAGGCGCCCAACCGCCAACGACTGAATGGGGCGCCATGTTGGCTGAAAATTTAGGGCTTATTTACCTCGCGCCATGGACTGTTGGCCTGCCTGGTGCGCTATTGTTTTTATCAGTATTAGCCACTAATCTTGTAGGTGATGGGCTAAGAAAAGCACTCCAAGCAAGAAAGGCAACCTAATGCAACTACTTGATATTAAAAACCTCACGATAGAGCTGCCTACTGAAGATGGAGTCATTCGTGCTGTAGACAAGGTTAACCTGAGCCTTAAAGAAGGTGAGGTGCATGCACTTGTCGGTGAGTCGGGTTCAGGGAAAAGCTTAATTGCAAAAGCAATTGTCGGTGTCCTCAACGAACGCTGGCGGATCACAGCTGACCGAATGCACTGGCGTGGCGTTGACTTAATGCGCTTAAGCCCTGAAAAGCGACGCAAAGTTGTTGGCCGAGATATGGCAATGATTTATCAAGAGCCTAGAAGAAGTCTAGATCCGACCGCTAAAATCTTTGAACAGGTCGCCGAGTCGCTGCCCGATGAGTGTTTCAAAGCAGGCTTTTTTGGTCGTAAAAAAGAGCGCAAAGTTAAAGTTAAAGCCTTATTACACAAAGTTGGTATTCGAGATGATGAGCGAATATCTAGTAGTTACCCTCATGAATTATCAGAAGGTGTGTGTCAAAAAGTCATGATAGCCATGGCCATTGCTAGAAACCCTCAATTGCTTATCGCAGATGAACCAACTACTGCACTTGAAAGTACCACGCGCGCACAAGTATTTAGGCTGCTAAAAAGTCTGAATCAACTTAAAAACATGTCTATATTAATGATTTCCCACGAATTAGAAGAAATCACACAATGGTCTCATGCTATTCATGTTCTGTACTGTGGGCAAATGGTGGAAGCCGGACCGACAAAAAAAGTGTTTACCGACCCTTACCACCCCTATACCCAGGCGCTGGTAAAATCACTCCCTGATTATGCACATGGACTAGGACACAAAGCTCCCTTTTACGCACTAAAAGGCACAATCCCTCCTTTGCAACATCTACCTATAGGGTGCAGGTTAGGGCCTCGTTGTCCACAAGCACAAAGAGAATGTGTGGCAACCCCTGTGCTAGTGAAATCACATGGACACTCTTATGCATGTCACTTTCCACTCAATAGAGAGAAGAAAAAATGCAACCCGTGCTAAAAGTACAAGCACTTAGCAAAACGTTTAAAACTCGTTCAGGTATTTTTAAACGAGATAAAGTAAAAGTCTTAAAGAATATTTCATTTGCGGTATTACCTGGACAAACATTGGCTGTCATTGGTGAAACGGGCTCAGGTAAAAGTACCCTTGCCAAGGTACTGGCGGGCGCAGAAGAGGCTGACTCTGGGCAGATCCTATTAAACGGAGATATGATTGTCGACGATGGCGCATCAAAACGGGAATGCCATCATATTCGACTTATTTTCCAAGACCCGACTCGTTCTCTCAACCCGGGTCTCACTATTGGTGAAATGCTGGATGATTGCTTGCGCTTTAATACCAAGCTCACCCAGACACAACGAGACAAAAAGATTGAACTCACTTTATCCCGTGTAGGGCTGCTCTCAGAGCACTATGAATATTACCCACATATGTTTAGCGGCGGTCAGCTGCAGCGCGTTGCGCTTGCCAGAGCCCTCATTTTAGACCCAAAAGTCGTTGTGTTAGATGAAGCATTATCATCACTAGACCCCTCTGTCCGAGCGCAAATTGTAAACCTGTTATTAAAGCTTCAAGAAGAAACAGATTTAACCTATGTATTAATCACTCACCATCTAAGTTTAGTAAAGCATATGAGTGATAAATTACTGGTACTAAATAATGGCGAGGCCGTGGAGTATGGTTGCTGCGATACCATCTTTAAGCGTCCACAGTCTAAGGAAATGAAAAAGCTACTTGCTGTATAAGTAAAACCGCCATAGCGATAGATATAAAAAAACCACCAAAAGGTGGTTTTTTATATCTCAAAAGTAAAATCTTAATTTTCTTCTGTGACTTCAAAAGAGCTTGGCTTTACAATTTCAGCAGTACCTTCTAACGCACTTAGTAACGCAAGGTAGTTTTTATTCACCTGCGCACGCGTCACGCTTTGTTTCTGCTGAGGTTCAAGCTCATCAGTGACTTCTGCAAGGTTAACCGCTTTAACTACTAGTAATGCAGCATCACCGTTATTCAGCTCAACCATTGCTTTAGACGAAGCGCCTTCATCCGGGTGAGGCATTTTAAATGCTTTACTAACAAGCGCTGGTGAAACAGCATAAGTTTGACGCGCAAGGGCAGCCTCTGATTTCACTTCAAGCGACTCTGACGCAGCAATATCAGAAAGAGATTGACCTTCCTCTAACTGTGCAAACAACGTATGTGCTTTGTCTTTTGCTAGCTCAGATGCTTTATCATTTTCTAAACGCGCTGTAATTTGCTCTGTTACTTCTTCAAGTGACTTAACAGCAGCAGGCCTGTGCTCAACCACACGAACAACAACAACGTGTTCAGGTGCAACTTCTATAACTTCTGAGTTTACGCCGTCTTCAAGCAGCTCTGGTGTAAAAATAACACGAGAAACAGCTGGCTGATTTAGAGGTGCTGGAAGTAAGTTACGTGCAACCAACTCAGTCGTTTTAACTTCAAGATTTGCTGCAACTGCTGCATCATCAAGCGTATCTGCCACTTCAAATGCCAACTCACGTACTTCTTCTTGCTTACCATAGAATGCATCAATTTTTGCATTTTGCTCCAGCTCAGCACGCAGCTCTGCAGCCATTTCTTCAAATGCTGTTACTTCCTGTGCTTGAAGATCTGTTAATTGGATAATATGAAAACCGAATTCAGACTCAACCACTTCTGAGTAATCACCCACATTTGCTAGTGCAAATGCAGCAGCTTCAAACTCGGGGTCCATCATATCGCGCTCGATCCAATCTAGGTCACCACCTAATTCGCCACTGGCTACGTCATCTGAATGCTCTTGAGCAAGTTCCGCGAAATCAGCACCGCTCTGTAGTTGCGAGTATAAATCTTGTGCTTTTGCTTTTGCAGCCTCTGCATCCTCGATGCCTTCAACTAGAATATGTGAAACACGGCGTCTCTCTTCTTCTAAGTACTGAGCTTGGTTTTCATCGTAGTAAGCTCGTACTTGCTCATCTGTCACAGGGTCAACCAGCTCCATATCTGATGCTTTTAGCTCAATATAATTCAGTGCAACCTGTTCAGGTGACATGAATTGGTCTTGGTTTAAGTCGTAGTAATCTTTGATCTCTGACTCTGTTACAGTGACTTGTGACTTAAGTTTCTCTTTGTCTAAGACGATATAATCTACGTCTCTTGTCTGCTGCTGTAGAATCAAGGTTTGCTTTACTTCGCTATCAAGTGCAAAGTCAGATCCTGCAATCGCTGAAACGAGCTGATCACGCGTCATTTCTTCACGAAGGTACTCACGGAAGTCATCAGGTTGGAAATTCATCTGTCTGATCAACTGTAAGTAACGGTCGTTACTAAATTGACCACCGATCTGGAAGTAAGGCATATCGAATATCGCTTGCTTGATTTGTGCGTCACTAACACGAAGCCCAAGTTCAATTGCAAGCTGATTTTGTAATTCTTGCTGTACTAAGCGGTCAACCACGCCTTGGCGGATCTGCGCCATATATGTTGGATCAGAAGCGATTTGTTCGAAGTATTCTCCAAACTGCTGCTCTAATCTACCACGCTCGTTTTCGAACGCTCTCGCAAAGTCTAATTGCGAAATTTTAACACCATTGACTTCTGCAACTGGTTGCTCTGTGGTTTGACCTAGGTAACCACCGATCCCTGCCAGCGCAAAAGACAAGATAACCGCACCAAGAACGATCTTGGCAGCAAGGCCCTGAGAGCCCTCTCTAATCTTTTCAAGCATTTGTTCTATCTCTTATCTAAGTCAAAGCACCAAGGTACTTTGCATCAGTTAGCTCATGTAAAAAAAGCGTATCTTACCAGATACGCTTTTTATTCTGAAGCTTATGCGTCCAATTACATCTACTTAACAATAGTGTAAGTGTAAAATATAAGCTCTATCTTAGTTAACCGCGTCTTTTAGAGCTTTACCAGCTTTAAAAGCAGGGATGTTAGCAGCAGCAATATCAATTGCAGCACCCGTTTGAGGGTTGCGGCCTGTGCGTGCAGCGCGTTCACGAACAGAAAAAGTACCAAAGCCTACAAGAGCAACTGAGTCGCCTTCTTTTAGCGCAGCGGTTACTGACTCAATGAATGAATCCAGTGCACGACCAGCAGCGGCCTTAGAAATATCAGCATCAGCTGCGATTTGATCGATTAATTGAGATTTATTCACAATATCATCCTCTTACATTGTTATTATCAAGAGCGATGGTGTTTTAAAACTAACATCACTTTTGTTGTTAACTACGAAAAATCTTTCGATTCTCTATTGCTTAAATGTATTACAGCCTAGAAACTACGGGGCTTCCCGTGCCCTAGGCCTAAATCCAGTGCTTAACTTAGCACACCAACGGGATTTGAAAACCCTTTTTATCGACTTTTTTAAGCTTTCACAGCAGTTTTTTGCGTTTCAACAGAAAAACTGTCCACTGGTTGAGCAAGTGCAATTGATAAAACGTCTTCAATCCAAGTAACTGGGTGGATTTCGAGCCCTTCTAAAACATTATCAGGGATCTCTTTTAAGTCGCGTTCATTCTTTTTAGGAATGACCACCGTCTTAATACCACCACGATGCGCAGCCAATAGTTTTTCTTTCAAACCGCCAATTGGCAATACTTCACCACGTAAAGTGATCTCACCAGTCATAGCTACATCACTTCTTACTGGGTTGCCAGTGAGACTTGAAACTAAACCTGTGACCATCGCAATACCGGCACTTGGACCATCTTTTGGTGTCGCCCCCTCAGGCACGTGCACATGGATATCACGCTTTTCGTAGAAATCATCGTTAATGCGCAGCTTATCAGCACGGTTTCTCACTACGGTCATTGCTGCCTGGATAGACTCTTGCATCACATCACCAAGTGATCCCGTATAAGATAACTTGCCTTTACCTGGCACAGCTGCACTTTCAATTGTCAGTAGATCGCCGCCCACTTCTGTCCATGCTAAGCCAGTCACTTGACCGACACGGTCGCCATCTTCTGCTTTACCGTAATCAAAACGCTGCACACCAAGGAAACTTTCCAAATTGTCTGCGTTAATCACAACCTGTTTTTGGTCTTTGTCTAACAGAATGGTTTTTACTGCTTTACGACACAACTTAGACATTTCACGCTCTAGATTACGTACACCCGCTTCACGTGTGTAGTATCTAATAGTATTAATAATAGCGCTGTCTTCTATTTCAATTTCACCCGCTTTTAAGCCATTGCGCTTAATTTGCTTGGGAATTAGGTGCTGCTTAGAAATATTCAGCTTTTCATCTTCGGTGTAACCAGATAGACGAATAACTTCCATACGGTCTAATAGTGGACCTGGGATGTTAAAGCTATTGGATGTTGCAACGAACATCACGTCAGATAAGTCGTATTCAACTTCAAGGTAATGATCAGCAAAACTACTGTTTTGCTCAGGGTCTAATACTTCTAATAATGCAGAAGCTGGATCGCCGCGCATATCCGAAGACATTTTGTCGATTTCATCAAGTAAGAATAATGGGTTTTTAACACCCACCTTACTCATGCTCTGGATCAATTTACCCGGCATCGAGCCAATATACGTACGACGGTGACCGCGGATTTCAGCTTCATCACGTACGCCACCCAAGGCCATACGCACATATTTACGACCCGTAGAGCGTGCAATAGACTGACCAAGACTGGTTTTACCAACACCAGGAGGACCAACTAAACACAAAATAGGGCCTTTAAGTTTATTGGTACGTTGCTGAACTGCCAAATACTCAATAATGCGCTCTTTGACTTTGTCTAAGCCATAATGATCCGAGTCTAAAATTTTCTGTGCATTCGCTAAGTCTTTTTTCACTTTAGAACGCTTTTTCCAAGGCACATTGATGAGCGTGTCAATATAAGAGCGGACCACAGTGGCCTCAGCCGACATTGGCGACATCATTTTAAGTTTATTTAACTCTGAAGTAGCTTTTTCTTCTGCTTCTTTTGGCATCTGAGCTTCGCTGATGCGGTTTTTGAGTGTCTCAAACTCATCAGGCACATCATCTAGTTCGCCAAGCTCTTTTTGAATGGCTTTCATCTGCTCGTTGAGGTAATACTCACGCTGTGACTTTTCCATTTGCTTTTTCACACGAGAGCGAATTTTCTTCTCAACTTGAAGTAAGTCTATTTCACCTTCCATCAATGCCATTAAGTATTCAAGGCGTTCAGTGACGTTGTATAGCTCAAGTACTTTTTGCTTTTCAGGCACTTTTATCGGCATATGCGCAGCCATAGTATCAGCCAAACGTGCCGTTTCATCTATACCAGATACAGAGGTCAGTACTTCAGGCGGGATTTTTTTATTGAGTTTTACATACCCTTCAAACTGACTCACTGCACTGCGAATAAAAATGTCTTGTTCTTGCTCAGCAATATTCTCAGATGCGATAAATTGCGCATTCGCTAAGAAATATTCATCAGTCACCAAAAACTCATCGATTCTTGCTCTTTGCGTGCCTTCAACAAGCACCTTTACAGTGCCATCTGGCAGCTTCAGCAGTTGTAATACTGTAGCAACGGTACCAACATCATAAATATCGTCTGTACTTGGATCATCGATGGAGGCTTCTTTTTGAGCCACTAAAAAAATTTGCTTGTCATTTTCCATTGCAGCTTCAAGACATCTAATAGATTTCTCTCTGCCAACGAATAGCGGGATCACCATATGAGGGTAAACCACTACATCACGCAGTGCTAACACTGGAATTTCGACTCGATCCGTTCTCTCAAGCGTCATTATGTTCTCTTTGCACTTCATTTATTTTTAAGATTACAGAGGTATATGGGGATGCCCTCTATAAAGTTCAACTCTTGGACAAAAAAAGGAGCACTAGGCTCCTTTTCTAACTTACTGACATATCATTCAGATGCAGCTTTATCTTGGCCACTATTTTCGTAAATTAAAATGGGATCTGACTCCCCTTTAATAACGGTTTCGTCAATAACAACCTTGCTAACATCTTCAACTGAAGGTAACTCGTACATGGTTTCTAAAAGCACAGCTTCCACAATCGAGCGTAGTCCACGGGCACCTGTTTTACGCTCCATTGCTTTATGTGCAATGGCCTTTAGTGCATCTTCACGGAATTCAAGTTCAACGCCTTCCATTTTAAACAAGGCACCGTATTGTTTTGTCAACGCGTTCTTCGGCTCATTTAAAATCTGTATCAACGCGTCTTCGTCAAGTTCAGTTAAAGTAGCAACAACAGGTAGACGTCCGATAAACTCTGGAATTAAGCCATATTTTACTAAATCCTCAGGTTCAACGTCTTTAAATGTTTCGCTTAGCGTACGCTCGCTGTCAGAACTTTTCACTTCTGCACCAAAACCAATACCCGTGTTAGTATGGCTGCGCTGCTCAATAACTTTATCAAGACCCGCAAACGCCCCCCCACAGATAAATAAGATTTTAGATGTATCGACTTGCAAAAACTCTTGCTGTGGATGCTTACGACCACCTTGTGGTGGCACTGATGCCACAGTACCTTCAATCAGCTTAAGTAACGCTTGCTGAACACCTTCACCCGAGACGTCTCTAGTAATAGATGGGTTATCAGACTTACGTGAAATTTTATCTATTTCATCGATATAAACGATACCGCGTTGTGCTTTCTCGACATCATAATCACACTTTTGCAAGAGCTTTTGAATGATGTTTTCAACGTCTTCGCCTACATAACCCGCTTCAGTTAACGTCGTTGCATCAGCCATAGTAAATGGCACGTCAAGCAATCTAGCCAGTGTTTCTGCTAGTAATGTTTTACCACTACCAGTAGGGCCGATTAACAAGATATTACTTTTACCAAGCTCTACATCGGCTTTGATACCTTGATTTTTTAAACGTTTATAATGGTTATAAACTGCAACAGACAATACTTTCTTTGCATGTTCTTGACCGATAACATAGTCATCTAAGTGATTACGGATCTCTTTAGGCACCGGCAGTTTATCAGACGCATCATGCTGCGGCGCGATATCCTTGATCTCTTCTCTAATGATGTCGTTACACAGTTCGACGCATTCATCGCAAATGTATACTGATGGACCAGCAATTAATTTACGTACTTCGTGCTGACTCTTACCACAAAATGAGCAGTACAAGAGTTTGCTATTCTTGTCGCCGTCTGTAGGAGTGTCTGACATTCAACTACCTCTTAAATTTGGTGAGTTATCTTTTGATTTGATAACACAATACATGCTTTAACTATACCAAATAAACTTTCAGTTGGCATAACTAAGCTAAAGCAAAGTGTCGCTGTTCGGTCAAAAGCAGCGGCATTACACCTAAAGTAAGTCACTTGGACATCCTTAAGATATAGATCCAAGTTTCATTATTTCAAGGTGTAATTATTCACCTTTCTTTAGCTTTTAATTTTTATCGGCTCGTATGAACCGCATCAACCAAACCGTAATCGACTGCTTCTTGTGCATTCATAAAGTTATCACGGTCAGTATCATTGGCAAGCACCTCATAAGGTTGCCCTGTATGCTCAGCCATTAACCTGTTCAATTTCTCTTTAATTGTTAGAATTTCTTTGGCATGAATTTCAAAGTCAGATGCTTGACCTTGGAAACCACCTAGCGGTTGGTGGATCATCACACGCGAGTTTGGCAGACAGTAACGTTTGCCTTTTGCACCGCCAGACAGCAAAAATGCGCCCATACTGGCAGCTTGTCCTACACAGACAGTGCTCACATCAGGTTTGATAAAGTTCATTGTGTCGTAAATTGACATACCCGCGGTTACAGAACCACCTGGTGAGTTAATGTATAAGAAAATATCTTTATCAGGGCTTTCTGATTCTAAAAACAGCATCTGCGCCACAATTAAATTGGCCATATGGTCTTCAACTTGACCAGTTAAGAAAATAATTCTTTCTTTTAACAGGCGCGAGTAAATATCGTAAGAGCGCTCGCCTTTTGCTGTTTGTTCAACAACCATAGGCACTAAGGCGTTTAGAGGATCTATCATACCGTCATTCATATTATTGGTTCCTTTATATGCGAGGCAGGCTTGCCGCGATATTCAAGCATCGCTACTTGAACGGGCCTTAAATTATTATCGCTAATAACGAAAAAGGCTCGCAGCGCTGCATTTAACAGAGCATTACGAGCCATTTAAGCGTTAGCTTAGCTGTAAGTCAATGCTTTCCTCAAAGACGAGGTAAGAAACTTACTCTGCAGCTTGCTGTGGGTTCATGATGTCGTCGAAAGATTTCTCAACATCAGTAACCGTTGCGCTTGAAAGTACAGCTTCAACAGCTTGCTCTTCCATTGCAACATTACGCATTTGCTGCATTAATTGATCATTTTCTTTGTAGTAGTTAACTACTTCTGAAGGATCTTCGTATGCAGAAGCAACAGTTTCAATTAGAGACTCAACTTTTGCATCATCAACTTTGATGTCGTTTGCCTTGATCACTTCACCAAGAAGCAGACCAGTCTTAACACGTGTTACAGCTTGCTCATGGAAAAGCTCAGCTGGAAGCTCAGGCATGTTTTTAGCATCGCCGCCAAAACGCTGTGCAGCTTGTTGACGAAGTGCATCGATTTCTTGATCGATAAGTGCTTTAGGCACTTCAACTTCATTTGTGTCTAAAAGGCCTTTGATCGCTTGCTCTTTAACCTGAGCTTTAACAGCTTGGTCAAGTTCACGAGTCATGTTCTTCTTAACTTCTTCTTTAAGTGCGTCAACGCCACCTTCAGCAACACCAAACTTAGTAGCAAACTCATCGCTTAGCTCAGGCAGCTCTTGAGCTTCAACTTTCTTCACAGTGATAGTGAATTGAGCTGGCTTACCTTTTAGGTTTTCAGCGTGGTACTCTTCAGGGAAAGTTACATCAGCAACCACTTCTTCGCCTGCTTTTTTACCTACGATGCCATCTTCAAAACCAGGGATCATACGACCTTGACCAAGTTCTAGAGGGAAGTCTTCAGCTTTACCGCCTTCAAACTCTTCACCGTCAACAGTACCTAGGAAGTCAACAGTTACGCGATCATTTTCGCCTGCAGCTGCATCTACTTCAGTCCAAGTAGCGTGCTGCTTACGAAGTGTCTCAAGCATGTTAGCAAGATCACCTTCAGTTACTTCAACAACTGGCTTTTCAACAGCTACTTTATCTAGGTCTTTAATTTCTACTTCTGGGTAAACTTCAAAAGTCGCTTCAAATTCTAGATCTTTACCAGCTTCAAGTGATTTAGGAGCAAAGCTCGGTGCACCTGCTGGGTTAATTTTTTCAGAAACGATTGCTTCAATGTAGTTACGCTGCATAAGGTCGCCAGCAACTTCTTGACGTACTGCCGCACCGTAGCGCTTGTTGATCACAGAAACTGGTACTTTACCAGGACGGAAACCGTCAATACGTTGTGTTTTAGACAGTTGTTGTAAGCGTTTTTTTACTTCAGTCTCAACGTTCTCTGCAGGAACGGTGATAGTCAGACGGCGCTCAAGGCCTTGAGTCGTCTCAACAGAAACTTGCATGATATACCTCAATTTTCATTTTTGGCGGCAACGCGCCTTCCTTCACAAACAAGTCGATATTAACGTGCAATCGGAAGTAATGCATATGCTGCATTTACTGACAACCAATTACATATCGAACTTGCTGCCTGCCCCATCAGGGCACTATGTTAAACAATAGACGCGGCATTATAACCTATAAAACGGGAGAGTCGAGCAATCAGAACAAATAAATAATAGGAAAACGAACAGTGATTAAGATAGGTAAAAAAATAAGATAAATTAGAAGGGGAGATGGTCGGCGATGCAGGATTTGAACCTGCGACCCCTTGGACCCAAACCAAGTGCGCTACCAAGCTGCGCTAATCGCCGATAATATATATTTTAAGAAAAGTGGTCGGCGATGCAGGATTTGAACCTGCGACCCCTTGGACCCAAACCAAGTGCGCTACCAAGCTGCGCTAATCGCCGATGTATTTTATGAGTAGTAGATGGGGCGACTGATGGGGCTCGAACCCACGACAACCGGAATCACAATCCAGGGCTCTACCAACTGAGCTACAGCCGCCACTACATACTTGTGGACTTTATTTAAATGGCGCACCCGGAAGGATTCGAACCTTCGACCCACGGCTTAGAAGGCCGTTGCTCTATCCAGCTGAGCTACGGGCGCAACACAAACAACACTTGTGTGCTATCCACCCACTTTCTCAAGGAGAAAGTGGTCGGCGATGCAGGATTTGAACCTGCGACCCCTTGGACCCAAACCAAGTGCGCTACCAAGCTGCGCTAATCGCCGATTTTGTTACTTAACTTAAAGTGTTTTGTTTAACACCCCTCGTTGGCAACGGGGTGCATAATAGGGTTTTGAGTTGTTGAGGTCAAACATTTTTTTTATAAATTCGTTCAACTGCCTATTTTTGACACAAAAGGACTAAAAAGCAGCTAAAAAAGACAAAAAACACTCAACACTGACCATGACTTATATTAATGCACGCATATATTCACGCAATCTTGCTTGGCTAATTAGCTCAAGTTTGCGAAAATATAGACAATACAGTAGGCCAGCCAAATAAAAGCGACGTTATCGTTGCTAACTACAGCAGCCACTGTGCATATTATTACTAGAGTAACCCCATTTAGGCTCTATAATCGTTCAAGTTAATAACCCCTATATATAAAGGTCACCCATGACGGCAAACATCATTGATGGCAAAGCAATTGCGAAACAGGTTCGCAGCACAGTCGCAACACGTGTTGAACAGCGCGTATCACAAGGACTCAGAGCACCAGGATTAGCAGTAGTACTTGTCGGACAAGACCCTGCTAGCCAAGTATATGTTGGCTCAAAGCGCAAGGCATGTGAAGAAGTCGGCTTTGTTTCTAAATCATACGACTTGCCAAGTGACGCAAGTGAAACACAGTTACTTGATTTAGTAGATAATCTTAATGCAGACCCAGAAGTTGATGGCATTTTAGTGCAACTTCCTTTACCTGCAGGACTTGATGCAGAGAAAATCCTTGAACGTATTCATCCTCATAAAGATGTCGATGGCTTTCACCCTTATAATGTAGGAAGACTTGCACAAAGAATGCCTGCACTGAGACCTTGTACGCCAAAAGGCATTATTACTTTACTAGACTCAACCGGTGTTCGTTACAAAGGCATGCATGCCGTTGTTGTTGGTGCCTCAAATATTGTTGGCAGGCCTATGTCCTTAGAGCTACTGCTTGCAGGCTGTACCACAACGGTTTGTCATAAATTTACACAAGATCTTGAGTCACATGTTCGCCGCGCCGATCTACTCGTTGTTGCGGTAGGCAAACCTGAATTCATTCCTGGTGAGTGGGTAAAAGAAGGTGCAATTGTTATTGACGTAGGTATTAACCGCTTAGAATCAGGAAAACTTGTTGGTGACGTGCAATACGATGTTGCAGAGCAAAAAGCCAGCTTTATTACACCAGTACCAGGCGGTGTCGGTCCAATGACTGTGGCGAGCCTAATTGAAAATACATTGGAAGCGTGCGAAAACTATCACAGCTAATGTATTGGGGCACTCACACTTAAGGGTGCTCCACTTTCACTCCTTCTTCATCTTCTTCACCCCCTCCTCGTCTATACTCTTTCGCTAACATCTCTTGCAAAGCGGACATTTGCTTTTCAAATTCTTTTTGATCAATTTCACCAGACTCAAGCCTTGCCATCAACTCTTGCATTTTTGACTCTATTTCTTTGATCTTATCTTCATTCACCCCGATACGATTAAACATCATTGATTGACGAGCTTTTGCTAAGAAGCTGTCATTTAATCGAGAGACTGAAAGATCTTTTTGTCTTAATGATTGAGATAATTCCGAGCCTGTACTGTGGCTAGTCATTTCTTTAGCAAACTCTTGAGGTTCGCCCTCTTTTGATTTGGGCCCTTTTGCTTGCGTGAATTCGGTGGGAGTAACTGAGGCGCTTTTATGTAATAACATTGTCTTCTCCTTAAATTGTGGCAAATATACTCCTCTACCACAAATTAAAAGCAAGCAACGCGCCAAGTTGAGGGTAGTAAACAACTTGGCCTGTCACATTTAGCGCCTGGAACCTAAATTATCTACACGTAGACTTAATAATTTCTTGCTGTGCTTCTTGTGCCTTTATATCGCTATTTGTAATAGCAACAGCATGATCGACTTTGGCATTTTTACACTTTTCTGTTAGCTCTTTATTCATCAAATAAACTTTATCTTTTTGCGACTGCACAACCCCTTCAACACCTTGGTATTCTGTACGTTCTTCTGGGGCTGCACCTTTATCAAAAGACTCACCTTCATTAACCTTACATCCGGTTAAAAGCAGTGCAATTAAACCAATACCAAAAGCAAATTTCATTATCTTCAACTCCTTATTTATTGCTTGGAACGCAAAAATAACATGCACTCTAAGATTAACAAAGCGTTAAACAGATAAACAAAACGAGGAACAAGCCGAACATTTAATACTGCCGATATTATCTTGGTATTGCCGCCATACACTCCACTTCTACTCGAGCACCTAATGCTAGCCCACTGGTTGCAAAAGCACTTCGCGCTGGATAAGGTTTTGAAAAGTACTTTGTATATACCGCATTGAATTTAGGCCACTCACTTATATCAGCAAGCATAATCGTACACTTCACAATATTTTGCATCGATAAACCATGCGCTTCTAAGCTTGCTTGAATGTTTTCCATGGTTTGCTTACTTTCACCGGTAATACCACCTTTCACCAGCTGCGTTGTCCCGGGTTGAATGCCAATTTGACCAGATAAGTACACCATATCATTTACCCGTACCGCCTCTGAAAATGGCAAATTATGACCTGCGGGTAAAACAGCATAAGAGTTTAAGTGCTCAACCTGCTTGTTAGGTTTAGCGATGCCATGGCCCGCTGCAGCCAAAAAAGTTAAAGCAATTATTTTTTCCTTCATCACACTCTTCCGTCTAAAACACAATACCTCAAAAATACCACTGTTCATAAAAAAACCAAGAAAATATTTCTGAGTAAATACAGCGATTAACTCACTCTACATAGTCAAATTATCATCGCTTAAGAACGAAAGGAGACTTAACAAAGGAACACGTTATAAATATCAATATAAAGATAGGAACTTAAGTCACTAAAACATCGCACGCTCTCATGCTCAAACACCGGAATAATACAGCTAGTTATCGTACTAAAAAAGGATAGAGCATCACGAAATATATCACGCCAACCACCTGACCATACGTATTGCTACAAACAAAAAAGGAGCACTCAGTGC
>NZ_JAKFZS010000019.1 GCF_021654285.1 Pseudoalteromonas luteoviolacea | reverse complement strand
ATTTCACTTTTTAAACCTCAATTTCCGTAAATTTTCTAAGCTGCCTATTCGGCAGTGAACTCGTTACTGAAAAAGAGGAGTTTTTGCGTTATTTTCTAAGCTGCCTATTCGGCAGTGAACAACAGGAAGCAACTACAACGAAGAATGGACAATTTCTAAGCTGCCTATTCGGCAGTGAACAATTAGAGTACTTTTTGAAGTCTCCTGGTCTTTTTCTAAGCTGCCTATTCGGCAGTGAACAAACTAGATGTTTCAGTGTGGACTGTTAATCATTTCTAAGCTGCCTATTCGGCAGTGAACTACTGTATTTGTCCCACGAAAGGTTCACGAAATTTCTAAGCTGCCTATTCGGCAGTGAACCGGTAAGTGGCCATGAAACAGGCCAGCATCGATTTCTAAGCTGCCTATTCGGCAGTGAACTTTTGAACGCTGGAAATGCGAAACGGTTGAGTTTTCTAAGCTGCCTATTCGGCAGTGAACTAGGTTGCTGGCTACTAGCGTCTGATTCAGACTTTCTAAGCTGCCTATTCGGCAGTGAACATTAGCAGTTATAGCCATAGTTGCCGTCGGCATTTCTAAGCTGCCTATTCGGCAGTGAACGTGGCGTCGTTATTTTTAATCGCCACTGGTGATTTCTAAGCTGCCTATTCGGCAGTGAACCGTAATTTTGCGAATGGTCTCAACGTGCTTTATTTCTAAGCTGCCTATTCGGCAGTGAACTTTGGTCACGCCGATATTACGCCTCTTGATGTTTTCTAAGCTGCCTATTCGGCAGTGAACATCAGGCCAACCGCCACTATCTCGCTCTGACATTTCTAAGCTGCCTATTCGGCAGTGAACGCTTTATTCACTTTAAAGAACTCTTTCTCGGCTTTCTAAGCTGCCTATTCGGCAGTGAACCTTATCCAGAAATACGCCCCCTCAGCATTGGATTTCTAAGCTGCCTATTCGGCAGTGAACGAACAGAGTCGCAGATAAATACGAGTTTTTTGTTTCTAAGCTGCCTATTCGGCAGTGAACCCAACGTACAAGGAAACCGAGCGCGTTTAATGTTTCTAAGCTGCCTATTCGGCAGTGAACAATCCTTTAATATATGCCAATCCCCTTAAACATTTCTAAGCTGCCTATTCGGCAGTGAACTCAGCGCGGGGAAAGTTGGGATTGTGCCTGAGTTTCTAAGCTGCCTATTCGGCAGTGAACTATAGACTTTTAACACAAAAACTCATAAATACATACACCTAGCTAAATAATGTGGAAAATACCTTATTTTTTTAGAACGCTTGTAACTTATTGATTTTAAATACTCTGTTGATGAGCAAAAAATAAAAGGTATTTTTGAGCATTTTTTGGCGCACAAAAAAGGCCATTACTGGCCTTTTATATTCCCCTTTTCTATATAGATGGATTTATCTAGAGCAGTTGTTCATACAACGTCTAATAAAATCATTACAGTTTGTCCAAGGTGGCGCCCACTTCACGCACGCCTCGTAGTGACTTTGACAGCGCGCTTCACACGCATTTGATGGGGTTAGTTGGTCTAAAATGGTTGGCTGAGCTGGGTAAGTAGCTGCTGTCACACCATCAATAGTTAAGGTTTGATTAGCAGCAGTCGATTGCGTATCTGCTGCAATAACCGCTGCACTCATTGCTAAACAGCTCACCGCTGTAAGTAATAGTTTTTTCATGATTTCTCCTTGAGTCGCCTATATCAAATTAAAACCACAAAACGCTATCACCACTACACAAAATTAACAATTGAGTTGTTTTTAACCACACCTTT
This sequence comes from Pseudoalteromonas luteoviolacea, assembly GCF_021654285.1. Classification (GTDB taxonomy): domain Bacteria; phylum Pseudomonadota; class Gammaproteobacteria; order Enterobacterales; family Alteromonadaceae; genus Pseudoalteromonas; species Pseudoalteromonas luteoviolacea_J. Next base: position 121,142 of record NZ_JAKFZS010000019.1, on the reverse strand, counting down.
TATATGGATAAACCACACAATCTTCTACCACAAAGCTTAGCTAGGATTATGTAGTTATATTTCCCAAGTTTTTAAAGAGCGAATTACTTACAGTGTCTGTGCAACAAAATCGTACAACGCCCTTTACGCGGCTTGTGATTGTGCACGCCATAAACGTGTGTAATAGCCGCCAATAGAAAGCAAGCAGCGATGTGTACCAGACTCAACAATTTTTCCCTCATTGATCACCAAAATATTATCTGCATGCACAATACTTGAAAGACGATGCGCTACGGTGATCACAGTACGGTCTTTTAGCAAATTTTTGATTGCGCTGACGACTTCTGTTTGGGTAATTGGGTCAAGCGAAGCAGTAGCTTCATCCAGAAGCACAATGGGCGCGCCTTTAAGTAAAGCCCGAGCTATCGCAATGCGTTGTCGCTGACCGCCAGATAATCTCACCCCGCCTTCGCCAACAGGCGTGTCTAATCCATTGGGGAGTTTATTAATAAACCCTAGACACTGCGCCTGCTCACATGCATGATGAACTTCTTCAAAGGTGGCATCTGGCTTACCTATACGAATGTTGTCTAATATACTGGCGTCAACTAGCTGCATGTCTTGAAACACCATACTGATAAGGTTGTGCACCTCTTCAGATCCAATGTCTCGAAGATCAATGCCGCCAATGGTTATACAACCACTTTGCGGCTCAAAAAATCGCGCACATAGATTGATTAGCGTCGACTTGCCACTGCCCGTTTCCCCAACAATGGCTGTCACGGATCCTTGCGGCACAATAAATGAAATATGTTCTAGGGCTTTTTTATCATCATAGTTAAACGATACACGCTCAAAGTTGATGTCGAACTGCTCTGGTTTTTGCGGTTTGTAGGGCTCCTCTAACGTCGCCTCACAAAGCAATGACTCAACTTTTTGCTCTGACTGCACCGCTAGCTTTAAGCTCATGCTCTGCTCTGCGATTTCATTCAGCAGTGCAAGTAGTTGCAGCAATAACATAGCAAATATAATGGTGCTCAAATTGAGATGACCCTCGCTATTTTCAGGTGTTGTCAGCGCTAACATGACAACAAATAAAACAACCGAAAAACTCAATATGACTTGAAAGCCAATCACCGGTCCTGCCCCCCACATTTCAACTTGCAAGCTATGCTGTTTACTTGTCTCAAGTTGCTTTTGCACGCGGGCTAACCAATGACGTGTTTGGTTATATAACTTTAACGTGCAAAGCGCCTCTATGTAGTCGGTAATAACACTACTGGTATGCTTATTCATTTGTACTTTTGCTTTAGCTGCCCAATTAAACCTTGTCTTTGCAACACGTAACACCCAAAAAGCACAAGGCAAAATCGCACATAACCCCAGGGCATACAAAGGGGAAATGATCAGCATAAATAACAAAATAGTGACGGACGCGGTCGCGGCAGACAATAAGTCTGGCAAAACATGTGAAAAAATACTTTCAACTTGTTTGATGTCTTCACTGAGTAATTCTAAAAACTCACTGCTATGGGTTTTATGAATATGCCCCAAAGGTAACCGCCGAAAGTGATTTATCGCTTTTGTGCGATACGCGTGTACGAGTTGGTAGCTACCTGTAAAGCTGCGTATTTGACCGAGGTAAGCGCACAATAACTGCGCGACAAAAATTGCCACGAGCACAATGAAATAGTCTACTGGTGACGACAAAAAAGCGCCGTCTAGCGTGCCCAAGCTCTGCTGAGTATGAAGCCAATAAAAACAAAACATCATCGGCACAATGCCAATACAACGCTCGAACCCTCTAAATAAAACCCCAGATAAAAAGGTCTTTTTTCCGTCGTTCACGTGACCAAATATACGGCCAATACTGTTTATTACTTGTCTATCCATTTAAATCTCATAACTCAGTATAGGTGCCGGTGTAAAATGAGGCGTAGCGGCACATTCGCCGCCTTGTAATTGCCAGCCTTTTTGATAGTGTTCACAACGAGCAAGCAAGGACTCATGAACTCCCTGCGCGACGATTTCACCATCAACCAAACTAAAGATCTGATCGCTGTTCTCAAGGCCAAAATATTTATGGGTGATCACTAAAAATGTGGTGCTGGGGTAATGCCCTTTTAAGCCTTGATAAAATTTACTATGTGTTAAGTTATCCATGGCAGCGCTCGCCTCGTCCAATATCATCAACGGAGGGGCTGCAAGTAGTGCCCGTGCAATCGCGATACGCATTTTTTCTCCACCCGATAAATTAGCGCCTCGGGCGCTTACAGGTGTTTCAAGCCCTTCTCGTTGCTGCGCAAGCCAAGGCTTAAGTTGAGCTGCCACCACCGCATGCTCAAGCGTCTCTGTACTAATACCACTTCGTCCAAATATAATGTTGTCACGCACAGTGCCTTCGAATAGATAGCTGTCTTGTGTCACCACACTCATAGCCTGCGCGCGCGCACTATCAGACAAACCAAATACATCTTGACCGTAAAGCTGCACACGCCCTGCACTGGGTGCCAATAATCCACATGCTAACATCGCCAGTGTCGACTTGCCGCCACCGGATCCGCCTACAACCACGTTAATGGCATTGGGAAGCAATTTAAAATGCACATTGCTTAGCACCCTATGTTGTTCATAACCAAAGTCCACACAATAAAATTGCAACATGGGGTATTTTGAATTGACTTGCATAGGCGTGGCGTCTCGATGGATTGATTCGATACCAAACAATGGCGTAATACGCTGAATACTTGCCAGTAACTCGTTAATTTCCATAAAAAAGCGACTGACCTTAACCACAGGGCCCAACATGCCAACGGCTAACAAAAAAGCCAGTAACGAATGACTTAGTGTGATTTGCCCGCTACTTTGCAACCAAATAGTACAAGGTAATAAAAAGATAAATGCAGAACCAAGTAGAGCGGTATACAGCGACCAACCAGGCGCAGTTTGCTTAGTCACCTCGTGGACCACTTGCTGGTAATCATTAAGCTTATTATTAAGTATGGCGAAACGTTGGCTGTCTAAGTTATACAACTTCATCAAAGGCGCGTATTTTACATAATCACTTAACGTGGTGTTCAAGGCAGTCTCAACATCATTAAATTGCGTATAATGTTGCGCTGTTTTTCGCATAAATAATGTACTTACCATAAACGCCACAGGCACCACAGCAATCGCGCTCAGCGCTAATCGCCAATCAATTACCCCTAGTGCAAATAAAATACAGATCGGAGTTAAGCACGCATTGAGTAATTCAACACTTTGATGCGCTATAAAGTTTTCTAGCTTTTCAACATCTTGAAGACATTGTTGCTTCAGTGCTGCGCTATTTTGCTTGTTGAGCCACTTTAATGACAAGCTGGCGAGGTTGTTAGCAAGTTTGAGCCTGACTTCGGTCAAGGCTTTAAAGGCCATTTGATGGCTAAAGTAATAAGCACCTGTCAGACAGAAAGTTCTGCCTAAGATCACTGCAACTAACCCAGCACCAAGCCACATCAGTTTTTCAGCAGAGGCAGCCACAGGCACTAATATTTCATTGAGCGACAAAAACAGCAAATACACTGGCAGCAATTGCAAGCCACTGACCAATGCAATTAAGCTCATCGCCATTATCAATATCACTTTGTGTGGTGCACAAATTTGTCTCAACACCACCCAAGGACTTTTAATTTCCTCAGTATCATAAGGCTCATCACGCATATAAACAGCTCCTTGAAATGCGTATTTAAATCAGGGCCAAACGGCTAGCCAGATAATATGTAAGTCACAAAGTAATGCAATCACCTTGCTACAAAACACTGACTTTGTTCAGGTGAGTTTGTTATACATCAAACAAACCTCTTGCTCCTTTAAGCAAAATCAGTGATAAAGACTGAATTCAGATTACAATGATCGCTGCGTTTATCAACGTTAATTTATTCATGTAAAACATATTTATCTGGCAAGATTTATCAACAATGAGACGAATGAACTTAAGCTTTATTCATAATCCAAAGAGTACATGGCCTGCCGTTTTTCCAGCCCATCAAACTCTCTTGGTTTTACTAGCCTCTAAAATCACAATAATGAGCACTTAACTGGCTATAAACCAATACATTTATATTAGGAAAACGTCGGCGGCTTAATTTCGCTTTATTAACTACTACCGTTTCTGCTGGTGCCAAATACATAGCCTAATAATGCAGTCAGTGTTGGAAACAGCACATTGAGCAGAATAAGCTGCAAGGTATCGAACCAAAAAGCACGAAAGTCACTTCTCTGCTGAGTTAGTTGAATTAGAGCATCGGAATTTACCACTTGATTAGTCAGCATCAGGTTCTGGGTCTCTCTCATTGCCGTAAAGAACTGATACTCACCCCACATAAAAATACATAGAATGATGACCAAAAACCCGATTAATACACCAATGATCCCCCAAGTTAAATTAACGCCCGCTCTTTCTTTGCCAGTGAGCGGCTCGGAGACAGGAGCATCTTCAGGTGTATAATCCTGTGCAGACGCAAGATCAATATCTTGCAATGATTCTTGTGATTGGATTGCGTGTGATTGTGTGCAGTCCTGTGCACTTAAAGACATGACTTAACTCATTTAAATATTTCGTATTCTACAGATTTGTTTTGGAGATATTATTTAGCTCAGGTATGACAAGACGATGTATGTCTTTCCCTTGCTTATTTGCGGATAAAATTGTTCTATCATGGACCACCTCGTCTGATGCCCAATCTAATAACGTTAAAGCGACTTTTGTAAGATCACTTGATTTTTTTAGTCCTAAACGGCTTTGTAGTGCCGCTAAATAGTCTGCATCAACCGAGAATCTCACTTCTGTCTTCTTCGTATCCGCCATTAAAACTCCAAAAAATATCCAGCTTTTTTCCAATTCTAGTGGATGTGTGACGTATGCGCAATAAAAAAAGCCTAATATATACCCAAACTGGGAATTATTTAAGCAGGCCCCATGCAAGTAGCTTTTGCCATTGCTTTGATCTGGGGATCCACCCCGTTTAGTAAATCGATTAACTGTGATGCGATGCCAAAATCTGACTGAACTCGGCTTTGCGCTTCATATTCATCTACTCCATTTACCAGTTCAGGCAACGTTAAAAAAAAGCCACTATTACATTTATTACCTATCCCCTTCAACGTCACACAGACCATCACATTACTCGGCTGACTGGCCGTATTTAAAACAACACCCAATAATTGAGGTGGCATAAAAGTATACAAGCTCGCAAGTGACTTAAATTGATATTCTCCCATCTGCGTATAGATAACCCAAATAGGTGCCTGCTTGTTATAGAGAGGCTGATAATTAACTACAGGGCACTTATCGGTGGAGAGCATTTCAACAGGTCCACTCTCAACTTGATTCTTAATTCGCTGCTCTACATTCTCTATAAATTGATTGATCAACGTAATGTCATGTTCAATCCTTGTCATTCGGCCATGCTCCATATATAGTATTTACATATTTTAACATTTTAATAATAATTACTTAAACATAAAAAAATCTTTAGATTAATTATCATTTTTGTATGTAGGGCGAGACATTGAATAAAACTGTTAGGCCGCTCGATGAGCAAAGCTTAAGTGACTTAAAGGTAATGAGGCTCGCAGCAAACAAGACTCAGAAGCAAATGGCCAAAGTACTCGGGACGAGTGAAGCAACAATTATAAACTATGAAAATGGCGTGAGTGATATTAAGTACAAAGATTACTTAAAATGGTCACTCGCATGTAGATTTGATTTAAGTGCAATAGAAGATCAGCTTCAAGCATTACGGGAGCTGGTAATAGAAAACAACCTACACAGGTACCGTAAAGTGAACAAACTCAAACATGAAAAATAACCAGTGAATTAAGTTATTTACTACTCTCCTTTTTCACTCGCTTTATTTGCATATGATTGTGCACGATAAAGTATCCCGAGATAGTAGCTACCCTCTAGCTATTTGCTTTCCACCGCGATCTTAAATTATTGCAGTAGGCACAACTTAAAGTATTAGCATCACTGAAAATGCACATATTTCATACACACATTCAACAGGTGTTTATTTTGTTATTATGAATAATCTCATTTCTTAATAAAAATCGTGCAATTTTTCCTATTTTAGATGACAAACCCTAATGGATCTGAGAGAATCCGCCACCTAAACAGTAAAATAAGTCAGTATTCACTTACTGCAAAACAATCTATAAACATAAGTATATTAAAAATGCGCAACGCCCTACTATCATTCTTTTTGCTGTTTACATTTCTACCTCTAGTCTCAGAGGAAATCAGGGCTAGTAATGCTTACTATAAAGCAACATATCACTATAACATTGGTGATGTATTCACAATTAATGAAAATGGTACTTGGCGCACAGCTAAAATTTTAGATATTGATACCAATGAACAATCTTCTACAATCCATGCTCTGCTATACAGCAATACAAAACAAAAGCCGACGTTAACAAGCTTAGATGAATTATCAATATTGGCTTATCATTCGACTATTGCACATGCGCGGTTAGAGCAGAAGTGGCAATTTATTGGTAATGATACCCCTCTAAAGCACGAGCTGAAGGGCTACATAAACTACCTAAAGCATCATGACTTTAATAAGTACGCAGAAGCCACAAACCAAAAGGTAGATGATCTGATTTTTAGAGCCAATACCCTCTATACAAAAGGCTATGCATTAAATCAAGCGGCTCAGTACAAACAAGCCATTGAGGCATACAAACAAGCGGTAAACATTTATCCACTGTATTTTGAAGCTATCGATAACATTGGTTTTGCTTATATGGATATGGGTGACTTTCAAACTGCGATTAGTTACTTTGAGCAGTCATTAAAGATCCACCCAAAAGGGACGACAGCACAATATTATAAAGGCATGTGCTACATAAATTTGGAAGATTATGACAGCGCTCGCCATGCATTCAAACAAGGCATGGAGAACTTTCCTCAACAAAAGCATGTCTTTGAAGAGATCTACATTCAACTAGAGCAAAATTCATTTTAAATGCCCTTCTCAGCGTTAATAAAAAATAGAACGATTTTCAGCCATTAACGATTGACTCCGCCAACACATTCACGTAGTTTATTTTTAATATAATTACTATGAATAAAAAAGGAGTTCTCTATGGAAGGCAGTGTCGTGCTGCTTAGCGGCTTAATAGCCACAATCTGGATCTCGTTAGGGGTTTATATCGCCGCTCTTTACTACCCAAACTACAATCATAAAACCCAATTTTGTAGCGAACTGGGCGCTGCTGGTAGCCCAACAGAGAAACTATCTCCACTTATCAACAATTATCCCTTAGGCTTTTTATTTTGCTTATTTGGATGGGGTATCACCACACATGCACATGAGTCATTGCTGCTAATTTGCGTTGGTTGGTTAATCATCGTTCACGGTATTGGTACGTGGGTAGCGGGCTTTTTTCCAATGGATAAAGACCCTTATACCACAACACCGAGTTTTAATTGCCAAGTGCATTCCTATGCTGGCTTTATCATGCTTCTGTCTCTGCTTATTGCACCGACGCTGATGATATTCAGTCAATTTGAGCTTTGGTTTCGGATTTTTTCCGGCTTATGCGTCGTTATTGCCTGCTATTACCTTTATAAAATGGCACTTACCTTTAAACAAAAAGCCAACTTGGTCGGTTTATATCAGCGCTTATCTTACTGGGTCAAACTCATTTGGCTGGCTGCGCTATCTATTATGTTATGGGTAGCCAATTAATACATTACCTCTGCACTGCCTGTGCAGAGCTTTGATCAACTAGTTGAAAAACTGCTTGGTCATTGTTCCAATCTTAACTTGTTCGGCTTTATCAAACTCGATCTCACGCACTTTAGACATATTTTTCCACAATAATTTATATCCTCGCGTAAAACGGGTTTTACTCACTCGCCTTTGAAAACGCGCTTTTTCACTCTCCGTCGCATCCCGTAAGTCACCTAAAGTGCCATATAACCTAACGGCAGGTCGAGTGCCAAACTCACCTTTAATTAATGACTTGACCCAATACCACATGCTGCCATTCACCGCTAAAATACACACCCGCTCATGTGTACGAGCCGACTTAGGCAACTGAGAGGTGAATTTTTCAAAATAATAGCCCTTTCCTGGCTCTGTTAGGGTCAATGAGCCGATAGGGGTAATATGTGGACAGCCATCGTCTTTTACTGTCGCAATCGCATAGTGAAATGACGATTTAAATGAACACCTAAATAACTTTTTGATTTCGAGCCAATCTGTTTTTATATCCATATTAACATCCTGATTTTTTTAGTTTTCTCTTGTCCCATTTTTGACGTTTAGCAAATTCGCAGCACAAAAAAGCGTATCCATATAAGGATCTTTGATTTCATAGTATGCGTCTATATCATTCGGAAAACGCTTCGCAAGAGACCTTTTAATTTTTTCATAAGCCATAGCAACGGCATCATTTTTACGTAAGAAATCACGAAACAGTAACGCATATGCTTGGTTGAAGCGACCAACTTCCCTTACGTGTATGTGGGTTTGTCTAGACCCTTTAGGTTCACGAAAGTATAGCTTTTGCATTTCTATATCTTGATCCTTATAACCTATCAAATTGTCATTCGTAATATCACCACGATAGATATCCGCCTTTTTGAAATGCAGCAACCAGTAAGTGAGTGTCAAGGGCCTTTACACTCACTTGGATATCAATGATGTCTTTCGCTGCAAGACCAACGACCGCTGTCGAGCCAATGTGATCAATAGCAACCGCCAAATCACCCAATAAACGCTGTAAGTCTTCTTTAATTTCATGAAATTCATCTACCCACCTTGGTTGGTAGTCTAAGATGGTAATTGGGGTCATTCTTTACGCTCCTTGGGGTGACATACAACTAATAGTATTTTAAAAATCCTATCCTGCCATTACCAGCGACAATCTTGTACCTGCTTAAACCATAGAGCTGTAAACGGTGTTGATTTGCGTGTCGGCAAAGGTGGTAGTGCAATTTTCACAATAGGGGCCAAATGCATACCAACCAATAGTTTAACTTGGTGGCTTTCTAGCTGTGAATAAGCGGTTTGCAAGTTTTGACGTACTTGTTCTGATATATGGCCCCCTTGCTTAATTAAATACGCAGCATGGATCCATGTTAAAAATGCTTTTTTAGATTGATTAGGAAATCCATCCGTCAGCGCTTTTATGGGTGAATAAAGGCGCTGATAATTGAGTATCTCGTCTTTTAGAATAAATAAAAACAGCAGGTTGGTCCCCGCGGTAATATGCCCTGAACGCTTATCAATGCGCTGATAGCCAGTCAGTGCAGCACGAAAATATACATCAGCTTCATCATAGTTAGCTAAATCGAAAGCTATCGCCCCCAAATTGTTATCAATGGTTGCCATCATGGATATATGACGCTGTTTTTCCGCCAACAGAGCCGCCTCTTTGTATAGTGAAATTGCACCTGAGTACTTACCCATATGTCTTGCAACCAATGCTCTGCTATTAATTAACGTAAGCTGCTGTGATACATTTTTTGCGTACTTTAAAGCGCATTGCAAGCTGATATCAGCTTCTTTTAAATGCCCTTTACGGCGCAGCCAAATGCCCAAAGCACTGAGAACACTAGTCAGGTTATCTTCAAAATAAGGATGTGCACTTAACGCAAACAACCCCTGTAATGATTGCTCAAGTTGCATTAGCTGATTGGTCGGCACCGATGCTCTCACACGCAGAACGTGCCAGCGGATCTGAAGTCCTAAGGGTAACGCCTCAACATCAGAGATTGAGGCGAGGATGTGCAGCGACTGAGAGGGCTTAACCGTAAGATAATCTTGCGCTTCTTGAAGCATGTCCATCTGCTGCTCTATAGAAGGGCGTGCGCTAAGTATCGATGAAAACAACAACCCTGCGGCAATACATACTACCTGACCTATCAATTCAAGTTCCTATTTATTAATCATCTATTGAATATAGAGGAACAAAGTAGAGAGGCCAAATAATTCATTTTAGGCTGAGAACACTTGATTAAGAAGCAAACCCAGCAGGCATTTTTGTTTCATGATTATTGATCGCCAACCTATCACATACCGCAGCCATTTCTGGATAACTTTGTTTAAGCGCATCATGGTCAGCCGCTTCAAAGCAGTCCCCAGTAAAGCCCGGCGCCATGGTGCAGCCAAATAATGCATACTGCCCACCAGCTGCCAGTTCGCCTGCTTGCCATACTCCGGCAGGAATTCGACACTGTATTTTCTGACCTTTTGAAAAATCAGTGCCCATTACGATTGTTTGCGATGTTCCGTCTGGATAGAGCAAATAAAGATTAAATGCATCACCTTGATAAAAGTGCCAAACCTCATCATGTGTTAAACGATGAAAGCAAGACACACTTTTTAAGACATTAGAGTACATGCCTATCATCGCTGTACCGACTGGCGTACTATCACCTAATTCATTGTCAGCGCGCCAGGTACTTTTATATAAGGTGCCCTCGACAGGCAAGCGTTCGAAGCGATAATGGGCAAGTACATCGAGGATATTTGGTGTGATCTCTTGATGGGTAAATAATTGATAATCAATAATATCAACTACGGCATCAAGATTAAGTTCACCATAAATATGTGGAAACCCAGTATGTGTATCCATGGGCTCAGAGGGCGCTTCAAAAACAAGATTAGCTTTAACAAGCCGCGGGTCAATCACCGCCACTTTGACCGAGTCTAAGTTTGCATAAAAACGCTGATATACAGACTCGACTTGCGCAGCCGTGCACGCATGGATATATCCCTCAGATTGCAATGAGGGTGGCACATAATCTTCATCAGTTAATGTGATTTCATCATTACAAAAAAGAATAAAAATCGCATTTTGTGTTGTCATAAAGTTCCTTAAATAAGCATCTATATACAGGCTAGATAGGTGTTATAAACGTACCTCGCCTCACTCATAGAAAAACAAGAATAAATATTGGGATATGTTTATCACTAACCAATTTCAAATGAGGTGACACCATATGTTTGTGAAATTGGGAGCTTAGGCTCATCGGCAGTATACATTCTCGCGGTTTCAAAAACCTTAGTCATCCCCAATGACTCTGCTAACTGTACCGCATCCTGGTTCGGCTCTGGAGTATCTAAAAAAGCGATAACAGACTCGTTAGTGCCTGGGTTCACTTTTCCAAGCAAAGCATAAATGAGCGCCTTTGCCGTATCTGTATTATCAGCATAAAGAGGGCCTATTTTATAGCCTTCTTCACACGCTCTGATCACACCATAACCAGTAATAGTACCTTGGTTTACTATGCTCAATGCATCTGCATTAGGTTGTACTCGCCACTGATGGTTAAAGCTATCTCGACATACAGGGAAAAATGGTTTTTCATAAGCTTGGATATCATGATCTGCAACATCACAAACTATTCCATCAAAGGCTTCTGCCTTGTCCGCCAATAGCTCTGCTGTAAATGCACCTTGATATCGAATATTACGATATGCAAGCTCAAACCCTGATTTTCGGTAATTATCTTGCTGTTCTACCACCCCATCTAACCCGATATTGCAACCAGATAAATAAGCCATAGCAGCTTGCCAAATACGATAGCCAAAGCCCTGCCCTCTATATTCTGGCTTAACGATATAAAACCCTATGAACCCAAAACTGTTATCATATTTGATAGCCGAGATCACAGCAATTGGCTCATCATTGAGTAAGCCAATGAGAAAACCTTGCGGATCTGCTATGGCGTAGCTTTTTGCATCACATTTTCCTGGATTCCAGCCCTCTTGTGCAGCCCATGCAATGGCAATGTCTATTTCGTCATATCGCATTGCCCGGATCACAAACTCATCCTTTCCCATTTATCCACCTCAGCTAAATCATTTATTACAGTCAAATATTTCTACAGCTTAATCAAGGAAATGTGAAATTCAACCGCGGCTAATTCTGATTGATAAATATTCGCATAGAAATTGGCGACGCGTTGCCTTTTTTGAAACATTCAGTGTATGATAATTGGGTATTATGAGGAGAATAATTATATGGATATGGCCAACAAGCCGTCACAATCAGACGCAAGCACACCATCATTGGTGCGCTTTACTGGTAATGGAAAAGACTTTTTCGGTATTTGGATTGTTAACTTATTGCTGAGTATTGTGACACTGGGTGTCTATTCAGCCTGGGCAACCGTCAGGACAAAACAGTATTTTTTTAGCAATACCCATATCGATAACAACCGTTTCGAATACCTCGCGACACCAATGCAAATCTTAAAAGGTCGGATTATTGCGTCCATACTATTGGTGATATACCTGTTTTTTACACATTACTTTCCATTAGTTGGCGCGATATTAGCGCTCATGCTCACACTTTTGGCACCTTGGCTTATCAACCAAAGCTTTAGGTTTAATATGCGTATGACGCGCTTTAGAAATGTTCGCTTTAATTTTAAAGGCAGCTATGGCGGTGCGTTTAAGCTATTTTTACTCATGCCCCTGCTCTGCGTGTTTACCATGTATTTGCTGCTGCCATGGACATTGAAAAAAATGGATGAATACTTGCTCACTAATATTCAGTTTGGTGACAAACAATTCTCTGCAAAGCTGTCAACAAGTAAATATCTAAGTGCCTTATTAATTACATTATTAAGCTCTTTTGTGGCAATTCCCATTATTATTGCAGGGCTTTATGTTGCTGGCACCAGCTTTGAAGACTCCAGCCATGTACTGATGACCTTAATACCAGCCTATATCGCTTGCATGTATCTTTTAAAAGCAATTTATCAAGCGATTATTAGAAACCATGTCTTTAATAATGCCGAGATTAAGGATGTCGCACAGTTGCACTCAGATTTATCAGTATCGCGTTTTGCATTCGTTGAGGTGACCAATATCCTCGCTATTGGTATAACCTTAGGCTTGGCATACCCATGGGCGAAAATTCGTAAAACTAAGGTACTTGCAGATGCGACTGCGGTCACCATGATGCCCGCAGCTGACAGCATCATTGATACCTTGGATAACACTGAGTCATCTTTGGGTGATGAGGCATCAAACCTGTTTGATGTAGACGTATCACTGACTTAACTATGCGTGTTTGCGGCCAACTCTACCCATTTTCGAGCAGTGCATCCTACGAAGTAGAGGCCCTGATCGACAATGGGCAAATACATATTTCTTACGATCTAAATCGTGCGGTACGCTGCTCACTTGATAGCCTATCCTTATCGACGCCAATTCCCGGCGTCGCTACACAAGCATCATTTCCTTCCGGTGAGCGCTTTGTCCCCCACAGTTCAGACTTTGTGTGGCCAGCGCATAAAAAGCACAAGGGCATTGCAAAGTTAGAGCGTCATTACGTCATGATCTTCTCTGCACTGCTGCTGACACCTTTATTAATTTATGCTCTACTTTTTAAAGTTGTTCCTAGCACAGCCGTTTGGTTAGTAGATTACGTCCCTGAGTCTGTGGTCGATACCATGGGGCAGCAGTCTATGTATTTAATTGAAGAAAACTTCCTCTCGGAGAGTGAGCTACCACCAGAGACCCAAAGTCAAATCCACCTCATTTGGGATGAAGCCTTAGCCGCCGTTGCACTGTCAAAAGAACGATATCAATTAGATATCTATGCATCAGAGCACTTTGGCGCCAATGCCTTTGCACTACCCCATGGGCAAATAGTGATAACCGATGACTTAATAGAGGCCTTGGCGGATAATCCTAATGCCATTCGAGCTGTATTTTTACATGAAATTGGCCATGTTGAAGGCAAACATAGTATTCGATTAGCTGCACAAGCATTTGCCGGCACCATTGCTATGAGCTTTATATTTGGAGATATGGAAGGCATACTCGAACTTATTATCGGCTCAGGCAACCTCATCATGGGCGCCCAATTTTCCCAAAAAATGGAATGGGAAGCGGATGAATTTGCATTGCAGCGCCTAACCCATATTGGCCATTCCAGTGCTGATTTTGCCGACGCCTTAAAGCGCTTAAAAGCACTCTCGGAAGCGCAGGACAGCACAAGCGAAGAAGACGGAACTTGGCTTGAGTACCTCTCTACCCACCCAAGCTTAGATGAACGCATCAAACACGCGCAAACATATCAAACGAAATAAGGCGGAAGACACTTAGCCGCCCTACTCTATCAAAAAGATCCACTATCACTCACACAGTGCAGCAGGGTAATCGTCCACCTTTGTTTGTATATGTTGAAAGTAATTGTTAACCTCAATTGGTGTTGTACCATAATGACCCGCATCACGGCCAATGGTAAAGCTATTACTCGCGCCTAACCCAGCACGTATAAACGCTTCAGCATCTGTTTTTGCATTACCATAAGCACGAACAATATCTAACCCCTGCGCTTGTAATCGATTTATCTCCGCTATTTTATATTCAGCAGTGCGAAATAAGCTCGTTTCATTACTTAGCGATGTTCTCAAAAAACCTTGCGGTAGCCCCATCCAATTCAGCCAATCTCGTGTCCCTTTTGCATACCAGTAAACCCGTGCAGTGAGGTAAACAGGCTGATAGCCCAGCTCCAAATATCGACGCACCAACGAATATGCGCCCTCTTTTTCATCCGCTCGATCAATCCCCGTATAGTCCCCTATTTGCTCAGCATCCGACTCAGTCAACGTGCCGTCAATATCGAAAAGCACGGCTTGTGTACCAGCTTGAACCACTGTCACATAACCTTCAGCGCCAGAATTATCGGCAGGAACCCCTGCATAAATTCGGTATTGCCCCGCCTGTAAAGCTGGCAAGGAAATGCTGGCTTTGCCATCGCGGTTAGTCACTGCGTCTGCCAAGAAACGCCATTGAGTGTCTTGCTCGGAGCGAATATAAAACTTGACGGTTTCGTACTCTAAATCTTTATGTGCCACGGCCCCATAGTCAAACTTGGCCGTGACGGTGACAGCGTGTCCTTCTGCAGAGATTTCATCGTGTACCATATGAAACGCAGGTAACCAAGTGATCAACTTATTTAATCGGTTTCGATATTCTGTGGTCGGCATGTCAGGTTTGGTAAACTTGGCCTCAAGCCATGCTAAATTTGGACAAGTAGGAAGCGCATTTGCTGCGCAAGAAAAACCAGCAATCAATGCCATATAACCCAATTTTTTCATTTTCGTTTCCATCATATTTTTGTCACACGAAGAGTAAATACTCCATATTACAAAATTATTAACAAAAATTTTTCTTTTTCCAGTTATAGACGCAGAATTTCTTGTAAGGAAATAAACGAAGCATATAAGAGTATGAATAAATTGAAAATTTATTCATTGTTTAGTGGGGAAAAGCAGGCGTAAGAAAAATGTTTCGCAGAAAACAGCGGCTAAAAGTTACTTTTTAGCAATGACATCAACTGGCTGTGCAAACTCATCTGGATATTTAAGATACTGCTTTTTACCTTCATATTGCGCAGCAATCCAACCATATTGAGCATGCGATCGGAACAAGTATTCACCATTGGTAGTCTGCAAACTCCCCTCAACTGAACGCCCATCTAACTTCAGTTTTAGGACAATATGTTGCGTTTTATCCTCTGTAAAATACCCAGATGCAACAAAACCACCCAGCTTAGACTGCTCAATACTGTGTACAGTGATCATGTAACTGCGCGCTTGTTGAGGAACATAAAATGCAATTAAGTCAGACTCTTGCAAATTTTTAATGCGTCTAATGTCAAACTCTACATAGGCTTGGCTGATATATTCATGATTATCAAATAGTGCTTTTCTTGCATTCATTGATGCTTTGTTAATGACAAAATGCTCTTCGTCTTCATGAGATATGTCATGATCTAGATTGAACTTCACATGACCACTTGCAGTACTTAAAGCATGAGGCTTTATTCCATTTGCACATACATTGCTCAGACTTCCCCAAAGAAGACACGCAATAAACAGTGCGACTGCACAGGCTATTCCCTTATACATATCACTATATTAACAATTATAAGCTATTTAGGTACATTAAATGGTGCAAGTGAGTTAATCAAGCAATAAAAGCCTTTTATCAATCACAAAATTTTCACATTGATAAAAAGTCATACGCTTGACATATTAATTTCAATAACTTGCAAGCATTTATTTCTTTACACTCATTTACAATGAATACTTATTTGGCGTTTAAAGGCTGAAAAAAATTACCGTACAGGTTGCGTAAAATAATGCGTTTCATGGGGTTCATCAATTAATGTAAAGTGCCACCACTCTTCTGTAAGCCCTTTGAATCCAGCCGTTTGCATTACCTTCGACAACAACATACGATTAGCTCTTTGCTCAGCGCTGATACCTTGATAACTGGGCCAAGATACTTTTGAGAAAAAGTCCCAACCAGAGCCCATATCTAACTCTCGACCAGTTTTTAAGTCAACGACAGTCAAATCGATGGTACTACCACGAGAGTGCCCTGAACGCACTGCAATATAGCCACGCTCGAAAAGCTTATTTTTTGGCACTTCAGGATAATAGCGTGCCTTGTTTTTAGTATCATCCAGATCCTTTGCCCAGCGAACAAAATGATCAACGGCCATCTGTGGTCGATAGCAATCATATACTTTCAAACCTAGGCCAAACGCATTTAGATCGCGCTGTGCTTTGGCAACCCCAGCTGCGGCGTCTGTGCTTAGCAAACATTTTGGGGCTAAGTAACCATCGATTTTTTCACCGACAAAGTTGTCTTTCGTGAAATAACGGATCTCTGTATGGATATTTGGCACTTTAGTGGTGATGTCAACAAACTCTGCCGCGGATAGCTCTGTGGCGGAGAGTTTTGTAGCAGACAAAGCGAGCAAAATCAGCCCATAAACTGATGTTTTCATTTGGAACCTCTAAGTACCTTTACTAAAAACAAGTAACACAGTGTGGATTGAAATTATGGAAGAAGTATGGACTAAAGACTTGTAATTTCAACAGTTCAGTAAATTACGTTTCAGTGAACACAGTGACATGATGAAACATCCCAAGCTTAAAGTAGGTGCTTACTTACACTTTTTTACTTATTCATACACTCTATAACGGCATTCCAAACGTAATGTAATAAGCTATAAGTAAGCTACTTTTGGGATGGACAAATGCTATATGCATTATTTTTCAAGGACGATGACTTTTTCACGACGGTAGCCCATCGCTTACTGCGCCCCTTGACCAGTTGGCTTAACAAATTGCGAAAACAAATCACTCACATCAACTCTAGCGCGCAATCTCGCTGCGATTAAGTACAGCCCAGCTAATTTTCGATGTATAAAGAGTGCGTCAACGGGTGGTGTATGCCATTGCCTTTCTCGTGTACTAAGATCCATTCCTTTATCGCGGATCCGAGCTGCAATATCACTTGCAGAAAAGTCGAAAGGTTGTTTTGCTCTGAGCGGCTCTGTTGCCATAAAAAATAATTCCAACACAATGTCTCGATAGGCATCGTCGATATCATCGCTAAAATAACCAATTTCATAAATTGCGTCAGTCATGGCGTCTTTATCGTAAGTTTGGCCAGCACGCAATAATGACCAATAGCCTTGAGCAAGGCTCATATTGATTGTACGAGAAGCACCAAAGTCCAATAGTACGACCTGTTGCATCTTATCGTCATATAGGTAATTAGCTAGATTAGGATCACTTTGAATTGCGCCGAGCTCAAACATCTCAATAAAAAACAGTCGGATCAAGTCTGTGGCAATTTTATCTCTTTGTGTTTGAGATGCACTGTCATAGCACGTCAACTCTTTTCCAACCACATATTCCATGGCTAATATACTGCCTGTGGAGTACTGCGGGTAAAAATTTGGCACACGATACGCTGGGTAATTTTTTAACCCTTCCTTGAATTCTTGTAAGCGCTGGCCCTCTGCAAAGTAGTCTGTCTCAACCAAAAGCTGTTGCTTTGCTTCCTCAATAAGCGGGTCAATCACCACTTGCTTCGGGATCAATCCTGACATTTTTATAAGCATTGCCACATTGTCGACATCGCTATCTATACTATTTGCAACGCCTGGATATTGAATTTTTAAAGCAAGCTTTTCACCTGACTCTGTGGTGGCCTCATGCACTTGGCCAATCGACGCCCTTGCGAAGCTTCTTAATTCTAGATGGCTAAATTTATCTAACCAATCTGGGCCCCAATTCTGTTTAAGCAACTGTACTAGCTGTTTATGCGGCATTGGCTGAGCATCAGCACGTAGTTTTTCTAACAGTACAGCTAGCTCTTTGGGTAGCAGATCGCCTGCATCCATTGACACCAACTGACCAAGCTTCATCGCAGCCCCTCTCAGATGGGCTAGTTTATCTGCCACTGCATGCACATTTTTAGGTTGTAAAAGGAGCTCTTTTTTACTTACACTTTGCCCTGAGAGCACTTGTTTTGCGCCAGAAAGCACAACATTAGAGGCAACTTTAGAAGCCAATCCGCCCAAGTGGGCTAACCGAGAGATACGTGAAGATGGAACCCGCTTACTTTTATCTGTCATTTTGAAACCAATCAAGCCTATGTTGTGCGTGCGCAATAAAGGTACTTTGCTTTTTGCTATTTGGATCAATAATGTGACCGCAGTGATACAAAAAGCATAGAGAGATCACACCGAGTATATCAAAATCAATACGTTACCCCCAACGCCCATATACATCCTTTTATTAAATAGGCTCTGCGCTATACTTTGGGTAGTTTTATAAAGCACACTGTCGCCAATGAAGTATTTGATTGCAGCTTTTTTTTTACTATTCACCCAGCCTCTATATGGCCAAATCTACCATTTTGTTTCGATCAATTATCTCATTGAACAAGAAGTAGGGCGAATTGTATTAACTGAAGTCTATAAGCAATTAAATATTCAAATTACCATTACGCCATTACCCGGGAAGCGGGCACAATTTGAGGCTCAAACAGGGCTTAAACATGGTGAAATTATGCGTATTTTTAGTTACGGCGATGAAACACCTACAACAATTAGGGTACCTACACCATATTATTCCCTTGAAACAGCAGCATTTGTTCGAACAGGCAGTAACGTCAATATCAAAACAGCAGCTGATCTACATAAATATCATATCGTTAAAGTAAGAGGGGTTAAGCACACTAACAACATCACCCAAGGCATGAAACACGTTGAAGATATGGATACGACAGAACAAATACTAAAACTTGTTTCAAAAGGACTCGCAGATGTGGCACTCACCAATAAAATGGATGGCGTTATGTATTTAAAGAAGCTAGGAATAAACAATGTCGTGCACGGCCCAAGCTTGGCCGAGCTTGATTTATATCACTATATACACGAATCACAAAAACACCTTGTACCTTTAATAAACGGCAAACTCAGTGAAATGGAAAAGTCCGGAGAGCTAGAACAACTCATTAAAATGGCTGAAAAACAAGTGATGACAGCACAATAAGCATGATGCTTGTACAACATTAAACATTCTTAAAATAAGAACAAACACTTCTCTTTTTATCAATTTTATTCGACTAGTTTGAGAGCTATATTACACTTATTGGCACACATAAGTGAGACAGCTATGAAAGTTTTAAGGCTTACTAAAGCACAAGCAACGCAAGACGGGGCAAGTGTAAAAATACAGCGTATCGCAGGGTTTGATGGAAAAAGCATAGACCCATTTTTAATGATCGATGAACTCAAATCCGACAACACACAAGACTTTATTGGTGGCTTTCCAGCACACCCTCATCGCGGTATTGAAACATTTACCTACATTCGTAAGGGTGGTTTCGAGCATCAAGATCAAATGGGAAATAAAAAAGCCATCCGTGCAGGACAAGTACAATGGATGAGTACAGGTAAGGGCGTGATCCATTCTGAAATGCCATTAGCAGATGCAAAGCAGGGGATGCATGGCTTTCAAATATGGCTAAATATGCCAGCAAAAGACAAAATGAACCCTCCGAAATACCAAGACTCTAGTGCTCGTCCATTGCCGACGATCACCACTGATAGCAAAGCGACTTTAACCGCACTGGCCGGTGAGTGGCAAACAGCTGGAGAAACAGTTACCTCCGATTTGAATCAATTAGCAGGCGATGGCGCGATCAGTGATGTCTCTCTGCCAGTTAATAGTACCTTAAGTTTAGATTTATCTCATTTTGGTAAAGTCGTTGCCTATATCCACTCTGGCAAATTAAAAGACCCAGCTCATCAAGCTGGATATCTCCTTACCTTAGATCCAAATACCCCCATAGTTTTGGAAACAGCAGAGTACGAAGCAGGACTTTTGCTACTCGCAGGCCAACCGATTAACGAGCGCATTGCCCATATGGGACCATTTGTGATGAATACCCAAGCCGAGATTCAGCAAGCCGTTCGGGATTATCATGCTGGCTTATTTGGTAATATTTAGCAAATACTGTCAACCCCATTTACAGATGATAAGCTGAGACTTTTCAGATATTTACTATTAATTGAGTGCAGCCTATAATCGCTGCGCTTAAATCAACAAGGAAATTAAATCAGTGAAAAAGTCAGTCCTCGCGCTTATAACGATAATAACAACCTATGCCAATGCAAGTGGCAGCGAGATCAATGTATTGCACGACGAAGCTCGAAAAAGATCTATTCCCATTGAAATTAAACAACCAACCAATGCAGCTTTTTGTACAAAAGACAATCAGTGCCCAGTTGCTTTTATCAGCGCTGGCTATGGTGAGTCTCATCAAAATTATCAATTTCTCAGTGATACATTGGCGCATCAAGGCTACCTTTCGGTGTCTATTCGCCATGAACTAAAAACAGATCCCCCTCTATCTGTGACTGGCAATTTATACCAGACCCGACAAGAAAATTGGCAACGAGGGGCAAAAACATTGGACTTTGTGCGCTCAACTCTGGCAACAGACTATCCACAATATGACTTTGATAACCTCTTGCTCGTTGGTCACTCCAACGGCGGAGATATATCCGCACTATTAATCAACCAAGGCAAAACATATGTCTCTGGGCTGGTCACATTTGATCATCGACGTGTACCACTGCCACGCAATAAAACGGTCTCTGTGCTCTCCATTCGCGGCAGTGACTTTCCAGCAGACAAGGGCGTTTTGTACACGGAAAAAGAATTGCAAACTTACCCCGGGTGTGTGATTAAAATTCCCAACTCAAAGCACAATGATATGACAGATGAAGGGCCAATGTGGCTCAAAAAATCAATGTCAGCATTATTCAAAGGACATTTAAATGGCCAATCTTGTCAGCGGTTGCAGAGCAAAATAACAGAAAAATAGAAGGGCAGTATAGCTCCAATTGCCATAGGTTGCGATTCGCCGCACCCTATGGCAAATAATGCTATAAAAGCAAAGAAGATTCTATCGGGGTAAACTGAGTGGCGGCATTCATCAAACTCGCGGCGGTCAAGGAAGGTACACCATACACATGCGCCTCTGATTGATATTTATCACGTACCGTATTAAGTAAAATATCAAAGTCTCCATCTCCTGATGCCAAAATAATTAAGTCAGAATCCTTAGCTGACTCAAGCACATCAATGGTGATCCCAACATCCCAATCCCCTTTTGCAGTGCCATCCGAGCGCTGGATAAATGGCTTTAGTTTGACCTCAAACCCAATGGCCCTAAGAATATTTTGAAATTGGCGCTGCTTTTCATCGCCTCTGTCTATCGCATAGGCATATGCGTTGACTACTTGTCGGTTGTGCGTCACTTCAGCCCAAAAACGGTTGTAGTCAAAATTACGCTGATAAGCGCTCCGAGTGGTGTAATAAATATTTTGTACGTCCACAAAAATGCTCACAGTTTGCATTAAGCTCTCTCGACAATTCGCTGATGAATAAAAATCCTAGTCTAACATCAATGCAACGAATGGCCATGCACAAAGCAGCTATAGTGTATAAGGATAAACAAATGGCAAAGGAATAACGTATGAACAAAGAATTGCAAGGTAAGGTAGCATTAATCACTGGCGGCGCTAAAAACATGGGACAGGCATTCGCTATCGATTTAGCATCAAAAGGATGCGACATCGTCATACACTATCACAGTGACAATGCACTGCGTGAGGCAGAAAAAACAGCAGCACACATTCAAACGCTTGGACAAAAAGCGCTGATAGTCCAAGGCGACATTACCAAAACCTCCCATGTTACAAATCTCTTTTTACAAACATTAGAAGCATTTGGTCGCATTGATATCGTTATTAATAATGCCGGTAGTGTGCTCAAAAAAGCATTTGTTGACTATTGTGAACGCGATTTTGACAACTTATTTAACATCAACTGCAAAGGTGCTTTTTTTGTTATGCAAGAAGCAGCCAAAACCCTTGAAGACAATGGCAGGATCATCAACATTGGTACATCATTGTTAGGAGCATTTACTGGCGATTACTCGCTCTATGCAGGCTCTAAGGCACCACTTGAACAATTTACCAGAGCGCTTGCCAAAGAAATCGGCAATAGGGGGATCACAGTCAATTTAGTTTGCCCAGGTCCCATTGATACTGATTTTTTCCACCAACAAGAAACACCTGAATCTGTGGCTTATTTAAGTGCCGCCAGTGTTTCTCAGCGACTTGGCGCCATCGATGACATTGTACCAAGCGTCGCGTTTCTCGCTTCTCCTCAGTCTCAATGGACAACAGGCCAAACGCTGTTTGTAAATGGCGGCTTTATCACGCGATAAACACAAAGGGCTTTTCATCATGAAGAGCCCACAGAAGCCAGTACTTTCTCAATAAAGGGCCACTTTTGTTGTGTATAGGTCTCTCGGTTATGACGATGAGTTTGCGCTAGTGTTTGCTTTAAATGTGCGTACTGCCCGGCCACCTTATCGTTCGTGCGTAGAATATCTCTAAAATTAATGCGCTCAAACCAAAGCGGGCTTTGGTAGGGGATCAAATGCACATGATGCGTTCTAAACTCTGGCGAGGGGCGACAAAACCAATGCATTTGCTCAGGTTTGTATGGGTAATAACAATATCCATTGTTACTCAGCACGTCAATCGCGCCACGTGCACCTTTTAAGTTATTTACCCCGACCATAATATCAATAATGGGTTTTGCAATCATGCCAGGGACAGATGTGCTGCCAACATGTTCAATGTCACCTTCCATCCAAGGTGCAATCAATGCATGGAGTCTATCGCGCTCCTTTGCAAATTGACTGGGCCAAGTTTCATCATAGTTGACGAGCACTATATTCATCTTTTCTCCTAATTACTCTCACGTTAAGACGCTAAGCTCATCTTTATGTTTAGTACGCTCACACCCTCCAGCTAATTTAAAATCAAAATAGACCAGCAATCCAAGTTTTGTCACTTTTGTTTCGTAATGTGTTTATCTAAAGGTAATCATACTTTGCAAGACAATGCTTTCTTAGCACAGAGGTGAATATGAATATCATACTTCAGGTCGCCACAGAGTCAGACAAAGACTTTCTGCTGTCTTTACGCATGCAAACAATGACAGAACATTTAGAACGGCAAGGGATCTTCTTATCTCAAGAAGCTCATCTAAGTCGCCTAGAAGAGCACTACCAATATGCCAATATCGTTTACGTAAACAATGAAAAGATAGGCTGTCTTAGATACAAGGCCACTGTGCTCAGCCTTGAGGTTATGCAGATACACGTGTTACCGCAATTTCAAAATAAAGGTTTTGGCTGTGCCATACTCAAACAGCTTTTAAGTCAGTATCCACATCTTCCAACACACTTGAGTGTGCTTAAAAACAGCCCGGCTACACGCTTTTATCGCAAGCTCGGTTTTGTAGTACATGCTGAAGATGAGTTTGAGTACCACATGAGGTTATTACCGAAGTTTAACGGCTAGATAGAGACTGTCAGCCCCCTTTACACCAAGGGGGACTTTTCAATTTGATAATGAGATTGCACTAATTGTCCTATCAACACGGACGTCGCAAGCAAGCTTATTTTTCCCTTCAAGGGTTCATTTGGCAACCACCTTAGACCTTGTCCCAAAACCACAGGTACAGTGATCACAATTAACTCGTCGATCAGACCTTTGGTTAGAAAGCTTTGTACTAATTTTCCACCATCTATATAAAGCCGGTAATGGCCTAACTGATGCAGTTGAGATACGACTTCTTGCTCACTGGCACATACTAAATAAGCTTTGCCTTTACTTTGCTCTGGCAATTTTTCAAGAGACTGACTCAGCACAAATACAGGTTTGTCATAAGGCCACTGGCCATAGCGCATTACTTGCTCAAAGGTATTTCTGCCCATTACAATTGCATCTATATCTGCCATGAAGTTACCAAACCCCAAGTCGCTATGCTCGGGGTTGTCAATTTTCGAGAGCCAATCAATATTACCATGCTGATCTGCAATATAACCATCTAAGCTTTGTGCTAAATATACTGTGTTTTTTGTCTTCATTACCTTAACCGCTTGCCTTAGCCAATGATTATGTATCGGCTAAAAGTCTAGATTAATTAGCGGCTTTGATACAGTTTTTAGTAAAAAAGCGCTTAAGCAATTATAGTTCAGACCACAAATAATCCATTTGGTGAGCCGTTTTCCTCGCTACATCAAAACCGAACCTTTTTTTCACCATATCCAGGCTCATATCGATACCAGAAGCAACGCCCGCTGAGCTAGTAAAATTTTGATCTGTAATGAATCGCTTGTCATTGATCACAGATAGGTGAGGGTACTTTTGACTTAACTCTTCAATGCGTTGCCAGTGGGTTGTGACAGTTTTTCCCTCAATTAAACCTGCTTTTGCAAACAAAAAGACACCACTACATATTGAAGCACAGTGCCGTGTGTGCGTTGCAGTTTCAGCTAACCAATCTAATACGGCTTGATTGTCTATCACTCGGTCAAGCTTGCCGCCAGCGACAATCAATAAATCAAACCTTGGATGGCCATGTATGCAAAAGTGAGGATTAATCGACAAGTCGCCTCGTGCTCTGATCGGCAAGTTGCTCGGCGCAATTAAGCTGACATTAATGGGACGTTTTGAAATGCGAGAGGCAGTTGTAAATACTTCGAGCGGACCGCAAAAGTCCAAAGACTCCACGCCATTGTAAATAAAGATACCAATTTCCATGATGTCATCACGGGTTTGTAGTATGTGTCATTAAAGTGGATCAAATTTAACCAACAATCAAGGGAAAGTTTTATGAAAGCAATTAAAATTCATTAAAATAAATATTTAAAAATAAAAAATTTCATTAAATTTTCGATAAACAGTGTCTAATGAGCGATAGAATAACCACTTTATACCCCAAAACATTTTGCAATACTTTTACCTTTGATCAAATTTGCACTTTGCCGTTATTGCAGTAGTATGTCCCCGAAATAGCAAGCTTGTATCTCCAAGACATAAGATATAGCGACCAATAATTGGTCAAGGTTGCAACGGATAGACTCACAATTATCAATCGAACAAACTGAGAACACTATGAAATTAAAAATGTCATTTTTAAGCGCTGCGGTATGTTTAGCGCTAGCTGGGTGTGGCACGACCCCTAGCTCACAAGACTCAGCACCAGTTGAACAAGTAAAAAAACAATACTCAAACCCATTATTAAAAGAGTATACCGGGCCTTACCAAGGGGTTCCTCAGTTTGGCGAGATGAAACTAGAAGATTTAGTACCTGCGGCTGAAATTGCGCTTGCCGAGCAACTGGCTGAGCTTGATGCTATCGTCAACAACTCTGACGCACCTACATTTGAAAATACCATTGCTGCACTTGAGCGCTCGGGAAGCGCTGTAGACAACATGTACCCATATTTCGTTACCTATATTACGAACCTGTCTTCACCAGAAGTGCGCAAACAGCAAGCCATTGTGATGGCAAAGATGTCAGAGTTCGAATCAAAACGTAACCAAAACAAAGCGCTATTCCAGCGTGTAAAAGCGGTTTATGAAGGGGCTGAATTTAAAACATTGACGCCAGAGCAACAACGCGTCACTTGGAGTCAATACAATAGTTTTGCTCGTCATGGCGCAACCTTAGAAGGCGAAAATGCCGAGCGTTATGCTGAGATCAACCTGCAACTATCAAAACTGTACACTCAATTTGGTAATAACGTACTTGCTGATGAAGAAGGTTACACCACTTTCTTGACCAAAGATCAGCTATCTGGCTTGCCACAAGCATTTATTGATTCAGCAGCAAGTGCAGCAGAGAAAAAAGGCCAACCAGGTAAATATGCGATCACCAATACACGTTCATCCATGGATCCGTTTTTAACCTACTCAACTGAACGTGAACTGCGTAAAGCGGTTTGGCAAAACTATTACAGCCGCGGAAACAATGCAGGAGAGCACAACAACAAAGCGGTGATCTCAGAGATCCTAAAACTGCGTCGCGAGCGTGTTGAACTGCTTGGCTACGAAGACTATGCACAGTGGCGCTTAGAAGACCGCATGGCGAAAAACCCAGAAAATGCCATCGCTTTAATGGATAAAGTATGGCCTGCAGCCATTGCCCGCGTTAAAGAAGAAGTTGCAGATATGCAGGCTATCGCGGATAAAGACGGTGCAAATATTACAATTGAGCCTTGGGATTATCGTTTTTATGCAGAAAAAGTACGTAAAGCGAAATATGACCTAGACTCAAACGAAATCAAACAGTACTTGCAATTAGACAAGCTCACAGATGCCATGTTCTATGTTGCAGGCCGCCTGTTTAGCTATGAGTTTTCACCTATCCTAGATGGCTCTGTGCCAGTTTATCATGAAGATGTAAAGGTATGGGAAGTCACAGATAAAACAACTGGCAAGCATATTGGTTTATGGTATTTAGACCCGTTTGCTCGTCAAGGTAAGCGCTCTGGTGCATGGGCGGTATCATTCCGTAGTCATACTTCTATGGATGGCAAAACCAATGTACTTAGTACCAACAACTCTAACTTCGTTAAAGGCCCAGAAGGTAAAGCAACGCTTGTATCATGGAGCGATGCCGAAACTTACTTCCATGAGTTTGGTCACTCACTGCACGCGCTATCTTCAAACGTGAAATACCCAAGCTCAAACGCAGGTGTACGTGACTATACTGAGTTTCAGTCACAACTGCTTGAGCGCTGGTTGTCTACTGAAGAAGTTATCAATAAATTCTTAGTTCATCATGAGACTGGCAAGCCAATGCCACAATCTTTAGTCAAGAAGATCAAAGAGTCTGCAACTTTCAACCAAGGCTTTGCAACCACTGAATACTTGGCATCTGCCATTATGGATATGAAGTTCCATACAACTGATCCAGATAAAATTGGCGACCCTGTGGCGTTTGAGAAAGCACAACTTGAAGCGATTGGCATGCCAAGCGAAGTCGTTATGCGCCATAGAACAACACACTTTGGCCATGTTTTCTCAGGCGAAGGCTATGCTACTGCTTACTACGGTTACCTATGGGCTGAAGTACTGACTTCAGATGCTGCTGAAGCGTTTGCCAATGCACCAGGTGGTTTTTACGATAAAGACGTTGCTAAACGTCTGGTAGATTACTTATTTGCCGTTAGAAATGCGATGGACCCAGCTGAAGCTTATCGCAAGTTCCGTGGTCGTGACGCAGATGTCAGTGCATTAATGCGCGACAGAGGTTTCCCAGAGACCAAGTAATATTGGCTTTTAGACCAAAAAGGGCATATTCAATATGCCCTTTTTCTGCTTAGTTCACACCCAGACTACTAACTGCATAGTTGACCGTGCTCATCCAAGACATTAATGCGTTTGAGTTGCTGAATTAAGGTTGCCATATTAAATGGCTTCACCACAAATCCATCTACTTTTTTTAATAAAATTGCCTGCACCCGTTCTTTACTGCTTTCACACGTCACCATTAAGACAGGTACTTTTGACAGTTGTGGTGTCTCTCTAATTTTACTTAATAAAGTGAGTCCGTCGACATGTGGCATATTTAAATCTGAGATAACCAGATGATATTTACGCTTGCCTAAGAGCATTAATGCCTGCTTGCCATCTGTGGCCTCGTCAATATTATCAAAGCCCAGATTTCTCAACATATTAATCATGACATGGCGCATTGATGTCATATCATCTACCACTAAAATTCTCATTTTATGTCCTTATTACGTGCATAGAATAAGTGTCGAACTACAAAGCTAGTCAATTTTTATTTGCTTGTCTAACCCCTTTACAGCCACAAAAACAGCTTTCCTAAAAGGCCTTCAGCTATGGTATGGTTAAATTAAGAAGGTAAAAGCGTGAACTGGTAATGAAGTGTGAGCAAAGCGACTTAATTGAAATTGCATGTATGAAGTACTTCATACTGAGAGTTGAGACAGAAACTGAAGCCTTTGAGGGTAGGGCAAAAGACATTGTATACGACGAAAAGAGAATACAATGCCTAGTAATCGAACAGGGTTCAGAAGAAGTCATGATTGAGTTAGATGCCATAAAAGAGCTGACAGCTGTAACTCAAAATCCTTTTTTTGAAACCATTCGATTTTAGCTAAACAGCTTACTCAGATTTAAGAGATAAAGACATAAACACACTCAAAGGGTTATCTCGATATAGACCAAATCGCTCGCAGCGGTCAAAGCCTAAAGACTCATACAGTTTAATTGACTCTTCTTGCTTCACACCTGTCTCTAAACGGATCAGCGGTATTTGAGCATCACCCGCGTAATGCAATAAAATTTGCATGATACGCTTCGACAGCCCTTTACCACGATAACTTGGCTTAACATAAAGACGTTTAATTTCACCATACAAGGTTTTATCAAACTGCTTAACAATGGCACCACATGCCACAATCTCAGACTCATCCTTTAAACCAACCGCTCTCACATTTGGCTGATTCAATTCCTCTAAAGCAAGCGATTGATCACTGGCAATAGGGTAAAGGGTATTCATTAATCGATCTATTTCCGAGAATAAATCTTGTACATTAGGATCGTCAGGCTTTAGCTCTACTAGCTGCATAGGGTCCCTTTAACATTGTTATTTTATCGCTCGCACACTGCGAAAATACACCGACATCGGTTGTAGACGTACTCGCTTACAACAAGCCAAAAGTTAGCTTCCAAGTGCAAACATGCACATATAAACGCTAGAAGTTACTCAGGTAAACGATTCAGTGTAATCTAAATTGACGCAAGTATAACGGAAAATAGTTAAAATGTTATTAAAATGCGATTTCTAGCGTCAAATGGGTACAAAACACCCCACAAAGTGCATAAATCATTCAATTAAATTTAGCGCAAGTTAATAACGCTTAAGGCACGTGCATATTTCAGCCCTGCACGGTCAAAATGCACTCGATCAGACTCACTATGGTAATGGTATACACATAAACGACTCAACAAAGCGCTTGGGTACTCCCTGAACAAGTCATCTATTCCGCTGTGACTAAGGTTACCTGCCACCGCACAATCATGAAATATGATTTCGCTTTTAGCAGACACATGAGACAGCAGCTCGGGAATAGGGCGGGTATCTCCTGTATAAAACATCACACCGGGTAAGTGCAATGCAAATGCAGAATTAGGCGCATGGTGACGTACTGGGTATGTATAAACTTTCAAGTCTTGATGCCAAAAATACTCGCTAACAGGATGCAGTATGAATGTCTGCCATACATCTGTTTTTTCCTCAGCAAGCTTGGTATACCTGAGCATAGCGCACAACTGCGAGACCAAAGAAACGGGCACATATAATCTCACCGACTTGCCAGCGAGTGCCGCCTTAAAATACAATTGCTCAAGTCCACCAATGTGGTCGTAGTGCAAATGAGTGATAAAAATATGCTCAGGCAATCGATTTGAAAACACCTCAGCAAAGCGCCTTAACGTATCATGACCACAGTCAATTAACAGCCATGGTAGATTATTACGTATCAATAAACAGGCGGAGTTACCTAACTCCACAGAGCTTGCATCTCCCACTCCCAGAAATAGTGCAGAGTCTGGTGCTGCTGTGCATGGCGCTTCATACTGTTGTGCGAGTGCATCTGCAATTATCACATCTTGCAATACCTTCACCTTAGATCACTGAGAACTCTTAAAATAACTTACATGATTAAGTTGACTGCATCGTGACACTGAATTGACGATTTTATTACTTATAACACTATATTTTGGTCAAAAAAATCATACACCAACAGACAGAGTGGAAATAAAAACGTTAAATATCATTACCTTATTGTTTTATTCGAATGTGGCCTTATCTTTGCTGTAATATCAGAAACAAACTCGAATAAGACTAAAAAGATGAAAAGAATAATTACACCTATAATCGCCGGTTTACTACTAAGTGGCTGCGTAGTACACGTCAACGGACATGCTCAAGATGAACTAATAGAACAAACTAAAACGCTCTCTCTATCCACAGCAGATCTAACCGAACTAAAGATAGACAACAGTGCTGGCAATATTGTTGTCAAAGGCATAGAAGACGCCACATCTATCTCACTCACAGCACACATCACCACAGCGCCCGACAGAAGCTATACACTCACATTAGATAAGCAGGGCGACACAGCAAAACTCATTGCCAAACATGATGCATACATAGGTGTGGCTTGGTATTCAGGCAAAAGCCCGCAAATTAGTGTTGAGGTACAAATGCCACAACATATGCTACTTGAAATAGATGATGGCTCTGGAGATATTTCAGTCTCTAATGTCAAAGGCATTACCATAGACGATAACTCAGGTTACATCGAACTGGCCGATATCGATGGCGAAATCAATATTGAAGATGGCTCAGGTCATATTACTGTTACCAATGCAGCAAAAGATATCCGTATTCAAGATGGTTCGGGGCAGATCACGCTCACCAATGCTAAACAAGGCATTCATATTCAAGATGGGTCTGGAGATATAAATATCAACGCCGGCCAATCTGTCTTCATCGAAGATGACTCTGGTAATATCAAACTGCGAAATATTACTGGTAAGATCACCCTTGAAGATGGTTCTGGTGAGATTGATATTATTGGAGGCCAATCGGTCGCGCTCAAAGATGAGTCAGGTGATATAAAAATTTCGAACATAGAAAGTAATGTCACGATTGATGACGGCTCTGGTGACATCTGGGTAACGCAAGCAAAAGGCCAAGTATCTATTGAGGATGACTCCGGCGATATTGCGGTCAGTGATAGTCATAAGCTGGAAATTACAGAAGATGGTTCAGGTGACGTTAAAATCTCAAATGTTTCCCATGTCTCAAACCTCAATATAGATAGATAATCAAGCACTAAACCTAACCCCATATAAATCGCTGTGCACCTAAAATTAGGGCACAGCCTTAAAAAGTGATGGCTCTACAAGAAGAGGTCTCTACCCATTACGACATTTGCTTATACTCAAGCTGTCACTTATTTGAAAAAAATGCATAGCAATCTGGTATTGTTAATAATAATTACCTATATCCCATCCTGCTCAGTTCTCATAATATAGTTCTCTTGCTTGCTAAACCTATGGGAATTCTGTGTTTAAGGTCTTTATCTCGACGTGTTTATTGTCACTTGCGGCATACAGTCATCATGCGCACTCCTTGGAAGAGTTCGAACAGTACAAAGCACAGTCAGAAGCAAAAGGTAACAAAGACAGAATTGCCTTGTTAGAAGATGCACACGCTTTACTCGCAGATCCGGCTTTAACTGATGAGCAGCGCACCTATGTTTTACATCGAAGTGCATTGCATTTAGTGAGAACTAATCAATTCAGTAAAGCTGAAGATCGACTCGCAAAACTTGCAGCTCATTTAACACAATTTCCAAATGCTAACTTTTTGGGTAAATATCATTGGGTGGCAGGGGACTTAGCAACCTTACTTGGTAATAACACCGATTCAAAACACCACTTTGAGCACGCCGTTGCTCAGTTTGCCCAATCAAACGATATTAGAATGCAAAGCCACGCCCATCGCATGCTAGCTAATGTGCTATCGGAACAAAAAGATTACTTTCAAGCGCTCTCTCATGTGTTTCAAGCCAAAGATACGGCAAACAAAATTAATAATGCGCATTTATTCAGTGCCGCATTAAGTACGGAAGCCAAAATATATAGAGATTTCCACCAACTTGATAAAGCGCTCGATGTTTTAAATCAGCAATTAGAGTTTCAGCTCGGAGAGCCTGATATAAGTCTTGCCCATATTTCTTCAACTTACTTCAGCTTGGCACGCATTTATGAAAAACTTTCAGACCACCAAGCTGCAATTGACGCATTAAATAAATCTTACGAGATAGATACCAAACTAGACGATAAAAACTACATGGGAGTGACACAGCTTCATATTGCACAGCAGTATATTGAGCTTAAAGATCTCACAGCTGCGCATACTGCAATTGACAAGGCGAGTAACCTATTCACGATTGTTAAAAACGAGAAAAACTTAGCCAGAGCACAAGCTGTGCAAGGAAAAATAGCCTTGGCTAACGCTGAATACTCTAAAGCTATCAAGCTCATTACGCAGAGTCTAACACAGTTCAGCCCGCTGGATAATGAATCGCTGTTTAATGAATTTAGCGTCAATCTTGGTGAAGCACTGGCCCATGAAAAGCCCACTGAGGCCATTGCGCATCTCTCCAGCCTACTAGATAAAGTTAGTAAAGAAGATAACCTCATCGTATTGCAAAGCCTTGCTGTGGCGTTTAAAAACCTAGCAGACTTCGAACAAGCCTTACATTATCAAGAACGCGCCTTCGCCGCTAAAGAAGCAATTAACCAACAAGCCGTTACCACCCGCCTAGAAGCGAAAAAACTTAATAGTGAAATAGGCCTAAAGCGACTTGAGGTTAATGAGTTACAAGCAGGCCTTGCGAAATCTCAACAAGATACTAAAACACGCACAGTTATTCTAGCTGCAGCCATCATCGTGCTGACGAACTTTCTCTTGCTGTTTTATCTTTACCATTTAAAACGCCGCCGCGTGATGGAAAAAGAGACTGAGCTACTCAATCAAAGCTTAAGCCTGAAACAACAACTGCTTGCCGATGTATCTCATGAGTTACGTACGCCTTTAACCGTGCTCAAGCTGAATATTGAAGCCCTTGAATACAATTTAACAGAAGACCCAAAAACAACGTATAAAGTGCTGCAAAGAAGGCTAGATATGCTTAATACCCTGATTGCAGATATTTATGAGTTAGCCCAAGCGGATACAGACAACCTACGTCTTGAATTTGAACGGTGCCAAGCAAAAGCCTTGTTTGATGATCTTACAATCGCCATCGCGCCCATTATTGATACATCGGACTTAGAAGTTATCTACATCAACCAATTATCAGAACTTTTAGAAATTGAGTGTGATATCAGCCGACTCAATCAGGTATTTAATAACTTGGCAAGAAACAGCGTACATTACACAGACAAGCCGGGCCAAATCAAAATCACCGTTTTGCAGCAACAACGAGATATCATCTGTACTTTTGAAGACAGTGCCCCAGGTGTGAGCAACGAGGCATTAGGCCGACTCTTCGAGCGACTTTATCGCTGTGACAAATCCCGCAGTCGAGATTTGGGTGGCTCCGGACTCGGTTTATCAATCTGTGAGAAAATCATTGAGTTACATCAGGGCCATATTGAAGCAAAACACAGTGACTTAGGCGGAGTAGTGATCCAATTTACCTTACCAATCAAGTCCTAATACCATTTCAACACCATTCACTTATTCTCTGTTGCGGTCTTAATTCAGTGGCCGCTTTTCGTTTCTCCATATTAAAGGCGTACCTTAGTTGATACGCCCCTAATCAATTTGTCATTTAACGTCTATATTTTGATAAGAGCAAAATCAATCAATCAATTTTTTTGATTGGTTCGATTAATTCAATCAAATATACAAATTATCGTTCCGGCGACATAATAGCTCCATCAACTTTCGAGGAGAATATAAAATGCTAAACAATATTGAAGGCCAAAACGTACCATCAGTTACTTTCCCAGTTCGCGTAGGTGAAGAATTCCAACACATCACATCTGACGAATTATTCAAAGGCAAAACTGTTATCGTGTTTTCACTACCAGGTGCGTTTACACCAACATGCTCTTCAACACACTTACCTCGTTACAACGAGCTGGCAAATGTGTTCAAGCAAAATGGCGTAGATGACATTATTTGTATGTCTGTCAACGATACTTTTGTCATGAACGCTTGGGCAAAAGACCAAGAAGCAGAAAATGTAACGCTTATCCCAGATGGCAATGGCGAGTTCACAGATGGCATGGGCATGCTGGTAGACAAGAGTGACCTTGGCTTCGGCAAGCGCAGCTGGAGATACGCAATGTTAGTTAAAGATGGCGTTATCGAGAAAATGTTCATCGAACCAGATTTACCGGGCGACCCGTTTGAAGTATCAGATGCAGATACCATGCTTGAATACATCAACCCAAATCAGAAAAAGCCAGAACCGGTTTCAATTATTACTAAACCTGGCTGTCCTTTCTGTGCCAAAGCAAAAGCGCTACTTAGTGAAAAAGGCCTAGCTTATGAAGAGTTGGTACTGGGCCAGCAAGCAAGCTTAACCAGCTTAAAAGCACTATCCGGACGTGAAACTGTACCACAGGTATTCATTGGCGGCGCGCACATTGGCGGCTCAGATGATTTAACAACTTACTTTGAAAACAACTAAATAACAGCACTGTAAAGGGGCATGACAGCCCCTCTAAACCACATTTCCAATCTTTAGTGAGGTAATAATGAAACAGCTTGAAACAGATGTCGTTGTGATTGGTGCAGGTACTGCTGGCCTAAGTGCTTATCGTAATGCAAAACAATATACCCCCAACGTGCTTATGATTGAGTCCGGTAAATATGGTACAACTTGCGCACGTGTAGGCTGTATGCCAAGTAAACTGTTAATCGCCGCTGCAGAGGCAGCACATCATGTTGAACAAGCTCCTCAGTTTGGCGTCATGTCAGAACCTGCAAAGATTGATGGTAAAGCGGTGATGGCCCGTGTACGCAGTGAAAGAGATCGCTTTGTCGGATTTGTTGTTGAAGCTGTAGAAGAGTTGCCTGCTGAAGACCGTATCATTGGTCACGCTAAGTTTCTTGATGACCACCGCGTGCAAATTGATGATCACACCATTATTGCAGCTAAGCGCTTTGTTGTGGCAACCGGTTCTAGACCAAATATTCCCCCCCCATTTTTGGCATTTGGTGACAAGCTTATCATCAATGATGATGTTTTTGATTGGCAAGATTTACCTGAGTCTGTTGCTGTATTTGGCCCAGGTGTAATTGGCCTAGAGCTTGGTCAAGCACTGCATAGACTCGGTGTAAACGTTAAATTATTCGGTGTAGGTGGTAATATTGGGCCACTCACAGATCCTGTGATTAGAGACTATGCCAATACTGCTTTTGCTGAAGAGTTTTATGTCGATACGGATGCAAAAGTATCTGATATGAAGGTGGTAGACGGTAAAGCACAATTAACCTATGTAGACAAGCAAGGTCAGTCTCAAACTGAGCAGTTTGATTACGTGCTTGCTGCAACAGGTAGGGTACCGAATGTGGACCAACTTGGTCTGGAAAATACCTCTTTAGAACTGGAAGATCATGGCGTGCCGATTGCTGATCCACATACTATGCAATGCGGAAATAGCCACATATTTGTCGCCGGTGATGCCAGCGACCAAATTCCATTGCTGCATGAAGCCGCTGATCAAGGCACGATTGCTGGTGTGAATGCGGGACGCTTTCCTGATATCAGAAATGGTTTACGCCGCACACCTATCGCTGCTGTATTTAGCGATCCACAAATAGGCATGGTTGGCGATAATTATGCACAATTGACCGCTAACTACGGCGAGTGTGGTTGTTATGAAATCGGCGAAGTTAGCTTCGAAAACCAAGGTCGTAGCCGCGTGATGTTAAAAAACAAAGGCCACATGCGCGTGTATGCAGAGCAGGGGACCGGTTTATTTTTAGGCGCTGAGTTTATTGGACCAGCTGCAGAGCACATTGCACATTTACTTGCTTGGGCTGTGCAAAATAAGATGACGGTACCGCAAATGCTCGATATGCCATTCTACCACCCAGTCATTGAAGAAGGGGTTAGAACAGCGCTTCGTAACGTCAATGCAAAATTAAAGTTCGGCCCAGACATTATCAAACATTGCTTAGAGTGTGGTCCTGGCGCATAAGTCACAAACAATTTCGAGTGAGCACACAGCTCACTCAGTTTGGCTGTAAAAGTATTCTGGATCAAAAATTTCAGGCTGACGGCCTCTGATCACTTTCAACGCGTCATTCATTTTATCGATAATGCGCTTATCTATCGCTTTATTACACGCAAATCCCAAATAAGATGAGCGTAGCGGCATTACAATGCGATAGTGCTTAGGATTTATCCCTGCTCGTTTAAACTGATAACGCGCAATAACGTCACCATACGCGATAAGATCGATGCGTTTTAACTTTAACATTTGTACCAACTCAAAGCCAGATGCCAAAAATACCAAGCTCTCTTTATCAACTCCCAACTGACGTAACAACTGATGACCAATGTCATTTTTTACTACCCCAATTTTTAAGTCGCCAATGCTTCTTAGGTTCGGTAAATGATAATCTGTTTCTTTATGGCCAATGATGGCAACATGGTTATCCATCGTAGGACCAATAAATTGAAACAGCCTTGCGCGCTCTTCAGTGTAAGTCATTGAGAATATACAAGCGTTGTTATTGGATAATGTCATTTGATAAGCTCGAGGCCAAGGCAATAACATCACCTCGTTGTCATCGAATTTCCATCCTAAATCACGATAAACGAGCTTTAATGCTTGGATCGCAATACCTTCAACTTGGCCATTCACATGATAATTAAAAGGCGGGTAATCTTCTGTGAACCAAACAAGGTTAGGCCCTTTAGCAACAGCACACTGCGCTAACAACACCATCATTATGTAAAACGCGAACTTAGGCATCATATGTTTCCTCGCTTCACCTTAAAGTGTAGATGCTCACACGAGGTTTGTAAGGCCTATCTCCGCAAATTATCAATCAACTATGCAGCAATTTAATTAAATCATTGCACTGAGTGCAAGCTGTAAAAGATCATCCCTCACAGCTTAAATCAACGAGATTAAAGTGGCTGGTAAGTTATCTTGGTACACTTAATTCATCAGCAGATTCGCCTAAATAACAAACTAATTATTACCTCATATGGCCTTACAAGGCAGACTCGTTTTTACTGTGGAGTTGGTTT
Source organism: Pseudoalteromonas luteoviolacea (assembly GCF_021654285.1). Classification (GTDB taxonomy): domain Bacteria; phylum Pseudomonadota; class Gammaproteobacteria; order Enterobacterales; family Alteromonadaceae; genus Pseudoalteromonas; species Pseudoalteromonas luteoviolacea_J. The sequence goes on along the minus strand of NZ_JAKFZS010000019.1, from coordinate 84,066 downwards.
TAATGAGGATGTTTTCCAGCTAAGAAAAATTCGACTTTTGCACAGCGCTTGCAAGCAAACATATCAAGGTGCTCTTTATTGACAAAGAACTCGGCCAGATTACCTAACACGCCCCAACGCATCCCTTCATGGAACTCTTTGGTACCAATAAATGTGAGTGGAATATCACACCTTAAACAACATAAAGCGGCAGTGCTAGCTCTCACAGGCTTCTCCCCCCTGACACAACTGCAATTCCAACAGACCTCAAATGCATCATCATCAATGTGAGTATGGCAATTTTCGCAAGTTCAAGTCATTTCTAGGCCACTAGTTTAAAAATTATAAAATGCCAACATACCATCACATAATATGATTCTAAACAACAAAATATACTTATTGGGACAAGCGATCGTGCTTAACCGCAAACTAAAAGGGCAGCTTACGCTGCCCTTTGATTACTTTGCATGTGACTATGCTTTTTTAATCGCTTTTTTTAACTTTTTGATCTTTGCTTCGTGCTTTGCGATTTTTTTGATACGTTGCTTAACTTCTTTTTTAAGTTGTTTCACTTCTACTTTTTTCGCCATTTTGATCTCCTTTTAGCGCCTTTTGCTTCAGCTTGTGCTTATTTACAAACCGCTTGATAAACTTTCTGATCTCTTTGGATGAGCTGGTATCTAGCTCATTACATAAAGCAACAAACTCATCTCTTTGGGCCTTATTGATCCGCACAATAAGTTGCGCGTCTTTATTCTTTGCCATTTACAACCCCTATTTGTATATACAAACGTATATACATTAATCATCTATGTCAACGATTAATCTGCACAATATACACCCAACTATAGTGTGTCTTATTTTGTCCTATGATTGTCATGAATAGGTATCTACGCGCATTGCCTCACTCTTTAAACTGGTCACAACAACGTAACCGTAATAGGACAAACTCTATGAACAAAGCGCTTATCATTATTGATACACAAGATTCTTTTTTTGAAACTGATTATTGGCAGGAAAAATATTTCCTCGACTTCAAAAAAAACCTAGGGAGCCTAGTTGAACACTTTAACAGTGCTAACTTACCGATTATCAAAGTACTGCATAGCCGGGAAGATATGCCTGACAGTCCGTTTAACCCTGCTTCAGGCTTGGTTAAAGCGATGGACTTTTTACCAAGCTCATTTACAAAAGTGTTTTATAAATCAGTACATAATGCTTTTACAGATACCGGGTTAGCAACATGGCTGAAGCGCCACAATATCGATACAGTCGTGATCACAGGTATACGAACTGAACAATGCTGTGAAACCACAGCAAGGGTCGCTTCCGATCTCGGTTTTAATGTTGAGTTTGTCACCAAGGCTACATTGACCTTTGACATGAAATGTCCGATCACTAATAAACTCTACCCAGCGGAGGAGCTTAAAGCCAAAACCAATTTAGTGCTTGCTAAGCGCTTTGCTTCCATTCAAGATCCCAGTGATTACTAATACTGTGAAATAGTATACTTTTTAAAATTCATACGAATCATATTGCCTGATGAAAAACTATCTATGCATTTTCATCAGGCAAGTTATAGGTAGCACTCAATCGTGATCATATACTTTGTATTACTCGCAGATACACTGCCTTTGGATTTTGCAGGGCCATTGCAAGTATTTTTAGAAACCAAACGCTTAGGCATACAATTCGAAATAAAATACATCAGTGCGACGACACAGCTTAACTGTGATGGCGGACTGCAACTGCATAACCTAGCACCTTTGCCCACTGAACTAGCTTGCGATGATATCATTGTGCTTCCGGGCTGCCATGATGCATTTTCTGCATATACGACACAAGATGCTGATCAAACCATTCATTGGCTGAAAACTACTGTCACTAAACAGACAGTTTTAACAATTTGTTCAGGCTCTATACTGGCCGCAAAAGCAGGTTTATTAGCCACCAAATCGTGCACAACGCATTACCAACTCATCAATAAAATGCGTATCGCTTTTCCTAACTGCCAAGTACTAGACAATAGAATTTTTGTTGAAGATGGCAATATCATAAGCAGCGCAGGGATTAGCTCGGGGATCGACATGGCAATCTATTTTGTTAGTACTCGGTTTACAGAGCATATCGGTGCTCAAGTAGCGCAAGAAATGTTAGTCTATTTCCGTCGAACTGGCCAAGACCCTCAGCTCAGCAGCTGGCTTCAGTATCGTAATCATATGCACCGTGGCATTCATAAAGTACAAGATATGGTGTGCAGCAACGTCGACAAACACTACTCCTTGGCGCAACTTGCCCACACAGCATGTTTATCACAGCGACAATTGAGCCGCTTATTTTCCATTCATTTAGGAATAACCCCAAGAGAGTATCTTCAACACATCAAAGTGGGCCATGCTCAGCAACTGTTGAAACGCAGCAATCATAGTATTGAACTCGTCGCACAGCACTGCGGATATTCCAGCAGTCGTCAATTTAGGCGAGTCTTTACCCAAACGACGCATATGAGCCCTCAGCAATTTCGTCAGCTACACTGTGATGCTTAAACCGCTTTATGCGTCATATCAATACCTTTATCTGATAATAAATTTATATTATCTTTAGGAATGTCTAAACTCAAAGAAATCAATACTGCTGGAGTGTTTATGAGTGACCTATTACTCTATATACAATTGCGATTAGAACCAGGCTGCATGGGGCCGCAGGGTAAAGATCATATCGAAGCATTTTGCAAAAAAGAAAACGCTTCTCCTTGGCAGAACCAGTTCGCCACAGTGAGCGTTGTGCCCAGATATGATAAGACCCTACCAGAGTGGGAATATAGAGTAAAAAACAAACTGCTTAGCACCGAACAAGCTGATAAGTTTATTTCAATGCATGATATGACAAAGCCTGATTTAGAAGACGATATTGAATCACATATGGCAGAAGAAATTGACGCCTACATGCAGGGTAAACTCTAGTCTACTGACATCCCCATGCATATGCGTAAAAAACCGTGATATGAACCTGTCACCTTTTTATGTATTTTTCATACATATTAAACACCTCAGCGTTTATACGGCGACCAAATATCTCAAAAAATGAGATCTTCTTGATTGCGCTGATATAAACGCAAACCAATACTAACAACACAGTTATCAATTGATTTTGCCAAGCATTTAATTCCCATTGCCCAGACCAAATCAAAATAAAATCAGTGGAAAAAGGATATAGGTATTGAATAGGCCATTGAAAACCGTCAGGGCCTTTTGAACCGAGCACATCACATATAATATGTAAATGAAAACAAATAAATGACAGGCACCACATATTTACCTTATGCGACTTTGCTAAAAAAGCACATATCGATGCTATCAACAATGCAGCTAATAAATTATGTCCTAATACATGATGATATTTACCATACAGGTTAGTTTTGGCAAAGATGAGATCGACAACAACCCCGATTCCATCTAAATCAGGCGCTACCCCAGAGAGACTAGCGAGTACACGATTTCTCCGATTTTGTAAAACTGTGGCGGACAGTGCCCAGCTCAATAAAAAATGCGTTCCTGGCGCCATTTTATAATCCTAATCAAACGTAACACAGTCAGTGAGTGGAGCAAGAATATAAAGGGAACAGGATAAATTTACGCTGAATGTACGCGCAATATACGTGTTGAAAGTTTTCGTTGGTAAGACTTGTAGATAGTATAAAGTGTGCAGGCTAAATGCACACTTTATGAAACGATAAACGGCTTAGTTATGGGTGTAAAGCCCCTGTACAGCCTTTGCTAACTTCTGTGTTTTGCATGAAAATTGTCACCTCAGCCATCACCAAACCAAACTTTTTAATGTAGGAGCGATTCATCAAGGTACACTTATCAAAAGCCCACACCCAATCGTCAAACACAACTCGGTAAGTGGTATCATCGACAGGTAAATCCATCTCATATTGCCATCTCAAAGCGTTACCATATACAGTGCCAATAGCAGTCGTTGCAATATCCGGTGCGTTACCTGTAAACCCATTATTATCATTTTTGATTGTCCAGATACGCTGCTTAACACCATCACCATAGCCATAAGTGAAGGCTTCATCCAAGACCAGTTCACCAACATCATTAACTGAGCCATCAATACGCACTTTAAAACGCTGTACCAACTCACCACTGCGATTTTGCACAATACCCCATGCATTTACCTGCCCATCAAAAAAATCATACACATCGATGTTTGGCGTCATATTTTGATATTCATCGCTTTGTACTGAGCTACGACAAGCCGATAGCAATACTAAGGCGCAAAGTAATACAACCAGTTTCATTATTTTTCTCCTAGCAACTTCAAGCGCATTTTTGGCTCTGTGGTTTTTTCACTCAACCATATATCGAAAAACCACTTAGTAAAATTTTGATCTGAAATTTCCCCAAGTAACTTTTCAGAGTCATAAAAACGTGTTACACCGTTTTCATCTCGTACACCATAAAGTGAGTAGTTTTCTGTTACATCAGGAAAAATTTGTTTCATCTGCAAAAGCCATTTTGCACCAAGCGCTTCATCATCGAACCCTTGCTTCTGCATCTCTTCTAATGATCGCTTTGCTATCTCTTCACCATCTAAATCTCTTAAATAGGTGAGTTGAAGCACAAAAGGAGCGAGACTATTATAACTACCAGAAGGGGAATAGAGGCTAATATCGTACACATCCCAGAATAAATACGTCATACGGGCCGTTTGGCCTACTTGTGTCATGCCTTTTGTTAAGTCTAGTCCGTTATTATCTTGACTCACGGCCATTCCACTCACTAAAAGCAGCATTGCCAGCAGGCTATTTTTAAACTGTTTCATTTTTAATCCATCATTTATGTTCAACAGCTTATACGCAACGGCGGTCAGGATTGTTCACTTCACCTTAGACAATTTACCACCATTTCATTTTTACAAAATATACAAACGCATTTGCGACTAATTAGACCCTGTCTGCAACTCAAAAAATTGGCAAAACTGCGCTATAAACCAACATAACTTAGGATCTTTTTGACGCGTTTTATGCCAGTATAGCTTCACTCGATAATTCGGCACGTTAACAGGCGGCTGGTGAACTGATAAATGATGCATGTTGGCGGCGTGTTCAGCATATTTAGCTGGCAATGTCAGTAGCCAGTCTGTGCCGGATAAAAGTGCGGGCGTAGCGAGCATATGAGGCGTCGCCAATACAAGCTTGCGGGACTTTTTAGATTGCGCCAACGTTTGGTCAACAATGCCTCGCGTTTCGTTCCAAGGGGCAATCAGTACGTGGGGCTTAGATAAAAACAAGTGCAGCGGCAGCTGCTGGGGCAAGGCTTGACTTTTACAGCTTAGCGTAACATAAGAGCCTTCAAACCAATTAAGTTGCGCTAGGCTTTCAAGTGTCTCTTGTTGATGCTCAAAACCACACACCAGATCCAACTTACACTCTTTTAATGCCTGAACTGGGATCCGCTCTTCTAATTGAATAATCTGAACTGACAGGTTGCGATATCGGCTTAACAAATCACTTAAAAATGGTTTTAAACACCACGCGGTGTAGTCAGTTGCAGCAAGCGTTAAGCGCTCCACCTGCGAGGGGTCAAACGGCTTTGATTCTTGTAATCCAGATATAATAGCTTCAAATGCAGGTAACACGTCCGCCGCCAACTTATTCGCAAAGTCAGTGGCCAACATTTGATTTTTCTCTCTGACAAACAGTTCATCATTAAGACTTGTGCGAAGACGAGTCAATGCATGACTACATGCAGATTGACTCATATGTAAAATACTAGCCGTTTGTGTTACTGAGCCTGTTTGATACAAAACAGCAAATAGTTTGAGTAGATTTAAATCTATATTTGGTATGTTTTCCATGTAAATCATGCATGCAGTAAGTGCAAATTATGCACTTTATTCATGTGTAACTTAACAGTACACTGATGAGCAACTAAGTCAAACAGGGATTAACAACCATGAGTATTTCTATCCGTCCTGCAGAGATCCAAGATGCAGGCACTATTTTGCACTTCATCAATGAATTAGCGATTTATGAAAAAGAGCCTGACGCAGTTAAAAACACTGTGCAAGATATCGAACAGAAACTTTTTGGTGATGACGTAAGAGCACACGCGCTTATTTGCGAGCAAGATGGAGAAGCTATTGGATTCGCCGTCTACTTCTTCAACTATTCAACATGGTTAGGTAAATACGGCCTATATCTCGAAGATTTGTACGTTACACAAGATAAACGTGGCGCAGGTGCCGGCAAAGCCATCATGAAACACCTAGCTCAAACCGCGATACAAAAAGACTGTGGACGCTTTGAGTGGGTAGTTTTAGATTGGAACAAATCTGCCATCGATTTTTACCAAAGTATAGGCGCAGAACCGCAAGATGAGTGGATCATTTATCGATTAACAGGCCAAGCTCTTAAAGACTTTGCAGAGCAACCTTAAACATCCACATATTTATTTTGCATTGCTTTAAGCTCCGGCGGCAAAGCAATGCCTTCGCGCTCAGCGATAGTAAACATAGCTCGCTGAATAAATCCACCATAGATATTGCCATCACTGTCAGTGATCTGCCAATCCTCTATATCTTGTAGCTGGCATACATAGTTGTGCGCCATTTTACCTTCATGTGTAATAGGCGGAGTAACTAAGAAAACACTCACTTCATTTCCTTTGATCGCCTCTACATGTGCACCTAAATGCTCAACCACACCACCATCACTCTCAAAGCCAAGCTTAACGAAAGCATCATTTGGATACCTTAGAAACAGCGCTAAAAATTCATCCAATGTCGCTTTAGCAAGCTCTACCGCTTCTAGCACTAATGGATCATTTGGGTCAGTCTCAAGTGGCGGAAAATCTTGAGACTCGGAGCTATAGCGGTTGTGTAACCACAAACCAGCCAGAACGACCACAACGATTAACCCCCAATACATATTTCCCCCTAAGTCTCATATTCCAGATCAGCAAGACTCTATCAACATAAATGATAGCCTTACAATCCCAGTTTAGGACAAGTTTGATCTAAGGTAATGTTTGTGACACATAGACTGAGTAGACAGAATCAATGCAGGACCGTTTTGTAGTATCACTGCATCAATTGTCAAAAAAGTGCACATAAAAATTACAATTCAATGTAAACAAATGCAAAAAATAAAATTTTCACATCCCTTTACAATAAAAATATTAATGTCTGAACACAGCTTTAAGCCGTTCGTTTATGTGGTCTCTTAGACTCTTTTCTACGTATTGAATTGCCCAATAAGTCTTCTCTGCTCACTAAAAATCCACATATGGTGCTCACAACAATGTATATTCCATACATCGATCCAATATAGACCCAATCATTTTCACTGGTAAGTAAGGAGATATTCGTTCCATCATTGACAAATAACACATTCACGATGGATAACGAGAATACAGCGCGATAATAAAGCGAGTGGCCTAGGTGACTTGCAAATGCAGACACTAAGAGTGCAAATAAACACAAATAAAATCCAATGACGGAATGTGCACCCGGCTGGTAACTAGGGTAGATGGCAAAAATCGAAATCAATACCGAGATCCATCCCGATAGATGATAAATCATTATCAGTTCCTTTGAATTAAAATGTTATTTTTTGTAAACCAAAGTACTTGGCGATTATGGTAGATGTATAGCAAATTCGCAACTCCTTTGAGATGACTTACACTAGGTTTAACTCATTAAAATGTCTGAGACACGATTTTTTAATGCAGGAATTGCATTGATCTCAAACCATGGATTTCGTTTCAGCCAATGATGGTTTCGTGGGCTTGGATGCGGCAATGGGATCTGGGTTGGCATATAGCTTTGCCATTGCTGCACAGTATCAGTCACATTGGTAAAACTATCTAAATGATATGCCTGTGCATACTGGCCTATTAAGACCGTCAGTTGGATATGATTAAACTCACACAATACTTTTTCCCGCCATGTTTTAGCACAGAGCTTGGGTGGCGCCTTATCTCCACTTTTTCCCTTCCCGGGGTAACAAAATGCCATAGGCACAATGGCAAATAGCGCTGGATCATAAAACTGCAGTTCAGTCACACCTAACCAAGACCTTAACTTTTTTCCACTTGCATCGTTAAATGGTTTACCAGTTTTATGTACTGTCAAACTGGGAGCTTGACCCGCAATTAATATCTTCGCATTTTTGCTACCTTGAATAACCGGTGAAGGTGTATGGTCAAAGTGTGCTTGGCACAAACGACAAGCGGCAATGTCATCAAGTAATGTCATAATTCAACTTTCATGAACCAAAAAGGCTGACTAGTGATTGCTTTAATAGACCGGTTAAATCAGAAAGTAATTCAATCAGCTACACATTTTTTCAATTAAATTAAAAATACTCACCATTTTCAAGAATAAAATAATCCATTAAAAAAGAATAAACATTACCAATAAATTAATTTTTTCTCTTTCTTGTAGCTAAAGCTTTAACGCTTTTCTTTAAACCTGAATCATTGTGCATTTAGCGCATTTAATAATGATAATTACTGTTATTTACAAAACTATTCGTAGATAATCACTGATCTGATAAAAAAATTTAGGAACGTTATGTCACAAGCCGATAATGCTTTGACTTTTCAATACAGGTTGAGCGTTGCGTCCCGATTTTGTGCGGCAATTTTGGGCGGTTACTTCTTTACAGCCTACTGTATTTCGCTGTTAAGCCTCCTGCTTCCAACCAGTAAAGTAGATGCCGTTTTATACAGTGTTTGTCTTAGCATCTTAATTTATAGCTGTGTATTTATCGCTGCTTTTGCCGCTCGCTCCTTGATAAAGGTCTGGGTCGCTTTAATCATTAGCACCGGCGTCATTGCGCTAATCACCAATTTTGTTCAGGGAAGTATATGAAAGACACTTTTTTTCGCTCAATGACTTGGCTTCATACTTGGGTTGGTCTTTTGCTATGTTGGCTATTATTTTTAATTTTCTTTGCTGGCACGATTAGTTTTTTTCGACACGAAATTAGCTTATGGAATCAGCCTGCGGTACACAAAATTGAGCAACCCAAAGTTGAACAAGCCACGTTAATTAATACCGGTTTGGATTACTTACAAAACAAAGCACCTGATGCAAATAGGTGGTGGATAGGGCTTCCTTCACCAAGGCAGCCTGAAGTACATGTATCTCATCGACATAGCCAACCCGATGGACAAAGAGACAAGTGGATAGATGAGCAGCTAGATCCAAACACACTCAATCCAATTGAAGGGATGGTAGAGACTCGAGGCGGTAACTTTTTCTATCGATTACATTTCGATTTACACTATATGGACCGCAAACTCGCTCGCTGGTTAGTCTGTTTTGCATCGCTATTTATGCTCATCGCACTCATCTCCGGCATTGTGATCCATAAACGTATCTTCAAAGACTTATTCCAATTTAGACCACAAAAAGGCGTAAGAGCATGGCTTGATGCACACAACTTGTCATCAGTACTGGCGTTACCTTTTCACCTTATGATCACCTATACAGGATTGGTCACTTTGATATTTATGCTATTCCCAGATCCAGCAAATACACTATACGAAGATGGCGTAAAAGGGTTCAGAGCGGACTTTTATCCCGAACGTCAGCGTATAGAAAAGTCTGAGCAAGCACTTAACTCACCCGCTTTCGATGCCGCTTTTGCACACTTTCATCAAAACTGGCCGGATCAAAAAATAAAGCGCGTGATCGTTGACCACCCAAGTAGTATCAGTGCGACAATCAAAATTTATGGTGACAATGGCACTTTAATTCGTGATGAATATCCGTATTGGCAATACTCTGCGGCCTCAGGAGAACTGATAAAAACAGCGCGTCTTGATCCAAGCGGCGGTGAAGTACTATATGGAGGCATGATTGCAGTGCATAGCGGTAGGCTCGCTCACCCAGGCTTACGTTGGTTGTATTTTATTTGTGGTATTGCGGGCTGCATAATGATTGCCACGGGCTGTATTATGTGGGCTAAACGCATAAGAGAGCGCTTAAAACCAAATCAATCACCTAGCTTTGGGCTTAAATTAGTGGAGGCTTTAAACTTAGGCACGATAATGGGCTTGCCACTGGCAACTGCTGGTTTTTTCTACGCAAATAGGCTTTTACCAGCGGATATCGCGGGCCGAGCAGATAAAGAAATACTCGCTTTCTTTTTAATTTGGCTCGTTAGTGCAGTAGTAGCAGGGCTTTGGCGCGCTAAACGCGCATGGCAAGGTTTCGCTTATTTGAATGCGATAGTCTGGCTATTACTACCAATTTGCAATGCCCTTACAACAAATGGCAATCTAGTCACCTATTTGATGGATAGCAAATGGATTTTAGCAAGCTTTGACCTTGTATTTTTAGCGACTGCAGCGGTTTTTTTCTTCCAAGGAAACAAGCTCGGGCTTAAAGCAAATCAGGTCAAATCAACTAATCGCCAAAAACGTCCCGCAGGTAAGGAGCAAAAAGCATGATCTACAGCTTAGCCACCCTTCTGTGTTTCAGTGCGTTTTATGGATTTGCAATGGCTAAAACGGCTCACTATAAAAGTGTGTTTGGTGTTCGCCCAAATCAAACCATAACCCAGCGTTTTAGCTATGGTGCCTGGATCATTATTTTACTAAGCTTTATCGTGAACCTTTCACAAGCAATTGGATATGGTAGCTTAATATTTTGTGGGCAAATGGCGTTGTCTGTTTTAGTGATTTCACTGCTGATGACATATAAAACACACTGGTTAAGATCATTATTTTACTTACTTCCCGCGCTAACAAGCCTTCTAACCATACTGACTATCATTAGTTAGTACTATTTGGCGGCTGATATATCAATTATCAGCCGCTCAGATCATCATTTTACTAGCTTTGTTTGGACAACCTCGCCTTCGTTACCTATTTCGGCCTATTCACATCCGATTTAGTTAGTAAAAATATGATCTATGATTCAATGAAAGCATCACCAGCTAGTAAAAAACTGATCCCAACCATCAATCGCACATAAAAAGTTAGTAAAAATCTGATCTAAGAAAAGTTGACTTGATAAAAATGTGATCTCTAATTTCTAGAACGGCAGGTAAGTTAGTAAATTTGTGATCTATGAGACTATAAAGAGGGCAACAGTATACTGAAAACTGTTGGTTTTCTTCTACTTAATAGATAAATGAATAGATTAACTAGGATGAGTTAGTAAAAATCTGATCTCATTTATAATAAGTCAGATTTTTACCAAGTTACCTGCGGCTAAGTTAGTAAAAATATGATCTTTTCGACTTTACCTTAGTAAAATTGTGATCTCTAGGTACTAAAATCCCATAATTAAAGAAAATACACCTTGAAAAGTAAGTAAGAGAGCTCATTATTATGTATTCAACCCCAGCTTAACCATTCAGTAAGTAAAATCATGATCTCATGGTGAAATCGCCACTTGATACATCAAAGAAACGTCACTGATCCAAGTTCATATGACGCTCTTTGATAGCTTCAATCTAAAAGCCATTAATTTTTAGACCAATCTAGCTGCATATCCCATTTAAATTGCTTGTCTTGTTGCAGTGGAGCCTGTGAATCATCTACGTTTTCCAATACATTTTTCGCTTTTACTAGCGTTGCATCACGACCAAACAGATAACTTTGCTCTCTCACAATGGTTAAATACGCTTTATTTAAAGCCAGTGCACGTTCTTTTGAAGGCGTTATCAGCTCGTAAAGGCTAACTGCCTTTTGTACTTTTTGCATATCAACCTTGCCGCCGGTAAACCACTTTTTAAGCATCTCTTGGTTTTGACGAAACTCATCACCGCCGCCAACTCGGGACATATACGTCAAAAACTCACCGTGTTCTTCACCTACATTTGGCACATCTTTTTGCGTTTTTAGATTGATGTACCCCCAACCAGCGGCACCCTCAACCTTACGAGCAAACGAAAATGTTTGGTCATACGTTGCCCCCACAGTCTTGTGACAACCATTACAAAATGCCAATTCTTGAGCATGTTGAGGGCGCAGCTCGCCACGACTGTCCTCTATGTAACCATTAACCGTCCAGCCAAATGTATTATTTACGCCTTTATCACCCACATAAAGTGTCACAGGGAGCTTTTCAAATTCCTTTTCTTTTGCTTCTCGGTAATAAGAGCCTGCGATTTCTCTTTTTGATTTAAAGTTATGCTTTCTCATATAACGTAACTCTTTGAGCCGAGGTGCATTATAAATTTTACCGTGTTCATCAACGCCCACATAACGTACCGTATGCAAAAACTCAGTGCCTTCTGGGTAAAGCATATGCGCTAATTCCGTTTCTGCATCTCCGATATAATGTACTTGCTTCACTATGTGAGTAATATCACTGAGCTTGCCATCTCCATTCAAATCTTGACCAATAGCATGCTCTGAAATTCGCGGTACAGAAATGGCCTCCAAACCTTTCACAGCCAATTCGGTCAGACTCAAATTCGCTAGATAGATACCCCGATTGTAAAGGCCATCTTTGGTTTGAAATCCGCGTGGGAGCCTAATCATCACGTCCCCTGTTGAACCATTTGTTGGCCAAAATGTACTTGGAAAAGGCTTATAGTTAAATGCAACCCAACCGCTGCCGTCACGGGCAAATCCCAGCTCGTCAAACGCTTTTTCTGGAAACGCTAAATTCTTAAGTGGTGTTACTTCGCCACGCCAATCACTGCGCTTGCTCATTTTAGCTATAAAAGGTGTATAGTTGTCCTGTTCGATCCAGTTAGTAATTTCTTGATCTGAGATCCCTTTAATCAAATCCGTACGGTCGATAAACAGATTCTTCCAATGGTTTTTTAAGCCGAGATCTGAAAACGCATAATCACCTTGTAAATCACCGTCGTTCATCACATTAGGACGCGTTTTTTCATCATGATACGACTGGTGACAGGCATAACATGGGTTATTCACACCATCCGTCTTGGTATAGCACTGTGGTGGAATCACAGACTCGGGGTTGTACACTTCTTGATGTTCGATATACGCCATTGCAGGGATATCGTCACCTGGTTGATATGGCGTATGGTGACTAACTTGCTCAGTGTCGGTTGGTAAAATTTTGCTCTGTTCAAGTGTATCAGTACATCCGCTCAAAGCAATGACCAAAGCCAATGTCGAAATAAGTAATGGGTATTGCATTTGTATGACTTCCATTTTTAATGCCAAAAAAGCGATGCAATGCACCGCCTCAGTAATTAATTGTTATTTTGATTTAGGGTCATACATCCACAATGTGTTGTTGTATTTCCAATCCGTACTGTGATCTTCTCCGATAAGAATACGACCGTCACGCATAACAACTACATTGTCAGGCTGTGCTAACTGGCTTGCATCACAACGCTCTTTATCATTCAACGATGAACGATAAGTCGAGCCCATCACAACAGGTTCAATACGAGTTAAGCTATAGTTGCTATCAATGTGCGCGCGATAAACGCCACCACAATCTTTTACACGAGCAGATAGCTGAATGTCGCCTTGGCCATCAATCATGGTGTTGTCGATATCTGCAATACCTATATATAAGTAAGCTTTTTCTACGACTTCGCCTGCGATCACATCTTGGCCAGACACAGCTTCCAGCACACGGTCATGATTGATTGCTAAGCCTTCAAGCTTACGCCATTCAGCGGTTGCCCCTTTAAGGCGTGCCGCTTGGCGTGATTCTAAAAATGCCGCACGGTCATCCATAGGTTTGCCAGCAGTGACTGGTGAGCCGCCCTGTGCCTCAGTCGGATAGGTTGCGTCACCATTCGCCCAAGCCTGCACATCTTTTATGGAAATATAATTAGTTTTACCGTCTACATAGTTGTCAGGCGTAATACCATCATACTCAACTATCCAGTCTAAAATAGCCGCGTTGGTGCCCGTTGCAATCTCTTTCCACTCGATATCAAACCCAGTGACTGCAGGGTCTGATAAGCCTTTATCTTGAATAAGCTTTGCGCCGTATAACGTGCCCGAGCTAAGATCTTCAGCTGTATCGGCAACAAACTTGAACAGCACACCACCAGTGTCATCTTGCGAGGAGTAAACCGTGCGTCTATCTGGCATGACAACGGCGTTTTCATGCTCATATCGCCCAATCGTATAATGTTTTTCAACGACAGGCTTATCTGCCATCGGAGACTTTACTTCTGCAATGTAACCATAACGATATGGGTTTGGTGATTCAGGTGCTAAAAACTCTCTCAGTTGAGCCAAACGTGTACTAACAACTGGCGCATTCCACTCTGGATAAGTAGTTGAATTAACATCTGAATTTACAATCCACTCTTCTGAAGTCAATGGAGTTCCCCAAGGAGATACAGATCCAAAACAGTTTGCCGCCGTGCCCTTTACTAAATCAAAGTCTAACATCATGGCCTGCTCAATACTCCATTGGCCATTTTCGCTCTTGCTCATTTTTAAGCGGCTCATACCGCCAGGGTAATCTTCCCAGTTAGTGAACAAATAACCAGTATTTTCTGACTCATAGATAAAACCATTAAAATCTGGCATGTCATTTTTGATGATTTCGTTACCAGAAGTCATACCATAGATTACACCAAGCCCACCCGCTAAACCGTTTGTGCCAAGGTCATTAAATGTGTCTCCGGTTTGACCTAAGATTTGATACTGACCTATTGCAGTGACAATTGTTTGCGCTTCAAATTCGGTTGCATGAAGCGGGGCATCAACCAAATTACGAGGCAATTTATTGAAGTTGACACCAGTCAGTACACCAACTGTTCCTGTATCAAATGGGCGCTTGTTAAAATTATCTTCGGCTGTGTTTGCATCACTAGGGTGTTGTGCATTAAAAAAGAGGTCACCTTTCTCAGTTAAGAAAATCCCCGTTACTTCCGAGCCTCTTGGTACAGTCGCGATCCGAACTAAACCTGTACCGCCATTGATTCCGTCAGTGCCATTAACTCCGTCAATTCCATCTGCGCCATCTGCACCTTTATCTCCATCTGCACCTTTATCTCCATCTGCACCTTTATCTCCATCTGCACCTTTATCTCCATCTGCACCTTTATCTCCATCTGCACCTTTATCTCCATCTGACCCATCAGCACCATCTGACCCATTAGCACCATTTACGCCATTAATACCATCCTTACCATCTGCACCATTAGCTCCATTGATCCCGTCTGACCCATTTTCACCTGCAGGTCCAGCAGTCCCTTGCTCACCTTGAACACCTTGTTGGCCCTGAGTTCCAGGTGCACCATCATCTCCGCTACACGCAGTGAGTGCCAAAGTGACGGCAGAGGCAATTAACGAATAGGCTATGCGCTTCATTTTTTATTACTCCGATTTATTTGTTGCTACATTGGGTTTATAAGCGCAACTAGCCTGAACGGAAGTAATGACAAATAAGTTTATGAAATATTAATCTTTTTGGTCAAAAGAAAGACTTTATTAGTATGTCTGTAAAGGGGGCTTACAGTGAACTAATACTTTGATGTTCCATGTAAATTAGCGCACCGACGTCATAACCAAGCTTCGTTGCTGTTTCTTGAAAATCCTTCAAAACAGCATTTGACACTTGTGGAGTGCGAGACAATAGCCACAAATAGTCTTTGTCATAACTTGTCACATAAGCATATTGATAATCTGCTTCGTCTAATTTAAAAACAACATAACTGCCATAAAACGGACCGAAAAATGACACTTTTAAATGACCTATATCTTGCTCAGATACGAACTTGGCAACACCATCCGCCTGCTTCCATGTTTGCTCGGCAGTAACATAACCTCTGTTAACCACCCCAACACTGCCATCTTGATTTAAAGTATATGTTGCAGTCACATTTTGCATGCCACGCTCAAAACGGTGATCAAGGCGTGCAATTTCATACCAAGTGCCTTGATAACGCTGCAGGTCAAAGTTTTTTACTGGTGTGATCCCTTCTGGCAAACCGGTACATGCTGTTAAAGACAAAAAAGCCTCCAACACACATGCTTTTACAAAGTAATGTATTTTCAAAGCGAAACTCTCCTATCTTGGTAAGTAGACTGATACAATTGAATATTGTGGTCTATACGGCCACTGAGTGCCAAACGATCTATCTGCTGGCAGAATATTAAGTTGTTGAAACTACTTGGCAGTTCATGAAAATACTAACTCATGGTTTTGGCGCGCCAGCGGGCATTTTAGCTGTATACGTCGAAAATAAACCTAACCTCATAGAATACAAAAACCTTAATGAAGTCATACCATTACGTCATGGTGAGATCGATTATATTAATCAAGAATGCGGTAATGGATGGCGAAAGCTGTTTAATGTATACAGTAAATTTCTCTCTGAGTTAAGTCACCCAGATCATGATTTTACTAAGGAAGAAACAAACACGCTTACATGGCAAGCGTATAGAGATAAAAGCTTACTTCAAGCAGGCTCACAAGAAGCTCTGCTGTTTTCTCCACCAGATCTGGGCCAAAACAACTACCAGTGGCACATTATTGCAGGGCGAACATATGCTAAAAAGCTCATCAGAGATCACGATTTTACCCACTCAATGGTCTGGTTAGATGAAGAATTTGCCATTGATACGGTAAACAGGATCATCGTATGCCCGTATTTTGATTATCGCCAGCTCAGCAATATCAAGATCACCAAGCTGGTCGAATTAATTAGGGCACATACGCCTTAATCACTGTCCTTTTGCAATGGCATGGGCACTAAAACCAAGTGCCTTAAAATAAAGGGTAGGGGAGCAAAACCCAGTAAGACTTGTCAGTTCATGCAGTCTTGCACCACTGACAGGATAAAAGGCTTCTTGAAAATGATGACGCATCGTTTGCGCCCCCACGTCTGTCAGCCCGAGCTCCTTCTGGCAATAATGTAGCTGCGCCGCGCGTTCAAAGTCGGTATCAGGCTGCATCAAATCAGCTAAAAACAATTGCCCACCGGCGCGCAAATTCAGGCCAATTTGCTTTAATAGCTCAGCTTTATCGCCATTATCCTTTACAAAATGAAGTACTAGTAAGCATAAAGCCGCATCTGCTTGATAGGTTGCTTCTTTAATTGGACCAAGGTGAATAGTGACTCTGTCACTCAAACCCAAGTTAGTAAAATTTTGATCTGCGATAGTGAGCATATCCGCAGAAATATCTTGAGCAATAAACTGCCAGCCAGCATTATGCTTTGCCAACTCAATAATGTCCTTGCCTGTGCCTGCACCAATAACCAGTATGGTTGCGTCTTGATCTAACGTCACACTCAGCTGTGCAGTAGTCGTATGATGTAGCAGCTCATAGCCTGGTACCAACTTGCCAATGCGTTTATCGTAACTGAGTGCTTCATCACCTGTGAATGTAGGCATATCTTTCCTCTTTAACTTTCCTTTGTCGTCACGGTAGAGTATCCACCAGACTGCTTTTTAATCCTAATTTGTGTCGCAACACGTTCTGTCATTTGAGCCACATGAGAGATAACTCCTACCTTGCGACCCTGTGACTGTAAGGCATCTAGTGCATCCAATGCCACACTCAATGTCTCCGGGTCAAGCGTGCCAAACCCTTCATCGATAAATAAAGAATTAATTTTCACTTGATTTGATGACAGTGATGCTAGCCCTAGCGCCAACGCCAAAGACACCAAGAATGATTCTCCACCAGATAGGGTATTCACGCTACGTTGCTCATCGGCCATATCACGATCGACAATGGCAATTTCCAGAGATTGACCGATTACAGTCAGGCGATAACGCCGCGACAAGCTCATTAAATGATGATTGGCATAATGCAGTAGGATTTTTAGCGTTTGTGTTTGCGCTAAATTACGCATCGTTTTGCCGGTTGCATCGCCTAGTAAACGATTGAGTAAGTGCCAATGCTCATAGTCAGCTTGCATTTGTACTAGCTCACCTTGTTGAGACTGCAGCTTTTGTATATTGTTTTGATGAGTTTGCAGCGCAACTGAAACCGTTACCATTTCAGTTTGCAACTGATTATGCTGCGTATTGAGTGCGTCTAAAGCTGTGGCTATTTCCGGCTGTGCATGTTCAGGTTTGCCACTCTCTGTATGCTCCGCCAAATTCTGCTTTACATGCGCTAACTGTGACTTTGCGTTATCGCGCTGTTGTTCTAATAATTTTGCCTGTTCGATTAATGGCATCCATAACTCAGGCTGCCAAGCGAGTAACTCATCGACTAATGCTTCTGTCAGAGTAGGGTATTGACGTTGAGTTTGCGCCAACCAACCTGTAAAGCGAGTGTGGTTGTCAGCTAAGTTTGCCTCATATTCTTTTAACTGCTGGATAAGATGCGCTTGAGTTAAAGCCTGCTCATCACGCACCTTATTTAAACGAGTAAGCTCATCTTTATGCGTTTGGAGTTGTTGCTGCGCCAAAGAAACACCTTGGTGTAGTTGCTGACTCCATTGCTCAGGCGTTGTTTCAAGTGCCAACAATACACCGCGCTGAGTTTGCGCCTGATCGCGTAGCTGCTGATATTGACTAAGCTGTGCGTTAAAGTTGCCTAATTGCTGTAAAGCCTTATCAAGCAGTGCTTGAGTGGTGCTCTGCTGAGGTAAACATTGCTCGATATCTTTGACTATTTGCGCACGCTTATCTTGCAGCGCCATCACTGCGTTCACTTGCTCACACAAGTGCTGCACTGCGATATCAGCAGAGTGAGTCAGCTGAGATAACCACACCTCATTGTCATAGACTGCGGCAATTCGTAGCATCAACTTCTCACAAGTCTGCGCTAATTCATTGCTTCTTTGTGTTAATGTGGCTTGTGATTGCTCAATTGACTGAAGTTGCTGCTGATACTGTTGCAAAGCACTTCGCAGCTGCTGAAGCTGCTGCTGATTCTGCTGTAGTAATTGCCATTTATGCTGTTGAGATTTACTCAGTTCGCTGTAAAGGGCGAGGTTGCTATCAATCTGTACAAGCTGCTGCGCGTGTTGCTTAGCATCGCAAAGTGACTCAGGTAGTTCATCAAGCAAGGTTTGATTTACTTGCTGCTTGTTCAATATCTGCGCTTTTTGTTGCAGCGCGGCTTGCAGCTGCCCGTTTACTTGCTCTAGGTTAGACACCACCTCATGATAACGCGCTTGCGTTTGCTGACGCGCCTTTTCTGCACTGTGATACTGGCCTTCAAAGTCTCGGATCAATTGCTGCCAATGACTGTCGATATGATCTACACGATAAGGGTGCTCGGTCGCACCACACACCATACATTCTTTGCCATGCTCTAACTGTCCGCGCAACGCGCTTATATTGTCACTTGCACGCAATTTAACCTGATGTAAGTTTTCTTGAGTTAAATTCAATTGCTGACGAGTAAGCTCATCTTGATGTTCAGCATCTTTTCTTTGAGCCTCTGCACTGTGCTGTTGATGCCTCAAACCATCAAGGTGTGCCTGTAACTGCAATAGTTCATCACTCAATACTCTTTGCTGCTCTAATGCTTGCTGTGCCTTATTGAGTTGTGACTTCTGAAATTGCAATTTTTCGTAGTCTAATTCACTCAAACTGTACTGCAATTGATTCACTTCAGCCTGCATTGAATTAACATGTTGCTCAACCTGACTGCATTGTGGCTGCGCTTCCATAACGGCTTGTTTCGCAGCCTGATATTGCGAGCCCAATGCGGATTGCTCAGCCTGTAATTCATTTCTGTCATGGTGCGCACGTAAATACTGTTGCAGTACTTCGTAAGTTTGAGGCCACGATGCACACAGTGATACCAACTGTGGCGATTCTGACAATTGCTTATCCACCAGCGTTTTCTCAGCATCAAACGCTGTGAGTTGTGATTTCAGTGTTTGAAGTGTATGAGCATACTGTTGCTCCAACCGTTTTTGCTGAGCGACCTGTTCTTCAAATTGCTCACAAAGTGTCGCATTTTCATTGCGTACTTTATCAAGCTCTCTCACCTTAGCAATATCAGGCTCATGTTGTTTCAATGCAGCCTGTGCAAGAGATAATTGCTCATTGCTGGCTTTTAGGGCAGATTCTTGAACCGTGATCTCGCTGTGGAAATCCTGCGCAGCCAAAACACTCAGATCAGATTGGGCACGCACTATATTAGCCTGAAATTGCTTAGCCTGAGTACGGTTATCAGCGATATGCTGAGTCAGTTGTGCCAGCTGTGC
Organism: Pseudoalteromonas luteoviolacea; assembly: GCF_021654285.1. Classification (GTDB taxonomy): domain Bacteria; phylum Pseudomonadota; class Gammaproteobacteria; order Enterobacterales; family Alteromonadaceae; genus Pseudoalteromonas; species Pseudoalteromonas luteoviolacea_J. The sequence continues at coordinate 63,983 of NZ_JAKFZS010000019.1, read as the reverse complement.
ACGTTTGAACTCATCACTGCGGCTAGCCAGTGCCGCGTCTTGTTCTTCGACACTACTCGACAAAGTAATCAATTGCTGCTCTAGCTTGGCTTTTGCCGTGTACCAACCTAGATGCTGTTCTAGGTTTTTTACTTGTGATTGTAACTGACTCTGCTGTTGCTGCAGGTCTGCTAAATATTGCTGCTTTTGGGCAAGCTCCTCTTCACTGAGTAGCTCAATATCACCAAGCTTTTGCTTAAACGAAGCAAGCGCTTCAGACTTTTGCTTGTGAAACTCAAAAATGGTTTTGCCAACTCGGCTAAACTGCTCTGTCGCGGTCAGACACTCCAGCAACTGAGCGCGCTCATCCGCATTTGCCTTTAAAAAAGCAGCAAAGTCGTGCTGAGCTAATAACACCGCTCGGGTAAACTGCTCAAAGTTCAACCCAATTAATTGTAATAGCTTTTGCTTTGCGTTGGATTTTTGCGCCAATACCTGCTCAGCAGAGGCATCCAGTAATACCAATTCAGCTTCTTTAATTCGCCCATCCACTTTATTGCGGGCTCGAGCCACTTGCCAACGCGCTGTATATTGCTCACCATCTTGGGCGACAAACCCAACTTGCGCATAACCTGAGACTGTCCCTCTTCGCAATAAATGCCTCGGGTCACTCAGCTTGATTTCATCGCCATTAAAAGCGACTTTGTTTTTTGAGTCTGATTTTAATCTCGCCGTTTTACCGTAAAACGCCAGACAGATGGCATCTAACAGGGTACTTTTACCAGCTCCGGTTTCACCTGTGATGGCAAACAAACCAGTATTTTTCAAAGGAGGGGCGTTAAAGTCGATACGCGCTTCTGGCAAAGAGGCTAAGTTTTTAACCTCAATAGTAAGGATCCTCATAGTTCTCCTTGCTCATTTAATGCAACTAATACCGTCTCTAAACATGCTTGTAACTCTTGTGGCAATGCAGATTCCTTATCTATTTGTTCTTTATATGCCAACTCTAATAAAGTAAGCGGTGCGAGGTTATTCACTTTGCTTAAGTCCTCAAACAGTGGCGTATTCTCATTACCTGTCGCCTGCGAGACACGCTCTATACCGCAAAAGTGGACGCATTTATCAGCCAATGCTTGCTCTATTTTATGACGGAATTGACTGTCAGTTTCGTTGGCGTTCAAACGCAGCCTTAAATAAGGTTTAGGTGCGGCTCCCTCTGCTGGTAACTCCAAGTCTTTAATAGCTTGGCATAGCGCTTCCAAAGTCGCGCCGCCTTTTTCTGGTAATAAAATGACTTCTTTGTGCCTTGGCACATATCTTGGAGTTATCTCAGTGATTTGCTTACCAGAAAATTCAACCAGCAATATCTGATGCTTATAGTTACGCTCAGAAAACGACATCGGAAAAGGTGTACCGCTGTAGCGTATCGCCTCATTGTTTGCGACTTTTTGCGCTTTGTGCAGGTGACCAAGGGCCACATAGTCAGGCGTATCTCCAAACACATCAGCATGAATGGAATCAAAACCACCAATGGTAATATTGCGCTCAGAGTCCGTTGAAATATCCCCCCCTTTGGCATGTAGGTGACCCAAAGTGATCACTGGAAGTGACTGGTCGCTTATCTGCTCATACGCAGACTGGTAAGCCTGCTGCACAGCTTGTGCGTAACCGGAATCGTCGACGTCAACTTGAGTCATATCGGCACTGCGCAAAAAAGGCATCGCGATAACTTGAACAGCACCGCAACGCGTGTTGATCAGTTTAACCACTTCTTCTGGCGCATGTTTGTCATATTTACCAACTACATGTGTATCAAACTGCTGTAGCAATGGCTTCGCTGTTTCAATGCGATTGGCAGAATCATGATTGCCCGCAATGATGACGATATGCAAATGAGGGGAGGCCGCTTTAACAAGCTTGATGAACGCATATAACTGTTGTTCAGCTGTCGCTGGAGGAGTTGCTGTATGATAAATATCGCCACTGACAACCAACAAGTCAGCATCAACTTCAACTAACTCTTCAATGAGCCAGTTTAAAAAAGCCTGATGTTCATCATAGCGATTGTGTTCATAAAATTGCTGACCGAGATGCCAGTCTGATGTGTGTACAACTTTCATACAGCGTTCCTTTCCTAATTAGGAACGCTAATATAACATTGCTTGGGACTATTTATTAATAGCTCAACCGCCACCATGCGAAAATTAATAGCGGTAACACCAAAAGCAGTAACATGGGTGCTCTATATAGCTTGCTTTGCTTAGCCTCTAAACGCTTAATTGCAGCACGTTCATTACAGGCAGCCACTTTATCAACGTAACAATAACCATCTTCTATGTACGCTTTACAATTTTGTTCATCAGCAGGTATCGCTACGAGCTTCTCTTGTTTTTTTAGTATGTAAAAGTCCATACTGCTCACCACATTTCTTTCTATAAACGGGTATTAATCAATGAGCAAAACTAACGCCAGTTTTACCCAAAATAAGGAAGAGCGCGATTTTAATGATAAACAATGCCAAATATCAACAGTAAACTTGGGGTTTTTAAATTTTTTTTCAAAATAGAGACAATAAATATGGAAAATGCATACTTGGCATACAATTAAAATTGTCATTTTTTCATCATTTTTGGCCCTACAACTAGCCTAAATGATCGAGCTGAACAATTTCTGAACCACCTATCTATTCGTACAATTTATTACATTTAAGATTAATATCTTGATATACATGAGGTAAAAGAACTCGACTTAGAGATAGATATGTTATATCAATACACCTTAAAAGGTCAAAAAACCGACATTTAGCTTGCAAGATATTAGAAAAAAACACAATAATCCTCTTAAAAGTATCAAGAATCTTGTAGACTGTATGTAAGTGAGTAAACACTATCATTTATCATTGAAGGAGTTAGATATATGAGAACTTGGCTTATCGCCGGGCTCAGCTTAATTTGGTTTTCACCAGTACAAGCACACAAATTAAAGGCATCACTGGCAACGGCAAAAGTGTTGCCACACAATGGACATATAAAACTAGAGTATAGATTTCATATGCACGACCTTGAGCATGCTGTAGTTCATCTATTCAATGATTCAAAAAATATCTATCAAGATACCAAAGTGCAGCAGCAATTTTCTGACTACGTCTATACACAAACATCACTAAGGCGCTTAAACGGTCAAGCACTAGCCTTATCAAAACCCACTTATGAAATAGACCGCAAGTACTTTAGGGTTTATCAAGAAGCGCTTTACGAGAAAGAAGTACCATTAAAAGGTCTACAAATGCGCAATGGCACATTGAGAGATATCTGGCCTGAACAAATCAATTTAGTCAACTTCAGAGGCATGGGGCCAGTAAAAACCATGTATTTTGATAAAGATGACAATTGGCTAAGTGTACAATTTGATGAAGCAATCAAACCAAATGTCCAAAGCCAAGCCAACGTTAAACAAAATTAAGCTGCCACTCAAAAAGCGGCGTAGATAAGGTTACATACCACGCCACATAGAGATAAACTGCTTCATAAAAACTGATTTACTGACATACCTGTTCGTTTCGAACGGCAAACTGCGAGTCGCAACGTAAAAACGCTTCGCCTTGCTCATCAAAAAATCGTCCATACCATCCAGAATAACGGTCTAGTTCGAGCTCCAAAAAGCCAAATTTTGCTTGCTCATTACCATTGGCTTGAAGCCCATCCACAACGGCATCAAAGCTAGTGTAAGGTAACTCTTCACTGAGACTCACACCACTATTGCCAACCACTATTTGGGGCGGACGCTTATATTGCTTATCAAAACTCAATGACTGATAAATATGCATATGGCCTGATAATGCCAAAGCTACTTGCTCAGGCAGATGTCCAAGCGGTGTATCCGCTAATGCCCGCTGCAACATGATATTTAATGTATTGTCAGTAGCCACATTATTCACCCCCCACAACGGCCGATGCGTCACCGTCCAAATTGGCTTATCAGGGTATTTGCTCGCAAATTTCTGTAAAGACTCATATTGGCTCTGATACTTCGCTGTTAGTGCATTTGAAAACCGATCATCACATGCATTGGCCGAATCCTGCACCCAAATATTGAGCTTTTCAAGCTTCAACATATATGGTTCTATCATCGCGATGGCAGAGGCCGCTGAATTCAGAGGTTGAGAAAAATTGCCTTGTGCTGGGCACGTGCGCTGGGCTATGCCTTGCTCCAAACTTGACCCTGGACCAAAAAAGTAAAACCAGCCAAGTCCGGCGCGGCTACACAATTCATGATTTCCCCTCGCAAAGACCCAAGGCGCCTTCGTTAGAATAGAATCCGCAGCGCTGAAAAAGTCCGCTCGCCAAGCGCGCCACGTATCCGGTTTTGGACTGCCTTGTGCATTTTGACTATAGTAGGTTTCCTCTAACCCACAGGTTTTTCCGCCATAGCCACCATCGCCTGCATCATAGGCATAGACACCTTTACTAATACTGCCACTGGTACCTCTGTAATTGTAGTCCCCCATATGTAGGATCAGGTCAACATCGCGCTTAGACCCTTGAGAGATCAACGTTTTGAACGGCTCCGCAGGCCCATTGCCATCACATACATGTGATTTACAGCCAGAATCACCATAGACTTGAATACGCTTAGGGTTGAGTGTCATTGCATCAAACTGCAGCTCGGTGCCGCCAACCTGATATGTAATACCGGCCTGCACGGCAGATTCACACACGGTAATTGGAAAGTTTTTACCGGGGTGGAAAGCACGGATTTTCATCTGACTGCGCTCTCCACTTTCGCTTTCAAGTAAAGGACACACTTGATCTTTACTATGAACACCCGGAATGATGGCACGCATATAAATCATAGTCTCACCTGATTTACTGGGGGCCAGCATTGAATAAGCCGCGATCACTTCGGCTTTTTTTATTGGCTTTGGACTACTGCAACTGGCCAATACCAACAGCCCACACAATATACTCACAACTCGCATTGTCGTTTTCCTTCTAGTTTGCGTCACTAATTCCTTGTTTAGTGTAGTAAAAACTCTGTAAAGAGCTATTACAGACAATTACCTACACGGGCAACGCATTATTTGCAGGCTGCAATATCTCGCCACTTAATGCCAAACTTTGCTAGGTACTTTTGCAATCGACTGGAATCGTTAATAGTGGCTTTTTGCGTTCTACTGACATCAAACAATACGCGCCCCGCAGCTGCCATACTAGGGCTTTGCAAACAAACGGTGACGACATACTCTAATTGTTGGCGATCAAATGCATCTAAATGTGCAATTTGCTCGTCGCTCAAAATAGAAATTAAGCAAGAACTGTGCTTGCTAGGTTGATGTACTTGCCAATCACTTTTTAATCTTGCGATTTCTTCAGTCACATCAGTTGTGCTGATCCTTGAAGTGTCTGCAAGTGTTGCAAGGCGGATCATTGACGATCCCAAATCTCTAAAGTTACCCTGCCATGTTGCCTGCTCACTATGGGCAAATTTTAAATATGCTACACGCGCTTCTTTATTGAAGCGAACACGGCGCCCATGTTCTTGGCTGTATTTATCCAACTCAAAGTCTATATTTGCATCGATATCTTCCCGCCGCTCTCTCAGAGCAGGCAGGTGATAAGTCCATAAGTTGATACGGGCCAATAGATCCTCTCTAAACGAACCATCAGCAACACACGCATTCAAATCACGATTAGTACCAGCAATTAATTGAAAATGACTGTGGCTCTGTTGATCACTGCCAACGGGATAGAACTTTTTATTTTCAATTGCATGCAACAACATTGCTTGCTCCTCTAACCCCAGCTCGCCAACCTCGTCAAGAAACAGCAACCCCTTATTGGCCGCTTTTAAAAACCCTTCACGTGCTTGCAACGCCCCCGTAAACGCCCCCTTGGTATGACCGAATAACGCAGCCATGGCATTTTCACCTTTTAAAGTCGCACAGTTCACCACAACGAGGTCGCCTTGGAGCGTGTTACGCTGCTTCTTCAATTGATAAATCCGGTCTGCCAATTGGCTTTTTCCAGCCCCAGTTGGGCCCATCAGTAAAATTGGCGCACTTGAGCGTATAGCCACTTTTTCTACTTGAGAAATTAAACGGTTAAACGCTAAATTTTTTGTTTCTATGCCGCCTTTAAGAAAACTCTCACCCTGTTGACGTGCAATATCAAACCGCTGCGCTAACTGATCATACTTAGACAGATCTAAGTCTATAGTATGCAATTGACCCACAGATTTATTGTCATTGCTTGGATCAGGAGATGTTTGTACTAATCTACCTGGAAATTGGCGACTCTCTGTGAGCAGATAACTACAGATCTGCGCCACATGCGTCCCGGTTGTGATATGAAACAAATACTCCTGATTATCCAAATCAAACTCAATCGTTTGGCAAAAGTCATACAATTTGGCATACACCTCACCAAAATCCCATGGATCATCAAAGTTAACCTCAACCAATTGCACCGATGTTTCAGGCGATACCGTTTCAATGTCTACCGCGACATTATGAGCAAGCCGCAGACTGCGCGAACCATGTAATAAATACAGCTTATTAATAATGAGGTTTTCTTGGCTCACCAAGGATACATTTGGCCGCCAACGGTGCCAACGGTCAACCCGCTTACCCACAAAATCTAACTGAGTGCCTAACAAACTTACTGCTACAACTCCCTTCACAAACCATATCCAAATAGATACAACAATATATTTATGGAAACATTTTAGAGAAAAAAGAACAAGTGAAAATTAAAGAAAAAACAACCAAAATAAATTTTTAATATTTACAAAACAACAGGTTAAAAAATAAATCTTACATTTATTTTCAGCTTGGCACGTACCTTGGAATAGTAACCTCGTAGCATGATGTCGTGTTTCGAGATAACACAGCGGTGCGACTTACTCTGTAGGCACGTATTCCGATATTAGCTACCTCAGTAAAGAGACTGATTTGGATAGCACGCAAGTGCGGGGTTCAACTCCCCTTATTTGATAGATAGCTCAACGGTAGAGCAGCGACTTAGGTTCGTGGGTTGCGGGTTCAAATCCCGCTCTAATCACCAAAAATTAAATTCATCTCATGATGATATAAAAAATATTTGAGCTAAATAGCTCATCACTTTGCAAGTAACCGCCGCTAACACTAAGGCAGTTTTTGCTAAGTAAACCCCGAGGTTGGCAAGCAGGATGCTCCCCAGCCACGCACTTACTTAGCCAAATTGTCGATAGCTAGTTGGCCGTTACGATGCTGTATAAGGAAAAAAAATGAAATTTAGAAAACAACACATTGTTTCACACACACAGCGCGTATTCGTATATAAAAATAAGCAATTTGAGCGCGTACTCGGCCCTGGTAAGCACAGCTTTTGGGACTTTAATAATCAACTTGAGTTTGTCACTTACAGCATAGACTCATTATATTTTGCTGCGCCTGATGCGGTTCGCATGTATCACACGCACTCAAACCTTCATGCACATATCAGTCATTTTAAATTGACCGAGCAAGAAGTCGGATTGTTGTATTTTAATGACACCTTGAAAGGGGTTGTTGCGCCGGGTGAGAGCTTATACCTTTGGAAAGATGCAGGTGAGATCCGTCTAGAACGAATAGACATCAGCGAGCAGTTTTACGTCGAAGAAAATACCTTAAAGCTCATCGAAAAAGCGGGGCTTAATCTCGCCTCAAAACTGATCAAAAGCCCGAAAACCATGGCATGTAAGCCGATTTATGAAATCACCATTGAACGTGAACACATTGGCTTTTTATTTGCTGATAACGAACTTGTTCGTGAGTTGCCAGCAGGTCGCTATGGCGTTTGGCAATTCAATCGTGACTTTGAATTACAAACGTTTGACTGTCGCACAATTTCGGCACAAGCAGGCGCACATATCTATGATAAACATAAAGAAGTCACAAGTATTTCTCATCAAGTACTGGGGCCTGAAGAGGTGGGGCTGTTGTATGTCAATCAAGTCTTAAAAGGCATTGTGCCACCAGGGGAGCACCTATACCTTTGGAAAGAGGCTGGCGATATCCATATGGAGAAGGTCGATATCAGTAACAACCTGTATGTAGACGACAGCCTTATGACAAGTATAAATCAATCTGGTCTCAACAACGCCAGTCTACTGTTTAAAGCACCCACAACACAAGCGAGTGCGCCAATTATAGATATGTCGGTTGAAAGTGACCATATCGGACTTTTATATGTCAATAACACGCTGGTACGTGAGTTACCACCGGGACAGTATGGATTATGGCAATTTAACCACAATATTGAATTGAAAATATTTGATTGTAGAACACAAATGCTAGAGGTATCTGGTCAAGAGATCTTAAGTAAAGACAGAGTGAGTCTGCGTATTAATTTAAGTGCGAGTATCAAAGTTATCGACACCAAACTCGCCGCGCAAAGCGTTGAAGACATCGAATCATTTGCTTATAACGCTTTACAATTAGCACTCAGAGAGGCTGTAGGCACTCAAGATTTAGATGACTTACTGCTTGATAAACTCTATATCAACGAAACCGTTAAAGAACTCGTTGATGAGCGATTAAATGCAGTGGGAATTGAGCTAAATCACGTGGGAATGAAAGACATTATCTTACCGGGAGAGATGAAAACGATTTTAAATCAGGTTGTTGAAGCACAAAAAGCGGCAGAAGCAAACGTGATAAAACGCAGAGAAGAAACAGCAGCCACACGTAGCTTGCACAACACCGCAAAAGTGATGGAAAACAACCCCACTTTAATGCGACTAAAAGAGCTAGAGGCACTAGAAAAGATTGCTGACAAAATAGAGAGCTTGACCGTCTACGGCGGGTTAGATGGGTTAATGAATAACGTGGTAAACCTTGGGAGGAGAGAAGCGCATGTGTAAGTCTCACTACGAAGTATTACAAACAGGCAATAAACATCCCATTAAGGCTTGGACAAAAGGGGTGCCATTTGAAAATGCGGCAAAGCAACAACTAGAAAATATTGCGGCGATGGACATAGTGCATAGCCATATTGCTGTGATGCCAGATGTCCACCTAGGCAAGGGGGCAACCATAGGAAGTGTGATCCCCTCTGTTGACGCTGTTATTCCTGCTGCTGTGGGCGTCGATATTGGCTGTGGTATGGTCGCAACCCGCACCACGCTAAAAGCAGCCGATTTACCCGACAACCTAAAATCGATCCGCAGTGCTTTTGAAGCAGCAGTGCCGCATGGACGCACTGCTAATCGCAGAAAACGCGACATAGGTGCTTGGAGTAATATCCCCAAATTAGTCGAGCAGCAATGGCTAAAATTGGAAGCGCGGTTTAATCAAATCTGTGCTAAGCATCCGGCGATTGCAAAAAGCAATCACATAAACCACCTAGGTACCATGGGCACAGGTAATCACTTTTTGGAGCTATGTATCGATGAAACTGAGCACGTTTGGATAATGCTGCACTCAGGCAGTAGAGGGGTTGGTAATCGTATCGGCACTTATTTTATAGAGCTCGCTAAAAAAGAAATGCAGCGCCACCAACAGCACTTACCAGATATGGATCTCGCTTATTTAAAAGAGGGAAGTACTTATTTTGATGATTACGTTGAGGCGGTAGAATGGGCGCAAGATTTCGCTGCAAAAAATCGTGACATTATGATGTTTAATGCATTGAAAGCACTGCGCTCTGAGATCCCTATTCAATTTGATACCATGGATGTTGCGGTTAATTGCCACCATAACTATATCTCTCGTGAAACCCATTTTGGCAAGCAATGTTATGTCACTCGTAAAGGGGCTTTACGTGCCGAGCGAGGAGAAATGGGGATCATTCCGGGTAACATGGGGGCGCGCTCTTATATTGTTCGAGGTTTAGGAAACCCAGATAGCTTCAATAGTTGTAGCCATGGTGCCGGGCGTGTCATGTCACGCACCAAAGCAAAAAAAGTGTTTAACATTGCAGATCAAGTCGCAGCGACCAAAGGCGTTGAGTGCCGTAAAGATGAAGCCGTGATTGATGAGATCCCACATGCTTATAAAGACATAGATAAGGTGATGGCGGCGCAACAAGACTTAGTCGAAGTTGTACACACATTAAAACAAGTAGTTTGTGTAAAAGGTTAAGAATGAACAAAAAAACAATTATAATTGATGGCTCTAAAGGCGAGGGCGGCGGACAAATTTTAAGAACCGCATTAAGCTTATCTATGCTATTAAATCAGCCCATAGAAATTCAAAAAATTCGCGCAGGTAGGAAGAAGCCGGGGCTGATGCGACAGCACTTAACGTGTGTACTCGCAGCACAGCAAATCTGTGATGCGATTGTTGAAGGCGCAGAGTTAGGCTCACAGCACATTAAATTTACGCCTGCTACTACCAAGCCCGGGGAATATGAATTTAAAATAGGCACTGCCGGTAGCACAGTACTGGTTTGCCAAACTGTTTTATTGCCTCTTGCGCTCGCAGGGAAAGCATCTACAGTCATCCTGCACGGTGGAACGCACAATGGTATGTCGCCATCATTAACCTTTTTTGAGCAGTCATTTTTACCTGCGCTCAAATCTATGGGGCTAGACTGCAAAATTAGCACTCACAAGTTAGGCTTTTTCCCTGCCGGAGGAGGGAGCTGGCAAATTGACATCACTCCAATCGAAGGCTTATCTGCGTGTATGTTCGAAAAGCCGGGCGCAGAACTTGAACAACAACAAAGCCTGTGCCGTGCTTTATCCATCATTGCAGGGGTTAAGCATTCGGTGGCAAAGCGAGAGATAGAAGAAGCAAAACAACTATTAGGATGGCATGCGCCAAATACAGAGGTACTTGAGACAAAAGCATTTGGACAGGGTAATAGTTTTCATCTGAGTGTCGGGAATAAACACCAAATAGCCATGTTCGAGCAAATGGGTGAGCTTGGCCTTCGCGCAGAGCAAGTCGCTAGGCGAACAGTGAAGTCACTCAAACACTATCTAAGATCGGGAGCTGCGATAGAAGAACATTTGGCTGATCAACTTTTGTTACCCATGGCATTGGCAGGCAGAGGCAGTTTTACCACCAATGAGCTCAGTAGCCATACAGTTACCAACATCGATGTGATTTCACAGCTCAGCGGAGTTTGTATCAAGACCCAGCAGCTCAGTGACACACTTTGGAAGGTGTATTTGGATTAGTCATGACTGAAAAAACAAATAAAATTGCACCAGAAATCCATGATGAAATTATGGCTCGGATCAAAAACGCAGAGCGCGAGTACAATGTAAAGGTCCTTTACGCCATTGAATCGGGCAGTCGTGCATGGGGGTTTGAGTCCCCAAATAGCGACTTTGATGTACGCTTTATCTATGTTCACAAGCAAGACTGGTACTTGTCGGTGATGCTAGAAAATAAAAGAGATGTTATTGAATACCCCATAGTTGATGACATCGACATCAATGGCTGGGAGCTACGCAAAGCACTTAAACTGCTGCACGCATCAAACCCTGCGATCGGAGAGTGGCTGCAGTCCTCTATAGTGTATGTCAATTGCGATAATTTTAAGCATCAAGCCATGTCTCTCTTTAAAGCGCACTATAGAGTTGACCGTGGTATTTACCACTATTTTAATATGGCAAAAAACAACCATCGTGAACATTTAAGGGCCGACTTAGTATCGCATAAGAAGTATCTCTACGTGTTGCGTGCACTATGCGCGGTAAAATGGATAGAGCGCTTTAATTGTCCACCACCTATCGAGTTTGAAGCTTTGGCAAAAGAGGTGATTGAAGACACCATATTACTCGATAAGATTTGCTCACTCGTCGCTGAGAAAAAGCGCGCAACAGAAAAAACACTGGGCCCAAAGATCCCCGAACTGGACGCATTTATTGAAACGCAGCTGAGTCAATTTAAAGGCAGTAAAAAAGCGCCGCCGTTAGAACAAAATAGAGTCGTTGAGCTCGACAGCTTCTTCCAAAAAATGCTGCGCAGTATATAAACGTAAGGGAAATGGTGGCGCTTCTATACATCACCCATTTGCGCTGCTCCCCAAACACCCTTTAATCTCATTAATCAGAACACTGATACGTTGTGGCTGCGCTGTATTTCGATGTGTACCTAGATAAACGGTCTCATAAACAGGATGTGTTAAAGGGTGCGCCGCAATAAGCTCAGGCTGTGCAAAGGCAGCGACAGCATGAGCAGGCAGTACCGTAAACCCAAAACCTCGTGCGACAGGCTCTAAAATTAACCCAATTTGATTTGAAAACCCTTTATTCATTAGTAAGTCAATATGTTGGAACTCAGGAAAATTAGTGCCAAGTAATAACTCTGCATGATGACTGCCATCAGGATGGTTGATATAGCCCAAAGTACTCAGCGACTGCCAATCAAGTGAGCCCAAGTTTTTTGGCGTCACAAGTAATAGTTGCTCCTGAGCAATGGCTTCACAGTGCACGTTGGCATCACTGGACTTTTTACTCATCAAACCAATATCGGTGTGTTTACTAGCAATGGCCTGCTCGATTTCACGATTAGGAGCAAAACGATAATCAATCGTGAGGTCGCGATAGCGCTGCTGTAAATTCAGAAGGCTCGGATACAGCTTTAACCCCACACTACCTGGTGACATTACTCGCACGTTGCCTTTGTAAGCAGGGTCTTCCCCAATAAGCTTTTCCAACGAAGCTACCCCATGAAGAATATCTTGCCCATGCACATATAACTTTTCACCAGCTTCTGAAAGTGAAAATTGCTTTCCTTCACGCAACAGCAGTGTTTTGCCCAACTGTTGCTCTAGCTTGTTAATATGTTGGCTCACACCTGATTGTGTCATGTGAAGCTGTTGTGCGGTGCGTGTGAAATGGCCAACGTCAACCAAGGTGCAAAAAGTGCGCAGCCAGATCAAATTAATCATTACACTTTGTACTCAAAATTATAATTATTGATAATTTTACTTGATGAAAATTGATTTGTAACCTGCTCACATCACAGTGAGGAGCATATTTTATGAACAAGGTTTATCCCAGAAATTTTTCCCATATTGGTATTTCAGTACCAGATCTTGAAAAGGCAGTTGAGTTTTATACCCAAGTATTGGGTTGGTATTTAATCATGAAACCCACAGAGGTCACTGAAGACAACAGCGCCATTGGCCAAATGTGTACCGATGTATTTGGTGCAAATTGGGACAGCTTTAGAATTGCGCATTTATCAACGGGTGACAGAATTGGCGTAGAGTTATTTCAATTCAAAAACCAAACTAACCCAGATGACAACTTTGAGTATTGGAAAACCGGTATCTTTCATTTTTGTGTACAAGACCCGAATGTTGAAGAGCTTGCCGAGCGCATTGTCGCAGCTGGTGGCAAAAAGCGCATGGCAGCACCTCGATACTACTATCCCGGTGAAAAGCCATATCGCATGATTTATATGGAAGACCCATTTGGCAATATCCTAGAAATTTATAGCCACAGTTATGAGTTGATCTACAGTGACGGAGCCTATTAAGCTCACGTATATTACCTCTCAGTCACATTCATCAAATTGCATGACTTGGGTGTAATAGGGGTGTAAAGCCCCTTTGCATTTCGATACCAGTGAAAAAATAGAGCCTTTCAAAAGTATGCTACGCCAAATTCAACATCAAGCACCTATGATTGATATAAACAGAATTAGCTTAAAACCTTCGATAGTATTTAGTGGCAAATTTAGGTAATGTGGTTTGAACAGAAGACGTACAGCTATTTATTGTAGCCTTATCGTATTATTGACTGCCAAAATAACAAAATAAAAAATGGAACTTCTTACATTACTCATCATTGTTGTGACATTTATAGGTGTTTTTACCCTTGAAGTCATTGCACCCGCATCTAAAAATAGCTGCGATCATCGCTGGCTGATCCTTGCATCTAGCATTAGCTTCTTTCAATCCATGAGTGCAATCGGCGCAGGGCTGATATTCACCGATCTATTTAATCACATATCGTTATTGAATTTAGGGTCAACAAATATACTCACCCAAGGTGTGCTCGGGTTTATGTTAACCAGCTTTGTTGCGTATTGGTGGCATAGGGCGATGCATAAATTTGATTTTTTATGGCGTACTTTTCATCAGTTGCATCATAGTCCTCGCCGTATAGAATCACTCTCTGCCTTTTACTTACACCCCTTTGACAGTGTTGCTGCTACCTTGCTCAACGCCATGTGTTGTTATCTAATACTAGGGCTAAATGCATACGGCACTGGCGTCAGCCTAATCATCGCCGCTGTTTATAATATTTATATCCATGCAGATTTAAAAACGCCTTTCTGGGTGGGCTTTATTATTCAACGACCCGAAATGCATAGAGTCCATCACAAACACATGCATCACAAACAAAATTACGGACTTGCCCTGTGGGATTTGCTATTTGGCACATTTTCAAACCCCAAAGATTACGTGCGAGAGGTCGGCTTTGATGAAGTCAGAGAGAAACGCATATATGACATGCTGAAAACCAAGGATGTATATAAATCCTAGTAACTTTCAAACCTGACATAATTGGTCTGGCCTTACTATTTTCGATAAATCGCCAAAAACACTAAATTTATCGACTTGTCATACGACTTATATTGATAGAGCAATAAGTAGGAAAGCGCGAATTCATGACAGATACACACACTTGGCCAGCTGATGCCGATGGAGAAGTACTCAAAGTACTAGACGAAAGAGGCTTTGATTTTGGCTCCACACACACGATTGAGTTTTATCTGGAATTTAAGACTTGGCCGCTGAGCGAACACCAACAAAATGAAATATCTGAAAAATTACACGGCGCAGATTTTATAGAGTCAGATCCAGAAGACATTGAACAGGGTGATGCACCGGGTTATGTCTTATTTACAACACAAAATAAAGTCACCCATGAGTTTGTCGGCCAAGAGCAGGCCAGACTAAGTGAATTAGTTGCCCATTTAGATGGTACTTGTAACTCATGGGCCGTGTGTAGCCCATGTGGCGGATAACTTCTTATACAGCCAACTCACTAGCATAACCAAATATAATGTTAGTGAGTGGCATGATAATTTGCCGCTCTAAACTCTTTTCCAAAAGTCTAAATACTTATCCTGCACTTGGCTTACATCAAAAAATCGTGCACTCTACTGATTAAAATAAAAACAATATAGGCATCAAAGATCATGCAATACAAAAAAGACGATTATCTAATTAGTGATGTACGGGAAGAGATTCAACTCGATCAGGTTAAGTCATTACTGAGAAGCTCCTACTGGGCGAGCAAACGCGACTTAGAGACCATCAAAACCTCGATAATAAACAGTGAATGCTTTTCACTCTTTTATCAAGATCACCAAATAGGCTTTGCAAGAGTCGTCACTGATTTTGCAACGGTTGCCTACATCGCCGATCTGATCATTCACCCAGATCATAGATCTCAAGGACTCGGAATATGGCTTACTGATACGATCGTCAATGATCCACGTTGGTGCGCTAAATTTAAATTCCTCGTCACTGATGATGCGCACAGCCTATACGAAAAGTTTGGGTTTTCTGGCAGCCCGAAACTACTAAGCACTCAGGTGTAAATTTTACTAACTCAACCATTAAATCGATACAATTATCAGTTTAAGCACCGACCTTAAATTGATAGATGAATAATCATCAAAAGCACAGCACAACGACCCTGCAATACCACATATTACCTTGCAAACGCTTTATAGGTCTTAGTAATAAACAAATCTTTTTGTTTGATATTAACTAGGTGCTTGCAGGCTGAGGTGAATAATGGCGTTTGTATGCTTTTACCGACTTACCTTGGCGCTTTCGCACAATACTTTTAGCCAAGTATTTACCTTGCTCTACAGCCAAATAACCCAGTTTAGCCTCACCCACATCGGCAATATCACCCAAGGCATAAAAGTTATCTTGGCCCACAACTTGAAGCCTATCATTTACCACGATCAAACCTTTATAATTAAGTATATGTGAGAAGTTTTCTTGCAAGAATGCGTTGTTCGGTTTGGTACCCGTCGCACATAACACCATGTCTGGTTTTAACACATCTTCAGAGCCCTTATCTTGGTAACCCAGAGTTTTTGTACATGGCTGATAATCACTATTTAACTTGACTTGTACACCTAGCTCTTCCAGCTGTTGATGCGCTTTTCGCTGTGCTTTTTGACTAAAGCCATAAAGTAGTGCTTTATCATTGTGGGCTAAGGTAACCACTTTATCTTTAAAGGTATAAGCAATTTCACCAGCCAGCTCTACGCCAACGACACCGCCGCCTATGATTAATATCTCAGTTGCGTCTTTGAGCTGCACATAATGCTGTCTAAGCTCAGACTCTCTGTCATTTAAGCTATGTGCATCCATGCTCTTGGCCAATGGCAAAGTCGGATATCTAGACCCACTAGCAATTACAACCTGTTCAAACTCAATACGCTCGTCATTTTCTAGCAACACAGTATTATCTTGAAGGGTTTTCACACCACTTTGAACAAACTGACAGGCCAAAATATCTCGATAATATCGCCGTGATTTCCCCTTAAATTGGCCCTGTGCTGTAGACTCTCTGAGCACAGCATAAGTCACCTCAAAGTAATCTTTCTTGTCTACAAGTATGGTCTGCACACCACTTTTATGTAGTTTCTGCGCAGTCGCGACGCCACCAAAACCACCATCAATGATCAGTACTTGCGTTTTCATCTCTCTTACCTCAATTCACTTATTGAGACGTAGCATATACCGTTGCAAATTTGTTTTTAATGCGTATTTAAAATACCCTTATGTGCATATATGCAACAGAGACAGATCATGGACAAATGGACAGAGTTTAAAACCGCCTACCGACTGGCCAAACTGGGGACACTTAGCGCCACGGCAACCGATCTGGGCATACACCGCTCAACAGTCATGCGGCAAATAGATAGCTTAGAAGCGCACTTAGGCATCAAGCTCTTTCAGCGCAATGACAAAGGGTATATTCCAACAGAGGCAGGGCTGGAAGTAATGCGGTTGGGGGAGATCACAGACATACGATTTAATCAGTTTGTCGACAAAACAACAAACCCAGATGCTATGATGAATGGTGTGCTTAAAATCACCTGTGTCAATGAGCTAGCCGAGTTATTGTTTCCTGTGATAAATCAATTCCAAGCGCAATACCCAAACGTCAGATTCGAAATATTGGGTGATATACGAAAGTATGCATTAGAGTATGGAGAAGCAGACTTAGCCATTCGGATGGGTGAGAAGCCGCACACACTTGATAACATCGTGATCCCATTCCAGTGCATCGAAGTGGTCATGTGTGTGCATCAAAAATATGTAGAACAACATGGCCTGCCAACAAAAGACAATTGGTCACAACATAAATTTATCGCCAATTCCGAACGTATTGCACATTTGCCTTGGAATGAATGGATCCACACTCAGGTAGAAAAAAGTCAAATTGTCACCACCAGCAATGCTCACCAAGTACTCGACTATGCGCTGCATGCTGGGTGTGGGATCTCTGTTAGTACAAAAGAAGCTGCACAAAACAACCCAATGCTACACATATTACCCATAGGCGACATGTGGCAGGTGAACACTTGGATATTGGTACATCGTGACATCATACATATTCCAAAGGTACGTAAATTTATCGACCAGCTAAAACTTGCACGATAAAAAAGCGAACTTATACATTATCAGCCGCTTCAATTTCTTGTATAAATCCACTTAGCACGGCTCGATTTTTTGCTAAACGCGCGGCTTTTTCATCGACCTCTCTTAGCTGGCTGTGTAATAGCACTCTTAACTCATCACAAGGTTCAAAAATGGGCCGCTCGCCTCTAATACAAGGTAAAAAGTGCAATATGGTACTTAGCGTCATACCCGCTGAACTAAGCAATTTAATGCGCTCTAACGTCAATACCTCACGCTGATCATAGTCGCGATACCCTGCGACGGTACGACGTGGCGTTAACAGCCCTTGCTCTTCGTAATACCGAAGCATGCGCACACTCACACCGGTTTGCTCAGATAGTTCACCAATTCTCATCTTTACTCCTTGACCCTAACAGCACTGTCAGGGTTTATCGTATTGGCTTCTAAATATGGACTCAATGGAAGTAACACAATGACTAATAATGAATTCTCAGAAAATACATTTATCAATGGTGAGTATCAAACCAACTCGGCACTTAACCCTTTAGCATTTTCTGGCTTTGCGCACTTCAGTGCGATGCAAGTCAGGGAAGGTAAAGTCAGAGGTATGGACATACACTTAACGCGTCTGCGTAAAGCGTCGCAAAAGTTATTTAATAACGCGCTCTCAGACCAGCAGATACGCACTTACATCAGAGAAGCTATTAGAGAAAGCCCATTAGATTGCTCACTGACTATCACTCTGTACTCTTCTCACGGTGAATTTACTGCTCATAGTATGAACACGCTTCCGCAAGTGCTCGTACGTACCTGTGCGCCTTCAAATGGTCCTGATGGACCGTTACACCTCACCGCAATTAAACACCAGCGACCTATGCCTGACATAAAGCATGTAGGAGAAATTGGCAAAACTTTTTATTTACATAGAGCCATTGAAAAAGGGTTTGATGACGCGATATTTTTTGACGAGCAAACAAGGATAAGTGAGGGGACAATTTGGAATCTCGTCTTTTGGGACGGACACACCATTATTTGGCCAAAAGCTCCTATGCTACAAGGGACCATGATGAGCATATTGCAACGACAACTCACCAGACTTCAGATACCACAGCGCACCATGCAGCTTAAACTGACCGACCTTAACATGCTCCGCGGTGCGGCGGTAATGAACTCATGGACGTCAGGGATAACTGTAAAGGGCATTGACAGTACTGTTTTTAAAGACTCAGATACACTGAACGCGCTGTTGCATAAAGCATATCAATACGAGCCATTAGAGGAAGTTTAGCGCCTTAACGACAGGGAGCATCAATAGACCAATTGCCTTTTAGGCCAATACTGTTGATTGAACCATAGAGTCATGCAAAAACGGCACTCAGCTATATTAAAGTTTAAGGGCGTAAACACACATTTTTCTGGTTGTATCTGAAATATCCAACGTGGTTGGCGCAGTACTTTGCAATATCGCGCCTACTTTTTCAGCGTTTCGAATACTGGCTATGTTGTCTTCTAAGCAATGAAACTCAAGTGTTTTTGCACCTTGAGATTTTATCCAGGGAATGAGTTCATTTAAAACTCGTGGAATGACCTGCTGTCCTCGAGCCTTCTCACATAGCCAGTACCCAACCTCACACAGGCTTGTTACCGAGTCTATATACTTCACACCAAAGACACCACTGAAGCAACCGTTCACTGAGATGGCTATCCACCTTGAACTTGGCTCAGCACTGTTAACTCGCTCATCAATATATCGCTGTGCACTATCAACACAAGTCACCTGCTTCACCCAAGGCAAATTGCGCTCTAAGCTCATCCTGTTGTGCTCTACTGCATCATACAGTTCGGCACTATGATGTAACCCCAGTGACGTTAATTTAATATCAGGTAAAGTCATAGATCTACACCCTTCCTTGCAGCATTATTATTCGTAAGTCTATTCTTTGTTTCTTAAATAAGAACATCACTGTACGAACAAAAAACCATGAAGTCAAAGCGACTATGTTCAGGTTAGGGCAAGTTTTGTAGTCATAAAAGCTGTATTTGAAAAGAAAGTTACAAAGCGTAACACGCACTCACAAGGGTTTGCACACTGCATCGAGATTGCAACACAGGTTTTAGATAGACTTTACCTCGTTGAGTAAACACATATACACCTACAGTTTGTAGATACGTTTATTGTAGTTATTTAACATGTTGATTTCCCTGTCTTAAAAGACTTTTGGCGCACCTTTGGTGCGCTTTTTTTCTTTGTCTACGTTTCACAGCCCAATGTAAATGACGCATATAAGCTCCAAAACAACCGCAAAGCTTATCAATCAGCTTGCGAGTGGCACGCAGATAAATTTCTACTATATTTCTGACTAATAACAACATTCATTAATTAGGTGCCCTATGATATTTTCATCAAGGACAGATCGTCAGAAATTACACTCCCTCGAAGCCAAACTTAACGTCTTTTTTGAAAATCAGTCCATCATAGAACTCAATGACGATGGAATAATCACACATGCCAGTACACATTTCTTAACACAAATTGGCGCGCAGCACAGTGACATCATTAATCAACATTATAGTCGCATCATAAAAACTCGACTCAGCCTAGATGAGCAAAACGGCCAAGAAGTTCAATTACGGTGCTCAGAGGGCTTGGAACTTTGGTTTCAAGTACATATTCACTCTACTTATGACCAAACCACACGCTCTCAGAGTAGATTATTATTACTCAACAATATCACCAAATATAAAAACAGCAGTATTGACCAACTTGGGCAAATAGAAGCAATCGGCAAATCCCAAGCGGTTATCGAATTTAATATGGATGGCACGATTATCCACGCCAATGATAACTTTTTAAAAGTAATGGGCTACACACTTGATGAAGTTGTTGGCAGGCATCACTGTCTATTTGCAGAGCCTGAATACGCGCAAAGTGAAGATTACACACTATTCTGGCAACAACTAAATCAAGGACAATTTAGTACCGGCGAATTTAAACGACTGGCAAAAGGCGGCAAGGAAGTTTGGATCCATGCTTCATATAATCCTATTTTTGATGCCAATGGCAATCCTTATAAAGTCGTAAAATATGCTTCAGATATTACCCAAACTAAATTACAGGCAGCCGACTATCAAGGGCAGCTTGAAGCCATCAGCAAATCTCAAGCAGTGATTGCGTTTAATATGGATGGCACCATCCTAGATGCCAATGACAATTTTTTATCGACTATGGGTTACACCTTAGATGAAATTAAAGGTCAACATCACAGCATGTTTGCCAGCCCAGAGTATGCAGCAAGTGCTGAATATGCTGCATTTTGGGCTGATTTAAACGCGGGACGCTACTTTACGGGAGAATACTTGCGTCAGGGCAAGCACAGTAAGGAAGTTTGGATCCAAGCCTCTTATAACCCAATACTAGACCTTAGTGGTAAGCCATTCAAAGTCGTTAAGTATGCTGCAGATATTACAGAGCAGAAAGGTCAAGCGGCCAATTATGAAGGTCAACTCCAAGCGATAAGTAAGTCCCAAGCCGTGATTGAATTTAATATGGATGGCACCATCATAGATGCTAATGAAAACTTTTTAAAAACAACCGGCTACACACTGGATGAAATCAAAGGTCAGCACCATAGTATGTTTGCCGAACCTGATTACGCTCAAAGCCAAGCATATGGCGACTTTTGGCAACAACTCAATCAGGGTAAGTTTGATTCTGGAGAGTATCAGCGTATAGGTAAGCACGGTAAAAAGATTTGGATCCAAGCAACCTATAACCCGATATTTGACGCCAATGGTAAGCCTTTCAAAGTCGTTAAATTTGCCACAGATATTACCGCACAAAAAATACAAAGTGCTGATTTTGCAGGGCAGCTTGCCGCCATTCACAAGTCTCAAGCGGTGATTGAATTTAACCTAGATGGCACCATCATCGATGCCAATGAAAACTTCTTAGCAACAACTGGCTATACACTTGCACAGATCAAAGGGAAACATCATAAAATGTTTGCTGAAACAGATTATGCAAACAGTGAAGAGTACCAAGCGTTTTGGCAGCGTTTACGCCTCGGTCAGTTCGATAGCGGTGAATACAAGCGCATTGCAAAAAATGGCAAGCCAATTTGGATACAAGCTTCTTATAATCCCATTTTTGACGCTGAAGGGAATCCGTTTAAGGTCGTTAAATACGCCACGGATATCACAGCAAGAAAACATGCTGTCTCCAGTATCAAGCAGGCGATTATGGCACTTTCACAAGGGGAGCTCACACATACCATTGAGGAGGATTTAGGCGTTGAATTTAATGTTTTGAGAGACGCCATGAACAGCTTAATGGATAACTTAAGTAGCATGGTACAAGAAATCACAGAAGCCTCAAACAATGTATATCAAGGCGCTCAAAGCATCGCCGTTGGCAACCAAGAGCTGAACAAACGGACAGAAAACCAAGGTGCGAGCATTGAGGAAACAGCTTCTACCATGGAAGAGTTAACAGTCACCGTGCAGCAAAATGCAAAAAGCGCAAAAGATGTATCAGATCACGCAGATGAAGTAATGAAGAAGGCACAACAAGGGGGGGAAACGGTCTCCAATGCGGTTGCAGCCATGAATGAAATCGAAACCTGTAGTAATAGTATTTCGGATATTATTGGAGTCATTGATGAAATTGCCTTTCAGACCAATTTACTGGCACTCAACGCCTCTGTCGAAGCGGCAAGAGCAGGGGAGGCTGGCAGGGGGTTTGCCGTTGTGGCAAGTGAAGTACGTAATTTAGCGCAGCGCAGTGCATCTGCCGCCAAAGAGATTAAAGGGCTCATTCAAGACAGCTCTCAAGCCGTGTCCAAAGGGAGTCAGCTTGTCTCTGCATCAGGTGACACCTTTAACCAGCTCATCCAAGTCGTTAAAGAAGTGAATGTGATGATCACAGAAATTACGTCCGCAAGCCAAGAACAATCAGAAGGCGTGGCCGCAGTTTCCTCAACCATAGCGCAAATGGACAATGAGACCCAAAACAACATGCATTTGGTTGAGCAATCAACGCATGCAAGTCAGGTCATGAGACAACAGGCACAGCACTTGCTGCAGCAAGTCGCTAACTTCAAAACTCAACCACAGACGAAACAGGAATTGTTACCCGCACCAGAGACGAGGGGAATGTTGAGGCTTAATGCAGGATAAGCTTCATCTGCGTATCAGTTGAATAAGTCACAGCTTAGCTGTTATGTAGGCTGTGACTAACCCATTCACTTCAAAACACTTGGGTAACATAAAAATACCCGAGGGCACCCTTTTGCGTTGTGACTTTAAGGATTTGACCAACTTTAAAGTGCTCTCGATGCTCAGGTAGATAATAGAGCGTGCTTGCCTCATTCCAAAGTGTGTAGTACTCAATAAAACTGTAACGCATTTTAAACTCATCGACATGCTTAACTGTGTAAGTATCGATCCGATAATCCTCTATCTTGATACTATTGTTGATCAATATAGCGAATATCATCCCAAACAAAATATAACCACATGTCGTGATTACATAGTTTGATTTACGCTGAAACCATGGCATCTTTTCTTGCTCAATGAGCCATTGCATACTTTTTTTCGCTTTATTGTATTTGAATGAGTAGTAAATAAAGGCAGCAACAATACCTGTAAAGCCACCCCAAGCAACTAACTTTTGGCCATTCACAACACTTTCTGTGAGCAAAAAATTAGCTTGGAGAATAAAGCTCAATAATGCAATTGGAATAACAAAGCGTGATAATAACTGCAAAATGTAAATAACTCCTTTTATCTTCATAGCAACAAATTTAGTAATGATGAGGAATCAAACACATATATCAGTTTAATGACTAATATATGTGTTCAAATCAACTTATTATTAATTGGTTTTGCTTGCTAACTTTGACAGATAACGTAAGCCAGCCTTTAGCGCAAGATCTTCGTTCTCAATATTGCCGACATGATCGATAAGGATATCAGGTAAAAATGCTTCTCTGGGCGTGCCATTGATATGAAATAGCTTTTCAACGGGGATCACCACATTTAGCTGAGAGTGCGTCAGTGTATGCCCGGAAATAGCACCTAGCAACTGCGCCATAGGCGTACCAATGACAGTCGCACGTTGCATACCGTGTAACCCTATGGTCATTCCCTCTCCCATACTCCCTGTCCAACGATTGCTGAGCACCACCAACGGCTTAGTAAATGTCTTATCGCCTCTAGGGTACACAAACTCTTGCCAGCGTCTTTTCACACCAAACTCGTGTTCTACAGCCACCAGCTCATGCTCTTGATAGGGAAAACGCTCAGAGATAAAGCGGCTCATTATGCCACGTGCCACATCGCTGTTACCGCCACTTGGCGTATTGCGTAAGTCTAAGATCAAAGCTGATGCTTCTTTATACTTTGCCAGCGCTTCATCAAAGGCGGGGATCAACGCATTGTTACCAAGACTGTTTTCGGGTCGAATATAAGCAATATCTCCTATCCATTCACTGGTCAATATGGGTTTTTCTTTGATGATTTCATCAACAACTTGCTGAGTATCTATGGTGAGGGTTTGTAACTGCCCTTGCCACTTTACAGTCACTGTCATAGTTTGGTTTCGAGTACCAG
The DNA here is from genome assembly GCF_021654285.1 of Pseudoalteromonas luteoviolacea. Taxonomy (GTDB): domain Bacteria; phylum Pseudomonadota; class Gammaproteobacteria; order Enterobacterales; family Alteromonadaceae; genus Pseudoalteromonas; species Pseudoalteromonas luteoviolacea_J. The sequence continues at coordinate 39,795 of NZ_JAKFZS010000019.1, read as the reverse complement.
TTAGCAAACGGTTAAGCACCCAAGTCTGAGCATTTTGCTGCCCAGATACATTCGCTGCCTTAATGGCATCAAAAACGGCTTTACCATCGATTTTTTCAATCGTCATGCCAGCTCTAAAACCAACTCTAAAAGCATAACCATTGTGCGGTATCGAAGTGATCACCGCCGTCTCACTTTTCACTTCAGCCCACATAGTTAAAGCGGTCGGCATAGGCAAGTAGTAATCTCGAGGACGCGGTCTTATTTCACTGTGTTGGTCGTAAAAAAATTCAAAGCAATGATTCAAGTGTCCTGATAGCGCATTCACCGTTTTGATTTGAGAGACTTGCTTTTGCAAACAAGCATCAAATGATGCTTGGTGTACATTTTTTTTATCGAGATAAGCATACCTTTGCTTTAAAAGCTCAGTAAACTCTCTAATATCTTCATTGACTTGCTGAGTAGACAAAGTTGGCGTACTACCTTGTGCAAAGCTACAGCCAGACACCATCATCGCACTGCAAAAAAGCGTATTTGCTATATGAACTTTCGCATTACGTGGCATTTTAAATATCAATTTAACTTCCTTCTTCTTCAAGTTGAGCCTCTCGCTCTCGCAAAGTTGCTTCCAGTTCATTTAGTGAAATCTCTCCTTGTTGATAGCGCTGCTCTTGTTCTAAAACATACAGCACAAAGTTTAAATTCGACAAAAAGAGTTCGGGTCTGTGCGTATTTGCGCGCTTCATTAAAATGAGTGATTCACTTAATTCTTTCAGTGACTCTTGAGATAAGTTTTTAATAAACAATTGCTGAGACATTAATGCATCGAGATACTCGGGATAGGGTAGGGGGTTATCTTCAAAAAATTGTGCTTTCGTATGTTTCGTCTCAGAACCCGCCTCATTTTTTTGGTAAAACGCCATCACCGCTTGACTATAGTCAAGGCTTTCTGTCGCTACTGCTTTTGCAGCATGGAGCAACTTTATTAAATCACGGCGTTCTTTTTCATCTTCATGGTAGTTGCTAATGGCTATTGCCAATAATACACCAATAAGTGTTGCGACCATGGTAAGTGCGAAGTTACATGCCAGTTCATTGGCTTTTGTAAACTGTCTAAAAGAGGGTATAAAAAATACGGTACAGCAGGCAATGAGAATGACAGTAGTAATTAAATAAGCCAAAGTGGACACCCTAGTTATAGTTATTGTGTGGTGTTTTTTATTACTTTAACAGTCAATGATATGAATTTTAATATAAATTTAAAAGAACAGCTTATTTACGCAGTCACGTTACACACATGCACTCGATGCATTTAAGCGAGTTGAATTAGTCGATACGCGCTTTTCTTTTATCGCTAGTGAGCATCATAAATTGCGCAATTTTTATGACGCTCAGGTAAGTCCTGTGACATCTGTTGATTATTTTTTACTGTGATCTTTGCAACCTTATATGACGTACTCTATGGTTAAAGGCAGGCAGAGTGTCTTGCTACGGAATACGAGGTAAGAAGCACATGATTAAAGGAATTATTTTTGACTTGGATGGGACCTTGGTGACATCCAATTTAGATTTCGCAATGATGAAAGCCCAGCTAGGCTGCCCAAGAGATGAAGATCTGCTCGGGTTTATTGAGGCACTGCCGTCTCCCTACATGCGTGAAGAAGCCATGTCACTCATTCACCAGCATGAGATGCAAGATGCCCATCAAGCAGAGTTTTTACCTGGTGTTAAGCAATCTATTGATGCGCTTCATAGCAAAGGCTTTCCTATGGCCATCGTCACACGTAATTTTGCAAAAGCAGCAAAAATAAAGCTTGCACGATGCAAGATGCCTATTGATATTATTTTGACACGTGATGATGCACCCGCTAAGCCCAACCCAGCGGCACTCAACCTTGTTGCGCAGCAGTGGGGATTAAAAAATAGTGCGTGCATGTATGTCGGAGACTACTTGTACGACATAGAGGCTGCAAACAATGCCAGCATGATATCTTGTTTATACACACCAGAAGTAACACCTGATTACGCGCAGCAAGCAGACATGGTTTTTCGCCACTGGGAAGCTTTTTTACCCTTGATAGAGCAAAACAACGTCAATTTTCAACACCTGTTAGCCTGACATACTCGTTTTATCGTAATAATCCTGTCTTATCACCAAGCTCATGCCCGATAGGGTATAGCCCAACGCGTCGAGTCTTGTTAGAATCTTGTGCAATTGAATTTCAAATAACGAGAATTAAGATGGGTAGAGCATTTGAAGTCCGCAAAAACGCCATGGCAAAAACGGCAGCGGCAAAAACTAAAGTTAACTCAAAATATGGTAAAGAGATCTATGTAGTTGCTAAAAATGGCGGCGCAGACCCTGAAACAAATCTATCCCTTCGTCGTTTGATCGAAAAAGCTAAAAAAGATCAGGTTCCAGCACACGTTATTGATAAAGCCATCGAAAAAGCAGCTGGTGGCGCTGGCGAAGACTACTCACCAGCACGTTATGAAGGTTATGGCCCAGGTAACTGTATGGTTATCGTTGACTGCTTAACTGACAACCCAAATCGTACAATCAAAGATGTACGCCTACCGTTTACTAAAACTGACTCAAAAATTGGTAGCCCGGGCTGTGTAGCACACATGTTTGATCATTTTGCTATTTTAGGTTTTGCTGGCGACGATGATGAAGCAGTGCTAGAAGCATTAATGATGGCTGACGTTGACGTAACTGATGTCGAAGTTGAAGACGGTAAAGTATCTGTATTTGCACCTAATACAGAGTACTTCAAAGCAAAGACTGCATTAACTGAAGCATTTGAAGGCATTACATTCGAAGTAGACGAAATCACATGGATCCCGCAAACTCATGTAGAAATCGAAAACGAAGATGATATTGCTAACTTCGAGAAGTTCATGGGCATGCTTGAAGACTGTGACGACGTACAAAACGTGTATCACAATGCTATCGTTAAAAAGTAATCGATAAAATTACTTAAAAAAGCCGGAGTAGATCCGGCTTTTTTATAATTAAACGTTAAAAATCAAAGGTTCGAGACACTGAAAACGCAATGCGCTCGTCCGATGTATCCGAATCAATTGAAGTATCTTCAGCAGCAATGGCTAAATCAAAGCCCGCTAAGCTGGTGGAGTATGCTATTTCATAGTGATGATAAGAACTGTCCGTGCCATCCCACGTTTCATCTCCGCCGACATAATTAGACACCGTATAACTCACAGAAATATCGTGATTTTCAGCCACTTCAAATGTATGAGATAAGGTTGTGATGGTATGTTTTTCATCTAAGCCAGCATAATCCCAGCTATACCAGAAATTAAATTCAGTAGTACCGAGTGCATTATCAAAACCAAACTTTGTGTATGCTTCTGGATAATTGCTATCACTAGAGTCATCGCCACCATGGTAACTATAATAAGCAATCCCAGTATCTAGGCTAAGCGACTCAGTAAGCGTCCACGTTCTGCCAAAATAGACGTCGGCTTCAACATCTGTCCCATTGTCAAAGTCAACATTTGAAGCCCAAGAGCCAGCATACCAGTTAGTTTCAGAGTTGCTATAATCGAGACTGGCTTGCAGTGCAAAGTCATTTTCCGTTTGGCTAATACCGTTGAATGTATAGTCAGAAGCACCTGTAATAGTCGAGGACCAATCACTTGCAATAACCGTATTAGCTACCAGTAAAGCAGACAGTGTAGACAAAGTGAGTCGCAGATTTTTTTTCATAATATTTATCTCAAACGTACGGTGTTCCCGAACCTATTTAGTTTAAAAGTCATAATTGCGCCGTCTATAAACTTCATTAGCATCAAGTTTAGTGTAACTAACCAGTTAAACAATACGTTTCCTATCGCTAAAAAACACTCTATACATATTCCAACCGGTTAAAATTTCAATAAACGCAACACACAGCACATAGACAGGCTCTATAAAGACGCAAGACTTTATCAGAAATTAACTAAAAAAAATCACAAAAAATTATATAACTCATTATTTTTAATAACTTAATATTAAATAATCGACCATTTAAAAAGCGTCTCATGACATAAAGCTTAAAATTTACTCGATACAGATACTATGCCTATATTTTCATTTATAAATTTAAAAAATCTCAAGATTTACGATAAACAAATAAAAAATTAACAACAAATGGATTAAATAGACAAAAAACACCAAAATTAGAGTAATTACTTATGAATATTTCCCGTCGCCAGTTTATTAAAAGCAGCATGATCATCTCGAGCTTACCATTGAGCCTATCGCTATCAGGCTGTACCTTTTCAGAGAATCCTTTTGGCCATGGTGTTGCAAGCGGCGACCCTTTATCGGATAGCGTGATATTGTGATATTATGGACTAGGGTCACGATACCTAAAGAAGTAAAAGCACGGCTAGATATCAACACATTAACGGTCAAGGTAATTTGGCAAATAGCAACTGATAGCAGTTTTTCTAATATCGTTTCCAGTGGTCATGTCCTCACAAGCCAAGCGCAAGACTTTACTGTAAAAGTAGATGCCAAAGGCCTACAAGAAAACACACGATATGTATATCGATTTATTATCGATGAGCTCGATGAGCCAATCATCTCACCAACTGGAAAAACCAAAACCCTGCCAGAATATGATGTCAGCACAATCAAATTAGCGATGGCATCATGCTCTCACTTCAGTTACGGCTACTTTAATGTGTATGCACGTATCGCAGAGATTGCAGACTTAGACGCTGTACTGCATCTGGGTGATTATTTATATGAGTATGGCAATAAAGACATCTACAGAAATCCTTTTTTATGGAATCGTAAAGTCACACCAAATCACGAAATGGTGACATTATCCAACTACCGCCAAAGACATGCTTGCTATAAAACGGATACTGATCTACAAAAACTGCATCAAACCCACCCGATGATCTGTATTTGGGATGACCATGAGTTTACTAATGACACATGGCGAGAAGGTGCAAAAAATCATAATGATGGAGAGGGCACATGGCAAGCGCGTAGCCGTGCCGCCATTCAAGCCTACTATGAATGGATGCCAATAAGAGAGCCTCAACACACTAACAGAGAAAAAGCATACCGCCGTTTTCGATTTGGTAACCTGGCTGAACTTAATATGATAGACACCCGCTTTATTGGTAGAGATCAACAAGTCGATGTGAAAGACCCTGCACGCCTAGACGAACAGCGCACATTACTCGGCTATGAGCAAGAACAGTGGCTACAAGACAACTTGTTAGATGGCAAACGCAATGGCGTAACATGGCAGTTAATTGGCCAGCAAGTACAAATGATGCAAATTCAGATGCTTGGTAAGCCTATTTATACAGACTCTTGGGATGGATATCCAGCAGCCAGAAACCGACTATTAGATTTTATTGAACACAATCACATCAATAACGCCGTTTTATTGACCGGAGATGTGCACTCGTCTTGGGCTGCTAACATCTGCAAAGACCCTTACGACTGACGAAAATACAACCGTTTTACCCATGATGGTGCCGTCGCTGTGGAAATCGTGACTTCATCAGTGACCTCACCTTCTATCCCTGTGCCGGGACTACAGCAGCTAGTCGGAGACGTTGGCAAAATCTTAATGCCTGAGAACCCACATATTCGCTATATTGATCTCGCAAACCGAGGGTTCGTGACATTGGAAATCAACGAAGAACGACTACAAGCCAATTGGCATCACGTGCCTTTTGTTGGCTTCAAAAATGACCAAGTACATATTGGAAAGCGCTTTACTGTATATTCAGGCGAATCCAAACTATGCTAAAACTCTCCGGAAAAGCCCGATAAATTGGCTTTTTAAAATTTATTTTAATTTTTTACTTGAAAACTATTTGCCCCGTCCATAGATAGTATTGTGAGGACGCCGACAGGGTCCCAACCAAAACAAATGTTATTTTTTTAGTTTGTTTATCAGTTCAAAAGAAGGGTAAACAAACATTATCGCTTATTAAGAGGATATTATTATGCGCAACGTAGATCTAACTCCACTATACCGTTCATTCATTGGCTTCGATCATTTAGCGTCACTTATGGACCGCGCTGCTCACAATGGCAAGCAGGCAAGTTATCCACCATACAACATTGAAGCTCTAGACCAAGACAAGTATCAAATCACCATGGCCGTGGCCGGGTTCAGCGAAGATGAACTTCACATAGAATCAGAGAACAATACGCTCAGAATCAAAGGCCAGAAAGACAATAAAGATGACAGTGCAGAGCGTAAATTTATTCACCAAGGCATTGCTGAACGTAATTTTGAACAAAGCTTCCAATTAGGAGATCATGTTCGAGTCATTGGTGCAGAATTAGAAAATGGTTTACTGGTCGTCAAATTAGAAAGAGAAGTGCCAGAAGCATTAAAGCCAAGAAAAATTGAAATTGGCCAAGGAAAATTGCTCGAAAACGAGCGCTAATCTCAGCGAGCAACCTATTTGATTACCCCCTGGATAAAGTCGCTATATGCGGCTTTTTCTGTTGCCGTAAACCCCCTTTACAAACTGTCACTCATCGCTTTCTTTCAATTCCACACAGTTCACTATCTGAACATGACTTTGCAGATTCCTCAGTGCCTTTTGCACCTTGCTCCGAGTGTGTTCTGTCACCGCATTGTTCTTTATACTCAATTGAATCCTGTATATTGTCATATATATAAGCAACTGATGAAAATGCAGCAGATGTTGCGGCCACCAATGCAGGAATATAAATATCATTTGGATAGTAAGGCGTCACATTAGACGCTTCATCAGCAAAGACGATGACATCAATATCCGTTTTTTCTCGCACAATATCACAGTGCTCATCTAAATAGGCGGTTTTTTTCGGTGCAAAAACACAACCACTCAAGCCAACTGCAACCGCTAACACTACACTTTGTTTATAGTTTTTCAAAACAATCTCACACATTCTAACTGAAAATTGAATATAGCAGACTAGATAAACGAAATTTGTAACAATGTGTAGACTATTTAACCAACTACTTAATGGCTGAATATTTAAAAAGGGTTTAAGTTGAGCTGGGTGAGTTAAACAATTGAAAGAAAAAACAAGCAACACCTAAAGTTGCGATTTAACGCTCGGCACACTAGGTATGCACCGAGCCTCACAATCAACTTTACAGTACGTCTTTGCTACATAAATCCATGTTTGCTTTATCTTTAAGCTTTAAGCAATACATAGAGGTTTCGTTCACTTCAATACCATTAACCATAAAGGTTGAGAACCAGCCAAAAACTAACGCCAAAGCCACGATTGCATACTTTTTATATGGAGGTAATGTTGTCATGTTTAATACCTTACTACTTTCTTGTCGGCCTTCTATTGTGGCCAAATAAATCTTGAAATTAGGTGCCAACGGCTTGTATCCAGCTTGGTAGGCACCTTGTAAAAATTAGCGATATACGCGAACGTTTCTTACTTCACCTTTGAACGGATAAGTGTTCTTTGGTGTAGAGCCAACGCTAAGTGGCACGTCATTTTGCTTTGGTAGCACAATGCTCTTACTACCCATTGACTGACCATCAATGCTCAGAGATAAAACATTACCCTCTAGCTGCATTTCAAGTTTGTGCCATTGACCATCAGCAAAATTACCTGCATTAACGCCTTTGCCATTGATACGTGCACTGATCACGCCTTCTTTATTTACTTGGATGTAATATGCGTTTTGTGTACCGTAATTACCTTTCGATAACATAAAACCCGTTTTAGCCGTGCTGAAATTATCGTATTTAAACTCAAGCTCGATTTTGCTAAATTGGTCGATGTCACCAAGCTCAATACGCTGATCAACGCCGTTAAATGTACCTTGGTATTCACCATACACTTTGCCGTCTTGCCCTTGACCTGACAGGTCACACACATTGCCTTTTAATGACCAAGCACCAATTAAATTGTCACCAGTCACTTTTTTTGCACAGCGGCGTTGCTGTAACTGTTGCGCGTATAAACTTTCGATATCAGTGTGACTTTGCACATGTGCTTGTGGCTTATCAGCCAAACTTGTGTCATATCTTTGCTGACTCTCAAAGCCATTAAAACCAGCACCTTTTAAGCCAACTACATATGGCATGATCACACGACCATACTTGCTGTCGTGGCGCATAAACGCCCACTTATCAATAGACTCGTTTTGTGCTGTATTGGTGATGTTCCAAAATACTAAATGCTTAAGGTGGTTAGGCTGTGCACCGACAGAGCCGCCCATAAAGCCATAATTCCAACCGCCAGTGCTGTTTTCAATTAAATTGCTGTAAGGCATATTGGCATGCAAGTTATGGAAACGATCAGGAGAGTGCGTTGATCCAGAAATTACGTTACCCGCAGCTTTATGAGAAAAGCCCGCTGCATGCCAGTGCTCAGCTTGATCATCAATGTTTTGTGCCAAAACATGGGTCGATGCATTAATGTCTAAGCTGATATGGCCTGGGTTACCCGTAAACGCTAAGTCTTTTAGGGTCATCGCAGCACTGTTTACCACAGAAACGCCTTGGTTTAAGTCGATAAACTCCACGTTTTTAAGCCATGCATGCGCAACGCGAGAGAAACGAATAGCGCTCCACCCACCATCATGCACACCACTTTTATGATGTTTAAATGATTCCTGCCAATTACCTTGAATTGTTAGGTTTTCAACACCGATATTTTGCACCAGGCGTGCTTGTTTCAAACCCCAGTACCCATCGTTTTCAACATCATGATGAATAACCGCGGCGAATGTCACTTCATTACCTTCAATGGCAGTAATTTGATGAAATTCTTGTGAGCGAACCCCTTTTTTGATCATGCCCCACTTACCATCTAACTTATAAGGTGATAATGCTTTGGCAATCGTCTCTGGGCGAGGATCAAAACGAGACAGCTGCACCCACTGACCTACTTTAAGTAGAGATGTATCACGAACTTGCACAGAACGTGTAGATTGTCTTGGGTGGCTAGAAGTAATATCAGTAATAAAACGCTCTTTGCTAGGAGAGGTTACTGACTCACGCACACTTTTCACTTTAGGATCGCGGTTAGCGTAGTTATAACCAATCTCAAATAGATAAGGACTTGTCCACATTTTGTTTGGATAAACCAAATCTAAATGCTGGTCCATTTTTAAAATACTCAGCTGGCTCTCACCACGCAATATCACGTTACCACGTGATATCTTAATAGTTGCGCTTTCACGACTCTTACGACCTTCGACAGTATCGGACTTATCTATATCTGCAACATCAGACAAAGTGTTCAAGTCATACGTACCGTTAGGGAAATAAATAACTGCGCCTTTACCACCCTCATCGATGTGCTTTTCAGCTGCTGCAATGGCATCACGTACCGCCTGCTTGTCCGAACGACCAGGGGCAATATCTGCACCATAGCCAGTTACATCAAAAATACGGTAGCCAAGTTCATTGACACTCGGGATCGCTTGGTTTGAGAACTGGTATCCCGCGTATGAAAAGTTAGAGATGATCTGATCATCTGCTATTTGCGTGTTAGGATCTCTCAGATCTGATTGTGATGATCTAGACTCTAGGTAGCTATGCCAGAAATCGTTTGCATAGCCTTGCATTGGAAGCCAACCTGTCGCAGCGCATAGTGCTACTAGCATTGGTTTATTAGAAAATATTTTCATATCTATCCTCAAATAACTACGTTCAGTAGTGGTATTGAGTAGATCTGGCAGTCACATCCATCTTGAATATTCACAGTATCCCTAACTATGAAGCAACCCCGCTATCGTGTGCATTGCATGAATATACAGCGCATTTAGACCGGAAGCTTTGCGTCCTAGGCTTTCACCTAGTTTGCCAGTAACTACAGTTTGTGTAAATTTCAGGAGGAATGTATAGGAAGGTTCCAAATTGGTCAAACACAAATTAGAGCTAAAATCCTAATCCGTTGTACAAACAGGAATTATAAATTATTAAACTTATGTGACAGATAAAATATTCCCTTTTAAAGGTACCGATATCAGCGTATTAGGCACTGTTTTGTGTACAAAGTACGCGGATTTTTAGATCTATGAAAGCTCAAATGCAGATTATTGCAATGAAGTCGTTAGCATAATTATTCACCAATATAAGCGTCTTTTATAAGGCTGGGAACTTCACGGTTATGCAGGCACCTCCTAGTTCAGCGCAAACACCCGCAAAGATTTCCCCTCGATAGCGCGCAATAATTTTGGCACTGAATGCTAAACCAATCCCAAATCCAGTGCAGTGCTGGCGATTAAGCCTGACAAACGGTTTAAATACTTCAGCTGCTTTGCTCGCATCAATGCCGTTTCCATCATCACTGATTGCAACCACATACTCACTTTTCTCTTGCTTTACCGTCACCACACAACGGCTATGTCCATACTTCAGCGCATTATCAATGATATTAGAGATAGCCATAGTAAAATAACGTTGATCAACATGAATGAACGCTTGTTGCAATGTGATATTCAGCTCAACGGCATCATCAAAAGAGAGGTCAACCAAGTTAGGGAGTGCCGTAACCAGATCAAGCGGCTGAGGAGTAGCCTCATCTAAACTATGCTGTAATCTAGCAAAATCCAACATATGAATAAGCAAGCCTTCCATATCATCTAATTGCTGGTTTACGCGCGCTTCGTATTTGCTCCTAAGCGCTTCATCTTGTGTTTCGACAATGGTATCTAGGCCCATGCGTATTCGGGCCAATGGCGTCCTTAACTCATGGGATAACCCACCAGCAAGTAATTTAATATCATCCATGAGCAGGTTAATCTTGTTTGCCATCTGATTAAATGACAGCTCAATATCTCGAATATACCAAAGCGTGCCCACCTTTAACCTAACATCTAATTGGCCATCACCAAATTTGGCGGCTGTATCGCTTAAATGCATTAGCCTACGAACAAAAGGGGTTAAGAAAAGCACTAAAATGATGACAAGAAGAAAGTAAAAAATAAGCGTTAAAGAAAGGCGGTAATCATCTTGTTCAGCCAGCTTATTATACTGATAAACCAAAATAGTCTGATCACTGGTCAACAGATGAACTTTCACGTGATCCTGCGTCTCAAGGTAGATAGGCTCTTGTCTTTGAAGCTGCTGTTGTAATTGAATCGGCAAAGGGTACTCATCCATAGAGTGAAGGCGCACAAATGCATTGCGATCACCTAGAATTCTCTGCTGAAGTTGTTTATCGAAAACGAAATGACTTTCTTGAGATGCCATCATCTTTAATAATGGCAATGCCAAAGCAAGTTGCTCTGATACATCGGATTGTGCAGACTCCTCCGAGGAATAGAGGACATCAAATACCTGACCCAGGGCTATGCTTGCGATGATCAGCACACTTACAAGCGCAATGACAAACCTCCACATTTAAATAGACTGCCTTCTAGATAATTCCATTACCAAGTATCCTTAGACAGCTGATAGCCCTTGCCCCACACAGTGGCTATTTTGTAAGGCGCTTCTTTATCGCCGAGTTTTTTCCGTAACCGAGATACGCGCAAATCTATGGTGCGATCAAAGCCGTCATACTCAAAACCTCGTAGCTCTTGCACTAAATCCTGGCGTGTTACGACGCTCCCTGCGTGCTTAGCTAGCACCCATAAGACATCAAACTCATTGCTTGATACTTGAATATTTTGACCACCGAGTAGCACTTGTCGATTACCCATATCAACTTCAAGGGCACCTATCACTAATTTTTCATCATTAACTTCTTTAGTCACTGTGGCACGTCTTAGCAAGGTCCGCATTCGGGCTTCCAATAAACGGCCTCTCACCGGTTTTGTTAAATAGTCGTCAGCGCCCATTTCTAACCCTAAGATTTCGTCAATTTCTTCATCTCTGGCCGTCAACATTAAAATCGGCGTTTGCATTAATTGCCTCAGCGCTTTGCACACATCTAAGCCGTCCATACTGGGTAGCATGCCATCTAAAATAATGAGATCGGGTTTGGTCTTTTGGATCGCTTCAAAGCCAACTAACCCATCATGATAAACATCAACATGGTACTGTTTTGCTCTGAGATAATCCGCTATCCACTGGGCCAACTCGATATCATCTTCTACTAAAGCAACCTTGCACTGGCTCATCTGCACATCCTTAAAACATTCTCCATCGTACCGCTTTGCTTTTTCTTTTTTTATAAATCCAAGCGTATTCTATTGTTTTGGTAAAGATAATTTTTTCACTGTCGCTTTTTAGGCTAACGGCTAAATTATCCGTCATCATAATTTCGCTTTGCCATTTTCCATGTGCAACGTTTTGCCAGCAATGCAACTGCTGCTCGTTGGCAAATAAGCAATAGTTACCGACACTGTTCGTTTGCCAGCTCACAGAAACATCGACATAGCATTTTTGTCCCTGCTCCAATGCAACGCATTGCTCAGGCTTAATGTTCAACTGTGGCTCGTTAGAGGCTGCGCATGCTAGGACTGGCGTAAGGAAAAAAACAGCAATATATTTTTTCATTTCGCCTCCTAAAACACGTAGCTCATGGTAACGCTAATATGGCGACCAAGTCTGCTTCGATTGGAGATGGTGTTAAGTGCATCTAACGAATACGGACTATCGTCTATACTGGTGGCATAATCAGTCAGACCAATAGCGCCATCAACCACCCAGCGCTTGCCAACTGGCGTCGTAAAGCCCAGCTTTAATTTGGTGTTCACCCCACCAGAGGCTTGATAAGGATCTACTCTTGCTGATTTGTAAGGCACACCATAGTAATAATTAAGCATAGCGCTGTTACGATATTGAAAGCCGACCGAACTATAAAAGTGCCAATTTTTATGTTGCCATGATTTCGCAACCCAAAAAGAGGCGTAAGTTCCCCCATCATATTCACTATTGTCCGCTTTAGGTGCAAGGATGGTTTGAATTTGATAGCTGCCTATAGCGCCAGTGACACGAAGCCCTACATACCCAGTCAAATCCCTCTCATCATATGCATTTGATACATATCCATAGTAAGAAATGTGTGCATGCGCAGCCGAGAAAATAACATCAAACTCCCACTCGCTAGAATTATAAAGGTTGTAGCCCATCGCCCATTGCGGCTCAAATTTACTGTCACTCCCAGGCACTTCAACAAACAGTCCATTTTCAAAGTAATAATTACCGTTGATATTTAAAATTGGCCGAGTGGCAATATTTGTAAGTAATCCCCCACCATAAGAAGCACCTAAACCTAATGACAGGAACCCGCCTGCTTCGCGCTTATTTGAAAACCCTTCCCAGAAGCTAGTCTCTTCTTCTGCATAAACGGCTGGAAAATGAAAAATTGAAGTAGCCAAACATATCGGCATCCACTTTCTTTTAGAGTACATAGCAGTTTCTTATCTTTATTATTAGCTAACTAATGTATTGAATTTATGGAAAAATAGCGTGTGGAATTATAACAAACTGTATCAATTTGTATCTAACAACAAATCATCAAAATAAGATAGGTAATTGGAAAGGGGGTTTACAAAAGTGCTCTGGCTAAAGTAATTCAGAGCACTTAACAGAAGAAAGATTAATGAGTCTGTTTTTTCAGTCTGCGATAATAATGTAACAGGGGTTCCGTATAGCCATTAGGTTGTTGCTTTCCTTCAAGTACAAGCGAAACGGCAGCTTGGTATGCGAGACTATTTGAATTTGGGTGACCATCTGTACACATGGGGACGTAATTGGGATCATGGCTATTTTGACTGTCGACCACACTCGCCATTTTCACAAATGTCGCCAGCACCTGATCTTGAGTACATATTTGATGTTCCAACCAATTGGCAATGTGTTGGCTCGAAATTCTTAATGTCGCTCTATCTTCCATTAATCCAACATGAAAAATATCAGGTACTTTTGAACACCCTATTCCTTGATCAATCCAGCGTACCACATACCCCAATATACCTTGAATATTATTGTCCAGTTCTGCTTGTATCTCAGAGGGAGAGAGAGGCATATTGTCTTGCAGTAAAGGAGGCGTGAGTAACGCATCTAAACAATGACTTTGATGATTGAGCAAGGTGTTTTGCAATGCCTGAACATCTGTCTCATGGTAATGAATAGCATGAAGTGTTGCAGCGGTTGGGGAGGGTACCCAAGCTGTGCTTGCACCAGCTTCCAATTGCGCCCCTTTTGCATTCATCATGTTTGCCATTTCATCAGGTTTGGGCCACATACCTTTACCAATTTGAGCGCGACCTTTAAATCCGCAGGCTAATCCGGCTTCGACATTCTGTCTCTCATATGCAGAGATCCAAGGTTGGGTTTTGATGTCTTCCTTAGGTTTCACAGCACCTGCAAGCATTGAAGTATGAATCTCATCACCTGTTCGATCTAAAAATCCGGTATTAATAAATACAACACGCGCCTTAGTCGCTTCAATACACGCTTTTAAATTCACCGATGTGCGACGCTCCTCATCCATGATCCCCATTTTTATGGTATTTTCAGGTAATCCGAGCATGTTCTCTACTTCGTCAAATAATTCAGCAGTAAAAGTAACTTCTTCCGGCCCATGCATTTTAGGCTTCACTATATTAATGCTGGCAGTTTTACTATTTTTATACGGGCTATTTCCCTGTAAATCATGAAGCGCAGCAGCTGAAGTTACAACAGCATCCAAAATACCTTCATACACTTCATTGCCATCCGCATCAAAAACCGCAGGCGTTGTCATTAAGTGTCCAACATTTCGAACAAACATCATGGCTCGCCCGCTTAAGGTTAATGATGATCCATCAATGGCATGATAGTCCCTATCTTCACTTAAACTTCGAGTTATTTGCTCGCCATTTTTTTCAAAGTGAAGAGTAAGACTCCCCTTATTCAAACCTAACCAGTTTCGGTATACCAAAACCTTATCTTCAGCATCAACCGCTGCCACTGAGTCTTCACAATCCATAATCGTGGTCAATGCAGACTCCAAGATAACGTCTTTGATCCCCGCTTTATCCACTTTGCCGATCGGATCATCGTGATCAACACAGATCTCAATATGCAACCCATGATGTTTCACTAAGATCACAGCTGGATTTTGCAACTGCCCCTGAAAACCTATCAATTGAGATGGGCTTGCAAGCTGCACTTGGCGACTATCATTTAAAGTGACGATTAATGCTCCATCAACTATGCCATAATGGGTACTTTCTATGTGAGAGCCTGCGCTCAGAGGCAGTACTTTATCGAGTAACTGCCTTGCATAGGCCATTACTTTAAAGCCACGTACAGGGTTATATTTACTGCCCTTTTCAGCACCATCCTCTTCGCTAATTAAATCAGTCCCATAAAGTGCATCATACAAAGATCCCCACCTTGCATTGGCGGCATTTAATGCAAAACGCGCGTTGTTCACTGGTACCACGAGTTGCGGTGCCGCAACGTGGGCAATTTCCGGCTCAGATACTTCAGTCGTTATTTGAAAGTCTTGAGGCTGAGGTAAAAGGTAGCCTATTGATTCCAAAAATGTCCGATACTTTTTAGCACCCCAAACTGGGTTTTGAACATGGTAATTATCTATCTGGGCTTGCAGTTTATCGCGCTTGTCGAGCAAAGCATGGTTTTTTGGTGAGAGCTTGGTCACAATACTTGCTAAACCTTGCCAAAAAGCATCAGAGCTTATTAATAAACCATCAAGTAACTCCTGCTCCACAAAGTCATAAAAGTCAGCATCAATGGTCAGCCCTGCCTGTTTCACAGTTGCATTCATAGCTATGTTCCTAGTGCAATTTTTTTGAACGGGTTATTCAAAAATAAAGCAATTTATCCAAAAACAAACCCCTTGATCCATTCATAATAAATATACTGACAATAACAACTATAAATTTAAAAAATTTTAAAAGCCGTTCTAGTGTTTAATTAAGCCGCAGCAACTCTCACACAAACGCTTTGGCACAACCAATTTAATTTAGTGTACAACTCGTTCGAAGGATATTTATCATGAGCAATTATCAGTCTCAAATTGACCGCTTTACTACCCTATGTACAACCAAAGATCATAACTGGCAATCTATTAACCCTGAATATGCCAGCAGAATGCACTTACAAAATCGCTTCAAAACAGGGCTAGATATTGCCAAATACACCGCCAAAATCATGCGTGAAGATATGGCACGCTATGATGCTGATCCAGCACAATATACGCAATCTCTTGGCTGTTGGCATGGCTTTACTGCGCAGCAGATGATGATGGCAATAAAAAGACACCAAAAAACAACAAAGGGTGCTTATGTCTATCTCAGTGGCTGGATGGTCGCTGCGCTGCGTTCTGAATTTGGCCCGTTACCTGACCAAAGCATGCACGAAAAAACCGCGGTGCCTAAATTAATTGAAGAGATTTATACATTTTTAAAGCAAGCTGATGCAAGAGAACTCGACCATTTGTACAAGGCGCTCGATGACGCAAAAGCCAAAGATCAAGATACGAGTCAATTACAGTCTCAGATAGATAACTTTGAAACGCATATTGTGCCAATTATTGCTGATATCGATGCAGGATTTGGGAATGAAGAAGCGACCTACTTATTGGCAAAGCAGATGATAGAAGCGGGCGCTTGTGCAATCCAAATTGAAAACCAAGTCTCAGATGCCAAACAATGTGGCCACCAGGCTGGCAAAGTGACCGTGCCACACGAAGACTTTTTGTCAAAAATCAATGCTGTGCGATATGCATTTTTAGAGCTCGGCGTTGAAGATGGCATTATTGTCGCAAGAACAGACTCTCTGGGTGCTAGCTTAACGCAAAAAATCCCTGTCTCTAAAGAAGTGGGTGACATCGCAAGTCAATATACTGCATTTTTGGATACACAAGTCATTCATGACGTAGACCAATTACAAGATGGGGATATGGCAATAAAATTAAATGGCCAACTACAAAAACCAGTACGTCTAGACAATGGCCTATACCAGTTTAAAGAAGGCACTGAAAAAGACAGAGTTGTACTTGATTGTGTTACTAGTTTGCAAGCGGGTGCTGATCTACTTTGGATTGAAACTGAAAAGCCTAACGTTGAGCAAATTGCTGAGCTCGTAAATCGTATTAGAGAGCAAGTACCTAATGCCAAGTTAGTGTATAACAACTCTCCGTCGTTTAATTGGACTTTGAAATTCCGTGAACAAGCTTACGAGACACTCAAGGCACAAGGCAAAGATCTATCATCTTACCCAGACCCATCACTTGACCCGAAAGCACTCATGGCACCCGAGCTAGATTCAACTGAGCTAGCAAAAATAGCCGATGAAAAAGTAAAAAGTTTCCAGCTAGATGGCGCGACTCATGCAGGTATATTCCATCATCTAATTACTTTACCAACCTACCATACTGTGGCACTTAGCACTGATATTCTCGCCGAGGGATATTTTGGTGACTTAGGTATGCTGGCATATGTCAGAGATGTTCAAAGACAGGAGATACGCCGAGAGCAAGCTTCAGTCAAACACCAAGACTTGGCGGGTTCTAATATTGGTGATACGCACAAAGAGTACTTTAGCGGAGACAATGCGCTCAAAGCGGGTGGTGAAGCCAATACGATGAATCAATTTTAAATAGTTTAATCCCAACTTGGGCCTACTGGGCCCTTTTCTACATCTCATCTTTATTAAATCAAACGGCAGCATTTAAGATCACACTTTTACTTACTAGCCCAAATACAGATCAGAAATATACTAGCGTGCATGCTCAATACAGATCTAAAGTATAAATTTGAGTAACATGTCAATTTTTAACCCAAAATAAGTCATTAAAGCGCTCAATTGCTCAGTGAATAACAACAATGACCTTATCACTACCATTATAAAGCAAATTTTTACCAACTATGCCAACCCATTGAGATCTACTTTTTACTAACTATTTTCTGTGCTAAATCATAATTTTACTAACGCATTAAAGCTCAGAGCATAATTTTACTTACTCCCACTCTGTAAACCCCCTTTACATGATCCATATTTGTCACACATTTGTTGCATAGGATGCAACCGTCTTGATTTAGCTTGAAAAAATATGAAAAAAATATTCGTGCCTTTGCTTTTAACTTGCATATTATCTACCAATACAGCCTTAGCGAGTATAGATATCGATGAATTAAAGCAGCTTGAGAAGCAAGGGAAATATCAAATTGCTTTGGACTTGATTGAACCTTGGCGATTAGAAAACTTATCTCAAGACAAGGCATTGGAAGTGTTATTAATTCAAGCCGAAATATATCGAAAACAAGGGCTGTTTGAAAAAGCCATATCGACCCTTAACCACATTGAGCAGAATCATTATTTAGATACTCAGTTAATCCGCACGATTAATAATGAAAAAGGCATTAACTATCGTCGCATGTCTCGGCTTGAAGAAGCGGAAGAGCATTACTATAAGGCCTTAAAAGCCGCGCAAGAGCTGAATGACAAAACACTTATAGGTCTGGCATACAGTAATTTAGGTACATTGTCTGATCATAGAAGTGAATTAGCGCAAGCAATGCAGTTTCAGTTAAAGGCTCAAAGTTACTTAAAAGATAGTAATAATCACAGTATCAAAGCGAGTAACTTTTATAATTTAGGTGATATTTCGGTCAGGCTTGATGATTATGATCAGGCAGAAATATTTTTCCGTTGGGCGTTAGGTGAAGACAAAAAAGATGGAAATATTGTGGCTATAGCAGACAGCGCATTACGTCTATCCCAAGTATCTTTTAAAAAAAATAACCATAAAGTGGCTATTGATAATATATATGATGCACTGAAATACTTGAAACAAACCAACGCAAATGAAAGCTTGTCACGTGCCTATCACATGCTTGCTAGCAGCTATATAAAATTAGAACAAGGAGATGCTGCACTTATCAATGCACACCTGAGTCTAGATTTTGCAAAAAAAGCACAAAGCCAAATACAGATGATCTATGCGCATATAAGCGTATCCCAAGCCTATTTGTATCTAAAACAACCTCATATCGCTAACAGCTATATTCAAGAGTTGCAAAAGCTTATTAACTCAGAGCACCATAGTCCATTGTCAATTTATTTTCACGAGGTCTCCGCCGATCTCGCTCACCAAAATGGTGATTTGGAACTAGCATACAAACACATTTCTCAAGCATTTAATTTCAACAAAGCAATTGGAGAAGAGTTCAATAATCAAAAGGCAGAAGCCTATCGCAATAGCATAAGCAGCCTAGTACAACGACAACAGCTCGAAGTTTCAGAAAAAGAGAAAGCCCTAGCGCAAAGTGAGCTAAAACATACCAAGCTTATGCAAAAGTCATGGTTAATAGCGGGACTATCAGCGTTGTTTATATGCTCACTTTTAACCTATATCTACTTTATTAAGCACCGAAGTGCGAACCTAGCCGCAAAGCTTTACCAGCAAAACTTAAAGCAAAAAGAAAAAATGCTTGCTGATATCTCTCATGAACTCAGAACACCACTGAGTGTCTTAAAGCTACATATCGAAGCTCTCGAGCATGGCTTGTTTGAAGACAACAAAAAGGCTTACAGCAAAATCAACGAAAAAATATCTCAGCTAAATTCCTTGATAACCGATGTATATCAACTGTCTCAAGCGGAGAACAATGCAATTGCTTTAAACCAGCAAATCCAATGCGTCCAAACCTTATCGCAAAATTATAGCTATGACATTAAACGCATGACTGAAAACCACGCCCTAACATTTAGCAGCGAAATCAGCATTCCTGAAGGTTCGACCATCAATATAGATAAACCTAAACTAGATAGAGTTGTCGATAACTTATGTAAGAACACCTGTTTATACACAGACAGTCCAGGAAAAGTGGTATTTAAAATGTATCAAGATAAGCATCATCTCAACATACAAATTGAAGACTCGTCACCAACAGTAACAGACGAAGAGCTCCCCAAACTATTTGAGCGATTATATCGTGTTGAGAGCTCTCGAAGCAGGGCAACCGGAGGGTCTGGATTAGGTCTTTCGATTTGCAAAAGCTTAGTAGAGCTCATGTCGGGAACCATTGATATCAAGCGCAGTAATCTTGGCGGATTGGATATCTCAATCGCTTTACCGCTCAAATAAAGCATAACCGATAAAAAGCCACTTATTTAAAAGAGTGGCTTTTTTAATCTTGTAAACAAAAATAAAATCAACCTTAAAGTACTAGTTTTATAAATTTGTCAGACCAACTGATCCGAGCACTATAACTTCCATTTTGATCCATTTTTTATCCACATTGCCCTGTTTTAATAAGCAACATGAACGGGAGGAATTTACTTATGACACAGCGTACAATGAAACACAATGATTGGGTCAAAATTGCCGAGAGAAAAAGGCATAGGAATAAAGTACGACCTAAAAAAAATGTATTACCTTTTTGGTCTTTGCTACTAGCTGGATTTATCATTTTGGCTTCAGCATGGAACTACTGGGTAGACAATAAATCACATTCTGTTGTACACGCTGAAATAAGTCACGATGCCCAAACTCGTATTGACCGCTATTTTTCTAAGCAATACATGATGGGCAGCTGGAAGCTAAGTCGTATCAATTTCAACGACGGTGAATTGAATGTTTTTGTTCAAATACCAACGCCATTAGCTATGACCAGCACCGAAATTAAAAGCTATATAAAGCAATCTCTTTGTCCACATCCAAAGAGTACTGTTTGGAATGACGTGAAAAATAATTCACTCTTTATCTACCTTTACTCTGATAAGCCAAGAAATGGCGATTATGCGCTGTGTACAAGGTAAATTAAGCAATAAGTAAAAAGGGCGAAAGCCCTTTTTTTGTGCCTCTTACTTTAATTCTAGCTTCGCCTTTTCAAGCATTTCTTCTGGTAACTCTTTGGTGACCGAAACACCTAACTCTTTAAACTCTGAAGCTTGCTTAATTAAATTCCCTTTTCCAGTATATAATTGTCCAACTGCCTTATCGTACGTCTCTTGTGCTTTATCGAGCTGCTTGCCAACACCTTCAAGGCTATGTAAAAAACTATTAAGCTTGTTATAAAATTTTTCTGCTCTGAGTGCCAGTTCTTTGCTGTGTTTGCTTTGTTCTTCGAAGCGCCAAAGCTGTTTAACGATATTCAAGCTCGTTAGCAGGGTAGTAGGGGTGGCTACGAGTACTTTATTTTCTAAAGCATACTGATAAATATCAGGCTCGTATTTAATTGCTTCTACAAAAGCAGATTCAACAGGGATAAACATAATCACAACTTCCGGCGAATTCAGTCCAGGCAAACGTTCATAAGACTTGTTGCCTAACTCTTTCACCCTCGCTTTAACCGCACTTACATGCTCTTTTATTGCTTGCTGTGCCGATACCTCGTCCTGCGCATTGACATATCTTGTATACGCATTCAAAGATGTTTTCGCATCCACAACCAAATGACGGCTTTGTGGTAGATAAACGATGACATCAGGGCGGTATTTTCCCTCTGATGTGGTGAAGCTGACTTCACGCTTATAATCATATCCGGGCCTTAAACCTGCGCTATCCAGCACATTTTCCAGCATTAACTCACCCCAGTTACCTTGGGTTTTAGTTTGTCCCTGCAATGCCGTCGTCAGTTTACTCGCTTGATCCGTCATAGCTTGGTTGTTAGCTTGTAAGTGAAGTAGCTCTGTCTTTAAGGCCGCTCTTTGCTTTAACTCTTCACTGTGGATCGCTTCCATTTTGTCTCGAAAACCTTTAATTTCCCCCTGAACAGGACTCAGAATTGTTTGAATTTTTTCCTGACTGTGGCGGGAAAATTGCTGACTCTTCTCTTCAAATAGCTTACTTGCAACATTCTCAAACTCTTGTTTAAGCGTATTTTTAGCCTGCTCTAGCTGTGCTATTTGCGCGTCAAATGCCAGTTGCTTTTCGGTAAGTTTGGCTTCCATATCTGTTAGCTGGAGTGCCAGTTGATGCGCTTCCTCTTGGGATTGTTGTGCTTTATTTTGAGCTTGCTGCCATAAACCGTAATACTCTTTAACTTGTGCATGTTTTTCAGCAAGCCTTGCCTGATATTGCTGAGCCTCTCCATGGGTTTTTAACTGAAGTTGCTGCGCCGTATTTAGGCTGTCTTTAAGTTCATCATGCACCTGCTGAAGTGTATCGATTTTTGCCTGAGACATTTCATGCAGCGCGCGTGCTTTTTGTTTCGACAGGTGGGTAATAATAAAAAAGCCAAAACCGGATATCGTAGTACCTAAACCTAAAAGTACCAATATGGTTTGCCAACTCAGGGCAGAAAAACCACTTAAAAGCATAGTGTGACTCTAACAATTAATTCTTGTTAAATCATACCTTAGAGTCGGATTTTAAGCACTGATAACTAAGAGATATATAGCACTAAATAAGGTGCTAAAAGATGATAGCACCCGGAGGAAGGGGGGTTAGCTATTAATATGCTGCTCGTTAAATCGATAACCAGCACCATAGACTGATTCAACAATTTTGGGTGATATTTCGATGTTTTTAATCTTTTTACGTATATTTTTAATATGGCTATCGATGACGCGATCAGAGATATCAAAATTATCTGGTTGTATATGGTCAAGAATTTGCTGACGTGAAAAGACACGATTTGGCGCATTATAAAGCATCGCGAAAACATCAAACTCAACTTTAGTTAAACTTAAGGATTGCCCTTTTAATGAAACCAGTAATTGCGACTCATTCACCTCAATATCTGGTGCTTCTGAAGTCTGTGAAGCACTGCAACGGCGTAATATCGCTTTAATACGCATGACCAACTCAGCCGCGCTAAAAGGCTTACAAACATAGTCATCTGCGCCAAACTCAAGGCCTTTAAGTCGATCAGCCTCAGATACTTTAGCAGTGAGCATAACTATGGGCACCATAGAGAATTCGCGGATTTGTTTCATACACTCGACGCCATCTTGATTGGGCAACATAATATCCATCAAAATAGCATCTGGGCTGTTTTCTCGCACCCAGTCAACCACGTCTGCACCGTCGGCAATGTGTGTTATCTCAAAGCCTGACGCCTTGAAAAACAGCATAACTTGTTCTGCAATATCAAAGTCATCTTCGACGATCAAAATGTGGTTTTTTTCTTCCATTAGTTTCTCTTATTCGCTTTTAATACTCGCAGTTGCTTTTTAACCTGCTTTTTTAGCTCTACTGAGAGCGTTTCATCAAAAAGCAACGTCGTTAAAATGCTCGTCAAATCTTCAGAGCTTGCAACTTCATTAATAAGATCATAGTCGCACAGCGATTGTGGTTCAATAAAGTTTAACTGCGAAATCGTATTTTCATAGCACAACATAATAACCCACCTTTAGTCCAATTCATTTGGTTTTCGTTTTCCTATGAGTGTATTAAAGTGAAAGAATGTGGATCAAATGTGGAACAAAGCAATAAATGAAGGCAAATGCCATTACACTGTATTACACCAAGTATGTTTTATTACAAAGCCATATAAAAAGAAAAACCAGCTCAATTGAGCTGGTTATTACAAATACGTATATGTAATTAATAAGGGGGAAATCAACATGTGCTCATTGCTGAATGTAAGCTCACAATGTGCAATTAAATAGACACGCCTTATTTGAGTTAGTTCAAAAAAAATTTAATTTTTTATCAATTCGAGCATTTGTGCTTCATTAAACTCGTTCAAATTGACACCTGTATCAGCGAACAAAGCATCCACTAAGGCCTGCTTATCTTTTTGCATCTGATAAACCTTCTGCTCAATCGAGTTCGCAACAATCAACTTGTATACAAATACAGGTTTATCTTGGCCAATACGATAAGCTCTGTCAGTTGCTTGATTTTCAACAGCAGGGTTCCACCATGGGTCAAAGTGGATCACCGTATCTGCTTGCGTTAAGTTCAAGCCAGTGCCACCCGCCTTGAGCGAGATTAAAAAGACATCCACTTCACCTTCAGTAAAACGTGAAATTGCCTTATCCCTTTGCCTAGTTTGTCCAGTTAGCATGGTGAAAGGGGTTTCAATCTCATTACAAAGCGAAGAGATCATATCCAGTACAGTGGTAAACTGACTAAAAATAATAATCTTGCGACCTTCTTTTAACAAGATAGGTAAGTGCTCTTTTAACCACTTAAATTTAGCACTTTGTTGATGTGCGCCGGCTTTATCAACAAGCTCAGGATGACAACAAATTTGCCTCAGTTTAAGCAGCGCATCTAAAAATGCCAGTTTACTGCTTTCAACGCCTTGCTCTTTAAATAAGTCAATTAAACTGCTCTCTATCTGGCCTTGCACGTGCTGATATAAGGACGCTTGTTCAGGCATGAACTCGAGCTTTTTAATTAGCTCTGTTTTCGCAGGTAGTTCACGAACAACCTCTGACTTGGTTCGACGTAAAATAAATGGGGCAATTAGAGATTGAAGCTCTTTGGCACGCTTACTATCTCGATCTTTTTCAATGGGTAGTTGAAAATTTTGCTTGAATTGCTGCTTAGTGCCAAGTACATCTGGCATAACAAAATCAAGTAACGATTTAAGCTCCATCAAATTATTTTCAACGGGTGTACCACTCATACACAGTTTGAACTCAGCTGATAACTGTTTTACACATTTTGAAATTTGAGCCGTCTCGTTCTTTATGTACTGCGCTTCATCAAGTACGATTGAGTCAAACTGTAACTCAGAATAATGTGCTAAATCTCGTTTTAATAGTGGGTATGTTGTAATGATAAACCGTGCTTTAGCAACTTGGTTGAGCTGCTTATCTCGATTACTGCCATGAACCGTTAACACAGGCAGATGTGATGCAAACTTCTTAAATTCGTTTTGCCAATTTCCAACTAGTGAAGTTGGGCAAACAATCAAAGAAGGTTTGGTCACTAGGGTATTATGTTGCGAGATGAAATACGCGATAACTTGTAGAGTCTTACCTAGCCCCATGTCATCGGCCAATATACCGCCCAATTGATGGCGATTAAGAAACTTCAACCAACTCACGCCTTGTAGCTGATAGTCTCTTAACGTAAACCGCTCTTGGCTGTCACCTAATAATGACTCATTGGCGTTAATTGGTTTGTTTAGCTCATCAAGATAATCCAAGAGACGAACATCATCAGAGACACTCTCAACGGCATCTAGCTCAAACAAACGTTTGGCATAAGACAAAGGAAATTTGAATTGGGAACTAGATAAATAATAGCTAAAACGTGATTTTAGCAGCAATAACTCTTCATAAACGTCTTTAGAGAGAGCATAGTACTGCTGTGCAATTTGAACGTACTGGAAGACATTAGCAATTGAGTTGACCTCATGGCAAGGCGCTTTATCCCAGTCGAGGAGAATCTGCCTGTCATCAAACATCACCTTACCAATAACGTGGTGTTTTTTATCACGTTTGAGTTGAAGAGTAACCTTAGGTACTAACACTTTTTTGGTTTGATGAATTTCCTCTACCTGCCACATTTTTCTTTGCAAATACGGGCGAACTTCACAGTTATACCAATGATGAGAAACTTCATCTTCTACTGGCAATTTAAAACCGTCACTTTGTGCTTCGAAGCCAAGGCCTAAAAGCATTTTTTCACAGCGATTAAGCTGCTTTTCTGTAGAGTACTTTTGGGCAGAATTAAACAACGTCAATTGTAAGTGCGTATACTCGCCATCGTTAACAGACAATTTGGCAACCAACTTGTCTTTATCAATTAGCTGCTCATAGCCTTGCGGTGGCGGAATAACATTGTCCGCGAAGATATCTTGAAAGCGTTTAATGACCGCTTCGATTTTATCTTTCTGGATACTTGGCATAGTATGCAAATGGGCGATTTCCTGCGCACTTAATTCCGACTCAATTCGCCCTAGCAGCATGTTTTCAGTATCTAGGTAAACCGGCGGATCAGACTTAATAAGCAACCATTGCTCTACATCAGACAAATGACTAACAAGCTTAAAACTATCGTTTTCATTCTGCCATGAAAAATCCAAGTGCTGCATATGGCCAAATTGTAGAGGTTTGCGGCTATTACCAAAAAAGCATCGTTTAGTAGCAGTCAGCTGCTGTAATGCTGCGAATCCCCACTTACCAGACAACTCAAAATGACCAGGAGTATTTTGTGACCTCACCCAGCTGAATAAGCGATAATCACTTTCTAAAATATCTTTAGGCGGAACATGCGCGTTGAGTTGCTTTTCAGTCAGCACTCGACCAAGAGGATAATGTCCATCAGGTTTGTGTGGTGACATCTTAGGGTTTAATAAAACCTCGTTACCTCTATGTTCCAAGACAAATAACAGCACATTTGAAGCATTCAAATCAGAGGATTGTTGTAAAGAAGATAGTTCATTGAACCAATCGTTAACTAAGAAAGACTCACCGAAACCACCTGAGTGATCTACTTTCAACTTTAACAACACCGCAGCTATGTGTCGGCATTTGGGATTATTAGAACAAGAACATTGCGCCTCGACAGAAGGTGCTCCCTTAACAAGCTCAATTTTAATGTGCTGTGTAAAGGTATTACCAAAATTACCTAAAACTTGAGCATCTATTTTTGAGAAGTCTTCACTGTGTTCTAAAAACGATATTTGATCATCATTTAGATACTCTTTAGCTTTCGCTAACATGGCAGAATTAAAATACTGCTTCAAAAAGCGATCAGACAAAGGAAACTGAGAAGACTGTTCCTGTTTAATTTCTTCAAATAAAGCTAATAGTTGCTCTTTAGATAACTGCGAGGACATTATTCTAACAAGTAATAAAACGTAAAGGACCAGTATATGAAATTACTGATTTGAGCTAAAGAGCCAATTGGGACTAAATTATGAAAAATTGACTGGTTGGATGACAAAAGGTATAAAAAAGGCCTAGAAGATCTAGGCCGCAACATACTAATTAAAACTATTTAACAGTTTCTGAAGTTGTTCTAAACGTTTATCTGTTAAAACCTTATCATCAATCTTAACTGTCACCGCCCCGGAATTTAAGCTGCGTTGAATTTTAACATATTCATTTTCAAGCAATGATTCTGAACGATTAGTGGTTGGGATCTCAAATGTGGTTAAGAACTTCGTTATCTCAATAGCACGTTTCTCATCACTCATTTGCTCTGAAAACAATGATTGGTTAGATATCGTTTTTACCTTATTGATGAACTGTTCTGGGTTATCTATACAAGCGTTGATGAGCTTTTTTGCAACTTCACGGCCAAGATGATTGGGGGTTGGGTACAATAAAACGATTTCTTTATCGATTTGTTGAAATGCTTTAATAGCATCAGCGACTGCCGTATGAGATACACCTTCGATCGCAGCAATCTCACGATAAGATCCTTTGTTACCTGTTTCAATCAACTTTTGACGAGTTTGATCGTAAGCCTTACCCAACTCCCAAAGACTAGGAGCAATATATTGATCTGAAGAAACTGCGAGTGCTTTTGCATCTTCATTAGTAAAGTCTTTCGAAGTTAACACGACATAATCAGCGCCAGCTAGTAAGCAAGCTTTACGCCTTCTAGAACCGGATAAGACTTGTAGTTCATTGCCTTTAGACCAACAAAGTGCTGGATGCATATTTTTGCCGTCAGCTTTAATAGCAGGCAAAATATCAGCGACAGACTTTTCGCTCAGTAGTGATTGTTCTCGTCGGTTCTGACCAAATACAGTTGTCTTTACATCGATTTTGGAATGAGGGATCACTTCACATTTTAAATTGATCATTCTTTGTGGATCGCTTGGAGAGGGCATAGTGATCACATCACCTACGTTTGCTTTACCGAGCAAATCATCCAAACTACTGTTTTCGACAGGGGTTGCAAAAGGATCTAATCGAGTATCGTTTTTACGTTTTCTAGCCATTATTTAAACCCTGTTATTTTAATCTAAGTTTGACTGTGTAGATGACCAATTTGAGCGTATTAACATTTCTAATTCGTCAACAACATCTTTGATATTTTCTTGTGCACGAAGCAATGACTCTCTACTTGCAAGGGAGTCAGAAGTTTTCTGATCAAAAATGGTATTAAAAGAAGACGAGCTTGCTGTAATCGCTGAACTATGGTTAATCGGATAGCTCATTACTTGTCTACCAAAAGCAGTTCTGACATCTTTTACAATGTCACGCTGAGAGTGATTGCCTTTTACATAATTCGTTACTAGAAATTGCATGAAATCCCAACCATCATGCCCAAGTGCAGCAACAGTGTGATAAATTTCTCCTAAACGTTTTAAGTATTTGTTATTTGCATCAAAATCTACTGCTTCTGGATGAACTGGTATAAGCATGGCTGTAGAAGCCATCAGAGCGTTGTAGAACATGAAATTAAGAGAAGGTGCTGTATCTATCAAGATAATGTCAAATTCGTCTTCTACTGGCTGTATGACACGTTCCTTTAGCTTGTGATAATGCCTTGTTTCTTCATAACTACTAGATTCTTTTAGTTCTGTTGCAGTTTCGTGCTCAAAATAAAAATCATCCATCCCAGAAGGTAAGATTCTGATATTGGGAATATGTGTCTTTTGAAAAGAATCAGCAACCAACTGACTCCAAGTTTCTCCCTCATCTAATTCTATACAATCTCTCATAAGATCACCTACAGTGATCGGATCATGTTCATTAGACGGAAAGAAACTAGAAGATGATCCTTGCGGATCTAAATCGATGATGCCAATTCTATATCTCTTTATATTAGTAGTTGCTAAAGCAGCAGCAAGGTTTACCAAAGAGGTGGTTTTACCACAGCCACCTTTTAAACTATTTATGACAAGTACCTGAAGTTTATCACTTGGATCCCTATGATCTGCTTTGATCCCAAGTATTTCTGCCATAGCAAAAATATTGCTTAATGTGTAAGCATAATGTCCATTTGCACCTTTTTGAATAGACAGATGATCAAAATCGCCTTGATCATGTCGACGCTTTAGAGTTCTATTATTTACGCCTAGTAAATCTGCAGCGGCTTTTTGTGTATATGTTCGTAGCTCTTTATCTTCAGATTTGAGGTGAGCTCTATAATGTTGTATTCGACCTTCTAAAGATTGTTCTGCAACTTCAGCTGTTGCTTTTAATAATTTATAAGTGGAAAGTGCATTACTATTGATAGACATACGTATATTCCTTAAATTTATGTCTAATATTATAATGTCCATCAATTGAAAGGTAAACATCAAAAATCATAGACATTGAAAAAAATATCTGTTGAATATTAAATTAAGAATAAATAAAGAGGTTAAGTATGTTTAAATATATAGGTATATAAGGTTAAGCAGACAAAATAAAAGCTTAAGCTCATGTTTTATATAGCTTTATTTTTATTTCTTAGATCAACAAAATACGTAGTAAAGATCAGATCTTTATATACTTATAGATCAAAAAAATACTAACTCTTAAAATGTTTTTGATAATACATACAGCTTATCCACAGATTAATTAACAGTCTTACTGGTTTAGATCAGTATTATACTAAGAAAAAATCCCAACTTATCAACAGGCAGGGCTAAATGCTCGCAAATCACTAGTTATAGATCTGATCTATACTACGAACAGATCAGATCTTTACTAAATGAAACTGATGTTATGCACAAGCATTAGAGAAAAAGGCTTTTGTGTTAAGACTTTTCAGTTAAAATCGTCAAAAAAAGCTAAAAAAGAACACTTAGTTAGTAAAAAAATGATCTGAAAAATATCATTAGTAGATAAAATATTGATCCGAGAAAAAACTTGAGTTCAGATCAAGTTTTTACTAACTTTAATTATTAACTTTTTCCTTTGAATGTGTTGTTATTAGCTGTCGAAAGAATCAGGAAGTAAAAATCATGAGCCGCAAGGTAAACATCTCTGTTGATAATCTACCAGACTCGTTGCGAGGTCAAATTCATGGTGTTGAAAGTGCTATAGATAACGAAAGTTTAGCCCTTTTCACAGACAACAAAGATGTTCGTATTTCAATTGAAAATACAAACCATGGCTTAAGAGCATATTCAAATACGTTTAACCATTACGATCTATGGGGTCGTTTTGTGCGCTCTGGTTACAAAAAGCTACCTTTGGAAGAAGCGCCCAAAAAAACCATTATAACGAGAAGAATATCTGAAAAAGTTGATGGAATTTTATACGATGGTGAAATAAAAATTACGCCAGCTGTTGTTAGTAGTAAAAAAGATGGTGAAGAAACTGAGTTTCTAGTTTGGCCTTCTGATAGAGAAGAAAAAGTTGAAAGAGCACTCATCCGTCTGGCTTCAAAAGGAAAAATTGTAAAAATCAATTTTAAGTCCGGTATTCAATATGCTGTGATTTTTTCTATGAATGAATTGGCTCAAGAGTTGAAAGCTGTAGGCCAGTCAATGCCTTATCCTCAAATAAAAGAATCGTTAGAAGCTTTGCAAGGTTCTAAGTTATCGTTTAAATATCGTGCTACGGATACAAAAAATAATGATGTTGATGATTCATTTTACGAATCAAATATGAACTTTTTGTCATCACTACACTTTAGTGGCAAAAAAGGCCAAGGTGGCAACATAAAATGTGTTGCTTGCTTGAATGCATTTGTACATAACATGATCGATAACCTTGAATATAAAGGCTATTATTTTAATAGTGCACAAGAGTTAAAACGTGGACTGTCAAGATGGATGATGCTGCGTCTCTATCACCTGTGGCGTTATGCTGCCCCTGGAAAAACATATCATTTTAGGCTTTTATCTATCATGGAAAAGTATGGTTCGATTTATTCAACGGATGAAATTACAGACAATAAACTAAAAGCATTGCGACGAGATATGACAACTACGATGAAAGACTTGATCGAAAAAGGGGCTATCTCGGAATACAACATTTCGAATGTTAAAGATGAATCTACTGGGCGTATCATAGATTATGTGTATGAAATGCATCCATCTACACAATTTTGTGAAGAGATATTAGCACTGAATAAACATAATAAACGGATTGAAATTCAAGGCGGAAAAAGACTTGTTGAAACTGCTGAAATTATAGACGAAGATATTTTAGAAGAAATTGTGAAAAAGTGATTATGAAAAAGGTCAATTATGTTAAATTGACCTTGAGATTATTTTTTCTTAATCCTTCGGCAGGTTTTCTAAATAAATACGCTCTACAAGATATGAGTAATCTTTCTTTCGAACATCTATATTTTTTGCCGAATAATCGGGCAAAATTCCAATTTTTGTTTCTTTTTGTGGGTTTAGCAAGATAAAAGGCAAAGCGGCACTTACATGGTATCTATTTTTAGCCGAGAATCGTATATTTACCTCAGGCGTAACTCTTGTTGGACGTTTTATTCTTAGTTTAGAGTCTTCATTTAAGCTTGATACTCTAATTTTTTCAGACTCTACTATTTGCAACCAATTTTGTTGATCTATCACTCTTGGATTAGAGTATCCTGAAGATTTACTTAACATTTCGAGTGCTAGTTTCTTTGAAAGTGTTCGAGTTGAATGCTTTTTCATCCAGGTGAACCTGACAGAGTAGGGAATTTGATCTTCACAATGTATTTTTCGATATGCTGCTAGTGTTATTAAATTTGGAATTGCATTATGTACAGCATCAAATCGTGCATCATTATTATTAATTTTTAAAATTAAGTTTTTGAAATCTTCTTTTGATTTGTTGACTTCTCTGATTCGTGCTTTTAATTTTCCTTGAGAGTCATTGACAGATATCAAACCTGGATGCCTAGTTAATATTTTGCTACTTTTTTTTTCTCCGACAAATAAGTCTAAATAGCTGCCGAGACATTTATTAAATGCTTCTTTACCAGATAGTTTAGTTACTTGAATATATTCTGGTGCTTTTTTTTCGTCTTCAGCAGTTATTGCTGGAAGCTCATAATAAAAACTATTTACTATCTCATGTGTTCTAAGCTCTTCACACAAAAGGTTTATTTGGTCTAATAGATAGTCAAATTGACTTCTTATTTCAAATTTAGTTGACATGTAAATGTATAAGTAAGATGTGTTCCTTATATTATAGCAAATATTATTGATTTTTGTATGTTTTAAATCGTTTCTCATTAGAGATAAATATAAGAACACATCCTACCTATTTCTCTGATTATTAGTTTTCGAATTCTAATATTTACTAAAACTAAATTACTATATAGAATTATGTATGATGTGTTCTTTTAATTATATATAACAAATCAAAAATCTTCAACCTTAATCATCTATCTATATGCCAGATACACGTGAGTTGTTATGTTATACATAAAAATTAATAACATCAGGTAAAAGGGAGTTTCTATAAGTTCGTTAACACAAGTATTTTAAACTTCCAGAGTTTCATATGCTTGTGCATCATATATACAAGTAAGGCAGAAACAAGCTACTGATCAGTGTCTGCTAATATGAATGTGCGTCTATTTAGATTTGTGGAGATAAAAGCAACTTGATAGTTTGATTGTTCACTTAATCGATATCACACCTATATCATGAATGAAGTAAAGGTATTTACTTCTATGAATTTACAGGCGGCATTAGATCAAACGAAAAATATTCCTGTAAGTACAGCAATTTATAATAATTTTGTTCATTAATTTAATGAGATATGAATACGATTGATGCTACAACTAAAAGTCATACAAATAACAAGGGACAAGGAATTAGCTATGAAACTATTTATCAATGGGTTATTAAAGACTATCAAGTAGATAGAGGATGAAATTTAGTGATTAAGTATCGAGATAAAAATTGGGCTAGCGCTCTGGGCAAACCTGATTTTGTACATAAGAGGATCTATGTTGTTGGATGATAAAGGGAGATTGTTGAATGAAAAGGCGGACTGTTTATTTAGCTACTGAAATTAAAAGATTGACGGAAATACTTTATGGGTAAAAAAATAAACCTCACAACGCTGACCATGAATACTTGTGGTTACGAATGAAAGTGAAAAAACAAATACTCTCATACGTGGGAGTCTTTTGAAAAAACTGAGTTTTAAATACAACAAATACGATATGTACTATTAATAAGGGTGGATAAATTATGTTTACCAATTTCTTTGTAGATAATTTAATTTTCTCGATAGTGCAAACAGAAGTTTCATGTTTAGTATTTAGCTACTCGAAGAGTTATAGTTAAGAGATTTTTTCTTCTGGTTACTTTTATAAAAAACATAAATTATTCATTATTTTTCTTAAATAAATATAGTATGATGTGTTCCTTTATTATAGATATATATATCATTCTCTTCAAGTAATAATGTGCTTTAAAGCCTTTAGCTTGTGGCCTTTTAATTTATAAAACTGATTTGGTTGGTTCTAATGAGTTTTCTTTGTTTGAAATTGTTATTGTGGTATTCCACAAATAAATTTATTTTTTGATTACTTTTCTAAATTTAAATAAATTGCTAATTGAGATTTTTATAAAAAAGTACGATGTGTTCCTTTATATTATTGATAAGTTTTTTTACATTTGCAAGCTGAATGTTATTCATCAAGACTGATTTCAGAAAAGGGCAATCTTGATGATCAAAAGTTTGTACTTTTACAAATTCTTGAAATATTAAACTAAACATTAAGCGTAGACTGTTGTTACAACTAAAAATGAAAGAGGTACCTCTCTAGTTTACTTTTAACTCGAGAGGTAGCTAATTCTGATTGACGAAACAATATATAACAAACCTAAAGTCTAAAAAGTAACTTGAATAGAGATTTTTGTAATCGAATAAATAACAAATATAGAAATGACAGCTCTAATCCAGACTTAAAATCAAAAAAGCTTTGGTGATTTCTTATCTAAATAATTTAAGAAAGACTATGGATAAGTAATTTTTTCAAAAGTAATGAATATCGCAAGTACCCTTTTTAACAATGTATTCTTAAAATTATAATTCCTTCAAACAAAAATCCTTTAAAACTTACTTTACAAATAAGTAAGAGTTTTATTCACTAATGGGAACTTCAAGCGATATCTTCGGAACAACAAGAGCTTACAGTCAATGAGTGACTTGATTAAGCTTATTTAAAATATGAGAACTGACTTAGAGCAGGGGAGCTCACAAAAATTTTGTAATTTGTACGGATGGTCGAAGTATTAATTTTAGAATGCGTCACTAGAAAGAAGTTGTTATAAAATATTAACGAAAGGCACTTTTTTTGAATGCTCTTAATTCAGTAAATTATAGATTGATAGATTTATTTGGAGTTCAATAACTATCTGGTATCTGTTTCAACTTCAATGAAACTTCATGCTTGCAAGGTGTTTAAGATAAACTAAATTCTATAGCTAGATTTGTAATAATTATACGCTGAGTTAAAGAAAACCCACTATTTAACATAACTCAGCTAAGGTGATTCCGATATGCCGCGAACATGATTCTTCGAATTCCTAGGTAATTTAACCTCAGGACATGTGATAAAAAATGATAAATTAGTCTGCTCGTAATTTTTTACATCGGACACTATTGAGTTTCGATATTTCACTACTCATTTAAATGAGCACGATTTATAAAGCTCTATATTTAAGCGAAAAAATTCAATATCGCAATCGCAGGGAAGTAAACAACGTAAATGAACACGTGAGGTTTGTTAAATAGGTTATCACTATATTTCAAGAATAAAGCTATTGATTCTGAATGCTTTTGGTAGTTTTTTACCACACAAAACTATAGGTATAAATGAGATTTTAGAAATAACTAGCGTGTTCTGGACTTCAAAAGGAAACGTTCCATTTGTTGGGAAAAACAAATAGCAAAATTCCATTGATTCAACAATTTGGGACAAAGAATAATTGAAAAGTCTGCTTATTAAAGACGTTCGTTGTATAAAACGCATGTTTATAGATATCATACGAGAAGTTAAAAAGCCTTAACTAAGATATAGAAGCGAAGGTTAAAGGGTTAATTTATCTAAAAATCAAGAAAATTAATGATAATAAAGGCCTACCTTAGAACTGAGAGATTTTAAAACAATCTATTCAAGTAATTAATGAAATCTTTTTAATCTTTATTGCCTTGTAGACTTTATAAAAAACCGCGAATTTCTAACTATAACTTTAACATCATTATGTATGATGTGTTCTTATGTTTTTTTGTATATATTATTTAATTTGAAATTTAACTAATTTATGCTTGAAGCATACCGTCCTATACGATAACGTGCATTGTGAGGTAACTAATGAGGAATGAGAAATGAAACCTTGGAATCCAGACAGCTGGAGAGATTTTCCAATTGTCCAACAACCAGAATATCCTGACAAAAAAGTACTGGCTAATGTAGAGTCAGAATTAAATGCAGCACCACCACTGGTGTTTGCTGAAGAAACAAGAAGCTTGTATAAAAGCCTTGGTGATGTTTGTAACGGAAAGGCCTTTTTGTTGCAGGGCGGTGACTGTGCTGAATCTTTCGCTGATTTTAGTGCTACAAATATAAGAGATACTTTTAAAACACTGCTTCAGATGGCTGTTGTACTAACTTACGGTGGAAAATGCCCAGTTGTTAAAATAGCGAGGATGGCAGGGCAGTATGCTAAGCCAAGATCGTCTGATTACGAGACCATTAATGGTGTATCATTACCGTCTTATCGCGGCGATATCATAAACAATTTTGAGTTTACAGAAGATGCAAGGATCCCTGATCCAAATCGATTGATGAAAGCGTATCATCATAGTGCGTCAACACTTAATCTTTTAAGAGCGTTTGCTCAAGGTGGTTTAGCAGATTTACACCAGGTGAGTCGTTGGAATATGAGCTTTGTAGCTGCAAACCCTTTACGTGATAAGTTTCAGCAAATGGCAAATCGTATTCAAGACGCACTTGAGTTTATGGAAGTATGTGGAATTGATGCATCGATTGCACCTAGTTTGAAAGAAACTCACTTATATACATCACACGAAGCACTTTTACTTGGCTACGAGCAAGCATTAACCAGAAGAGACCACCTCTCAGGCGACTGGTACGACTGCTCAGCTCATTTTGTGTGGATAGGTGAAAGAACAAGGCAATTGGACCACGCACATATTGAATTCTTCCGCGGGATCAAAAACCCTATTGGCGTTAAAGTTGGGCCTGGTATGGACCCAGATGAATTGATCCGTTTGATTGATGCACTTAACCCAGAAAATATTCCAGGTCGCTTGACTTTAATCACGCGAATGGGAGCAGATGTTTTACCAGAAAAACTACCGAACCTTGTTCGTAAGGTAAAAACAGAAGGTCGAAATGTTGTTTGGTCATCTGATCCTATGCATGGCAACACTGAAAAGGCCAGCACAGGTTATAAAACTAGAAGTTTTAATAATATTTTACGTGAAATTAGCCAGTTCTTTGCAGTACACAAATCTGAGGGCACATATCCTGGAGGTGTACATCTCGAAATGACAGGTCAACACGTCACTGAATGTATTGGTGGTGCATATGGTTTATCAGATGAAGACTTGGCTCAAAGATATAGAACACAATGTGATCCAAGATTAAATGCTGACCAAGTATTAGAGCTCGGGTTCTTAGTCGCAGACTTACTAAAGGATGCAAGAGACAGAGTTTAAAAAAAGGCCGCTTACGCGGCCTTTTTTAATACTTGTTTCGTGATAGACCTGCTTCGGCGATGATTTTTGCCGATATTTCTTCTACGGAAAATTTCGTCGAATTCAAAAATGGAGTTCTATGGCGTTTGAATAACATTTCAACTTCTCGAACCTCGATACGACATTGTCTAAGTGAAGCATACTTAGAATTGGCCATTCTCTCTTGACGAATTGAAGCCAGCCTATCTGGGTCGATAGTAAGCCCAAATAACTTATTTTTATGCTCAAGTAAGAATTTAGGGAAATTACCTTTTTCTAAATCATCTTCTGTTATCGGATAATTTGCTGCTTTAATACCGTATTGTAAAGCAAGATACAAACTTGCCGGTGTTTTTCCACTTCGACTAACACCAACTAAGATGATGTCAGCTTCGTCATAATCCTTTATATTGGCGCCATCATCATTGGCCAACGCATAATTAACAGCAGAAATACGAAAGTCATATGTCTTTTCATGGATACTATGTGTTCTGTGAACTTTAGGGACAGGTTTTACTTTCAATTCACGTTTAACGATTTCACTGGCGTAAGACAAAAAGTCATAACACACACCTTTTGAAGACAAAATGATATCGGACAATTCAGGATTCACGAAAGTAAAAAAGACAAGTGGAGGTTCGCCGCTGGACTCAGCAACCCGATCAATTGTGGATTTTACAGCCAAAGCCTTATCTACTGACTCAATGAAGGGTAACGTCTTATGTTCGAATTCCACAGGAAACATAGATAAAGTTGCATGCCCAAAAACTTCTGCTGTAATGGCTGTGCCATCAGATATATAAAATGCTGTTCTCATTTTAACCTTTTCATTACTTTTTTAGTATTTTTTCAAGTCTTGGTTTACGAGGCTATACTTACCGTTGTAGAATGCCTTCGACCTAAAGGAAGGTCAATTAATCTCTCACATTTATTACAATTTGTTTTTGGAGACAGTTCCGTGCAAGACTACGTTCTCTGGTATCAAGAATTGGGTATGCAAGACGTACCTCGAGTTGGTGGTAAAAACGCTTCTCTAGGTGAAATGATATCTAACCTTGCTAACGCTGGTGTACAAGTGCCTGGTGGTTACGCAACCACAGCAGAAGCTTTTAATGAGTTTTTAGAGCAATCTGGACTCAATGAAAAAATCCACACCATTTTAGACACCCTTGACGTTGAAGACGTTAATGAATTGGCCAAAGTAGGAAGCCAAATCAGACAATGGGTTATCGACACTCCTTTCCAACCAGAATTAGACAAAGCAATTCGCGAAGCCTACGCCACTTTACATGGCGATGATCAAAATGATGTCTCCTTTGCGGTAAGATCATCTGCTACAGCAGAAGACATGCCTGATGCATCGTTCGCCGGTCAACAAGAAACTTTTCTAAATGTACGTGGTATTGATGCCGTAATGGTCGCAATCAAACACGTTTTTGCCTCTCTTTTCAATGACCGTGCAATCTCTTATCGTGTACACCAAGGCTATGATCACAGAGGCGTTGCATTATCTGCTGGTATACAAAGAATGGTTCGTTCTGATAAAGCATCATCAGGTGTAATGTTCTCTATCGACACTGAATCTGGTTTTGAAGATGTAGTTTTCGTGACATCAAGCTACGGCCTTGGTGAAATGGTTGTTCAAGGTGCAGTAAACCCTGATGAATTCTATGTTCACAAACCGACTCTAGCGAAAGGGAAGCCCGCTGTTGTAAGAAGAAACATTGGTTCTAAAGCAATTCAAATGATTTACTCAGCTGATGAGTCTCATGGTAAACAAGTTGAAATTGTGGACATGGACCCACAATTATCGAACAAGTTTTCAATCACTGATGAAGAAGTTCAAGAACTAGCTAAACAAGCAGTCATAATCGAGAAGCACTACGGTAGACCAATGGATATCGAGTGGGCAAAAGATGGTAATGACGGCAAGCTTTATATTGTTCAAGCTCGTCCAGAAACTGTTCGCTCCAATGAAGATTCAAACGTCATGGAACGTTTCCAACTTCAAGAGAAGTCTGAAATCGTTTGCGAAGGCCGAGCCATTGGCCACAAAATTGGAACTGGTGTTGTAAGAGTTCTTACATCAATTGATGAAATGGACAAAGTACAGCAAGGTGATGTACTTGTAACTGATATGACCGATCCTGATTGGGAACCAATCATGAAGCGTGCATCCGCTATCGTTACTAATCGTGGTGGTAGAACGTGTCACGCTGCAATTATTGCACGAGAATTAGGCATTCCAGCAGTTGTTGGTTGTGGAAATGCAACAGCGACTATAAAACATGGCGATGCTGTTACTGTTTCTTGTGCAGAAGGTGATACTGGTTATATTTACTCAGGCGAACTAAAGTACGAAGTCATTTCATCTCGTATTGATTCAATGCCAGACTTACCATTGAAGATCATGATGAATGTGGGTAACCCTGATAGAGCTTTTGACTTTGCAAAGTTACCACATGCGGGTATCGGTTTAGCTCGTTTGGAATTCATCATAAACAGAATGATTGGTGTACATCCGAAAGCGCTTATTAACTTTGATAGCCAATCAGATGAATTAAAAGCAGAAATCAATGAGATAATTGCTGGCTACGATTCTCCTGTAGAATTTTATATTGAAAAATTAGTCGAAGGTATCTCAACTCTTGGTTCGGCGTTTGCGCCAGAGAAAGTCATTGTTCGTATGTCAGACTTTAAGTCAAACGAATATGCAAACTTGATTGGCGGACAACAATACGAACCAGAAGAAGAAAACCCAATGATTGGTTTCCGTGGTGCGTCTCGATATATCTCGGAAGATTTTAGAGAATGTTTTGCTTTAGAGTGTGAAGCTATTAAACGCGTTCGTAATGGAATGGATTTGACGAATGTTGAAATCATGATCCCATTCGTAAGAACACTTGAAGAAGCAGCTAAAGTAATCGAACTTCTTGAAGAGCATGGCTTAAAGCGCGGTGAAAACGGACTGCGAGTTATCATGATGTGCGAGCTACCATCAAATGCATTACTTGCTGATGAATTTTTAGAATATTTTGACGGCTTCTCAATTGGCTCAAATGATTTGACGCAACTTACTCTTGGTCTCGATAGAGATTCAGGTCTTATTGCACATTTATTTGATGAAAGAAACCCAGCTATCAAAAAGCTACTTTCAATGGCCATACAAACGGCTAAAGAGAAAGGCAAGTATGTTGGTATTTGTGGACAAGGCCCATCTGACCATGAAGACTTTGCGGCTTGGCTTGTAGAGCAGGGCATAGATACAGTATCACTTAATCCTGATACCGTATTAGAAACTTGGTTATATTTGGCTGAAAAGTTCAATAAGTAACAAAACTGAGAGAGCACCTAAACTTGGTGCTCTTTTATCAATCTAGTAAAACCATCTAGTAAAACCATCTAGTAAAACCATCTAGTAAAACCATCTAGTAA
>NZ_JAKFZS010000018.1 GCF_021654285.1 Pseudoalteromonas luteoviolacea | reverse complement strand
AGTCGCAGGTGCAAACTTCACACAAGCGTATGGTTGCCAGCAAACGGGAAGATGGTGCGCAACAAACGATTCAAAGTGTTGCCATGCATCTGACGATGCAAGCTGCAAAATTGGTTGGTCTTGTCTTTGCTAACTAATTAACAATGTGGGTATGCCAACATAATGGCATACTCGTTTTGACCTTATTTGTTACACATAAATTGGTAATAGATAACACAATCAAAAGCGATGTTTATCGCCATCAAGCAAGTTTTCAAAATTGAAACCGAGGGATTTAACGCCAGAACAGTAACAAATAAAGAAACAAAGAGAACGCTGCTCAAGATCAATACCTTCTCATATTTCACGCTGGTTATCTTGAATATACGGCCCCTAGAGATGTAAACTAAGCGTAAATAAAAAGTGAGACAAAAAGGAGCTTCACATGAAAAAATCCAAACCTGCAATGATGGTAAAGATTGGACAAAGCAGTGCTGAAGATATGTTAGAGCAATTGACTCAACAAAATTATGAACTTATACCTGGCGGGCCGATCACCAGTGGTAAATTCTTTGAAGCCTTGCGCGATATCTATGTGAGATATTGCGATATCACGTCTCAATTACAATGTGCAGATAAAAAGATAGTCGCTTTTAGCGTTGACTATGAAACACGCAAAACAGACGGCCTTTGGAGCACTCACCCATGTTACAAAGTGCATCTTTCAAATAAAGAGATCCTGCCATTTTCAACTGCGTACACGCTAGAACCCTAGGCCAGTAATATATAGAGCGCACACGATGTCTGAATTGGCATCGTCACCATATCCGCTATTCACTGCTACTTCAGCACAAACTGAGCATACTTGCAGTAAAGTAGTTAAATTTCATGTACTTTTTAGGGCTGGTGAGCGCTCTAGAATTGTCTAACCTTCATTAAACTGATACTTTAGAATGTGTTTTTACTAATCAATCAGATTTCAAGGATGTCATACTATGAAGGCTCATAGAACAGAGCGATTTTTAAAGCTGTTTTTACCTCTTTTACTAGCTAAATACCTTGCCAGATCTCCAAAACTCCTTATTGGTCTAACGCTATTTTTTATTTTACTTATCGTGTTTATTGTCAAAGTAGCCACATTTGCAATTTATTCCTTTCTATTTGGCGGACTCTTATTTATCGGCTGGCAAAGCTGGAATGCTACTAAACGGCTTTTTAGAAAACAAAAAAAATCATAATCGACTCATATTCGTCACCTCGCGCAGTGGCGAGGTAACTAGGGCTATTACTGTACCAACTGGTAACTATTGCCCAATTCATCTTGCAGTACATACGCTGTACCGTTAACAGCAGTGACGTTCAATGGCTCCGTCAGTATACGACTTGAATATTGCCAGCCCTCAGGCAAGTTTAGTCGCTCTCCTAAATTCATTAAGTCATCCATTTGCATTGACGCATCCGAGATACGACTAAACGATTGCATTACATAAACTTGGCCAGTGTTATCGGTAATTTCATAAACCCGTCTACCTTGATAAAAGTGCCAAGTATTACTTCTAGCTACCTCACCGGCAACATATGGCGCTTGCTCACCACCTGCAGCGCTTATATCAGCGGTGGTTAGCAGGCGCATTTTAACATCGCCAAATTGACGAAATTCAGTATCTGCATCCAGTGTAATTGTGTCACCACCTCGGCTTTCATCCACCACAAAAAAGCGCGGACCATTTGGTATTGCACTAAGCACATTATATTGCTGCGCAACCTCATCAAAATCTATAGCATCCCACTGTGCTTGACGGCATATATCAACCCCGGGGGTACCCCATACTTGCGCAACGATTTTGCCGCCTTGCTGATAAGGCAATAAAATTTCACAGTAGCGCATGTTGTAGCGTGGCCCACCTGTGACAAGCGGCTCTTGCACTTTGGTCGATTGCATAAACGCTAAAAAATGCAGCGCCAAGTCTTCCCCAACATCGTCCTGAATAAAATGCCCGGCAGGAAAACGGCGATGGTCAGCTCCATCAGCCCCCGGAACAT
Organism: Pseudoalteromonas luteoviolacea; assembly: GCF_021654285.1. Classification (GTDB taxonomy): domain Bacteria; phylum Pseudomonadota; class Gammaproteobacteria; order Enterobacterales; family Alteromonadaceae; genus Pseudoalteromonas; species Pseudoalteromonas luteoviolacea_J. Next base: position 125,394 of record NZ_JAKFZS010000018.1, on the reverse strand, counting down.
GGTTAACCCATTTTTGTTGGTTAGATTCGCTTCCAAGCCCCGTATCGTATTCACCAGCGTTAAACATAAATGGATTATGATAAGCGCCTAATGTTTGCCACGCAGGTAACGTTTGCATCTCAATACCTGATAGCATGGACGGAAATGCGCGAATTGCCGCTTTGTATTGCACATTTGGATACGGCGCGTTGTATGCTGTGACTTCCGCATCGCTTAACTCAATTGCTGAGAGCTTTTGAACCACATCACCCGCCATTAACTCAGGCACACTGGCTGCATAATTGATCCACTGCTGAAACCCTTCAACACGATCACGCGAGCGAGAATCAAAAAACGTACTGGCATCTGCAGTGATTGATTCATCAATCTCAAAGCTGGGCAACTGATAAGGGTTACTGCCTGTTGGTATAATTGGCATATCTCCATTAGCGACTACAATTCTGGCAAACCGTTCAGACATATTACCCGCTATTCTCAGCCCAATAAGACTGCCCCAGTCTTGGACAAACAAATTGATATCTGTGAGCTGTAACTGATCAATAAATGCCTTAGTCCAAGCCACATGATGCTCATATCGATGAACTACCGTATTTAATGGTTTGTCCGACTTACCCATCCCCATATTATCTAAAGCAATCACCCGATAGCCTGCATCCGCTAAGATAGGGATCATTTTACGATATAGATATGACCAGCTCGGCTGACCATGAAGCATCAGTACAACTTCTCCCTCTTTTGGCCCTTCGTCAACATAATGTAATCTCAGCCCTTCTAGCTCTATATAGTTAGCTGAAAAGTCATAGCCGGGTAAGCCATCAAAACAGGTATCTGGTGTTCTAATAAACTCCACGCCTTTGGCTGTAGTCAACGTATTAATCTCTGCCTCTAAACACGCTTCACTTAATGGGCCTATGGCAGGTCTCGTCTCAACGGGTGTTTGAGCGGCGGTTTCTTCAATTGTGATAACTTCATCATCGTTATCACTGCATGCCACTAATAAACCACTTAGCAAGCACACTCCAAGTACTTTTTGCAAAGCTGCCGCAGAGTGTTTCAACTTAAACTGTTTTTCTTGAATACTATAAATCATGTTTGTTTTTCCTTATGCCTTTGCAGACAATTGCTTGTCGTGTTAGGCATAGGAATATCACCGTAAAAAGCTGTCGCGTAGCCAGTTGTGTGCAGATGGTGTAAAAGTCTGTATCAATGGTGTTTTCGCGGCGTATCATCAAAACGAGTTTGCTTGTACCATGCAATATATCGAGAACTGCTGGAATACTAAGTGAATAAATTAGATATGCCACCGAGCCAAGTTGGGCTGTATAACAAAAGAAAAACACAAGCTTGGATATTTTTACTCATTTGGCCTTGGTTCAATATCTTGCTGCTGTCGTGTGTACTACTTGCCCTTGATGCCTTCACACTCCACTTATTTGCACAGGCCACATTCAAGGTTTGGAGCGGGTTTTGCGCAGGTTATCTTTTATTTAATATCTTAGAACCTGTTTTAGCGCGGCTGTTTACTGTAAACCTGCGCCATAATGTTTGGCTATTTAGACCGTTTGTCATCATTGTATTCTATGCGCTGATTGGCCCTATTGTGAACTTGCCCATCAACAGCGCTGCTGCCCCTCAAGTGACTTTTTTACCTATTGTCATTATGTTACTTGAAACCTTAGTTTACATTGCGGTGATGCTCATGTTTAAACAGCAAACTTATCACTTTCAATCACAATTACAGGCACAAAAAGCAGAGCTACAGATACTGAAAATGCAATCTAACCCGCATTTTTTATTTAATACTCTGAACCTCATTGCCAGCGAAGTAACACACCACCCACAAAAAGCCAAAGCGCTAATTTACGATTTGAGTGACCTATTACGAGAAGCCATGCAGCAGGCCAAACAGCAATTTATTCCCCTTGAACAAGAGCTAAAACTGGCTGAGTTGTATCTAGTTTTGCAGCAAAAACGCTTTGCCGATAGGCTTACCTTTGATATTGATTGCCACAGCGAGTTAGAACAACTGCCTATCCCCTCTTTACTTTTGTTGCCGATTGTCGAAAACGCGGTGAAATATGGCATTGCGCCCTACGCTAAAGCGGGCCACATCAGTATCATTATTGAAAAAAAGCGCTCTAATCTACTGATTGAAGTGCAAGATACCGGCGCTCAATTTGATGACAGCCTAGTTGTACAAGGTGAAGGGCTGCGCATCGCAACAGAAACACTCAAATTACACTATCAAGGCCAAGCCACATTTGCGTTACAATCCAGTCATGAAGGCACCAGTGCGTTTATTCAAATACCAGTATTACATTGAGCCACTATGAATACAAAAACCGTGATCATTGTCGACGACGAGCCCGCTGCGAGACAAAATTTAAAGGATGTGATCGAGGGTTTTGATGACCTCACAATTATTGGCGAAGCATCAGATGGTAAATCGGCCATAGCGCAAATCATGATTAAGCGCCCTGATATCGTCTTTCTTGATATTGAAATGCCTGAGTTAAATGGCTTTGATGTTGCCAAAGCGACCCAAAATATAGACTATCAGCTGATTTTTATGACCGCATACGAGCACTATGCCCTCAAAGCCTTTGATACCAAGGCCATTGACTATTTAGTCAAACCTGCAAGGCCAGAGCTCATCATAAGAAGTATCAATAAAATGCTTAATCAACATGCACACTATCACGCGCATATATCCACAGAACGCCTTATCCTCAGCGATCATGCAGAGCAAAAAGTCATTGAATTTAACCATATCAATTATATTGAAAGCATTGGCCGCTATCGTCGAGTGCATTTAACTCAATCGGGTAAACACATACACAACACAGAGACCATCATCTCAGAAAAAACCCTAGATGGGTTTGAAACGCAGCTACCAGACTCGCAATTTTATCGACTGCACCGAAGTTACATCATCAATGCCACACGGCTCGTAGAACTTAAGTATCAAGCGCGCAAACATTTCGTTCGACTTGCAGGCACAGATAAAGACATTCCGGTTTCACGGGGTTTTGTCAACACATTAAAAGCCCGTATCGCACACCATGACTGACAAGCTAAATTAATAACGAGGTTTATCGGCTTTGCCCAATCGCTGACACCAATATCTGACTGCCTGGTAACCAACTATGCATGATAGACAGCACCTGCCCTTTTGTTGTTTGTACCTTATACACACCGGACATGACATACTGTTCAAACTCCAGTTCCTGCGGACCATACTGGGTAACCACTCCTTTGTTATAAAAACTAATTTAATTATTTTTTATAACAAAATGTGCGTTGTCGTACTTTAAGCATTTTATGTTCATAAACACAGTAAACACCAGATATGAGTAAAAAAGTGCCTTAAGTGCTTCAGTAAAAGTGAGCTTAAGATCACTCAAGATCCCCATATACAAAGCGGTGGCGAGTAAAATAGAGATAACGCACATGGCACTCAAATGCAAAATTTTAAACCAACCTGGTTTATCTATTTTAATCTCATCATTTAACATCTTGCCCAGCTCTCCCATATTAATTACTTTGAATGACAACCATCCAATTAACGTAATAAACAACCATACAGTTGCATAATTCACAATAAAATCTTTATTATGAGAAGAGATTTAACTTTGAATACCTTATATTCTTATTGATAATCATAGATATAAGTTAAAAACTACCAATTTAAACGATTCGATTTAAATGCAAACGAGTGTAAACAAGAATAAAGTTAACTTGCTCTGATAGCGAAGGCACTCCTTTGCTGACCTTATTAATAAAAATATGTGGCTCGTGCTTAGCGAAAAACGATTTACTAATTCATTGAATTACACTAGGCAATACCCTCATTTCTCAACATCTCAATCAGCTGTGATGTGTGGAATTCTTTACTCAAAAATAGAGCATATTTACTTCACTATTGATACTTATCTCCCCTAAATTTTTTTATAAATACTTTTATAAAGTGCTAATTTAAAAGAACTTTTGTTAAGTTTTAGTTGCAAACAAGAATATCAGCTGATAATTTACGACAATCGATTAAGGAGGAGGTACAAGGGTGTGGTGGTGAGTAGCACAAGAAGGATCAAGACAGAAAACTTTAGAGCGTATGTCCAACGCTCAATGCGGCAGCTGCGCAAAGAAAGAAAATGGACACAAGAACAATTAGGGAAAAAGCTCGGTGTCGACCAAGCCTCAATTAGTAACTATGAGTCTGGCAAAACAGATATGACATGCACTCAACTTTTTGAGTTGTTTCTTATATTTGGTAAAGATTTGAGTGGTATTTTTGATTTTAAATCTTCAGTAATAGCTGAGGAAAAGCAAAAAGAAGAAAAGGAGTAGTAGTTATGGATAATATTTACAATATTTTAGACCATATATTTCCACTAGTTGTTTTTATCGGTTTATTACTTAGCTGGAAAGTTGCGACTGCGAGATGGTTTCTGATCTCATATGTAGTTGTTGTAACTACTAGTTTATTAACAATGCATCTGACCATCCAGTGGAACACTCATTACTATATTTTTGAGTCTTTAGTGAATCTTGCCTTTTTCATACCAATATTTTATCGTAGAAGCCTAGCATTAATGCTATACCAAAAGACAGGAACTAAGTTTTACCTGTACGTTTACCAAAAACAAACGCTATCCACACAAGAGTGCACTATTGCGATTGTAGTCGCATTGTCGATTATTGTGAACGCTATCACATGGCTTGAGGTATTGGCATATAAATACTATTTAATTGATAACGCCTTTTTTAAGCTTTATTTAAGAGACAATATAATTCTATTAATCCAGGTAATTCTTTGTGGGTGCTTTTTAACTTATGCCAGTACTGCAAAGTCGAAGGAGCTGAATTATGAAAATACTGAATACTAATGAATTGCAATCAATTTTAGGTGGAATGAACGGTAGCTCACCAGGTTTACCACACAGAGCACAAGCAATTAAGCTAACCAATAATAAACCTGCGAGTAACTCTTAAAAACTAACTAGAAACGGATTCATTTTAAATGTGAACTGAATCGATGGACTCGAGATATGATAGTTCTAAATGAAAAAATACTAAACTCTATTAATGGTAGCTATGCAAAGTCACCAGACTTGCCACGAAAAAATCAAGCTACATTGAAAAGTAATACTGCTGGTAACTTTCACCAAAAGAATTGCCTCCTCAATATCAAGTAATTAAGTTGTATGAAACAAGGAAAATACTATGAAGCAACTAACTGAAGAACTTTTGATGGTCATTGTAGGGGGGAGCGCTAATGCGCCGAAGTTACCATATAGACCAACGTCTATTCACTTACCAAATACTAAACGCTAAAAGTAACGTAACACCTAACTCTTGTAGCAAAGCGCTTTAAAGAAAGGAATTGAATAATGAAAACATTGAATATTAAGACATTAAAATATATTTATGGAGGACAGAAACTTCAAGCTCCTGATTTACCAGAAAGAAAGCAAACATTAGAATTTCCAATTAGTAAGATTTAATAGTGGAATTGTTAAGCCTTAGCACATTCGAATGTATCTATGGCGGAGTTCATTGAAGTTCTCCTAGCACTCCACCTAGAGCCAAAGCAATTGAGCTGTTTGGCATAAACCAATACAGCAATAGTCAGAGAGATAAATAACTTTTCTCTTAAAGAGTAAGCCATCACAGATGCGCTTACTCTTATGAATATTCACATATTTCATCTACATATAAAACTATTCTGACGACTCGACACACCTAACCGCCTGAGCAATAAAGCGCTATTCGCCCCCGCAATTCTTTACACCTTATAATTTAAATTCTGCTTTTTTCCCTGCGCCAATCAGCTGCTGTTTTGGTTGCACTAAACTGGTATACACTCGGCCAAGCGACTTAGGCAGTACCAAAGAAACAGCATTTAACTGTTTATGGGTTGATACGCAGCCAAGTCTGAAATAAGCGCGGCGGTGATGTCCTTTGTGAAGTTGAGTAAGTTGTGCTGGAAATTGATTCAGCTGACAGCTCAGTAATGCACCATTGGCCTGTACTTTTGTGTGTTTAAGTACAAGTTCCTGTAGCTGTTTACGCTTTACTTGCTCTGTTTGCCCATCTTGCAATACCAACTCTGTATCTCCAAGCAACCACGCCTCATTATTATGTAATAAATTCAGCCAATGACTAAAGTCAGTATTGACGAGCACATCAATTTGACCGCTTCGCACCGTTATCGTTGCGGTGGTTTCTTTTAGTGCATGTGCGTGGGTCAATGTAGACACGCACAACATCACAGTATAAATAGTAAAAGATAAAAAGTGCTTCAAAAAGTTCATCGGCAGTATGTCCCAGTTTGAATAGCACCATTATTAGAAATCGCTTTCATTTCAAATTCATAGCAATTCATTTTGTCTTTACTAGGTGAGTAAGTGACATAGTAATTTTCACCTTGATAGCCATAACGCATGGTTCGCTTACCATCGGTTTCTACAGTATGCGTCAAGTTTTTCACATCCCCCGCAGGTGGTCTCAGATCGGCGCGATCTGCCCCACCACTCAATGGCGCAACGCGTGGTAAATCACCTGTATCTACTTCACCCACTAGGCACTGAAACACATAAGGGGGCGCAGTCGATAAATGATATCGATAGCCAAACGTGTCATCAGCAATGCCATTACACAACTCTAAATCGCCTTGCGAGATAGCACTGCCATCTGGGTTGTTAAAACCATAGAGCGGATAACCATCATATCCCCAACCAATAATGGTATCGTCGTTGAGCGCCTCCATCGCATCCATCATGCAAGTGGGTGCAGCATGATAGTGATAATCATCTCCTCTGCCCGCATGACCACCGCAATTATCTAATTGACCAAGCGCCACCGTATCAACACTTGAGTCGTAATTAAACAAATCGAGTTCACCCGCAGCAGAATAGTCATAAATGGGCACCCCATTTATTGCCACACCGAGCGCAGCATCTACTGTTGTGGGGCTAGCCGCAGGTTGCGACTCCAGTTTAATTGGTGCGGCATAGCCAACCGCAGGGACGGGGATCTGTTCATTCGTCGCCTTTATGCCGTTCATCAAGTCATGACTTGGGTAAGTATCTGAAGTGATATAGGCATAGCTATCATCACAGGTTACAACAACATCACTTTCCGGAGACATTGCCACAGATTGACGAATGAGTTCACAACGTGTGAGTTCTGTTTGCACATCACCGCTGAGCGTGTATTTGAAATCTAGCGTGGTACTGAGCTCACCATCGCTGTAGCTTATTTGTTGGGTATATTCGCCCACTGCTTGCTCAGAGGTATCAATAGATTGCGGTGTAAAAGTTAGGCTATCACCATTACTATCACTGCAAGATAAATAATTACTGACAACCAAGTTCGACTGAGATAAAGACACTTTCGGCAGGCTGCTTTGAATGCAGCTCGGTGCTTGGTTTGTGATTTGATATGACAGCGCCACTTGCGTTTGCCCACCTTGGCCATCGGAGATGGTAATGGTTTGAGTATACGCTCCGGATTCAACCCCATCACTTTGAATTGTACTTGGCTCATAGCTCAGTGTATCGCCATCCACATCGCTGCATTGCAATGAGCCACTTACAGCAACAGCACCGCTACCTCGTGCTATATCAATCGAATTGGCGGTGCATTGTGGTGCTGCGTTTTCAGTCGAATTAGTTGGTGTTGATGTATTATCCGCACTGCTCCCACCGCCGCAGCCACTCAGTGATAGAAATAACAGGGTTATACTGCTTAATTGAAATACCGACATTGCCATTGTGTACCCTTTTTATAATAAAACCCCAAAACATATGGAATTTTTTATTCAGATTATACAAAATAACCCAATAACACTATTGCAAATTCAACAAGTATTCAAAAAGCACATAACCCTAATCTGATCATTCGGCAAAAAGCGTTCAAAAACCCTGCATAATGTAGGTATTTTTTATCACTTCTCATCTCATCCGAACAGTGAAAAAATACGATGTCATAGGTGCTTAATTAGCTTAAAACCCAACCTATACCCCAAGACAGAGACATGGTAAACATCACCGCCCACGAAACTTGTCTTAGCACCATTTTAGATGCAAAGCGCCACTGCATTTCTCGAATAATGGTGAGCAGCGATACGATACAAGGCAACATCACCCCCGCCAAATACACGGCACATAACAATTGAACGTCTGTGATTTCAGCGATTTTTAGCCCTTGTGTACTACTATCAATCAGCCCAATCGCCAAACCATCTTTACGAATGGCGCCTAAGATCACCGCAATAGCTGCGCCTTCAGGTAAATTCACCACACTCATCAATGGTGCTATCACGCCAATTAAAGCATCGAAAAAGCCAAGCCATGCTAAAAAACCAGCCGCTAAACAGATCCCCACAAAAAGCGGAAATGCCGTCATGAAAAATGACTTGAGTACATCGGTCATTTCATTAAATGCAAAACGCCAATTAGGCGGTTGTAAAAAGCCTCGATTCAATAAGTTATGAGAGGCAGCCGCTTTTCGTTGCGCCGCAGAGGTTGTCGCAATCAAATAAATACAGGTTGTAACGGCCAAAATAATCAAATATGGCAAGGTTAAATAGGGCTTACCCGCTGCGGAGAACACCGCAACAGTGGCTGGCAATTGATATGAGCAAGCAGAGCCAAACGATATCGCCGATACACAGCTGCCACGAGTGCAGCAAGAACAATTACGAGTTTGAATTATCGCAGGTACATTGCAGCCAAATCCCATGATCACACGTACCAAGTCACGACCACTTAATCCGAGTTTGTGCATAACTGGGTCTAAACGATAAGACAGTCTATCTATCAGCCCTGTGGTTTTATACAAAGAGATAATAATCGAAAAAATAACCACCGTTGGCAATGCGTACAAGATTAAAAACGGCAACATAGACACCAAGCCATAATCACCCACCAGCATATGATTAAAGGGCTCAGGCAAATGAGAGAGCTTTGCTTTAATTAAGTCGACTGGCTGCTCAATCGTTGGATACAGCCAATCGGCAAATGTATTTGCATTGGTCACGGCCAGCCAAGCAGGCAGCACCAATAATAAAAAGGATAAAAGCGGGGCAAGTCCTGTTTTTTCGAAAAACAATAACTTGGGTTTGACAGACCAATTGGCTGACAACTTCGGCGCACTTTTTGGAAAACGAGATGGACGCGCTAACGCCTGCTCTATTTCTATAAGTTGCCCATCTGAAATATGGCGGTTATCAACTGTTACCCAAGCCAAATTAGTACTTTCTCGAAGTCTCGCCAGCTCCTCCTTAACGCCTGCCTTATCTTTTACCAAATCCCAATAAGTTAAGATAACAATACCTGTTTGGCCTTTTGCGAGGTGCCATAGGTCAGATAAGTCACTTTTTAAATCAGACGCCTTTAGCGTCAAAATAATGTGCTCACTGGTTTTTAATCGGCTCAAGACTTGAGAGGTCACTACACTGTCCATACTGGTTTGTATGCCAGGTGTGTCTGTGATTGTTTGGCCATTCCAAGTGTATTCTTTACAAAATAACGAACTACCTTGGAAGTTGCTTTTACCTGACTTTTTACCTATCAAGTTTTCCGTGAACGCGGTTTTCCCCACACTCTCTTTGCCAATCAATAGCCAATTGTTTTTTTGCTTTTGCTCTGGGTAAAAAGTCTGTACATCAATAAACTGCGTCATTAGCAGAAGCACTCCTGCTGCTTGCAACAGTCCATATCTTCGAGCACCATTCCCGCTTGGCGATAGTGTTTCATCACTGACATATCAAGCTCTAGCTCTGAACCAATTACTCTACATGGCGCGGCAAAACGGCCTCTAAACTTATAGATAAAACAAAGCAGAGTTGGGTCATGATAGAGTCTCGGCCCTGCTAAGAATAAATTTCTGCGTTTAGTCGACTCGTCAAATGCACTGACCCACGGATAACCGTTATCTTGGTAGACAAAAAGATCGGATACAGGACCAAGATCCATCTCAAACCCCGTGCAATTAATCGGTGGAAATGGCGTACGCACCTCGTTACCCTCAGTAGATTGCACAACATACTCATTGCCTTCTTTGTACACTGAACTGACTTCAAACTCGCCATCAAAATCAATGTCTTTATTGTCTGCAATCGACTTCATACGCTCCATAGTATACGGAGATAAAACTTGGCTGGGGTCATAGGTATCTGCGTCATTGGGCTTACAATCAAGTAAGGTGACTTTGTTTGCAGAATTAGCCAAATTAAACGTGGCATCAACACCGCTTTCATAGCCGCCAATGACCACATAATGCCCCTGTTCTAATGCTTCCCAATCACGAACATGGGTATTGTGCTGACACAACTCTGCACCACTAAATGCATTCATACTGGGTGATTGAAACTCGCCCCCTGCCCATATTAAAAATTTGCATTGGATCTCAGAGTCGCTCGTTTGCAAATAAAACCCGTCATTTGGCCCTATCGATGATACCTCCAATAGCTCAGTTTGTGTCGTCACTGGGATTTTGTAATGGTTAACCACCATATTTAAGTACTTTGCATACTCTTTACCACTCAGATGTTCTTTTCCCGCATTAAAAGCCGGTGAAGTATCTGGGGTGATGGCGTTTAAGTCTGTTTGATGATAGCCATTACAAGGAAAGGAAGGGGTAATAAAGCGCATGCTTTCTGGCCACCTTAAAAAGCTCTCCCCCACTTCGCCTCGCTCAAGCACAATGAGTTCTTCATCTTCAATGCCCATTTGCTTTAATAAAGCAGCACACCCGAGTCCCGCAGGGCCTGCGCCAACGATTACGACTTCCGTTTTGATCATGTGAGGTTCACCTATCTCGTTAAAACTTAAATTTGATACGATATAACACATCAATATACACAAGTGTAAATGAGAATTCATTGCATTAATGAATTAATCTTGCTGGTCGTACCCTTAAACATAAAAGCCTGCAGCAATTCCAATGGTGAAACCACTAAAATATGTTATAACATAACAAATAAGCAGAAATAGTGGTATATCAATTATGACCTCCGCAATTGAAGAAAAAATAATTAATGCTCCGGAATCAGACTATATGAATGACGAGCAATTGGCATTTTTTAAAGACCTACTCATTGAGTTACACGACACAACCAGAGCACGAATAAAAGAAGCCAAAGAGGAAATACTCAACCAGCCAGATTTACCAGACTTTAACGACAGAGCCTCTTGGGAGGAACAATGTGAACTCCTTATGCGCATTGTAGATAGAGAGCAAAAACTACTGCCTAAAATTCAACTCTCCCTTGAGCGCATTCGTTTAGGCACCTATGGGTATTGCCTCGAAACTGGCGAGCCGATTGGGGTCCAACGACTGATGGCAAGACCGACCGCAGAATACTGCATTGACGTCAAAGCATGCCAAGAAATGAAGGAGCATTTAATTCGATCTTGATTGACACATTCATCCAACTATCCAAGTAACAATAAGGTAGCAAGTTATGTTACAAACACCGTCAAAATTACCTGTTACAGTACTTTCCGGCTTTCTAGGTGCGGGGAAAACCACACTCTTGAACCACATACTCAATAACCGAGATGAGCTAAAAATAGCGGTTATTGTTAATGATATGAGCGAAATTAACATCGACGCCGCCACCGTTAAAAATGAAATCGGCGTTAATCGTGCAGAAGAAAAGCTCGTCGAAATGAGTAATGGCTGTATCTGCTGCACGCTGCGGGAAGACTTACTCGAAGAAATCACCCAGCTCGCCAAAGAAGGTAAGTACGACTACCTCGTTATTGAATCCACGGGTATATCAGAGCCTCTCCCAGTGGCTGAAACCTTCACCTTTACCGATGAAGATGGTCAAAGCTTATCTAATGTCGCTACATTAGACACCATGGTTACCGTTGTCGATGCCCTTAATTTTTTAAAAGACTACGGCCAAGCCCAGTACTTACATGACGTTGGGGAAAGCTTAGGTGAAGACGACCATCGCAATGTCGCTGACTTGTTAGTCGACCAAATCGAGTTTGCTGATGTGATTGTTATCAGTAAAACCGACCTTGTTACTGAGACAGAGCTGCGCCGTTTACAGAGCATTTTAAGTACGCTTAATACTGAAGCCTTACAAATACCGGTATTAAACGGCCAAGTGCCGATCAAACAGATCCTTGCAACAGGTAAATTCAGTTTTGAGAAAGCGCAGCTAGCTCCGGGCTGGTTAAAAGAGCTCCGTGGTGAGCATGTGCCAGAAACGGAAGAGTTTGGTATCAGCAGTTTTGTATATGCCGCACGCAAGCCTTTTCACCCGCAAAGATTTTATGACTTTTTACACAGTAAAGACAAAAAGGGTAAGCTCATTCGCTCTAAAGGCTTCTTTTGGCTTGCATCACGCCCTCAGTTTGCAGGTAGTTGGAATCAAGCTGGGGGGATGGCGCAATATGGCGTGGCTGGACTCTTTTGGAAAGCCGTCCCACAAGAGCAGTGGCCAACAGACCCTGAATACATTGATGCGATACAAGATATGTGGGAAGAACCCTACGGGGACATGCGTCAAGAGCTGGTGTTTATCGGTCAAAAGCTCGATAAACAAGCGATTATCGATGCACTGAATGACTGCTTATTAAGCGAAGAAGAAATGGCACTTGGTATGCAGCTTTGGAGCACGCTACCTGATCCATTCCCTGAGTGGGAAACCAGATAAACTAAACCGAGGCAGTTTCACTTACGACACTGCCTCGATTAATCGTAATGACTTTTCATAGCTCCGCTTCTAATACTGCAAGCGCGCGTTTTTCCGCTTCATCAATTACACCATCAGCTTCGATGACTTTAATAACAAGCTCTTTGACAAATTTTCGCATTGGATCGTCAACAATATGATGCATTCTATGCTGAATGAACGACTCTATGTCATTTTGCTGTACCGCCAAAACTGATTTGCTCAAGCTATCTTCAAAATAATCTTCTAACGCTATTGTCGAATTCCACTGCAACTGATTTGCCCAGTCATAGACAACACGCCTTTCGCTATCGTCTATTTTTCCATCAACTCCAATAAACAATAGAGCAAGGTCTAATAAAGACTCCTTCTGCAATTGATCAATGCAGATCCCAGTATCAAAGTGACTTAATAGTTGCTCAAATTTCATTGTTTCTCCTTTCAAGTTGAGATAATCAAACTCAATAAAATGACAATAATACATTTGTCATTTTACAAACATAATTTACTTACATACGTTGCTCAAAGCAATTTAGAACAAATCAGTTCATCGCTCCTTTTAATGCGATAAATACACAATAGTACTCTGTAATAAAAACATATGAATAGGTCGCACATCAGTGCACAAACAGATTTTATAGCGCTAACTTGCGCCACCGCCCCATAAAAACAATAGATAACAATAATATACTTGTGATTTCACTTATCCATAATTTTACTAGAGTTACGACTCTCCAATGATTTATGGGTAAAATGCCTAGTTACAAACTTATTTTACGATGGCGAGTTGTATCGTCTGCACCTTTAACACCCGTCATGGGGTTGTTTTCAAATTCCATTGCGCCCCTAATTTGAAATAGAAAATAGCTGCTCATTCACCCCAAATAAATATAAACAATTTAATTCCCCCAAGATTTAGAATTTTATCTTCAGCGAACAAAACTTTTTAGAGGACTATATATTCCACCCCAAAATTACACTGCAAATTATTTTACTCAAAATTTTCACATCAAAAATAGGACTTAACATGCTCGATAAGATGAAAGGATTACTTCTTCTCGTAACAGTAACCCTGGCCCCCATAGGCCAAGCAAAGGAAATATCAAAATCAGCCACGCAACTTCCAATTAGTTATAAATTTAACAATGACATAACCCCTTACATTATAGGAGGTCAAGAAACACAGCCCTATGCATATCCATTTATGGGCAGTTTGCAAGAAGATGGTGAGCATAAATGTGGTATCTCATTTGTCGGGGAAAATAGAGTACTTACGGCGGCCCATTGCATAAACTTTAATTACTACACATTCGATACTCATTACATTGACAGGCTGTCTGTTAAGCTTGGGGGCCATGACCTCAAAGAGGACGCACAGTGGACAACTTACCAAGTCAGACAGATTTTAATACATGATCGTTATGACTGGAGAGGTGCCGATGCTGTCAATACCGATAAAAGTTATGACATTGCTATTCTAGAGCTAGATAGGCCCGTTGAGAATATAACACCAATTAAATTAGCGAATATGCAAATCAGGGAGAGCCTTACATCCAGTGATACCCTAAGAGCAATGGGATGGGGAAAAATCGATGATGGCACCAGATCAAATAAACTTAAAGAAGTCGACCTACAGTATGTGCCAAACGTCTTATGTAAAGAATTTAAGTACTATGATAGATCGATCACTGACCTAATGATATGTGCGGGCGCGATTAACACAAATGAAGGTACCTGTAGTGGAGATAGTGGTGGGCCGCTTATCGTAAAGCGAGACAGCGAGTGGATACAAGTAGGTGTCGTTAATTTTGGCGTCTCCTGCGGCAAAAACGGTCATCCTTCAGTGTTTGCAGACATAGCGAATCTATCCGACTGGTTGTTTGGTAAAAACTTAGAATTTGGCTTTAAACACAAAACCAAAAATGCCTTTGTTACACGTAATTCACCCACTTTAATAGCAGGCGAGTTTAAAAATACACTTGAATTTCCTGTTACCGTCTCACAAATTGCGATTTCACAGCTCACATTCAATGATTTCTATTTTCCTAATCCCTACGGTGTCGAGCTAACGCAGCAAAGCTGCGAAGACGTGACGCTAGCCCCCCAGCAAGCATGTCAATTTAAAGCACTTGTTCCTGAAAAATATGAACATGGTTATTACAAAGTGGATGCCAAAATCACAGCCCCTATTACCACAAAATACTCACAAAGGTTGAACTTTTACAAAACTGACGAAATAACTGCAAACGTCAACCAGCACTTATCAACATCAGAGGATATTAAATGGTATTCAGGTGGCAGAGCCAATTGGTCTCTCACAAAAACTGACAAAGATGAACATGTCCTTATCAGTAGCGATAGGACTGATGATCAAATTAAAAATAGCTCACGACTAAGCTATCTCATCGTCGAAATAGATGACATACATATCGGTGCGCTCAGCTTTGATTATCTCATTACCGGTGAAACAACAGTTGATTATTTAGAGGTTTATCACGACGGTAAATTGCTTCGCCGCGATCGTGAAGGGCAAGAAATCAGTAAAAATGTGCATATTGATCTCAATAAAGGACAAAATCAGATTGCCATTTTGTTTTATAACAGTTCCGCTGAGCTTGCCAGCAATGTCACCCTTCACAACGTAAAAACCATATTTACTAACCAAACGCCCATCACTTCGGTGAAGCCAAACAATATTGAGGTACGTAGCGAACTTGACTTCACACTTGATGCCAGTCTATCTCATGATGCAGACGAAGACGCATTAACATACCAATGGATAGACATTCATAACCCTGAAGAAATCATTAGCGAAGAAAGTATTGTCCAGCTCAAAGCCCCTAATGTGACTAGTAATACGCTCAAAACGTACCAAGTCACTGTAACCGATGAGTACGGTGCAACTTCTTCAGCCCAAGTAAATGTTAATGTTGCTGCAAATAATGCACCTAGTGTTACATTGTCTAGTGACAAACAAACAGTCAATGTCGGCCAGGAAGTCTTGATCACATCAGAGTTCAGTGACCCGGATAATGACTCCTTAACTTTAACATGGACACAAACATCTGGCACACAAGTTAACTTTCCAGAAGGTGCTGAACAAATTAAATTTACAGCCCCTTCTGTTACGAAAAATGAAAGATTAACGTTTACATTATCCGCCACAGATCAATTTGAGTTATCAAGTACGGCATCAATCGATATTTTAGTTAACGCGCCTATGGACACAGAGGCTTCAACACCTCAAAATGAGGCAACAAACAGTGGGTCATTTTGGATCTTGCATTTTTGTGTACTGCTAATATTGACTGCTTTACGCCATTCTCGGAAGTAATATTATTTTCATAAAAAAGGAGCCTGTATTTTTATCAGGCTTCTTTTATTCAGTATTTATCAATTAATGGTGTATGAGAACAATATATAACAATATTTAGCAATACTTTTTTAAATAAAAGTCATATTATTTTAGTGTATTTATTCTTAGTTCGTACCTTATATTGCTTAGTTTTAATAGTTCAAAATAGGATTTAACATGAGTGTTAA
Source organism: Pseudoalteromonas luteoviolacea (assembly GCF_021654285.1). Taxonomy (GTDB): domain Bacteria; phylum Pseudomonadota; class Gammaproteobacteria; order Enterobacterales; family Alteromonadaceae; genus Pseudoalteromonas; species Pseudoalteromonas luteoviolacea_J. Next base: position 109,154 of record NZ_JAKFZS010000018.1, on the reverse strand, counting down.
GATGAAAGGATTGCTTCTTCTCGTGACTGTTATGACACCAGTCATTGTCAATGCAATTCAAGATATTCCCCAAGCATCAAATTCGCATACTGTAAATTTATCACCAACGCCAGAGCAAATTACCCCCTATATAGTTGGCGGCGGTGAAACCACACCTTTTAGCTACCCATTCATTGGCAGCCTGCAAATAAATGGCCGTCACCAATGCGGAGTTTCTTTTATCGGAGAGAACCGAGTGCTTACCGCAGCCCACTGCATCACCTCTGGCTCATTTAGTGATTTTAGGGTCAAATTTGAAGGGCATGACCTTACAGATGAATCCCAATGGAAAACCTATCAAGTTCATGAAGTTCTTTGGCATGACGATTATGATTGGGGGTATCGAGAAGATAACGACATGGCAATTTTAAAGCTTGATAGAGCTGTTGAAAATATCGCCCCGATAGCATTAGCGGATAAAGAGGTTAGAGAAAGCCTGACTCCCGGCGAAACCCTCAAAGTAATGGGATGGGGGCGACTCAGCCATGGTGGAGATGCCCCTAAAAAACTACATGAAGTTGATCTTCAATATGTTCCCCGAGACGTTTGTAACGATAAAGACCATCACGATGGCGGGATCACCGAGTCAATGATGTGTGCAGGTGTCCCTGATGGAGTTAAAAGTCCTTGCCACGGGGATAGCGGTGGCCCCTTAGTCGTTAAAAGAGATGGAGAATGGATTCAAGTTGGTATAGTCAGCTGGGGGGTTGCTTGCGGTGCACCAAACAGGCCGGGAGTTTTCGCTGATGTAGCGGCCCTTTCAATGTGGCGACTAGGAAAGACTTTAGAATTCGGGTTTGATGAAAAATCACTCAACGCATTCAAAAAAAATCAACCTTCCTCTACCTTTACTGGCACATTTAAAAACACCTTAAGCTACCCTATTAGTATTACCAATTTTGCGATTGCAAACTATCCTGACCGCCCAAATTTAAATTTATCAAATGCGGAACTTATTGAGCAAACTTGCGCTAACTCAACCTTAGAGTCTGAACAAGAGTGTCAGTTTACCGTGTTAACCAAAGATCAACATGCTTATGGCAGCTACCTTATGGAAGTTGAGATGGATTCGCCCTCTGATGTTTATTTCACTGAGTTTTTAACTTACTACAAAACATCCGAACCCGACTCTGACTTTAATCAACACCTCTCAACAACAACCAGTATTGGTTGGTCAACCGGAGGCGATGCAAACTGGTATACAGAGGCTAGCGCATCGGGAGAACCTATTTTAGTTAGTGGTGATATTACAGATCAAACTGATGATCCGAATCTAGATGGATTTGAACAAAAATCATACGTAATGGCTGTCATTGATGATAAGCACATTAAGGCAGTCAGCTTTGACTACTTTATCTCAAGCGAATTTTATGGAGACCATGTCACGGTATTTCATAATAACAAGGAGATCCTCAAAGACAGTGGCTTAAAAGAAAACCTGAAAAGCGTCAACATCGATCTGGATGACGGTGTTAATCAAATCGCTGTCATTTACACTAAAGATTCCGAGTATTCTGCTGGAGAAGATAAGGTAACAATTCATAATTTTAATACAACTTTTACTAACCAAGTACCCACAGCTGAAGTTGCTCAAGACCAAATCAATATTCGGAGTGAGTTAGAATACACTTTAGATGCCAGTGATTCATCCGACCCTGAGGGCGACAACATCGCTTTCACATGGGTTGAGTTAAACAAACCTCAAGATATGCTTGGTAAAGAAAGTATAATCACACTTACAGCCGACAAAGTCACTGAAGATACAACAAAAGTCTACCAAGTGACCGTAACCGATGAATTTGAAGCCTCAAGCGTCGCTTTAGTGACAGTCAATGTTGCGAAAAATAATGCGCCTATTGTTGCTCTATCAAGTAACACACTTGAGGTAAAGCAAGGCGAAAAAGTACTCATCACCTCAGAATCCTCTGATCCCGAGGATGACAGCTTAACCTACAAATGGTCGCAAACTTCAGGCACACAAATAACACTGCCACAAGATACGCAAAACTTGGAGTTTACTGCGCCCAATGTAACGCAAAATGAAACTCTCTCATTTTCGCTCACTGTAACCGATGTGTTTGGTCTTGCAAGCTCAGAGCACATCGATATCAAAGTCAGTGCACCTGAAGTAGCAGTAAATAAACCCACCCCAACGGATAATAACAGCAGTAGCGGCGGCTCACTCGGATTCTTAAACTTATATTTATTCGCTTTATTGCTCATGCAAAGGCGTAAACAAGCTAAAAAAGTACACTAAACCATTCCCACTAAATAGCCTTCATAATATCACTGAAGGCTATTTAACTTTCACCTAATCCCATTTCTACTCGCTGAACTATCCTTTTTTTCATTAGCCAACGCCGTACTAATTCATTTTTAAAATGAGAGTATCGATTTAAAAGCGCTTTGCATTTTGCAATAACGCAAAAATAAACTTTAAAAACTCATTACAATTCAAAATCTTATTTTTGGCATTGGGATTGCAAACAGTTAAATCAGCAAAATTGCATCTTGGAGAAAGTCATGAAATACAAACTATTGAGCTTGTGCCTTTTGTCTGCTGGCGTCAATGCAGCACCTTTCGATACTTGCCCTTCTAAAGCATTTTTAGTGCAAGGAAATACAGCCGCCATTTACGGCGTTAACTTAGTATCTGGTGCATATACAGAATTCGCACCAAACGTGGGCACAAACAACAAGCTCAACGGATTTGGATTCAACCTCCATGACCGTTATCTTTATGGTTGGGATTACAGCCGCAAGGATATTGGCCGCGTCGGTAACGACTACACATTAGAGCCTCTAACCACAGTTGGCTTTCCAGACACCAACTTTTACGTCGGCGATGTAGCGATCCACGAAAACGCTTATTATGTCTACAGAAAAGGCAGTGCTTACGGCTTGTATCGCGTATCCCTTGACGAATCAAGCAATGATTATTTGCAAGCAACGCGTGTTATTAATGGTGGAGACCTCAATTTAAACATTTTCGATATGGCATTTGCACCTAACGGCGAAGCTGGTATGGCATACAGTGTTGATAGCAACGGTAATTTGCACCGAATCAATGCAACAACTGGCGCGAGCACCTCACTTGGCAATGTTGGCCAGTCTGGTACTTTTGGCGCAGTGTATTTTGATGTCGATAACAACTTTTATATCAGTCGTAACCAAGACGGGCATATCTATCAAGTAAATATTGATGACCCTGCTGATACACAGCTTTTCGCATATGGCCCAAGCTCTGGCTCTAATGACGGCGCACGCTGTGCAACTGCCCCTATCATTGATGAAAGCGAAGATCCAACAATGGACTATGGCGATGCGCCAGAGAGTTACGGCACGTCTTTAGCTGAAAACGGTGCCCGACATGTTGCCGGTGACCTTTACTTTGGTGATGGTGTTAGCGCAGAGCATTTACCAAAAGCGCAAGATGACGACGATGGTGTTAGTTTCGTCACAAGCATAGAAACCGGCTATGACGCTCTCATCTCATTTACATTGTCTACCAACGGCTACGTCAACGCATGGGTAGACTGGAATCAAGATGGTGAATTTCAATCTTCAGAGCGTATTATTAGCGAGCTGTCAGGCGTAGCAGGCGAAAACCGCGTGTTAATCCCCGTGCCTGTAGACGCTTTAGAAGGTAATACATGGGCTCGCTTTAGATTGTCCAACAACCAAGATATCGCGCCAACAGGGGGCGTGGACAATGGCGAAGTTGAAGATATCGCAGTTTCCGTGGTAGCAAGCAGCTTAATTGAGTCTTCGACGGCTTGGCAAACGGCAGCATTCGAAGACTTATGGCCACAAAAAGGCGATTATGATTTCAACGATGTAGTCGTGAGATACAGAGCAACAACCGGCCAGATTGGTAATCAAATCGTACAGTATAAAGTAGAAGGCGCTTTAGTTGCCGTCGGTGCAGGCTATCACAACGCATTTGCGATGCGTTTTAAAGACATAGCACGCAACCATGTTGATGAGTCACAAATTAAGTTGACTATCGATGGTGTTGAGACGCAAAACAGCCCACTCGAAGCAAATAGAAACGAAGCCATCGCCGTTATTTTCGCGAATACAAGAGAAATGGTGCCAACACAAGAAGGCTGCAAATTCTTCCGGACAGAAGAAGGCTGTAGTGACATTCAACGCGCGCCTATTCCATTCGAACTGACGCTACCGTTATCAACAACCTACAGTGCGAGCGTAGCTACTTTGGACAAGCTCGACCCATTCATTTTCGCAGTCAATGGTCATTATCACGGCCCCTATGTTGATAGCAATAATGGTCGCGGCTGGGAAGTACATTTGAAAAACCAAACACCAACAGAAGCCTTTGACAGCAGCTACCTTGACCAAGGTGACGATACGTCATCGACAAATGGATACTTCCAAACGGGTACTGGTTTACCGTGGGCACTGATAATCGATACTGATTGGCAACACCCAAAAGAAAGAGTTGATATGTCCATTGCATACCCACAATTTGCAGAGTTCGCATCATCAGCAGGCCAAAACAACGTGACTTGGTTCGAAAACCCTGTCGCAAACTACCAATACACTATCAGCAGCGCATCACAGAACTAGGAGCAGACCATGAACAAGTTAATTATCACTCTAATGACATTAGCACTTACAGCATGTGGCGGCGGTTCTGGTGGCTCGGAAGGGCAAAGTAATCCAAGCACAACAACCTCAAGCAGCAGTACTGCGGCAGCGCCAGCGACAACCAGTACAAGTACGCCAACAACAATAGAGCAAGATTCGACTGATACAGGCGATACAGTAGCGGCACAACCTCAAGGTGAAGGTATGGATAGTATGGATGTTGACGTGGCATTTGATTTCAGAAGCAACGTGGCGGTCGAAGTAACCTTAAGCGACAACGTGGTCAGTGAGCGCGCTTTCATCAACATCTGTAAGCAAGGCGAAAGTATCACAAACGCTGATAACTGCTTCTTAAGAGCACCGCTGGACAGCAATGGTTTTACAACACAAATACAGCTACCGCATGCAGATCAGAAGCTTAAAGCAGAAATATGGTTCTACAGCACGTCAAAAGAGCCTTTGGTATACAACTGGGAAGTAGATGCCAGTCAACCAACACAAACTTGGGTAATCAACTAACTCCAATTTGATTAGGAGGCATGACAATCATGCCTCCTGCATTTGCATCTCTAAAGCCTCCCCCCAAAGATAACCAAGCAACATCACAGGCCTTTCAGCCTATATTCAAATCAGGCGACTAATCGCCTTGAACATTGAATACATCGCGACTGGCTTACCGATATGGTCGGCAAACCCCAAAGCTCTGTAATGCGCTATATCTTGGGGCATTACATTAGCGGTTAGCGCTATGATGGGTACATTCGAGTTTACTTTATGAATTAGCGCAAAGGCTTCCAGCCCATCCATTTCAGGCATTTGAATGTCCATTAGCACGATATCATAGTGTACCTTCTCAAACGCCTGCACAGCCAACCAGCCATTTTCAACCAAGTCGACTTGCGCCCCTGTTTTTTCCAACATCTTCTCAATGACGAGTTGATTTACTTTATTATCTTCAGCAATTAACATTTTAATGCTCGAAAAGTCAGGCAGCGTATCTTTGTCAGGCTGTGTGCCTACCTTAGCAGAATCAGCTTGTGCCAAGGGCAAAGTCACCGCGATTTGTGTACCTTTACCTTCCTCACTGGCAATGTCGATTTCTCCTTTCATCAATTTGACGAGACTTGAAGTAATCGCCAAACCAAGGCCCGTTCCACCATATTTTCGAGTTGTAGACGAGTCTGCTTGCTTAAAGCGGTTGAAAATAGACTTTTGCGTCTCTTGGTTCATACCGATCCCCGTATCTATCACCACAATAGATAACCCGTATCGTCCTTGATATCGCAGGGTCTTCACTTTAATTTGAATACCACCAGCATGGGTAAACTTGACAGCATTTGACACTAAATTAAGCAAAATTTGCCGAACCCGCACTGAATCACCTAGCCAGATTGGATGACAGCTCTTCTCAATGTCTGTTTCAACAGTGATCGACTTCTCTTGCGTTGCACTTTTTAAATCCGCAACAACCGACTCTACGGTTTCTAATATCGAAAAAGGCGCCACTTCCAATTCTAACTTGTGTGCCTCTATTTTCGAAAAATCTAATATATCGTTAATAACGGTCAGTAAAGACTTTGCAGAATACATAGCCTTTGAAACAAGGTGCTTAGACTCGGTATCTAGGTTATCTTGCTCTAGCAGCTGTAATGTCCCCAAAATGCCATTCATTGGCGTTCGGATCTCATGACTCATGTTGGCTAAAAACTCACTTTTGGCACGAGACCCCTGCTCTGCCTTATTTTTTGCTTCTATTAATGCTTGATTTTGCTTACGCATTTTATCGCGAGAACGTTTCAATTGGCCTGAATACTTTCGATTAAAAAACCCCACGTTACAGCAATATAAATAAATACTTGAAGCCGCGACAACTTGAGTTATGAGCGGTGATTGCTCAACAAAATCAAACCCCAATAAAAGCCCGCCTGATATGCCACCTACTATTAAACTGGCGCTACAGCTGTAAAACCGCTTGATCCCACCTAATATTAAACTATTGAGAGAGTTGACAATTAACAGCGCAAACACCACCCACACCTGAAAGCCCACCGCTGCAAACCAAGTGCCATAAAACAACGCATCAAGGTGCAAATTGGTATACTCTGCGGCTTTTTCATCGGATACTACTCTGCTGTGAAAGCGGGCTAAGTGAGGCCAAATAAGGCAATTTAAAATGATAAAGGCGATATAGGTTGGTGTTAGACTGGCATACAGCGCCCCTACTAACATCACCGCCATAAGCACGCCACCGATTACTCGAGGTGCATAATTTTGCTTTGCCAACGAGGGCTTGTTTTCGGCAGTTTTTCTTTTTGTTTGAGCAGACGTCATGTCAAAGGTTTCTGTCTAAGCGCAGCTTATCCTTTAATTTTATACACTAAATCACGCACTATTATCTATTTTTTAACTTAATTTGTTAAAAACTTTCTTTGAAAAGCACCTCATAGCTGCCTCACGCCCGTGAGAGCCCTCTTTTGACGGGTTCAAAATAACATAGATAAGGCATGTAAAGTCATGACGATAGCCAAACTCAGCGCTCCCCCCACTCCAAGCCTTGAGATGTGGCTCTTCGATTTTAGTTCTTGCCCATACGAACCAAGTCATAAGAGAGTAAAGCAGAATTTCGCTTAAATACTTAGTCAATAACACACTGATTGATAGATCAGTTTGCCAAAACCCCGGAGATAAACCTCTTACTGAGTAAGGGTAAAACACGTGTTCTACCCTTATATTTATCATTTAATGTCTTTAACCAATTTATAGCTTGGTATATGCGGCTTGATCACCATGGATAAGGTGCGTTGGCACTAGCTTAATTTTGTTAGAATTTTCCCGTAAAGTAAAATAATGTTCTGTACATTCATAGGAGTAAGCGTTGTTCTCTCGCGGTATAATAAGACGTTTTTCCTCTCCCTCATGTTGGGAATAAAGACGATTGTTTTCAAACGTAATAGAAAGGGTTTGGGAATCTATGGAGCGATAATCGCCCACCAACTTTTCAGCCAATGAGGTTATTTTGTCTTGGTCTTTAATCGGCTTCGGAGACAGCTCAAGCGCAATGGCAACCATATCGAGTAAGGCAAGACCCGGAAAGTACTTATCCTGATTACTCATACCGGTGGCGACCAAGTCGTGTTCAGGCAAATACACATGCCAAGTAAAAAAGCCTGGCACCATACCAGCATGGTTGTAACTTATCTCTCCCCCTAACTTATAGACATTCAGCCCCAAACCATAATTTGCAGTTGAGTTGTCATTGAGTCGCACTTTTTGGGTCATTAAGTTCAAGCTTTTTTCACTGACAACTAGCCCAGACATCAACGCTTTATTCCATACCTTCATATCTTGTAAAGTAGATGCGATAGCGCCCGATGCGTGGATCCAGCTACGATCCACTTTCCATGCCCTGTCTTTTGATTTTTCTGCTTTAATGTGCTTTTTGGGTGCATCAAAGTTGGTCGTATATCCAACCACGTCATTCACACGTATCCCTTGTGTGACAACAAATGTATTGTCCATCCTCAAGGGCTTAAAAAATGTATCTTGCATATACTGGTTATAAGGCATCCCAGTGGATACCTCTATTGCTTTGCCTAACAAGATATAGCCTAAATTAGAATAGACATGTGTATCTCCCGAGTTAAAACTCAGCGGCAGCCTCGTAATGATCTTTATCACTTTATCAAGTGACGCATAGTTTCCCCAGATTCTGTTCACGACAGGATCGCCTAAATAATCGGATAGGCCAGATGTGTGGGTTAATAAGCTAGAAAGCGTTAAATCTCTATATTTAGGATTAATATCAGGAATAAACTTCCCTATCGGGTCTTGCAAAGACAAGGCGTTATTTTCAGCTAACTTTAAAATGGCAGCAGCCGTGAACATTTTTGTCACTGATCCTATCTGCATCACATCATCTATCTTAAGCGGTCTTTTTGTCTTCAGGTCTGCCAAACCAGCCGCACCGCTGTATATGACCTCATCGGATTGCACCAACTGGACAATCAACCCCGGTTCATCAGCAGCACTGTGACACTGTAAAACTGCATCAAAGTCTTTGTCATCTGCATGACTCGTAAATGCACATAGCCCTAAACAAATACTTATTACACTCTTTTTCATCTTGATTCATATCCTTTGGGTCTTGTTATTCTTGTAACCGAGATATAACGTGCAAAAGTGAAAAAAAGGGTGAAAATTTATTCTTTTTTATCGAAACAAATGATTGGGCATGTTAAGGCCAACATATATATCAGCCTTTTTAGGTACATGGTCTACTTTTAATCAATTAAAAGCTAAGAGCTGTGTTGATACCTGCTAAAGTAATCAGTGATATTTGTATAGAGTTCAGAAACCCACTTTGGCTTTCCGTGGGCCAAAGGCAATATATTATGTTTTCTCGGATCAATCGGTGCTATCGCAACCTTCACCGACTCCTTGCCTATTGTTGCCGTTAACACGAAGAGCTCCTCTATGACTTCGTCCCCCATCGCTAAACAACCTACTGACATCGCTTTACCATGAATAAAAATATTAGTACCTGGCGCTTCTCTCCCTTCCGCGTGGGCATGTATTAGGTCAAAATCATTTGGATAGTTTAGCTTCATAGATAAATGAAAAGCACTGTTTGGATTTAAATACTCCAAGCTATAAATTCCCTCAGGCACCTGTTCGTCACCCTCTTGCAGTTTTGGCCCTAATACTCCGCTGGCAGCAAGCACTGGATATGTTCGAATAAAAACAGGGTTATCATCATTTGATGCCCATAGCTCAAGTTGATCAGTCCCTTTGATAGCAAGCAATGTAACGCTTTTGGGCGGGTATTGAACACCTGCTTGTTGGAAAAATGGACGTAGTCTCGCCTCTGACGTTTCACCATATTCTCTGATCACATCTGACACACTCTGCTTGCCAGCCACTTTGTGATAAAGGGGAACCCAATAAGGCCTCATAAACAAATAAACACAAATAGTGCTTACAACCACAACAGCAAGAACAGTCAATTTAAATATACTCATGAATTACTCATTTTACGCTCCACCTCGACCACTATATTAACTCAACAACTTAATCAAAAGTTATTGAAACTACACAATCTACAATTTGGAACGCCATCTTAATGGTGCTTTAATTTAACCCATATTCTACCCATTCAAAAACGGGTAATAAAGCAACTTAGGTATCTGACTTTTCTCTCTGTTTAACCACTGAATTTTTGCATTTATTTAAACAACCCTGATTGATTAATATACTTAAAAAGTAATGGATTTTAACCAAACTACTTATTAATTAATGCGTGCCGCCTCATAGGCATGGCATCAATTCGTTCGTAAATGGACTCAAAAGAGAGATCTGAAAGCAAAAATGACGCTTTAACCTTGCTATCTAACCCAATGAGAAATGCCTGACCTATAGCGTCTTTGCTACAGTAACCTGAATACCCAGATATATTGCTCAACGAGCCGCCTATTTGCCATTCGAATAATGTCATAGAGTGCTCAACAAAAATTCGAAGTTTCCTTTCAGCTAACGCGTCGTTATTTACAGCGTGCGTAAGACTATCTATCTGATCTAGAGATTTCGAACAGATGACGAGCAACCTGTTATGCCATTGATATTGTTCCAATACTGCGCGTTCGCTTGCGAGAGATACCGAAGCCAAAAAACCTATTACTATGATAGTGAAAACGACCAAAGTGACATTAAGTGTATTTTTAAAACGCATGTACCCTCCTTAAAACTATTTGATACGCCCTCCAGACATAGTAAGCTCATCAATGCGGTCATTTTATGATCTGATTTTCTCTGTATTGGTATAACTATAATTAAAAAATAATGGGATAAGCAGTGTCATGGTAAGACTCTTGTATTTATTATTGCTGATTTTCTCTGCAGGTGTATTTTCTCAAAATACCGCGACAGGGCCGCATATTGAAGTGGCACTGGTGTCAGAGCATAATCAATTACGTGCTGGCGAAACACAGTGGATTGGGGTCTTATTGACCCCTGATAAGGATTGGCATACCTACTGGCTAAACCCCGGTGATTCAGGTGAGGCGCCAACCATACAGTGGTACAGTGATGCAGACATTGAATTTGGAGATATTCACTGGCCGCTTCCAAAGCCCATTCAAGTCGCTCACCTAGTTAACTATGGCTACGAAGGTGCGACCTTGCTCATGGTCCCTATCAACCTCAAGCAGGCAACTAAAGAGCGCGTCTCTATTAGCGCTAATCTATCCTGGCTGGTCTGTAAAGAAGATTGTATTCCCGGCTGGGCAACATTAACGATAGATTTGCCTGTCGCAGACTCTATAACGCCATCAGAACACTCAAACCTATTTGAGCAAACGCGATTAAACTTACCAAAAAAGCACAAAGACACCGCACAGTTTGAACTTACAAGCACGCACCTTGGATTACAAACCACCCTGCCCTATCAATCTGACTGGCACGTATTTCCTTTTAGAGGAGATGTGATTGCTCATAATGCAGATCAGGCTTGGGCACATCAAGCAAACAGCTCACAAGTGGTCATATCCTTATCAGACTACTTTGCGACTCCAAGCGAACCACTCAACTTTTTAGTCAGCGATGGTAAAAATGGCTTTTACGTTGAGGCCATCCCAAATGATACAAGTAGCGCGGATAACAATTCCCCGTCACAATCCCTTTGGTTAATGCTGCTATTCGCTTTTATCGGTGGACTCATTCTTAACATTATGCCCTGTGTACTGCCCATTCTGTCCATGAAAGCGCTGTCTTTCGCACAGTCACAAAAGGCTAATCACTGGGGATATCCTATCGGTGTTTTAGCCAGCTTTTGGTTGTTTGCGAGCATCATTCTGGTACTCAAAGAGGCTGGGAGCGCTGTTGGCTGGGGCTTTCATCTGCAAGAGCCATTGCTTATTGCTGGGCTTGCGTTTTTATTCACCTTTATTGCCATGATGTTGTGGGATTTACTCCCAAAAGGCATCAATCTGGCAGGCGTGGGGCAATCGTTAACAGGCGAAAGTACCTTTACTCAGCAGTTTTTCACTGGCGTACTGGCTGTCATTGTCGCCTCTCCCTGCACCGCGCCATTTATGGCTACAGCGCTCGGTGTAGCCATGATAAGTCCAATGTTAGATACCCTAGCTATTTTTACCGCACTCGCTGTTGGGTTTGCGCTGCCTATGACGCTACTTTCACTGTCTACTCGTTTTGCTGCATTGCTCCCAAAACCTGGGGCTTGGATGCAAACATTTAAGCATTTTCTTGGCTTTCCCATGCTGGCAACCGTTGTCTGGCTTGCTTGGGTATTTCTGTCTCAGACCAGCAGTTTTGGTCAGCTGTGGTTGTTATCAGGACTATTAGGGTTTACTTTTTTTATTTGGTTGTCCGCAAAAGTCAATCGGGTTTATTGTGTGATGAGTCTATTGCTTGCAATGACGTTTGCAACGTTTTGCAGTGTCAAAGGCACGCAAGCAACCAAAGTAATTAGCGAGCAAAAAAACAATCACTTTAGTGCACAAAAACTCACCGAACTACGTAATAACAATCACGTGGTGTTGGTGAATATGACCGCAGATTGGTGCATTACTTGTAAAGTAAACGAGCAAGTGGCTTTGAACAGTGCTGATCTACAAGCCTTACTTGAAGACAGCAAAGTCGACTATTTAGTGGGTGATTGGACCAACAAAAACCAAGCAATTTACGAGTACTTAGAACAGTATCAACGCCCTGGTGTGCCTTTATACGTTGTGTATGCAGGTAACCACAGTAAGCAAGTTTTACCGCAGGTTTTGACACCTGAAATCGTTATAAATGCTATTCAACAAGCAAAGAAGGAGATTAATCATGCAACGTCTAACTAAATGGCTCATGCTGTCTATGCTATTTGCACCATTGCTCAGTATCGCTGCAGCGAAAGTAGACACAAGCGCCCCTGATTTTAAGCTACAGGACTCATTTGGCAAAACCGTTAGCCTGTCTGACTTTAAGGGCAAGTATGTGGTACTTGAGTGGACAAATCATTTGTGCCCATATGTCGTGAAACACTATGGTAGTGACAACATGCAGTCGTTGCAGCGTCAATACACGCAAAAGGACGTCGTGTGGCTTTCCATAATTTCCTCAGCAAAGGGAAAGCAAGGCCATGTTAGCGCACAAAAAGCCAATGAACTAACCCAAAAGCGCAGTGCAGCGCCGTCACACGTATTGTTTGATGAAGATGGACAAGTCGGGCGATTGTACAAAGCAAAAACCACCCCACATATGTACATCATAAACCCACAAGGTAAGTTAAGTTACGCTGGTGCAATCGACAGTATTAAATCAGCCAACCCCGCTGATATTACAAAAGCAACCAATTATGTCACAGCAGGCTTGAACAACTTGCTGGCGGGTAAGCCTGTTACACAAAAACTGACAAAACCTTATGGCTGCTCGATAAAATACAAAAGCTAACTCAATATAGGATGTCGAGTTGAGTGCCCAACGTATACGCTAGCTCATTCGAAGCAATCACTCGACTTCTACCTCACCCAAGTTACAAATATACTCATCGCCCCACTCCATCACTTGATGCTCATCTAACTCCAATGCGCCTTGGTTTTGCAACGCAATGACTTTAGAGGCAACCAGTTCAAGTTCATTCACATCGCAGGGTGCAAACAATTCAGGGTGTGCCTCAGCTATTTTTTTCGCATTTTTTGGACAAACCGTATGTAATGGATGCTCGAACGGCACATAAGGGCCCAGCAACACTTCAACCACCATGGGCTCGTCTTCAGCACCCCAAAAGCAATGTGGCGTAGCATGGGGGAATAAAATCACATCTCCCGGACCTACTTCTTTTTTCGCCATTTTTCCTTTGCATGTTTTCACAACAGCGGTACCAAAACCTTCCAAAACAGATATCAGCCGACTACTTAAAGGATGTACATGCACATCACCTTTGGCCGCTGATTTTGGCGGAAACATATCAAATCCAAATGACAAACCATCTGCTTTTTGCATGACAATTTTAGTCAACATGCAATCTATTTTTTCCCATGCTACTGACTCAAACTCATTGTGGTTAGGCAAAACATGTGTGGGTACACGCAAAAAGTGATTGCCCAGCTGCCACTGCGATAGAACAAACTTATCAAGCTCAGCTCTTGTTAAGTCACCTCTATTGGCAAGCAAATCGGTTAAGTTAACAGACATATTCATATTCCTTTTTGACACTGTTCAAATTTCAGTTTTCCGCTAGCTATGTGTCTGAAACTGACAACCTAGACAACATATTCATAGATGGCACTGACCGTAAAAACTCAAAACGTGGCAAAGCGCACATATTTTTCGCTTTCCGACTGTTAAAACACACTTCAAAGTTAAAAAAATGTAACCAAAACATATGTGATGGTCAAATAAATACTCACAAAAGATATTAAGATTAAATAACACAGGCCCAAAATTACGCCCTCAAAACTACGTATCAGTTCATGTAAAAACACTCAACTTATTAATATTAATAACTTAAATAGCAGGTTGGCTGCATCAGATAAATCGATTCAAGGTGCACAGCTTCTTAGCTTTTATGAATTTTTTAGATACTTGATGACTGTGCCACTTGCACGATACGCAGGCCTCACACTATACTGTATATATAAACAGTATAGGTAAAGTATGAAAGTAATCCCCATCAAAGCCCAAGCAGGTATCACTGGGTTTGAATCACCAGCGGCAGAATATAAAGAACTTGGTTTATCGTTAGATCAACTCTTAGTCAATCACCCCAACGCCACGTTTATCGGGCTCGCATCTGGCGACTCTATGCAAGGTGTTGGGATCTTTGATGGTGATTTGTTATTGGTTGATCGCGCTGTTTCCCCTCAGCAAAATGATGTCATTGTTGCAAATTTTAATAATGAATTTGTCTGCAAGCTGCTCGACTTACAAAATAGAGTGCTGCGATCAGCATCCACCCTTTATGCGCCAGTCAAGATCAGTGAATGTGATCAATTCCAACTAGAGGGCGTAGTCACAGGTTCAATACGTATGCACCGCACAAACCCGAGCTTGACCAGATGTATGCGTTAGTCGATGCCACCTCATTTTATGCCTCTGCGGAGAAAGTCTTTGATCCGAGTATTCGCAATAAGCCTGTTGTAGTGTTGTCAAATAACGATGGCTGTATTGTGGCAGCTTCGCCTGAGGCTAAGCGCTTAAATATTCCCAAGTTTCAGCCCTACTTTAAACTGAAGTCGGTTTTGGCTGAGCACAATGTCATTATTCGCTCTTCCAATTATGAGCTGTATGCAGATCTGTCAGACAAGATGATGAAGGTGATTAATCAATTCAGTGATAATCATCATATCTACTCCATCGATGAGTCATTTTTAAAATTCGAGGGGTTTGGCGACCTTGTTGACTCTTGGGAACAATACGGGCATGTTATCAGGCGTAGCGTGTGGCGCTCCACCAAGCTGCCGGTTGGCGTGGGGTTTGGCCCAACTCCAACACTTGCAAAAGCGGCAAACCACGCCGCTAAAAAATTTAAAAATGCGACGGGTGTTGCGGTAATAGATAATCAACAAAGCCGCAGGCAAATACTGGCGAATTTAAACGTGGAGGATGTCTGGGGCGTTGGTAAACGCCTGACCAAACAGCTCAATCAGCACGGCATCTATAGCGCCTTAGACTTAGCCAATCAAAACCCGCGTTTGATGCGAAAACAGTTTAGTGTGGTTTTAGAGCGCACAGTATCTGAGCTCAATGGCGAAGCTTGCCTGTCTTGGCATGAGATCACACAAAGAAAAAAAGAGATATACAGCACACGTAGCTTTGGCGAGCGCATCACAGATCCAAAAGCACTTAAAGCCGCACTAGCAACCCACTGTGCCATTGTCAGTAAAAAACTCAGAAAGCAAAATTCATTGGCAAAAAACATTGTTATTTTTGCCCATAGCTCACCGTTTGAAGACAGATACTACAAAAAGTCTTTTATTCAAAAACTCCCCGTCGCTTCGAGTGATGTTCGAGTATTTACCAATGCTATGAGCGACATTTTTCATCAACTATTCAAATCTGGCGTCAGATATTACAAAGCGGGGGTTGGTGCGATTGAACTTGAAGACGATACATTTTTACAAACTGACTTATTCAGTCAATCTCAAGATAGCCCAGCTCTGATGAAGTGCCTAGATGAAATCAATACCAGATTTGGCAATCACACAGCACGCACTGGCACACAATTACAATCTAAAGCTTGGCACATGCGCCGCGCGTTTTTATCGCCTTATTACACCACGCGCTGGTCTGATATTCCCTTGATAAAATGCCAATGACACCAATTTACGCACAGTGATTCAATTGAGTCACCTTCCTTTAGGAGAACTTAGCGAAAAAAACATCGCACCAAAACAGCGTTTTCTATCCACAGTTTTTGTTAATAGGCTGTGGTTAACTTTTTTTGTCTCTCAAATTTAATCAAAATATATTGCGATTTAATACTGTGTTCTATGCAACGCTAAGTGAATACAACAATATCGCCTCGCAATATATAAAACCCACATAAAGCGATGAAAAATATAAAGTTTAACTTTATCACTCACAGACCTACTATCATTATTTATCACAGCCAAGCAATCAAAAATAAAAATAATGGTGAAAATACAGGCTGATACATCACATGTTCCTCCATATTTATGAGCTAAACTTGCATAGATATTAACTGGTTATTTTTTGTTCCAAATTAAATGGGAAAGTCTCTTTTTTTAATATTGTTCAGTTGTTGGCATGTCTTTGCAGAAAACAATATAAACATTGCGACTGGAGAATACCCACCATTTACTGGTAGCCAATTGGTTGATGATGGCTTCGTCAATCATATCATCCGTCTTGCCTTTGCAACGCAAGGAATGCAAGTGTCTTTCGTTTATTTGCCATGGAAACGTAGCTTTCATGCTGCAAAACTTGGCCAATTTGATATGGCGTCATACTGGGTATGCGAAAGTGAATATCATAAGCACTTTTACTGTAGTGACGAGATATATCAAGGTGAGTTAAAAATGTACTTCAGACAAGAGACGCCTCTACCAAACAGGGAAACCCTCAAGGACCTGCAACCCTACAGGATAGGCGCAACACTGGGTTATGAATATGTTCCTGAGTTCCACAAGGCCATTAAAAATGATGAGTTAGATGTACTCTTGGTGAGTAACGATCAGCTTAGCTTAAATATGCTCTTAAATAATCGAGTAGATTTAATTTTACTCAGTGAAACTGCCATGGAGGCGCTGCTAAAAGAGCAGTTTTCTACCGAGTACCAGAAACTACTTCAATCACACCCAAAGCCCTTTCTTAAATATCGTGCGCAAGTTTTATTTCCAAAAGTACTAGAGGGGAGCCCAAAACTGAGACAAACTTTTAATTTAGGGTTACAACAGCTCAAAGAGTCTGGAGAGCTGAGCAAGCAATGGCAACGCATGATCCGTGGTGATTTTTCCAAGCTTAACAATAAAAAGAAACAAAAACCCACAAAATACAGAATAAAATATTCACAAAGAAAAGATTAAGTGGTAAGTTTCAGTCTCAGCAAATTGGCTGACATTCATAAAGGAGTAATATGATGAAAAACATGAAATTGAAAAAGACCCAACTTAAATCTTTGTCACTTAAAAATAAAGCGCTTCCTCACAAAAATACCCCAGCCGTGGGCGGTGGTGCATCAGGCACTATGTGTATTACGCTTTCAGTAGATGACTGCTGTACGATTCCCCCAACAAAAGATTTTTGTTAATAAGTAAGTGAAAATAAAAGAAGTGACAGAGATGTCACTTCTATTGAACAACATTAAATATAAGCAACAAATTTATCCGTTCAACAGCGGCTCTGCTGCAACTTACTTCTCACCTCATTGAGCTTCGCTTGCGTAAATTCATAAGCTTGCTGCGCTATTTGATAGGCATCAGGATATTGATTAGGCGTATCCACTTCAGGCACCCAAAACTTGCGTCGGGTCAAACGAAGACCCTGATCAAATGCACCCACCGCATTAAAAATCTCCACCGCAATGGGACCATCAAATCGCGACAAAATAGGCGTAAATATGCCTTCCCATGGCAGCCAACAATGCACTAAATCCCCCCTATCAGGCGGTGACGCTTGTGCGTAGTGCAAGCGATTTTGATCAGCAAGGTAATTAATTTGCTGTGCAAACACCTCAGGCCCATCACCATCTAACGTCTCTTGTGCACTGTCGAGTACCACCCCCACAGTAGGATCTTCTATGCCATCTAAAAACGTGATCAACTGCGCCAGCTTATTCGGCCCTGGCGTCTCCCAATGGCTAATTGGCTCAATCGCCAGTTTAACGCCTTTAGAAGAAGCATAAGCGCCAAGTTCAACAAAACTTGGCTGTGCCGTTTGATAACGTAGCGCAAGTTCATCTTGTAACTTGTCACTCCATACGGCTTGACCATTTGGCGCATCAAATACAAAACCACCATAGGGGATCACCAAGGGTCCCATCATGATTTCACCACCTAATGCAGCGGTAATATCAATCCGAGATTTTAAATAAGCAATCCCGGCATCGCGAACAGATTTAATCGCAGAGCTTGGGTCGCACGAGGTCGTAGCCCCGACATTGGTCGCGACTTTGATATGCCCAAACCCCTCATCATCCATGCGCTGACGAAAAGCCTTATAGGCATTGAGTTCATCCTCGTAAGTGGCAAATGCATAGGCTGTGGTGTCCTCTCTACCGGGATGAAACTCAAAACCGGTGTAACCCATTTCAACCAAACGTCGAATATGGGTCATCGCTTGGTCCAAAAATGCATCATCTTCTATTGAGAAGTTTGACCCAAACATAAAAAAGCTAAAATACATCTCCGTATTATGCTGCATGTGATAACTCCTTTATCACTTTAAAGGCCAGTAACTTCTTGAAGATACTTGCGCGCCATTTGCGCATACAGAAGCGGGGTTGCATTGGCAGGGTTTTGCTCTGCCTCTACAATCAACCACCCTGCAAAGTTTTTATCTGCCAGCGCCTGTAATATCTCTTTAAAGTCTAAGCACCCCGCAGGATCTCCCGGCACAGTAAATACCCCTTTCAAAATGGCCTCTTTAAATGACAAGTCATTGGCCAAACTGTAATCCATAATGTCTTTGCGGATATTTTTTAAATGAACATGTCTGATCCGCTCACCATAAAGTCGAATAAACTCTAAATTGTCGCCACCTGCAAAAAAGAGGTGCCCCGTGTCCAAACAAAAGTGCACGCAATCAGGGTCAGTTAACTCCGCAAATCGCGCAATTTCATCCATCGTCATCACCCCTGTGCCCATATGATGGTGATAACACATTTTCACCCCGTGGCAATTGGCTTTATGGCCAAGCTCATTTAAGCCATCAGCCAGTCTACGAAACTGCTCATCTGTAAACTTAGGTGCATTAGGCACTAAGGCAATAGGTTGCTGATGAGATGAACCGCCAAGTTCAGCCAGTACTAAGTCCCCACTTTGCATCTCTTTCAAAAACTGGATTTCTTGCTCAAAACTTTGAAACGTTTGCTCTTTCATATCGTTTATAGTGAAGTAAGTACTAACCCACGGCTCAGAAATCACTAGCCCGCGCATATCTAACTCACGTTTTAATACCGCTGGATCAGATGGGTATTTATGCCCACGGCTACAGCCTTCAAAGCCAGCCAGAGCCATCTCACTGACAATTTGCTCAAATGGGATCCCGATATCAATATCTAAAAAGTCATCATTGACCCATCCAGTTGGGGTAATACCAAACTTTACAGCGCCTTGTGGAAACATTGTTTGTCTGCTCATGATAAACATCCTGTTGGTGACATAAATGAAAGTAAATACTTACATTTATTTTGATTGAACACTTTGCTGCTTTACAAACTGCCAGCTGTTGTCGAAATGAATTCTAGGTGGCTCGCTCCAAGAACCATAACCCGGCCCTTTTGCGCCTGATGGATTGGCATCAATCGCCTGCCAAAGTAAGCCCTCTGTATATGAAGCAGAGCTTACAAAAAATGTTTTATCCTGCTCACTCTTGCCATAAGCCTCTCGCCAAGTACGTGGTAATTGATACCAAGTGCCGGTGTACCAAAGCTTGATGATATTTCTGGCGACAGGCCCCAGCTTCACATCCCCCATGATCTGTTGTCGTATACCAGTTAAAAACATTTGCTCGTCACAGGCACATTCAGACACGGTTTGAAACACGCAAAGTAACTGTTCAACCGTGTCACGGCCAACAATGTCATTAAGTGTTTTATAGTAATGTTCAACTTGTCCTGTACCATGTAGTGCAAACGCATTGAAATCCGTGAGTGCACCTGATAGCTCAATAAATTGCTGCTGTTGATTTTGCTGAGTATTCATTACGCCCGCTCCTTATGTACACAAGTCTGCCCTACTTTATCGTTCAATGAACCACGGCTACTGGTGTCAATTTCGAATGTGGGGCCTGCGTGCATATTAGGCTCAATCGAAATCGGGTTACGGATCAGCTGGCTGGCGAACTCTTTCAACCGGAACATGTCGCACACTGCACCCAACAAAAGATTTTGATGACCACTGAACGCGGCATTGATGATGCCTAAAAACTCTTGGTAACTATGGTTAAAATCTTTCGCGGCTTTTAATAAAGTTGGGTTTTCTGCAAAATCCGACAGCTTAGGGTTTGTCTTGATCGGATATACCTTACTAAAATCGACTTCGAACTTTGCGCCAGTGGGGTTACTTGGCCTATCACCTTTTTGATAATAACGGCCAAACTGTAACTGCTTAAATCGATAATAATGGGATAGCTCTCCCTCACTATCAAACTCTTGGTTCTCTGTATCTTCGCCCAGCTCTGCCTTCCCTTCACCTTGCTCTTTGATCAAATTCAACGCGGCAATGGCCGATTTTTCATCCGTGACTTCTATGACTTCGCCACCGCCAGAGTAATAGTACTTATTGGAAACCTGATATTTAGGATCGCCGATAAAAATAGTTTCTCCGCACTCTCTGGCCTGCGTCTCTAAAAATTTAATGCCATCTATAATGGCATCGTAAAAATCTCCAATGCTGTAAAAACTATATGTTGGCGATTTTAGCGGTTTTATCGCATCCAAATGAAAGCGCGCATGATTTGCACGCGTGATACAGCCATTAGGGCAAGTACTTGAAGTATTTTTTGGAGGCTTTGAAGGGCGCTCGATGTTCAAGAAAGTCTCAAGGGTCTCTGGTGTAAAAGCGGCAATAGAGACTTGGAAGTCTTTCTCACCATCCGGCAAATAAGTTGGAAATGAAGGCATAAAGCCTTCACTCAATACATTGGGATGTCGACCCAATGCATTGAGCACATTCGCAGACAACGTCATATGAAGCATCTCTTCAACCAAAACCGCTCTAATAACCGCCGTAGCCTCTAAATTGGTTTCAGGATGGATACTATATAATGCCGTTAAATACGGCGGAATTGTCGCATGTTCCAACTGAATCGCGGCATCTAACATCTGATATAAATCATCAATGGTATTGATAATACGTTCGTTCATGAGCGCGCTCCTTTAGCCAGTTTAAAGGCATCATCAGCTACGACATTCACGGGAAAACTGCTCAAATGTGCCAAAATATGTTCCGTGGTTTTAAAGCAAAGGGCTGCAAGTGTCAGGGTGGTATTAGATGTACCAATGCTTGGCATACTGCCAGAGCCAATCAGGTATAAGTTACTGTGATCCCATGATTGTTGATATTCATTCACCACAGAGTTTTGGGCAGCAGTGCCCATGACATGCGTACCAGAAAAATGGTTGCCACCACGGAAGTAATAGCTTTCACCTTGGTAATTGAACGAGCCATAATCAAGTAATGAATAACTTGAAAAGTCCTGTGCACCAAGGCGCTGGAAGAATACCTTTGACGTTTCACGTGCGTAGGCAATGCCCGCTTTGGAGTAATCAGACAAGTTATAATTGACGATTGGGCGCATGTTACCAAGCGCATCAGTATATTCTGGGTCGACTGTAATGCGGTTGCTCTCATCTGCTGGCTGCTCGACCATATAAGCAAACAACAATTGATTTGATATCCTCTCAACGGTACTTTGGCGAAGTGCCTTACCAAATTTATTTTCAGTGTCGACTAACTCTTCGATATCAGAAAAAGGAGAGCCCGTTGCCCAGCCCCAACCATCATTATGAATGTCTACACCAAACGGCGCTTGCTTGGCTCTGCTTTGTCCATATCTAAAGTCCGCAATGCCAGAGGTGCATTTTGTCCCTCTCATTGTCCCCGCCGCTTCTGGCAATAAACCCCAAGCGAGCAAATAAGTATGGTCCATTAAATTTTTGCCCATTAACCCACTCGAACTGGGTAAATCAGACGCGAGCATGAGTCGGGCGTTTTCTACCGCGTTGGTCGCCAAAATAAAGGTTTTTGCAGTGATATTGCCTGTCGTATGCTCAGGCGAAGAGGTCTTGGTATAGTGCTTGAATTCAATATGACTGACTTGATCAGTACATCCATCGACAAAGACTTTGCTGGCCACCGCTTGTGGTAAAAAGTCAAGATTGCCTGTTTGCGCTGCGCTGTATAACGTTTTACGTGCATCATATTTGGCTTGTACAGGGCATATCGGCACACAGTTGTTATTACCTTGGCAGCGCCCGCCTTGCTCGCTCTGCACTGCGCCCACAGCCCCGACAGGATTAAACCCCGCACCATTTTGATAATCCGCATTGGGAATGCCGTTTCGACCTTGTGGAAACGGGCGCACTTTTACCGTGTGTACTTCGCCTGCAAGTTCAAACTCTGCCCCGTCAATGCCTTTGCCCACCACTTGATCAAGATAAGAGGCCGGCAACCCATGCATTGGGTATACGTAACCAGGTTCGTACTTAAGCCCGTAAAACCCCTGCTCCTCAACATTAGCAGATACGCCAATTTCACGTTCAGCCATGCGGTAATAGGGCATCAAGTCATCATAGCTGATGGGCCAATCTAACCCAACGCCATAGTGGGTTTTGATTTTAAAATCATCTGGTAACATGCGCAGAATTTTGGCTTCCCAGTGCATAGTTGTGCCACCCGTAACCCGCGTGTAGGTGCTATCTAGTGCCAAAGGACCATTTTGCACCATGTACCCTTGGGTATCCATTTGACCCAAGCATAGCTTGCGAACATCAGTCGACCTAGGCATGGGTGCATTAGGGTTATCAGGATATGGCGCGTTATTATCTTTTGACGCGTTGACATAATAATTAGATACATACGCCTTGAAGCCGTCATAACTTAAGCTTTTTGCGGGTGCAGCTTCAAGCACAAGTACTTGATACCCTCTAGAAGTGAGTTCTTTCGCGGCAATCGCACCGCTAATCCCTGAGCCAACGATCACTGCATCATATTTACCGTCATTCGAATTTTGAATTGCTTGCTCAGGTGTTACTTGCTCTATTGTTGAATTTGATTCACTCATTCAAGTGTCCCCATCTTATTCCATTAACAACAGCATTAACATTCAAGCTAAAAATCAGTGTAGCAGATATTACAAAATGGCAATTATAAAATAAGTACCCGAAAAAAATCCGGCATGGATATAATAGAAATAGGATCCTAAAATAGATGTTTATGTAGACAAAATAAGCAAATAAGTATAAAAACTCAAAACCAACCATCTTGAAACTCGTCTTTCATGGCTACATTTTAGTTTCCCCAACCAAATTAATAACTTGTTAAATAAATCGAAATATTTAAGCGGGTGGCTGTTTTTTGTGTATATACTTTCTGATGCACTCAGTGCGACTACAACGGATTGCTAATGTGAGACAGTTAGTGAATGAACTTGGTTGTATGTTTGATTTCTCACACCGACATTCCGAGACAATTAACACCTTTACTCTTGGAACACTTATGACAACTCAAACGAACACGGTACTCAAATCAGAGCAAGAATACCCGACGGCTATTGATGCACAACCACTTGAAAAGTGGGCAAAAGTGGCAAGGCAACATGTGCTAGATAGAATGATTGCGAATATTTCACCCGACGATGGAGAGCGTGGAGCTGTACTCGCCTCTCCCTCTCGCACCAACCCAAACTACTATTATCACTGGGTAAGAGATTCGGCACGAACAATGAGTGAAATTGCCAAGCTCAATGGCCTTGATCATAGAAATTTTAAAGATAACTACTACGACATGATGATTGACTATGTCGAGTTCACCAAAATAAACCAAACAACACCAACTGTCAGTAATAGCTTGGGCGAGCCCAAGTTTTACGTCACAGGACAAGCGTTCAACGGACCCTGGGGCAGACCACAAAATGATGGTCCAGCACAACGTGCGCTCACTATCACTCGCTGGGCAAGTACCCTGTTAGAGAATGGCGAAAAAGACTATGTCACAGGCACTTTATACGACTCAAAAGAGCCTTCATTTAGCATCATCAAAGCGGATTTAGATTTTGTTGCGAACCACTGGCAGGACCCTTGCTTTGATCTGTGGGAAGAAGTCGATGGCACCCATTTTTATACTCGACTGCTACAGCGCACAGCGCTGCGCGAAGGTGCTGATTTAGCGAATAAGCTTAATGACCCAGGTGCAGCTGATTACTATAACCAACAGGCGGCTTTAATTGAAAGTGCAATAGATGATTTTTGGAGTGAGGAACAGGGCTATTTCCTGACCACACTTAACCGTGTGGGCGGACTAGATTACAAGTCGTCAAACCTTGATGTTGCAACCACTTTAGGGATCTGCCAAGCACTGTCACACACCCACCCTTTCCTAAACCCGCACGAAGATAAAGTACTGGCAACCGCCTATGCACTCCACCAAGCTTTTGACCCACTTTATCTGATCAATGCCATTGAGCACACCACATCTGGCGATCCTGTTGCACCGGGAATTGGACGCTATCCAGAGGATAAATACGCAGGCGGTGCGCCACTTGGACAAGGTAACCCTTGGTTTTTGTGTACCGCTTCTTTGAGCAGTATTTGCTACAAAGCCGCAGCCCTATTTGCTGAGCAAAAAAATATTGAAATCAACAAATATAACCTCGGCCAATTGAATCTGGCAGTGAAGCTGGTCGACCCCAAATGCCAGCTTGAGGTAGGCGAATGTTTCAGTAGCAGAACCAAAACATTCAAATCCATCATTTCTGGTTTAAAAGCACTTGGAGACGCGTATCTTCGCCGTATCCAGATCCACGCAGGGGAGCATACGTCATTGTCGGAGCAATTTAGTCGATACGACGGCTACATGACCAGTGCTGAGCACCTAACTTGGAGCTATGTATCCGTCGCCATAGCCATAGATTTGCGTAATGCGCTAAAGATTTGAAATCAACGACGACCGCAAGCGCTGAGGTTACGGTCGTTATTAGAGTTTATTAAACCGTACTTGGCCAAAAGCAAATAATCATGCTTTTAGGAAGTGGCACACAGTAACAGCGGATGTTGATATGGTAAAAGCACAACAACTTTACCCACACTATGCGCAGCGCAAGTTGCGCATAGCATCTGTGTTTACTGCCACATCACCTTGTAAACCAGCCACTTTTAATCGTCATACCCGCTACCTTTGGCCAATAGTTCTACCGTCTCATTATCTATTTAGCTGTTACAAAGCAAGCCGTGCATGTGCTTTGTCTCTTTTATCTATCACAGCGAGTAAATGCTATGAATATACCTATTACCAACCCAATCAAAATTGTTGTTAAACACACAGGCAATGTGAAAATTCACACCTTCATCTCTTCATACGAAGGCGATAATATTGCCAATGCAACACACATTATTGAAAGTGAAAATGTCCTAGTACTGATTGATGGCCAGTTTTTAAGTCCCTATGCGAAAAAGTTTCGTGAATACGCCGACAGTTTAAAAAAGCCCATAGAGCGTTTGTATTTATCACATCGCCATCCAGATCATTGGTTTGGCCTTGGGGATGCATTTGCAGATATTGAAATATATACACTGCCTGAAACCATCGATTTTTTAAAAGCACATGGTGAAGAGTCTCGTGAAGATCATATGGGTAAATTAGGCGACCTCGCGCCAGTGAAAGTCGTTATCCCACAACATGCGGTCAGCCCCGGTATTGAGGTCATTGACGGAGTAAAGTACGTCATCGAGCGTATTGTCGATACTGAAATTGACTATGGGATCACCTTAAAACTTCCTGACCTTGGCATATTTATCGCCCAAGACTTGCTTTACAGCGGCACGCATCTTTATCTCACTAAATATCTCGATCATTGGATGGAGCAACATGAAGATATGCTGACATCCGACTATGACTTGTTTCTACCCGGGCACGGCGCGCCTGCAGATAAAAATGAGGTACTGGAAAACCTCAAGTATCTGATTGCCGCTAAGCAAGCCATTGCTGATGGCCTGAAAAATCAGGAATTTAAAGCGTTTATGCTCAACAAATTCCCAACTAGGCAATGTCCAGCCATTTTCGACATTTACCTACCCCGACTCTTTGACGGCGCTAGCGAATATTAATCAACACTAACCAAATTGATAGGTGGATCAGCATGGATACACAATATACAGTAGGACAGTACCTCACTCAAAGACTTGAAGAGCTTGGCCTAGGCCACTTATTTTCAATCGCAGGGGACTACACCATTGAATGGATCAACAAACATATTGAGCCAAGCAGTATTGAGCTTATTGAAGAGGTCAACGAACTTAACGCAGGTTATGCGGCCGATGGCTATGCCAGATTAAAAGGCATTGGCGCTATGTGCTTTACATATTCTGCCGGTACTCTCAGCGCGGTAAACGCGGTTGCGGCATCCTATGCAGAACGCATCCCTGTGGTTGTGGTCAACGGTGCACCGAGCATACAAAAGCGTCTCACCGCCCAGCAAACTGGTTTTACGTACCACCATATGATTGATGGCGAAACCGACTTAAATATCTATAAAAATATTACCGCTGCGGCGATAAAAATAGATAACCCTGAACTTGCGCCAAGATTGATAGACTATGCATTGACTGAATGTATTTCACAAAAACGCCCCGCTTACATAGAGCTACTGGAAGATATGGTGGAACAGCCTTGTGCAGCGCCACAAGGCAAGCTTACACCGCTTACGCCTATCCCGCTGCAAGACAATGTAGACCAGGCCATTGATAAAGTTCAACAAGCTTTATCACAAGCTGAGCGCCCTATTGTTTGGTTAGGTGCCGAAGTGGACCGTATGGGTCTTCATGAGGAAGCCAATGCTTTAATCAGAAAACTAAACTTGCCTTATGTGACAGAGCTCATCAGCAAAGCGGTATTTTCCGAAAACGACCCGCTCTTTACAGGTGTTTTTGATGGTCAAGCTTCCTCTGAGGTCACCCAAAAATTAGTCAATGAGTCTGACTTTATTTTAGGCTTAGGTGTTTGGCTGTCAGATATCAACTCACTAGGCCAAGCGGTAAATTATGATAAAACTGCACTTATTTCATGGGATACCGTGAAGCTAGGGACCTATTTTGTACCACAAGTACCACTGGCAAACTTTATCGATGAACTTAATCAAAAGCCACTCTCAAACTTGTCTACATGTGCAATCCCAAGCGAAGCACCAAACAGTAGCGAACAATTTAGCGGAGATATCAGCTACCAAGGCTTTTATGACTTTATCCAGAGCAAAGAGTACATTAACGACAATGTGCTTATCGGCAGTGACGCCAGCCTAAACTTTTTTGGCAGCCTACTGCTCAAAGTCGGCACACCAAGAGGGTTTGTCGCCCAACCGACTTACTCGTCCATTGGCTATATCGGCCCAGCAGCAACAGGCATGAGCCTTGCTAAACAAGATCACCAGCGTGTATTTGTATTCTCCGGAGATGGGGGATTTCAAATGACACCGCAGTGTTTATCCACGCAGACTAGGTTTAAGCTCAACCCGATTATTTTTGTCATGGATAACGGTGTATATGGTGTAGAGCAGTGGCTATATGATGCGGAAATATTCTCAAGCGATCAGCCATTCTTTGATTCATGTATTTTGCACCAGTGGGATTACTGTAAACTTGCCGATGTATTCGGCTGTAAAGGCTGGAAAGCTAATACGTACGAAGAGCTCAACGAGGCAATTTTAGGCGCGCTTGAAAACTTAGATAGCCCTTCACTAATACAGGTTCGTGTCCCACCTAAGTCACTGCCCAATAATGCTAAGTGGAAGAAAAAATAATCATAGAACTCAGTAATAGGCAACAGCGACGCCGCGCAGTTGCCTACTTGAAGATATACTATGGGTAGGTTAAAAACAGTTCATTGTCAGCACTACACACATCATGTTCAGAGTAATGACATATTTTCACCCCATCAAGGCTGGCATCAATCACTTGTAAATAATGGTTCTCCCCCTGATTGTCATACACAATTCTGCCTTGTTCATCTAGAATCGCTGGAAACTGACCATCTGGTGTAGTGATGATTACCCCATTACTACTATGATCTATGCCAGTGCGCCATTCTAATTGTGTATCACCAACCTGCTGGTTAAATTTCAATTTTGCAAGCATATAATGCTCAAACTTTTCAAAACCGGAGGGGTTATACTCTACCACTCTGAGCACCGATGACGGAAAAGCATCCGGTGCAAACACGGGGGTTTCCAAAACATACAACTTATTTTCGCCTGTTGCGATAAGCTCAAATGTTAAGGATGAGTGCAATGAGCATTCAATTTTATCAATTGAGCAATTTGGATCGATGATATTTTGTTTATAATCCCAAAGGTTTTCCATATATATAACATTACCTTCCACTGAAGTATGGTGATAATTAAAATCTGCACCCAGTCTTGTAACACCATTATCGTAGACTTCCACCCCTCTCAGTACATCAAAGTGACTGCCTTCCTTAAAACGCCACGCTCCCGTTTTACTGATGATATCAGGGGCTGAAACATGATGCTTTACCATCAGACCTGTTCCACTGCTAATGGGCGCCATATGACTCCCAGTAACCAACTGAGTGTTGAATTGAAAACCGCTATCTAATTTATTCCATAGAGAAATACGAATCACATGATTTTGACCATCCAGTTGTTGAAGCTCAAGATAATCATCGCCAAGAACCCAATTAATAGGGGTTCGACCAAATGCATCTACGATTTCTCCATCACCATGTTCATTTAAGATAAGTTTATATGTCGACAAAAAACGTAGATAGTCGCTATTCTTATTTTTAGAAAAGTAATCGAATTCATTGTCTCCATACCCCAATGACCAAGTACCTACCATGTCATCATGAGTTAGTGTGATCTTTTCAAAGTCGCTTATGTTATCTAACATCTCAGTCATGCTATCTACACTGTGAACTACTCCACCTATACTTAATTGACGATGCCATGTCACTTCAACACCATCAGTATGGCGAATTAATTCAAAGCCAGTAATTTCAATATCATATGAAATGCTAGCATCAGAAGTAGAGACTTCTTGACCTGCATACGTTGGTTGTTCAAGTTGTGCGGTTAGTCCACCATTCGCTTTTTCCTGCCAAGTAAAGTATGGATAAAAGCCAGATCTAGCGATCATGCCACTACCGGAAGCAAGAATTTTAAAATCAAAGAAAGAGGGCGCATAAAAGCCTTTTCTAACCAAGCGATTTTCACCAACAAGTGGTTCATACTTTATGAATTTAGCAGTTATATGGCATGACTCAGCTGGAGAGTATACGTAAAACGTCATATTCTGCTCTTCAAAGTGGCCATTACAACCTGATATTTTACTGACCATATACCCCGGGCTTGGAATTACAGTCAATGATAATGTTTCCCCAAGCCTTGGCTTATCAGTATGCGCGAGTAGGTTTCCTTCACCTTCAATCGTAATATTGAAATCTAATTCAGCACCTAGGGTAGAGAATAAAGAAGTATTTGACGTATCGCATTGACCGTTAGTCGAGCGAATACACACTTCTAGTTCCGTAGCTGATAACACTTTTACAGCCAATACCAATTGCTCTCCAGTTTCGTCATTAGACAGCAGCATCACTGAACCCTGCTCTTCAATTCGATAAGTCTTCCCTTGATATTCAGCCACTGGGTGACATAGACCTTCAGGGCAATGCTTATCGAATGTCAGTGTTTCTTCAGTACCATATAGTACCTGTTCCAAACCGATAGGCGCTAATTTTCCCGACCAATTTCCCTGGTTTTGATCAAGGGTAAAAAACCTCAACAATGACTGAGATTTATCTTCTGTCACACTCGTTGTTCGAAGTATATTGTGATTGATGGCAACTTCTTTGCCATATATGCCAATCAGTTCAAACTCATCGGTGACGTTATAAATGCAAGATGCTTGACTCACATCACATTGCTCTACGTGTGTGCCATTCCATAAATACTCACCCAGTTCAAGTTTACCTTGCTCTAGAGCCCAAACACTCGACTTCCCAAGTTCTGAAAAATAACGGTTATCGTCAAAAAAGAAATACTGCTGTTCATCATATTGTGAACGTGAAATAGACCAACTTCCGGCGACGTTTAGAGTATCGAAATCTACAGCTTGGTGTTTTACAAATACAGCACCATTACGTGTACTAAGGCTGTCTGAAACATGGCCTTTTACCATGGTATTTAACTGCCCATCTGCGTAGTCTAGAATCTGATAAGTTAATGTCTTATCGTTACTTTCTAATGTTAACGTACTGCCATTGAGCTGCCACTGCCAATCTGTATTAACTGATGCTTGGTTAGCCGTACCGTCTTCCAATAGCTCTAATTTTACAGACTCACTTAAGCTATGACCTAACAGGTGGTGTTGAAGATACCAAACGCCAATGAGTTCATCGCGACTAATTGGAAGATTTGGCAGTGTTTTGTAGAGATGTGCAACAGTTTCTGTATCAATTGTCATGAGTTCTGGTAAAAATTCCAGATCCAACCCATGTTGATACGAAGCATGAACAGTGATGATACCGCCGCGCTCTTCCAACACATCAAAAGTTAGAGTGTTTAGCACTGTTTTCAAGCTAGGGCCGTAATCCGATTTAATACCCGCAGGTACAATGGTCACAGGCTCAGCAAAAGATAGCGTAACCGTTTGGCCCATTTTTTCCCAATCAAAGCTTCTCTCTTCTTCAGCAACAATTTGGCCAGTCCCATCATCGTTAAATGACAAGTGGACAAGCAGACCATGCATTTTATTTGGGATTGTCAATGTATAGTCACCCAGCAACTCCGATGTTAAACCAGGTAACAGCGTCGTATCTTTGAGTAAAGCTTCCTCAGCTTTTTTAAGCAACTCAGGATGTGCCACCTCTAGCTCGGAGTAGAGTTGATCTGCGCCTGCTGTATCTTGAGCCAGTGTTAGTGTTGAACTGAACTCTGCGGGCATCAGGTCAATATTGTCATCAACTAAGGCTTTAATTAAGGTTGCTAGCTTTATCTTGTCCGCAGTATCGACCATCAGCAGAGCATCTTGCAGCTGAGCTTGCGAGTCAAAAGCCCCCTGATGCTCGGATAATTGTACATATTCAGCTGTTGTTACATTGGTTATATTAACACCGAATATCTCTGAAGCGTCCAAAACATTATCATCACCGACTTTGCTGTGTATCAGTTCGACGCTTGGCAATTGTGAAATAAACTCTACACGAGACTGCGCATCAACGCCCTGCGCATGCAATTGAAGCAGCGCCGCCTGACTTGCTTCGTCAGCAATAATATCAAGTGTATATTCTCCCAAAGCATCGGCTGTTGCGCTGAACGTCTCATTACCAATCGTTGCAGTCACTATTGCATTGGAGATAGGCTGATCTGTCACCAAGCCTCTCAATTGGAATGCAAATTCATTTCGTGCAAACTGCACTGTGTGTGAAGCGCTCTCTGATGCACCTTGATTATCTGTAACTGTTACTGTGAATGTAACTGTGACATCTTGCTGAATATCAGGTGTGCTAAGAGTTAATTGTTCAGTTGCCTCTCCAGCTATCTCAAGCACCATATCTGAGTCATGGTCCCATTGATAACTGACAATAGAGCCATCTACATCTGAAGATTTGGCAACCAAAACTATCTGCTCTTGTTCTTGGCCAGAGGAAGTGCCTTCAATAACCACTATTGGCGCTTCATTCTTTGGCTCTGGTTGAGGTTCTGGCTCTGGTTGAGGTTCTGGCTCTGGCTGAGGTTCTGGCTCTGGCTGAGGTTCTGGCTCTGGCGTCACCTTTGGCGTTTCCGTCAGATTAGTTTCCGGCTGCTGTTTTTCACCGCCGCCACCACCGCAACCGAGGATGAATAAAGAAAATGCAAATAAACATGCTTTTGAGATTGCTGATGTCACTCGCTTGTTCCCAAATTATGATTGATTAAATTGCACGCAGGGTACATGCATCATTTAACATATTCAAGAAAGATAATTGTACAATTGTAAATAAAATTAAATTGTTAATAATTACTCAACACCACATCTTTGGTAACTTAATCTGCCTTTTTAGCCGAAATCACGCTCAAGCTAAATACTGTAGCATTACGAGCGTTGATAAACTTCTGAAATTAAAAAGGGGCTTGTGACCCCCTTAAACCGTTATTTTTTTCTACGCCTTGTGCGCTGCCCTAGAACACGCTTTTTATCTCTTTGCTTTCTCGACTTCGCAGAGTTTTTACGATTGTCTTTGGGCTCTTTGGTTAAATCGGGCTCATACCCTGCCAACCACTGCGGTGTGAGTCGGGTATCGAGTAATACTTCTATTTCTTCCAATAACCACTGCTCATCGATACTCACTAAAGAAATTGATTGGCCGCTGTTTCCAGCACGGCCTGTTCGCCCAATACGATGAATATAATCTTCTGCGACATACGGCAGCTCTGCATTAATGACATAACTTAATGCTTTAATATCAATACCGCGTGCTGCAACGTCCGTTGCCACAAGCACGCGTGTTTTACCTGATTTGAATTGCTCTAGTGCACGTTCTCGTGCGCCTTGAGACTTATCACCATGGATAGAAAGCGTCGCCAAACCATCTTTATTCAGCTCACTTGCATACTCATCTGCGCTCTTTTTAGTCCGTGTAAATACCAGCACCTGCTGCCAGTTATTTTTACCTATTAAGTGCGAGATCAGTTCACGTTTACGGTCTTCATCTACCGCATAAAAGGTTTGCTCTACCTTGTCTGCCGTGCTGTTTTGCTGCTCAACGCCAACGCGTTCAGGGGTATTCAGCCACATTTTTACCTGCGTCAGCACGCTCTCATCCATTGTTGCCGAGAACAACATTGTTTGACGCTTTTCAGGCATTTTACGCATAATGCGCTTAATTTCGCCGATAAAGCCCATATCTAACATACGGTCAGCTTCATCAAACACTAGGTGAGAAATGGCATTGAGAGACAAAGTCCCTTTGATCATGTGATCCAACAACCGTCCAGGCGTGGCGATGACGATGTCGACCCCTTCTTTTAAGATCTTTTCTTGAGGACTAATATTGGCCCCGCCATACAAGCAAGCCACCTTTAAGTGACTGAACTTGGCCAAGCGTTTGGTGTCTTTCGCAACCTGTTGCGCCAGCTCTCGAGTCGGTGCAAGTACCAAAGCGCGTACTGCGGGCGTATCAAATTCACTTTGCAATAGGGTATTTAAGATCGGCAGCATAAACGCTGCAGTTTTACCTGTGCCTGTCTGGGCTGTGGCCAGTAAGTCTTTGCCCTGTAGAATGAGTGGAATACTCAGCGCTTGAATTTGTGTTGGCTCAGTAAACTCTAACTGTGCTAGCGCTTGATTGAGTTCATCTGCAAGATTTAAAGATTGGAAAGACATAGGTGCCCATTAGTACTGCCAAAGATTCGCCCAGTATAACAAACCCAGAACACACTTGTGTACAGTGTAATAAAGTTAACTCTCCATAATTGTGCTGCAATTTCACAATACACTTTATACTTACACAGTAAAATGGAGCCCTTATGTCAGCGCATGAATTCGATTTAAAACCTGTACCCACAGTGGCAAGGCGAGCATCCATTGCCATGGCGATGTTAATGCTGGGCCTGACTTTTTTCTCAGCGAGCATGTGGACAGGTGGCAAACTCGGCGTTGGCTTATCACAAGCTGATTTCATAACAGCGGTTGTTGCTGGCAACCTTATTCTCGCCATATACACTGCGTTTTTAGCCTATATCGGTGCAAAAACAGGGCTTTCGACCCATTTACTTGCGCGCTTTTCTTTTGGCTTGAAAGGCTCATGGCTGCCATCCGCACTCCTTGCTGGCACACAAGTGGGCTGGTTTGGCGTTGGTATCGCCATGTTTGCGCTGCCTGTTAGCAAAATTACCGGATTTGATATCAACTGGCTTATTCTCATTGCAGGCATATTAATGACCACCACTGCATATATTGGGATCTCCGCCCTCATGGTCCTCTCAATGATAGCGGTGCCAGCCATAGCCCTACTCGGCGGATTCTCAGTATGGTTAGCGATTGACGGAGCAGGCGGACTGTCAGGTTTGGCAGCTAAGCCAATCACTTCACCACTGAGTCAAACTCAAGCGATCACTCTGGTAGTCGGTTCGTTTATCTCTGCGGGCACACTGACAGCGGATTTTATGCGCTTTGGCAAAAATGCTAAAAAAGCAGTGCTGATCACAGTTATCGCATTTTTAATAGGCAACAGCTTAATGTTTGTATTTGGTGGTGCAGGCGCCGCAGCAACGGGGAAGTCTGATATTTCTGAGGTATTGATGCTGCAAGGCTTATTATTACCCGCAATGATTGTGCTGGGTTTAAATATTTGGACCACTAATGATAATGCACTTTATGCGTCTGGACTTGGGTTTGCCAATATCACAGAGATTTCAAGCAAATACCTTAGCGTCATCAATGGCCTCATCGGCACACTTTGCGCATTGTGGCTCTACAATCATTTTGTTAGCTGGTTAACCTTTCTATCCGCGGCAATTCCCCCGATTGGTGGTGTGCTGATCACGCATTACTTAACCCATAAAACGCACTATCAAAATATGCAAAATGCACAGTGCCGGACAATAAACTGGACTGCCATCATCAGCGTTTTTATCGGTATCGCTGCAGGCCATTGGCTACCGGGGATCACGCCAATTAATGCCGTGTTCGCCAGTGCCACCAGCTTTTTTCTGCTAAGTAAAACGGCATTTGGCCGACTAGAGCGTGAATAATAAAGTATATGAAGCGCGGCTTTCAGCCGCACTTCCCCTTTTAATGGCTACATTATCAACACCTTTGTTGCTTATTTTTAATAAGTGTTTGTAAAGTCTTTAGAAAATTCCTGTACTGCGACAATTTGTCACATCTCAAACAAGGTCAACTTCATTATACTCGCCGCAGTTTTTTTCAGAGTTTTCATTATGTTTTCGTATTCAAAATTATCTCTTGCGCTACTCGGCCTTGGCCTCTCTCATTTTGTTTCTGCGCAGCAAACAACACACATTGAACGTGTTGAGGTAACGGGCTCTAAAATTCAAAATATCGATTTAGAGTCAGCCAGCCCGGTAACCACCTTAACTGCTGAAGATCTTGCAATAACCGGTATGTCTAACTTAGAAGAGGTATTGCAAAGCTTAAGTGCATCAGCAGGTCCGGCAGGAAATGCCACTAATGCCTACTGGACTAGCAATGGCTACGCCACCGCGCAAGTCAATCTGCGCGGTATGGGCATTAAACGTACTCTGGTTTTACTCAATGGTAAGCGCCTCGTTGCAGGGGGCACAGGTGCTAATGACAGCCCAGATCTTAATATGATCCCAATGGGACTCGTTGAGCGCATTGATATTTTAAAAGATGGCGCTTCAGCGATATATGGTGCCGATGCTGTCGCGGGCGTGGTCAATATCATCACCAAGTCTAATTTTGAAGGCACGACACTGGTTGCAAAAGTAGGTCAAAGCAGCAAAAAAGATGCTGAAAATGCAGAGCTAAACCTGTCTTACGGCAATTCATTTGATAAAGGCCATGTCACCGTTAATATTAATTATGTCGACAACGGTAACGCCTTACAATCAACCCGTAACCCCTGTCCATTAAGTGAAGTGGATGGCAAACTTGTGTGTATTTCATCTGGTTCAACCATTGGCGGGCGCGCACTGTTGGCTGATGGACAAGAAGTGCAATTTAACCAAGTCGCAGGTCAAAATGGTGACCACTTTGAAGCCTATGACAATGGCAAGCACGGCTACAATTGGTTTGAAGCACTCAATGCATACAGCCCAATGCAGCGCCTTAATTTAGCGACTTTTGTCTCTTATGAGCTGTCTGACTCTATTGTCCTTGATACATCTGTGCTTTACGCGAATCGACAGTCAGATCAAGTCGTCACACCGAGAGGGTTTAACTCTGTCAACGTTTCTAGATTGTTTACTTACAACCCTACTGGACAAGATCTCACGTTAAAGCGTCGTCGAAATATTGAAGTACCCAACCCTGAGTTCTATCAAGAAACCAACACCACACAAACCACATTCGCACTCTCTGGCACATTAGCAAATAACTGGTTGTGGCAAGCAAGCTATAACTGGGGCAGAAATACCGGAACCGATGGCTGGAGCTATGACTTTAACGATACTAAAGTTGCGCAAACACTCGATGCAAATGTATGTAGCACAGCAAGTAATGCCGCCATTCCCTGTGGAGATTATTTTGGTATCGGTGAATTAAGCCCTGACGTCATTGACTATGTTACTTACCAACGCGAAGGAACTGGCGGCAACCAACTTCAATCTCTTAGTTTTGATTTGACAGGCGATATCACTGAGCTTAAAGCAGGCAGCTTAGTCTTTGCAACGGGTATCACTCTACGTAAAGAAAAAGGCTGGCGTGACCCAGATCCGATTGCGATGCAAAACGGCGAAGAAGACGCAATTTCTGGCGACTCCGAAGTCAAAGAAGCATTTTTGGAGCTTTCTATTCCACTTTTAAGTGACTTACCCTACGCGCAATCCGTTAAAACGGATATGGCACTGCGCTACTCTGATTATCAGCATTTTGATGCCGAAACCACCTATAAACTGGGATTAACTTGGCGAGTTAACGACCAATGGCTGTTACGAGGTGTCCGATCTAGTGCATTTAGAGCGCCAACCATTACCGAGCAATTTGGCGGCACCAACATCGAAAACCTCATCACTATGGACCCATGCGACGGCGCAACAGGCATGATTTTAAATAACTGTCTCGCAGCTGGCGTACCTAATGGCTTTGAACAAGATGGCTCAACAATTCGTACAGGTGTGGGCGGCAACACCGAAGTCGGCCCAGAAACTGCGAATACATTTACACTGGGCGTGGTATACCAAAACGGATTATTTTCAGCCACGCTAGACTATTTTGATATTGACGTTGATAACGCCATCAATAGTGTGTCTGGTTCTAACATGCTGCGCCTTTGCTACAGCGATCCACTTGCCTACAAAGCTTATTGCGATAGCATTACCAGAGATACTATTACACACCAAGTCACCTTACTTGAAAAGCGCCCGATGAACGCCGCCAGTGAACAAGTCTCAGGAATAGATTTAAACATCAAATTTGCGTCTAATTATAAGCATCTCGACTACAAACTCAGTTGGGATACAACGCGCTTGCTCAAGCATGAAAACACCGCTTTTGACGGCGCAGAAACAGAAGTGTTACTTAGCAAAATCACCTCAGATAGGGGAAGCTTTGCGAAGTGGAAGTCTAATCTAACTGCCAATGTCGCTGCTGCAAAGTGGCAAGGCAGCTATAGCATACAGTATATCGGTAAAGCCCAAGATGAAAACGAAGGCGGACCCATTGGCAGCCAAGTACCCAGTATCCTTTATCATGATGTGCAATTGGGTTATACGGTATCTGACACACTTGTTGTGTCCTTGGGCATAGACAACTTATTTGATAAACGACCACCGTTTTTGACCTCATGGAATGATGCCAATACAGATGTATTTACTTACGACACGGTTGGCAGACGCGGTTATCTCAAAGTCACTTATCTATTTTAAGCGCCTTTGGTGACAAGCCTACGCTTGTCACCACCTCACTGCGTCATAGAACCTTCACATCCTACCTGTTTATTTCGGTATGACGACATGTTAAATAACTTGTTAATATAAATATAATTTGGCCTAACAAGGATAACGACATGCCACCCGCTTTAATTGAAATAGGCTTACCCGTCGCGCTCATTTTTATCATGGCAGGCGTTGGGTTAAGCTTAAAACTTGAAGACTTTCAACGCGTATACTTACAACCAAAAAGCTTTTTCATCGGTGCTTTTTGCCAGCTACTTTTACTGCCTGTACTCGCTATTGCCGTGATTGCCTTAATAGGGCTTACAGGCGAGCTTGCCATTGGCTTATTTATCTTAGCCCTGTGCCCGGGCGGTACAACCTCAAATTTGTACAGCTATTTAGCCAAAGGCGATGTCGGGCTCTCTGTGTCTTTGACTGCTGTTGTGGGCTTTATTACCCCATTTACCCTGCCCTTTTTAGCGGCATGGGCAATTGGTTATTACGGCAAAAATGACACCTTGATTGAGTTTCCAATTTTAAAAGCTTGGCTACAACTCATTGTTGTCGGTGTTGTGCCGGTCTTAATTGGTATGGCCATTCATGCCAAGTGGCCCGAATTTGCAAAAAAAGCGAGCCCGTATATTAGTTGGTTTTCTGTTGCAGTATTGCTTTTAGTGATCGTCAGTATTTGCTTTAAGTTAGGTAATAAACTAATTAATTATCTTGTCATGGCAAGCCCCGCCGTTATCGCACTAAATTTACTATCTATGGTGGCAGGTTTGTTAGTTGCCCACTTTTTACTACATAATGCCACACAAACACGCACCATTACTTTAGAGGTTGGTTTACAAAACGGGACGTTAGCACTTCTGGTGACAACCGGCTTATTAAATAGTGAAGTCATGTCTATCGCACCAAGTATTTACGGCCTATTTATGTTCATCAGTGCGGGGCTTTATACCGCTTGGGCAATCAAAAAAGCATAAGACTCGCCATGTGATTGTATAGAGTAGTGTTGTTTATTATCCAATACTACTCTCCCCTTCCCGTATCAAAAAAGCGCCCCTGAACACCATCTAAAATTCGCATTTTGCATTATTAGATTGCAAACATCCAATTACCACACACAGCTAAAAACCACCTAAAAGTTATAAGCACCTAACATATATAAACATTTTCAAAACGTCCATCATGGCATGAGTTTCGCTCACTTCTATATACGCTAGATATATCGCCATGGGTACATCACAATGAAATTAGATAACAGAGAGCTGTCTTTACAAACAATGTATTTAAAGCATGGACTGCTCCCTTTTCAAAACATATATACACAGCAAATAATTGATAAATGGAATGAGTTGTTAGACCCCATTTTTCATGACCGTCAATCGCCGGAAACTCGTTATGTGTACTCAGATGAGCTTGTTGAGCTCGGCATTCTCGATGATGTGTTAAACAACAAACTGCTCAACGCCATTACTGTGCTGGACCCCTGCCCCATACTTTTTCAATGCCACTGCTTTGAGATAGATTGGAGTCAAGCGATTAACCAAACTCATTGTGACCCTTTAGAGGGTTGGCACAAAGACAGTCGTGACCCAAATATCAAATCGGTTTATGGCTGTCGACCATTCTCAATTTATATCTATCTCAATGATGTCAAACAAACCAATGAAGGTGCCTTTGAGATTATACCTGGATATGCAACAGGCCCACTTGAAAGTAATCTAAACTACTGTAATTTGAAGGGGCAAAAAGGCACCTGCTTTTTATGGAATCGAGATTTATACCACCGCCTACATGAAAAGAACGGTTCAACAAAGCAACGCGTTTTAAAGCTATCTGTACAGACCAATGGCTGGGCACACTCAAAAACACAGCTAGATGAGTTTCATCAAACTCGTGCTTTATTAAACAATGCAAACCCAACGCTCTCATATTTATTTGGCAGTCACTGTAATAACAATCTAGCAATTCAAACGATCCCTTTTGCGCGAAAAGGTCAGTTACCTCAAATAATGCCTATAGATTACTCTCGAAAAACACACATGCCTTCCAAAGCATCAGTGATGTTTCGTCGCTTTAAAAGCAAAGTTGACCAAGCATTAGGATTTTAGCCTCGAAAAAGGGGCGGATATTCAATATGTCATCAACATGATGAAATTATAAATCCTACAACTACACAGCTAAGAGTAAATTCAGGTTGAGTGGGAAAATAGCGACTATCATTGCTAATGATAGCAGGATGTAACCAATCGATATGAAAAGACAGTCGATGGATCATGTGAGTATTTAGCTAAGCCGTTTTTACACATGCAGCTTTTTACTTGATCTTAGGCTAAGGAGACTCAATGACAGTGCATAAATCCCAGCAACGCCACACTCACGTCAAACAACTGCTTGGCAAGATGGACCCCGAAGTTGCCGCCAGCTTTACCTATAAACAGCGAAAAGCGCTGGATAAAGTCATCAATACGCGAGGTTGGAATAACCACCAGATTGACTTTAGACCGACACTCGCCTTTCCATTTTTACCATGGAGTTTTTATATTGTATTTCTTGGCGGTGTGAATAAGCGCAGCTTAAACTCAACGGAACGCTTTACCGCCGCCATGGTGTTTGTAACTGCATTAACCATTGTTGGAATGATGGTCCTCGGGCTTGTTTTCGTTATCTTGTATTTACTTAAATCTTGGCTGGGCATTGATCTTTTCCCTAATGAGTCTTTGGGAATATGGGACCAATTTAAAGATTTATTTAAATAGCACCGGCCAAGTTTTAATCTAAATACTTTATTCTCTCGTATAGCAGATGGAGCTAATAATGGAGCCCTAGCCATGAATATTACATTACTCTCTTTTGGTTGCTGTTGTTTAGTACTCTCCCCCAATCTGCAGTGCAAAACATGATTGGTTTGTCAGGCCTTACGTTGGGCTGAGTCAAATGTCAGATATGACGCTCGTCGCACAACATGTAGAAAGTCAGACGGGCAATAGCGATATACAACTTGATGGCGGGTTTGTATCAGGGCTTGGTGTCGGTTATGTCATACATAACAATTTAGCAATAGAACTGGCTTGGGAATATCGAAGCAATGAATCAAATACCACATTGCCGTCGATTAACGCACCCTATGAAGGCAACGTTGCATCAAATTTATTTTTTCTTAATACTTACTATGTATTCAATACATCCAGCTCATGGCAGCCTTATATTGGCGCTGGGGTAAGCTGGGCACAAGAGGTAGACATTGATCTAGAAGAGCAAGGGTCTGAGCGCTCCTATTCCAGTGATGGCGACACCGGATACCAAGTATTTGCAGGCATGTTGTTCAAAGTAGATGATACTTGGTCTTGGCAAAGCGAAGTCAGGTATGGGCAAATGAAAGATATAACACTCAATGCAGAAAGCGGCACAGGTGAATTCAATAACCTTGATAACGATACACTCACGCTGCAACTGTCAGCCGTTTACCACTTTTGATTAGGCTAAACGTTAAATAATTCAGTGAGCAACAATTTAGCCGTCGCTCACTGACTATAAATACAACTAGTCCCGCTCAAACACCAGTGGCATTGCGTTGTCTTTTACTTCAATGACCGCGCCATCTTTGTAAACACATTGGCCGTTGACAAACGTATAGCGAATTTGATGAGAGAACTGATGGCCCACAAACGGTGACCACTGGCAATGGTACAACGTATTGTCATGACGTACCGTGTCTCCCGCTTTCGCACTCACCACCGCTAAGTCGGCAAAGTACCCTTCTCTGATAAAACCTCGTTGCTGAACTTTGTAGCGCTTAGCAGGGTTATGTGCAGTTTTCTCAACTACTTGAGTCAAGCTCATGGTGTCACGTTTCACTTGGTCAAATAACGTCAGCAACGCATGTTGTACTAAGGGAAGACCCGCAGGGGCTTGTGCGAATGCTTGCTGTTTTTCATCCCAAGTATGCGGCGCATGATCTGTCGCTATGATATCTAAACGACCATCGTTTAAAGCACTTATCAATGCAAGTCGGTCTGATTCCGCTTTAATGGCAGGATTACACTTGATCAAATTCCCCAATTTGCCGTAATCATCTTGATTAAACCATAAATGATGCACACAGGCTTCTGCGGTAATTTGCTTGTTATCAATTGGTCCTGGGGCAAATAAATCCAGCTCTTTGGCAGTCGTCAAATGAAGAACATGCAGCTGAGTGCCATATTTTTTAGCAAGACTCACCGCATAAGAAGACGACTCGTAACACGCATTGGCATCACGAATAACAGGATGGTCTTCGATGGTCAACTCTCTGCCACCCAGCTTTGCCAGATTGTCGCTGATCACATCCCCCTTTTCACAGTGCGTCGCAATCAGTACTGGGCATTCTCTAAAAATCGCTTCAAGGGCACTTGGGTGCTCAACCAGCAAATCTCCTGTGGATGCGCCCATAAATACTTTCACACCACATATAAAACTTGGATCACAGGCTTTAATTTCATCTAAGTTATCTGGTGTTGCACCTAAATAAAACGAGTGGTTAGCTACTGATGTTTCTGCGGCAATATGATGTTTTTGAACCACAGCCAGTTTATCCGTCGTTGTCGGGCTCACATTGGGCATTTCCATAAAGCTTGTAATACCACCAGCCACTGCTGCGCGAGATTCAGTGCCTATGGTGCCCTTCCAAGCAAGACCTGGCTCTCTAAAGTGCACTTGATCATCAATCATGCCCGGAATTAAAAAGTCTCCTTGCAAGTCGATAACTTGTTCCATATCCGTTGGTGTAATACTGCTGGCAATTTTATCAATCCTTTGCCCGATAATTCGTACATCACAGTGCTCAACTTGACCTTCATTAATCAGCTGGGCATTTTTTAATAGAATATTCGACATTTCTATTTCACCTTAAGACACGCGTTAACAATAAAGTTTTCTGTTGCCCTTATAAATAAAGACATTTTAGGCGTTCGAGACCGCCTCTTCTTCCAGTGCCTGGCAATCTGTGCAAAAACCTTGAAACTCAAACTGAGGTGAGTTTAATTGATAGCCATGAGATTGAATTTGCGCAGATAATTGCGCCATTAGCTCAGCAGGCATATGCACTTCTTCTACTTTTTGGCACAGGGAGCAAATTAAAAACTGAGTATGTGGATGGGGTTTATGACAATCGATATGTGTACAGCAGATGTATTTGTTGACGGTATCCAACTTATGGACCAAGTCAGCTGCAACTAACAAGTCTAAGATGCGATAAATGGAGACAGCTGGCAAGGTAAGCCCCAAATTTTGCTTACAGTACTGAACCAAATCATAGGGTGATAGCGCTTTGCCCGCCATCTTTAACCCCTTGAAAATAGCTATTCTTTTTTCAGTAGGCTTGATGCCAGCGTAATTAAAAATTTCGACAAACTCACTTTCTTGGTTATTTTTATTATTTTTTTGACTCATAAGACCCTATTTACTTGCCACACCACAATTAATGTTACATTATAACATACCACAAAATACCTAAATGAATCACTTATTTTCGTGCAATCCACCGTTATGCCACGAAAAAAACATATAACATGGGTAAGATAATTACGTTAACGACTTTGGGAGTAGTAAGCATGGTCACACGTAGACAATTCACCAAAGGGACGGTTGCACTTGCATTTGTCGGATTAAACAGCAGCATGTTAGGTTGCGCGCAAAAGCGCTCTATCACACCCACTCCAACTACCACAGGTTATGGCCCGCTCATCAAAGATCCCAAAGGCCTGTTGGACTTACCTGATGGGTTTAGTTACCAAATTATCTCTACTTTGCATGACAAAATGGATGATGGGCTCAGTGTGCTAGACAATGCCGATGGCATGGGGTGTATCGGATTAGATGAAAAACGCGTCGCTTTAATCAGAAACCATGAACTCAGCCCAAAGCATTTAAAAAATGCAGCACCAGATATTGCCGCGCATCGTACCGATAACGCTTATGACCGTTTAAATAAAGACATTGCACTGCCCGGGGGCACCACAACCATGGTGTATAACCTTGAGACTCAGCATATTGAACAGCAATATTATAGTCTCGTCGGCACTATTAGAAATTGTGCTGGCGGGACAACCCCTTGGGGAACTTGGTTAACCTGTGAAGAAACAGTACAACTGGCAGGAGACGGACTGGAAAAAGATCACGGTTACATTTTTGAAGTACCCGCAAATCAACAAGGGTTAACTCAACCAGTACCGCTTGTGGACATGGGCCGCTTTAACCATGAAGCTGCCGCGGTAGACCCAAGAACAGGAATTGTTTATCTGACCGAAGACCGAGGTGATGGTCTCTTCTATCGCTTTATTCCTAAGCAAAAAGGCAAATTGGCGTTCGGCGGTACTTTGCAAGCCCTCGTGCTTAGAAACACTCGACAGTTTGACACCCGTAACTGGACACAAGCTAACATGCCTTTATCAACTTGGTACGAGAGCGAGTGGATCACCTTGGATAACCCGCAAAGCCCTGAAGATGACCTACGGCTACGCGGATATGACTTAGGTGCAGCTGTATTTGCACGGGGCGAAGGCATTCATTTTGGCGACAATGAGCTTTATTTTTGTTGCACCAATGGCGGAGAAAAACAACTAGGGCAAATCATGCGTTATCAACCTTCAGCCTATGAAGGCACCGCACAAGAAACCAAGCATCCGGGGCAAATTCAATTGTTTTTAGAAAGCAGTGATAAATCACTGTATGACTTTGGCGATAATCTCACGGTCACGCCGCAAGGACACCTGCTCATTTGCGAAGATCAATATACTTTATTACCTGATAATCACTTGCGTGGTGTATCGCCCAAAGGCGAGGTATATCCATTTGCTAAGCTGCGCGCCAAAACTGAGCTTGCAGGCGCCTGCTTTTCTCCTGATGGGTCAACCTTATTTGTCAATATTTACTCACCCACCCAGACATTGGCAATTCGAGGAGATTGGTCAAGCTATCAAGCTTAATTTGAAGAAAATTGCAGCCAGTTTTTCTGAACTTGCTGGCTGCAAACGTGATTTTTAAATTCAATTAGATTATTAAAGTAAAAATCATGAGGCGACGCTTTGTCGTTTTCGGCGCTTTTTAAGATAAGGGAAAAAGAACAAAATCATACCTGTGATGGAAATAACTAAAGTCACAAAAGAAACAGGTAACATCAGCCATAAATTGGCGTTTTTTTCAAAGAAGGTACCATCATGTAAGCTTTCTATTAGCTCAGAATTACGTTTTGCAATGTGTAAAATTTCACCTGTCTGATTATCTATTTGAATCTCAATTTTATTATTACTACGGATTTTAGTGATCCCTTTTGCAGGGCGCACATCTAAACGATTCACATCATCCCAGCTTTTGATTTGAGCAGACTCTA
Source organism: Pseudoalteromonas luteoviolacea (assembly GCF_021654285.1). GTDB lineage: Bacteria > Pseudomonadota > Gammaproteobacteria > Enterobacterales > Alteromonadaceae > Pseudoalteromonas > Pseudoalteromonas luteoviolacea_J. The sequence goes on along the minus strand of NZ_JAKFZS010000018.1, from coordinate 64,159 downwards.
CAGACTTAGCAATGTCTAAAATTTGCGTAAACGTCACTTCAGGCATCGTGCCAATACCTTTTGCTGAAGGCGGCTGGATAAAACTAAACTCTTTTCTAACTAGCAATAAAATACCTGTTACGATGATCACAAGCAGGGGGATAGAAATAATAATACTCGCCCACTTGTGAATACTTCTATTATTTTTATTAAAACTCATTGCTTCCTTTAAAATTGTATACTTGTTGATAATTTAACGCTGCGCTCAGGCTGCAAAGCAGCATCTTCGTCTAAACTGCCATAATAGGTTTCGTCTGTGAGGTTATTAATCACAACGGACACAGTTTGTCTATCCGTTAATTGATGCTCAACTGACACATCCCACACAGTAAAAGCGTCCCGCTGTATTTCAGAACCACCCACTTCATCGGCACCAAAAGTATGTCGGTATGCGTTTGACAGCGACCAATTGTCGAAATGCACTAACATGGTCCAGCTCAGTTTACGTGGATGCAAATCATCTAGCCTTTGTTGATGATTATCCTCACCGGACTGTTGCTGGTAACTCACTATGTGCTCAAAATATTCACTGGCGTACCACCTGAACTCCGCTTCAAAGCCACTGATTTGAGCATGACTCAAGTTTTGATAAGTCAAATAACCTGACGCTGTCTCATAGCGATCAATGTAATTATCTAAGTCATAATGATAAACAGCACCATACACACTCACCTCGTCAGATACGTGCCAGTGCAAAGATAACTGACTGCCAACACTGGTTTCAGGGTCCAATGCTTGGTTACCGACAATAAGCCCTCTTGGCGTTTGACCATAAAACAAACGCTCAGAGAGTGTTGGATATCGAAAGCCCGTGCCAATATCAAGCCCAAGATCGACAATATCTGAAAGTGGTAGCATGGCTGCAAAAGAAGCATTTAAGCGACCGTCAGTGGCATCTTCGGATTGCTCACTTTGCTGCTTAAGCCAGTCATATCTCAGCCCTAAATCAAAATCAACGCGCCCCCATTGCCAATGGGTTTTACCATACAAAGCGAGATTGTCTTCATCGGCATTCATCTCATTACCAAGTGGGCTAAGTGCAAACTCATCCACCACTAAATAATCGCTGGTAATTTTCACACCTTTACGTGATAGCCAATCTATCCCCCAATGGCTCTCATTGCCCATCAAGTCAATATGCTGTAGCCATTGACCTCCCAGAGTATGTCCCTGGTATTGACTCAGCCCGCCATAACGCTCAAACCTCACTGTCCTGCTATCCCAGTTTTGATAGTGATGATAAAACTTCGCCATCCAGTTTTCGTCACCGTTTAACTGAACCTGCGCCAACGAATGTAGCTCCTCAGGATAGTCACTTAGCTGCTGAGTCGGATATTTAACATTACTTTTACCAATACTCTCGCCATAACTAGGTAACCAAGAGTAAGTGGCTGTAAAGCCTTGGTGTTGAACTTTATACCTCACAAGAGCTGAGGCACGCTCAAATTGAGTACTTAACTCATCCCCACTGGGGGCAGAATCATTATTGGCATGCTGGTAGGCAAAGGCTGAGGTAAAATCATCCTTTTGATGTTTAAAGGACAAATTAACGCCTTGATTATGGCTTTGCACTGAACCTGCAACTTGCGTCTTATCTGACATCTCAGAGCTTAGACTGACCACACCACCCATTGCTTGTGAACCATAAAGTGCTGAGCTAGGACCTTTAATCACGTGGCCCAAGTTAAGCAAAGACGGGGCAATAAATGATGCTGAGTTACCAGCTCGCCTGTCTGTAATAATGGGTATGCCATCAATTTCAGTCCGTATTCTGCCACGGCTAAAGCCACGAATAGCATAGCTTTGAAATTGACCGCCTTGACCATTCAAGCTAACACCTGATAAAGAGGTCAATTGATCAGCAATGGTTCGGTTCAAAGAAAAGGTAAAGCGCTCATCTAAATAAGCAGAGGTATGATTCGCGGATGCAATTGTCAGTGATTCTTTTGGTGCAAGCACCTCAATCACTTCAAACTGTTCACCATGTGCGCTCACCACGAACGGGGCGCAGGCACACAAAAAAGAAAATATCGTTTTCATCGTTAATAAACTACTCAATTAACTTGTTATGTGGTCTTGTCGGTATCTCATCAGGACATCTTCGTTGTTAACTGTTAAAAAAGCTAAGAGTGGTCGTCCGAGAAATTCACGCATCGAATGTCGCCAACGTGAAGCTTAGCATTTGCATTCAAAATGGCGCCGCTAAGACATGCGACGCCATAATTTGAATAACGCTACTTTGTCACAACAGCAGCGCCACGAGTCCAAGGCCCACCCGCATCAATCACTGATTGCTGCAGACTCGGAATCGTTTTTTCCTGTAAGGTAGAAACGCGTCTAATCACATCTTCTAGACCTTGCTGCGCATAGCCAAACTGCTGACGATGCTGCTTTGTAGGACCATAAGAAGACCACAGCGCAGACATTGCATAACCTAGGCGGCTAGAGATATTTGCTGGCTTTGCACCTTTACGGTCACGTGATTTCAATCCTGTTAGTTCAAAATTGATAGCATTGATATCAGCCTGAGCTTGTGCGTATGCCGACTCAAGTGAACTGATATTGCCAGGTGTGCGATCTATCGCTGTACGCAATGATTGCAGTGTCTTAGTGGCTTCATTTAGCGCAGCCGCTGTTGACGAGTAACGTCTTTGCACGCTTTTTAGTTGCTCGCTAAACTCAGCAATGGCCTCTGCTGTAGGCCCTGATACAGCACCTTCGGATATCGCTTGCAATTCAAATTCGACAGGAGTTGCCAGCTGAGATACTTCACCTTTTACACGCTTGTACAGAATAGCTGTATAAGTACCAGGCATAACCATACGCGCCATGGCAAACGGGTCCCATCTAGACGCTTTTTCGCCAGTGATAGCCTGATTAGCCGCATACTCCATATCCCAAGTTACACGGTGTATACCTTTGGTTGTTTTACCTGCGACACGGTCTACAAAGTTGCCCTCTGCATCACGAATTTCAAGATAAACAGCAGGCTTTGGTTCTTGGTTTTCTTTCTCAATCGCTTCCCAAGTCGGGTATTTTGGATACTTCTCGTCTTTGACTCGCTTCTTCTCAGCTTGCTGACGTTGCTCTTTGGCTGTTAATAAACTGTCTTTTAGGAAGTAAGTTAATGTCGCACCATGCTCAGGGTTATCCGCAACATAGCGATCATCCCCGTCCGTACGGCTGTGATTTGTATCTTCTTGATACCACTTAACCGGGCGGCCTGGGCCCATCAAAATAGCGTCTTGCTCCATGGCTTTTTCAGTCAATGTACGCAACGGTGTATAATCATCGAGAATATAAATACCGCGACCAAAAGTACCCGCAACTAAGTCATTTTCACGGCGCTGTATTTTAACATCGCGTGTGGAAATCGTCGGAATACCGCCGTTAAGTTCAATCCATTTTTTACCACCATCAACAGTGAAGAAAATACCAAACTCAGTGCCAATAAACAGCAGGTCTTTGTTCACATGGTCTTGGACAATACGCCAAACTAAGTGATTCTCTGGTAAGTCTTTCGCGAGTGATTTCCAAGTTTTACCTAGGTTCGTTGACTTGATCAGATATGGCTTAAAATCACCATACTTGTGATTATCTAGTGCAACGTACACTGTATTTGGATCAAATAAGTCCGCGCGAATATCATTCACATATGCAGTAGCTGGCACGCCTTTTACACGCTTGAGGTCAATTTTTTTCCAATTTTTGCCGCCATCGCTGGTGACTTGAATTAGACCATCGTCAGTACCTGCCCATAAGATATTGTCATCGACCGGACTTTCGGAGAAGTTCGCAATCGTATGGTACTCAGACATTGCATAGAGATCCCAACCGGCTTCAACAGACCAAGTGCGGCCCATCATCGGTGTATGCATACGGTTACCATTTTTAGTCAAATCACCGGAAATAGGCGTCCAACTATCACCACGATCATCAGATCGCCACACACGCTGTGATGCAAAATACACACGCTTAGGATCGTGAGTAGACACATTTACCGGCGCATCCCAATTGAAACGCTCAGCAGGATCGCCCGGCAAAGGTTGAGGTTTAATATATACATTCTCACGCGTTTTGAAATCATGACGAGTCAAGTTACCCTGCTGCCATTGAGAATACATAATATCTGGGTTGCCCGGCTCAACTGCAGGCTGATGACCGTCTCCACCCAAAGTTAAGAACCAATCTTTATTTTTGATCCCCTCTGAACGCATAGTTCGAGACGGCCCGCCTTGCGTTGAATTATCCTGTGTACCGCCATAGACCTTATAGAATGGCTTGGAATCATCCGGCGCGACTTTATAAAATTGAGTTAATGGCAAGTTCGCCATGAAGCGCCAGTTTGCCATACGGTCATGTGACATATAAATACCGCCATCAGAACCAATCAGTACAAAATCAGGATCAGTTGGATGGAATGCCATCGCATGATCATCTACGTGCTTGCGCTTGGTGTTGATTGGCGTCCAAGTCTTACCACCATCATCAGAGACTTTACTGTAGTTACTGGCAATATAAATACGGTCAAATTGATGCTTATCTGCAAAGATTTCTTGGTAATAGTGCGGGCCAGTACCGCCACCTACTTCATCTGACATCTTGGTCCAGCTCTGACCACGGTTGGCAGAACGATAAAGACCACCTTTACGGTTATCAATTTCAACAGCGGCATAAACAACGTCAGGATTGATAGGAGAAATGGCTAAGCCAATTTTCCCCATATTGCCTTTTGGCAACCCAGTTTTAAGCTCTGTCCAAGTCTCGCCGCCATCATCAGAGGTATGAATACCAGAGCCTGGGCCCGTACCAACGTAAGCCTCAATTTTTCTTTGTCGAGACCAAGTTGCTGCATATAATTTATTTGGGTTTCTTGGGTCAATCAGCAGCGATGTCACACCAGTCCACTCATCTTCTGGCTTTAATACCAATTTCCAAGTTTCACCGCCATCAGTGGTTTTATATAGGCCACGCTCGCCGCCATCAGTCCAAAGCGGCCCCTGTGCTGAAACCCAAACCGTGTTTGAATCTGTTGGGTGAATGATGATGTCAGAAATACGTTCAGACTTTTTCAAGCCCATGTTTTTCCATGTTTTACCGCCATCCATTGACTTATAAACACCGTCACCAAAGCTGATATGGCGACCGCCATTGTTTTCACCAGTGCCTACCCAAATGATATCCGAATTGCTCGGATCTATGGTCACATCTCCGGTCGAATAAACGGCCTGTTTATCAAAAATAGGTGTCCAAGTTGTTCCCGCATTAACCGTTTTCCAGATACCACCAGAACCCACTGCAGTGTACCAAGTGGACGGATTGTTTTGGTCCACTTCAATATCCGCAATACGTCCTGACATATATGCAGGGCCAATATTTCGCAGTTTCATTGCCTCAAAGGTTTTACTGCTAAAGATGGCTTTTTCTTCATCAGATTTAGCGGCCAGCGTATTTGAACTGGCACATGCTAAAGATACAGCAACTGCTGCTTTTAATAGTGCATTCATTTTCCCACCGATGTTGGTTTTTGTTTTTTTCAAAATCAACACTAACGTAAAAGATGCTATTAGTATGTAAATAAACGCTGAGATTACAGAAAATAGAGTCTAAAGTTATATTGTAACATTTTGTGTAAAAGTGAGACGCTCATTCATCCTTAAGTACGAAGTAAAATGAAATGAAAAGCGTCTGTTCACCAACGAGAAAAAGCAGAAAAACTCATAATTTATATAGAGTTAAACCTGTAGAAAATGACAGTCTTGACTGGTCAATATGTGATGAGAAGTAATTCAGGTAGGATAGTAAGGTATTAAAAAGCAATTCAGATATTGAGCCCAAACAAGTTGTAATCTACTTTATTGGGCCCACTTTCAATTAACAATTATAAGTTGCTTGTTTGGATACGAGACAACATTTTAATGCCAAACTTTTCTGCAACCACACTTAGGCCAAGGCCAAAACGCTCAGCAAGTGCCTTTTTAGTCTTATACTTTACTTTGTAAAGTTGATGCGATTCATTTAACTCTAATAAAAGATCATCACTGGTTTTGATTTCATCAACAAGATCAAACTCTTTCGCATGCGTTGCAAACCAATGCTCACCTGTCGCCACTTTATCAATGTCCATATGAGGTCGGTGCTCTGCTACAAACTGCTTAAACAAAGTATGTGTGTGTTCGACTTCGCCTTTAAACTTGTTTCGGCCTTGCTCAGTATTTTCACCGAACATGGTTAACGTACGCTTGTATTCCCCGGCAGTGATTTGCTCAAATTCAACATCATTTTTCTTCAAAATTTTATTGAAGTTTGGGATTTGGGCAAGTACACCAATGGAGCCGACGATAGCAAAAGGTGCAGCGACAATTTTATCCGCCACACACGCCATCATATAGCCACCACTCGCAGCAACTTTGTCTACGCTAATGGTGAGCGGTAAACCAGCCTGTTTAATACGGTTTAATTGAGACGCTGCTAAGCCGTAGCCATGTACAACACCACCACCGCTTTCTACATTGACCAACACCTGATCTTTTTCTTTGTTCGCAATAGTTAAAATTGCTGTCACTTCTTCGCGTAAGCTTGCCACTTCATGCGCATCAATACTGCCCGAAAAATCAATAACAAACGTATTTTTTTCCGGCTTCTCTTCAGACTCTTTTTTACTGGCTTTAAGGTGTGCTTTCAGCGCTTTTTTATCTAGCGTTTGATGTAGAAACTCTTCTTTGGTTTCTGCTAATTGAGCAGATAAATCTTTGACCTCAATTTCACCCGATTTACTTTTTGGTTTTTGGCTTGCACCAACAACTAATACAATGATGGCGCCTACAGCAATTACGATTGTCACTGCTTTAGCCAAAAATAAGCCATATTCAAACAAAAATGCCAATGCTATCTCCCAAACCCTTGTCTATAGTATGTTTAATTCAAATCTTCTAACGTTAATCTTGTCTTAAAAAGTGCGACATTGCAATGAAACCTTGATAACTAGTCTCATTTAGAACAAAGGAGAGACATAAAAAAAGCCGCTATCCAGCGGCTTTTTGATGTTCATATGCATTACTTAGCAATAACGGTCGTATCTGTAATTGGTAAGATCAAACCTTTAGATGCCAAATAAGTGGCTACTTGTCTCTGCATTTCTGCTGTTGCCTGTGCATGACCCTGAGCGGTTCCGCCAGTGCGTGCATCAAACGATGGCGTTAGCATTGAGCTATGGTGGCCCTGTGAGAAGTTCACAACATAGCGCCCTGCTGAACCATCTGTTGACTGTTTAGACTCTGTCGCAGTCTCTAAACCCATCAGCGCAGCAAGTGGTGTACTACCACCTAGCGGGTTACGTGGTAGCGTTGATGCTGGGATCACTTGGTCACCCTTGTTTTCGCCTTCACCACCAACGACAACACTCATGTACATAGGTGTATTTACCGCACGTACAAGCGGTGCATAGTTAAGCGGATCTGCGGTATCCAACACGGTTTGTGATGCATAAGCAAACTGATCAACGGTGCCATTAATGGCCGCAATTGATGCTAAATCACCTTCAGCTTCTAAGTTTGCAACAAATGTGTTATACGCACATGCCGCAAATGCACTGCCTGAGAATGTTGAGCAATCCGCAACCGCACCTTCTTGAAGGTAACTTACAAACTTTTTAGACACAGCAAGATCAGATGCGCCTTGCACAACAGCTGTTTTTACAACAGGTCCAAACGATGCAGATTCAACTAAGAAGTTTGCAATACCAGCACCACCGCTAGAAAGCGCCGCTGGTCCCACTTTAAACAGAGGCTCTGCTGCTTTTAGCAGCTCATTTTCAATTGGTAAGTTTGCATGCGCAATAAAGCTTGGTGCTACAACTGAACCCAACGATTGGCCAACGAAGCTAACATCATTGGTATTAAAGTTTAGAGGCACTTGCGAGAAGGCATTAATTGCGTTTAGACCAAATCTCAATGCAAGTAAATCCGCCGTTGATTGACGAAGGTTATCACGAGCAACTAGCAGTGACTGAAGGTTCATGTAATGTAACACGCTCTTAGTCGTGGCATTAAACTCGTCTATACCATCACCGTCTACGTCAATACCACGCTCACCGTGCATTGGGTGGTCTATCGCCACGGTTGCAAAACCAGCCTGAGACAGTGCTAACGTCAAGCTAAGCATGTCTTCTTTTTTGCTGGTGATACCATGTTGCATAATGACAACAGGGAAGCCTGTTTCTGGCGCTTCTGAAAGCGGGAATGTGATTTGCACTGGTACATTAGCAACCCACTGCTCTTTCGGAATGACATTGTATTTAGATACAAATTTTTGTGCATCAATACCTAAGTCTCGCAATTGACCACCTGATAGTGCATTACACTGCGCATCGACTGTACCATCTTCAGGTTCAGGTAACTGACCACCAGCTTGTGCTTTCGCGGCTGCAACGGCAACGCCGTTATCACATAATGCCTGCCAATAAGTATCAGCCAGCGCGGCATCTTCACCATTTTTAGGACGGCTTAAATATTGCGGTAATTGGATATTACCTGTTACATAACGAATACCGCCAGCTGCTTGCAGTAATTCAGGTGGCAATGCGGCAGCTAAGCCTAGTTCAACAAATTTGTCTGCCACCGACATATTGTCTTGCTCTGGTACTGCAATAACTGGCTGCTTCGCGGTACCAAATGTTGATGCTAATAGCTGCTTGATAGTGCCAACAACAGGGCCTGTCGCTTGCGTCGTCATTGCCGCTGTGTAGACGATTTCATCCGCGCCAATGGATTCACTTGAGACAAGTGCTTGCTCATAGCTGCGAATAACGGCTTGCAGAGATTTTTGCGCATCAGTTACTAGCGGCGCTTCTTGACGAAGCAGTGTATATGTTGATGAAGGCGTTAAACTTCTGCCGCCATCAATGGTGTCTTTGATGTTGCTTGTTAGTACCGTGATATAGGTCGTATTCGACTTAAACGGTTTAACAGGAATAACATTGATGTTTTGGCCATCTTCACTCAGCTGTGAAACAAAATCGCCAGTTGGACCAAATGTCAGCTCACTCACTACGCGGCAAGCCAACGCAGGGCTCAAGTTTTGACATGCCTCAGTTTGCGCATCATCACCCATAACGACTTCAAATATACGAACTGCGCCTGGCGCTGCCACTGTCGCCGCATCAATTGTCACACCCGTAGGTGTATTCAAACCAATTTGATAAGGCATTTGTGTAGACCAACCGTCTAAACCACCAAGTGCTAGAGAAGGATCAGCATAACCCGCACGAGATAACAGAGGCTTAGAATCGCCATCTAACTCACCAGGAATATTAAGCGTACCATCTTGTGTACCACTAAAGAGAATATCATTAGGTACGGAAATAACACCATTTGAGGGGTCAAATTTAACCGATGCAACTGGCGTTACAGGTTTGGTGTCTTGCTTTACATCTTCTAGCGTTTCACCGCCACCACAGCCTGCTAATGCAGCTGAAACAGCGAGTGGTAGTAACAGTTTCTTCATTGTATTGGCTCCGACATAATTTTATTATTATTGTTACCTCGGCCAGTGCCCACCCTTGCCTCAAGAATGTAAGCATAAATAAGCTGCCGAGAATAATTCGTTAAAACTATGTAATTTTGCTTTTAATAAGACATTAGACCAGTTTAACTTAACGCAAAGTGTAGCCTTTCGCCACTCATATTTGCAATAAATTCGATAACTTGCGTCATGACTATGATAAAATATAGCAAATGTATTTGTTCGAGGTCCAATATGCAAACATATAATGCAGCTAGTAATGCACTAGAAAATAAAGTGATTTTGGTCACAGGTGCGGGTGATGGTATCGGTCGTATTGCCGCTATCAATTATGCCAAACATGGCGCCACTGTGATTTTGTTAGGGAAAACTACCAGCAAGCTAGAAGCGGTTTATGATGAAATCATCAATGCCGGTTACCCACAACCAGCCATTGTGCCATTGGACCTTAAAGGCGCAACTAAACAACACTACCGGGATCTTGCTTCTACGATTGAACAACAATTTGGTAAGTTAGACGGCCTCCTTAATAATGCAGCGATTTTAGGCACTATGGGCCCGCTAGAGCATTTCTGCGTATCGACCTTTGAAAACGTCATGAAAGTCAATGTAACTGCACAGGCGATGATCACACGCTTCTTATTCCCTGTCATGCGTAAAGCACCCAGTGCCTCTATTATTTTTACTTCTTCTGGTGTAGGACGCCAAGGGCGCGAGTTTTGGGGTGCCTATGCTATCTCAAAATTTGCCACTGAAGGCATGATGCAAACATGGGCTTGTGAAGTGGGTAAAACCAATATTCGCGTCAACTGTATCAATCCAGGTGCAACCCGTACAAGCATGCGCGAAGCCGCCTTCCCTGGTGAAGACAGAGACAAGCTAAAAACAGCGGAAGATTTGATGCCAACTTATTTGTACTTGATGTCAGATGACTCATTAGAAGTGAACGGCCAATCGATTGATGCACAGCCTAAATAAGTATTTATATTTTCGCTAAAACTAAAAAAGGGCCAATCGGCCCTTTTTTAATGCACTTACTATTATCGACGCTTAGTTTGCTTCAAACGTTGATTATGCTTGTGTACAGCCTTTCTGATACGATTCACTTTAGCACGCTTATCTTTACGCTTTTCAGGCATCACAGATAACTTAGTTTGTGTCTCAGGTCTCAGGCTCACTGATTTTCTCAAGTAGTTCACGTCTTCTAGCGCCAATTCTTCCCAGCCGCCTTGTGGTAAACGTTTATTCAGTTCTAACTTACCGTAACGCACACGGATCAAGCGTGATACTTCAACCTCTTGTGATTGCCATAAACGACGTACTTCGCGGTTACGACCTTCTGTAAGCGTTACATTAAACCACTTATTGATCCCTTCACCACCACGCGGCTTAATTGATAGGAACTTAGCAGGACCATCTTCTAACTCAACACCTTGAGAAAGGGTTTTCAAAGTTTGATTCGTAACCTCACCAAATACGCGCACAGAATACTCTCGCTCTACTTCGTATTTAGGGTGCATTAAACGGTTAGCTAACTCACCATCATTGGTAAAGAGTAATAAACCTGATGTATTGATATCTAATCGACCGATTGCAATCCAACGATCGCCTTCTAAACGCGGTAATCTATCAAATACTGTACGACGGCCTTCAGGGTCTTTGCGCGTACATAGCTCACCTTCAGGCTTGTGATACATTAAAACGCGGCAAATACGCTCTTCTTTTTGCTCAATCTTAACCACATGGCCATCCACTCGGATCACCGCATTTTCTTCGACTCTATCGCCTAACTTAGCAACTTTACCGTCAACACTGACACGGTTTGAGTCAATGTATTTTTCCATTTCACGGCGCGAGCCAACGCCCGCACGCGCTAATACTTTTTGTAGCTTTTCACTCATTCTGATGGTTCTCTCACAGAAGGATCATTTAACATCTGATCTAGCTTCTCAGTTTGCAGCTCTGGCAGTTTTGGTAACCCATCCAGACCGTTCAATGAGAAGTAATCTAAAAATAACTTGGTCGTCGCATACAGTGCTGGCTTACCCGGCACTTCTTTGTGTCCAACAACCTTTATCCATTGTCGCTCTAACAAGCTTTTCATAATGTTAGAACTGACAGTCACCCCACGAACTTGTTCGATTTCCCCTCGAGTAATTGGCTGACGATACGCAATAAGCGCTAGCGTTTCCAAAGTTGCCCGAGAATACTTAGGAGCTTTTTCTTGCCAAAGCATATTAAGCCAAGGGCTTAAACTTGGACATGCTTGAAAGCGATATCCGGTTCCGACTTCAACAAGTCTTACACCACGTGTTTGGTAGTGCTCATAAATCGTTTCTATCGCTTGCCCTATACGCTGATCAGAAACATGAATATCTTGCAGCACAGTCTCTTTCATGTGCTTTTTCGATAATGGTTTATCTGCTACAAAAATCGCAGCTTCAACCAACTCGACAAGTTGTTCATCACTGACTCGGCGTTTCATGTCACTATTTCTTCATAAGGCTAGTAGAAGGCGCGGTATTATGACAGAGCTGACACTACTCTTGTAGCTTTAATGACAAATAAATTGCACGCTCGAGCTTGATTTGAACAATCGAGATTAATTGCTCTTTAAGCAACTCAAGCATAGCGATGAATGTCACCACGACACCGCTTCGACCTTCTTGAACACTAAATAGCCGACTGAACTCAACAGGCTCTGTATGCTCACTTAAGTATTGCAAGATCATCGACATTCGTTCGCGGGTGGAGAGGGCTTCTGCACTGACCTGATGATGCTCAAATTGCTTAGCTCTGGCCATCACTTCACTCATCGCCAGTAATAGCTCTTTTAAATCCACATCAGGCAATGAATCGTCATCTTGCTCATTATCTTCAATGAGTGCACGTGCAATAAATATATCCCGCTCAACACGGGGGATTTTATCCAAGTTTTCCGCAGCCACTTTAAACTGTTCATACTCTTGTAAGCGTCTTACCAACTCTGCACGAGGGTCTTCTTCTTCTTCGAGTTCTTCATGCGTAGGGAGTAACAAACGAGACTTAATCTGTGCCAATAAAGCAGCCATCACCAAGTACTCACCAGCAAGCTCCAATTGCAGTTCTTGCATCATCTCGACATATTGCACGTATTGCTGAGTAATGCTCAGTATTGGGAGCTCTAAGATGTCTAACTTGTGACGCTTTATCAGATATAACAATAAATCCAGTGGCCCTTCAAAGCTTTCGAGGATCACCTGTAAGGCATCTGGTGGAATATAAAGATCTTCTGGCTTTTCTAATACGGCTTCCCCGTTTAAAAAAGCCAGAGGGGATGTTTTACTAGAAACTTCTGTCATGAATTATTCAAATGGTGTGGTATCACCACATCCATGACGTAAAATTTCGACATTGTCTTCAGACATATCAATCACAGTGGTTGCTTGTTCAATTAAATAACCACCATGCACAATAAGGTCAACATGCTTTTCAAGTTGCATGCGAATATCGTCCGGATCAGACTCAGTAAACTGCTCGCCAGGTAAAATAAGCGAGCAAGACATTAACGGTTCATTGAGCTCTTCTAAAATCGCGCAGGTTATTGGATGCTCAGTGACGCGAATACCTATGGTTTTTTTCTTGTCGTTTATCAGTCTTTTAGGGACCTCTTTGGTGCCCTTTAAAATGAAGGTATACGGTCCCGGCGTATTATTTTTTATCAAACGAAACATTTGATTATCAACACGCGCATAAGTCGATAATTCGGATAGATCGCGACACATTAGTGTGAAGTTGTGATGTTTTTCGATCCCACGGATACGCTCAATGCGTTCTTTTGCCTGCTTGTTTCCCAAACTACACCCGATCGCATACCCCGAGTCAGTTGGATACACAACCACTCCGCCTTTTTGGATGATTTCGACCGCTTGACGGATCAATCTGGCTTGCGGATTATCTGGGTGAATATGAAAAAATTGACTCATGCTAACATTCCTCTGTGGCTCCCCAAAACTGCCATACACCTTGGCAATCTTTTGGTAAGTATAGATTTCTTCCTAAATCTAACCAGCTCATAGGGTAATGAAAATCAGAACCTTGGCTGGCTAATAAATTATATTCTTGCGATAGCTGACCAAGAAACTGTCTTTCACTTGGCGCTTGTTGCGGCTGTGCCACCTCCATCGCTTTACCACCAGCACAGGTGAATTCATCCAGTAATTTTCTCAGCCATTTATTGGACATCTGATAACGTCCAGGGTGAGCCAATACCGCAACGCCGCCCGCCCCTTGTATGGCTTCTATGGCTTCTTGCATAGAGCACCAAACACTGGGCACATAGCCGGTCTTATTGCGCGCTAAAAACTTTTTAAATACACTCTGAATATTTTTTGCCACACCACGCTCCACCAGCGCCTTCGCAAAATGAGCACGGGTTATCTCTGCACCTTGTGCCAACTCTAAGGCCTGCGCATAAATACCTTCGTAGCCTCTTTTTTCAAGGCGAGCACCAATTTCTTTGGCTCGTTCACGGCGTTTTTGCTGCTGCTGTGTCAATAATGCCTGCAGATTTGCATCATCGATGTCAATATTTAGACCAACGATATGAATTTCGAAACTTTCCCACTTGGTAGAAATCTCAACGCCTGAAATCAATTCTAATGCTAAGTTTTTTTCTGCAATATAGTCACGTGCAACGGATACACCCGCCACCGTGTCGTGGTCAGTTAATGCCAGTACATCAACGCCTTTTTCTGTTGCCCGCTCAATAAGCTCAGGTACTGCTAAACGCCCATCAGAAAAAGTGCTATGACTGTGTAAGTCATATTTAATCAAAATTTTCCCCTTAAAAACCAAGTGAGCGCAGTATACCACGCCAGTCAGTTCGAGTGCGCTTTTATTTCCTCTCTCAAAACACTGGAGAATTTAGCCATTTTTACTAGGTCAAAAATCGTATTAATGAAATGAATAACGGACGATTGTTTATTTTTTGATATTAGTGCTTGACAGTTTACACCTGAGTAGGGTTTACTGTAGGCACTTAAATTGACATAACGAAAACTTTACAAATGAATCTAACACAAAAAACAAAAATCGTTTGGTGGTGGCGCTCGTAATTGCGGGTGTGATTCGTTGTGTCTAACAACTTTTAAACCCGCGCTGAGTCCGCGGGTTTTTTTATGGAATTTTTATAGTGATTAACAATTTTTGCAACAATTCATCTACAAAATCTTGGTGGTGGTGCCTGAATTAGCGGGAAGGCATTGTTGTAACTAATTACACACCCCCCGCAAGTAAAAATACTTCGGGGGGTTTTTTGTACTAAAGAGGAATGAGGTTTGATTTTTAGTCATATAACTACAACACCGGGTGAGGTGACGAGTATAAGGCAGCGGCGCGATTATATCGAAAGCCCTTTGTCATTATACGCGGCCCTCAATAAACCCAACACACTGTTGTTAGAGTCTGCGGAAATAGACTCAAAAGACAATGTAAAGAGCATCATTTTGGCGGACGCTGCACTACGTATAGAGTGCAACGGCCTTGAAGTGAAAGTACGTGCCCTTTCTAATAATGGCGAGCAATTACTTAATTACTTAGCAGAGCAAGTGAGTAACTGCACGGTTGTTAAAGAATA
Organism: Pseudoalteromonas luteoviolacea; assembly: GCF_021654285.1. Lineage (GTDB taxonomy): Bacteria > Pseudomonadota > Gammaproteobacteria > Enterobacterales > Alteromonadaceae > Pseudoalteromonas > Pseudoalteromonas luteoviolacea_J. The sequence goes on along the minus strand of NZ_JAKFZS010000018.1, from coordinate 48,981 downwards.
TGCTGTACTGACGCTAACATATGATGCTCAAGACTTATCACTGGATGAATACAGTAAACTAAAAGCAGACAACGCATTTAGCGCACTACGCACCTGTATTAATTCAATTAAAAGTAACTCAGATACGCCATTTTCCGTCTTTTTAGGCGGAGTATTTGCCTATGATATGGTCGCCAATTTTGAAACATTGCCTGACGTACCAGACGGTAAAAATGATTGTCCTGACTATGTTTTCTACTTAGCAGAAACCTTAGTGATGATCGATCATCAAGCTAAAACCACTGAGCTAATTGGCAATGTATTCAATGGTCCAGATGTCCATGCTAATTGCTTTGAGGTAGGTAAACAGCTTGAAGAGCTCAATCGTCAATGCGATGAGTATGAAACATATAAAGAACAGCCAGAGCAAGCGACACATGATATGAGTGTTGATATCAGCGATGATGTCTTTAAAGATCAGGTCGTAAAACTGAAGAAAAACATCGTTGATGGCGATATTTTCCAAGTTGTGCCCTCTCGTACATTTTCGCTACCTTGTGCAAAGCCACTTGCCGCTTATAAGCATCTGAAAAAGCAAAACCCAAGCCCATATATGTTTTATATGCGAGACGAAAAGTTTGTGCTGTTTGGAGCCTCTCCTGAGTCAGCCTTAAAGTACTGCCAAGACAGTAATCAAGTTGAAGTCTACCCAATTGCAGGCACGCGTCCTCGCGGAAAATTTGCAGACGGCTCCATTAATCCTGATTTAGATAGTCGCATCGAACTAGAGTTACGTGACGATAAAAAAGAACGTGCGGAGCATTTAATGCTCGTCGATTTGGCACGTAATGATGTTGCTCGGATCAGTGTACCAGGAACTCGCCATGCTAAAGAATTGCTCAAAGTAGACCGCTACTCACAAGTCATGCACTTGGTCTCTCGAGTCGTTGGTCAGCTAAAACCTGACCTTGATGCTTTGCATGCTTATCAGGCTTGTATGAATATGGGCACACTTGTAGGCGCACCGAAAGTAAAAGCAGCACAGCTTGTCAGAGACATTGAAAAGCAGCGTCGCGGCAGCTACGGTGGCGCGGTTGGTTATTTAACAGGTGATGGCGTAATGGATACATGTATCGTCATTCGCTCAGCCTTTGTGAAAAATGACACAGCCTATGTTCAAGCAGGCGCTGGCGTTGTTTATGACTCAGACCCTCAAGCTGAAGCCGATGAAACAAAAGCCAAAGCCAGTGCGGTGATCAAAGCCATTCAATCTAGCTATCAAGGAGTGGGTCATGACGCCTAAAGTATACTTTTTAGATAACTTTGATTCATTCAGCTACAACCTTGTTGATGAACTGTCACAGCTTGGCAGTGAATTGGTGGTTTATCGTAACCATATCGATGCAAGCACTATCTACGACAAAATGTGTAATGAAACCGTACCAGTGATATTGGTATTATCTCCTGGTCCTGGGAAACCTAGCGAAGCAGGCTGTTTACTTGATTTGATTGAATTATGTAAAGGCAAATTTCCTATGTTAGGCATTTGTCTTGGTCAACAGGCATTAACGCAAAGCTATGGTGGTACCATCGGCCATGCTGGCGAGACGGTGCATGGTAAATCATCACGTATTGATGTGGAAGAGCACCCTGTTTTTGCAGGTCTTGGTAAACAGTTTCCTGTTGCAAGGTATCACTCATTAATGGCGACAAGCGTACCTGAGTGTTTAAAAGTCATCGCTAAATATCAAGATATTCCAATGGCAGTGTACCATACCACTGACAAAGTGATTGGTTATCAATTCCACCCAGAATCAATTTTAACGCCAGACGGTGCCAAGCTGCTTAAGCAAAGCATCGATTACTTAACCTGTTAGGAGGCAACATGGAAAGTTTAAATCAGCTGATTGATCAGCAATCACTGAGCTTTGAGCAAGCAACTGAGTTGTTTGGACAAGTTATGCAAGGCGAGTTATCTGAAATAGAGCTCACCGCAGCATTGGTGGCACTCAAGATAAAAGGTGAAACCGCAGCAGAGATTGCTGGTGCCGCAAAAGCCATGCGTGACCATGCCGTCGCTTTTGATAACCGCGGTTTAAACTGCGCTGATAGTTGCGGCACAGGTGGTGATGGTACGAATACCATTAACGTCAGTACAACCGCAGCCATTGTCGCAGCAGCGTGCGGTATTCCAATGGTAAAACACGGTAACCGCAGTGTTTCTAGCAAATCAGGTTCAGCAGATTTACTGCGTACTTTGGGCATTAATCTTGAGATGAGCCCTGAGCAAGGTACAAACTGCTTAGAGAAGACCAACTTTGCGTTTTTATTTGCCCCGCTCTATCACAGCGGTGTTAAACACGCGATGCCAGTGCGCACACAACTAAAAACGCGTACCTTGTTTAATATTTTAGGCCCGCTTGCAAACCCTGCGAAACCGCAGCTACAGCTGCTTGGTGTATATGATCCAGCACTTTGCCGCCCAATGGCAGAAACATTAAAAATGCTGGGGACAGAGCGTGCAATGGTTGTCCATGGTGCAGGATGTGATGAAATCGCACTGCATGGCACAACCCAAGTCACCGAACTTAAAAATGGTGAAATTACTAAATACACGCTAACGCCAGCTGACTTTGGTTTAGATAATTACGCGCTTGAAGATATTGCCGGTGATACCCCTGAATATAACGCTCAAGCAACCCGTGATATCTTAGCTGGCAAAGGCAAGCCAGCACACAATGCCGCAATTGCAGCCAATGTCAGTGCGTTACTTGTGATGTCAGGCAGAGCAGACACGCTAAAAGAAGGTACACAACAAGTACTAGATGTGCTGGCGTCTGGCAAATGTGTTGAAACGCTTCAAGCCATTTCGGAGGTCAGTCATGGCTAATGTGTTAGAAAAAATTGTTGATGACAAAAAAGTTGAATTGGTCGAGCGTAAAAAAGCTTTCCCTTTGAGTGAGTTTCAATCTTTGGTTCAACCCAGCGAACGAGACTTTTATGGCGAGATGTCAAAACCCGGCATTCAGTTTATTTTAGAGTGCAAAAAGGCATCACCTTCAAAGGGTCTGATCAGAGATAACTTTGACTTAGATGAAATTACCTCGGTATACGCTAAGTACGCAACCTGTATCAGTGTTTTAACAGACACTAAGTACTTCCAAGGCAGTTTTGATTACCTAAGCTACGTACGCAGCAAGGTCGAGCAGCCGCTGATCTGTAAAGACTTTTTCATTGATGAATACCAAGTATACCTCGCGCGCTTAAAAGGTGGCGATGCAATCTTATTGATGCTGTCGGTGTTGGATGATGAAACATATGAAAAGCTAGCAACACTTGCTCACTCGCTCAATATGGCGGTACTGACTGAGGTCAGTAATGAAGAAGAAGTGCACCGAGCACTTAAACTTGACGCTAAACTGATTGGGATCAATAACCGTAACTTGAGAGATCTCAGCACTGATCTAGCGACCACGGAACAATTAAGAAAACTGATCCCGAGTGACAAAACCGTCATCTCTGAATCAGGAATTTATACACATAGCGACGTTAAACGCTTAACTCCTCAATGTAACGGCTTCTTAGTTGGCAGCTCTTTGATGGCTGAAGATGACCTAGAAGGCGCTTGTCGTAAGCTGATTTTAGGTGAAAACAAGGTGTGTGGATTAACCCGTGTTGACGATGCCCTTGCCGCTTACCAAGCTGGCGCCGTTTATGGCGGCTTAATTTTCTATCCAAAATCACCACGCTTTGTTGACTTTGATTGCGCTCGTGCGGTCGTAGACAGTGCACCTTTAAAATATGTTGGTGTTTTTGTGGATGCACCCCTTGAGCAAATTGTGGAATATGCGCAAAGCCTAAGACTAAGCGTGGTTCAACTTCATGGTCATGAGTCACAAGACTTCATAAGCACTCTGCGTAAACAGCTACCTGTCAATTGCCAAATCTGGAAAGCACAAGGCATTGTAGATGAATTTCCTGTGCCTTTTGATGAAGTAGACAAACACCTATATGACACAAAAACAGCTTCAGCATTTGGCGGAACTGGAAAAGTTTTCAACTGGCAACTACTTAAAAGTGCAAAAAAACCATTTATGCTTGCAGGCGGTCTTAACGCAGATAATGTAAAAGACGCTTCCTATTTAGGTGCGGCAGGCTTTGATCTTAATTCAGGGGTGGAGACGAGCCCCGGTAAAAAGTGTCCGGAAAAATTACGCGATGCTTTTAACAATATTCGAAAATACTGAGGTGGATAGAATGAATACAGGATATTTTGGTGATTTTGGTGGCATGTACGTCCCAGAATTACTCGTACCAGCACTAAAACAACTTGAACAAGAATTTGAAAAAGCACAGCAAGATGAAAGCTTCAAATCTGAGTTCTATGCACTACTAAACGAATACGCGGGCCGTCCAACACCGTTGACGCTTTCTCGCAACCTAGTTAAAAACCCAAAAGTTAAACTGTACTTAAAGCGTGAAGACTTACTGCACGGCGGTGCACACAAAACCAACCAAGTATTAGGTCAAGCACTACTTACTAAGCGCATGGGTAAAAAAGAAGTCATCGCTGAAACAGGTGCTGGACAACATGGTGTAGCAACAGCGCTAGCCTGTGCACTACTGGGCCTAAAATGTCGAGTTTATATGGGTGCAAAAGACGTTGAACGTCAGCAGCCTAATGTGTTCAGAATGCGCTTAATGGGTGCAGAAGTAATCCCTGTCACTGCTGGCTCTGGCACGCTAAAAGATGCCGTCAATGAAGCAATGCGTGATTGGTCTGCAAACTATAAAACAGCACACTACCTGTTAGGCACAGCAGCAGGCCCTCACCCGTTCCCGACCATTGTTCGTGATTTCCAACGTATGATCGGTGAAGAAGCTAAGCAGCAAGTGCTTGAAGCTGAAGGCCGTCTACCCGATGTTGTGATGGCGTGTGTTGGCGGTGGCTCTAATGCAATTGGTATGTTCGCAGATTTTATCGATGAAAAAGAAGTCAAACTCGTAGGGATTGAGCCAGCTGGTAAAGGCCTTGATACTGACGAGCACGGTGCAGCTCTATGTAAAGGTAGCACAGGTATTTTACATGGTGCCTATACCTACATAATGCAAGACAGTGATGGACAAATTGAAGAGTCATATTCTGTTTCTGCTGGTCTTGATTACCCTGCTGTTGGTCCTCAGCACGCCTACCTACATAAAACAGGTCGTGCTCAATACGTTGGGATCACAGATACCGAAGCACTTGACGCCTTCCAAGCACTGGCAAAACATGAAGGGATTATTCCTGCCCTTGAGTCAAGTCATGCGATTGCGTATGCATTAAAGTACGCAGAGCAACAAACTGAAGAAACCGTTATTGTCGTAAACCTAAGTGGCCGTGGTGACAAAGATCTTGCCCATGTACACAACGTATTGAACGAGCGAGGTGCACTATGAGCCGTTACAGCAACTTATTTACACGCCTAAACGACGCCAGAGAAGGTGCATTTGTGCCATTTGTTACTTTAGGCGACCCGACAAAAGAGATCAGTATTGATATCGTGAAGAGCTTGATCGACGGCGGTGCTGACGCACTAGAGCTTGGAATCCCATTCTCAGACCCAATTGCTGATGGCCCTGTCATTCAAGCAGCGAATATCCGTGCACTTGAAAGTAAAATCAATACACAAGATTGCTTCGATATCATTCACGAGATCAGAGAGTACAATGCAGACATTCCTATTGGTCTGTTACTGTATTCAAACTTAATCTTTGCACAAGGTCTGGAAAACTTTTATCAGCAGGCAAAAGATGCGGGAGTTGACTCTATCTTAGTGGCTGACGTGCCTCTACATGAATCAAAAATGTTCAGACAGGCTGCACAGCAAGCTGAGATTGAGCCGATCTTCATCGCAACACCCAATGCCAGCGATGATACGCTTCGTCAATGTGCAAGCTATGGCCGTGGCTACACTTACCTATTATCACGTTCAGGGGTTACAGGCACAGAAACTAAAGCGGAAATGCCTGCAGATACCATGATCAATAAGCTACATGAGTACAATGCAGCGCCTACATTATTAGGCTTTGGTATCTCTGCACCGGAGCATGTACAAGCTGCCATTAAGTCAGGCGCAGCAGGTGCAATCTCAGGTTCAGCGGTCGTGAAAATTATTGAAGATAATTTGAGTGAGCCGGCACTGATGTGCGAGCGTTTACGTGAGTTTGTTGCAACCATGAAGGCTGCAACAGCGAAGTAAGCCTACTTAATCAGCTAGGGCATCTTTAAATGCCTTAGCTGGTTTAAATAACACTTTATTTTGACCTTCTATGATAATTTCTTCCCCTGTTTTAGGGTTTCTCCCAGGCTTAGCGGGATGGTAGCTTAGCGTCAACGAGCCAAAACCAGATAAAGCAACAGGATCGCCCTCAGACAATCGTTTTGTAATGGCATTTAAAATGCTGTCTAAAGCGGCTTTTGAATCCTTTTTAGTCAGTTCGTTGCGCTCAGACATCGCTGAAACTAATTCACTCTTATTCATTGAGTTCTCAAATTATTTTTAAGGTGTGCGGAGGCTAGAAGTTTAGCAGCTAAAAGTCAATCTTGAACTTATTGTCATAACTTGGTAAAACGCAATAGAGGTATGGTAACGCGAGGTTTTAAATGGCATTTATCGTTGAGTATTTACCCCTGATCCTATTTTTTCTCGTCTATAAATTTATGGATATTTTTTGGGCTACGGGCGTATTAATTGTCGCATCTTTAATACAGATGGCATGGCAATATTTTAAGGAGGGCGCGATCTCTCAAAGGCATTGGATTTTCTTTGCCATTGCTTTATTACTCGGCGGATTGACAATACTATTCCAAGACGAACAGTTTATCATGTGGAAAGCCACTATAATATACGCTGCTCTGGGCAGCACACTTTTAGTATCACACCACATGTTAGGGAAAAACCTGACTAAAAAAGCCTTGCTCGGCATCCTCAATAGCGCAATGAAACAAATGCAGCATGCAGAGCAAAGCGACAATAAAGTACCAAAACGACAAAAAGCCGAAGAGCTCCCTATCCCTGAAACGCTCTTTGCACAACTTAACCTCGCATGGTCAGCACTCTTTTTTGTTATCGCGATTTTAAACTTAATTGTGGCTTATACTTTTTCACTCGATTTTTGGGTTAATTTTAAGGTCTTTGGTTTAATGGCAATTACTTTTATCGCCGTTATGTTAACCATTGCCAAGGTATCTAAATACCTCCCAGAAGACGAATAAATTCAACATTGATACCATTACGAAAACAAGCTTTACAGGTAAGAAAATAACTCTGTAAAAGTTCCAGCCAAAATGATGATGCTTGCTATATTTTATGCAGGGCAGATTTTCAGTATGGTGGTCTTTTGAACGCGCATCAATATAGATGGTTTGAGCTATTCTCTGTTTTTATTTTTCTTCCTTGTATCGCTTATCTATTTCGTGCAGAGCTTGCTAATTGGCTCTTCCCTGCATTGATCACTTTAATGGTAGTGTGCACTTACCTACTCATTTCTGATCCGCATTTTAAACGATTCAGACTCACCAGCCTTGGGCAATTCTCAGCCATAAAAAAACGGTTATTTTCGATGTTTTTTATCGGCGCTCTATTCTCTGGCATGCTGTATGGGCTGATAAGTCAGGAAAGTTGGTTTGCACTGCCCATTAACTCAACGTTTGACTGGTTAGTGCTGTTAATTGCTTACCCTATTTTATCAGTCCTGCCGCAAGAACTTATTTTTAGAAGCTACTTTTTCCACCGCTACAAACGAATTTTACCAAGTAAAACCGTAAGGGTTGTGCTCAGTGCCAGTGTGTTTGCACTCGCACACTGTGTATACGATAACTGGATGGCCATCATTTTATCATTTATGGGCGGATTGTTATTTGCGTATACCTATGCACACAGCCGTTCTTTAGCCGTGTGTGTGCTAGAACATAGTTTGTGGGGATTATGGATATTTACAATTGGCGCAGGAAAGTATCTAGATGCAGGTGTGACATTTACATAAATTGTGGGGCAAGCGCCCCACAACTTATGTATCAATTAGAAACCAAATAAGCTGACTGCAAAGTACTTGGTAGCAACCGTATTGACGAATATCACGAGTAATATCACTGGAATAAACGTCGACAGCGAGAAGTTGACATACTTCTCCATAAAGCTGCCTTTGTAACTTTCACAACCTTGAGACAGCTCATCTGACAGATTTGCTTTTCTCCAACGGTATGTCACAAACAAACAAAGTAGTAAGCCATTGAATGGTAAAATCGTGTCATAGAATACGTCAGAAACAATGTCAAAGAAGCTCTTATCAACGCCACCATACTGAGTAAATTTCGTCAGCCACTCTACCATACCAAATGACATGGTACACATCACAGTTAACACACCCGTCGACACAGCAAGTACTGTCAATGACTTCTTACGGCTGTAACCTTTGGCTTCCATTAGGCTTGCAGTTGGCACTTCCACAATGGATACCAAAGATGTAATCGCCGCGAAGAACACCAATAAAAAGAAGATACCCGCAACAATCGATGCACCTGTATAGCCAATATCCGCTTGCATCGTTAAGAATAACTGAGGCAAGTACACAAAGATCATAGATACAGAGGAGTCTGATAACTCGTCAAGCTTAACGTCAGGGTTAAAGCTGAAAATGGCAGGTAGTACCATTAGGCCTGCGATAAATGCCACTAACGAGTCTGTGACTGCCACCATTTTTGAGCTACCGACAATGTCCTCTTTCTTAGAAATGTAAGACGCATAAGTAATTAAGATACCCATACCAAGTGACAATGAGAAAAATGCTTGTGACAGCGCGCCATTTAAAACACTGGCATCCATTTTAGAAAAGTCAGGAACAATGTAATAACGCACACCAGCCATCGCATTGTCGAGCGTAAGTACATAGGCCACTAATCCGATTAGCAGCACAAATAAGGCTGGCATCATCAGCTTTGCAGCTTTTTCAATCCCTTCTTTTACGCCACCAACTAAAATCAGATTCACCAAGATAGCGACACCGGCCATATAGCCAAAAACACTATACTCGTTAATAAAAATACCAAAGTTATTTGGGTTTGCTAGCTGGTCCAAGTTCCCCATAACAGTTTGTACCAGATAACCAAAAATCCAAACAGTAATAACCATGTAAAAAACCGCAATCATAAACGGCGTTAACACAGCTAGTGCACCTGCAAACGACCACTTTTTATCACCACCTGTAAGTGAATGATAAGCACCGTATGGATCTTTTTGCGCCTTACGACCAAGCGCCATTTCGGCGATCATTACGGGTAAACAGATGAAGATAACAAACAGCGCATAAACGATTAAAAATGCACCGCCGCCATTTTTTGCAGCAGAAACTGGGAACCCAACCAGATTTCCGATCCCCACAGCGGACCCTGCCGCTGCCAAAATGAAACCCAGTCGAGAGCTAAATTGCTCGCGATTCGCACTCATTAAAACAACCTTATTATTATTTTTCACGATAGTCGAAGGACTGTAACAGCCATGGCCTGCGGATTTCAAGTATAAATCAGGATTCTCATCAGATAACGTCATTTCATTTACATTTAGGGACAATCCAGTCTATGATACGAAACACAAAATTAATTACGCATTATTTCTGACTATTATGCTTTACATGATTTACTCAACGGATGTGGAAAACTCGCTCGAAAAACGCATGAATGCAAGACCTGCTCATTTGGCTCGCTTAAATGTATTGAAGGAAGAAGATAGACTGTTTGTTGCAGGGCCGCTTCCTGCAATTGATGACGAGAACCCGGGCGAAGCTGGTTTTACAGGTTCTCTTGTTATCGCAGAGTTTGCTTCTTTAGAAGATGCGAAAGCATGGGCTGCAGCAGATCCTTATATCGAAGCAGGCGTTTACGCTGATAGTGTCGTTAAACCATACAAGAAAGTATTACCTTAACTAAAGTTCAGCACGGGTTAAGACAACTCATCTTAACCTTCGTCACATGATGTTAAGCAACCCAAACGTGGAGCTTAGAATGCAGTTGCCCTTATGTTTTGCGATTTTTATGCTGGTTTTTTCCCTGACATTCACTCAGGTACAAGCAGCACAGCAGGACACCATAAGCAAAAAAGAAGCCGTACAATTAGCAACCACCGAGCAGCCAGGGAAGACACTCAAGATCTCCCTTGAAGGTGATTATTTTGTTGTACGTATTCTACAAAGCGACGGCAGAATAGTTGATGTGAAAGTCCACAAAGTAACGGGTGAGGTTAAGAAGGATTAACAATGCGAATTTTAGTAATTGAAGACGACGTTCAACTGGCCGAAAACCTAAGAAACGTATTAGAGAAAGAAAAGTACAGTGTTGATCTGTGCCATGATGGCGAAAATGGTCTATTTCACCTGACTGAGTACCCGCTTGACTTAGCCGTTGTCGATTTAGGTTTACCTAAACTAGATGGTATCGAGTTAATAAGACGTGCGCGTGCTGAGGGGATCAAAATACCTATTTTGATTTTGACTGCCCGAGATCGCTGGCAAGAAAAAGTTGAGGGGTTGGATGCAGGTGCTGACGATTACTTAACTAAGCCATTTCATGTTGAAGAACTTATTGCACGCTGTAATGCATTAATACGACGCAGTGCCGGACAGGCAAACCCTGAGATTAGCATTGGCCCAATCACTCTGCATACGCGCTCTCAGCAAGTTTTCGTCAATGAACGAGAACTAACTTTGACCGCATATGAGTATAAAGTGCTTGAGTATTTGATGGTAAATCCTCACAAAGTCATTTCTAAATCAGAGTTGACCGAGCATATTTACGACCAAGATTTTGACCTAGATTCAAACGTTATCGAAGTATTTGTTCTACGTTTGCGTAAAAAGCTTGACCCTGATGGCAAATTGAACCCAGTGGAAACCTTACGAGGTAGAGGTTATAGGTTTAAAACTCAGTGGTAAGCAGCGCCCAGATCTCTCTCAAAATAAGGCAAGGATTTATCCTTGTCTTTGTTCTAATCATTGCGCTTCCAGCACTCTTTTTCTCTATCGGTCGCGCCTATCATGCAACCTTAGTTGATGCGACAGAAAAAACACTTGAGGCTCATCTCTACTCTTTAATATCTGAAGTCGAATTTGTATCAGATGGCATTTCTATGCCTAGAACGATACTGGCTCCTGAATTAAACCGACTTAATTCAGATACCTACGCATTGGTATACCAAGAAAATACCCTCGTATGGTACTCAGAGTCCGCTGTAAGCCTCACTGTCACCCCTGATGTTTCTCAAACACAAGCGGGGGCATCAGAATTCAAAAAAGTACGTTACAGTGGGGAAGACTTTTGGCAGCTCAGTTTAACCGTTATATTGGGTAATGCAGATCAATCCCAACAAGCCAAATTTATTTTATTAAAAAAGAACTCAGCCCTACTCGCATTAATGTCTGAGTTTAGAAACACCCTCGTCAATTGGATGTTGATAATGGGGGTTGTTATCGCCGCACTCATGGCATTTGGTTTTGTTTGGAATGCCCGCCCTTTGCAGCGACTAGATAAAGAAATCAAAGAAGTGGAATCAGGTGAACGGGACAAGATAAATGGTCTATACCCTGTCGAACTGACAACAATCAAAGCTGACCTTAATTTACTACTTGATTCACAAAGACGACAAAAAGAGCGTTACCGAGCATCTTTGAGCGATCTGGCACACGCACTTAAAACGCCATTAGCAGTGCTTAAATCGAGCCCACTTGCAGCAGACTCAGAAGCGCAAGAGCAATTAGATCGCATTAATGCGATGATCGAACATCAGCTAAAACGTGCAGCTACTGGGGCGTCGGACACATGGAAAAAACAAACCAAAGTCAAACCGGTTCTAGACTCGATCCTCAACGCCATGGGTAAAGTCTACTTAGATAAAGGGATAGACTTCTCTGCAACCTGTGAGCATGACGCCGCTTTTCTCGGTGATAAAACCGATTTGATGGAAATTTTAGGTAATATCATCGATAATGCTTGTAAAGCATGTGTGCATAAAGTTGATATCACTGTTAAAGCGGATACCACGAAAGGAATTACATTCATAATTAGTGATGATGGCCCAGGCATTCCTGAGAATAAACGAGAAGAACTTTTACAGCGCGGCTCTAGACTTGATACCTATGAAGCTGGACACGGTGTGGGCATGGCAATAGTGTCGGATTTAGTTGCCTCTTATCACGGCCAAATCATTATTGACTACAGTGAGCTTGGCGGTGCCAAATTTACAATTGAGTTTAACTATGATCAAAACCATTAATATTTTTCTGTTGTTCACTGTATTTCTAAGTATCGACGCGTTTGCTCGTACTGAGGTGTTAAAGGATTGTAGTCACCTTGAGTCTGACCACCCTCAAAAAGCAAAAAAATATTTAATGTGCCTCGATGGCAATATTGAGTTGTTAGAAAGAAGCCGTCAAACTTGGGTAAACAAATTGGTGATGGATACTGAAGAGTTAGAAAAAAATACCGGTAACACCCAACTCATGCCAATTATTCAGCGTAGTATCACAAACCAAAGCCGTTATATGGATGACGCTTGCAAATGGCGTTATCTTAAAGAGTTGCCTAACTCAACTCGCGCAGCAAAAGTCTTTAAGCGCTGTAAAATATCCTTTTTACAGCTGCATATCAAAGAACTACAAGCTAATTTTTAGACTCTTCATAACTACCTAGCATGGTCGCTAACCAGCGGCCGTCTTCGCTATTCTCAAGACCTATTTTCACAACCATCGTCAGTGGTACAGATAACAGCATACCTACGGTACCTAGTAACCAGCCCCAAAATATCAAAGACACAAATACCACAAGTGTAGATAGACCAACCCCTTTACCCATATATTTAGGCTCAATCATATTTCCCATAATAGTATTGATAGACAAATATCCCGCTGCCACTAAACCACTCACAACCGGCCCATGTGTTACGAGCGCTAGTAAAACCGGAGGTACAGCCGCAATAATAGAGCCTATTCACTATCAAGATGTGTAATAAGAAAAGTTATTGAATAGTCATACTTCATGCGAGCTAGAGAGCCAATCCCTTCAAAATTCAGTTTTTTCATAAAATTCATAAAATACTGTGGCTAAATTCAATTTTTCATAAAAATAGAAATATAACTTTCAGAAAATTACTAGGTATAAATCAAAATAAAAATGAAAAATAAAAGATAATATTTTTCATTTTCTTCAAAGTACATAGCAAATAAAGTCAAAGTTCATTAACTATTGGGAAACCAAATTCTCGCATCATAACTTCATATTCTCTTCTTTCAGGTTTAGACATAAACCTCTGATATAAATCATGACCAATATGGTCATCAAGTTTGAGATTAAAGCTATCCAAATCAATACAGAGAAAATCTACCATTAATCGATAGTATTCGGCCTTATTCAACTTACATGTGCTTAAGATATCTGCTTGAGTTAATTGAACATCATATTCATCTAACTCTTCATAAATAGCATTAACAGTCGCCCTATAATAACTTAGCTCTGATTCAAAAAATGGCTTATCTAATTTGTTAAGAGGAACATTTAGTAAAGAGTTATCGGAGCGAACATAGTCGAAGTAGCCCTTAGGGTTAGCAGCCCCTTGGGATATACTGAAAATGACACTTCCAGGACAAGCACCAACTTCACTAGCAATATCAGCAATAGACTCACCACGAAAGACTTGATACAACTTAAATAGTGTATGTGATAGCTTATATTTACTTTGGTTATAACAAGAAAAAACTAAACTGTTTATAGGGAGAGATTCGCCATAAAAAACTTCAGGAAATGACTTTTGATATTTTTTTAACGCTAAACCAGACAATACTGGGCTATTGCAATAGGCACAATTCATAATAATCCTTAAACAAATAAGGCCTACTAAACGCTTATTCATTTTTAATATTACAAATTGTTCGGGTGCATCGACTTTGCCGCTTTTTAAAGTAGGCGCTGGCTTCCCGTAAGCCTCTACGCTATATTAAACAATTAGCTGGGTAAAAAGATACATTTTTCATCACGACATTTTACTTGTAAATAAATATAGTAATTTTTAATCAAATACAAATTGCAAAAGTTACTCTGAATTAATTAGGCTTTTAAACTCTTCAGGCTGCACATTAAGAATACAGGCAATAACTTCAAAGCGATCAAAGCTTGTAAGGTAATCAACTTCATCAAACGCAGTATTAATTCTTTCCCAGCTACGTTGAAGACTTATCAAGCATTCAGAGCTCTTATCAAATTCAAGAAGCTTAGTTGTGTCCGGGGTTGCCAATCCATTCTCTAGACTTAGTTTTAAGTCCTTTAAAGATTTGTATCCATAAAAGTCTATCGCGATAGTCCTTTGCGCCTGATTCAATTTACATTCAGTAAGATTAGCTAAACGGCGAGCTTGTCGTTTAAGTATTTTTTCATATTGTGATTTTTCTTCAGGCACTAAAAGTCTCCATAAGTACCGAAGCATCCACAGCATATTCGTTACCTAAGAAGTATTAGCTAATTTTTTAAATGGGCTTTCGCTTTGTTTTTGTGGTCACTGGCTGCCATTACAGCCATTTATTACAGTTACCAGTATTACACCTTTACATGTTATCTAAAATAACAAGATAATAAAAACCATTGATTTAATTGTACTTTTTAAAATATATTCAAGCATTTATAGATTCAACGGTGTAATTAGCTAGAAATTTTTACACTATTAAAAGCTAAATGAATGTGCAAATTATTCAGAGATTAAAGGGTAATTCGCATCACCCCATAGAGTGTCAGGGCTGTCCATCATAACATTGACAATAATAGGTAGTAATTCACTTAAAAAAGCTACACCATCCCTAATCTGTTCTCTGTTTGCTGAGCTATTCCAAGTAGCACCGCCATGAATTATCTGATTTCTCAATGTATATAATCTTTGCAAAACTATACAAATAACAACATCAGTGCTTTTATTGCTAAGTGCATGACTAGCTGCTGATTTCGCTTTACTGAAGCGCTCTTTCCATTCAGACTCAGTAATCTTACCATTCTGACAATCCCAAAATGGCTGATATACATACTTATTATCCAATAATACTCTTATAGTTGATGAAAACTGGGACCAAATAAGGTTTGATTAGTCACCTTTATTATCCAATTCAATTAATTTAGAAATAAATTTGGAGAACGCCTCTGATTCTGTATGCCTTAGTACTTCTGTATCTTGAGCATATGCTGCATTAAACGCAATCCACAAGAAAATAAATTGGCTGTCTTGATCATCATTGCATTGCTCAGATTTATTTAACCAACTAAGAGCACGGTGTACTCTTAAGGCTAGATTTTCCGAGAAGCCATCTCTAACTTCTCTTTGTTTATTTTTTAATCTCTGATAATTCATAAATTTCCTTATTTTAACGCTGAGCTTTTATTTTGCTATTAAGCTTTGAGTTTTGCTATTTTTTTACTTCTTTTTACTTTGATGAATTCAGGGGTATATTTCTCTTTATGTGATCTTTTTATTATTTCCTTAAAAAGATTAACCTCACCAGATTTGGGCTGCCAACTTTCGAGTGCTCGTATATTACCAAAGAACATCAAATTTTCTTTAGCTCTTGAGCAGGCAACATTCAGCCTCTTCTTATCAAGTAAAAACTGTAATGACCCATGCGTTCTCACAGTAGAATAACAAACTAGCTCAGCTTCACTCCCTTGGAAACTGTCCACTGTATCAACTTTAATAGTTAAGCTTCCTAGCTTAATTTGCTGAGAACCACCACTAGACTTTAATAATTTTCTTATTAATCGTTTTTGGGCACCATAAGGGGTGATAACGGCAACATCTATTTTACGGGTGATAGATTTAGATAGTTTATTGAGATAAGAACAAATGGCCTCAGCTTCTAGTTCATTTTCAAGGCTCGTTGCTCCATGTTGCTTAAACTGTTTACCCCATACATCGACCCAAACAAGACATTTTTTTGATACAAAACCAGTTGTATCAAGAGGGTCTTTATTACCGTTATAGAGTTTTCTTACACCTTCTTTTGTATAAAAAAGTTCAGCAACAAGATCACCGATAGGTTCAGACATCCTAAACTGCTCAGCTAAAGAAGTGGTGCATTTATTTGGTAATTGTTCAAATAACGTCTCAAAAAAGCTTGTTTCTAAAAAAGTTTCTTCAAGGAATTTCATTTCATCTTTTGCTGAGTCTTCACGTAAAACAGGAGCAATGCTAGGAGGAAGTTGATGATGATCACCGATAAGTATTGTCTTACGAGATCTAAGCAAAGGAATTAAAAGCTCTGGTACTGTAGCTCGACCTGCCTCATCTACTATTGCCACATCAAAGGTAACGTGATCAATGCCAGCATTTCTTGCCGCTAAACCTACACAAGTTGCACCTATTAAGTTTTTATCTGCCAGCATAGTAGTAAAAAACTCATCAGAAACCTTACTATTCTGAGCCGTATCTTTCATGTGCATCAGCAAAGCTCTCCATTCATGAATGGCATCACGCTTTCCCTTTTTAACATTTACTTCATTATCATCCATAGCTTCATTAACAGCATAGGTAGCAGATCTACTTGTTGTATCAGACAAGCATTTTTCAATGAAAGATTGAAAAATCAAATCGAAATGGTTTTCTGCCATATCATCATCGATTTTATCGGGGTTACCTACCCGAACTATATTCACGCTTGAGTTTACAAGGTGTGGATAAACTTTTTTAAATTTTGTAATAGCATTATCTACTGCGGTATTTTGTTGTGATACAACTAAAATCTTTTGATTAGGGTTCTTTTGTAATAATTGATACAGCATTTCTACAATTGTAGTTGTCTTACCCGTTCCCGGTGGCCCCTGAATCATGGCTATATGTTTAGCTGCAAGTGCTACTTTAATAGCATGCTTTTGGCTGTCAGTAAGCCTTCCATTCCATATTATGTCATTTTCAAGCCAACTAGGATGTTGTTCGATATTGTAAGAAGATGGAGCTAGGAAAATCTCTTTTAAATGAGGCTCAACAAGTCTATCTTCAAAAAGTGCATCTAAAGCCATCTGCTGTCTTTGAAGAGGGGCATTAGGTAATTGAACAACTAATTGAAATTTTTGCGATTGTGTAAAGTCTAGCTTTTTGAAATTATTAAGAGGTGCTTCAATTTCAATATTGCCATTATCAAGTCGGTAATCAACTTTATATGACCTTGAATATTCGACAGCGGGTAAGTATTTACCATGCTCCGCATCCCAAACTAATAACCGACAACTGCGGTTAAACTGTAAAAAACCAGAGGTTTCTATTTCCCTCATGAACTGGTATATAGATTTGTCATTCAAGCATGAGTCTTTAATAGAAGTACTATTAATGGCCAGTAAATAAAATGCGGAATTAATACGATGTGGAACTATTTCAAACTCAACACTTCGAATGCTTTCCTGTTGTTTTTGATATTCAACAACTTTTTCCCAGCGCCTGAAAAACTCAACTTGCTTAACTCTTTCTTTTGCTGTTGTTGAATTAATAAATGCTTGGCTTGCAAATGAAAAAAGCTGTTCGACCCCGTAAGGCCATCCAAAAAGTTCACTGGCTGAAAGGTCTGGTGACAGTAAAATAAACTCAAAAGGTAGATCCATACCAACTTGGGGTAGCTGGTGTACAAAAGTTTTACTAATAACTAGACCATCATTATTTTCGGAAAGTTCACACTGTATCTCAACTTCCCCTTTGCCTAACGTTATCAGCCCTTTATCAATATTAAAATCTAACAATGACCATTGGGTAAATTCACTATAAAAAGAACTATCCGATGGTATTTTATTTAATACTTCAATATCTGCTTCAATAAACAACTCAAAATCATCATATCCCATAGTTGATGGTGACTTTTCAGTAATAGAAGGGAGTGGTTTCTTTTTGTTTTTTTGTAAAAGACCAAGAGGATTTGAATGTAAAATAGCATCATAACTTTCAAAATATACTTCTACCTTTTGTCCTGGTACACAACGCAGTCCAGGTTGAAGAAGTGATTGCTGTGGTAAACACGCCCTTACTAAGCCTTCATTAAATGTACATAAATACTCCTTAGAACCACCACGAAAATGATCTACAGTCATGCTTAGAGGCTCAGACAATCGAATGTGATCATGAAAAATAATTCCACGAGCTACACAACCAAAAAATTGATTACGATTATTCTTGACTATTAATATTGGAAATTCAGTACCATAGTTTAAGGCTAGGGCTTTTTGCTGCTCTATTACTCCATCAAACCCTAAAAATTTTAAAATATGACGACTATTATCTAAAGGCTTATCCATGTCATCTAGCTCAACCACTAACAACTTCCCTGGATATAACCACTCCAAAGGCAATAATGCGTCTGAAATTGGTCTATCTAATAACCAATCATAACTAGCTTGATCCCACAACTGGTTGACTTTTGTCCTTTCAAACTCTAAATACTTTGCATATTCTGAAATTCTAATTTGAGCATCTTCAATTCGTGAGAATTCTTTTTGAAGTGCTGATTTTCTATAAGGACTTGTTGTATCTGAATTTATTTCAATAATAATTGCATCATACAACTCTTGGTATGCTTTAGTTATAGGGGTTACTTTTTCAAAGTGCTTTTCTATTTCTTTGAGTAATAACCTTTTATAATCCTCAGCTTGTGCTTTCCTTTTTTCTCTATAATTTTCATCTTGAGTAGCGTGTTCAGCATCATAACGTGCATAAATATCATCACGTTCTTTATAAGCTCTATCTTGCCTAGCTAATTCATCATTTGTTTTTTCATTGTAATAGTAAGCTAAAGCGCTTCCTAAAACGACAACGCCAAGCCCCACAGCTAAATGCAACATAATTAAGAACCTGACTTAACGGCAAAAATAAGCTCTGAAAGTTGTTCGGTAGAAATTTTACCACTTCCAACATGATCTAGAATTTTCATTATTTGCTCATGAGAATTAGCTTCTTTATTGGTGTCAGAGTAGTAACTTAGCTCATTATCCTTTCCTCTTTGCATTATTTCCTTTTGCTTAGTTTCTTCTTGTATAGAGACCTTTTTTACTTCTGCCTCACTCTTTCGTATATCTGCTTGAGCTTGAGCTAAAACTTGCCCTGTTCGTAAATACTCCTTAGCTAAATCTACACCATTATTAGCTAGCTCAATAACACCACCTCCTAACTGTGCTAATTGATCTCCATTAAGCTTACCAAGCATTTCTCCAACATCAACTTTGGGTGACTTATTAGTACTTCTTTGAGGGGAATTTGTTTTATTTCTAGGTATATATTGGCCTTTAACTGGTTGAGGTTTTCTCATTATATGCTTCCTTACTTATTCAATATTATTTGTTATAAACATTAGAGATGCTCTTAATAAATGATCTAATGCTTGTTGAGCTTCTTGTAGTTGCTTGAAGTTAATGCCACTTTCGCGTTCTTCTTTGAGTTTTTTTTGCATGACTTTAGCAATTTGGATATGTTTTTTTACTTCGATAAGCATATTGGATCTTTGCTGTTCATTTAATTGAATCTGCTGATTCAATTCTTCTATACGTGCTTCACCTTCTTTTAAAATAGTATCCTGTTTCAGTTTTAAAATTTTTAGTTGCCCATCTAATTCTGATTTAATTCTTCTATTTTCAGCTAGTATTTGTTTAGTCTTTTCACACTCTTTGGCGTATTTTAAATAACTATTTACCGCTTCAATAACAGATAAAGCTGCATCAACATATAATGCAGCCGGGTTAACTTTTTTTGCTGCGCCTTTAACCCCATGCTGTAATATCATCATTCCATATTTGCGAACTCTATTATCACTAAATAAATGTTCCGCAAGAGATGGATGCTTTTCAACAGTCCTCATGCTTTTATCCTTATGATTTCAGGTTTGGTGATCAAAGCAATAACTTCTTCATACGAATATTCATGAAGTTGCCAGCCTTTATCAAAACAGTTTTCTCTTGAATAAAGTTGAGCATCTTCATCAATAAAAGGAATGGAATGAGCTAAAAGGTTTAATGCGCTCTCTTTTTCATCAAAAAGTCCTTCGCTATAAAGGCGCTTGTCTTCATCAGCTTCGACTTCAAAGTCCATATAATCGTAAATTCTTTGGTCATTATCAGAATAAATGAAGCTCTTCGGTTTAACATTTTCAAACTCTCCAAAGTCAACACCTTCTGGTAATGAAAATTTAACTTTTAATCTCAATAGTTCTGTGTACAAACGCAAAGTTTCTTCATTGCTTTTTTCTTCGGCTTCAGCGAAGTTTTTCAGTTCTAAATCTATTGGTATTCCCATACTTTTATCACATGCTTGAGATCTAAAGCTAACATCCCATTCTTGTTCCCAGATGGCGTTAGAATCATCAATAATTTGATTAAATTCAGGTAATATATTAGGGAGTATTTCAAAGTAATTATTCTGAAATCGCTGACTCTGTTTAAAGCAATCTTCAATTGGATTAAAACGAACGTTTCTTGGTAAAGGAACAATAAAGCAACTTTTTGAGATCTCCTTTAAAGAGTTTTTACTTTCTACAGCAATAAACCAGTCATTATTACGGGAAGCGTAATTTTGATCGATATATAAAGGAATTTGTTTATTGTG
Source organism: Pseudoalteromonas luteoviolacea (assembly GCF_021654285.1). Lineage (GTDB taxonomy): Bacteria > Pseudomonadota > Gammaproteobacteria > Enterobacterales > Alteromonadaceae > Pseudoalteromonas > Pseudoalteromonas luteoviolacea_J. Next base: position 28,369 of record NZ_JAKFZS010000018.1, on the reverse strand, counting down.
TATATTTTCTAAAATATAGGCCGCTCTTTTTCCTCTTTCTGATAAATCACTTTCAGAATCACTTATAAACTTCAGTGCCTTCATTCTATCAACTACAGGTCTAATTTGAATTTCAGATAACCCTGTAACTTCTTCAATGTCCTGTATTGTTAAGTCATGCTTTGCCATAACGCTTAAAACATAATGGGATAATTCACCAAGCTCAGCAAGCACCCTATGTTTAATCGTTACCTCATATAGTTTGAGAGGAAGCATGACATTAACAACATCAGGGCCGAATGAGTCGTCATCAACTTTTATGACTGCATCAGTTTGGCACTCAGTCTTAACTTTTTCAGAATCTTGTTTAATCTCTTGATTAAGTCCTGCAAGAGTTCCCACTAAAACATTATGAAACACAGATATCTCCTGATCTAAAAAAGCTTATTACAGTAAACTTCATACTAATTTCCTTATAAATTACAACCCAACACTGCGCTGCATGCTCTGTGTCCAAGATGCTTTAAATGCACTATCTCCAGCAAATAACTTATACAGCTCTAGCTCATCTTTACGTCTTGCTAGCATCACTTCTTTAAGCATTTTTTCAAACGCTAATTCTCGGTTATGTGGATCAGGATTATTTTGGTATTTAGCTTCAAAATCAGGGTGATTTTTCACACTTTCAGCAATGTTTATAAATTTAACTTTCTGCTCTTCAGGTGTTGCACTCCAACCTTGAAACCATCTTTCGTTAAAGTTTTTAATGATTTCGTCTAGTGGATCTTTTTCATCATCCCCGCCGTGAGCACCACGAGGGTTTGGGTTTTGAGGTTCTAATTCCGTTTCATCATCATCTAAGCCTATGCCATAATTAAGTTTTACACGCTGTAAGCCGTAAGAGCTTAAATCAACGGAATCTAATAATGCATCAAGCTTTTCTGAATCAGGATCTTTAACGATTAACTTTGGAATTAAGAACTTAAGGAACCAAAATAACTTTTCCCAAACAACAATTTCATAAGGCATGATTGAAGCCATTTGTCCGTAAATCTTCACAAATTGTTTAGCTTTGATCTTAAAATCGACTTTATCGTCATCTTCTAGATCTAACTCAAAATTAAATCGATTAGCCGCAGTATCAATTATTGGGCTTAAAGTTTGAGCATCTTCATTATCAAAATAGCGTTTAACAAAATCTTCAACTTCGTACCATTCATAAACGCCAATATCATCCATAGCGTCTTTTAGCTCATGTAATACATTTACATCGGTTGCTTCAGATAAAGTCGTTGAAGTGTAAAATGGGTCAAATGCCGTTTTTATTTCATCAACACTATTAAAGAAATCGAGTACAAATAAGTCCTCTGTCTTTTTACCAAGCTTGGGTGCAGAGCGATTTAAGCGTGATAATGTTTGTACACAAAGCACGCTCGCTAACTTTTTATCTACGTACATAGAGCAGAGCTTTGGCTGATCAAAGCCCGTTAGGTATTTATTAGCAACAACCAACAAGCGATACTCATCGGTATCGAACTTATCCTTGGTTTCACTTTCAGCAAAGCCATTCATTTCCGCTTCAGTATATTCAATGCCGTCCACTTCTTTGGTGCCAGAAAATGCTATCGCTATTTTAAATGGGCTACCTTGAGCTTCTATCACTCGTTTTAAGGCTTTGTAATAACGAATAGCTGTAACAATATTCTGAGTAACAACCATACCTTTGCCTTTACCACGTAGCTTTTTGGCGTTCACTACTTGTGGAATAAAGTGTTCAAGCATAATTTCAGCTTTGGTGTCTATGGTCTGTTGGCTGGTTTCAACGTAAGCACGTAAGCGTTTTTGCGCCTTTTTAGTATCAAATTCAGGGTTATCTTGAATTGACTTTTCTATCTCGTAATAACTTTTATAGGTGGTGTAATTGGCAATAACATCAAGAATAAAGCCTTCTTCAATGGCTTGTTTCATTGAATATAAATGAAATGGCTTAAAACTACCGTCTTCTTGTTTTTGACCAAACTTTTCTAAGGTGCTGTTTTTAGGCGTTGCAGTAAAGGCTAAATATGAAGCATTACCTCGCATCTTGCGTGAGCGCATCGCTTGCAGTACTTTATCTTGCGCATCTTCAGCTTCCTCTACTTCAGTTTTCCCCATCGCTCTGTTCATATTGTCGTGGGCAGAGCCTGACTGAGAGCTATGTGCCTCATCAATAATCACCGCAAAACGTTTATCACTTAAATCACTAATGCCATCAATAATGAATGGGAACTTTTGAATAGTGGTAATGATAATTTTCTTACCATTTTCCAAGGCTGATTTAAGTTCTGATGATTTAAATGCAGGGGCAACAATGTTTTTAACTTCAGAGAATTCTTTAATGTTATCTCTAAGTTGTTTATCAAGTAATCGCCTATCAGTAACTACAATAACTGAGTCAAATAACGGTTGTTCTATACCTTTGCTACCTTGAATATCAGGACTAACTGGATACGTTTCTATTAACTGATAAGCCGCCCAAGTGATAGAGTTCGACTTACCTGAACCCGCTGAGTGCTGAATTAAATAAGTGTGACCAACACCGTTAGTTGAAGCGTGATCAATTAAGCGGCGAACAACATCCATCTGGTGATAACGTGGAAAGAATAAGGTTCGTTTCTTCAAGTCATCTTTGCTACTACCATCTAAACGAACAAAGTGCTGGATGATATTGGCTAGGCTGGCTTTACTAAAGACTTCTTCCCATAAGTAACTTGTCTTATGTCCATCCTTATTGGGTGGATTACCCTGACCATGATTATTACCTTTGTTAAACGGTAAAAAGAAGGTACTTTTCCCGGCTAACTTGGTGGTCATATATACTTCGTCAGTATCAACCGCCATATGCACTAAACAGCGCCCAAACTGCAATAACGACTGCGAGGTATCTCTATCGTTACGGTACTGTTTTTGACCATGGTAACGAGCATTTTGGCCGGTCCATGCATTTTTCAGCTCTAGTGTTATCAGCGGAATACCATTAATAAACAGCACCATATCAATTTCTTGTAACGGATTGGTTTTTGAATATCTTAATTGACGAGTTGAGCTGAATATATTGGCATTAAAGTTTTGTTTAACGGAGTCACTACTGCTAGCTAGAGGCGCTGGATACATCAGATTTAAATGCGCATCTTCAACACTCAAGCCTTTTTTAAGCAAATGCAAAATGCCATGCTTTTTGATCAGTCTATCAAAACGCTCAAGTACTTTACGCTCCCAATCATTGGGGCTATTTTTCTTAAGTTTTTCTAACTCTTTCTCTTGGGTGTTTTGTAGAAACAACCAAAAGAACTTTGTATCAATAGCATAATGCATATCGAAATCATAAGGATATCCTAGCTGATACATAGCATTGTTATAGCCAGGTGCAGCTTCCTGCACTCCTGCTTTTACATCTTCTAAACACGTACCAGTTAAGTGCTTTTCAATTGCCGCTTCTAAAGCTTGTTCGTTTGTTTGGCTAACCATAATTATTCCTTGTCACCATAATGCGTTTCTAATACATCTAGCATTCGCTTTTGATGCGCTTCAATTTCTTCCTGATCCCAACTGTTATTGCTTTTTTGAATAAACATTTCTCTTAGCTTTAACGAATCAAAATGTTGCTTACGGTCAAAGTCAATTTGCTTTTTATCAACGTCTTGATTGCTATATGAAGAGTTTTCGCCAGGGCTAAGTAAAACAAGATTGCCAAAGGCATTTAATATTTCACCAGCCAGTTTGCTCTTGTACTCGTCATTTTGTGGATGAACATGCTCTACCGAATTTTTGGAGGTAATACGAAACTTTGTAAACTTATTTAATTCTTCAGTCTCTAGTTTAGAGCGAGCACTATCAATTTTTTTCCACAGTAAATACTCAAGCTTTTGAAACCAGTAATGCTCAAAACCAGTGCCTTTAGCTTCAGTAAAATATTCTTTTTGTTCTTCCCACTTTAGTCTTTTTGGTTTTATTAAATTAGCTTGCTTGAAACTTGCCTTTTTTTGCGAACATGTCGCTAACGACATCAGATTATCGATTATTTCAAGTTGCTTTAATGCTTTGTTGCCTTGCTTAAGACTTATCTCTTTTTTAATCAATCTTGCAATAAACGGTGTGATCCAATATTGAGCACTTCGCTCACCGGTAAAATTACGAACACTTTGCAAAAGTGCCAAGGCATTAGTCTCTTTGGGGCTACGGTTAATATATTGTTTACCTTTAGATTGACTTGGTGATTGAGAGGTTAATCCTAGATGAGCCTCTGGTGAGTAGTCTCGCTCGACCCACTTAACAACCCATGCATCAAATTGATAACGAACTTGCCACAGCATTTCAATGAAGGCTTTAACAGTTTCTTCTTTTGACTCAATAAGCGGGGTAAAAATTTCTAGCAGTCGATCGCTGTGCAGTCTTGGCTCAATATCTGACTCATTGTTTAACGCTAAAAAAACACGGTAAGCATGAATTAAAAATAAAGGAAACTTAATAATTGATCGACAATAAGTGGTTTCGACATCTAAGTCATACGTTTCAAAAGCTTTTTGTTTTACGCTATCAGGTGCTTTACCGCTTCCCAGCATTTGGCTTAATTCATCAATGCTATAACCACGTTCATCATCACTTTGTTGTTGTGATTCTGGATGGTAAAAAGTTTTAGCTTTAAACACCGCTAAGTCATGAGGCTCTATATTATTCCAATCAATATCAGGAAATACCTTACGCACGTTGCGCTCAAAGTAGTTTTCTAAATGCTCACAAGCTACCCACATGGCATCATATTGGGCTTTATCTGTTTTAATATGCTTAAACAATTTCGCTTTTAAAATGTCTGCTTGTTCTAGCTGAACACCTGCGGTGTTCATGGTGGCAAATAAGCGGTTCAAATCCATTTTCGCTGGTACTATGTTGTTTACCCATTGAACACTACTATAAAAATATTGTCCTAATTTTTCGGCTTCATTTTTATCAAGTGCTTCTATGTGTTCACTTAATACCTTTAAAGCTATACCTATTTGTTTAAGGTATTCGTTACTATCAATAACTTCCTGCGATGGTGTCTCATAACCTTTAAGCCCGGCAAGCCCTCCTAATAACTGCTGTACCTGATCACGAATAGCAAATTGTAGTCTAGGCATAGCCTTACCAGTTACAGGCATATAAACCGCTAACTCATTGAGGCTTGATGTAATACCTGCGGCTTTAAACGCAATGGCAATTAACATTAATGTAGTCGTGCGCTGCTGACCATCAATTAACTCGTAAACTAAACCTGTGTTGCTTTGTAATTTAGAAGAAAGCACTGTGCCAATAAAGTAATGCTCATCACCATTTTCACAAGCGGTTTTAACATCATTAAAAAGCAATAATACGTCATCATCAGACCAAACATAGGGGCGTTGATAACTAGGAATGGAAAACTGATACCCACCTTCAAAAATTTTACTTAAGGTTAATAATTCTGTTTGTACGGTTAACATATCCAAAACTATTTACCTCCTAATAAAATAACGTGTTGGCTAAAGCTACTCGCAAACTCCTGAGCGTATTCAGCTTTTGTAGCTTCACGCTCAACGTTTAAACCAAAGGCTTTAATCACTTTATTGATAAAGTTTTGTTTAGTACTCGACTTTTGATCTGTGGGCGACTTAATAGCGTCTATAATGCCATCAGCATTCACGGTAAGTTCAAACTCATCCAGCAAATCAAAACACTGCTCGGGTGTATAGCTTTTTGCTATCCAATCTAACACTGGAGTTTCTTTTAAAAAGGCAGGGATCGACTTTTCTTTTACAGCAACTTGGTTTGATACTCTACGAGAATAAACCACCCTAAATAGCTTTTTCGCTGCTATGTCTAATTGCTGCTGCCCAAACTGGCTGATATAAAGCAATAAACTTGCATCAAATAACTGCTTCAAATAAGCACAACCATCAAGTTTGCAAACAAGCTCATGGTATAATTCGTCAAACGCGAAAAGCGTTTCATCGTTATGATTTTTGAGTAAGTATTTCTGCCTTAATGCTTGGAAGTACTCAAGATAACGAATGGTATTGGCACCGCTATTGAGTGGTTGCCGTAATTCGTAACCTACTTGCGATTGCATTAACGCTTCGCCACCATTGTCTAAATAGGTTCTTGTAACTCGCCCAAACGCTACATCATCACCAGTTGCACTTGGGGAGAACTCATCAACAACGGCATCAACCAATAGACGTTCTTGTTGATGAAACGGCATAGTTTTTCTTGACGGGTCTTTTAAATCTTTGCGTAGATTTAAATATTCCCAATACCGGCCACGTAACAGTAGTTTTATGATGGGGTTAATATCATTCAAGCTTTCCCATAACTCGGCATAATGGCGAGTTTTATTAGGCATGCTTTTATCTATTACGTTTAAATGGTGCGCCTTGATAATATCTGGGCCTTTTAAGCGCACGCCACCGGTATTTTGTGTTTCAAAGAAGCGATAAGCTTCATCTTCAGAATTTGTCACCACTAAAGTGATATGAATAGTTGAAAAATTAATATCGTTAAGCTGTAACTTTTTATCCGCTAGCCAGGCCAAATTATGTTTAATTTGCTGCTGACTTTCTGGAGCTTTGTAGCGAAGTGATAAGTCTTTAAACTCTTCAGTTAAATAGGCAATTAATGCCATGGTTGTTAAGCGTTGCTGACCATCAATAATGTTTAGCTTGTTACCTTGTTGATGCAAAATAATACTGCCTAAATAAAACGGGCAGTTATCACCATCAGAGTGATTTCGCTCATCAATTTGATAGTCTTTAAAATCTTGCAATAATCGTTGTATTTGTGCTTCAGTCCAACGATATGGGCGCTGATATTCAGGTATGGCTAACTCGCCATGAATTTCAGTGTTATTAGCACTGACAATACTTTGTTTACTGAATAACTGCGCTAAGGTACAACTTGCCACTTCAACCGACATACCACTTCCTTGTTAGTTAATTACTGAGTCCACTTCAGGTACTTTAATTTTTCCTGTTACTGCACTGTTGATCAGTGTGGTTTTGTATTCTTTGAGCTTTTCGATTTGTTGGATTTGTATATCTATTGCATCTTCAATTTTGCTCGTTTCATTTTCGAGGTAATTAAAAATTAATTCCTGTTCATCTAATGATGGTAAAAGTACGGGAAGGTTTTTTAATAACTCTTGGCTTAGTGAAGCTCTGATTACAAGGTTCATTTCTTTTACAAAATATTCCCGCATCATGGCAGCGTTAAAGTAGTACTTTGAAAAGCCTTTAAATAACCTTTTAGTAGGTCTAAAACGAATTAAGAAACCTGCAAAGGTAGAATCCTTTATTGTTTTCATGCAGATAGAGGCAAAACCAATTTCTTCAGCAGTTTCTGATGTTCTTGTGAATAAAATATCGTTCTCAAGGATTGAATATTGTTTCCTATCGTTCGTACTAGATTTTGCCAACCCACTTACTTTAGAAGGTAACTCTCTATTCTTATACACATCACCATAGCTAACAAAAGGAAAGCCTGAACCGAAATACTCAGCACCTGCACTGATACCATTTTGAGTAGTACCTAAATACCTCACTTTAGATATATCCCAATGCTCAGGTATTTCACCAATCCAATCGACACCTGAATCTTTCATTGGTGCATCTGGCTTCCCTTCATAAGAGATGCCTTGTGTAACCGCTTGTTGGATGATGATTTGCTTGCGTTCTTTTAACAGCTCAATTTGCTTTTCTTTAATCGCGATCGCTTCATCAATTTGTGCTGTTTTTTTATCGAGGAAGTTGGCGATGGCGGTTTGTTCCGAGAATGAAGGTAATGCAATAGGAACTCTTTTAAGCTGAGGCCAGTATAAATTCCTTTGAATTGTTCCAACACCTTTAGAACAAATAAGGTATTGAGAAACCATGTTTCTATCACGAAAAAAATAATTGCCAAATCTGGGATTAATTTCTTCCGTTAGCTTTAGAATCAAATATGCAGGACTAACAATTCCTTGATAGTCAGAAACCCCAACAGAACCCCGCCAAGCTTGCTGATTATTTAAAACAAAATCGCCAATTTCGACCAACTGGTACTTACTTAAATCTAGACTGGTAACGTTTGTTCTTTTAGATTCAACATCTTGAAACCTAATGACTCCCTTGTCTAAATAAACTGAAAGTAACTCTTCATCGTTTCTGTTAGTTATAGATTTAAGAGTTGCTTTGCTACATAAAGGAGATATATCCCAGTGTTCCGGTACAATACCTAACCATTCAACGCCAGAGTCTTTATATGCCTCATACTTAGGCATAGTCGTTAATTCACCCATCACTACGCTCCATGTACTTTAGCAATATCAACACCAAGAATATCAGCAATTAAACCTTCGGCTTTTTGCTCTAATGTGATGATGTCGGTCGCTACGTCATCCATTGCTCGCAATGGCTTGTGCTGGTAAAAGTACTTATTAAAGCTGATTTCATAACCAATTTTAGTGCTGTCTAAATTGATCCAGGCTTCGCTTACATGCGGTTTAACTTCATCAAGGTAATATTGGTGAATTTCAGAGTTATCGCTATCATTATCTTCGTTATAAGTTAGCGGTACAGATTCAGCATCACGTAAATCAGAATTTGACTCGTAAGTAGTGAACTCTAACTTTTTACCTTCAACAGCATAATAGCCAAAGTCTGCTAATTCAGTTTGTTCACAGCCTAAGTGATGTAATAATTCATCAAGTTTGTCTTGCTTAAACTTAACCACTTTTTTGATGACTTTTTCCGCATTTTCGTCGTACCAACTCATGGCATTAACCACAGTGGTGTAAAACGCTTTGCGTTTGTTTGCTTTAATGTCGGCTAATACATCAGCTGAAACGGCTTTAAAGCGAGCTTCAGCATCGGCTTTAAACAGATTGTAATCGTTATATTCTTTGGTAATGGTTTCGGCAAGTTTGTTAGCAAGTTCAACCAGTAACTTACCGTTTTGCCAAGTATCGGTTGAAAGTAGCTTCGCTTTCGCTTTAGCGTTTAAGTTAATATCGTTATCTTCACACCACGCAATAACTTCTTTCTCTTGTGCTTTATCGTTAGCAGTGAAAAAATCCGCTTGATAAACCTTGTCACCATATTCCGCATAAAGATGTTCCATTGGCTCACGCAAGGCTTTATCAAAGCGTAACGGTGCAATAAGTTCATCTTTAAACTGAGCATTGCGTCTGTCTGGGCGTTCAATGTTTACTTTGTAATAACCAAAGTCGTCATTATTAAATACTTTGGCCGCAATGCCTGTTGGATCTTTATCTTGCGTTAGTTGGCGCTCAACACTTGCAGCATCAAGATACGTTTGGGTAATTTCAGTAATATGTTCAGGTGAAAACTCACAGTTTTTATTACCTAAATTTTTACGGAGCTTTTTAAATAACAAACTGGCATCAATAAGCTGTACCTTACCTTTGCGCTCTTGTGGCTTGTTATTATTCAGTAGCCAAATATAGGTAGTGATACCTGTGTTATAGAACAAGTTATTGGGTAGCTGCACTATGGCATCAAGCATATCGTTTTCAATAATGTAACGGCGAATATTACTTTCGCCCGAGCCTGCATCACCGGTAAATAAACTAGAGCCGTTATGAACTGATGCTATACGAGAGCCTAGTGGGCTGGTAGCGGTAGATTTCATCTTGCTAACCATTTCCATCAAAAACAACAATTGGCCGTCTGATGAACGTGGTGTGGCGTCAACAAAGCCTTCTTTCGGTAAGTTACCCCAGTAATCTTTTAGCACAACCTGAAAGCGTGAATCGATAACGTCTGAGCCTTCCTTAATATGCTTTTGCTCACTTGCCCAGCTTTTACCGTATGGCGGGTTAGATAAACAAAAATCAAAACGTTGGCCGGCAAACTCATCAGTAGAAAGTGTTGAGCCTACTTTGATGTTTTTAGGATCGTTACCTTTGATCATCATGTCTGACTTACAAATAGCGTAGGTTTCGTCGTTGATCTCTTTACCGTATAAATTAATATCGCGTGTGGTGTGCTCGTTCGGGTACTTTTCATTAATAAAGTTTTGTGTTTCGGTAAGCATACCGCCACTACCACAAGCAGGGTCGTAACAGGTTAATGTTAGCGGTAAGTCTGATTTTATTGGGTCAAACACCAAGTGAGTCATTAACTCAATTACTTCACGTGGAGTAAAGTGCTCACCGGCCTCTTCGTTGTTATCTTCATTAAATTTTCGGATCAACTCTTCAAACACATAACCCATACCTAAATTACTTAAGGCGGGTAATTTATTACCTTCGGGGTCTTCAACTTCGTCAGGCGTTAAGTTGATATACGGAGACACAAATTTCTCTAATACATCAAGCAATACGTCTTTACCTGCCATGTGCTGAAATTGAGATTTAAGATTAAAGCATTCGATAATTTCTTTAACGTTGGCACTAAAACCGTTTAGGTATTCTTCAATATTTGCCAGAATGATTTGGCGGTTATTGGTCGCGGTTTCTTTAATGCTGGTTAATGTCCATTTAGAAGTGTTGTAAAACACATAACCTGCGGCATCAATTAAAGGCGCATCATCAAGCTCTGTGGCTTCCATTTCCTCAACTTGAAACTTAACTTCATCAAGCACCGCTTTTTTAGTGGGCTCAAGTAAGGTATCTAAACGGCGTAACACCACCATAGGTAAAATTACGTCACGGTATTTACCACGCACGTATACGTCACGCAGGCAATCGTCAGCAATTGACCAGATAAAAGAGATAAGTTTGTTATGTGCGCTGTGATCCATTTGTATTCCAATAATATTTGATTAGCACTAATGTGCCTTGTTAAGCGGTGAGTTATTGCTAAAAACGTTGTGGATTGCGAGCTCTTCACTCTCGCCACTTTCCATACGTTGTTTTACTTCATCGAGCATCGCTTGTTGTATGTCTTTGCTTGGTAAATTTTTAAGGGCTAAGTTTAATACGTCCGATATATCTATTTCTGCCATGATTTCTTCCCCAAATTTATATATTTAAGTTTGTTTTTAATGTTGCTGATAACCCGGTGCAATAGCTAGATTTTCCGCACCATATAATGTTTGTATATTCTGTAAATAAAGTTGATATTCAGGGCCTGAAAGTGAAGCACTTTCAGAACAATCCACGTTCCAACGTCTTAATAAATATCCTGCCATTGCTGCACGCACATTTACTTCTAACATACCTTTCTCCATACCAAAATCGAGCTTTATGGCGGTTGGATGTTTAACGTTATTTGGGTGTGGAATAATCTGCAATGGCACCATGCGCATCCATTGATGATCTTCTAATTTATCTTCTTCAGGAGATGGTATCTGTACGAGAATTGTAACTTTGGTAATGCGAGTTAACACGAAGTCTCTGAATGACTTTGATTTGCGATCATACGCTCTTAAATGCCAACGTAAGCCATTATCAACTATTGAATGAGGTACTAACTCCCTTGCACCCGAACCGCTGCTTAAAGACGTGTATATAACGCTAATAGGCTTATGGTTGATAATCGCTTGAGATAGCTTAGCGATAACATCAATATCAGGTACGTTTAACGGGCTTGGTGATTCAATAGGGAATGAAATATCACCAATTGAATCAAAACCATCACTTATGTTATTCGCTAACTTAATAAGCGTGCGGCGAGCATCATGTTTAAATATGGGCTTGAATTGCGTTGTGATGAAGTATTTTTTTTCTACGTTGTCATACGCCATATTCTCAGGCGCATTGTCTTTATAGAACTTCAAATCTCTGGTTGCTGCTGCAAGGCCTAATTCGAAATGACTGACTATTTCACTGCGAGTTACCATCCCAGTAAAATAGAGCTTAAAGTCGATATAAGCTAAGCGCTGCTTCTGTGCAAAACTGAATTCGTCCATTCGATAAATCTGATTCTATTGACATTTTCTAATTGAGTTGAAATAGTATGTCTCATTATGAGTTAGACAGCAAATAGATTTTATGCTTTAGTGTTGATACAGATCATCACTATTTAAAAGCTTAAATTTATGTCTCATCAAAACACCAAACCCTCCCTAGAAAAACATACTACTTTAACTGAACTAGAGCATTTAAAAACTGAGCATTTTGATATTTATCAGGAACTGATGAAGCAGTTTAAATTTGATGATCGGGTGTGCTATGAATGGCTAACTAAACCTAAACCTTTTCTAAAAGGTAAGTCACCGTTTGAGCAGCTTAAAATTAATGCTGATGAAGTGATGGATATGCTAGTTCGCATGAGAACGGGTGACTTTTCATAAGGGGTAAGCGATAGTGAATATTCTATTTTTATGCACCGCAAACATACAACGCAGCAAAACTGCTGAAGAAGTATTTCGCGCTGCCAATAAAAATCACCAATACAAATCAGCTGGTTTAAGTTATAAATACGTGCAGAAAGCTAACTCGACACTTTGTACCGAAGAGTTGCTGCAATGGGCGGATCGAATTTATGTGTTTGAACAGCAACATATTGAACGCATTCAAAAGCACACTGGTGATGTTTATTTGTCTAGAATTATCAACTTAAACATACCTGATAATTACCAGTATTTTCAGCGTGAACTTGTTTTGCTTTTACTAGAACGAGTTAAGTTATCAAATTATGAGCAGACTCCAAGCATAAACCATACTATAGCTTTCGATTTAGGGGCCAACCTTCTTGAAAAATGGGGTTGTACTACTGCCCAGAAATTAGCAATTTTAGGAATAGCTAAAGCTGACTTTACTCGCTATCAAAAGGACTCAAGCGTTGTATATTTAAATACTGAGCAACTTGAACGCCTCAGTTATGTAGCAAGAATTCATCAAAACCTTAAAGTGGCTTTTTCTAATCCTGATAACATCTATGGATTTATGAATATGAAAAATAATAATTCATATTTTAATGGTAGAACTCCGCTATCGATCATAGCTACGGGTAAAGTTGACTCATTAGGTGAAGTATTTAAACATATTGTTAGCATGGCTAACTGGACAGTAGTATAGGCTTCAATCAGCCACTAGTTACCAGAGCAACTAGAGGAGGATGCTAGTTTGCATGATAACTGGCTATTTTCTGTAAAAATTAATGAAATTAAACATGCAGTTACCGTTTACTTTGTACTATTAAAACGAGACAATTGACTTAAATCTACGTTTAAGATAATTAGGAAAGCAAAGGCTTTCAAAGGAATCTGTAAATAACAAGGAATAAGTGTGACCAAATCATTAAGTATTTTTCATCAAGCATTAAGTGAAGCTAAAGAGCTTCTTAATTGTTACGACACCTTAAATAATCATGACGAAATCGTCCCTCCTGATGCATTAAAAAAAGCTAGCTTGATAATGGCGCTAACAGCTTGGGAAACTTATGTTGAAGATGTTGTAACTGAACTCTTTAATATAAAATTCAGCTTAGTTAAGGGCTCTATGTTAGGTGACTTTGCAGAAAAACAATTAAAAGAACGTTTGAAACAGTTTCATAATCCTGATTCTCGTAAAACAAAGCATTTATTCGAAGAGTTTTTTGGCGTTGATATCACTGCAAAATGGGAGTGGAATAATGTGCTCCCGAAAGATGCTAGAACACAATTAAATAAGTGGATATCTATTCGTGGTGATGCAGTTCATCGGGTGGAAGTCGATGTAAACCAACCACAAGTTATACGTAAAGATGAGTTAGCTAAGTGCATTCGATTTATTGAAGAGTTAGCAAAAGCAACAGATAAAGCAGTAGATAAGCTTTAAAAGGAAGTAAAGGAGTAGTATTACCATGAATGGTGAGTCCACGTACAAACCCAATTTTACCGTTATTGATGATGAACCAACATCAGAACCTAAACCTAAAAAAGAAAATAACAAAACATCAAATGATAATGCTGATTTTGCGTTTAGCTCAAGTGAAGAAAATTTAATTAAAAAAAAGCGTCATAAGCTTAGAATATTTGACCCTGAAGGTATTTATACTTTTAGACATATTGAGATTGGGTATTTTCATTCTTTCCTACATGCCATAAGTGCATTAATTTCGTTATTTCTGATCATCAGTTATTATCGTCTATCAATAACAGAAACCCAGCAGCTAGTATCAGGGATAGGCTATATTAGTGACCTTAATGTATTGGACAAATTGTGCATGACATTTATTGCGTTATATGGGTTATCAAAGTAAAAAGCGTATTTAATGTAAAAGTAACTCAATTTAACAAGCGATATCGATTAGCACTCTGTGCAAATGCATTTAACCGTTTTGTTTTAAATTACTTAAAGCTAATAGTCGCCTTTCTAGTATTTCAATTCCTTATCATACAAGTAAAATATTTAGATCTAACTGTTGGTGAAGCTATAGAGCTGACACTAAATGGAACAATGGCAGATACAATTTCAATCATTACCTGGTTCATCTCAATCATAATTGTTGTTAAAGCCTTTAAATATTGTAGTAAAGGTGAAAATAAATGAGGTGTTTAATCGGATTAATACTTTGCTTAATGCTTCAAGTCAGTTATGCAAAAGAGTCGTTACCAAAAGATTGTTCACACCTAAAAGATGTTACAGAAGCCGATTTTGTATTACTTAGTAAAAAAGAATTTATTGAGCTTGGTGAGTGTTTGGCTATCAGTTTAATTAAGAAAAGAGCCCCCTTAAATGTTGTTGAATCTTGCAGTGAAGTGGATGAGGATAGGAGAAATATATTAGGTATATTTTCCCTCTCTAAGCTAGAAGCTATTTTGATCGGCCAGTGTGTTGGTACTATTAATTATATCTATCAACATTACGACAATGAACCTGTCTCTTCATATAGCTACCGACGTAGTAAAACGAATAAGTATCAATGTACTAAAGGCATTCAGGCTGTCGACATTCTTAGGCGAAGTACAGCTAAATCATATACTCGAACAAAGCTTAGAGATCTACTTTGTAGTGTGAGGTAATTTATGTCACTTGAGATAGAGCCATTATCATTTTTAGAAATTGCTCGCCGTGAACTGAGTAATGACGTTAAGGGCAAGGAGCCCTTACCGGAAGCCATTAGAGGTTGTTTAAATACAATTTTCACTAAAAAAGCGAATGCTGATTTATATCGTTCAAAAGTGATCAATGAAAAAGTGGTTGGCCAAAAACAAAATAAGCATCCGATTAAGCTAGGCAAAAAAAACTTTGTTTATAATGTGTTAGTTATTTGGTACTTGCTTAATAGTGATACAGGGAAAGCTAAATCACTCCTTCAAGAGTATGGCAAACTTGGTAAATGTGTTGATACATTAAATGAGCTTATTGAGCTAACCAAACAGCAATATTTAGAGTTTTTCTGTCTTGGTGTGGTTAGAGAGAACGTGCAACAGGTAATTGAGTGTTTAAAATCATCTGACTTTGATTTATTTACTAAAAAGCTACCATCACCATTCTTATATAACAAAACAGGTAAAAGTGATATTAGCCCAATGCTGTCAATTTATGCTGAAGATATCCCTTGGGAAAGCTATATGACGCAATATCAACTTGCAGAAGACTTCTTTAATAATAAAAACTACGTAAAGGCTAAAGAAACACTTACTCACTTAGAAAAAGTAGCGGTAATTAGGCTTCCTGTTATTGAAGCTTTAAATACAAAAATTAGCGCTGTTGAGACTGAAACTAAAGAAGCCTGGGATTATTTCCAAAATATTTTAAATTAACTGTTGTTTGTGCGCAGCACAAAATGATGATAGCTCCACTGAATCAATTGGAGCTATTTATGAAAACAATTCACTCTCTGTTTAAAAACTTCCCTTCATCAGATGCGAATAAGTATACTCAAAAGGCATTACTTATTGAGCACAGATTAAGTTCTGGCACAGAATACCAAAAACTAGGTGGTAAAAAGCTTAATCTAGCTAAACATCTAATACGCTTTAAGCTTGGTCATTACCGACTAATCTTCAAGCTCACTCATTCAGGTTTTGCACTTGAGGCATTAATACAGCGCAAAAGCCTTAACCGCTTTCTTAAACGAAGGTAATACAAGCTCGTATTACCTTCGTTTAAGGAAATATCAAATGACTAAGAAAATTAAACCATCTGACAATACATCTAACCAAAAAAACTCAAATAAAGGTACATCTGGGACTAACCGCCAGTACGATCAAAAACACGGCAATCGTAGTAAACAAAAACAGCAAGGAGGAAAATAAAATGAAAGCTTTAACTCAAACAACTAAAAATGCAAATCCAGTCAGCTTTCAAGCACACTTTCAACCTAGTAACTCTGATGAAATCAACTCATTGGTAAATACTATTAATTTTGAAAAGCTTAAATGGAAACTAACAAAGTCTACTGAGGCAACTTGGAATGAATCAATGTGCGACTTTGCTGAGGTTGAATATAAAAAATTTCTCACGCTTAAAATGCTTTACCCTAAAGTATCATTCGTCCCCAGCAAACTTGTAGATAAGTTTTGGCATGAACATATATTAGATACTAAATCTTACGCTGAAGATTGCGATACATTGTTTGGAACATTTATTCATCATTACCCTTATTTTGGTATTTATGGTGATGAAGACCAGCAATCATTACAAGCTTCATTTGAAGAGACTATTACATTATATGAAACTCATTTTGGTTCATACCCAACTGATGAATTATTTAGTAAACAAAGCACTGAAGCAGCACGCTGTGACGATCACGCATGCCATGTGCCTTCAAGTTGTCGTTGCCGAGTACCAGGCGCGTGTAAATAAGCCATAAATTGAATAAGTCTTAACTTGAACTGCCAGATTTGATTTTTAGAGTTGAATCAAATCTGGCAGTGAATAGCCGATTTTTGCCAGTTACTAACGGCGGCCCCCTGCATCAGGAGCCAATAGATAATAGTGTGCTCAGATACCGTTAACTTAAAACTATTTTTACCCGTTTCGTCCTAGAAGTTTTTCTAACTTTTGCTCCGCTACTTTATCATCTAATGACAATGCTTTATATTCGTCAATAAGCTTTGTTAACCTAGATCTTTCTCACCACGCAAATGGCCCTTCAGTGCTGTAGGCTTTTTCGAATACTCGCTAACACTTTCCTCAAAGCGTGTCACACCATATTCAAATTGAGGCCAATTTTTTTGTTGCCAATGATACATGTGATTTGAACCTTTGTTAGTTATAAATCACTTTATATCTAATTGTGATTTAAAAGCCCAAGTCTTATGAATCATATGAAGAGGGATTTTGATTTATAAAGTGAAAATGTATAAATCAAATTAATCATTTTGGGCAGGGTTGAGTTATTCAAACGTCCGCTTTGTAAAGATGTTCAAATCGTTATAAGTGATAGCGAACATCTCTTGATAGCTTAAAGTTGCCTGTCAGGTTAAGTCCAAACTTATTCATCGAAACTGTAAGATCAGATATGAGCTACTACATCTTAACATTACTACATCTTAACATTACTACATCTTAACATATGAAATTTAACTTTCTGATGGAACTACGACCTCTTTAGCCTCTTCTTCTGGACCAAGTAAAATTCCTAGCCAACGTGTTTTTTCATTAGTATCTAATGCAATTTTTATCATCATAGTAAGCGGTACAGATAAGAACATGCCGACAATTCCAAATATGTAACCCCACAATATTAACGATAGGAAAACAACAAATGCAGATAAGCCAAGCATTTTACCCATTAACTTGGGTTCTAAGTAATTGCCAACAATATTATTTATGGCGAAAAAGCTTATTCCTGTCCACATAACACCGATAGGGCCTAATTGGATTAGTGCTAAAATAACAGGGGGTATAGCAGCTAGGAGCGAACCTAAATTTGGAATAAAATTTAAAAGGAAGGCTAACATGCCCCATAAAAATGGGTAATCGACGCCTATGAATAACAATGCTAATGCAGCTAAAACACCTGTCAAAAGACTAGTTGCCGCTTTAATTGCCAAATAATGGCGGATTTTACTCAGAATGTTATTTACATGCACCATTTTGTCTTGAGCATTAGAAAATGCCCTAGAGAACTTAGCAGGAAAACTTGTTGTTTCAGCTAAAATAAAAATAACACACAAAAAAATCAAAAAGAAATCACTAAATATATTTCCAACCCCACCTAAAAGCATTGTTACTAATGACATTATGTCGGCTTTTTCAAAAGCCGCTGCAATATTGAAATTTTCAATAGGCATACCATGTGAGGCAACCCAATCTGCTATAGACTTCACCCGCGAGCTTAGCTGCTCAATATAAAACTCTTTATTAGCATTGAAAGCGTTGATTGAATCTCCTACCAGGGCAACAACAGCATAAACAAACGCCAAAATAACAGCGAGTACAATTACAATAGCTAACGAGCGGGGAACTTTATGATCTTCCATCCAACGAATTGAAGGCATACAAATAATGGCAATAAACAGCGCCATTAATAATTGAACTAAAAGAGGTGCGGCAACTTTCAGCCCTGTGATAATAACAATGATTGATGCAGCTGCTACCAGATAAGGTGTAGCCTGCTTGGAAGGATTCATATTTATTGTTTTTCCTTATAATTTAATACGTTATCTACTACACCTGAAGATATCTTATCCATATGAAGTTCAAATCGTTTTTCTAGTATTACTTGCGTTAATTCTGCATTACAAGCCAAGAGTTTATCATACTTTTTTTGCAATGCTTTTTTATCCGATTTTGATTTTTCTAAATCCTGTGTTAACTCTTTAATACGAGGATCAACTGAACTTAATTTCTTATTGTTTCCTGACTTTGCTCCTTGAGATTGATCTCTTTTCGCGTTTACAATTTGCTGGAGTAAATGTTTATATTCATCGTTATTCCTTAACAGACTTCGACCCACACCTGCTTCGTCTTCTACAGCAGAAGGTGAGATTTTTCGACTCTTTGAAATTCTAATGGGATTGCCCGATTTTAGGCGTTCAAAGGCATCGGTTAACTTTTGCATTTTAGACATAATTAAACCTCTATGGGATCATATTTAATATTAAACGACTTCATTATTTTTATTGCGACTGAGTTTTGTGCTTCCATCATTGTCTCTGTACCTTCAAAGCCAGCCATTACTTTTGATTTTAATAGCGATAAGTTTCTTTTATATAATTTCTCCCATTCCAAGGCATTTTCTATAGTAATTATCATCGTTTCACATCTAGCCCCACAAAATGTAGGATCAACAATATGCCCTTTGTCACAAAGATTTCCCTTAGTACAAAAGCCAAACAAAGTACTAGTCAACTTAAAAGCACCTGTTTGAACTAATAGTCGAATTTCATCATCAGTTAATTGCTGCGCTAACCCTCGTTGACGCTCTATTTCTTTACCTTTCACACCTTCTAAATGCTCATCAGACTGGTAAAAGCGTTTATACATCATTACACCAAGCTCTAGTTTCTCTTCATTCAACTGTTTAATAAACTCACTAGAACGAGACATTTTTAGCGCAATGGCGAGATCAGAATTTTCCCCGTAATATTC
The DNA here is from genome assembly GCF_021654285.1 of Pseudoalteromonas luteoviolacea. Classification (GTDB taxonomy): domain Bacteria; phylum Pseudomonadota; class Gammaproteobacteria; order Enterobacterales; family Alteromonadaceae; genus Pseudoalteromonas; species Pseudoalteromonas luteoviolacea_J. The sequence goes on along the minus strand of NZ_JAKFZS010000018.1, from coordinate 8,928 downwards.
CGTCATAATTGCATACATATGCTTTACTTGTTGCTTAAGTTGAGTCACACCAGTAATACCGTGCGTTAAAAAGTTTACTATTAAAGTGCGCCTGAATTGATGAGAAGAAAGTGGCCAAACATCTCCAATATTTATGGTTTTTAAAGAGGTAGGATTAAACAATTCGTGCTGCCTCAAATCTTCAGCTGTCACTGTTATATTAAAATGAGCCATAAAATTAGGTAATAATTCGGTTAAACAAGAAACACCGTAAGTTGGTAATCTAAGTAATCGATGCGTGATACATAAAAAAGAATCATTTTTTAGTTCTGGTATTAGTTCTTTTGCTGGTGCGTGAAGATTTTTAAGTAGATTTACAGCACGTTCGGACAATGGGCTTGTAACATAATCAACAAATTTCCCCCCACTGATTTTGCTTTCGTATGACCTTAAGAAATGTATTTTTCTTTTTTTAGTTCCTTTAATCTTGTGCGAATCATCTTTCAAAGCCATTACTTCATCTTCACGCATACCTGAAAATGAACCGAGTATAATGTAGCAAGCAGCTGCTATGATTCCTGTATAGTAAAACAAACCTTTTCCCGTAGCAGCATAAGCATTATCAATGTCTTTTAATTGATATTTTTCTAACAATTCAGAACGAGTAATTATGCCTGCTTTTCTGTTAGCTTTAGACGGCCTTCTTCGTATACTAGACGCTCTTGTAGCTTGTTTTTTTTTGCTTAAAGAAGCATGGTTAGGCATTTCACTTGCTATTTTTTCTGATAATGCATGAATGTGCCAATGCTCAGTAAAAAAATCAGTAATACGTTTAATTTTTGATTCCGCTTCAATGAGTAACTCTACAGCACACTTCATCATCTCTGAGTGAATTTTAATGGGTATATATAAAGTTTGTTGTCCGATACTTGAACCTGGACGACAGTACTTTTGGGCGAGCCCTTCAAGTGTTTTTTCTTTATCAACCCCTGAAAGCCTACCGCTCTTTATTGGTAAAGTTAAATTAATTCCAGAAATATCAAGTTTCTCAATTTTAGCCAACCCTCCTAGCGAACTCCTCAGAGTTTCTAGTGCATATTTAGGCCCTATCCGTGACAATATTTCAATTAATCTTATTGACTTGCTTAACACAGCAATTGAAGTTTTACCCTTATCATTTAACTCAATAAAAAACTTACTAACTTGTTCATAAATAGCCTGTCCAACCCTCGCATTATTACTTTTGGGGTACTCATTTAAAAAAGCATGTAACACAACTGCCCTTAATTCATTACTCAATGCTCGTGAAATATGTAAAGTTCTAAAACCTACTTTATATTTAGCTTTCACCCGATTGGTATTTTGATTTGCGTAAGCTAAGAAATCCCATTGCTTATCTCTAAACCGATTTAAAGGCTGCCCATTTACATCGTAAGTAACAATCGGGTTTAATTTATAAAGCTCCGCAGGTGTTAACTTTGAGATATCAACTGATTCATTCTCGCAACAAAGTGGAATATCTAAATAATCAGTACTTGTAATAGCGTTAATCATCCTACTTCCCTTCTATTCAAAAGACCAAAGAAGATGAACGCCCTGATATTTTATTCTTCGTTCAGCATTTATAATGACTTGAGGACTAAATCTATTGCTCTTCATCCAGTAAATCTCATCAATAGCATCATTTATCAATTGTTTGCTGCCAAACAATCCCCCAGCCTCATTCACATAAAGCGAGTCAATCAAAAACTGATGAAAGGAAAGTAAAATATAGACTTGCTCTTCTTCATCGACAAAAGCATGCTGAGAGCATGTAAAACACGCTAAAATATTATTGCAGCTTATCTTTTTCTCATTGACTAAATTAAGTTTATTAAGTTTACGATTATGCTTTTGAGCTTCACGTGATGTAGTTGCATTCTCACAAACGCCTCCAGTCGATGTTTTTGTTGCCGCTTTGGTTTCAAGTAGTTCCACAGCCGAGTCTTGATCTATAATTTTAATATCAATATCTGAAGTAACTTTATGATGTGTTTTTGATAAGTCCTCACCTGAAATTAGTGATAATGTATAAGCATTCATTCCAACCTGTAATTCATCGGTATTTTCTTCTGGGTTCCCATCACTATAGTGTTTTGCTGCGGTTTTAGGTGAATTACCTAACGCAGCAGATCTTGTATCTAAATCATCAAACTGTTGCCCGTGAGAGTCTCTAAGCTTCTTAGGATTAGGGGATAAAATTTCACCAAATTCACCTACAGGTCCTTTAGTTCTATAATTTTGGATCGCACTGCTAACTGCTGTACTATTAAAGTTTGTATATGAACCGTCTTCTTCCATAAAAGGAAACAGCAAGGCGTTGTCACTAGGATCTATCAACTTTGAGTGGTTGAGGATTTCAGTATAAAATTCTTCTTGATGCTTCTTCATCAAGTAAACCTTAGGCTCATCTTTTTTCTTTTTTCTTTTATCTGTTATTCGAATCGTAAATAGATCACGCTCTCCTTTAGAAATGACCACATCTTGTCGCTTTGCCCTTAACAAAGGAGATAAGTTTGCCCCTGTAATAGCTATAAAGGTCAGCATGTAATAAACCGTTGAACGATTAGATAGATACTTTTTCACATTGAGTTTAGGTGAAATAGATTGAGTATTTAGCGTATGTGTAACTGTATGGTGTGAAAATGTGGGAGCCTTTTCTTTCAGCTGTTGAAGGGTTTCACCTGATAAATACCTACTTTGAAACTCGCGCGCATAAAACATTAGCAGTAAAATTATTAATTTAAAGTCCTTATCCGAAAATGCTTTTGAGTAACCTTTTTCGTCATTAATAGTTGCACCAAATAGCTCACCAGTTCTAGCACAAAATGAAGGAAACCATTCTTCAAAATCATTTTGATTAAGAGAAAAGCAGTCCCTTAATATTATTCGGAACTGTTTCCTCATTCCTTCGCAGGTTTGAGGACCTAGATTTCCTGCATTATATAGCTTTAGTATTACTTTATGGACTCCAAGAAGAATACTTTTATCTGAAAGTGCTAATGAAGGATCAATTTTATTAGCGTAACGAACCCAACGGGATAACATCTTAATTCTAGTCGCCTTGGATACACCTTCGCCTTTCACTTTTTTAACGTAGCCAATAAATTTAATTAACTCTAATTGACGTCTACGCTTTTCTTCCTCACCCAATCCATCAAGTAAGTTAGATAAATCAAAGTCCTTTTTACCTTCAAACTCTACATCTACAGTAATTATTAAAGATAAACCCACAACTGATGACTTATTTAAAGTTGAGGCATCAATAGTCTCCAGGCTAAGCTCATTTACTGTGATTTTTTTTCTAGCCATGGTTATAGGCCTTCCAAGGCTGAAAAAACTTCTTCTAAAATATCTTCGTTAATAGCTGCTTGTTTTTTTAACGCAACAGATGACTGCCAGTGTTCTAGATAGAGTAACGTGTCTTTAAGGTATTTATGTCTCATTTGAGTTTTAGTGAATGCCAAACATTCTTTTTTTGGCCACCCTGAATCAATACATGCTTTCATGGTATCTACACCGAAAGTAACTCTGAGGTCATGAAGCTTATGATAAAATTCATCGTTAGCCGTTATGATATACTTATTCATAAATTCATTGAAAAGTGTAGAGATCATCTTTTGTGTATAGGGTTCACCATTTTTATTAAGAAATACATGTGGTCGACTAGGGGTCGATTTTGCCAAACGCTTTAAATATCTTTTACTTTTGTTATACCTCAATAAAGTAGCTATGGTGCGACCAGAAACCTGAACCGGCATTTCACTATCTTTTTTTGTTCTATGCTCACTAAGTGGTCCTAGTTTTAATTTAAAGCTATCTTCATCCGCATACTTAGAAATCATATCGATACGAAGATCTGCTATTTCATCAGCTCTCATACCACTATTCATAGCTAACAAACACATCAGTAATAACTCTTGTGAACCATTTTTTAAAAGAGATAAAAAGAACAACTCTTGTTCTTCTGGCGTAAAAGGAATTAGCTCAGTAGCTTTAGTACTGGGGATATTTGGTTTGCAATCTGCTGATTGCACTTTAATTTCTAAACCTGTGATATGCGACGTTAAGTCATTATCGAATTTTTTTATGATAGTTTCTGTATATTCAACAGGGACACCTTTGGTAAACGGATAGCTAAATTTTAAATGATGAGTATAAAATCGGACTACGGATGAAAAGTAATTTTTAGCTGTTGTACCTGCAATTTGTCCTGACCCATAAAGTTCTTCCAAGAAATTTGAAAATTGATAAATAGGTCTTTCATAAGAAATAGAAGAGCCAGCACTCCAATTTAGTTCAGGCACCCCACCAATAAAATCAAAGTAAAGTCTAAGCGCTCTAGATTCAAAGGAAGAGTTATCTCTACCTTCTTTATGTCGGGTTAATAAATAATCAAATACAGAAGGAATTATAAAACCAGTGTCTTCATCAACAACGACTGTTAATTCTTCTACCATTTCTTTATTGCAAGGCTTAGTTGTATCGACGCAAGAATAACCACCGTTTTGATCGATAAAATCAGTAGGTACACTTTTAAAGGAAAAGAAGGTTGGAAGTAGTTGAGTTTTGTAAGCCATGAAAGAATCTCCTGTAGCTTACTAATATAATCATAAATTCATAAAAGTCAAAACTTGAAAGTTGGGTTCAAACTCCTATCGCTACAGTACTTTTCATAAAAACAACTTCTTGACAGTTGGGTTCTTAAAATTAACCTGACAGTGCCAATGTTTGGAATGTAATTGAGTAAAAATGCTAATACACCCCAAAGCACAAAATAGTCGACATCGAGGAGCCACAGTAAAAATCCAGCCAGCACACCAGTGGCCAGTGAAACACCTGTTTTAATCGCCAAATAGCTATTAATTGAATCTAGGAAGCGGTCAATTTGCTGCATTTTCATTTGCGGATCATCAAGGGCAATATGCACTTTTTTACTCAGCATAGGCGCTTCAAAAAGCATAAAAACAACCGTCAGCAAAATTAAGAAAATATTGGCCATCACACCACCAAACCCAGCAAGCATATTAGTTGCCACATCTATCATTTTACCGGGATCAAACAGTGAGATAAGCTGCTGCTTATCAATAAGTATATTGTAGTTCGCAGCGGTATCTACTAACCAAATAAATTTATCTTGAAGCGCTTCACGGTAGCTGGGTAATTGCAATGAAAAGTCATTTAAAGACTGCCCAACTAATCCAGCTAGGCTCATTCCTAATAATGCGACTAAGGCTATGATAATCACTATCGCTGCGCCTTTAGGAATACGATAACTAGCGAAAAATCTTAAAAGTGGATTGCAAATAATCGCAATAAATGCAGCTAAAATAAACGGCACTAAAATGTCATTTGCAAGTTTTACACCTGCCAATACAATGAATAATGAGGCCAATACAACTAAGCTCTTGTTTATCCCAGTCAATGATGACACTGTTGATCCTTATGCGAGGTCGCAACGTTGAAGGTAAAGTTAACACATAACTTCTGTATGTATCTGCTACTATTGTAATTGAATTTAAATTCAAAGCACTAGGGCTAATTTAAAAACATACATAAACCAAATCATAATTGAGCGTGGAATGAATATATTGATCACGGGTGGAACCGGACTAATTGGGCAGGAACTTTGTAAGTTTTTAGTCAATAAATATGATTTAATCGTTTTGACCAGAAACGAGATAAAAGCAAGACAGCGGTTAGGGCAGAACGCACGCTTTGTCGACTGTTTATCTAAAGTTGACTTCAACGATATAGACATCATCATTAACTTGGCAGGAGAACCCATCGCTGACAAAAGATGGAATGATGGGCGTAAACAGGCAATCATAGATAGCAGGGTTGGCATCACTAAACAAATATCTAACTATGTTAATGCAGCCCAAACACCGCCTCATACTTTTATTTCAGGCAGCGCTATTGGTTTTTACGGCAGACAAGCCCCTAACGAGTCAGTAGATGAAACTTTTGATAAGCCGCACGATGAATTTAGCCATCAGTTGTGTCGTGACTGGGAGCAAGCAGCTTTAACCAGTCAAAGTGAGAAAACGAGAGTCTGCCTACTTCGAACTGGTGTCGTTTTGTCTCGTCGCGGTGGTGCGCTCAAAAAAATGTTACCTGCGTTTTCTTGGGGTATGGGTGGACCTATGGGCTCTGGTGAACAGATAATGTCATGGATCCACATTGATGACATGATACAGCTGATCCTTTTCTTGATCCGCCACGATGAATTACAAGGTGCATTTAACGCAACAGCTCCAAATCCAGTATCAAATAAAGAATTCTCAGATTGTCTTGCTAATGTCCTAAACCGTCCAGCTTTTTTGTGGTTGCCTGAAAGTTTCTTAAAATGGGCATTTGGAGAAATGTCAGACTTGCTTATTTATGGCCAAAGAGTCATTCCTAAGAAAGCACTCGATGCAAATTATAGATTCCGCTATCAATCGTTAGAAGAAGCATTGAAACAAATAATGCACTAACACAAATAGTACCAACATAAAGGGTTGATAATCTGAGCGCCCTTTTGGCCCTGCTTGAAGATGAATTACTTACGACCACTCATATGAACATGCAGATTTCTAGAGTGTGATTATACTTAAACATACCATCTATAAAGAGCCGTATGATTGCCTTACTCTCGTTTCAATAAATTCATTCAAGCCACATTACACAGCAAGTACTTACTTTCGCTGCGTGAAGCTTTTATTGCTCTTTTACCTTATTTTGTCAGCAGCGCTCTTGCGCTGCTTATTATTAACAGTGCACTGTTTTTCAATTTAATCAACAAAAGTAATGGAATATATACTGTTCTATTTAATGGTGCGGCACTGATTTTGAGTCTATTCCCGCTCATCGTCGCCACCTCCATTGGCTTCTTTATCTGTAAAAATTATGGGCAAAGTGGGATCATTGGCGCCATGCTCGCTTTACTGAGCTTCTCACTGCATGGCCAATATATCATTTCAGTAAATACCAGCTTTGAGCTTAATCCCACAGGTGCAACGCCATTTGCCATTATTATTCCTAGCATTAGTAGTTTGTTGCTCGTATTGTGTATGCGACTGCAACCAAGCTTTGATAGCTATTTATATCGTGTCAGTCATTTCTTGAGTGAAAAGCTACGAACAATCCTCCCATTCTCTGCGGTTTTTTTCAGTTTCTACCTATTTATGCCCTTCCTCTTTGCCATCGGCGACATGATTGCTTCATGGATCACGCCAGACACCACTAATACCTCTGTTGCTTGGTTAACTTATCAAAGAATGCTCATAACACATGGTTTGTGGTTTCTTGGGATCCATGGCGATAATACATTTGATATGTTACTGAGCCCTCAGTTTTTGTCGCAACCCATATTGCCAGGGATCTCGGCAAAAGTATTTTATGACACCTTTGTACTTATTAGCGGCACAGGCTGCTTCGCAGGGCTCATTTTAGCGGCTCTATGCCTTAAACGCAGCGGCCATGAACGCAATATAGCCAAGCTTTCTATTCCTTTCACTGTCTTTAATTTTTGTGAGATTATTGTTTTCGCCCTGCCTATATTTTTAAACCCGATTATGCTTGTACCATTTATCTTGGTTCCGAGCATTAATTTTATATTGGCCTACTTTGTCTTAAGTCATGGCTGGGTTGATGTCACAAATATTGAGATTAGCTGGATGACTCCTGCGCTGATCAGCGGCTATAAAGTCTCAGGCGGTGTATCTGGTGTTATTTTGCAAAGTTGCTTAATTATCACCAGCGCATTCATCTATTACCCTTTCCTATACTGGCACAACCGCCAAATTAACTTTGAAAGTGCCATTAACAAACTGACCGATAAGCTAAAAATTTCTGAGCAATTAAGAAGTACAGGAGAATCTGTCTTCATAGCCCACCAACGAGATATTGACTATGCAAGCAAAGAGCTCAATCAGGTGCTTAATGATATTAGTGAAGGCAAGCTCAAGTTGTATTACCAGCCGCAAATATGTCAGATTTCAGCAAGCGTCAGTGGATTTGAGGCACTTTTGAGACTACAAAAACCAAGTGGAAATTTAGTCGGCCCATATTTTTTAGATACATTGATAAAACATGACCAAACAGACATCATTGACAAATGGGTCATCGAACAAGCACAGCGTGATCTTGCATATTTTAGAAAAAGAGATTTTTTTCCAATCCTTAGCATCAATGTAAACCCAAAGGTCATGACCGACCATGTACTCATTAATTATCTATGTAAAACATTTCATCAGTTTCCTGAACAACTAAAAATAGAAGTTGTCGAGTCAGGTTACTTAAGCGATAAAAACAAAGTAATCAAAAATATCCTTAAATTACGCGCTTCCAAGATAGAAACCGTCATTGACGATTTTGGCACTGGTTACTCCAGTTTATCTATGTTAGCGGATCTGCCTATCGATATTGTAAAGCTAGACAAGTCGCTATTAGACAATGCACAAGAAGAATCAGGTGCAGATTTTTATACCTATGTAGTTGAGTTACTTCATAAAATGGATAAACATTTAGTTGCAGAAGGGGTCGAGTCTCAGGGCCAATTAGAGTTTGTTCGCGGCCTGCAAATTGAAACAGTACAGGGATGGCATTATCAAAAGGCGTTACCCAAGCAAGAAATCATACCTTATCAGGCGCGATTCTCATCCAATAGTGACTAGGGCAATGTTTAGCATAAAATAACTCTTTACTTTCAATGAAGCAACATACCTAAAAGTAACTTGGCTAGTTCTCAGGGTTGCCTTAACGTAACCATATGGATTAGCACAATAGACATTCATTACTCGAAATATAGCCTGTACACTGTGCGTTTCATTATTTACTCCTGATTTCAGATAATAAGTGCGACACTCATAGAAAGGTGTAGAGGAGGAAGTCAACTGCCGAAAGTGGTACGCTCTTCTCGCCAAA
>NZ_JAKFZS010000017.1 GCF_021654285.1 Pseudoalteromonas luteoviolacea | reverse complement strand
TACTTGCAGGTATTGCGATCACATTAACCGGTCAGGATCTTTACGGTGAAGCGGTGAGCTTAAGCACGACGACGGATGCAAACGGTGCGTTTAACTTTGCTGGCCTGCGCAAATCTGATGCTACGGGTTACACCATCACGCAAGGCACAACGGATTACCTTGAAGGTCAAGATTACCAAGGTGCAAGCCCAGATCAATTTGGTTCAAACAATGAGATCAAACTGGTATTGGCTGACAATGTTGCACCAGATCTTATCTTCACAGAGCAGCTTAATGACGGTGAAAAATCTATCTCAGGTCGTGTATTTGTCGACATCAACCAAGATGGTACAAGCAATGGCAATGACTTTGCACTTGCAGGTATTCAGATCACATTAACCGGTCAGGATCTTTACGGTGAAGCGGTGAGCTTAAGCACGACGACGGATGCAAACGGTGTGTTTAACTTTGCTGGCCTGCGCAAATCTGATGCTACGGGTTACACCATCACGCAAGGCACAACGGATTACCTTGAAGGTCAAGATTACCAAGGTGCAAACCCAGATCAATTTGCTTCAAACAGCGAGATCAAACTGGTATTAGCTGAGCAAGCTGCCCCTGAAGTCATCTTCACAGAGCAGCTTAATGCGGGTGACAAATCTCTCTCAGGTCGTGTGTTTGTGGACATCAATCAAGATGGTACAAATAACGGCAATGACTTTGCGCTTGCAGGCATTCAGATCACGTTAACTGGTCAGGAACTTTACGGTGAAGCGGTGAGCTTTACAGCTTTTACAGATGCAAATGGTGCGTTCAACTTTGCTGGTCTTCGTAAGTCTGATGCGACGGGTTATACCATCACGCAAGGCGCTACGGACTACCTTGAAGGTCAAGATTACCAAGGCGTAAACCCAGATCAATTTGGCTCAAACAGTGAGATCAAACTGGTATTAGCTGAGCAAGCTGCCCCTGAAGTCATCTTCACAGAGCAGCTTAATGCGGGTGACAAATCTATCTCAGGTCGTGTGTTTGTGGACATCAATCAAGATGGTACAAATAACGGTAATGACTTTGCGCTTGCAGGCATTGCGATCACGCTAACCGGTCAGGATCTTTACGGTGAGGCAGTGAGTTTAACTGCGCTTACAGATGCAAATGGTGCGTTCAACTTTGCTGGTCTTCGTAAGTCTGATGCGACGGGTTATACCATCACGCAAGGCGCTACGGACTACCTTGAAGGTCAAGATTATCAAGGCGTGAACCCAGATCAATTTGGCTCAAATAGTGAGATCAAACTGGTATTAGCTGAGCAAGCAGCTCCAGATCTTATCTTCACAGAGCAATTAAATGCGGGTGATAAATCTATCTCAGGCCGCGTGTTTGTGGACATTAATCAAGATGGCACAAATAACGACAATGACTTTGCGCTTGCTGGTATTGCTATTACGCTAACCGGTCAGGATCGTTACGGTGAATCGGTGAGCTTAAGCACGACAACAGATGCAAACGGTGCGTTCAACTTTGCTGGCCTGCGTAAATCTGATGCAACGGGTTACACCATCACGCAAGGCACAACGGACTACCTTGAAGGGCAAGATTACCAGGGTGCAAACTCAGATCAATTTGGTTCAAACAGTGAGATCAAATTGGTATTAGCTGAGCAAGCAGTGGCAGATCTTATCTTCACAGAGCAGCTTTATTCTGACGCAAAAATATCAGGTAAAGTATTCATTGATTCAAATAACAGTGGCTTGCTTGATACACAGGAAGCAGGGTTAGCTGGTGTAACAGTGACATTAAATGGTACATCGGCATTTGGTGAGCCTATATCTATTGAAACTCAAACAGATCATGCAGGCTTGTTCTCGTTCAATAACCTGATCGCAAGTGATGAACAAGGGTATAGGGTAGCGCAAGTTCAGCCAGCTGAGTTTAATGATGGCCTTGAATCGCGTGATGGAGTTATCGCTTCAACAGATACAAATGATGCGTTTGTGGTTGTGCTATCGACTAGCGATCAGGTTGAAAATTTGCATTTTGCTGAGCTTTACATGGGCCGTATTGCTGGCGCTGTGTTTGTAGATAGAAATGCAGATGGTCTATTAGATCAAAGCGATGATGCCATTGCGAATGTTGAAATTAAATTAACCGGTAACAGTCATTTAGGTGAGGAAATCTCTTATAAAACACTGACTGATCAAGATGGTCGATTTGAGTTTACGCAATTGCCGCAAAGTAGTGAGCAAGGCTACCAGCTAACGCAAGTACAGCCTGCAAATTATGCGGATGGATTTGATTATCAAAACGGTGTGCAAGTAGAGGGCTCTGAGCAATTAGATGTACTGAATAAGTTGGTACTTGCGCAAGGTGGGGAGCTAGCAAAGCTTAACTTCACTGAAGGCTTTGGTATTGCAATCAGTGGCCGTGTCTTTATCGATAAAATGGACTCTGGCTTAATTCCACAAGGCACAGTGCAAGAAATATCTGAGTTGATGATCGCAGAGAGTGAAATTCAACTAACAGGTCTGGATTATCAAGGCCATTACGTTGAGCTGACTGCGCTGACGAATGAGCAGGGGGTTTACTCTTTTACTGAGCTGCCGCCAAGTAATGAGCAAGGTTATACCCTGACGCAGGTTGTGCAGCCAGATGCCTATTTGGATGGTCAAGAGTCTGCCAATGGCATCGTGATGACCAATACCAAAGGCACGGATAGTATTTTTGTGGGTACCGTTTTAGAAATTAAACAGTATGCAAATTATGATTTTGCTGAGTTACCAACGGCTTCTATTTCTGGTGAGGTTTGGGTTGATGCAGATGAAAGTGGCTTATTAGATGAAGGTGAAGCACTGCGTATTGGTGGCGTTCAAGTTAATTTAACAGGTACCACACAAGACGGCGTTGAAGTAGAGCGCACAGTGGTTTCTGACCAACAAGGCGCATATACCTTTGATTACTTATATCCAGGTACGTATCAAATTAACCAACAACAGCCTGATGCGTGGTTAGATGGTAAAGAGCAGCTAGGTAATGCGGGCGGAGACGTTGGAGAAGATCAATTCTCGGGCATTTTAATTGCCTTAGATCAGCATGCAACAGGATATAATTTTGCAGAGCGCGGCAGCGATCTTGCTGGCCGAGTGTATGTTGATTTGAACGATGACGGTGTACAAGACACATATGAGTTGGGTTTAAGTGATGTTAGATTGACCATTACCGGTGCAGATCTTGATGGGCAGCCCGTTAGCCGTGATATTTTAACTGATGCTTATGGGCGATATGAGTTTGAAGATCTGCCACTCAGTAGTGTGGATGGGTTTACTGTAACTGAGTACCAACCTGAAAATACACAAGATGGTCTTGATAGTGTAGGTAGTATTGGCGGCGTGCTTGGCGATGATTTGATCTCTGCGATCCACATCGAGCGACACGTCACAAAGGCACATTCATATAACTTCGGTGAGCAGTTAATGGATCCGGCCAGTATTTCCGGCTTGGTATGGTTAGATAAAAACCACAACCGTGAAAAAGATGATAGTAATGGACAAAGCGGTTGGATCGTTGAGCTGTTACCGGATCCCATGACTGGGGAAGGCAATCCGCTAGATGCAGAGCCATTGGCAACGATCGAATCAGATGCTAACGGCCAATATACTTTCCATGGTTTACCTGTGGGTACGTATGAAGTGCGCTTTAGACACCCTCAAGGTGGTGTAATTTATGGTCTTCCAGTCTCTGACGATCCAGAGGCGAGTACTGAAAAAGGGACTATCTTAAATCTACGAGTGAGTGCGGGCGAACAGGTTGAGAATCAGTCATTACCTGTCGATCCATCTGGCGTGATTTATGACTCAGAACTGAGGAAGCCAATTGAGGGTGCAAAAATTAAGATCACTGGCCCAGATGGTTTTGAGCCTGATCTGCACCTAGTAGGTGGTTCGGCGAATGTAGAGCAGACCACCAGCGATGATGGTTACTATCAGTTTTTACTGTTTGCACAAGCACCTGCTGGGGTTTATGAGTTACATGTAACGGAACCAAACGGGTATCAAAGTGGTGGTTCGAAGCGTCTACCTGTATGTGCAAATACACTCAGAGTGGGTGCTCGAGAATTACCAATTACCATTTTTGCTGAAGAAACTGTGCCAACGCTTGATGCACCTGAGCATGTCGCAACCCAGTGTGCTAGCCACTCGGATCAAGCACTGCAAGATATGCATACGACACAGTACTATCAGAGCTTTTATATTGAGCCTAAATTACCATCAGGCAACGTCGTAAATAACCATATTCCATTAGATGTCTTTGGCGATGATCTTGTTCATGTGAGCAAGCAAGCGCTTAAGCAGGACGTTGTGATTGGTGAGCTGGTGCCTTATCGCATTAAGGTGACCAACCAGTCAGATATGGTGCTTTCACCTTTGGATCTTATTGATCAACTGCCAGCTGGTCTGAAATATGTTGCTGGTAGCGCTAAAGTCGATGGTCAAGCGATTGAACCTGAGCAGCGAGGCAGACAATTACGTTGGCATATGAACGCCTTACAACCAGAGCAGTCGATGATGATCGAATTGATCGTTGTTGTCGGTGCCGGTGTCAGTGAAGGCAAATACATTAACCAAGCTTGGGTAGAATTTGTTGGAGGTTTGTACCAAAACGGTGTGGGTAACCGTATCTCAAATATCGGCGAAGCTGCGGTGAGAGTTGTGCCAGATCCTATTTTCGATTGTAGCGACCTGATGGGTAAAGTCTTTGACGATCACAACCGTAACGGCATGCAAGATCAGGGAGAGCCAGGGCTACCAGCCATTCGTCTTGCTACGGCGCAAGGTCTTTGGATCACCACGGATCAACATGGTCGCTATCATCTTGCATGTGCAGACATTCCACATGCAATTCGCGGTGGTAACTTTATTGTTAAACTGGACGAGCGCAGCTTACCTTCAGGTTATCGTGTGGTGAGTGAAAATCCACGAGTGGTGCGTTTAACCCGTGGTAAATCACAACAACTTGACTTTGCAGCCAGTATCCATAAAGTAGCGCGCATCGAGATCACCGCTGAGTTATTTGACGGTGAATCAGTTATGCCTGAGTACTTGTCTCGTCTAACGCAGCTAATGGATGCACTAGATAAAACACCGACAGTGATCCGCATCGCGTATCAACAATCTGAATTAGAGCAAACCACAGAAGCGGAGCGTAAATCTCAATTGTTACTTGAATGGCTCCAAACACAAGTAGCTGAGCGCGAGCTTCCAATCACTATTGAAACGGAAATGATCCCATTTTTTATTCCAGCTTTACCAGCCCACCAGCAGTTAGGAGGAAGCGATGACTAATCGATTCTTGCTAAGTAAAATTTCGTTATTGTGTGCAGCGGCGTATGCTTCTGCACCCTCAATGAGCTATGCCTTTATCGACGCTGTTAATGATAGCAAAGTGGCGTCTGCGGCAGGTAATACTGAACGGGTGATAGTGCAAAAGCATTTTGTTTTTAGTGGATTGGATGAGCCTAAGGCAAAAACCGTCGAAATAGAGCGAACGATTAAAGATGATAAGTCCGCTCAATTCGTGAAAGACTCTGCGATCCGTTTTGTGTCTGGTAAGCATTATTTAACGGGCACCACTAAGCTTGAAATGGACCGCATCATTGGCTTTTTGCAAGGCAAGCAAGATATTAAATTGCACTTTATCGGCCACGCAGATTCACAAGGTCTAAGCGCTAATGCACGTAAGATTTATAAAACCAATCAGGGCTTGTCTGAGCATAGAGCCAATATTGTGGCGGATTACTTCCGTCAGCAGCTTAATCTTGCTCCCTCAACGACAACAACCGAAGGTCGATCTAATCGCGAGCCGGTAGCAAGTAATACGACATTGGCTGGTATGGCGAGAAACCGCCGAGTCGAAGTCATTGCTGTTTACACAGAAACGCGCACGGTCAAAGATACACAAGTGATAGCACCGCCGCAGCGTCATAAATTATGCGGCGACAGTACACCTCATCAAGGGCCGCTGAATATCACCATAGATGGTCAAGCCTTTATGGATGAAGATGCAGCCAATAATGCTGACAGTCAACGCTGTGCTGATATCAACTTAGAGCGTTTTGAGCTGCAATTTAAATATGACCCTTTGGATGTATTGCCTAAATTGAACGTGCAGCATGCACTGACTAAGTCTGGTAATACCTTGATGCTGCATTTAAAAGGTTACAGTAATTATCAGAGCTTTTTTGATTATGCAGAAGTGCAGATCCTCGCGCCACACAGTGACAAAGTACTGGCGAAGGTGGCGTTAGATGCAGGATTAACCGGCCGCTGGCGATTACCGGGCAATATGCTGGGCATGAGCTTGAAATACCGCTTAAGAGTTTACAATAAGCAAGGCCGCTTTGATGAAACAAGCCTTGCTCAGGCTGATTTCAAACCGCGCTATACGGTAGATGCCAACAAGCTTGATGGATATCTAATGACTGGTTACGGCAAGTCGACGCTGGCTAAGCAAAATATCAAAATCTCAGGCGGTGCACTGACTTTATATGGTGAGCAAGTACCGAGCAATCATCGCGTGTACTTCTTAGGCCGTGTGGTAGCTGTAAATCGTGAGCGTAAATTTGTACATCAAGAAATTGTTCATAGTGGTTTTCATCGCGCGGAAGTCGCTGTTTTAAATGAGCAAGGTGAAGGGCGCTTAATCCATCGGGATTTAGCATTGCCAAAGAGCGATTGGTTTTATGTGGCAATGGCCGATTTAACCATAGGCCAAAATAGTCACAATGGTCCGGTTGAATTACTCAGCGCTGATCATAATAAAGACGGTAATGTGTTTGCCGAAGGCCGATTAAGTGGTTATATCACAGGTAAATGGCAAGACGAATACAAGGTGACCGCACGGATTGACACGCAGGAGCAAGGGCTGAATAAATTACTCTCTGGTTTACATGAAAAAGATCCAAGAAGCTTATTCCGACGCCTTGAAGAAGAACAACACCCGACGGAATATGGCGATGACTCTACCGTCATTGATGATGCACCAACCAATGGTAAGGTGTATCTAAAAGTCGAGAAGTCCCAGTCTCACGTACTATGGGGTAACTTTAATACGTCGTTCAATGATACTGAGTTGGCACGTGTTGAACGCGGCTTATATGGTTTGCAATTGCAATACATCACAGATGATCTGACTGCTGCCGGTGATAACCAATCTCAAGCTCATTTCTATGCAGCAGAGGCGGAAACCTTAGGCGCTTATGAATCTCATCGCTCCACAGGCGGTTCTCTTTATTATCTTCAACATCAAGATATTGTTCAGGGTTCTGAGCAAATAGCTGTTGAGGTGCGTGATAAAATTACAGGTCTAGTGCTAGTCAGACGTGGCATGGTTGCTGGTCAAGACTATGACATTGATGCACTGCAAGGGCGAATATTACTCAATAGACCGTTGTCTTCGTTCCAGCAAGATGACTTACTGGTGCGTACCGCAAGTTTAGATAGCAACCCTGTTTATTTAGTGGCGCAATATGAGTATACACCGGGGATAAACGGGTTAGACAATTTGACGTATGGTGCACGTTTGAGTCATTGGCTGAGCGATACTATTCAAGTGGGTACTACGCTAAATCATCAAGAACAAGACCTGTTTAATGATCAATTGATTGCGTTAGATGCCACATACCGTAAAAGTGATACTGCATACATTAAGGTTGAAGTCGCGCAAACAGAAGGTATTGGCAATACATTAAACTCGTTTACAGGTGGTATTGAGTTTGATCAGCAACAGTCGAGTGAAATGGGTCAAGCAGCCGATGGGCACAGAATTGAAGCTGCATTTGAGTTTTCTGATCTTGGTCTGGATGAACAGGGACATGGGCAATTTTATTGGCAACAACTTGAATCTGGGTTTAACTCGACAGGCCAAATAAGCCAAGTTGATAGCCATGCAGTTGGCACATTTTGGCAATGGCAAATTGAAGCCGATCATGACATTCAGCTCAAAGTGGATGAACAAAAAGCAGAGCAGCAACAACGCAGGCAGGCAGCTGAATTGGGGTATGTTTATCAACTAAATGACGATTGGAAAATTAGCAGCGCTGTACGCCAAGACAATAAAGAAAATCTTGCAGAGCAAACAGAGCAGACTCAAACGCCCCAACTTGATGATGGTGAGCGCGTTGATGCAATCGTACAGCTTGACTACGACGGCAGTGAAAAGTGGCAGCCTTATGTGTATATTCAAGGCACGCTTGCAAGAGAGCAAAGCCGACTAGCAAATAACCGTGTTGGTGTCGGTACTGAAGTGCAGGTGACAGACACGCTGGCTGTCAATTCTGAAGTATCTCATGGCAACCTCGGGGAAGCGGGTAAACTCGGGGTTGATTGGCAATACAAAGCGGGCAGTAATGCTTATGTTGAATATCGTGTCGACCCTGATGGGGGAGAGCTATTTTCAACCGGCAAGCAAAAAAACTGGGTAACAGGATCAAGACATAGATTTAACTCTTCAACCAGCGTCTACGCAGAGCAAATTTGGCAACAAGATAGTCGACAAACGGGTTTAACCCATGCCTATGGCATTGAACATGACTTTTTAGTTGGCTGGCAAGCAGGCCTTGGTTTTGAACAAGGTGAGCTTGAAAGTGATAATGATTTGATAGACCGTGATGTCACCACCTTATCGCTTGGCTATCAAACCGATAAATGGCAGTGGCGCAGTGCCTTAGAATACCGAGAAGATAGCAATAGCACGGAGACTAGAACGTCTTGGCTGGCAAGGCAAAACATTCATGCAAAATTAACTGATGATTGGCGAGCACAGCTGCGTATTGACTGGGCGCAAAGTGACAGTTCCTTATCTGACAGTGCGCCTGCGGGCGCGCTCAACAGTGACTACACTGAAGCACAATTTGGTGTTGCATATCGACCGATTGAAGCGAGTCCTTGGTCTGGTATGGCAAGTTTTACATATCTTGAAGATTTAGCCCCTGCATCACAATTGAGTGGCATTGGTCTGGATAACACACCACAGCAGCGAAGCCGCGTGTGGGCATTAGATGTAAATTATCAGCTGACACCGCGCTGGCGTATTGGTACTAAACTGGCGCAGAGACAAGGAGAGCTGAGAATGGGCCGTGACACAGGTCAATGGTTTGATTCTGAGGCATCACTTGGCGTATTGCGTGCAGACTACCATTTGATGCATCAATGGGATGCAACCCTTGAGTGGCGCGCTTTGAGTGTTGATTTAGCAGAAGACCGCCGCTCGGGCGCTCTATTTGCGCTGCATCGCCATGTTGGAGAGCATATGAAAATCGGCGTTGGCTATAACTTTACTGACTTCTCTGATGATTTAACGGACCTAGACTACGACTCAAAAGGGTGGTTTATCAACCTTGTTGGTAAGTTTTAGGCAGTGCACTTAACTCTCCCAGAGTTCCAACTTGGCATTAAGATGTCTAGTTGGAACTCATCTCTGATTATTAAATTATGGTTGCCTTAAATTGTTTGGTTAGGCCATTAGTATGTTTTGCGTTAGAATATAGCTATAACTCCTTTACACAGTTTATGCATGTCAAAGCAGGACCCCTATCTCTCTCGAGAACAAGAAAAATACGATAATCCAGTTCCAAGCCGTGAATTTATACTGGAAAAGATTAAAGCCAGTAGTAAAAAGACCAGCTTTAGCCAATTGTGCCAAGCACTTAATGTGTTTGAAGAAGAGCGCCAAATTGCCTTTAAGCGCCGTCTTCGTGCTATGGAGCGCGATGGGCAGCTGCATTTTAATAAATTCAAATGCTACGTTATCCCCTGTGATGATGGCTTGGTGAAAGGCAAGGTCATTGGTCATCGCGATGGATTTGGCTTTTTGGAAGTCGAAGGTGAGAAAAAGGATTGGTTCATTACCAAGCATCAAATGGATCGCGTATTACACGGAGATTGGGTATTGGCCAAGGCGGCAAGCCGCGGCTCTGGCGGTAAAGTTGAAGCACGTATCGTCCGTGTACTGGAGTCTGAACGTGCCCCTATCATAGGACGTTATTTTGTTGAGCACGGTATGGCGGTGGTTGTGCCTGAAGATCCGCGTTTAACTCAAGATATTGTCATTTTGCCAGGCGGTGAAAAAGGGGCTCGCCATAACCAAATGGTGCAGGTCGAAATTACGCAGCGCCCAAGCAAGCAAATGAATGCCGTTGGTAAAGTTACGGATGTCATTGGCGATCATATGGCGCCGGGCATGGAAATAGAAGTGGCACTGCGTAACCATGATATTCCGCATGTGTGGCCTCAAGCAGTTGAAGAACAAGTCAGCAAACACGGTGAGTTTGTTGCTGAAAAAGACAAGCAAGGGCGTATTGATCTGCGCAATCTACCATTATTGACCATTGATGGTGAAGATGCGCGAGACTTTGATGATGCCGTGCATTGTGAGCGCAAGCGTTCAGGTGGTTGGCGACTTTGGGTTGCCATTGCCGATGTCTCTCACTACGTTGAAAAAAATAGTCCGTTAGATAAAGAAGCGATTGAGCGCGGTAACTCAGTGTACTTCCCTGAGCAAGTAGTACCCATGTTACCTAAGGTATTATCTAACGGCTTATGTTCACTGAATCCAAAAGTGGACAGACTATGTATGGTCGCTGAGATGACAGTTTCAGAGGCTGGAAAATTGTCTGGATACCGTTTTTACGAAGCCGTGATGAATTCTCATGCGCGTCTTACGTATACAAAGGTACATGCGATTTTACAAGGTGATGAAAAACTGCGTGAAGAGTATGCAGATGTCACTGAGCATCTAACTGAATTACATAATATGTATATGGCGCTGAAGTCGGCGCGTCAAACCCGTGGTGCGATTGAGTTTGAAACGCTGGAAACGCGTTTTGTATTTAATGCATATCGTAAGATTGAATCAATTGTGCCTGTGGTTCGAAACGATGCACATAAACTGATCGAAGAGTGCATGATCTTGGCCAATGTCTCTGCGGCAAGGCTACTTGAAAAGCACGACGCGAGCAGTTTGTACCGTGTTCACGATGAGCCAGATCCTGAAAAATTGAGTCACTTTAGACAGTTTTTAAATGATTTGGGTATAGAGAGCCCGATAGGTCATGAGCCGACCCCACTTGAGCTGACCGAAGCACTTGCATCATTGGGTCAGCGTCCTGAAACTGAGCTGATCCAAACCATGTTACTGCGCTCCATGAAGCAAGCGGTGTATCAACCAGACAACATTGGCCACTACGGATTGGCATTGAAAGCGTATGCGCATTTTACTTCACCGATCAGGCGTTATCCTGATTTGGTGGTGCACCGTGCAATCAAAGGGATCTTAGCGGCGCAGGGGCAAACCGTATCTGGTGCTTATGTATATGATGCTGATGAGGCTGATCAGTTGGGTGAGCAGTGCTCCATGACTGAACGTCGCGCTGATGATGCAACACGTGAAGTAGCCGACTGGCTCAAATGTGAGTTTATGCAAGACCATGTTGGCAGTGAGTTCTCTGGCGTGATTTCGTCAGTCACGAACTTTGGTTTATTTGTTCGCCTTGATGAGTTGCAAATTGACGGCATGATCCATGTGAGCAATTTAGGCCATGAGTATTTCCATTTTGATGGTGCAAAGCACTGTTTAGTGGGTGAGCATAGCAAAACGGTTTATCGTTTAGGTGACAAGCTAAGCGTTGTTGTGGCATCAGTGAGCTTGGATGAGCGACGCATCAATTTGGTGCTGGCAGATGAAGCTGAACCAGATCGCTACGCGCGACGTCGTAAAAAGTCAAAGCCGAGTTCAGATGCTGCTAAAAGTAGCGTTCGTGCCCAACTGAAGGCAGGTAAGATCCCAAATGGTAAGTCAGATAAGCAAGATGACTCGTCAGAAAAAAGCGCTAAAAAAGCCAAAAAGCGCAAAAAAACAACCCCAAAAGGGGTGTTGAAAAAAGGCAAAAAAGCGGGCGCATCAGGAAATAAAAAAACCGCTAAAAAGAGTACAGGAAAAAAAGCCACTAAGGCAAAAAGACCGGGTAAAAATGCCCGCAAGAGACAAAAAAATAGTGCTGGAGCATAGTTTTGAGTAATGAATTAATTTTTGGCTTTCACTCTATTGAAGCCATTTTAGCCAAAGAGCCAGAGCGTTTTTTGGAGATATACGCACTAAAAGGACGCGATGATAAGCGCTTGAGTGCAGTGGTTAATGAAGCACGTAAATTTGGTATCTCGGTGCAGTTTATGCAGCGAAAAGCGCTAGATAATAAGGCGAAAGGCGAGCAACACCAAGGCATTATTGCCAATGTTAAAGCGCCGCGTACACTGAATGAAAATGACCTGCAAGGGATCATCGATGCTAACGTCGCGCCATTTTTCTTGGTACTAGATGGCGTGACTGATCCGCACAACTTAGGTGCTTGCTTACGTAGTGCTGATGCGGCAGGTGTACACGCGGTGATTGTACCAAAAGATAAGTCTGCGAAACTCAATGGTACGGCGCGTAAAGTGGCGTGTGGTGCAGCAGAGACAGTACCGCTTATTCAGGTGACTAACCTTGCCAGAACACTTCGTGACATTAAAGAAGCGGGTGTTTGGGTTGTGGGTACCTCTGGTGAAACTGACAGTGAGGTTTTCACTTCAGATTTAAAAGGCCCAATCGCGATTGTGATGGGCGCTGAGGGCGATGGTATGCGTCGCCTAACCAGAGAGCACTGTGATTTATTGGTAAAAATCCCTATGGTTGGCACAGTGTCGAGCTTGAATGTGTCGGTTGCGACCGGTGTTTGCTTGTTTGAAGTACTGCGCCAACGCAGTTTGTAAGCATTATTTGGAGGGGCTACTTCACCAGTAGCGCCTCTAATTCTGATAAATGACTGACTTGATAAGTTGGCGTTATATCCTCTGGGCAGGTTTGTCCATCATGCTGTAACCAGCAACTATCAATACCGAATCGATTAGCACCTAAAATATCACTCTTGGGTGTATCTCCCACCATTAAAACCTGCTCTTTGCTTGGGTTACCTAACAGCGCTAATGTGTGCTCAAAGACTTGAGGATCCGGTTTAGCGACGCCCACTTGCTCAGAAATCACCACATGATCAAAAAAGTGTTTAAACCCTGTTTTATGTAAGCGCTTTTCTTGTAGCGCAGTAAATCCATTGGTGATGATATTCAATGAAGCTGCTGGGTTGAGCGCTGACAGCAGTGACTGTGCGCCCGGCAAAGGGGTGCATATATCCGCCATGGCGTTTAAAAAGCCTAAGTTCAAAGACTCTGGCGAAACCGACAACTTAGAAGCCCATGCATTGAAGCGCGTCACTTGCAGTGTTTGTGCATCAATTTTTCCATCTTGATACTGCACCCAAAGCGGCGCATTGAGGGTTTGATATTCATCGTAGTCTTGTCGGTCGAACGTGACACCATGTTGTTTGAATAAGGTTTGCAGACCAAGAAAAGCATCAAAATGAAATAGCGTTTCATCGGCATCAAAAATGATATGTGAGTACTTCATGAACTATATAACTCTGAATTAATAAACGGTGCCATGGCTAACGTGAGTGCTTGTGTATATGAGCTTTCTCTTGTGGCAAGGTTATTCGTAAGTAGGCCTATCGCGCCACCTTTTTGTTTTATATTGGTGGTGTTGAATACGCGATCCATCACATGTCCAAGCTCTTCACCTTGCTCTAAAGCTGAATATATTTTGTCGGGAAGGGGGAGGTTACAACTTCTGCTGATACTGGTTTGTTGCTTATCTGCAATGACGACAAATGCAAATGTGGCTGCGCCATAGTCAAATCTAGCAGCACCGCCTTCCATCGCGCAGTAATAATCCGCATCATACTGCTCTTTAAGATAATCAACCCGATTTTGAGCGCCTAAACGCGTATCTAACTCGCCAAGCGGTTGGTTTGGCACACCACTAGGTGCATGGTGCCCTTCGCAAATAATTTCTGCTTCTGGAAAGTATTGCTGAAAAATCGTTTTTGCGGCGTTAATTTTGACTGGATTTTTAGAACCTACAAGTATTTTGAGCATCATTTATTTCATATCCCTCAATTTTGAGTGGTTAGTTTACTGAGGGAAAGTGAAATAAGGCAAATTTAAATATTGAGCTCTGTGGGGGCTAAATTTTCATAGGCACGTTTTTTGATGAGCAAATCTTTAATAAGTGGTGTTAACACCAATTCCATCGCCAAACCCATCTTACCACCAGGGACAACCAAGGTATTGACTCGTGACATGAAGCTGCCTTCTATCATTTGCAAATAATAAGGGAAGTTTACATCTTCAATACCACGAAAGCGGATCACCACAAAGCTTTCATCTAGTGAAGGAATGTCTTTTGCGCTGAAAGGGTTAGATGTATCAACCGTTGGTACTCGTTGGAAGTTGATATGCGTGCGAGAAAATTGCGGGGTTATATGATTGATATAATCATCCATACTACGCACAATAGAAGTCATTACCGCTTCTCGTGAGTGGCCACGCTCATGTGTGTCCCTAATAAGTTTTTGGATCCATTCAAGGTTAATGATAGGTACCATGCCAATGAGCAAATCGACATGTTTGGCCACATTATGTTCTTCTGTTACCACTCCTCCATGCAGGCCTTCATAAAACAGCATATCAGTGTTTTTTTCTAGGTCTTGATAGGGTGTAAACGTACCAGGTAATTGGTTATAGGGAACAGCATCATCAAATGTATGTAAGTACTTACGTATTCTTCCATTTCCTGTCCTTCCATAACTGGCAAATAATTCTTCAAGGGCTGCAAAATCATTGGCTTCTTGGCCAAAGTAACTTAGATGCTTGCCTTCTTGTAAGGCTTCTCGTTTGAGTTTATCCATTTCAGGACGCGTGTAGCGATGAAAGCTATCTCCTTCAACCAGTGCCGCTTTGGCGTCGAGACTGCGGAAAATATGTTTAATTGCATTGGTGGTGGTGGTAGTTCCAGCGCCCGAGCTTCCTGTGATCGCAATGATTGGATGTTGTTGTGACATGATAACCTCAATAAAAACGGAATCTAATCGCGGCCTCACTTATTAACTGCGTGTTAGCCGAGTATTTTTGCGCACCAATCGCGCTTGTGCCTTAAGTCATGTGAAGCACAACAAAATCGCTGTCATCATCACTGGAACTTTAATTTGATGTTACTGAAAGTCGAAAATTTCGCAAGCGCTTTGCGAGCATAGGTTATTTTTCATATATCATGGGGGGACTTAAAATGTGAGATTTTATTGGTTTTTGAAGTGTGTACTGGGTAAGATCAAAAATAAAAAGGAATCAAAATGTACAGAGCCATAATCAATGCGCTATTGGTGTGTAGCTTTATTATCATTACACATGCACAGGCAGCAATGCCCAAAAGCCAAATATGGTTGGCACAGGAAAACTCGACCGGCTTTTTAGTAAAACCACTCACTGATAAAGATGTCTACCACAATCAACCCTTGATCACTGAAAAGGGTGTTTACTACACCAAAGAAGTGAAAGCCGAAGGACAATCTCAAACAGATTTATTTTTATATCAATTTGATGATAAGTCGCATACTAATTTGACTAACACGCCTGAATCTGAATATTCCCCTACAATTTTCCCACATAAAAAAGGCATATCAACCATTGTGGTAGAGCAATCGGGAGAGCAAAGGCTGTGGTTTTACCCTGAGGATAAATCTCAGCTTCCTTCACGTATTTTTGAGCACATTAAACCTGTTGGTTATCATGCTTGGGGTAAAAGTGGAGATGTAATTTTGTTCATTTTAGGTGAGCCGCACTCATTGCAATTTACTAATTTATCAGGGCACTTACCTAAGGTTGTGGCAAAAGATATTGGTCGTAGCCTAGCTTATAATTTTGCAAGGGATATATATAGTTTCACATATTTGGTAGATGGCGAGCAGTGGCTTGCAACCTACTCAAGCTCTACTGATAGTGTGAAGAAGCAGTTCAGATTACCTAGAAGTGTGCGTGATTATACTTGGTTTGATGAGAGTACTTTGGCGTATGCGATTGATAATAAAATTTATATTAGAAATATAGATGCACCTAAGTCCGTGAAGTTATGGCGTAATTTGCAAGATTATTGTGATACTGATATCACCAGATTAAGCTATTATGAAGGGACGTTGGCTTTTGTTTGTGAACGATAAACGCTATATAATAAGGGTTCGCAATGCAACAAGCGTAAATGATATTGATTTAGGTAGGGAAAATATGGTGGTTTTAGTTACAGGTGGTGCAGGATATATTGGATCGCACACTGTTGTTGAATTACTCAACCAAGGTGATGAAGTGATTATTGTGGATAATCTCGTGAACTCATCTGTAGTGGCATTGAGTCGTGTTAAGGAGATAACAGGCAAAGATGTTACTTTCTATGAAGGGGATATCCTAGATCGTGACTTCTTAGACTCTGTATTTTCAAAACATAATATTGAACAAGTTATCCATTTCGCAGGCCTAAAATCTGTGGGCGAGTCAGTTCGAAAACCGATTGAGTATTATCAAACTAACGTACAAGGCACTTTAACCTTGTTGGATGCCATGAGGCATGCTGGGGTGTTTAAATTGGTGTTTAGCTCATCGGCTACTGTGTACGGTGATCCTCAAAGCCTCCCTATTCGAGAGGATTTCCCTGTTGGTGGTACAACCAATCCATATGGAACTTCTAAGCTCATGGCAGAAATGGTTTTGCAAGATGTTGCTAAATCAGATGAGAGATGGGCGTTTGCTATATTACGCTACTTTAACCCTGTTGGTGCACATAAGTCAGGCTTAATTGGTGAAGACCCGAATGGTATCCCAAACAATTTGCTACCATACATCACACAGGTGGCGGTAGGTAAGTTAGAAAGACTAGGGATCTTTGGTAACGATTACGATACGCATGACGGTACAGGTGTACGAGATTATATTCACGTTGTCGATCTTGCTATCGGTCATTTAAAGTCTCTTAAAAAGTTAGAAAGTCATAATGGTGTACATATCTATAATTTAGGCACAGGTAATGGCTATTCTGTACTTGATATGGTTAACGCGTTTGAAGTGGCTTCAAATAAGCCGATTCCATACGATATAAAACCACGCCGTACAGGGGATATTTCGGCTTGTTATGCTGCCCCCGAAAAAGCAAAAGATGAGTTAGATTGGGCTGCACAAAAAGGTCTGGGCGAGATGATGAGTGACTCATGGAATTGGCAGAAGCAAAATCCAAATGGGTACGATGCGTAAATAGTCTGGAAAAGCAGCCTTGGGTAGATTGTGAAAAGTTTTGCAATTTCTGACGTTATGAAAATGTTTATTATTGTGCGCTTGCGTATTAATATAGACACATTGTCATTTTGCATTAAACGTGAAATGCCCACAGAGCAGTAGGAGGAAAAATTTTTAATTTACTTTTACTGCACGATGGGGTACCAATAAAGTTGGCAATAATTTAAACAGTGAATGCAATTCACTGTTTAAGCTGACCCATTTACTGAACTTAATTTAACTGGCGCCAGCGCTAATATCATTATTTAGATTGACTATGATATTTAATAAGGCTTTTCGTTACGTAATGTCTTTTGTAATTAATATTTTTATATTAAGGAATTGTGGTTATGAAATTGAGAAAAAAGAATATAAAGTTACTATCTAAACGTGAGCTTAGTCGTGTGAAAGGCGGCACTGCTGATACTTTTGAGCCACCTCAAGCAAGGTTCTTTATCAAAACAAAGTTTGAATGTGCCGTCAGGTAGCATTGAAATTGGAAAGGTAAGATGTGAATAAGCATGGATGAATTTCTAATAGCACTTAATACTGCAATTAAAATACTTTTTTCTCTTGTTGTACTCTTTTTAGTCATTAAGTTTTGGGAACGAAGATTTAGTCTGTTTTTTGGTGGTAAAGATAGTTTAAAAACAATTCAAGATCATGAATTACACTCTTGCTTTCTCACTGCTTTATGTATAGTTGTTTTTTATCTGACTGGCGTAACGTTATCAGGTGAAATCCGAGCACTGCCGATGGAAAAAATAGCTTTACGTAGGGTTTTTTACTTCACAGGGATTGTTAATTTTACAGCCTTTTTTCTATCTGTTTATCTTTTACATTTTATTCGCGGGTGTAATTTTTCTAGTGTCGCTAAGGCGGTTCTTTGTTTGATGTTTATTGAAGTGACAATCTTCTATATTCAATTGGTTACGAGAGGGTATTTTGAGTTTAGTGGATTCTCTTCGAAGGTGTACCAAATTGTCATAGCAACCTGCAATATTACGACTCTCATTGTGCTAGTTGGCTTTGCAACACGACACACTTTGCACCGAAAAGATGAAAGTTGCAAAATAGAATAAGTGTACCCCTCATGCTCAATAGACTCCTATAGTTTGCGAACTGTTATTGCTGTCGTTTTGTGTCTTCAGGTGATGTATAATTTGTGCTTAATTTATTCGTGTGACGGCGCAATGAAGGTTATACCATGCGGCGTTATTATTACTTGATTGAAAGCAAATCAGAACGCCCCTTTTTATAGTTAATTAGCCAACAGTTTTTAAAAGAAACAGAGAGGCTCCATTAACCGGGGGTAGTCAGTTGAGGTTGTATGCAAAACTCAGATAAATCAGGCGCTAGCCCAGTAAATACAAATGATTCAGCGTTTCGCCGCTTTAGTGTGGCACCGATGTTGGATTGGACTGATCGACATTGCCGAACATTTCATCGCAAGCTGAGCAAACATGCTGTCCTCTATACCGAAATGATCACCACGGGTGCAATCATCTATGGTAAAGGTGATTACTTAGCATTTGGCGATCACGAGATGCCTGTTGCGTTACAATTGGGAGGCTCGGATCCAAAAGCTTTGGCTGAGTGTGCTAAACGCGCTCAAGAATATGGTTACAATGAAGTGAATCTAAATGTAGGCTGCCCTTCAGATAGAGTTCAAAATGGTCGATTTGGTGCTTGTTTGATGGCTGAGCCAAATCTTGTTGCTGAATGTGTTGCCGCAATGAAAGCAGAAGTATCTATCCCGGTAACAGTGAAAACGCGCATTGGTATCGATGAGCAAGATTCTTATGAGTTCTTAACAGCCTTGATTGAGGCATCTCATCAAGTTGGATGTGATGATTTTATTATTCATGCAAGAAAAGCTTGGTTGCAGGGGTTAAGTCCAAAAGAGAATAGAGAAATTCCACCGCTTGATTACCCTAGAGTTTATAAGTTAAAGCAAGACTATGCGAATCTACATATTAGTATTAATGGTGGAGTTAAGACGCTAGAAGAGTGCCAGCATCATTTGGAACATTTGGATGGTGTAATGGTCGGTCGAGAAGCATATAGCAATCCTTTCTTACTTTCACAAGTTGATGAAAAGCTGTATGGAGATGCACCATTTACGCAGACTCGTCATGAAGTTGTGCGCAGTATGTATGACTATTTTGAGCAAGAGATGACGCGTGGCGCAAACTTCTGGCACATTGCACGTCATATGTTGGGGATATTCCAAAACCAACCAGGTGCACGAGGCTATAGACGTCATTTATCCGAGAATGGTCACAAGAAAGATGCAGATATTAGCGTCATGGAAAAAGCACTTACATTTGTGCCTGAGGTTTAATAACTGTTCATGACCAAAAAAACAATTTTTTGGTCATATTTACCACATTTTAATCATCTACTTTAGTTGTATGTGCTACACCTTTCATTAAGTTTCTGTTTTTACTAAGCTTTAATATTTGGCATAGAGTTTGGAACAGTAGAGTCATCATATGTTATCAAGGAACATGTTATGGCTTTAATCAACCGCATCGAAGATCTAATTAAATCGGAATTTAACACGTTACTCGGTGATGCCTGCTCGAGTGAGCGTTGTTCGCCGAATATCAATAACACATCTGAGCGAATCCAGGCGCTCATTATCCAATTAAAAACGGAAGCTTCGTTAGCCCGCAAACAAGTTGTTAACTATGAGGGGGCTATTGCAGAATGGTATGAAAAAGCACAGTATGCTCTAGAAAAGGGGAGAGAGGATTTGGCGAAGGCGGCTTTAAATGAAAGATATAGCTGCCAGAATAAATTATCCTCACTAAAAACACACCTTGAAAACTTGTCTCAAGCGCTGCACAAATTAGAGCAAGATCACCGCACTTTGCAATCAGGACAGAAAAGAGATGTTCAAGGTGAAAGCCGAAGACACATCATTAAAGAAGAGTGTTTACGTGCAAGGCTCAAATTAAAGCAAGTACTACATGGACCAGACATGCAAGGCTTAGCGTCACATATATCTGAGTGGGAAAGAAAGCTCACAGCAACAGAACTTCCTACTGCACCTTCCTTTTCGAGCCCAACACGTAAAAAAATAGATGAGTTGAATCGATTGATCCAACATGAAAATGTCACGTCTATGCTGCAATCTTTAAAGCAAAAACTTGTATCTGCATCGTCAAGTAAGTCGTTATCTCAGTAGGAGAAAGTTATGCATTCACGAAAATATGAGAGTACTTTGAGTCCTCGAGGACGAGAAAAAATTGCGGGTGTTTGTTGTGAAGTTGCACAACGTATCGATTTGCCGGTTTGGTTGGTTCGTTTATTGTTAGTCTTGATGGCATTCAAATTTACTTGGCCTTGCATTATTGGCTACTTCATCGGGTGGTTGTGTTTGGCGGATAAAAAGTAGGGGGCATGATGAAAACAGTGACTTTATTGTTGTGCGCGTTACTCATTGCACTGGTTTTTTCATGGTTATCTATTCCCTACACTGCACTGGGCTTATCAGGTTTATTTCAAGAGTTTGGGTGGGTCGGCTTGGAGTTGTTTGGCTTTTTGTTGGTGATGGTCTGTGGAATTGCGATTGTGGCATTACTCAGTGTCGGATTACTGGGGGTCGGGTTAGTCATGCTCATTGGGCTAGTATTGGCATTTTTATTTAACTCCGTCATGATCGCAATTCCTTTACTTATGATACTCGCACTGACTTGGTTGGTATTTGAAAAAGCACCTCAGCAGTGATGCGGCTTAAAGCTGGTGGCTATAATTTACTGTGAATTCAGTGCTCAAGAGCGGTATAATCATCGTATCTAATACTGTTTTATTCAGAATTAAAGGAATCCAGCCATGCGTAAAGCGTTTGCATTTGTATCTCTGTTGTCGTTATCTTTTTTTGGTGTTGCTCATAATCATCAACATGATGGGCATGACCATCATCAACATCACACTGCGCAAGATTCAGCCAGTCTTCAGGTAAATAAAGCGAAGATTCGTGCATTTTTACCTGCTGCGAAATCTACAGCTGGTTATATGACTCTTCATAACAGTACTGCGAAGCCTATTACGATTGTAAGCGCTAAAATAGAAGGGCTGGGTCGTGTTGAAATTCATGAGCATATTCACAGTAACGGCATGATGAAAATGCAGCCTGTAAAAGCGCTGACTGTGCCAGCGAAGGGGCATGTTGAATTTAAACCAGGTGGTTATCACCTAATGGGTTTTGATCCAAAAGTTAAGTTAAAAGTAGGCGAAACCCGTAAACTCACACTATATTTTTCTGGTGGTGAAAAAGTTGAAAGCACTATTAAAGTTGTTTCTTTAAAAGACGAATT
The DNA here is from genome assembly GCF_021654285.1 of Pseudoalteromonas luteoviolacea. Classification (GTDB taxonomy): domain Bacteria; phylum Pseudomonadota; class Gammaproteobacteria; order Enterobacterales; family Alteromonadaceae; genus Pseudoalteromonas; species Pseudoalteromonas luteoviolacea_J. The sequence continues at coordinate 109,750 of NZ_JAKFZS010000017.1, read as the reverse complement.
TTCCAACGAGTCACACCATCATCATCATTAGGAGCTAGGATGAAAGAATACAAGGGCAAAGTATTTGCCGCACTGGCTGGTATTGTCGTTTTGGGTTATATACTGGCCGTGTATTGGAGCTTTGAGCCTGAACAGTTTGATGTAGTCGAGCGTGCAAAACAGCATGCTGATGAGCAACAAACAACGTTGGTGACAGGTTACGTTACAACGAATACGTTAATTGAGGTTATGCAAACTATATTAGACAAGCCGGGTGGTTATTTGTCTAACGATGTACTGCCTCCTAGCGTTTTAATGGATAACATGCCTGCTTGGGAGTTTGGTGTACTGGAAATGTCGAGAGACTTAGCTTTGTCTATGCGCAAAGACTTTAGCCGCTCACAGTCACAATCTACTGAGCATCCAAGCTTAAAAAAAGCGCAACCTAAATTTAATATAAGCTCTACAGCATGGATCTTACCCAGTGCTGAAAGTGAATACCAAGCAGGTATTCGTTTTTTACAAGAGTACCAAGCGCAAATTTCGAATCAAACGCAAGTTGATAGCCAGTTTTATGCACGTGCAGACAACCTGAGAGGTTGGTTAAAAGAGGCTGAAAAGCGCATGGGTAGCCTGAGTCAAAGACTCAGTGCCAGTGTTGGACAGGAACGAATAAATACTGACTTAGCAGGAGACGCGAGTGCTGCTCAGGCGACAGCAGGTAAGCAGCAGTCAGTTGTAAAGACATCGTGGTGGAAAATTGATGATGTTTTTTACGAGTCTCGCGGTGCAACATGGGCATTACTGCACTTTTTGAAGGCTGTAGAGCATGATTTTTCCGATGTGTTGGAAAAGAAAAATGCCAAAGTGAGCTTGCAGCAAATTATTCGGGAATTAGAAGCCACGCAGGAAACTGTTTGGAGCCCGGTAATTTTGAATGGTAGTGGCTTTGGTTTTGTAGCTAATCACTCATTAGTGATGGCGAATTATATATCTAGAGCAAATGCAGCTCTAATAGAACTCAGTGAACTTTTAGCGCAAGGATAAAAAAATGAAAAAGTATTGTTTAGCGGCAGCGTTGTCTCTGGCTTGCCTTACACCTGCAGCACATGCTGATACTTTATTAGGTTTATACTTAGGAGCCGAAGGGTGGCAAAGTGACCCTGAAGGTAGCTTTGCAGAAAAAGGTAATCTTCAAACATTTGATTTTGAAGACGAGACCTTTTCAAGTTTTTATGCAGCTCTTGAACACCCGGTTCCACTCGTACCTAATGTTAAACTGAAATACACTGAGCTTGAGCTGGTGGGTAGTACAACTTTAACAGATACGTTTGAGTTTGGTGATAGTAACTTCACCGTTGGTACACAAGCGAATACGGTCGCCGACTTAAATCATATTGACTATATTTTTTACTACGAGTTATTTGATAACGATCTCGTTTCTTTTGATTTTGGTATCAATGCCAAGCAGTTTGATGCAGATGTGGTTGTAACTGGTGATGTTAATGGTACGCAAGTGACTGAAACTGTCGACTTCTCAGGGTTTGTTCCTCTTGGTTATCTCCGCGCTGAAGTCGGCTTACCGCTAACAGGGCTGAGTGTATTCGCTGAGGGCAGCCTACTTGCGATTGATGACAGCAAAATCCAAGATTATCAAATTGGTGTCGCTTGGGAGTTTATCGATAACTTAGCCGTCGATGTTGCAGTGAGAGCTGGCTATCGCTCTCTAGTACTTGAGCTCGATGATATCGATGATTTCGATTCTGATATCGACGCGTCAGGCCCATTTGCGGGTTTACAAGTGCATTTCTAATCCACTAACTCTGCAAGTATGTACTGCTTTGAATAGCCCTGAAGCGATGATGTTCGTGTGAGGGCTATTTTTTTTGTGTGTTACTCAAAGGTGAGCGTAAACTCGTCCTCTAAAGTTTTGTTGAGCAATTGACGGTATGTTTTATTGACAGGTGTATTGATCAGCTTCTTCAGTTCATCCCCCGTCTGCGTCAGTTTATAGTAGCTCATGACTAATTCATTGCTTTTAGCTTCAAAGCTCACTTTTTGGTTTTGATAAACGAGAGTGAGTGACTGACCTTTTTGCAAACTGGATGACTCGATTTCTTGGCGATACATCAGGTTGATATCCATTAATGTAAGGATATGTGGGAAGCTTAAACCTGCTTGTGCTAAATTAATTGTTTCGGTACTGCCTTTTCTCAATAAATCTAGTAACGAAGGTTTTTTATAGTAGCCGAGAATGATTAAATAACTATCTTCTTTTTCTAAATACCCACATAGTGAGGCACACTTTTGTAGGGCTTCTGCCTCTCGTTGTGTCATTAACTTGAGCGTTTGCAGACTTTTAATTGAAAACGTTCCCGGTGCAATGGACTCTCCAACAAGTATTTTTGCCCATAATTTTTGCATCGTTTGATTAGCAATATCTTCTGCTAAGGAAATGAAATGCTCTAGCCAATCTGGATCCGGTCTTCCACGGCTCGTCACATCAGGGCAAAGAGATAAAGACATACCCATTACGGCTTCAATGTTTTGTTGACGCTGTATTTTTTGAAGTTGTTGCCTTTTTAGGGCCCTTTTTAGTGTACCGTGCTCACTTTTGACAAAAAAGCTATTTTGCTGAGTTGGGCCAGAAGCAAAACGTCCATTTGTGACAGCGGGTTTTGCGTGTTTGATCATGGCATAGCCAAGCTTTTCTTCTATGAGCAAGGCTAAACTTGAGCGGGCTTGGGCACTTTTAATCGTCATTTTTATCTGGACCCATTGGTTGTAATTGAAGTTGAGAGTTCATTTCATTGATGGCAGTTTGTACTATTTTTTCTAAATAATACTTAGTGAGTAACGCATTCAAACCACCAATAATGGGAGAAAGTACTTCTCCGTGGATCACTATTGAGATGAACTGTGTGTTCGGTTGAAAATATATACGCATCTTTGCTTGATGTTCTTCATGAAACCTTAAGTGATATTGCAGCTCAAGAGCTTTCTTTTCTACTAGTGTTGCGTCAACTCTGCCACCAGAGTGATTAAAAGCAACAAACCCACCTACTTTTTCTTCATTTTGCATCGACAGCAATTGTATTTTACTCGACTCTAATACATTGATTGCCTGTACCCAATTTTTTGTGGATAGCATAAATTTTATAGCATACGGATGATCTTGAGCAATCGGCTCAGTGACTGTAATTCGGTAGGTTGTGGGCAGTATGTTGACGATGATGAGGCTGATCAGCACACTAAAAGTAATGGCTTTTAAGATTGTTTGAATAACCTGCACTTGTACTCCCTCGACGTTTTATTTGCGTCTTAATTGAGCGCAAGTATTTGAACATCGTCTATAATATTACTTGGGTGTTAATGAATGTAGAACACGATAGTAAAAACCTATCATATTTTATAAGATGAAATATAGAAAAAGCTGCTCTTGCAGAATTGATGTGGTTAAGCATAAGGTGGATGATGGCGTCTGAGCAAGAAGATTTTCTGTTTGCAGATCAAGAAGTTTCCCATGATATCCAAGAAGATGAAAAGGGCTTTTGGGACGTTTTGGTGGTGGACGATGATCCTGAAATACACTCTGTGACAAAGCTTGCTTTGTCTGGGGTGGAGTTTTGGGGGAAAACGTTACGTTTTCATCATGCCTACTCAGGAAAAGAAGCCGTTGCCTCGTTAAAGAATCTACCTGAAGTATGTGTCTTACTACTTGATGTTGTCATGGAGAGTGATGACGCAGGCTTGAACGTGGTTAAGCAAGTTCGCGAAGAAATAGGCAATCACGCAGTGCGGATCATATTACGTACTGGCCAACCTGGGTATGCGCCAGAAGAAAAAGTGATCAGAGAGTACGACATCAATGATTATAAAATGAAGACTGAGCTTACCCGCGGTAAGTTGGTGACATCATTGATGACTGCAATTCGTTCTTACCAACAAATTTGCGAACTAGAGCAGCAAAGCGTGGCTTTGGCAAATATATTAGATGCTTCACAGGCTATTCTCGGCCATACAGATATGGTTTCGTTTGGCAAGGCCGTAGTTCGGCAGTTAGCTAAGATCATCGGCGCCCATGATAGTGGACTGGTGGCGGGTATCACCAATGGATCTCGCGTGATTATTTTTGGTGGGACAGAGCACTACGAAGAGTTTATTGGGCAAGGGCTTGAGCAGCTCGATAACGGCAGAGTGATTATGCAAGTGCAAAATTGCTTTGACCGTGAAGTGCACCAACATACAGACCACGATATTACGTTTTTATTAAAAGGAAAAAGCAGAAAAGCAGCAATTTTCATTGAGATTGAGCAACCTCCGTCAGCCTCTCAACTGCAATTCGCGGAGATATTTTTGGCTAATGTGGGAGTGGGCGTTGACAATATAAAATTGATCAATGAGCTGCGAGATGTTGCGTATAAAGATGCGCTTACACGGTTGCCCAATAGAGCTAATTTTGTTGATCTAATCGCACAGTTTTATCAACCAGACAGTGATGATTTAGTGTTTGTGCTACTTGATATTGCACAGTTTTCTGATATCAATAATGGTTTGGGTCAGGAAGTAGGTAACTTGCTATTGCTCGCAGTGAAAGAGCGACTTTGCCTTGAGTTTCCACAAAGTCAGTTATTATCACGTATTGGTGCCGATGTATTTGGCTTATTATTACCAAGTCAGTTGTTTGATGAGCAGGGTTTCGTAGATACCATCACTGTGCCTTATCAAGTCGGTGAGCATGTATTAACTATGCATTTTCATATTGGTGTTTGTCGTCAAGCAGACTTTCATCATCTAGGTCTAGAAACACTTAAGTTAGCCTACATAGCGCTGAATCAAGCAAAACAAGCGAATAAGATTTTAGATTGGTACACGCCAGACTTAGAAGAAAAAATGGCGTGGCGACTTGGTTTGATCCGCCAACTTAGACAAGACTTTGAAATGAATAAGCTAGAAGTCTGGTATCAGCCACAGTTTAGTTTAGAGAGCAATAAAGTGATTGGTTGTGAGGCTTTGTTGCGTTGGCCATCAGGTAACGGTGATTATATTTCCCCAGGTATCTTTGTTCCATTAGCCGAGGACTCTGGACTCATTGTTGATATTGGCCAGTGGGTATTGGAGCAAGCATGTAAGTTACAACACCAGCTCAGTGCCCAAGACATTGACATTAGTGTGGCGGTGAACGTGTCAGTGCCGCAATTCAAAGTGAATAACTACGCTGAGCAAGTAAAAAATACGATCACCCATTATCAGGTCTCTCCTGAAAAAATAGAATTAGAAGTGACAGAAAGCGTGGTCATGGATGAAGTAAAAACGGTTATTGAGACGTTAGGTGAGTTAAAATCTTTTGGTGTTGAAGTGGCCATTGATGATTTTGGTACGGGGTTTTCATCGCTGAGCTATCTACAACAGTTGCCGCTTGCACGTTTAAAAATTGATCGTGCATTTGTTAAAGATATTCCTGATTCAGATAGTGGAGCAATTGCTGATTTGGTAATTTCATTAGGCCGTCATCTGGGCTTGAAAACGATTGCTGAAGGGGTGGAAACGCAGCAGCAAGTTGATGTACTCAAAAAGCTGGGTTGTGATGAAGTACAGGGGTTTTTATTGGCAAAGCCCATGCCTAAAGATGAGTTGTTAGTGTTTTTAAATACCACTGATAGCGACAAATGAATAGCATAAAGTAAGCTTTGCTCATATCTTTAATACACAGATAGCTGTCTCGCATTCCCACCGAAAAAGATGATAACTTTGCCAAAACCGTAATTTTATTCCGTTTTTTAATTTATATTAGATTAATAATTACAGTGATTTAGGTTTTTTAGCTCATACTTTCACCATCTATAGTACGGTATAGCGTGCCGCTGAGGTATAATAATAACCTTGCAAATTATTTGAGCCGTCACTCTATGAATACATCAAAGGTCTCCGGGTTAAAAGCGGAACGTTCGCTTTTCTCATATCCTAAATACTGGGCTGAATGCTTTGGCCCAGCCCCATTTTTACCAACTTGCCGTGCTGAAATGGATGCTTTAGGGTGGGACAGTTGTGACATCATCATTGTTACAGGTGACGCATATGTCGATCATCCAAGCTTTGGTATGGCGGTAATTGGCCGAGTACTAGAAGCACAGGGATTCAGAGTAGGGATTATTGCGCAGCCGGACTGGTCCGATAAAACAGCCTTTGAGTCACTGGGTAAGCCAAACCTATTTTTTGGTGTGACGGCTGGCAATATGGACTCTATGATCAATCGTTATACTGCAGAGAAGCGGATCCGTCATGATGATGCTTATACACCAGGTAATGTCGGTGGTAAGCGTCCAGATAGAGCTGTGGTTGTGTACAGTCAACGCTGCCGTGAAGCATACAAAGATGTACCTGTTGTGATTGGTGGTATTGAGGCCAGCTTACGTCGTATTGCACATTATGATTACTGGCAAGAAAAAGTGCGCCGCAGTGTTATCTTTGATGCCAAAGCGGATATCTTGATTTACGGTAATGCTGAGCGTCCATTGGTTGAAGTGGCGCATCGTATTGCCAATGGCGAGACCATTGACACAATTCAAGATGTGCGAGGCACAGCAGTTATTCGTAAGACGCCAATTGAGGGTTGGCGAGGCAGCGATTCAACTGCCATCGATAAAGTAGGGAAGATTGACCCTATTCCAAATCCATATGGTGCAGATGATATGGGGTGTAGCAAGTCCGAATTTGCCAAAGCAGGTATCGATTTAAAAAGTGAGGCGGCAAAGCCTATCACCGTACAGCCGCCAAGATTAAAGCCGTGGGAAAAGGTATATGTGAAGCTGCCTGCTTTTGAGCAAGTGAGTGTGAATAAGCCATTATATGCACATGCTTCGCGTATCTTGCACCAAGAAACAAACCCAGGGTGTGCAAGAGCACTATTCCAACGTCATGGAGATCGCTCAGTCTGGGTAAACCCGCCAGCATTTCCGCTAGAAACAGAAGAAATGGATCATGTTTTTGGATTACCTTATCAACGTATTCCACACCCAGCTTATGGCGATGACAAGATCCCAGCCTATGACATGATCAAAACCTCAGTCAACATTATGCGGGGCTGTTTTGGGGGCTGCAGTTTCTGCTCGATTACTGAGCATGAAGGTCGAATTATTCAAAGTCGTTCAGAAGAGTCTATTATCGAAGAAATAGAACAGATCAGAGATAAAGTACCGGGCTTTACTGGGGTGATTTCTGATTTAGGCGGCCCGACCGCAAACATGTATAAACTGCGTTGTAAGAGTAAAAAAGCGGAAAGCACCTGTCGTCGTCTATCGTGTGTGTACCCAGATATTTGTAAGCACATGGACACAGATCACACCCCGACAATAGAACTGTATCGCAAAGCACGAGATGTTGAAGGGGTTAAAAAGATCTTGATAGCTTCAGGCGTTCGCTACGACTTGGCGATTGAAGATCCGCGTTATGTCAAAGAGTTGGTATCCCATCATGTTGGCGGCTACTTAAAAATTGCACCTGAGCATACTGAAAGTGGCCCGTTGTCGAAGATGATGAAGCCTGGTATGGGCACCTATGATAAGTTCAAAGAGTTATTTGATAAGTACTCAAAAGAGGCAGGCAAAAAGCAATACTTGATACCTTACTTTATTTCAGCACATCCAGGCACAACGGATGAAGATATGGTGAATATGGCGCTGTGGTTGAAAGCACATGACTTTAAGTTAGATCAGGTACAAAACTTTTATCCATCGCCTATGGCCAATGCAACCACAATTTACCACACTGAAATGAACTCGTTGCGTAACATCAAAAACAATCATGAGGAAGTGCCGGTACCAAAAGGTGCGCGTCAGCGTCGCCTACATAAAGCCATTTTACGTTATCATGACCCTGCGGGCTGGCCACAGATCCGTGAAGCGCTGAAAAACATGGGTAAAGCACACTTAATCGGTCGAGGGCCTGAGTGCTTGGTGCCTGATGAAAACACGCGAGGTAGAGAAGCGGGCTCAGGGCAAAAGCGCGGCAATAAAGCACTGACAAAGCACACTGGGTTTAGCCAGTTCAATCAAGCGAATACGAAACCTAGAGTCGGTAAAAATAAACGCAAGCCCAACAAGAGTAAGCCAACACATCATTAAAATAAAAAAGCCGCTCAGTGCGGCTTTTTTTATGACGTGTGTCCCGTCCTAAATAGCATTGATATCACAACTAGACGGTATCAATCTTCAGGGCGATAGGCTTTGCCTGATGTGATCCACTCAGGTGCAGGCATACCACGTAAGTAGTGGTCAAAATACTCCATCATGCGCACGGAGAAATCCACTTGATTCGGGAACTGCTTCAAGTGATGTGGTTCACCTTCATATTGTAAGAAGATAGCGTCTTTATTATGGCGTCGCAGTGCTAAGTAGTATTGGATACCTTCTTGCCATGGTACCGCGCCATCTTTGTCTCCAAACATCAGTAGAATCGGCGTATTCACCTTATCTGCAAAAAATACCGGTGAGTTCTCAATGTATAGCTCAGGCGCTTCCGTCAACGTTTTGCCAATTCGACTTTGCCCTGTTTCATACTGGAATTGACGAGCAAGGCCTGATTTTAAACGTATGCCGCTATATGCAGAAGTCATGTTTGATACAGGTGCACCAGACACGACGGCTTTGAACATATCTGTTTGTGTCACAGCATAAGCACTTTGATAGCCGGCCCAAGAGTGACCTTGTAAACCAATCTTATCTTGGTCAGCAACGCCCATATCAATCAGCTTTTGCGCTGCATTGATCAAGGTTTGTGTTGATGATGGTCCCGGTTTGCCAATTTCAAAGCGAATATCTGGTAAAAATACCGCGTAACCGTTGGACGTGAACATTGGGAAATTAGGTCTGTGGTTGAGTTCCATTTTAGGGAAGTCATACATGCGTTGACTCATGTATCGATAGAAATAAATAACCACAGGGAGCTTTTGACCAGGTTTATAATCAGCAGGCTTGATAAGCACACCTTGCAGGTTTTCGCCATTGTAGCCCTTATATTGAACCAGTTCAGGTTTTTGACCCCAAGCAAATTTACTCACTTGCGGGTTAAGATTTGTAATTTGCTGAGCTTGTGTGAATTGACTATCTGTTTGCCAATAATCAGGGAACTGGTGATAGCTTTGCTGAGTGAAAATCAACTTATCAGCATGTTTTGCTTTTTTCACCAGATCAAATCGGGTTTTCCCTTCTAGTACGGTTTCTAGTTTACCGGTTTCAAGACTTAGTTTAGCAACATGTGTTTGCTTATTTTGTAAGTTATGGGCAGATAAAAAGAGCGTATCGTCTTTTGCAAAGCCGACCTGCTTTTTATCTAGTTTGATCACACGATAGCGAGTGTTGGTTTCTTTTCCAGACGTTAAGCGTTTAGCTTTGCCTGTCGCGCTATCAAAGGCCCAGATATCGTATTTACTGTATGCATATAAGGTGCTGCCATCTTGTTGCCATCCAGCAAAGCCATAACCTGGATTTGGCTCTGGATAATCATGCTGGTCATCCGCGAAAATCGCTTGGCGAACAGCTTGGCTGACCGCGTTTTCCTTTTGTTGATGTAAATCTTTTAGCCAAATTTGATCGTTAAGAAAATAAGCAGCATGTCTTCCTGTCGGAGATAGCGAAGGCTGATTTGGCGAGTCTTTAACGATATAGCCTTTTGCACCCGTACTGACTTTGACCGCATAGTAATCGGCATAAAAGCCTTTATACATGATTTTTTCTAGGTAAGGCTGGTCATTTTTACCTAGCAAGAAATCGGCTTCTGTATTCAAGGTGACATCGCGTACCGTTTCATCAGCCAGCTGAACAACCTTTTGCGACTCTATATGATAAACCGCTTGGTACTGGCGTTCTCGGTTGGTTTTTTTCCACGTATTTTGCTCGCGGGTCTTAATTTCTGGGTCATTGTTGTGCCAAATTTGTAGCCCAGATTGTTGGCGAATGGTATTAAAATCTCTTAAAGAGGCACTATCATCATATTTGAGTTCTTCTAATTTATCGTTCAGCAGTGGGCGATTTTCAAAATAGAGTCGTTCACCTTGCTCTGACCATTCGAGGTTTGCCGTTTTTGAACTATACCAGCTAGCTGGATTTTCTATGGTATTTAGTTTGTCTGTGTTGGCGTCCCAAAGCGTCACTTCGTAACTGCGACGTCGTTTATCTTCGTTAACATAGTTACCAAGGTTGAATGCCACAATACTTGAATACGGATGCCATGCTATGGCGCTGACGGTAACGCCTGGCTCACTAAATAAAGGGTTGGTTGTGTTGTTTGTTAAGTCTAGATACTGAACTTGATTATTGGCACCGGTTTCATCATGTTGACTAAATAGCACACCATATTCGGCGGGGCTCAGGCCATAGTTAACGACATTATCAAAGCGTTGTGTTTGGCTTGTTGTTAAATCGACAACTACCAATGTCAGTGGTTTATCTTTTTTATCTGCGGTGATTTTAGGGGCGTCAGTGTTTTTCGTAGCGCCTTTTGACTCTGTTTTTTTATCTTCGCGATAGGCTAACCAGCGGCCATCATCACTGAGTTGATAGTCTTTGACTTGTTCGAAGCGCTGTTGTTTTCCTGTTTGCGTATTTACAAGTACCAGATTGCTTTTTAGTGCTTTTTTTTCTTTTTTACTGGCTGTTTCCAACGCAAGCAAAGTCGGAGCTTGAATAAACGCAGCCCAAGTAGCCGATTTATTCAAATGTGCTTTTGTACCACGTTCAACAGTCGCGAGCAGCTTATTCGTAGCTAGGTCATATACTTGTCCCTGTGCATTTCCTCGATAAGGTTTTGCACTGAATGCGAGCACTTTGCCATCTTCAGCTAATTGTGTGCCTTGTGCATATTTGAAGTCAAAAACATCGGAGAATTCGAGTTGGGCTTTGTTGGCCATTACTTGACCAGAGAACAAAGCCGCTGCAATAAGCGAATAAGTATACTTCATGATTCTGTCTATTTTATTTATTGAGTGTGTCTTTGTAACACTTTTAATGCTTAAACAAAATCATGGTGCGTTATGTGGAAGTGAAAAAGCGTTAGAAGCGGTTAGGTACCGCTTCTAGTTACAACCAAATGCGTTGTAGCTCTTGCCAATGATGGGTGAAAGTTGCAGTGGGTTTGGCTTTAAAATCACTGCGAACGAATTGATTCATTTTACCTTCAACATGCGCTAAAAATAAATTGGCGAGTGCTGCTTCATCACTGTTAAATGCTTTGCCCTCTCTGAGTTTTCTTTCTCTTAATACTTGCTTGAATTGTGTTTCAAGTTTTTCGAATAGGCTTTGTACACGCTCTCTTAAACGTTCCTGCTCACCTTGAAGTGCATCACCTGTTAAAATACGTGTAATACCGGGGTTTTTCTCAGAGAAGGTCAGTAGTAAGTGAAGAATGTTATAAATACGACTTTGTGTATCTTTTTCATTTTCTAAGATGATGTTGATCCGTGAAAGTAGCGTGTCTTCTATAAATTCAATTAACCCTTCAAACATTCTCGCTTTACTTGGAAAATGACGGTATAAAGCGGCTTCAGAAACGCCTACTTCCGCTGCGAGCTTGGCAGTTGTGATCCTTTGACCTGGGCTAGTTTCAAGCATTTGCGCAAGAGATTGAAGAATTTGCTCTTTGCGATTACTGCGTTTAGTCGCTGGCATGAACTTTCCTTTAATAATTATCGTTATTCTGGTCTGTATGGTGTATTTTTATTAGGTCCATACTCGATAAAGACCTATGTTAATGTTTTATTCAGCTTCTTTCCAGCCTTTTAACACTAGGTCAACTAAGTTTACCTGCAATTGCTTTAATGACAGTAAGTGCTAACTCTGTTTTGCTAGATGTTGGTAAGGTACGTTGTTCATTTGCCCAAAATAAGGTTAAGGCATTGTTATCTGAGTTAAAACCAAGACCTTCTTGTGAAACATCATTGGCACAAATCATATCTAGGTTTTTATTTTTCAATTTTCCCTGCGCGTATTGTTGGATGTCTTGCGTTTCAGCCGCAAAACCAACGGTATAAGGGCGTTTATCCTGCAAAGCCGCCACCGACGCAATAATATCAGGGTTCTTGATTAGGGTAAGTGTCATTTCATCGCCTTGCTTTTTGATTTTTTGCTCAGCAATGTCTGCGGCGCGGTAATCTGCAACGGCTGCACACCCAATAAAAATATCTGACTGCGGCGCTAGTTTGAGCGCAGCGTCATGCATTTCAGTGGCACTGCTAACAGAAGTGAGATTCACATCTTGTGGTGCTGCGATATTAACGGGTCCTGAAATTAAATTGACCGTGGCTCCCAGTGCATGTGCAGCCTGTGCTAAGGCATAGCCCATCTTACCTGAACTATGATTAGTGATATAACGCACGGGATCGAGTGCTTCACGAGTGGGCCCTGCGGTAATAGTCACGGTGCGGCCCTCAAGCGATTTTGGTACTGGGTTCAGTGCTGTAATGCAGTGTGCTAGCAGCTCCATAGGTTCCAGCATTCGCCCTTTACCAACATCACCACATGCTTGCTCTCCACTGCCAGGGCCCCATATGGCCACGCCATAAGTTGATAAAGTTGTTAAGTTTTTTTGTGTCGCTGGGTGTGCATACATTTGCTGGTTCATTGCTGGCGCAATCGCGACTTTAGCTGGCGTAGCAAGCACTAAAGTTGTCAGCAGATCATCAGCAATGCCATTGGCCATTTTAGCGATTGTATTACATGTCGCAGGTGCGATTAATATCAAATCAGCCCATTTGGCAAACTCAATATGCCCCATTGCGGCTTCAGCTTGTGGGTCGAGTAAGGAATCTGATACTGGCTCACCGGAAACGGCTTGCATGGTTAACGGAGTAATAAAGTGCTTTGCAGAGTCTGTCATCACCACTTTGACTTCGCAATGTTGCTCTTTTAAGCGCCTTACAAGCTCTGCGCATTTATATGCAGCAATACCACCGCTAATTCCCAATACTATTTTTTTGCCAGCTAAGTTCATCTTCACGTTTCCACAGCTTAAACTGGGCTAAAGATATCACAGCCATTAGGTTGTTTTGAATCAAACAGTGAATAACATCGTAAATAAGCTAACATTGGGCGTTTTTTTTATCAGCTGGCATGTTACATAGAGACCAAAGATTAAGGAATGAGCATTGGTATAAGGAGAGAACATGCAGCTAACCCAATTACCCAAACATACCAGACCCAGGGAGAAGTTGCTGAATGAGGGGCCGAGTGCGCTCAGTGATGCTGAGTTATTGGCTATTTTTCTTCGCACCGGCGTGAGTGGCATGAATGCGGTCGAACTTGCAGATTCTTTATTGCAACAGTGTGAGTCATTGCAGCGCTTATTTAATGCTTCGCAGACTGAATTTGTCGCGCTAAAAGGAGTCGGGGAGGCTAAATATATACAATTTCAGGCTGTTTTGGAGCTGTGTAAACGCTATTTAAAAGAAGGATGCAAGCGCGAGTATAAGTTTGAGAGCCCGACCATGGTCCACAATTATTTGAGTATTCAATTAAAGGGCTTAGAGCATGAGGTCTTTATGGTGTTATATCTGGATAGCCAGCATCAACTCATTAATGATGAAATACTGTTTCGAGGTACGATTAATTCTGCTTCAGTGTATCCAAGGGAGGTGGTTAAAGCTGCGTTAAAACACAATGCGGCAGCAATTATTTTTGCTCATAATCACCCATCAGGTGTGAGTGAGCCAAGCCGTGCAGATAAAATCTTGACAGAAAAACTACAAAAAGCCCTAGCATTAATGGATATCAAAGTCTTAGATCACATCATTGTTGCGGGAAATCGCTGCGTTTCATTTGCCGATATGGGCCTACTATGAGCTTTTATTGAGCATTTTTAGGCTGCAAACCGTTATTTCGCTTAAATTTTATAAAATAGTTTAATTTAAATGCAGTTTTTACTTTCCACGGGGGCCTATGATCATTATAATTGGCCGCTATCAAATTTTACCCATGAGCTGACTAGGATACCATCAGGTCCTTGATCTCTGCCTGCAGATGCTGTATAAAGAGCGCCCTTTGTTTTTACCCGGGGCACACCAGTGTAAGGCCTAAGGGGAAATTAAGCTCGAGCGAAGTTATTGGAGATACATAGACATGTCTAAAGTCTGTCAAGTTACAGGTAAGCGCCCGGTTGTTGGTAACAACCGTTCACACGCGCGCAACGCAACTAAGCGTCGTTTCCTACCTAACCTACAAACACACCGTTTCTGGGTTGAAAGTGAAAAGCGTTTCGTTACTCTACGTACTACTACTAAAGGTATGCGTATTATTGATAAAAAAGGCATCGACGCGGTATTAGTAGATATCCGTGCTCGCGGCGAAAAAGTATAAGGAGCTAAATCATGCGTGATAAGATCCGTTTAGTTTCAACTGCTGGTACTGGTTATTTCTACACTACCGACAAGAACAAGCGTAACATGCCTGAAAAAATGGAGATCAAAAAGTACGATCCTAAAGTACGTAAGCACGTGATCTTCAAAGAAGCAAAAATCAAGTAATTTTTGCTTTAAGATTTGAAAAACCCAGTCTTGTACTGGGTTTTTTGTTGCCTGAATTTTAATCTTTCTGAAGATAAGTCAAAGTGTGAGGGCGTGTATATCACCTTGCATAGGCTTTATCTCAATATATGTAATAGCATCATCATTGATAGTGTATTGATGAATAAAACCATCAGGCTGTGCTAATATACGTTGTTGCTGTTTTGTTTCTATATTGTATTGCCAAATACCATCATTTTTTTTATAAAAATAAATATTACCCGCTAATATCCGCCAATTGAGCCAGTTGATGTTACTCACATGAGGGATCAATAGCTGCTCTTTACCTTGGTCTATTGCCCAAATTCCACTGACGTGTCGTTTGGTGTAGTAAAGTTGGTTTTGATAATAATATCCGCTATATCCCCCGTTATTTGTGAGTTGTGTATGACTCTGTTTTTTTCGGTCGAATAACCATAGTTGCCACTCTCCTTGCTTATTACTGCTATAAATGATCTGCTCACCGTTATCATGATAGTTCGCCACATATGCCTTGTGTTTAGGGTCAATGACTTGCTGTAAGTCGTGTGTGTTTAAATCAAGTTCAAGCAAGGCACCTTGTTTTTCAAATAGAATCGTTTCTGTTATTGGGTGTGATTGGTAACGCCTAAACCCAAACTCAAAAGGTAAAGCAAGCTTGGTTGATTGGTCATTGTTCATTACCCATAGATCATGTTGTTGTTCTGTATTAGAGACATACATTAAGTGCCCTTTTTTTGTGTGCTGTGGTAATCGATTGAGCGCGGCATTGTCAAATAATGACCGACTTTGCTTGCGTTTGATATGAAACGCTTTCACTTCTGAGCTGACATGATACTGACTGTGTATCAGTAGATTTTTGTCATTCACTTGTGTGATTGCTAAAGACTCAATTGGGTAGCTGGTATCCTTGATCCTTCCTATTTGCTTGGTATCAATATCAAGTTGAAATAAAGATTGCTGTTCGCTGAAGTAGAGTGTGTCTTCACCAAAGCCCATCGCTGTTATCGCTCCTGCAAACTCTGTAATTTGTATTGTTTTTAAAGACTTGCTATTTACAAGGTGAACTTCTGTGAGATCGGGCGCTAGGTAGCGAGCAAACGCAAATAGTCGCTTTTTGGGATGCGCTGCTAATAAATAGTCACCTTTCATATCATGATGTTCCGCTGGTAATGAGGCTTGAATAAGTTTCTGACTATTTAGTAAAAATTTAAATATGGTAAATGGGCTGGCATTATTTTCTCGGGATCTTATGAATATTGCTTTGTTATCATGCTGCCAAGCCAGTTTTAAGTTAGCCATATTGCTGCAGTCAAAAGCATCAGTATTAGTTAAAGCGTCTATTGTGTGTAATTTAATACTGCAGTGCTCTTCTTGTTGAGTAACATAAGCGATGTATTGACCATCAGCGCTCATACTGTGCGATTGGAGTTGTGCGGTTGTAATAGGCAATAAATGAGTCTGTTGCGCATTTAAGTCTTTGAGGTAGAGATGTTGGGTACCATCCGCATGGTTGGTGTTAAGGTAAGTGAACTTGCCATTAAAAGAGGCACTCACTCTTGTCTCAATGCCTGCATGTGCAGTGAGCCTTTCTAATTGCAAAGGGGATGGGATTGGGTCATGCCCGCTCAATAGCCATCTAATAGCGTAAAATACGATGGCGATGAAAACGAATAGACAAATTGAGAACAATGTCGCTTGATTGAGTCTTTGTTTTTTTTGAGGGACGAATGTTGATACGTTGGCACTAAACACGTAGCCGATTTTAGGTTTGGTTTGAATAATGCTGGAATTGGGCTGAAGGGTTTCTAAGTGCTGGCGAAGTTTTGATATGGCTTTGTTAATTGCACTGTCTGACACAATACGGCCGTCCCAAGCCAATTCAATGAGTGTATCTCGCGTCAGGATTACGTGGTTATTGGCGATGAAAACAGACAGCAATTGAAATGATTTAGCTTCTAAATATACTTGCTCATTGGCTACTGACAAAGTCCTTTGCTGCGTATCAAAGGTAATTCCATTAATGATGTATTTCATTTTTGTTATTGATTTTTATAGGTATTTTTTTAGTAAGAAAAAGCTCTTAACTTATTCTTACTCAGGTTATGACTTCAATGTATCAGCTTCATTATATTCAAGGCAACGAAAATTGGAGCTGTGATTATGAGAGTACAACTAGGTCTTTTTTTAATTATTTTCTTGCTACAAGCGTGTAGTGGCGGTCAGAGTGAAGGGGCTAAAACAAGCCCCATAAAGAATACTGAGGCCCCAGCCACTGACCAATCATCCATGCGATTTTCTTTGTCTGGTCAACATTATATTGTCGCTTTTCCTCAAGGGGGCATTGATCCCGCTCGAGCATATAAGTTACTACTTGCCTTTCATGGTTCGGGTCAAAGTGAGCAGGGTATGCAGTCAATGACTCAATTAGAAACATTGAGTGATGAATACATTGTTGTTTACCCAAAATCTCAGGAAGTTGAATGGGACGAAGGATGTGGCTGTAATATCGCATCTCGATTAGGGGCAAAGGATGTTAACTTTGTTGTTCAGTTAGTGGAAAAAATGCATCGTGAATATAATTTACTCGAAGGGGAGAATTACGCTGTAGGATATTCACAAGGGGGATTATTTAGTCAGAACATGCTGTGCAAGCACAGTGAAATATTCAGGGCTGTTGTCAGTGTGGGTGCCCCTATGTCAGAGCAATTAGGACGTACTTGTCAGATCTCAGAGCCTACTCATTTCATGTTGGTGCAAGGCACTGCCGATAGTGTATTACCTTATACTGGATCCATAGATGAGCACTTTCCTTTGTTATCTGCACCAGAGGCAATCGAAGTCATTGCTGAGCAAAATGGACTCGATCTAGATTACACTGAGGCGCAATACAATGTGTCGGTCACCGAACGTGTTTATCAGTCTGAGCAAGGTGTGACGAATAAATTGATCTCTATTCGAGATGCGGAGCATCAATGGTCATTTTCACACTATGATACTGCAAAAGCAGTCTTAGATTTTTTTAAAGAGCATAGCCAATATCCACTAATGACGGGATCGGCTTTATATACCATTGATTCAAAAAGATATCATGTTAGAAGCTTAGGTGATGACACTGCGGCTGGAGATATCGTGATCTTACCTGGCGCAAATCGATTTTTTCACAGCGATTCTGCATGGGCAGCTTTAATTCAGCCTTTGTTGGCAAAGCACAGTCGAGTACATGTAATTGATAAGCTTGGGAGTGCTTGGAGTAGCTCAAGTGATACACCTTCACAGGCTAGTTTTGCCGCAGATTTACCAGATTTATTGGCAGTACTTGAGGTAGAAAAAGTCACACTGCTGTCATTTGCGAATGCAAACTTAACGACCTTAATGTATTTAGCTGAGCCAAATCCCGATATTGATATCAATGGGGTTGTTTGGGTCGACCCTGATGTCATTATGGCGCATTCAATCCAACTATATCAGAGTGGTCCTGTTGCAGAGCTTAGAGCATACCCTGAGATATTCTTAGAGCATGTGGCTGCAGGTAATTGGAGCGACAAGAGCATGGAGAGGGTGGCCATAGAGCGAGCTGAGATCGAGTCACTTATCCCTGATATTTATCAAGAAGATATGGATTGGATCTATTATGATTTGGTGGCAAATCAGCGTACCGATATTGACAAACAAGTGACGCGTATAAAGGAAATGATGAGCTATCATGATGATTTAGAGACGGTCAGTCATTTGAACCTAGCATTGAGTGTGCCTGTGAGCATCATTGATGGTGACTTTGAGCGTCATGACATAGCGCTTGCTTCAGAGGGCGACAGACCTGCTTTGATAAAATGGCAAGAAGAGGGGAGTTTTTGGAGCCAGTCTCTGGCTAATGACACTGGCGGTCATTATTACCCTTTACAGAATACCAGCCATCAACTTTTCTTTGAACATCCCGACACGGTGATTGATGCGGTTTTAATTTTACATTAAGCCCAGTAGGTATAAATGCGTGGGTATGATGAATATATAAACCGAAGCACACGCTTCGGTTTATATTCTATAGAATATAAGTGCACTGACACATTCAGGTAATTGTCTTGCTATAGTACGCTCAAATATTACTTTTTTCTGGATGGCACACCATATTGGCAACTTGTCTTTTTTCTGAATCGGGATACGTTGTGGCGCAACTATAATTGAAGCTTTCAAAAGACTGTAAGATATGTAAATGTCTTACAAGATCTGGCGCTGAAGAGTTTCTCAATTTAAAACTGGCATCGACGTGGTCGCCGGCTTTATGTACGAATATAACGTCTTCTTCTATGTTGCAAATACCATATTCATCGACTTTGCACATGGATATAGGTTTTCTTTGTCCGCCAATTACTTTAGCCGTAATCATATAAGTATCCAGAGAATTTGAGTTTTTTGATTTATCCATCAGAGTATCTGTGATGGCAGAAACCGCACTGGAATCAGCCTCTTCGGCTATGCCGGCATTTTGCGGGCTATACCGGTCGTCTAAATCCCCCACTTCCGGCTGACTACAGGCTTGCTCGGTACACCCCTCAGGTGATGTCGTGTATGCACTATATGTGTATAGGCGATCATGTATCACTGCACTGACAAAGTCATACATGATAGGGTATATTTCAGGGTTCCGATTACACTGGTTGGAATAACAGGTAATATCGAACTTTAATGATGTAACGCGATTGCCAAATGATGTGTGATCAACTTTGATTTCACTTCCACCTGACCTGAAATATGTGCCACCCTCTTGCCATGCACTGGCGGAGAGTGATAAAAGAAGCGTCATGATAACTGACACATAATAGACAAATATTTTTTGCATAAATAATTCCTTTTTATTTATTAAACAAAATACTCATTGTGAAAACACTTCGTTTCATTGAAGTGTCACGGCATGTTAAAAAATTGCCGTTTTTTTGTCAATGTCATGTTTTTGGAAACGAATAATGCGGTGCTGTCTTTGTTTGAACGGTACTTTTAAGGGTATTTCACTAGGCGTTTGTATTTGGGTTATTTTATTGTATCCAGTTTCGGGGTTGCATGTTGCTAAGTTAGGTGTTTGGCGTTTGGCGTGTTTACCTTTGGCAATTGAAATGATGGCTGGGCTGACAAAGAAAAGTCAGTGATTAAATAAGCAGTGTGTGGGTTTTGCGAGAGTAGGATAATAAAAAACCGAAGCATAAGCTTCGGTTTTTTATTTAAAATAAAGATAACTGGTTTTCACAAGCAATAACTTTATTTTATATATCTAAACTGCCCCTTACTCTGGGTAGCAAACCAAATTGGCAACTCGCCATTGTCCAGAGCCGGTGATAGAGGTACGGCATCTCATTTTGAAGCTGGTAAACGACCTCATGATGTGTAATTGTCTTTGTAGATCTGAATCTGAATGATCTCTTAGTCTAAAACTTGAGTCGACGCGGTCGCCGCTTTTATGTGTAAATACGACGTCTTCTTCTATATCACAAGTACCGCCTGTACTTACTTTACACATGGATATAGGTTTTCTTTGTCCGCCAATTACTTTAGCTGTAATCATATAAGTAGACAGAGAATTTGAGTTTTTTGATTTATCCATCAGAGTATCTGTGATGGCAGAAACCGCACTGGAGCCAGCTTCTTCCGCTATGCCTGTAATAAACCCTACTAAAATTATAGATCGAAGAGCTACCATACCGGCACTTTGCACACTATACTCGTCATCTAAATCAACCATTTCTGGCTGCCTACAGTCTTGCTCGGTACATCCCCCAGGTGGTGGCGTGTATGCTCTATATGTGTATAGACGATCATTTTTAACGGCACTGACAAAGTCATACATGATTGTATTGATGTCAGGGTTGTGATCACATTGGCTGGAGTAGCAGGTAATATCAAACTTTAATGAATCAATGCGATTGCCAAATGATGTGTGATCAACTTTGACTTCACTGCCACCTGATCTGAAATATGTGCCACCAACCTGCCAAGCGTTGGCTGAAAGGGAAAAAAGAAGCGTGATTATCAATGACACGCAATAAAAAAACGTTTTTTGCATAAATAATTCCTTTTTATTTACTAAACAAAATACTCATTGTGAGTGCACTTCATTTCTTTGAAGTGTTAATTGATGTTAATTTAATTGGCTTTTTTTTGTCAATGGATGTTTTCTGAGAACGGGTAAGATAGCACTTTTCATTTCTTAGCATTGCTTTCAACAGGTATTTCACTAGGCGTTTGTATTTGGGGTATTTTATTGTATCCAGTCTAGGGGATTTGCACATCGTTAAGTTAGGTGTATGGCGTGGTTAACTTTGGCAATTGAGACGATGGCTGGGCTGACAAAGAAAAGTGAGTGATCAAATAAGCAGTGCCTGGGTTTTGCGAGAGTACGATAATAAAAAACCGAAGCATAAGCTTCGGTTTTTTATTACTAATTTGCGATTAAGCAAATGCATCCTGAAGAGGTGGTACTACTTGCTTTTTACGGCTTAGTACACCATCAAGCCAAACGCGGCTTTGCTCAGGCGCTTGACCATAGGCTTTTTCGATAATGCCTTCATCGTTTGATGCAATCAGCATTTGCGAGCCTTCTTTCATGATATCAGTAAGAAGTAGTAGTACTGAGTGGCGACCACCTTCTTCTTTTAGCTTTGCGATATCTGCTTCTAGGTCTGCTTTGATTTCGTCAAATACAGACAGGTCGATGACTTCTAGCTGACCGATACCAACTAGGTTGCCGTTCATGTTAAAGTCTTTAAAGTCACGCATTACAAGGTCGCGAGCAGGCGTGCCTTCAACCGCTGATTTCACTTTGAACATTTCCATGCCAAATGCTTTGAAATCTTCGATACCAGCAATCTCTGCCAGTACTTCAACACATTTGATATCTGCTGTGGTACATGTCGGTGATTTGAAAATAACCGTATCAGATAAAATCGCGCCTAACATCAGGCCTGCGATGTCTTTAGGAATTTCAACACCGTAAAAGTCATACATCATTTTGATGATGGTGTTACTACAGCCAACTGGACGGATCCAACACTCAAGTGGTGTAGAAGTGGTTAAATCACCTAGTTTATGGTGATCAACAACGCCGACAACGGTTGCTTCGTCAATGTCATCAGGTGCTTGCGTTTTTTCAGTGTGATCAACGATATACACTTCTTCACCTGCATAGCTTAATTTAAGCTCTGGGGCTTCGAAGCCAAAGCGATCTAAAATAAACTGTGTTTCTGGTGATACATCACCTAAACGAGTAGGAATTGCTTCTTCACCAATTTGGTTTTTAAGGTAAGACAGTGCAATTGCACCACAAATTGAATCAGAATCAGGGATTTTATGACCCACTACATACATTGCCATTGACGGACTCCTAAAAAATTTTGTCGCTTATTTTAGCAAAAATTAATCACATTAATACAGTGTCAGACTGGTTTTGGACCTAGAAAATAGTCTAAGCTGCGATTGTGAAATTAAAATAGGCCAGTGAATTAAAGTACAGCTCGGCTTCTTGGCAATGTATAGTATTATGATCTAATTAATCTTCTTGTAAGTATCAATGGGACCAGTATGGGGTTAAGTCGCAAAGCTTGGAATAATGTGGTGATTTTTTCCATGTTGATTATGATCTTTTTTCTTAATGGGCTTCATCATAAACTCAACCCACAACAAGCTGAATTTGAAAGGGTTATGGTCTTACCTGAACAAAGCTTTGTATTGGCAATGGCTTACCCCGGCGTCAAAATTGAGCGTATTGGCACAACGTGGCGTATTGATAATAAACTGATTGACCCCGCGCAAGACGAATACACAGAGCAGGAACTTGTGCATATAGTTCAGCAGTGGCAAAGCCTTGAATTACAAACGGTCGCACCACAGCAGTTTAATCCAGACTCAGCTATTTCGGTGGCGACTTTTTGGTTAGCGGGGGAGGAGTTGCCGCTGAGTTATCAATTATATCGAACGCAAGAAGTCTATTTCCTGTTTGCTAAACGCCAGCAGCAGTGGCTAGAGCTCAGCGCGGATACCGCCAAACAATTATTTAAACCAATAGAAATTTAGTTATGCCAGAATTACCAGAAGTTGAAGTTAGCCGTTTAGGTATTGAGCCTCATATCAAGGGGCGAACGGTTGAAGATGTTCGTATCCACAATGGTCGCTTGCGTTGGCCCGTGCCTGAAGAAGTTGCCCAGTTAGCGCATACTGCCATTTTGGCTGTTAAACGCAGAGCCAAGTATTTACTATTAGAAAGTGAGGCTGGGACTGGCATTTTGCATTTGGGCATGTCAGGCAACTTGCGGGTTGTTGAACAAAGCGAGCCTTTAAAAAAACATGATCATGTTGAGATACTTTTTGATAATGGGCTCGTGTTGCGACTCAATGATCCGCGTCGGTTTGGTGCATTTTTATGGCAGGAGCCGGATCAGCAGCACAGTTGCTTTGCTAAATTAGGCCCAGAGCCTTTAACCGACCTTTTTGATGCGAATCATTTATACCAAGCCAGTCGTGGTAAAAAAGTCGCAGTGAAGCAGTTCATTATGGATAACCATGTGGTGGTTGGTGTCGGCAATATTTACGCCAATGAGTCTTTGTTCAAAGCGGGGATCCACCCAAAACGTGAAGCTGGTAAAATTTCTTTGGCACGGTATCAAAAGCTGACACCAATTATTAAAGAAACGCTGGCCGCTGCAATTGAGCAAGGCGGCACAACGTTAAAAGATTTTGCCCAGAGCGACGGTAAACCGGGCTATTTTGCACAAGAATTGCTGGTCTATGGTCGTAAAGGCGAGCCGTGCGTGCAATGCGAGAGCATTTTACAAGAGATCAGGCTAGGTCAGCGCAGCACAGTCTACTGTACTAAGTGCCAGCGCTGACATTAGGTTACGCTTGATGTGCGGCGGGTGCCGCGATGCTTGCTCTGTAGCATAGCTCAGATAATATGGCGGTTACCTGCTCGATGCGTAGCTCAAAACTGGATTTGAGCGCGCGTTCGTTACGCGTATGGTCGCCATCTCCGTAGGGGCCAAAGCCATCTAATGTTGGCGTGCCTGTGGCTGAGGCCGTATTAGCATCAGAGACGCCGCCACGATGCTCGATAGGTTGAGCTTCTCCTAAAATGTCGTTAATTTCCTCAAGTAGCGCTTGTTGCGCCTGTGTCGGTGCCATCACGCCGCGTTGCAAGCCGCCTTGTATCTCCACTTCTACGCCAGTGATCTCTATGGCCATACAAATGTTTTCAATGCCTTCTAGCAGTCTTTGTTGTTCGGCATGATTGGTAAAACGTGCTTCAACTTGCATTGTCGCTTTGCCCGATATGGTATTGGCACCTATGCCGCCTTGTACCTTGCCTACGTTCACAGTGCTACCTGCTTTAAGGTCCGTGAGTGAGCTCATCTCTAATAACATGTTGGCCATGGCAAAGTTGGCGTCAATACCATCTCTATAGTGATTACCGGCATGGGCCGGTTTACCTGTCACGGTGATATGGTAGGTCGCGATGCCTTTTCGTGCGACAACGAGTTCATGTTCTTTCCCAGCAGCTTCAAAGACGAAGCACGCATCATATTGCTTGGCAATTTTTGTGGTTAATGATTGGCTATCATCGCTGCCAATCTCTTCATCGCTCACCAGTAGCCAATCTATATTTGCGAGTTGCCCATATTGCTGTTTAAGGCGCCTTAGTGCGTTCAGTGCAACCCAATTTCCTCCTTTCATGTCACAGACACCTGGGCCATAGACGTAATATTCGTCTTCTGAAAACTCGGTGAAGGTGTTTTTGGGGAAAACCGTATCGAGATGGCCGAGTAATAATATGCGTTTACCTGCGCCTCGAGGTGAGCGAAACAGTAAGTGATCGCCAATGTGTTCTCGTTGGTAGCGAGTGAGTGAAAAGCCCAGAGGTTCTATCAGCGCAATCATTTGCTCACCGTGGTTATCCACACCAACTTTATTTTTACTGTGCGAGTTGCAGCGTATTAAGTCTGCTAATTCTGCATAGTCCAGATTCATCCTAATCTTCTCCCTGTGAAGGTTTGGCTCATCGTGGCGTTTTTCGGTTGCAGTTCGGTGAAGCTTTTATGAACAGTTTTCAGTTCAGTAAAAGGATCAAAAATTTGTCATACAGATGGTCTTAACTAGTAAGGCAAGGCTCTGTTTATGCACCTATTTTTAAACCAAGGAGATACTTTATGACAGCCGTATCGCGGGCGCCGCATGTCGGGATTTGGATGTACGAAAATGGCGGGGGAAAAGAAATTGAACAACAGTTGGTTCACGCATTAGCCGAGCGTGGGATCTTAGCGAGTACAGGTCTAAATCTGCGTGATGCCAGAGCGCGAGACGGTGGGATTGAGTGTAACGGTGTGGCAATGGAGCAGTTAGATGCTTTTTTAAGTTACAACGCGGGCCAGCAAACACAATATCAACTTTATTTATACGAAACGCTCAACGAAACCATTCCAACGTTGAATAACTATCGCGCTTTTGCACTGGCTGAAGATAAGTTTCGCACCTCGCACTTGCTCAATAGTCATGGGATATGTACGCCTGATTACCGCTTATGCCACAAAAATGACATGGACGGTTTACGTGCTGCGTTACAAGATTTTGGCGGTAAGCTCGTATATAAACCCACTGATGGCTGGGGTGGTGTCGGCATTGTAAAAATTGAAGGTGAGCAAGCACTGGATATGATCATGCCATTTTTGAGTCGTACAGATTTACGCTACTTCTATGTAGAGCGCTTCATTAATTACGACAATACAGATTATCGCGTCGATATTGTTGATGGTCAGTTTGTCGGTTGTTATGGCAGAAAAGCCCCAAAAGATGATTGGAAAACCAATGTCACCAGTGGCGGCAGTGTATTTGTGCGTGAAGCCAATGATGAGGTGGTGGAGCTCGCAATAAAGGCAACTAAAGCGTTGGGGCTTGAGATAGCGGGGGTTGATCTCATTTATGACCGAGAAAAAGAACAGTACGTGGTGTTAGAGGTCAATACAATTCCTGCTTTTGCCACCCCAGAGCAAGAGCAACTAGGACTGACATTTAATCAAGCTAAAATCCAAGCTATGGTGGGTTTGATTGAAAAAACTGTGGTCAATAAAACTTCATTTCAATCTGCCAAGGTGGCCTAATCTCATGCAAAACAAAACACAATTACCCAAAATTGGCTTGCTCTATTTGGACTATGTACTGCGCTTTTTTGATAAGTCTAATTTTAAAGGCTGGCCCGATAAAATTGAAACCGTGGTTTATCATTGGGGTAACGATAAAGCACGTTTTATTGCTGAAGTGAAGCGTAAAAAAATAGAGGTATTGATCGGTAATATTCCGGCAACGGCCTATGAAACATTCAGAGAGATCGCGCGCGCTTTACCTGAGGTTAGGTTTTTACCTTCACTGGACAGCCAGTTTTCGAATAAATCTAAAGAAAACGTCACCCACTTTTGCCGTAAATATAAGCTGCCTGCGCCGCATACAGAAATATTCTACATTCCTGAAAGGGCACAGCAATATTTGGCAAATGCACAGTATCCTAAAATTATTAAGCGCTCATATGGCCCTTCGAATTATGGCGGGTATTTTGTCCATAAAGTAGATAGTGCAGAGGAGGCACAGGCTCTGCTGAGTGAGAAAAAGTATTACCCACTCTACATTCAAGACTTTGTGCCAATGGAGGCGGATATTCGCGTGATGCTGATTGGCCATAAACCGGTATGTGCGTTTTGGCGCAGGCCTCCCGAAGGTGAATGGTTAACGAACACGAGCCAAGGCGGGAGTATGGACTATCAAGCTGTGCCCAAATCAGTATTGAAGCTGGCAACGGCCGCCTCTAAAGCGGCCAATGCGGAATATTGGGCATGTGATATTGCATTGGGTAAAGATGGCAAATTGCGCATTTTAGAATGTGCAACGGCCTTTGCAGCATTTCCTTATATCCGAGATTGGATCGGTCAATACTTGATGTGGCTGCTCTCTAGTGGTTATTTCAGAAAGCCGAACATCCCGCTATACAATTGGGAAGAACTCGGCAAAATAGATTCTCGTCTACTGCGTACCATGCGTCATATCGGTTTTTCTCAGTACACGCCAAGCCAAGACTGTGGTGAGGTGTTCCAGCAACTTGATGAGCAAAATTTTCCTATTTTAGATACAAATTTCAAGCTTGGAGAAGAGTGGCCAAGTGAAATTTGGAATCTGCAAGATAACTTTGTGCTTGGCGCTCACACTGTTGCCGCCAAAGCCATGCAACCAATACCTGCCAGTGATGAGTTAGCCGAAGACCTCAATAACTATGACGCGCCCCAGTTTGATGAAGTCCAAGTGAGGGCACTGTTGAGTCAGGTGCGTGGTGTAGGTGAAAAGATGGTTGATGACATTATGACGACTTTTGGTGCACATGGTGTCGTTGAAGCGCTCAATACCGACCCTCAAAAGCTGTGCGTGGTGAAAAACCTCAAAGATAAAAAATTAGAGAAGATAGTCGAGCATTGGCAAAACCATGCAGGCCAAATCTAATTGAACCAAAGAGATCTTTCTAGTGACGGGGGCATTGCCGCCGTCTTTTTCCGCCCTAAGAGTAAATCTGTGCTATGAAAATTCAATATGCCTCCTATCAAGACACCATCGACGCCTTGCAAAATGCAATGAGTGAACACCCACATTTAATTCGCCTTCAAAGCATTGGCAAAACATGGGAGGGACGACCGATCATGTTGGTAACGGTGTCTTTAGATGTGACCTATGCGGATGATAAGCCTGCGTTGTTGTATACCGGCTCTATTCATGCCAGAGAGTGGATAGGAAATGAATTGGCACTTAAATTTATTCACTATATTACTGAAAACTATCGCTTTAACCCAAAATTGCAAACAGCGCTAACCCGCAATACCTTGTATATGGTGCCTTGCTTAAATCCAGATGGCTTTGAATATTCGCGAAATCATTTTTCATTTTGGCGAAAGAATCGTCGCAATAATGGCGATGGCACTTATGGTGTCGACTTGAATCGTAATTTTGATGCCAAATTTATGCGTAATCAAAACACCGGCTCAAATACCTATGGCGGCCCGCATGCTTTTTCAGAGCCTGAAACCTGTGCGATCCGAGATTTTGTTGAACAGCATGACAATATTCGCATCGCACTAGATTATCACTCACAGGGGAATGTGTTTTTCCCTGCGCATAAATTTAACCATGAAGTAGAAATCGAAGGAGCCGATCTTAATATTTTGTGTGCCAACATGAATCATGAGATCAAAAAAGTCACGGGCAGACAATATGGGATCCATCGCGGTAAGCCGCCAGCTCAGTTAATTCATGGCAGTGGTCGCGAGTATTATTACCGTAAGGGGATCATTGCCACTGTGGTTGAGGTGGGGACGAGGAATATTCCCGATTATATGAAGAATATGTCAGAAAGCGTTGCGGAAAATATTCCGGCGATTGTGCACGCGTTGAGTGAAGCGATAAATTACTCCCCCCTTGCCCCTGACCGTGTTGCTGATTTTACGATTAAGGCGGTTGATCACGAGGGGGTTGAGCTTGAGTGGCAATATGAAAATAGAGACGATATTTATTTTGAGTTATATCGCAGCGAAAGTAATAAAAGTCCCTGTGGTGAAGAAAGCCTAATCGCCATTACCAAGTCTTTATCGTTTAGAGACTCACAGCTGCGCAGTGGGCAAAGCTATTTTTATAATATTCGCGCAGTGGATAAAGTCACCAAAATTAAATCACCATTTAGCCCAGAGCTTAGGCTAAAAACGCATTTAGCGCGACATCAAAGTGCACGAACGCTATTTCCCGCAAAAGAGTATGTCGGGTATTTGAGCGAACATTATTTGTC
Organism: Pseudoalteromonas luteoviolacea; assembly: GCF_021654285.1. Classification (GTDB taxonomy): domain Bacteria; phylum Pseudomonadota; class Gammaproteobacteria; order Enterobacterales; family Alteromonadaceae; genus Pseudoalteromonas; species Pseudoalteromonas luteoviolacea_J. The sequence continues at coordinate 81,392 of NZ_JAKFZS010000017.1, read as the reverse complement.
TAAAAATAAAGAGCACTTTGGCTATAACTCAATGTTTATTGGGGTTGATAAGAAACGAGGAGTGAGTCTTGGCGTAGTACAGTTTGATTTAAGCAGTCTCCCCGTTGGCGCTGATATTGAACGCGCTGAGTTTTCGCTTTATCCAATGAACCGAGTTGCCGCGAAAATTGAGCAATATGGCGAGTGGTCAGTGGCCATTATTGACCCAAATGAGATTGCAGACATCTATGATTATCAAGCTGTCAGTGAAGCCAAGCCGCTGCACACGTTAGGCCAAACCTTTGAGTCAGATAAGATGACGCAAGGGATCTGGATGAAGTGGCAGCTCAATGGAGTAGAGCGCACTTTATTAAACTCGTTAATTGCACAGAAGAGTTTGCTGCTACGCTTGCAAGGCCCTAAAACATTGCCCATCGGCAATGACTCTCAAGTGATGCAATTTGACATTGGCTACGGTCCTTTTGGCAGCGGCTTACATTATCGTCCCAACTTGGAGTTGGTATATCAGGTCCCTGAGCAGCCGCTCACTTTGGCACCCACTCGCTGTAATACCATTTATAGAGACGCAGTTGTTGCCGATAGGCTTGCCTCTGGTTTTGATGAGCAAGGAGAAATTGTTTATGGGCAAATGGCGTTTGCTTTAAATGCCGATTTGCCTGTCGAAAAAACCGTGTTTACACAAGCGTGTTTGACACTGCGTAGCTGTAACAGTATTGCCAGTGCCAAGGATGTTCGCTTTACCATTGAACTGGTGGAGCTACAAGATGTCGATTTTCAGGCGGTTAAGCAGCGGCAAAAAATAGAGTACATTGGCTATGAAGTGAGTAATGAACAGTTGCGTGAACGTGCAGAGCATCACTTTATATTTGATAGCTATAGTTTACAGGCGCTAGAGCGTTTGCATCAGGCTCATACGCCTTTTTACTTTATTATTCGTGCAACCTCCGAATCACAAGCGACCAATGCTTTGGTTAATTGGACCGCATGTCAGGATCAACATCCTGCACAGCTTAAAATTAACTATATCTCGCGGCGCAAACAAGCGGTGTCTGCACCACGAAACCTCTCTGCTCAAACAGAAGGGGGAGTGGTGAAGCTCATGTGGGAGAATCCTGAAGATGACGATTTTGTCGGTTGCTTTGTGGTGCGCAATCGCTTTCATCCGCCGCGATCACCATTTGACGGCGTCAAATTATACGGCGGCAAAGATGCATATACATTAGATAATTTTGGTAATGCAAAGCTCAGTAAATATTATGCGGTGTTCAGCTATGATGATGTTCCAAACTATTCAGAGCCCGTTACTTTGTATTTTTGCGCAGAGGAATAACAACCAAATTGATGCCGGAGAAATATGCTCTCCGGCTGTTGCAATGCGATAGCTTAACAAGCTGAATTAAATGCAAAATTAATTATTTTATTTATCTAATCTATACATCCATGTTTCTCGTAAGGTATTAATTTTATTATTTTTTTGAATCCGTTAACTGTTTTTTTGGCAAGAAAAATTCCCAAAGCCCCTGCTAATTTTGTCGCCAGTAAGCGAGGTGAGGTCATCACCAAGTGTGTGATTTTTAATGTAACTGCGTGAGCTGAAACGCAGCACTCGCTTGCTGAGAGTATCACTCTTCCCTATTTTTAATTGATTGTACAGGTTTTAGGGCGAATGGTATGGGAACGGGAGGGTGGCCAAACTGTCCGTAATTGGGTGACCCATTTTATGTTCGATCAAGGCAATGGATTGCTAAGATAAGAGTGATACGCATGGAGGCTTTACTGAGTGAAGCGGTTTTTATACTTGGCGCGCATTGATGATGTCAGTTACCATTTAGGTTTTACTGTTATTGATGATAAGCGCGTATGACTGAACTATACCACTGGTTTGATTTACTGGGTGTTATGGTCTTTGCCATTTCAGGTACTTTGTTGGCACATCGTAAGCATATGGATGGTTTTGGTGTGGTTGTGCTGGCAACTGTAACCGGCATTGGTGGCGGCACAATGCGGGATGTGATTTTAGATACTCCGGTGTTTTGGCTCCATGATAGTAGCTATTTTATTGCTATTTTTAGTGCGGTAATTTTATGTATTTGGTGGCTGAATCGACAAAAAGTAGTACCAAAACAGCGTCTGTTGGTTGCGGATGCATTCGGACTGGCATTTTTTGCTGTGATGGGCATGCAAAAAGCAATGAGCTTGGCAATGCCGGATACTACGGTAATTATTATGGGTGTGTTAACAGGGTGCTTTGGTGGCGTGATCCGAGATGTGCTCGCTGATGAGATGCCTATGCTGTTAAAAGGCGAGCTATATGCCATTACCTGCATTATCGGTGGGATTATCTATACTCAGCTAACGCACTTTGGTGTTTCCCTAGAAGTGACTATGGTGGTCTCTATGCTGACTATCTTGTTGTTACGTCTTGCGGCAATTCGATGGAATTTGGTGCTACATGTTTTTAAATATAAATCTTAGGCTTACTTTTAGTGTCACTGTAATGGCAGTGGGGTAAATCGACTTTCAATTAGGTTGCCCATCAATCAAATGTGAGACAATGGATGTCATTAGCAAAAATCTATACACGTGCACAAGTGGGAGTGGATGCGCCGCTTGTCACGGTTGAAGTTCATCTAAGCAATGGTTTACCTGCCTTTAATATTGTTGGCTTACCGGAAGCATCCGTTAAAGAATCTAAGGAGCGAGTGCGCTGCGCATTAGCCCATTGTCACTTTTTATTTCCTGAGCAACGTATTACCGTTAATTTGGCCCCAGCAGATTTACCAAAGCAAGGGGGAAGATATGACTTGGCCATTGCGATTGGTATTATCGTGGCGTCTGGACAGCTAAATCACACTCAAACAGAGGGTTATGAATTTTACGGTGAGCTTGCACTGACAGGCGAGATCCGTGAGGTGACGGCGATTATTCCCGCTTTAATTGCGGCGGCGAGGGTTTCGCGTTGTTGTTATATTCCTAAAGCGAATAAAATGATGGCCAGCTTGGTATCAAGAGGGGCACGCAAGTCTGTCACGAGCTTGAAAGATGTATGGCTGGATTTAGGTGGTCAGCAAGCGCTGCCTTTTGATGAGCATATTGCGTGTACTGATGAAGAGCAATTTAGTGCCCATATTGATATGAATGAAGTCAAAGGCCAAGCGGTTGCAAAGCGCGTGTTAGAAATTGCAGCAGCAGGTGGACACAATGTTTTATTCTTGGGTCCGCCTGGTACTGGAAAATCTATGTTAGCTCAGCGTATGCCTACAATTATGCCGCCTATGCAAATTGATCAGGCGTTGGAAACCGCGTCGATTTATTCTCTCATTGGTAAAAATATTGACCCATCTCACTGGCGCCAACGGCCCTTTCGCTCTCCACACCACACCTGCTCTGCTGTCGCTTTAGTTGGCGGATCATCTACGCCTAAACCTGGAGAGATTTCTCTGGCACACAATGGCATTTTATTTTTGGATGAACTGCCCGAGTATGTCAGGTGACACATTAAATGATAATTGGACACAATAAGTGATAATGATTTCTCCTCTATTCTCGTGAGAAGTGTTAATTGATAAAGAGAAGCGGTGTGAGAGTAATACTTTTCACCAAGGTTAAGCTTCTTACTGGGTACTTTATAAGCGCATACTAAAATGACATCTTTCACACGCGATACACTGCCAGTTCTAAATCGAAAGTGCCCCATTGTGGGCTAACGTGAATGCTCTAATTACTGCTTTGGGCTAGGAACGGCCGTTGGCCGAGAGCAAAGCTACAAACTGGAATTTAATGCTGTGTTATATGCTAATTTACAGTCGAAATTAATAATGGAATTATGAAGGTATGTAATATGAACCGCTTTGGAGTGTTATAAACTACCACCGTTGAATAGAATAAGCCTGTTATGTTCTTTGTTGTACATATATTATACTATTAAATTATTAGAGTCTCGTTTTATGGGGGGGGTATGGCTCAAAACAATAATGTGGTTGCTTTTCCAGCTCATAAGTTGAGTAAATTGAAAAGTGAAGTTGATAATACACATAGCTCTTCTTCTCCTAAAGGGAGTAGCTTTAGTATTAGCCAACATTTGAGATCAACTATTGATGATGAATTAAAGCAGCAAATGCGTGAACAAATGAGGAAGAAACATGGGTTCAAACAACAATAACAAAGATAGTAATTTACAGAGTCAACAAGCTAACCTTCTTGACCAGACGTACAAGCTAGGTTGGATGGATGGGTATGTTGATGGTTACGATGATGGGGTTGAAGATACTGAAACAGCTCTTAATCATGCAGAGAATGAACTTGAGCTATTGCAAGAAGTACTTGAGAAAAAAGATCAAGTCATAGACGAGTTAGCTTCTAATGCCGGTAAGGCTCTTCAAGCTGTAAAAAAACGTTAGTCTTTCAATTCCTTTCTATCTGGAATATAACAAGCAACTCAACGCGGATTCAGTTTCCGGTCACGCGCGTTGCAAAAACAACGCAAACAGCGTGCAGGTAAACCTTCCCTGTTAGATGGGCGTTATAAGCCAAGGAGGCACCTTGAAATATCTCATATTAATTTTATATTTTTTTCTGGTAGGCTGTAAAAGTACTGCACCTAGTTTAAAAATTGAGGAAAGAACCTTATCTCAACATTTGGTTCAAATTGCCAAGGAGAACACCAACTTTATCGGCAAAATAAGGATGGATAATCGACCTCACTATCAACATTTTGGCAATTCAGGAATAGATCTAACAGAGTTATGGTTTGTAACCGGTGATGGGTTACTTAGTGATAGAAATGGTTATGCAAATTTTAAAGAGTCCCTGGCTGAGTTTTGCGAAGTTAATGGTGGCCAGTATTCCGTTTACGAAGTCCAAGGTGATTTTGAAGTTGTGTACTTTAAATTGCCAACGATGGTTTCTACCATTCATGCTTTTGCTTCAAGAGACGAGCGAGTATTTATTCATGAGTGTAACGGCGGTAAAACTATAAAGTATTCAATAGCACTTAATTATGGAGACTCTGATACAACTGCAGCTGATACTGTCGTAGCAAAAGTTAGAGTTGCAGCATTCGAAAATAATGGAAATTTAAGCAATTCAGACTTTCGCAATTCATATGACTTCATACTGGGACAGGTGATTAAATCTTGGTTAAATACATATTAAACCAAGGCTTATAACAAGCTGTTCAGGCGATACAAAATACGGTAGGCTTTTTTGTTCGTACATTCAGTAATGTCTAGCCAACTATTATTTTCCCTTTAACAGGCGTTAGTCTATAGAATCTTTTATGCGAAATTCACCTAATACAGGCAGCTTGAATCGTTCCTATCCAGAAATTAGTATCAACGAATATGATACTTAAATACTCGGTGATTGCTTAATTAGGTCATAGTAGTTGCAATTAGTATGAATATTTCTGGTCGCGTTTAATCTTAAACGGTTCGAGCATATATTTAGTATGCACTTATAAAGTACGTTTCAACAGAGTCTGTAGGCTTTTAACAGCTTTAGAGTTGTGAAAACTTCGGTGTTAGTCGGTTTAGTTTGATAAGTGGGGCTAGATTAATTTGTGCAATAAGCGGTTGCACAAATTAATTTTAATTCCTCTAACGCTGAAAACTTAGAGAAGATTGAGCTTTAAGTATTTAAACCCAGTGAGTTTTTTTGACATGGCGAAGCTCTTTGCTAACTGCTTCGTTTCAAATACTGGGATATTATTTTCGCGTAGAGAAATGGCGCATTTATCATGATTACATATATGGTCAGTAATACCATTAACGTCTTTAGATACCCCATTAAAATCTGGTATTTCATCCATGTGAGCAAATGAAATACCAGAAAGAGATACGAACTCACCAGCGTTAAGATCATAGAACCTTAACGTATTGGATTTTTGAATGATAACCCAGACGGTTTGACTCTTGAGTTTAGCGTTAGTTTGCATTGGATTATTTTTTCAATGGCTTCGCAGTTGCAACTGCGACACTCCCGAGTAAAACTGCGCCCCCTAAAACTTTTATAAAGGTAGGGTTCTCTGAAAGGGCCGCAACACTGAGTCCGCCCAAGAGCGCACCTCCAATTCCTGCTGTAACCTGACTGGACGACAACTTCATCCCAGAACTCCACTTAGCGAAATGCTCACAATTATTTTCGGTTAGAGAATACTTTCAATTATCTATTTGAGATCTCGCATCGTTTAAGATTTGAATGACTGATTTTTCAGTTTCTATAGCGGCGACATAAGTATGGCTGCCTTGTGTGACAGTGTCCCAGGGCTCTTCTTTTACCGTCCCTGTGCGCTTAGAGGCTGATATCAACATGTTTTTACCTTGGCTACACACCATATCTGAAACGACGGCCCAATGCTGATATAAACCAAACTGACTAACAACGACATCACCTGGTTGAACGGTTTGACTATTCACTTCAATTTCTTCCTTGCGATTATAAAAGTATAGATATGGGGTTTTTTGTTAATTTTTAAATGTTTATTTGTTTTTTCTTTGTGGGTGTTTGAAGTGGGTAGATTTTATCTTATTGATTTATTGCTCCGCATTAAGCAGATAGTCTGAATAATGAATTACTATGAACGAAAGCACAATAAGTGCATTGTTTTAGTGGGGTTGAATATACTGGTTATGCCTACATTTTATAATTAGGCTGGAGGTATACCTTTAGCTGAAAGCAGTAGTTCTTCCCTTTACTCATTTTGAGGAATTTCAATGAAATTTGACGGTGCCGTAGTAAAAGAGCAAGGTGTAACATTTGCTATTATTGTAGTTAAACAAAGTATAATTAACTCCACATCTAGGAGTGAAGAAGCAATACTATCTTTCATGAATTACTTTCCAGGAATGCCAGTCACTCTGATGGCACAAGATACTAAAGGAGTACCTCAATATCGGGGGAGGAGAGATATCGTCGACTTTTTAGCGAGTATCCACCCTTCTAGAATACCTTGGAAAACGTACACATTTAGCTAGTCCAATATTTCTTATTATTAATAGATTGATAATCATCGGATTATAGTTTGAGCAAGTGGGTTTTATGCGTTTGTTTTGAAAATGAAAACAATCTACAATCTAAAGTGCTGTGTGGGGTCGCCGCCCCACACAGCCATCATTTTAATTATAAACGGAAATAAAAATGACAGATGCTATTGTAGATCTAGTTGATAACAAATTTAAAGCCCCTGAGCCCATCACCATCGATAGAGTAAAAATTTCGCCCGCGTTAGCTTCGCAACTTCTTGAAATTAATATAGATAACATCCCTCCAGTAACATCAAAAATAGTGCTTTATGCTGATGCTATGAGAAATGGTCGATGGAAGTATAATGGTGACAGTATTCGGATCAGTTCAGATGGAAGACTGTTAGATGGACAAAATCGTTTATTAGCATGTGTTGAATCAGGAGCAACTATTGAGTCAAACATAGTTGCTGGTTTAGAAGATGATGTATTCAATACGATTGATCAAGGGAGAGTAAGGCAAAAAGCACATTTACTCGCAAGAAATTTCCAAGACTCAATCAGACCTTCCGAAGCGAGTATGCTAAATACCGCAATTACAAAAATCCTAAAGCATGACAGAGGTTTTTCACAAACGACAAATATTGCGCGTAATGCCTCAAAATCAATGATAGTGACCACGGATGATATTTCGTATTATCTTCTGGAGAATCCTGACATGATAGAGCAGGCTCGGTATGTAAAAAATAGATTTGGCTCAAGAAGCATTTTACCAATACCAACCGTTCTGTATATGTATCATATTGGTTCTAGATTTGATCAACTTTATACCTCTAAATTTCTGGATAAAATGGTTTTAGGTATTGGTCTGAGTGACTCAGAAACTTTAATGCATATGAATAAGTTTCTGATAAGGCTAAAAGTTAAAACCCTGAAGTGGTCCGCAGCTGAACGAGAGAATACATTAATTAAAGCCTGGAACTCTGTTGGCCGATCCGGGCTTTATAGTATTGTTCATGCCAATAATATTAAGTACAGAAACTCTGAACCTACTCCATTTTTTCAAGAACCAAAACCAGAGTCAATTGAGCAAATGTTAGGGTAAAATCTAGGGGGAGCGTTATGGCTGTTTAGTTACTTAACAGCCATAACGTAGAAAGGGCAATAGAACGCTGTTTACGATTTTATAGTCAATGCATCCACAGTATGAGGTAGGCTTTTAAATACATGAATAAGTTGGCTTGGGTTGCTTTCAGCCTAAAATCAAGTTCTGTGAGGCTAATGTTCTGATTTCTATCTAGTAACTTAATTTGTAGGCGGTAAAAAGTAGTTAAGAACTGATTGTAGATATTTCACAATTAACTTAAAAGACAGCTCTTCATCAGCTTCTGGACAGCCTATAGGTTAGCAATTTATATCTCGTTTCGGAGCGCTCTTGTTGACTAACATATTGAATGAGAATTGGGCGCGATAAGTGATATTGGATTCTGCACTGTTCTAGTAATAAGATAATTGGCATGGTAGCGTATATAGTTTGTAACTTAATCAAATAATATTCACAGTGACGGTTAGCCCGCGTCCTCAATTGAAAGTTCTTTTTTTTGGGGGTTATCAATGAATAGTCTATTTTTATTATAAGAGTGAAAACCCTTTGCACTGATTGAATTGTCATAGTGTGCTACAGGCTTACTGCTCGAAATGTAATGCCTAAGACGAAACCCAAGTTGACAAAATGTTAAATCTGGTTAACAATTGCTTGATATGCTTAGTGGAGCTCCATTAAGCATTAAACGAAAAAGTCTAAAAGGAGTTTGATATGAATATGAGTCCAATCAGCCGGCATAAGCCTTCCTCGAAAAAGTTTAAAGTGGTAGCATCATCATTGTGTGTGCTCATCTTAACTGCAGGTGTATCGATAGCAAATGAAGAGAGTGAAAAGGCCGTTTCCGTTGAGAAATCTGGTGCTTCATTCCATGCTAGAAATGGTGGCCCTTCATTACCACCAGTTAAACCAAATGATGACAAGACTCTCATTGACACTATCCGAGGTGTATTTGGTTGATCGCTCTTGAAGCTGCTGTGCTCTAGCCCAGCAGCTTTGATTGGTCAGTTTTATTCTTCGCACCCAATACCTTTTAGCATTCTTTTATGATCCAGAGATTCATCTAATAACGCTTTACACCCCCCGAAGTAGGTTTTTAATTCATCTAACTTTGCTAAATATTGCTGTTTACCCAAAGCTACATTGATAGAGTAAGAGGCTAAATAGGTCCACTGAATTTCATGACTAATTTTGTACTTTTCAAAGAAGATAATTTCTGCTTTCGTAAGCTTTGGAGGAGTGTCACCCGATGCAATATCATCTGCGATGTCTAAGTGCTCTATTGCTTTATTGAAATATTTTTCATCCTGTGTGATATCATATTGTATATTGTAGAGTCTCGCTAAGTCGTGATGCCAAATTACTTCATTTATTCTGGGAAGTTCTGAAATATCAAGGTTTTTGAACCTCTGAAGAGCACCTTTTATACTTGCTCTTATCGACTTAACTTCCGTTTTACTAATATCATCAATAGATTCAATTCTGTTCCAATTCTCTATGACCGACTGAACTGCTTTCTGCTTTTCAGCATATAAGTCGTATTGCTTCCAAGCTTTAGGGTTTATGAAATGACGATCAAGGAAATCATTGATTTTTGTAGGGCTTAAGATAAATAAGCCTAGTAGTATGAGTCCCACAATTAGAATTACAGCCAGTGTTTTATGGTCTTTTACTGATGCAGCAAAATTGCCAAAAGAAATATAAGCAGCACCATGCTCAGGCATGTTTTGATTTGGTCCTGGTGGCGGGTTTTGTATCATTTCACCTCTCTTTTACTCTTTAGCTTATCCAATGAACAGTACTCTTTAGATGTTAACTTTGTATTAAGTTAAAGTACACATATTATGTCTTTCATGTTTCAGTATTTTTGGTTTTGATTACACGTTGTTTGGTTGCTTTTTAATCATTCACAGAGATAACGCGCATTTCTATATTTCAGTAGTGGTTTCTTCACTGTTTGATTAATAAGTGTCAGTTTATACTTTAGATGAGAGAGTCTTATCTTATTGATTTGTAATTCTTCTTTGAATTGATAGCTTGAAGAGTGAATGACTTTGAACGAAAGCATAACAGCCATACTGTTTTATGGGATTGAATATACTGGTTATGCTTATACATTATTTAAAGTCAGAAATAGACCTTAAGTAGGACGTTACAGAGAACCTAACAGTTTTAAGTAAAGTGATAAAAAAACGGTTAGGTTTGATTTTAGTTAGCTAACACTAAGGTTGGCGGATGATGTTAATTGAAATCTCTGCGCCATGGTTCTCCGCTGATTTGTCAAACGCAACTAATAATTTAGAGTAACTCTGTATCCCGGCGAGCCTCAATTCCGCTGTACCTTCGTATCGAGTAGACTTAAGATAAGTTCTACCAAGGGTTACATTACCGCCTCCTGGCTTTACACCTATGACAGTAAAGTTAAGAGAGCCTGTAATATTACCAATTGCTTTGACATCCACAACAGCTCTAGTATCTCTGCTCCCATTTACGATTGGGTTATCGACAAATATTCCAGTCGTCTGGGAATCTGAAATGTAATTGGTCTTTTTCACAATAACAATACCGGCATTCTCAAGTAACCTTACTAAAGGAGCGTTGCTACTTAAATCAAGTGCACCGTATAAAGCAAAGTTCTGTGTTTCACTCACTCCTGAGGCACATTTCCCTGCTTGAGCATTACTTGCTCTGGAAGCAACACCTAAAATCGTCGTAGGGCGGTATGTAGTTGTGATTGATGATCCGCTATCCCCTCCACATAACACACGATCAGAATATAAAATTTGGTGTTTATATTCGTTTCTTCTGTAAGTTGAGCCTTCATTTCCTGCCCCAATCGTTGGTCTTGCTTTTCTGAAAGTTATATCTCTAGTTCCATCTGATTCGTTTATATCACCATATGCAGGGCTAGAACCGACTACATTCAGTACTTTATTTGTTTTGTTATATTTTGCAAAGCTGAGGCGTGAAGGCATAAAAGCTGGGGTATAATTACCTGACACTGCCGACTCTAGTTGGAAAATTGCAAAATCATCTTTAGCGTATTCTATGTTTGCTCGATCATTCTGTGGAGTGCGATTGCTATACTCACTATGAAAATATATGGCAGGTGATGATTGTGAATGACCTTTTATATTTAGAAAGTACGTTTGGTTACCATCGGTGTCTCTGTTAGCCGTGTTCCCAATCAGCATAATTCTTGGTACGGCCTCTTCACCTTCATTCAAATTAAATGCTTCTTTAAGATATTCTGGATGAAGGCAGTGTGCAGCAGTCATTACCCACTCCTTGGTAATAAGGGTACCTGAGCAACGACTTTTATATCTTTCACCTATTTTATATGTCCACCCTATGGCATATCCATACTCTAAGTCTCTCTCATCTAGTTCGGTGCCGATTGCTTGAATATCAACTACCTCATTGTTGTGATATCGCTCTTGATTGAAAGATGTTTGAAGCTCTGCCTTTTTAATGGAGTCGACATATGTTTGTTCAGATGCGTAACCAATGTTTGTACAAACAGCTGTTGAGATTAAGCATAGGGCTAGTTTATTAATGGGATTCATCTTCATTATATTAATACTCCTTTGGTATATTGGTGTTAACATTCCTTTAGTTGATGTTAATTATTGGGCATGATTTGAAGTTTGCAAAGTTTTAAGTAACTTTCTTACTTTTAGCTAAAAGCCCAATTTTTGTTATTTATGTTCATGAGTAAATAACATCAGTGATGTTATTTATGCATCAATAGAAGGCCTCGTCATATTTATCTTAAAAAACTTGTCTGAGTATGGCCCTTATGCTGTTGACTTATCTAAGGGCCACTAAATACCCAGGTCTCGTCAGTGAGTTTTCATTTACACTTCAGTTCGTCTTCGATATTTAGACTCAGCCTATAAATTGATTGTAAAAAATGAAAAAAAAATAAAATAAGTTAAAACGGCGCAAAACATCACAATTTGTGATGTTTTGACAAAACCCTCATCGACCCCTTAGAAAGGTCATAAAAAGCTCTTGTGAGTCCATTTAAATGGCTTTAAATGCGTTTTAATGCTGTTTAGCTGGTTTATTTGTGATTAGTACTGTGACGTAGGCATTGAAGTAATAGAACTAAGTTCGGCTCTTGACGCATAATTCAATTTTGCATAATATCAGGTCGAATCTCACTTGGCGGTTAGATTCGAAAAATATTTCTTCGTTGCATATAAGGCAACGGTCGGCGCAGAGGCTTGATAACCCTCTGCGCTAGAAAAAATGATAAAAAAATTTACAAGATTAAATACCCTACCTTTGTCTAATATAGAGGTGGGTTTTTTGTGTTGACATGATTTCTTATGTGAATTAGCATAAATTATCTTCCTGTAAATATCAGGTTAGATTTATTCTTGGATATTATCAGTCCAAACTATTTATATTAGAAGATCCTTAGAAGGAAAATTTTATTAAATGATTAATAAAGAAATATTTTTTAAAGAAACCGCCAACCAAACATTGAATTTTAGCCCTTCCCGTATTGCTCGTTTAACAAAGAGTGAATTAAACAAAGCTCTCGTAGGCTTTGGAAAAACTAAAATGAGGAATGCCATCGAGTATGTGGCCTCACACCCTGGGGACATTACACATGTCGTTCGAAGTCAATCCGGATGTAGTAATATCTCCGAAGCTTTTCGTAATGCTAACAAGCGCTTGCTTAATGTAGGCTTGATGGTTGTGTGTAAGCCTCAGAAAGGTAAAGGGAAAACTCAAGATGTGCATCAGTGGTATTTAATTCATGCACCGATAGTTCAAGTAAAAGTGCAACACGCTAGTAACGACCCTCGTTAATAGTTGTGTCATCAAAAGCGCTCGGTAGGGCGCTTTTTTAAGTTACTTATTCAGAATAGCCCCATATTCGTAAAGACAAGTTTTTATGCGAATATTTCTGTGGTGTGAGTGAAGTAATTTAAGTAGTAGGCGATAAAAAGCAGTTAAGAACAAATTGTAGATTCCAGCTTAATAAGGCCAATGTTAAGTATAGTCCCCAACAAATTATGGTGACCATATAATACGTTTTTTTACGTTGCTCTAACGGGGATACGAAGTACTCTTTAATGGTTTTTTCAGGTACGTATTCTTTTGATAGAGCTTGCCATGAACGGCTTTCTGATTCGGATAGCTTGACGTCTCTCGATCCCCCTAAGGTCTGAAGAATTATCGAAACAAGAAAGTATATAGCGAGTACTTTGAAAAACAATTGTATTTCATATTGAGATACCAGCTTTCCAATTGACTCTCCCTTAAACCGTCCCACAAGGCTAATACCAATTAAAAAAAGTACGGCGAGTGCATCTCTTAAAAGAGTGCTGATAAGGTCTCTCACTTTTGCAGCGAATAGATCAGCTTGAGCCCTCACATCCTTTATGACATCTCTTAATTCTTTGTGGTATGCATCACTACGTTCCAAAACGACAAAGCCATAGCTATCTTTTGCTTGTCTATGAGCATCTGAGATATGTAATTTCACAATTAGCTTAAAAGACTGCTCTTCATCAGCTTCAATGGACAGCCTATCGGTTAGCAGTTTATGTCTCGTTTCGGAGCGCTCTTCGTAAACCCAGCGCACAGCTTCACTAAGATTTGTAAGGTCTTCTTGAGATATTTTATCTCCAGAGTTTACTAAAGGGACCTCAATCCTCCGTGTTCCTCGTATAATGATATTAATTTTGTCATCTTTTACGCAGATGTCTTGGGCGAGGGTTAAGAGTAATAATTGGTAATTTAAACGCAAAAAAGGTTGCGCGGCAGGCTGTGAAAAGTCTCCCCATATTAATGAGAATGCAGAGGGGTCGATAAATATTTTTTTGTCGCTAATGACATGTAAGACACTTCTGATTTGTTTTTCATTTGGCATTTGAAGCGAGTTAGGTGTTTGGTCGTGAATGACCTCTTCAATATTCGATACTGTTAATTTATGCCCACCAAAAGGTGCCTGCAGTCCATATACGTACAGATGAACATGTGTATCGAACTCCAAACCTTTCATATTGAGAGGAGATAAGTCTGAAGACCATTCTGAAAAATTATCGATATCCAGAAAAAGCATGTCACTTTCGCGTACATTGGGAATAGCTGATAATAGCCGTGACTTACTTATACTAAAGTTCCAATTGGCAGGTGGCGCATATTGATCAATTTCATCCAAGTACTCAATATCAGCTGTATCCTCATCACATTGCAAGTTTGGTAATTTTACTTGATTTTGCGTAAAAGTTTGCAGGCAGTTCAACAATGAAAGTCGAATTTCCTCATTGAACCTCCCATTGGCAGTAATGAGTTCATCTGTTTCATGCCAGTTGTCTGCGAGCTTGCAAATTTGCAGCAAGCTTTCACACAGTGATTTGAGTACTAGAGTCATTATTTCTTAACTTCATATCGTTGAGTCTGAATTTGTATTAAAACACCTTGATTGCCCGGTAAATGCTCTACATTTAGTCCAAAATCAGCAGTCTCACCTGGTATTTCTATTTCCAATCCTTCAGCAGTGCGCCAAACTTGTTTTCTCTGAGATTTCGGGAGTGATTTAGGCTTTGGAACAAATTTTTGATTTGTGAGACCTGCTAATTCTAGCTCTTTTTTAAATATCTCTCTAGTTTCCTCTCGTCTCTTTGGATCATCATCTTTGACTACAGAATTTAAAAAATCATCAGAATCATATTCATCACTGGTTTCCATATAGGCGACTGCGCGAGCTCTATAGTCCCCTCTTACAGCACCTTCAGGCAGGTTATTCTCATCTAATTCTCGGGCTATTTTGTTTACTAAAGTGACAGCTCGTTTAGTTAAAACACTTGCAACCTCACGAAGTATAGCGCCGAGAAAAGCTTTAAAATAGTCTGTGACTTCACCATTAGCCTTCAGTCTTCTCTCGTCAGCCAAAATATCCCAGCTAAAGGTCTCTGAGATATCTACAAGCGCACTTTTTTGAATCGCGCTTTTATCTTCCACTAGGTTTGCGGCAATTTTTTTCATGATCACTTCATCACCAGATCCATCCTCTCGAGCCTTAACTGTGATCTCATAGACTTTTCTATAGTCAAACTTGGCTAAAAATAATAGCTGAAGTTCTTCTTTTTCTGCGACCTTTATTGTTACGGTAGACACAACGAAGACGCCATTTGCCATATGACCTCTATGTTGTTGTGCAAAGCTACTGGTTAGTTTCACAGACTCACTGTTGAAGTCTTTGTCAGGGTTAAGCAAAGTCGCACATGCTTCTTTTGTAGATAATGTATCAGGGTTAAAGTTGTACTGTATGCCTTTTGAGACGCTTTGGATACGTTCTATAAAAAACTGTGTTTGCTCTTGGTCTAGAACCACTTCACTGAGTTTTGTAACTTTATCGCCTTCTTCCTGATCAGCTTGAATGACATGAAATATCAATTTATCAATTTTAATTGAAGCAATTTGGGCGTCTGTTAGTGCGCTTTCTTTAGCTCGAGACATGTATTAATCCTTATCTTCGGTGTTTATTTTTAATTACAGCTCTGCATACACACCATAGTGGTCACTTATTGGCCCCATGAAAATATTGCCGAACTTTGCATTGGTTGATAGTCCTTGAGAGACTAAGATATGGTCGATGAGCTGCTTCTTTCCTCTGTAAATATATGAGAAGTCAGATGGCGAACTGATCTGTTTGAGGCCTGTCGATTGCAGCTGTAACAGTGTTTCTGAATTTGGCGTGTCATTTAAATCTCCTAAGACAATATAGTGATCGTAATTGTGTTTATGAGCATTAATATGTCTAGATATAGAATTCGCTTGCGCTGCTCTTTTAAGGTTATTACCGCTTTTTTTTGAGATTAAATGCGCAGCAGTAACAAGGTATGAAATGCCATTTGATTCGAGTCCAACAGACAACGCTTTGGAAGGCGTTGCTTCTGTTGATTGATAGATTCCTTTGGTCCCCTTTAGATTAGATATCGAGCCTTTAATGACACTAAAGGTTGTTAGAATAGCGACATCTTGCCCAGTATAGTGATCTCTTCCCTTAGAAAAGATAACCTTCCATTCGGGTCCTAAATAGTGAGTAATTTTTTCGGCGACAGTAATATTCTCTATTTCACTTAGAGCGACAATTTTGGCGTCTTTATTTTTGATTATTTGGGCGATTGCGAACGCTTCTAACTCTACTTGTTTTGGACTTGGGGGGCTACCTGCTGGCCCCATTGCAATTTGCCCTTCATGGGGTAACTGACCATCCCAAAACCACTCAGTGTTCAAAGACATAACAGTCATAGCATGACTAAAAAAAGAACTCGTCAAAATAAACAATAAAGTCAAAACTCTTATCATGATATCCGTCCTTGTAGGTATTGATATAAAGAGTAAATATCTCAAAAGTAATGAGAATATTTATGTGTAAATTAATTTATGTTATTTTTAATTTAATTTAAACTAATTTTTAAATTTTGTGTTTTTAGCTTGGTTGGGGAGATAAAGTCGCAGCTAAATTTATTCGGCAGGGAGGAGCTACTTAATAATCAACACTATGAAAGGCCCAAACATGTTCTACTCTTCGGTATTACACCGCAGTTATTGAGCGTTTTCTTAGGCACTTTTCAAAGTGAGGTTCACTGGGGTCTTCCTCGGTTATCATGAATTTGCTGTCAACATATGGAATGTAGATATTCCTAATATGGGGTGCTTACATCAAACAAGGGAGAAGTTCAACAATGAGACATTTCTTAAAAAATTTCGCTCTTTTATTGCTTTCGCCATCTCGCTTTACCATTAGATTGCTTAAAGAGGAAGAGCCTAATGCGCGGGCAAAGACGCTGAAGAAATGGAGCCTTGGATTATTTGCTTTTGAAATTTTTATAACAATTGCATTGACTTACTATAAGGTTGTACCTGGTTGTTTCACGATTTTATTGGTCGTATATGGCGTTTCTAGATGTAATGAAATCGTAATTGCCTTTTACAAGGACACACTACGCATACTTAGCTTAAAAACACAAAATTCAACGCTAACATCAATAGATAGGCTGAATATGGCGATGAGGAGTTATGTAGGGCTCATTATTAATTTTGCATTGATATATTTTTATGTGCCAATCGCGGGGCTATTTAATGAGCCTTTCCGCGACTTTTTTCAAGCTGTATATTTTAGTACAGTAACACTGACAACACTTGGATATGGTGAGATACACCCTGTAAATATGCTTACAGAAGGACTTGTAATTTATCAAGTTTTAGTCGGACTTATGATACTACTAGTGGCTATATCTACCTATCTTGGTTCCTATAGAGAAAGTAAGTAGTACTTGATTTAAAAAGACATATATTTCTTAAAATTTAAACGTTGAATAGGATTTCTAGGTTTACTTCAGGTATTCGAGTAGGCTTCTAGTACTCCAAATAGGTTGCTCATATCTATTGGCTTACCTATATGGGCATCAAACCCTAACGCTAAATATGATTTTACATCTTCAACCATCACATTTGCTGTTAAAGCGATAATCGGAATATTGTTTTTAATACTATGAATATGTTTTTGTGCTTCAACACCATCCATTTCTGGCATATGGATATCCATGAGTATTAAATCAAATTCTCCTTCTTCAACTGCTTGTATGGCGAGTTTACCATTTTCTACGATAGTTAGATTTGCATTTGTGTCCTTTAAAAAAGATGCAATTACAACCTGATTTATTTTGTTATCTTCTGCTATTAATAATTTTTTTCCAGTTAGGTCTGGTGCAGATATTGATTTTGTTTTTCTCTCAACGTCCCCTAATGATGATTGTTTAAGTGGCAAAACAACCTGCACTTTGGTGCCTACATTTGGCGTACTGACTACATCAATGTTGCCTCCCATCATTTTTATTAAATTTAGTGTGATAGACATACCCAAACCAGTGCCACCGTACTTTCTTGTTGTGGAAGAATCAGCTTGAGCAAACCGTTCAAAGATCCTTTTTTGTGCCTCTGTACTCATTCCAATACCTGAGTCTATAACCGTGACACAGATAGCTGGCATGTTTTTATACGTTTTAATACTTACTTGCAGTGTTACTTTACCGATGTCAGTAAATTTAACTGCATTTGAGGTTAAATTCAGTAGGATTTGTTTGATCCTAACAATATCTCCAAGCCAGCCATCTGAAAAGTCATCATCAATGATAGAAATAAATTCAATCCCTTTATTACTCACAAGAGGGTCTAAGTCATACTTTACGGATTCAATCACTTCGATGAATGATAGGGGGGCTTGTTCTAATTCCAATTTGTTAGACTCAATTTTAGAGTAATCTAAAATATCATTGATAATAGTTAAAAGGCTTTTCGCGGAGTAAGCGGCATTATCTATGAGCACCTTGAGGTTATCGTCAAGAGCTTCATTCTGTAAAAGTTGTAACCCTCCTAGAATAGCATTCATGGGCGTTCTAATTTCATGACTCATATTTGCTAAGAAATCGCTTTTTGATTTAGTTGCTTCTTCTGCTTTTTTTCTGGCTTTTTCTAAGGTTTCCAGCGCGGTGATTTTATCGGTGATATCGTAATTAACACCAATAACTCTAATCGGATTGCCTTCATTGTCACAGATGACCTCAGCACTAGCTTTGAGTGTTCTGATTTCTCCACTAGGGTGAATGACCCGAAACTCTGGGTCATAAATACCTGTGTGTTCAATAGCGGCCTGTAGTTTGCTTTTAGCGGATGCGATATCATCTGGGTGAACACTGTTTTCCCAGGCTTCATATGCACCTGAGAATTGCTTTTCATCAATCCCGTATAGTTTGTACATCCATGCATCCCAGATTAGCGAATCATCATTAAGATCCCATTCCCACACACCAATACCTGCTGAGTCGTTTGCCAATTGCATTCGATGAGCATAGGTATCAGCTTCGTGTTTTGCTTGGGCTAGTTGTTGCTCGATTTGCTTTTGCTGTGATATATCCTGTACAACTGACCAAATGTAATCAGTTCCATCTATTTCCGTAATCTTAATTCCAGATAACAGTACAGGGAACGTATACCCATTTTTGTGGATGTATTCTTTCTCGTATGGGCCATAGCGACCTGTTCGAGCTATATCAGCTAACTGTATTTTCTCTTGTACTTCATATTTTTTGGGTGTCAGTTGCCAATAATTCATACCATTGAGTTCATCAAGGCTATATCCTGAAAATTGACTAAACTCATGATTAATGTAGTCAAAAGCGCCATCATCCAATCGATTAATAGCAACACCAACGGGCGCCAAATCAACAAATTCGGAAAAGCGTTTTTTCTCTTGTTCTAGTAGATTTGAGATGTGTACAGCTTGTGCTTTAAGCTTTTCAGCTTCTTGCTTTTTATCGGTTAAATCAGAGATGAAAACAATAAACATCTCTTCATTATTGGATTTGAAGTAGTGGCCTTTTAATTGAATAGGAAAAGAGTCACCGGTTTTCGTTTGCTGCAAGCTTTCAAATTCAATATGTTTACGAGTTTGTAGTTCTTGCCAGAAAAGAGGCCAAAGCTCTTTTGAAAAAGTTGTGTCCCACTCCCATATCTTTGTGCCGTTTAACTCATATTGTTTATATCCCAACTTTAAATGTGCGGCATTGTTGGCGTATAGAATCTCAGCATTGGCGTCTATCCAAAAGACTTCATCAGCGGCGAATTCCATAGATGCTTTCAAAGCACTCAGCAAATCATTCCCATTTAACTTACTAGGGAAGTCAGCATAGCTCTCTTGGTATGATGGCACTTTCAAGTTGTTGAGATGAGTGTTTTTAGACATGGGATATAGTTGGGCTAATTCCTTTTATTCTTACAACAAATATAGCAAAGATTATCCTGCTTCCATCTGGAATTTAACAAAATTAAGGACCTTTTAATGATGTTTATCTGCCGGCTCATTACTTGAAAACTACAAACAGAATTAGCTACATTCTTGAAAGAACCGTTAAAACATCGATAATTCTGATTTATCTCTATAATTGTCTCGATAGTGAGGAGAGCTCAAATAACGGGATTTTGCTGTAAACCAATATGATTGGCATGACAACAAAAGCCCCGGTCACACTATATTTATTAAACGTGGGGATTTACTCAATAAATACTGTTGTCAACGGTCTGATAATAGTCATTATTGTAAGTATCAAAGCGTTGTTTCTAATTGCTTTTCTTTAGAGTTTGACACCTCAACAGCTTCATTGTTGGATGCAATCTCCTGAGTTTTATTATGCAGTGAAAATGCGCTCACTACGTTTGCCGAAACTTTATCTAAATAGGCTTGCTCTACAGTCTGCTTTTCAGCTTGGGTAAGGTGGTTAGGGGCCACTTTGTGAGTTAGCTTTTTGGCATATTTCAACTTTGTGTTTTTACGCCAATGCCTTCGCTTACCCATAACATTGAGTAATATTTCATTTAATAACGCCTTAGGTGACATGCGACGATCAAAGTTCGAAAAGAATAAAGATGCAATACTATCGGCCTCAGCATCTTGAAACTCAACTAAATATGCATAAAAAGAATCGTCGTATGCGAACTCAGCAATTAAAAATTTACGACATCTATGGATAGTCTCTTCTAGCTTTTCATGGCCAGAGTCTTTAGGTGGTTTGTGTCGCATTATCCATGAACCTGGGCCGCTTAGATCTCGATATTCAGGAGGAATAACGTTTTCAACTCTAGTCAGTTGTAGAGCATTTTCACATGGACTTTTAATATTTCTGAACGTAACTTTGAAGCCAGTTAGGTGTAGATCACTTAAAAGGTCGTAAATTCTTGCCAAATCAGGCGCGCTTATTCCTGCTTCACTGTTTGGAGTATCGTGGATAAGCTTACTATTAACCGTAGAGATCCTACCCGCCTCCAATTTGGAGCGAATGCTTTCCGTTTGGCCAGAAGTATCTCCCTTTGGACCCGCCAAAAAAGAAACCCCAGCTGCACTGACGGTCTTAATAATAGGCTGTTTGCCTTTCGTTTTTATGGTTATCTTGTCAATCTTTCGAATGATGGTATTAGATAACTGGCTATAGAGTGTATCGTCATTGTCAAAAATAATATGCGTGGACTCTATTTCACTATCTGCAATTTTATTGTGGTCCAAATCAGTTTCGGGTTCAGAAGTCGGTTCCTTTGGTTGCGTATCATCATTATTTTTAGGTGGTGGGTTGCTTAATTTTACAGGGGGCTTTTTATCACCTCGCTCTACTTCCTTTGTATTTTTATCTTCTATGCCTCGAGTATCATTTTCTCTACCAAAAATGAGCTCTTTGAAAGGAAAAGATCCATTGCATGATATAATTTGAGAAACTAAAAATAATGGCCCAAATTCAGGGTCGGTAAAAGCTTTCCCCAGTACTTTCCAGTTCAATGTGCCCTCAACGAAGGGCATACAAGATAGTGCAAAATTATTTGTGGTGTGTAATGGTATTAATTTAGACATACCATGAATTGCATTAAAAGCGCGTTTTGCAGAAGTTGATAGGTAAATTCTAGCAATGTGAGGAGCAACGACATCATACATACTTTTAGTCAGATGGACGTATTCAATCCCCTCTCTAATTGTTACTTTTCTTCCTTCCTCTGTGAGCTTTTGATTGACTAAAGTTGTGTCAGCAGTTTTACCCTCACCAGAAAGAGCAGCTCTTATCAAGCAGCTATGAGGCAAGTAAAAGCTAGCGATAGCACTACATGGAATTATGATTGGTGTAGTAGCGTGAGCTTGGTCTTGCTCTAATACTTTGATGGCCCATTGATTGCGAAATTCAAGTGATAGTTGTTTATATTTTTTGTCTAAGGTCGGTGTTGAAAGAAAGTTAGTAATGGGCTCGGGTTTATTTTGGTGGCTATATTGAAAGCGAATTCTTTTTTCTTCTGTTCTACTAGGTTCTTTTTTAAGGTAAATGCCTTCTTGATTATAGACATCACCTCGTCGCAAGATTGAAAGCGCTTCAATAGGAATACTATCGATGAAAAAAGGTTTATTGCTTTGCTGTTCTAGATTAGCGAACACACAATTAATGTTGGTCTCAATCTTCTTCCCAGTATTTTTATCGGATAATGTACCAAAGCAGTGGACTATTGTTTGAGAAAATAGCTCTTCGGAAAATCTATGGCGTAAAGAGTTTAACTTATAATAGTTCCTTCTCATAAGTGCTCCTAGCTAACTTATTGTTTGGTTAACGTACAGCAAAGGCATTTAATTGACAAGGTATATGATAATACGGAGGCTTTATTTGTATTTACCAATGGAAAATCTTCTTTTTCCACTGTTGAACTTGCATTGCATTTTCAATAAGCCTCTTATTTTTTGCGTTTACGTAAAAAGATCGATCTCGCCCCAATACTTCGCCAACATTTGACGGGGATATTTGATACTTATTTTTTTGTAAGAAAGCTATTGCTGATTCAATTTCATCTGAACGAAGCCAATATGTACCCTTATTCAACTCTGATCTCATGACCTTCCAGATCCAGAATGGCCAGTCGTGTTGTGAGTCTTTGTAAAATGCGGTCTGAGAGATAATATTTCCTTCTTTTAGTTGGGTGAGCTCGTAGGGCCAATTTTTTAACAATGATGCTAATATTTGGGTGATCTGGTGTCGTGTAATAGTATTTAATTGACCAAACGGTTTATTGAGTAAAGGGTGTGAATTGTTGTCTATACAGTGAAACAACGATTTTCTGATACCATTTATTAAATAAATTACACCTGAAATAAAAGGGAAAGCGTGTAGATTGAAATTTCGCCACATAACCCAACCACTATTGATAGCTTCGACTAATGCTTTATCAAATGAGATAACATCATTCAGGATAACAATGTCGCATTCAGATTGCGTTAAATCAAACAAGCAGTGTTCACAAATAGCTTTGGATGAATGTAATAAGTGAATATTAAAAAAGTTGATAGGTTTCAAACAGTTTGGGCAAGCATCTTGTAATACGGTATTGTGTAAGAAACATGTCGTACATAAAGCGAAGCGCCAGTAACGTCTATAGTAGTTATTCTCTTTTAAACATATAGGGCAAAACTGGATCCATCGATTAAGCCTTTTGAATCCTTTGATATGACAATGAAGGCTAAGTTGCTCATGTAACAATGTCTTTTTTTTCTTTATCCCTGAGTTATAGTACTGCGGTATTTGTAGTTGCTGAATTGTATGAATGGGTTCACTGGTTAGTTCTGCAATTTTTAACAATGCTGTATTTGATATGGCTCTATCAATATCTCTGTTTATAAGCGTTTGCCCTAAATATCTTGAGCAAAATAAATAGGGGGAGCATAGATTGTCTCTAGCTAACCGATTGATCCAAGATGATAGTGCTTCATCAGAGAAAATTGCCGTTTTACCTATCAATTTATGGTGTGTAGTTATCATGAAAACTACCTCTATTGCATCATTATCATTTTACTAGCAAGGTAGTAAAGGAATTCTCCTCAGCCAAAAAATACACCGTACATTATCTAAAACTGCTTATTTTTTATGATTCGAGCACACTTTTCAATTGAAAAGATAATTACATAGCATAGGTCACTCCCATATTAAGATGTTACGAATAAAAAATTATCTGGGTGGCTTGATATGTAAGAATATGGTCCACATGTATAAGTATCATGCAAAATTTAAAGGAAAAGTAAATGGCAAATAACTTATTGATTTCTTATGATTTAAATAGCCCTGGCCAAGATTATACTAGAGTAATTGAAAAAATTAAGACGTTGGGGGAGTGGGCAAAAGTGCATAAATCTTATTGGTATTTAAACTCCAACTACTCGGCAAAAGAAGCTGCTAGTATCATATGGAAGGAAATGGATCAGAATGACTCTCTCATGGTTGTAAATACGACGACTAATGATGCGTCATGGTTCAATGTACATCATGATGTTGATGCATTCTTAAAAGAGAAATGGTTTAAATAAGAGAGAAAATTCGAATTAGTGTGGTTATATTAGCTCCTAAATAGGCACACTTCTCCTAAAAGCGATTCGAACTTAAATTCGTCGTCGTTCTTCTGGTGATTGCCAGTTCAGTTCTTTCAAGGTATTGAGTGTAATACACTCCGATTTGTTTTTGATTGCAGAAATAGTTGCTCTTTTTAGCAAAGAGTCAATCTCGCCAATTATTCCACCCGTCATAGCAAATATTTGTATAGCAATTTCTTGCTGTTGCAGGTTGGAAGGGTTGGCAAGGGGGAGTAGTTGTTCAAACGTTGCAAGCAACTTCCTATAATCAGTATTTAACTTCCAATGGGGCAATTCCATAGGTTCAAAGCGATTTGCAAGCTGTGGGTCAGACACAACTGCGGTGTGAGCTTCTTTAGTACCGGCACCGACGATAGGTATTTGTGCTCTATTACCTAAATATTTGAGCGTATCCAGCATCTGTGCTTTTTTCAATTTTGTTGTATTCATGAGTACATGAAGCTCATCAATGATCAGCAACTTCACTTGCATTCTCTCAAGTGCATCGAATACGAGTTTGGTTTTGACCTCTTTTTTTGCGGTGAAGCTATAAGTGACCTCTAACTCATCTAGAATTAAGCCATATAAAGTATTTGCATTTGCGTCGGGCTGTATTTCTATTGAGACGACGGGAACCACGACGGTACTGGTATCACTGACGTAAGGACGGTGGTTTTTTAAAAACTTTTGGATAAGGTACGATTTACCGTTATTAGTGTCAGCTTTGATGAGTAAATTTGGCATGCGATGTACTTTAGGATGATTTACTAGCTCCTCCATCCGATTTAATATTTGATTCGCTTGTGAATAGCCTATCCACCTTCTTTTAAGCGTTTCTTTTATACGAGCCTGCTGGTCTAGATCTAAAAGTTGGCGAATTTCTTTATGCAAATGTTCCATTTTTAAACATCCAAATCCAAATTATCAAAAGGTTTTACATCCTCCCAGATACCTTCTTCCTGAGGCTGTTTCTGAGGCTGTTTCTGAGGCGTTTGGTTCAAATGAACTACGGCTTGTTTTGCCTGTTTTTTTCGTTGATTCATTCTTCTTTGAGCTTTTGTTTTCTGCGCCGCGCCTTCAGCAATTTCATTTAATTTTCTATATCCATCAATGATTGCAGCTTCATCTATTTTATCGTTACCTTGTTGCTTTAAATGAGATTGAACTTTTCTTAATTCGAATCTGGTCATGTCAGGTGCAGTTCGTTGTACTCTGGGTATTTCGATATAATCGCCTGTATCAGGATCAAGAAAAAAGACATGACTAATTTGATGTAGTTCGTATTTAATGATGAACTTACCGTCCTGAGTATTTGGGTTCGGTACACCAACCCACTTTGAAATTACAGGGTGAAAGTAATAGATGTTATCAATGGTGACGCCATATGACTGAACGGTTCGTCTATGAAATGGTAAGAAATCGAGATAGAGCCTATGTTCATTTTCTATGATTTCAGGCAGTCCTAAGCTCGGGGAATCAGTACCTTGGAATAGGCCTTCTTCAAATTTAGCAATAGGGGAAGTATGAATCGCAGAGTGCTTTCTTTTGTGGTAGACCTCAGTGATATAAGTCACTAACCACTTCTGAAACTCAGAAAATGAGAAAACGGCATTGCCTTCAGAGTCGTAATCTCCTCTTAATTGAGGGTTTTCAAACGTGGTACCTTTGATGTCGTTCATGGCGACTTTAACAGTCCGCATAAGTCTTTCAACATGGCCTCCAAAATCAGGGCGGCCTAATGGTCGCCAGTTGATCTGTATTTGATATTCATAGCAAGCAGTATCTAACGCTTTGCAACGAAAATCTGGACCATTGTCTGCGTGTAAAACGCGTATCATCCCCCAACAGGGCCAATCGGCATCAATGTTATTAGAGCGAAGCCAAGTCTCTTTTCGGTTCATTGCATGTGTCATACAAAGTGCTACGGATGTCGCACTCGGCGCTTCTAAGGATAAGTAAAAGCCTAATATCATTCTGCTATAAATATCGATGGCAAAAGTAACCCATGGTCTACCAATGGGTTTTCGCTCATCATCATCAACTAAAATAACGTTTGGTTTAGTGTGGTCGATTTGCACGACATCAAGCGGAAACCTTCCTTGCGGAAATGAGCCGACTTTGGGTTCATGTTTTTGTCTAGCAACGGCTTTACCGTGGCGTTTTTCAGCTTTTAACTGAGGTGTAATTTTATGCACCTTACGTAAATATGTACGGTATGAAATAGGAGAAAGGTTCGCTTTTGCGCAGTCAAGTTTATAGTTTTGATATGCAATAGTAACCTTTGGCCGTTCTTGTTTTAAAAAATGAGCCTCAATGCTAGATATTAATATCACTTCTTGTTCATCTGATAGCCTCGAACTATTTTTATCCTCTCGAGTGCGCCTAATCAAAGACGATAATTTACCTGATTGTTGGTATTTGTTTAGCCAGCGGTATAAAGTGGCGGGAGATGTATTTGTAACATGAGCTTGTTCACTAACATGTTTAGCCTGTCTGTTTGCTCCTAGCTCAAGAAGTGGCTGAATAATTTCGAGTCGTTTACGTGCCAACGTCCAATTTTCATTGCTGATCTCAGTTAAGTCAGGCGAATCAACCTTAATTGAATCTTTATTGTCGAGTAAAGAAACTTCTTTTATGGGTAATTTACTTAGTTCATTATTGACGATGTTTTTTGCTATTAAATACTCCAAATTTACAACGCGAGTTATTTCAAATATTTCGGTACCATGTTGAACCTTACAGCCTTTAGTTAACCGTCTAGTAGACATATTTTTCCTCAATTTCGGGGTCTAAAGTTAGGGGGCTCTTCATATTTAGGGTATAGTCTAAATCAGCTTGTATTGACCCTTCTGCAATCATTCTCCACATAACTGGCGTAGCTTGCGCTTTTAGAAGGAAATCCTGAAAGGAGTATGCTAGTAGCTCTTCCGGAGTGGTTTGCTTTAATTCAAAAAGCGATTGAGCGAGAGTTGTACGTATTTCGTCTTCATTGGGGGCTACAGAGCGAGAGAAGTGCTGCAGAAACTCGATGTTTTTAAGTCGATGAGTTCTAATCTCTAGGTCGGTTAATATCTTAAAGCGGTAATTGTTGAGTTTACAAAAGGTGATGGCTGCTTTGAACTTTGGTTTGAGAGTATCAAAGCTCTTTTTTAGCTCATCTCTATATTTAACCTCATAGATAAATACTTCTTCTGTTCCATCAGGATTTATATATTTAACATAAAAATCAGGTTTATATGTACGACCGTTAGGAAGGGGTATAGAAAGAGGTTGTTCGCAGTATTCAACGACTTTGGGATCGAACTCCAACAAAGCGATTAAATCACGTTCTAGAGATGATTCGGCATTAATCATTTTAATCATCTTAGAGCTTGGCACTCTCGCAGTGAGATTCGCATATCCCGGCTTTATTTTTCTAACTGGTTCCATAGATACTCTCAAAAAAGATGTCAATTATAGATGTACTCGCAAATAACGAGTCACCTATTATCAAAAACGATGTCAGGAATTTATTTTCAATTAGCGCATACATTTTACACTATCAAATAATTTGGCAATTGTCAGAGTATGAACGCAAAGTTTTAGACTCTTTAAGAGAACCTATGGAAACGGGCATGGTAAATATCTCCAGAGCAGCCCAGCAAGTGGACTTTCCTGCACGATTTCAACTTATCGCGGCGCTCAACCCAAGTCCTACAGGGTGTCACAACGATAAGCGCTCCACACCGGAACAAGTGCTGCGCTATTTGAGTAAGGTATCAGGTCCCTTCATCGATCGCATTGACTTACAAATTGAATTACCAAGATTAAGTACGGCTGAACTGCAATCAAAAGCAGAAGCTGAGAGTAGTGCCTGTATTCGTGGGCGGGTTGAGCAAGCGCGGTTGGTTGCGCTTAACCGTCAAGGTAAAGACAATGCGCAGCTTTCAAGCAAAGAGTTAGACAGGCATTGTGAGTTATTGGATGGGGTTGCAGAATATTTAGCAAAAGCGACTGAAAAACTGCATCTATCACCGCGTTCTTATCACAGAGTGGTTAAAGTTGCGCGAACCATCGCCGATCTGAACAGACATCAAGATATTAAGCTCACTGACTTAAAAGAGGCGCTCAGCTATCGTGCATTTGAGCGCCTGCTTTCACAACTGACACGCTAAGTGGATAGCATATACCCTTTACCACGCACAGTGACGATGCGTTTTTGATCTTTTTCGTCACCCAGCTTTTTACGAAGTCTGCCAATTAATACATCTACAGTACGATCGCTTGGGCTCCAATCTGGCTGGCCAATATCCTCAGAGATCTTTGCGCGAGAGGTGGCTTTACCCGCATTGGCAATGAGACAGATAAGTACCTTATGTTCTGCTTCAGTGAGTCGCGCTTCATCGCCGTTTGGGTTGATCAAAGTACGGTTGTCAGGGTGCAATTTGAAGTCTGCATATTCGATGAACTCTTCGGATTCATCTTCATTGCGTGCGCCTGCCAAACGCTTGTAAAGGGCGCGCATACGCAATTCAAGTTCTAATAAATCGACCGGTTTACAGACATAGTCGTCAGCACCTTGCGCTAAACCTGCTATGCGGTCTGCTTGCGAATCACGGCTAGACAACATAATGACACCGAGATCGGTTAATGTATTAAGTTCCTTAGCGAGTTGCAGGCCGTCGGTGGCTGGCAATACTATATCAATGATAGCCATCATAAATGGCGTGCCTTTTTGGGCATGCTCCTGCACGTGCTCTAGGGTTCGAGCACCGGTATTATCAACAGTGATATGAAACTCCGTTTGTGCAAAGTGACTTTCGACTCTTTTAGTCAGTAACTCATCGTCCTCGACTAACAATACGTTTATGCTCATGGTCTCGAAACTTATTCAATAATTAATCTTTATCTTAGCACCGAGAATTCTCGGCTGAGAACCCTAAGTTATCTATTTTTATATAAAAACTCTAATGAAATACGACAGTAATTTGTATGCTATTTAGTCACTTTTTAAAAATAATGAAATAGTTCTAGCTTTTTATTACTTGCACATAAAAAAATAGCAGCACTAAAGTGCTGCTACAAGATTTTATTTACCATACATGTGTTGCCACCACTGTGGTTCATCTTTTAGGTGCTTATCAAAATAAGCGAGCATAGTGTCCCACCATTGGAAACGACGGTCTCTGGCGAAGATCTGATGATCAGCACCTTTATATTCAATCAGCTCGACGTCTTGATTTAACATTTTTAGCGCTGTGTACATAATATGACTTTCGCCAACTGGGACGTTGACGTCAGCGTCACCATGGATCAATAGTAATGGCGTTTTTACTTTGTCAGCATTGAATACAGGGCTTTGTTGGCTGTAAAGCTTGCTGTTATTCCAAGGGTAGCTGTGCTTTGATGCCTCAGCAGAGTACAGGTAACCCCACCAACCGTGACCCCAATATGAAGTCAGGTTAGAAATACCGGCATGTGAAATTGATGCACTGAACATGTCAGTTTTGGTCGCTAAAGTCATTGTCATAAAGCCACCATAAGAGGCACCTAGGTTACCCAAACGCTTTTTATCAACAAACTGATAAGCGTCTAAGAATGCGTTGGTGCCCTCAATGATGTCATCAGCTGCTCTGTTGCCCCAGTCATTAACATGTTTTGCTGAGAAGTCTTGACCAAAACCTGTTGCACCTGATGGTTGTAATACGTAAACAACATAACCGTTGGTTGCCCAGAAGTTAAATGGATAGCGGCCTGTAAACCCGCGAGAAACGGGTGATGTGCCACCATAGTAGTAAATAAGCGCTGGGTGTTGCTTATTTTTATCTAAGCCATGTGGAATATAGACACGACCTTTAATTTCAGTGCCAGCTGAATTAGTGAAGTTAAATTCTTCCAGCGTTGCAATTTCAGCCTGTTTATAAGCGATTGGCTGAGAGTCCCAAAGTGTGCTTGCACGATTGTTTTTTACATTTAATTGTACTAGTTTTTGCGGAGACGATGCCGTAGTACCCGCCGCAATGACGACGGGGCTGCGCTTATCAGCGACACTGTACTTGTCAACAACGTCCATTTTGGTTTTTAGCGATTTGAATTTATTTTTACTTTCATCAAATAAATACAGTTTTTTGCGATCTTCATCTACCGCTTTTAGTACAAGGTCACCATTGTTAAGGACTTTGAATGACTCAATAGAAGGGTCAAACTGTTTGCTTAGTGGTTTGATATCAGTGCCCTGGGTGTTCATCCAAAAGAGCTGAGTATCATAGTTATTTGACAATATGCCTTCATCAAGCGTGCGGCCCGCACCATTGCCAAACTCGGCACCTGCAGTGACATAAATGCCATCGTTACCATAACGTGCATCTTTAAAAGTACCGTACTGACCAAGTACTTTGCTGCTATTTGTATTGAGATCAAATTCAACTAGCTCTGTCATGTAATGTGCTGGTGCAGCATAATACTTTGGTGAGCGTGTGGTCAGAATACGGTTATTTTTGGCGTCAAAATCTTTCAGAGAATGGCTGAGTTCATGTTCAGTCACAGCCTGAATAAGCCCCGTGCTGATATCCATTAAATACACTTGGGTAATGTTACGCGCATATGACCAGCGGTCTTCTAACCCTTTGTAATGTTTTACAATCTTATCGCCTTTAGGCGCTGTTTTGGTCCATGAAAAGATCAAGGTATTGTCATTAAAGTATTTAAATCCGCTGGCTCCGTCTAAATCCTCCGCGATGGCGGTCTCTTTCAGGGTCTTAACGTCGAGCGTTTTTAATTGCTTGTTTTGCACAAAGACGGCAACTTTAGAGTCTGCTCTCCAGTTTACGGCGTTAGCTCTCACTCCGTTTAGACGATAAATAATGTCACCATCTTCATTGTAAAGTACGGTATCTCGTAGTGCGCTATTGCCTTTGTTATCCTGATAGTGCTGTTGAGTGGCAACATAGTAATTTGCATCAGGTGAGACAGAGATAGCACTGATTGTCGGTGCATCGAAAAGTTGCTTGGCAGAGAGTGCCTTAGTACTTTTGTTGGTAAAGTTAAGTTGGTCGTGCTCGGCAGTGCCAGCAAAATCAACCGCTACTTTTTTCCAGTCACTGACTTGCTCTGCGACGATAAGTAGTTGGTGGTCGCCAGTCACAGCATTGAGCTGATAGTCGCTTTTACCATCAATCTGTTGACCATTTAAAAATACATGGGCTTTTTCGATACCTGCTAGAGTCAGTTTACCTTGTACAAATCGGGTTGTAGAAAACTCAAGTTTGAGTGCCTGTAGTCCACCCATTGTTAACGCATTGACATCAGCAAGCGGTTGCCATTTGATGCGCTCACCAAAGACCTCTAAAGATGCGTTATCTGCACTGAGTTTATTGATTAGCGTATTGACTATGGCTGATTGGTGGCCGGTATGATGCGGCTTAGTTTGAATATTTTGACCAATCGGGCCAATAAATTGTATCTGCTGAGGATCGATTGGCGCTGCGCTGAGTTGCGTAGCTATTGCGGAAAATAGTAAAGTGACCGCGGACTTAAATTTCATAGTATGCGCCTATTGTAGGTAAATAATATGCGGTAATATAACATATTCATAAAGAATGCTATGCGCTGTGCGATTAAATGCTGTACAGCTATGATATAAGTGAATGGTTTTCACGTGAGGAGTAGACCTTGTTTTTGTTAATTAGCTACATGTTATTAGCTATCGCGATTTCTTTTTTGTGTTCGGTAATGGAGGCGGTACTACTGAGTATTACGCCAAGCCATGTTGGGATGATGAAGCAACAGAACCCGACTCTGGCATCACGAGTACAGAAGTTAAAAGAAAATATTGATAAACCTTTAGCGGCTATTTTGACGCTTAACACTGTTGCACACACAGCAGGTGCTGCAGGGGTTGGTGCGCAAGCTGCCGTTGTCTTTGGTGATGCGGCTGTAGGTATTGCATCGGCAGTGATGACCTTATTGGTATTGGTATTATCTGAAATTATCCCAAAAACACTTGGTGCAACATACTGGCGTGCACTGACACCGAGTGTCAGCTTTGCACTGGTATGGATGGTGCGTTTGTTGAAGCCGTTCGTATGGATGTCTGATCAACTGACCAAGCTCATCGGTAAAAAGGGCGATGAGTCCATTTATATTCGCCAAGAAATAGAAGCTATGGCGGAAATGGGCTCTCAAGCTGGTGCACTGCAGGCAGAAGAATCTGCAACAATTCGTAGCTTGCTGCAATTTAGACATGCCAAATTAGAAAACCTGATGACGCCCAGAACGGTACTTTTCAAAGTGCATAAAGATATGACAGTACATGATTATCTTGCTGATCATGGCTCGGTATCATTTTCTCGCGTGTTGGTATTTGATCAGAACAGCGATGACATTGTGGGCTTTGTACATAAAAATGACATTATGCTGGCTTACCACAGGTTGGGTGAAGAGTATAAGATCAGCAAATTAATGAAGCCGCTGTATACGGTACCTGAAACCTTAGCTGCACCCAGCTTGTTCCAAACCTTGTTGGAAAAGCGTATTCATATTGCGTTAGTTGTCGATGAATATGGTGATATTCAAGGTATTGTAACGCTTGAAGATTTACTTGAATCTTTGATGGGAATGGACATTGTTGATGAGCGTGAGCAAACCAGCGACATGCAAGCCGCTGCTAAGCAAAAATGGCAGCAACGTGTTGATAATCACAGCCATCTCATTGTCACTGAAAACGAATCAGATGAGCAAGATAAGAAGTAATATCTGGCTCGTTGCGCATTAATGATTAAGGGTTAGAGTTAATCATTCTCTGCCAAGAGTGTATCCAACGCACAAACTCTGACAGGGCTTTTGGTCTACTGATCAAATAGCCCTGCATCAACAAACTAAACTTATATCGCTCTAAGTACTGTAACTCTTCTATTCGTTCAATGCCCTCTGCGACAATATCGAGTTGCTCGTTTTGAGCAATGTCTATCAAGCTATCAACCAACACCTGAGAAAAGCGATCTGATTCAATGTAGGTAATTAAAGAGCGGTCAATTTTTATTTCAGTGAATGGTAATGTCTTTAACTGGTGAATATTGGTAAATCCAGTACCAAAGTCATCTAGGGCGAGGTCAAAACCCCGTAAACGTAGGCGATTGATGGTCTCTAATTGCAAGCTGGTGACAATCGGCTGGTTTTCGGTGATTTCAACAATGACCTCTTGTGGTTTTAAGCGGTTCAACTCTAAGATTAAAGCTAATTTATCTGGACAGCTTGTGTCATTGAGCTGGATGGGCGAGAGGTTAAATGCCAGCTTAAAAGGATAATTTAATTCATTTCTGATCAACTGAAATTCAGTAGCTGCTTTTTCGAAGAGTTGAAAAGTCAGTAAGTTAACCAGATCGAGATCTTCTGCCACACCAATAAAGCGCTTGGGTAGCATGACTTGCCCTTGATCTTTGGAGACGATACGGGCCAGTACTTCAATGCTTTTAATCTGCTTGGTACCACGGTGAACCTTGGGTTGATAAAACGGGGTGATCTCATGTTGGCTAATGGCTTCGAGTAATTTATCTTCCGTGATAGGCTGCTCGTATTCTTCTTCGGTGCCGACAAAGCTATCTAATTTTTTTAAATTTCTTTCGACATCGAGGAGTTGGACTGGTTTAGCGATATTGCCGATTAAGTGGGTGCAATGTTGTCTAGCTAAATTAGCGGCAAGATCTATGATGCGATTTTCCATTTCTGAGATGATGATAATGCCACCTGGATAATGTATCTCACCGAGATGACGAATAAACTCCATACCATCCATTTCGGGCATATTGAGGTCGGTAAAAATGGCATCAAAAGGGTAGGGGGACTGCTTTATTTTTTCGAGCGCTTTTGTTGCACTGTCGACCGCCGTAATGTGTTCGACATCAAGCTCAGAGAGGATAGCTTGCATCACGATTAAAATTGCTTGAGAGTCATCTACAACAAGTATGCGTCGGCTACGGTTGTTCATAATTTCCTGTCCCTAGGGCTGAATTTCACAGTTGCTCGCTAAGATTAGAAAGCTATTATCTTACTTGAGTTACAAGTATGACCAAATTATTGCAAACAGATCAGAGAGTGTGTCTGTTTAACACCATAAGCGTAGTACAACTTAGCAATAATTCACTCAATCTCTCTTCAATAGACACTGCGAATTAGTGATAATAGGAAAAATTTCACAGTGTAGTGAGCGTGATGACAAGAATTGAACTTCCTATCGGAAGCATGATGGTATCGGTGATGATACATCAGCACAAAGTAATACAAGTGTATAAAGAGCAGCAGTCAGTGCCCATAGAAGAGCATGGAGCGCACCAGCTTAGGGTTGAATTAGATGGGCATGAACTACAACTGGATACGTCTGAGTTAAATACCAATTCGCTGGCTATATCGGTTGATAACGCGCCTTGGCAATGGGTAGAGGTGCCACTTGCGACAGCGCAGCAGCGTGGCAATTGGCTCGGTTTAGCTGCGCTGGGATTTAAATTATTTAAAAGTGCCAAAGTGATAAAAGCGGCACTGCTCGGCGCGTCAGTCGCGGGTTATGCATGGTTGTTCTCTTGGCAGTTTGCGTTAATGCTGGTGGCCTGTTTAGTGGTGCATGAATATGGCCATGTCAGAGCAATGAAATACTTTGGACTTAAAACCAAAGGCTTCTATTTGATCCCGTTTGTCGGTGGCTTAGCCATGAGTGAAGACAAGATGACTACGCGCTGGCAAGACGTGATCATTTCTTTGATGGGGCCTGCTTTTGGCCTCTTTACCTCTGTGCTGGGTGTGGTTTTATACTATGTAACTGGTGCAGAGATCTTTGCTGGGGTCGCGGTGTTAAGTGCGTTACTTAACCTATTTAATTTACTTCCGATTTTGCCACTCGATGGGGGGCATGTATTAAAAAGCATCAGTTTTTCGATGCGCTCTTGGATGGGGTTATTAGCCTGTTTAAGCGGGTTGGCATTGGGGTTATGGATAAGTTATGAGTTTGGTTTAATGCTGCTGGCGTTTTTTATTTTTATCGGTAGTGTTGAGATTTTATTAGAATGGCGCAGTAGGCATCACACGCATTTATTGCCCCTCGATAGATATGGTCAAATTATATCCGCAGCACTTTATGTCTTGGTCGCTGTTGGTCATATTGCTGTGATGTGGCACTTTGCAGACTCAGATAATGTGATCCTGAGCCTGCCAGTTAAAGTGTTATCCAGCTAAACGAAAGTCAAAACCGCGGCGATAATAACGCCTGTTACAACCAGTTGTAACAGGCAAAACCCCATAATATCTCGCGCCTTTAATCCTGCTATGGCAAGCACAGGTAATGCCCAAAATGGCTGGATCAGGTTAGTCCACGCATCTCCCCACGCCACTGCCATGGCAACACGCGCAATATCAGCTTCTAAAGCTTGCGCAGCAGGAATGACGATGGGCGCTTGAACAGCCCACTGTCCGCCGCCAGAAGGAACAAAGATATTGACTAATCCTGCACTTAAAAAGCTCCAAAATGGCAAGCTTTGTGCACTGCTGATAGATACAAACCCCGCTGAAATCTGCTCTGCAAGACCAGTTTTAACCATAATGGCCATAATGCCAGCATAAAATGGGAATTGGATCACAATACCTGCACCGCCTTTGATGGCTTCTTGTAACGCATTGAGGGTGTTTGCAGCTGAGCCATGTAAGAGGATCGCCAGAAATAAAAACAGTGCGATGATGATATTAAGGTTTAGTCCGCCATTTTCCACTATAAAGAAGTGGCCTAAATAGCCACAACCAATGAGCCCTATGATCCCGCCAAGTAACGGACTATGCTCTAAGCGCTCAGCTGGGGTTAAATTAGTTTTAGTCGATGATTGAAGTGCTGAGTGTAGCTTTACCTTATCGATAAATATTTGCTCTTTTTTAGGCGGTAACATGGCGCGGTTTAACAAGGGTAATATAATCAACATGACTGCGAGCAAGATGAGGTTAAAGTACGAAAAAATCGTTTGTTCGGTGGTTAAAATGCCAATTTGAGATTGGGCAAAATGTCCCTCGGAAGCAACTGTTAAGGGCACGGAGCCTGCAAGTCCGCCATGCCAAACGATAAACCCTGAATAGGCGCTGGCGACGAGGACACGATAATCGACCTCAATCTGGCGAGCCAGTGCTTTGGCAAATAGCGCGCCGACGACGAGTCCAAACCCCCAATTGAGCCAGCTTGCGAACATTGATACAACAGTGACAAGCAAGATGGCTTGGCCTGGTGACTTTGCACATTGCGCTAATTTGGAGAGGAGTTTGCCGCATAGCGGTGTATTAGCAAGCATAAAGCCTGCGATTAATACCAAGAGCATTTGCATGGCGAAGGTGAGCAAATTCCAAAGTCCAGTTCCCCAGATTTCAATAACCTCACTGGGCGCAGCTGGGGTGAAAAGTGTTGCCATTAGCATCACCAATAGGGTAAGGATGATGACAAATACAAAGGGATCTGGCAGATAGCGTTCAACGACATTGCTCAGTGGTCGGGTGATCTTATTTAGCATGTGAAAAATCCTGTTTTTATTATTCGACCTATAAAGTGCTTTGCTGCATAGTTGGCGTGCTAAGCTAATATGGTCATATTTGATAATATAACTAACGAAATCACTAATAGTTAGTGTTTTAGACTAAATAAAGTCAGCTAATCTTATTTTTAAATATTTAAGCTATTGATATAATTGAATTAATAAATTTGGCACGTATTGTGGTTAATATTGTTTATAGTGAATGAAGCATGGAGCTTCTGTAAACTCTGTCACAATGTAATGTTATTGGAATAAACATACAACAAAGAGAGGTATTTATGGCAGGACAAGGTTCTGGCGGTAATGTTATTGCAGCAATATGTAATATATTTTTTCCTGGTTTAGGTCAGTTAGTTCAAGGCCGCATTTTGGCTGCGCTTATTTTTGCGATTATTACTTTTGGTGGCTATGCGCTATGGTTTTTAGTGGTGCCAGCAATTATCGCAGCGGTTGTTCATCTATGGGCAATCATCGATGCTGCTAAGTACTCTTCTAGAGATTAAGGTCTAGCAATTGTAAATATATAGTAATTGGGCTCAGTACTTTTCATTTCACTGAGCTCGGGATTACATTTTATATCCTTTTTATCATCTCGATTTTTACTGATTAATTTGACTATTTTATTGAACGTTTAGCTTTAACTTTCTTTACAAAAACGTGTTATTAAATCAACATTTACTGTTGTTGATTTGGGAACTATGTCATACCATGCCCCGGAATTTTCATTAATTGGGAACTTTCAATGTCTTTAAAAATTGAAAAACAGGTCATGATGACTAAAAAATTCGCATTAAGTGCAGCAATTGCTCTTTCTCTTAGTGCATGTGGCGGTGGATCAGGTGGAGAGGATAACACCTCGCCAGCTGCAACTGAACAAACAACAATCACTTATCACGCACTGCCTAGTTTTATCAATGTAAGTGAAGGCGAGCAAGTGCGCTTGTCACTTAATACAAAAGGAAGTGGTGCATCTGATTTAAAGTTTGATTGGCAAGTCACTTTTAACAATCAACCTTTGACTATCACAGGGCAGGGCTCTGATACCATTTCTTTCACAGCTCCTGAAGTAGATAACTTTCAAACCATTCAGGTAAGAGTGTCATTGTCGGATGAGAGTGCTGCCAATACATTTGGCTTTCGAGATCAGTCCTTATCGGTTAACGTTGCTGATCAAACCCCTTCTGAACCGACTGTGGCTCCGTCAAGTGAGCTGGGTAATGCTGTAACAGAAGTTGATATGTCAGCGATGCTGGCAGGTAGTACTTGGATAGAGACACAAACCTTATATATCAAAGAAGCGCAGCAAGATAATACGCATACAGCCATTAATACAAAGCTTACTCGTTCTTTTATAATAGAGTCAGTTGATCAAAATAATCAGACGATTCAACCCAATTACTGCGGGTTTGAGGAAATCACTGCCGTTGATCTCACTTCTATATTGACAAATTTAAGTTGTGATTCAGGTAATCGTACACGTCAATACTTCCAAAAAGAGGGTAGCTTCTCTGTTGTTGAAAAGTGTGATGACACTGTAATTGGTCAAAGCACATTTAAGCAAAAGAGTACTGAGTCTGTTACCAACTTTGGTAATCTAACGATCAATTTTGATAATTACCCTAAACTTGAGAATAGTGCATGTGGTGCCATCGTTTCCACTGTCGTTGAATCAATAAGTCAAGATAATGAAGTAACAGCCACAGCTGAGGGGACTGCATTTCGTTTAATTACTGAATATGAAGGTAATAACTTTGAAGTCTTTTTTAACTTTGAAGGGACGACTGATGACTTCCTTGTTCCATTAGGCGGTGTTGTTGCTGGTGGAAATACTGCTTCTGTTCAATCGGGTAGTTATGAAGAGCTTAATAAAGAAGCTTCGCGCGGTATGTTAACGTTTGACTTCGATAATACGCCATTAAATGTTAAAGGCACATTCGATTTAACTTTACCAAGCTCTACGATTGTGAGTGAAAAGCTTGAAGGTGAATTCGAGCTTATACTGGAATAAGTGTGTTATAGCTACTCGAAAGGGGAGTATTGACACCTATATTCAGCTTTAGAGTCTAAGGGTTGCAAAGAGCACATTTGCAACCTTTGTTTTAAAAGTACTACAGAACAAGCCAATAAAGCCAAAAGCTCATAGTTAAAGGGCTTAATAACGTGGACATGACAACGCTACTGGCTAGTGTTGCTTGCGCACAGGCTTGTTGCCTAGCCACAAGGTAAGCATTGACGCCAAGCGGAGATGCGGCCATTAAAGTGAGCACTGAGATCTGCATCGTCGGTAACGCGAGCCCAGAAGCAAATCCCCAGACCATAGCAGGTAAAAGCAGCAGTTTTACAAGGCTTAAAATGAGTGCACTCTGCCATGCTTGTTGCAGTGAATATTGCACCAAACTTACCCCCAGAACAAACAGCGCGCCTGCAATGGCAGGTTTGGCTAGCCAATCCAATCCAGAGAGCATTAATTTAGGAATAGAAAGCTCAAGTGCATTTAGCAATAACCCAAGACTAATACTCAGTACAATGGGGTTGATGAATAAAGGCTTGAAGGTACCGATGAGGGACTGCTTCACCGTACTCGAAAATAAAAAGCTGAGTGCAAACAACAAAGCGCTGTGAAAGGTGATGATCATAAACACCATAGCACCTGCATCAGTGCCAAGCGCTGCAATAATAACGGGTAACCCAACCAGTACAGTATTTGAGTAGGTGCCGCTTAATCCCCACATGGCCGCTTCATTCAGTGCACTTTTATGTGTCACCCATTTTGCAAATAGCACTAAGAAGTAACAGGTTGCGACAGGGAAGTAAAAAGCCAGCAATAGTTTTGCAGATGCCACTTTTGATAGATCTGCTTGGTACATATTAAGAAATAAAAAAACGGGGATCGCCAAGTAAAATATAAAGCGTCTGAGCCCTTCAAGCTGGTTGGTGGCTATAAAACCGGTTTTACCGCATACAAACCCCGCAAGGACTAAAAATATTAGGGGGAATAGAATTTCAACAGGGGTCATAGCAAAACGGTGCGAGTGAATTAGAGGTGCATTATACGAGCATGCAGGATTTTTTCATGACTTTATTACGGACTTTTTAGTGTGTCATTCCCTTGCCCATTTGAGGTTATTCCGCGATATAATAAAACACTGTCCAGTGTGAGTACGAGTAGTATGGAATATCAGTTTATTAGAGATCCAATCACGGGTTATCGTGTGCGAATGTCACAGGAACATGCGTTAGTTGGGCGCTGGCTCAATGAAGAGCTGGCGATTTCCGATGTAAAGTCCTTTGTTGATCAAATGAAAAGTATCGTCAGTAGTCAGGATGAGATCCGTATAGAAGGACGTGAAGTTCGTTTGATCTTATCTAAAGACGAAGCCCTGTTTGAAGCGCACTCTTTATATCAAAATGATGTTGATTTATCTCGATATGAGGATGACTTCTTAGAGCTAGACGAAGATGGGCTTGTTGCAGGATGCGGTTTTGAAGACTTTCAAGCCCTGATGCTAGATTGGCAAGCATTTACACAGGGCCGAAGATAAGTCTTTATTAAGCGGTGGCGTTTTGCGGTGGTGCACCGTATAGGCGCTCAGCTCTTTGAAATAACACCCAAGAGGTTAAGATATATTTGTCATTGGACAAAGGCATATTGCCTCTGTGGGTATGCGTGAAGTAACTCGGTGCAATCACCATACTGCCTTGCTTAGGGGCAAGCTTTTTATTTTGATAGAAAAACTCGGTTTCTCCGCCATCTTCCACATCATTAAGGTAAAACATAAATAACAGTACGCGGTGTAGTGCTTCATTATGATGGAGCTGTGGGTAAACCTCGCTGTGCCAATATGGGTAGCCGCCTTTGTTAACCGGATATTTTTGTGCCTGAATGGGCCCTAATCTAAATAGCTGTTGCGTCAAAATAGGCAGCTGCGGTTTACCGATTTCTTCGAAGTTATCCATAGTTAGGTTGACTGGTTGGCCTGTTTGCGGGTGATAGACATTCAAGCCAAATGCACCAAGCATCATAAAAAAGTGCTCTTCTATATACTCAAATAAATATTTTGAGGTGGCTTGTTCAATTTCGCGCAGTTGACTCTGATATTCAGGGTGATTATTGAGATACAAATCTTGGCTGACTTTTTTGCTGAGATCGACGCCGCCAGACGTTTGTCCTTGAGCTAAATGTGGACTTTCATCAAAGGTTTGCATAAATTTGTTGCAAAACTCTGCACTGAGTGCATTGTCATAAACGCGAATAAAATCAGTCATCTCAATCCTCAAAGGTTATTAGAATTATTATGCTTACAGAAAAAATCATGCCACGCTTTAGTGAAACCGATGTGCTTGGCCATATAAACAATACCGTACTCCCTGTGTGGTTTGAAGCTGCTAGAGCACCTATTTTCAAAATATTTACACCTGATTTAAATCCACATAACTGGAAACTGATTGTCGCCAAGGTAGAAGTTATCTTCAAAGGAGAGCTTTTTTATGGTCAAGAAGTGGAAGTCAAAACCATGATTGAAAAGCTGGGAAATAGCTCTTTTGTGATTTTGCAGCAAGCTTGGCAGCACGGTGAATGCTGCGCAGAAGGGCGAACAGTTATGGTGCGATATGATTTTGCAAGCAAGTCTTCTGAGCTTTTAAGTGATGCTGAGCGCGAGGCATTGTCAGCATATATTTTGTAAAGTGGTCGTGTGGCGCTGTATAAACAGCGCCATCTAAGGGTTACTTGGTGGTAATGTGTGTTTTAAATTGATGCCCCAGCGCTGCAGAAATACAAGGAAGCACATCGTATTGGTAGCTCGATAAGGTATTGGCATCATCTAATTTGGTGATTTGCAATATCTCATAATCATTTAGCTCTAT
Source organism: Pseudoalteromonas luteoviolacea (assembly GCF_021654285.1). GTDB lineage: Bacteria > Pseudomonadota > Gammaproteobacteria > Enterobacterales > Alteromonadaceae > Pseudoalteromonas > Pseudoalteromonas luteoviolacea_J. The sequence continues at coordinate 39,980 of NZ_JAKFZS010000017.1, read as the reverse complement.
GATGCGTGCCCCTGGTGCATGCTCACAGCGCGAATGAGAGTCTGCTTCATATTCATAAATAAAATGCGCCAATATACGTTTTAAATGGGTTTCGTATTTCACCGTGTTTTCACTGACGGTTGAGATCCTCACTTTAAACGCTTCAAAGTCAGGATCTTCCTCAACGTTTTCTCCAGGCTCAACTTTTAAGAGATTAACTGCATTGGTTTGCGGAGTTTCATTATTTGACATTGCAACAGTAACTGGTTGATTACTAATGATTTCAAACCACCCTCTGAGAAATTGGTTTACACCGCCAGACAAACCTGTGTGTGACAATAGATTAGCGACTTGAACAAGAATAAATAAGCTAAAAATAAAGCGTAATAGCCCAGTGGTGACAGGGAATTTGTAATCGATAGGTTGCCAAATACGATGCAGGCCAAATGGCCTCAATAATATCAGTGCTAACAAATATAACGGCTGAATAATTTGCAACAGCAACAGCAATACGATGGTGGTGAGAAAAAACCAGGTTGGCAATGAGAGCAGTACACTGAGGTTGTGACTGTAGGGCAGGGGATCTGAACTGACACCCGTAATGTCATTGATCATGCCTGCGGCTTGCACTAATGCATAGTTAGCGATAAAGGCATAAAAGAGTAAAATAATCGCTTTACCTGGCAAGCTCTCCCAAAATACTAAAAATTTTGGCCAAAACTCGTAGATCATGGCACATAGTACCAGTACTGCTACCAAGTTAAACCAGCCAGTATTGTCTTGATTAGCAAAAATAATGGCGTAGATACTGATAAATAGGGACGAGAAGTAAAGTCTTTGCGGTGTATTCAGTGAGTGCCAAAAACGTTCAAACGGGGCACTGATCTTTTTAGCTGTTTGCTTAACTGTGGTCCATGCGGGGTGATTCATTGTTATTTTAATTCCCTACTGTTTAAAACTCAGTTGCAGTGGTAAATGTATTACCACTGCAACTGGATAGTTATAACATAGGGCTAAGATAACGACCAGTGTGTGATTGCGGGTGTTGGGCGACGTCTTCAGGCGTGCCTGATACTAAAATTTGCCCGCCACCTGAACCACCCTCAGGGCCAAGATCGACAATCCAGTCTGCAGTTTTAATCACATCTAAATTATGCTCGATGACGACCACGGTATTGCCATGATCGCGTAAACGGTGCAGGACGACCAATAATTGTTGAATATCATGGAAGTGCAAACCTGTAGTTGGCTCATCAAGAATATATAGGGTTTTACCTGTATCACGCTTCGAAAGCTCTCTAGCCAACTTAACTCGCTGAGCTTCACCACCTGAGAGCGTTGTTGCAGCTTGACCAAGTCGGATATAAGACAAGCCAACATCCATCAATGTTTGCAGCTTGCGTTTAATCGCTGGGATCTTATCAAAGAACTCTCGTGCATCTTCCACCGTCATCTCGAGTACTTCATGAATGTTTTTACCTTTATAAAGTACCTCAAGTGTTTCACGATTGTAGCGTTTGCCTGTACATACATCACAAGGGACATATACATCCGGTAAAAAGTGCATTTCAACTTTTAATACGCCGTCGCCCTGACAGGCTTCACAGCGTCCGCCTTTTACATTGAAGCTAAAGCGTCCAACTTTGTAGCCGCGAGAGCGTGCCTCTTGCGTACCTGCAAACAATTCTCGGATCGCGGTGAAGATCCCAGTATATGTTGCTGGGTTAGAACGTGGTGTGCGGCCAATAGGGCTTTGATCAATGTCGATGACTTTATCGAAATGATCCAAGCCTTGAATGTCTTTATGCGGTGCAGGCTCGGACACGGTGGCACCGTTTAATGCGCGATGTGCAAGTTTGTAAAGGGTGTCGTTGATCAGTGTTGATTTACCTGAACCAGATACTCCTGTGACACACGTCATCAAACCGAATGGGATCTTCAGATCGACATTTTTTAAATTATTCCCTGTGGCTCCAAAGAGCTCTAACCATTTTTCGTTTGGTTGGTGGCGCTCCTGTGGCACAACAATTTGCTTGGTACCCGCCAAGTATTGACCTGTTAACGAGTCTTTGTTTGCAATGATGTCATCACGAGAGCCTTCGGCAACCACATGGCCGCCATGTACACCAGCACCTGGACCAATATCGATGATGTGATCAGCTGCGCGAATGGCATCTTCGTCATGTTCAACTACGATAACTGTATTACCCAAATCACGAAGGTGTGTAAGTGTACTAAGGAGTCTGTCGTTATCTCTTTGATGTAAGCCAATTGAAGGCTCATCGAGGACATACATGACGCCAACTAAACCCGCACCAATTTGACTTGCCAGTCTGATCCTTTGAGCTTCACCCCCTGATAGCGTATCGGCACTACGTTCGAGTGAGAGGTAGTTCAGACCCACATTAATCAAAAATGACAGTCTGTCACGGATCTCTTTGAGTACCTTTTCTGCGATTTGTGCTTTTTGACCTGACAAAGTGAGATCTTCAAAGAACTGACATGCTTCGCCAATGCTCATGGTGGTCACGACCGGTAGATTGGTATCACCAATAAATACATGTCTCGCTTCTTCTCTCAGTCGCGAGCCACTACAGCTAGGGCAGGCTTGGCTGGTTTGGTATTTAGCAAGTTCTTCACGTACTGAGGTAGATTCAGTTTCGTGATAACGGCGATTCATATTATTTAAAACGCCTTCAAACTCATGGTTACGAGTAATTAGGTCCCCGCGATCATTTCGGTAACTAAATGCGATCTTCGTTTTGCCTGAGCCTTCTAACACAACTTTTTGTGCGGATGCAGGGAGCTCACCAAACGGAATGTCTAAATCGAATCCGTAATGTTGCGCAACCGACGTCAGCATTTGAAAGTAGTAGAAGCTGCGTTTATCCCAGCCCTTGATCGCGCCACCTGCAAGACTAAGCTCAGGGTTTTGCACGACGCGATTGGGATCAAAATATTGTCGTACACCTAGGCCATCACAGCTTTGGCACGCGCCTGCTGGGTTGTTAAATGAAAACAGCCGAGGTTCTAACTCGGTCATGGCATAGCCACAGGTTGGGCAGGCAAAGTTGGCAGAAAAAATTAAATCTTCTGCATCCGGGTCATCCATACTGGCGATTTGCGCAATACCATCTGCCAATTCAAGAGCTGTTTCAAAGGACTCGGCTAATCGCTGCTGTAGACCGTCTTTTACTTTAAAGCGGTCAACGACGACTTCAATAGTATGTTTTTTGTGGAGTTCCAATGTGGGTGGATCAGAGAGATCGCATACCTCTCCATCAATACGCGCTCGAATAAAGCCTTGGCTGGCAAGTTGCTCTAGCAGTTTAACGTGCTCACCTTTGCGGTTTTTCACCACAGGTGCGAGCAACATAAGTTTACTGCCCTCTGGCTGAGCAAGTGCGGTATCTACCATCTGGCTGACTGTTTGCGCTTTAAGTGGCAGATCATGTGTTGGACAGCGCGGCTCACCGACTCGGGCGAATAACAGTCTTAGATAGTCGTAGATCTCAGTAATAGTACCGACTGTTGAGCGCGGGTTGTGCGACGTAGACTTTTGCTCGATGGAGATAGCCGGAGAAAGTCCTTCGATGTGATCGACATCGGGCTTTTCCATCAAGGATAAAAACTGTCTTGCATAAGCGGAAAGAGACTCGACATAGCGTCTTTGGCCTTCGGCGTATAACGTATCGAAAGCAAGAGAAGATTTTCCTGAACCAGACAGTCCAGTAATAACAATTAACTTGTCTCTTGGGATAGTTAAAGAGATGTCTTTGAGGTTGTGCGTACGCGCACCTCTTACTTCTATTTTATCCATAGTGGCCTTATGTGAATCTCATGTGCTTGCAACCATTATTTGATACGTATATCCCGATTTATGGTGTTTGCTATTTCACCGTTGTGAAATGAGTGTTCTTTGATACGTACTTAATTAACCTAGGTGATCACGCTTAGGGTTTGCAAACTAAATTATGGGTAGCTGTATACACATACAGTATACTAAAAGCTGCGGTTATTCCACCCTTGATACGTGCTAAGCCATGTACTGGCTCACTCGTTTAGGTTGATTGCAAGAATAGACGGAATAAGCGCGCATGTTAGCGCATCCGACATACAAAATTAAGCTTTTGCAAAAATAAACAACTAAACTTATTTTTGAATATCACTTACTGAGTGGTGCAAGTGCGTTTTTTGCTTTTGAGTCTTTTTTTTCTACCGCCTTTGTGGGCATGCGAAATGACGGTGCGATTTGAAAATTACGCCGCGCAATCTCGTTTGGATGAAGAAAAGGGCTGGCACGGAATGGATGTTGATTTTGCCAAAGCCTTGTTGGATGAAGCTGGGTGCAGTTATAAGTTTGTCAGTATTCCCTGGGGACGTTCATTGAAAATGCTCGAAGCAGGTAATATTGACTTAGTACTCAGCGTTACCCGTACCCAAGAGCGTACAGAATTTGCTTATTTTGTGGGTCCTCAGCGTATGGAAACCATCGTGTTCGCAATGAATGCAGAGCGCTTGTTTGACGTTGATAGCATGGATGATTTGTTTTCTCTACCCGTTCCTGTCGCGATACAGCAAGGCGCTTTTTACGGGCGCACTTTTACCGAACGGTATAGCAAACGGTTAGGCGATGAAACCCAATTTATCTTTGTTCCTGATAATCAAACTAAACTCAGTTTACTCAAACATGGGCGTATTGCTGGCTTTTTAGAAGAAAAGTTTAATATTATTTTTCAGTCAACCAATCACCCTGATTTTATGACCATAAAAATCGCACCGCTGGTGGTGAATCAATCACCGGTCTATTTTGCATTTAGTAAAAAAAGTGTGTCTGACAAGCAACTAGAACACTTGGTAAGCGCGTATAACAGATTGAATAAAACTGGGCGGTTTAGTGAAATATTAAAAAAATATCAGTTGGACTGAGTTTTTGCTAAACTGGCTCGCGATTTTTTACTGTTTGACTTTACATTACTTTATGTCCAATCAATCTTTGAACCAAATTGAAAAACGCGCCGCTTTTTCACTGGCGGGAGTCTTTGCTTTTCGCATGCTCGGCTTGTTTATGCTGATGCCAGTATTGGCTATTTATAGTGATTCATTCGAAGATGTTTCGCCTCTTTGGATTGGACTGGCTATTGGTGCGTATGGTTTGACACAGGCGCTTTTACAGATCCCAATGGGGTGGCTGTCAGATAAATTTGGCCGCAAGCCAATCATTATTGGCGGTCTCGTGGTATTTGCAATTGGCTCTGTCATTGCTGCAACTGCGGAATCTATTTACTGGGTGACAGCGGGTCGCGCGCTTCAGGGGATGGGTGCTATTGCCAGCGCTTTGCTTGCCCTTGCATCTGATTTGAGTCGAGATGAACAACGGCCCAAAGTGATGGCGGTGATCGGCATGTGTATAGGTTTGAGTTTCGCTGTGGCCATGTTAGTCGGCCCAATGGTTGCCGCTGCTTTTGGTATTGCTGGGGTCTTCTGGCTGACCGCGATATTGGCTGTGGTCGGCATTTTAATTGTCTTGTTTGTGGTGCCTAATGCGGTACACAAAGCACCTAAAGGCGACACGGTCGCGTCATTGGTCGATATTAAAAATCTGGTTAAGCACCCGCAATTACTACGTTTAGATCTTGGTGTATTAATGTTGCACCTGACCCTGACTACATTATTTGTTGTCTTGCCTGCGAAATTGATTGATGACGGGCTAGATGCACAATCTCATTGGCAAATATATATTCCGGTATTGATACTAGCGTTTGTTTTGATGGCGCCAATGATGATAATCGCAATCAAAAAACAAAAAGAAAAACAGGTGTTTTTAGGCGCTGTTGCCATGTTGAGTGTCAGCACTTTATTACTGGTATGGTTGTCTGATTCGTTGTGGGGCATTGCACTGTCAATGACCTTGTATTTTATTGCCTTTAATTTCTTAGAAGCGACCATGCCAGCACTGGTCTCTCGGATCTCACCTGCAAACCAAAAGGGTTCTGCAATGGGGGTGTTTTCCTCTGGGCAATTTTTAGGTGCCTTTTTAGGTGGCGTATTGGGAGGCTACCTAGCGCAGCACTATGAGACGCAAACTGTATTTGCTGCGGCAGCAGGAATTGGGTTAATATGGCTGGCTATTGCATGGCGCATGCAAGTCCCTCCACGTAGTAAAGCCCTGAGCTTTGTAACAGAACTCGATAAACCTCAGCATGCACAAACACTTGCTGAAAAACTGGTCACATTACCGGGCGTGTTAGAGGCGACTGTAGTCAGTGAAGAAAATCGCGCTTATTTAAAAGTGGATGAAAGTAAATTTGATTTAAACCAAGCGAAGCAAATTTTATATTCTTCATAACGAGTAACGAGGTGTGATGAGAAGTCGAATTCGAAGCGCAATCGGTATACAATCGTTATAGAGAGTAAAATTAAGCAATGCTTGTAATTGTGTGAGGAGAGGGTGCCATGGCACGCGGTGTGAATAAAGTAATCTTGGTAGGTAACCTAGGCCAAGATCCTGAAGTTCGATATATGCCTAACGGCAACGGTGTAGCGAACATTAGTATTGCAACCACAGATAGTTGGAAAGACAAAAACACAGGTCAGCTGCAAGAGCGTACTGAGTGGCACCGAGTTGTGTTATTCGGTAAATTAGCTGAAGTGGCTGGTGAATACTTACGTAAGGGCTCACAAGTATATATTGAAGGTCGTTTGCAAACGCGTAAGTGGACCGATCAAAGTGGTCAAGACAAGTATACAACTGAGATTGTCGTAGACATGGGCGGTCAAATGCAAATGCTTGGTGGCCGCAATGAACAAGGTGGTCAATATCAATCTGGCGGTAACCAAGGTGGTTACGGGCAGCAGCAAGGTGGTGGTTTTGCGCCTCAGCAAAATAATCAGCAGCAATATGGTCAACAGCCTGCAGCACAGCAGGGCGGTTTTGCACCACAGCAGCAAACGCCTCAGCAAAGTGCGCCTCAGCCGCAAAATAATAACTTTGGCGGTGGACAATCTCAAAGTGCACCTGCGCAGGGTGGGCAGCCTCAAGGCGGCTTTGCACCACAGCAGCAAGGTAGTGCCTCTAATCCAATGGAGCCACCAATTGACTTTGACGACGATATTCCGTTCTAACCAAAGACAAATATAAAGTTATTTGACACTGAAAAGCCGCTAAATAGCGGCTTTTTTAATGTTATTAGAAGGGTCATGGTGAAGCGGCTAGTTAATAAGGCGAGTTTAAAGCTTTCAACATGAGATTGAAGGGCTGAGCTTTACAAATTAAAGGTGGAGAAATCAAAGTAACTGGTTGCTCAATAGGTTTCTTTCGATGGTAGCGTAACTTTAAAAGGAGGTTGGTATTAATTTTAAAAATCAATCACGCCTTGCTATAGAGCGTCCACAGCGCTATTTAGCGCTTTGTGTATTGTGTCCTTGTATTGTCACTTAAAATAGCGTTTTCTCACCCACCTCGCTGAGTTGTGGCCTCTCCCTGCTAATACTTCACTATACGCTTCATCTTCAAGGTGAATTAATGCAGGCATGATCATTTGTTCGAATTCATCTAAGAATTTATTTTTGTCAGACATTGTATGTCGCTTTTAAATATAGTTTTGTATTTTTACTACATTGCGATGCCTAAGCCATAACTAGCTCTGTATAAGCATATATAGGAAACGAAAATACGGGACGCGAGCATTTGTACACAGGAAAAAGCTTTGAAACTCAGGCTAAAATTGTGGTCCAGCTTGGATTTGGTCTGTCAAAAGTTATGGCGCTCAGAAGTAGAAAGCTTTTTCATTGTCTTTGTGCTACCTGTTTCTTTTATTATCCTAAAAAATAATACATTCAAGATCAGCAGCTTTTGGGAATCTTAATTAGGTTGCCTTGAGTTTTGGAATAGATTGAACAAAACTTTAAGCAGATCCCTTGATGGCAGCCTGTATTATGTTTCACTTCGCGCTAACTAAACACATCGCTAAACGTGAGTACGTGTTTTTGGTTGCTTGGAGTATTCTGCTCTTAGTGAGCAATTTAGTTTTAATACAATCAATCAGTACTTGGATTGATGAAGAGTCGCAGCGTTTAGATGCGCAGTTATCTTATTACATAGTTCCTATTCCTCCTCAAGAACTCGGCAAGTTGGCTAATCAACATGGCTTTAGCGTATTTCCTAGCAATGATGCTTTTATTTCCTGGTTTTCATCCCCGCATCATTTTAAGGTCGGCGAGCACTCGATGAGCATGTATCCCTCACCGTTGATAAATAAAGGACTGATGTGGTTTATTTGGGTCAATACGTTCATTTTTGGAGCCGGGGCGTTATTTGGCACTATCTATTTGAACAAGCGTAAACGTCATGTAGAACGTCGTAAGGTAAGCAAGCAGCTCACACACAGAACACGCAAAGATAATGGGGAAAGTTTGGTAAATATACCTGTGACAACGGAGCAGCAGGTGACGATGTTTGCAATGTTTAAATGGCGTTGTGAACTGCCGAAGCACATTGAACCACAGAGCCACTTTAGTGTCACTTTAGCGAAGTGTTTTAATAAGTACCAGTATTGTTCAGCCAAGTATTTATCGTCAGGCACCTTGACCGTTACACTCGGTACGTTAGGTAAAAATGAAGTTGAGCAAGCGATTAAGCGTTTACATGAAGTTGTATATCAAGCATTACTTGCCTTTCGCGGAGATTTGTCACGCAGTGCGGTTAAGTGCGGGGCATGTTTTTATGGTGAAAGTGCGGACCAAACGCAAGTGTATCAAATTGCCAGATCTTCTCTCAGTATTGCGCAAAACCATGTGTGGCAACATATACATATGCTGCCACTGAATCATACGTTAGCTGAGAGCTTACTGGATGCTGAAGTACATATTATGGAAGATATTCGCGCTGGGCGATTTGTACTTTTTTGTCAGCCTTTATTTGATTTCAAATCACAAGATGTGATCCAAAGTGAAGCGTTATTGCGTGTTCGGCATAAAACGTTAGGTTTGATCACCGCAGGGCAATTTATTCATAAAATACACCATAATGAACACTTAATTGAACTTGATAAGGCGATTGTGAGACAAGCACTTAAAGTACTATCTAAAGAGCCAAGAGGGTTTTCGGTGAGCGTTAATTTACATGTTGTGAACTGGTCTAATAGTGTATTTTTAAATTGGTTGATAGGCGCTTTGAAGGATTCTGGCCGTGCAAGTGATGTGACTCTGGAGCTGATGATAAGCGACTATTATCAGCATAAAGGTTATTTTGAGCAGTTTTTCTCATCACTGCTGCTGCTGGGTACCAATGTGGTGCTAGACCACGTGAATAAACCTTTAGATGTGATCCAATTACAAAGGTTGCATAATGTAACGGGGATCAAGTTGGCTTTTGAACTCATTCACGGTATTAATGGATGCGCGAAGCGGCGCGCAGTGGTGAAGCAGATAGTGGGTCAAGCCAAGAAGTTGCAAGTGCCGGTTTATGCGGTGGGTGTAGAAACACAAGATGAGTTTAACTGTATTAAACGCCTTGGTGTTGATGGTGCGCAAGGCTATTTCTTCAGTGCACCTCTACTGGAACTCGAAAATAGCTTAAATTAACTGCCGATAACGTAGGCCGTCTAGGCCCTGCAAGCCCCCCGAGTGTATGGCAACAATCCGACTATGTTTTGGAAAATGATCTTGCTCAATCAACTGCCAAAGTCCATACATCATTTTACCTGTATAGATGGGCTCTAGGGGCAAGTGATGGTCACGTCGCATTGTCTGGCAGAATTGCCAAAGCGCGTGTGAAAACTTACCATAACCACCTTCATGAAATTTCGTCAGTATTTGCCAATTTGTTTGAACCATTGCCTTTGGGTTTAGGTTCTCGACTTCCTCATTTAAATACTCCGCCCCTTTCAGTACTGCAAACCCCATAAGCTTTACGGAGGGGTCAAGTCCATCAAGTATACCGGCTAGCGTTCCACCGCTACCCACAGCGCAGCAAACATAGTCACTTTTAGGTAAAGAGCGTGCTAATTCTTCGCAGCCTTGCAAAGCAAATTGGTTGCTACCACCTTCAGGTATGATGAATGCATTGGGAAATCGTTTTTTGAGTCGTTCAAGGTAATCAGGATCATGACGTTGTCGATATTCAATTCGAGTGACAGGATGTAAGTTGACGTGACATGCTTTGGCAAAGCGGATAGTAGGATTTGCTGCATCAAGGTGTGGGCCTCTGACAATAATATCCGCAGGGATATTAAACAGCTTACTGGCCATGGCTGTTGCATATACGTGATTTGAGAAAGCGCCACCAAAGGTCACAAGAGAGCGGCATTGCTGGCGTTTAAGTTCTACAAGATTATATTTAAGCTTTCGCCACTTGTTTCCCTGTACAGTGGGATGGAGCAGATCATCTCTTTTTACCAGCAATTCAATTTTTTTGGCTGCTAATAAAGGATGTCGAATTGTCTGCAGAGGCGATTCTAAGTGGCTTGAAGTCTTCATTTGATTTTTGATTTATTTGTAAATAAACGCTTTGAGGTTATTATTTCATGAAAATGTGCTCAGAACACTGGTAAGTACGTGACTAATAGTTGTAAACTCAGATATTAATTGTGCAAGGCTTGTGTTTTACTTCGTAAGTACATAGCATTGAGCATTAAAACATCAAAAATAACAAAGACCAAAACAACTGCCGCTGTTGGGAATGGAATATATGCGAATTGCTCCTTTATCTCTTTTTGTCTCTGCCGCCTTATTGTCTGTAAGTGTTTGGGCACAAGATACTGCGACTGTGACAGCTATCGAGTCAGAGCGCTCCGAAAAACAGGCTGAGTTAGATAGATATACTCAGATTTTAGACAAGCACGTGGCTGAAGAAGCCCGTTTACAATCACAACTTGAATTGTTGAGGACAAACTCAACAGAGTTGGATAAAGAAAAAAATCAGGCACTCGATGCCATGAATGATTTATATCGTCGATTGATTGACGATCCTTCTATTGATATTTCATCTGCGCAGATGAGATACCAGCAGTCTGTTGCTGATCATAAATCAAATAAAGAAGATATAGCGATGCAGTTAGCGGCCATAGCATCGCACCGCAAAGACATAGAGCAAATTCGCGTTAGTAAACATACCCTAGTCAATACGCTTGCAAGCTTAAAAGATCAATTAAGTACAGCGCGAGTGGAGCGGCTTCGTAACGAGTTTACTCGTGAAGGCACATTAGAGGTTGAACACACCATCAATTGTAAGCGTACAGAAACGCTTGCCGCGTGTGAGCAAAGGGGTCAGCAATTAGGTCTACAAAAAGCAACTAAGCGTTTTATCGATCAGATATTTGCAAACCTAACAGAGCAACGCATTGTAGAGCCTAAGAGACACTTAGCTGGTGCACAAGTGCAAGTCGTGAGCAGTCATGTGATTGGCAGTGCGTTCAGCGGTCAAGGTAATTACAGCGTCAATTTAAGTGTGACGATGCGCGGTGACGTCAATAATAGTCGCCTTTGTGGCTTGTTAGCGCTGGATAATCGCTTTTGTAGCGAGTACGGTACGCCGCTATCTGTAGGGTATCAAGCAAGTTACCCAACGACGTTCAGTGACAGTCAGCTTACTTTTAAAGATGAGCTCGACAAGCCTGAACCAAGTGTGCCAAGTGTCACCGCACTGCAACCACAGACAGAAGTTAAATCACAAATCATTCAACAAACACCTCAAGATAGACAAGTTGACCTAACTTTAAGATCTAATGTCTATGATGATGAAGTGTTTATTGATGGTGTAAGTTATGGCTCTACTAAACTGGTTGTCAGTGTACCTACAGGGTCCTATGACATTGAGATCCGTAAATTAGGCTATGAGTCATATAAAGCCAGAATTGACGTGAGGCGTGCTCGAACGATAAACGCCAAGCTAATAAAAAAGCCTGAGTCGATTGCTGCACCGACACCGAAAAGAGAGCAAGTTGAGCGTCCTAGCACTGTACAAAAATCAGTAACGCCTAACTTGGTTGAAAATAAAGTGGTGATTATTCCTGCAGGATCATTCCAAATGGGTGATTTAACCGGTAATGGACTTGCTAATGAGCGCCCAGTGGTAGAGAAAGTACTCAGTCACTCTTATGCGATGCAAAGCAATGAAGTGACGGTAGCGGAATACAGACAATTTATTGTTAGCACGGGCTATCAAACAGAGGCTGAAAAAGGCACTGGTTGTGCACATTACAAAAATGGCGAGCCTATTTGGGAAAGCGAATATAACTGGAGTAATCCAGGCTTTGAGCAAGCTGAAAATTTCCCCGTTGTCTGTGTAACCTATGAAGATGCTAAAGCATATGCAAATTGGTTATCTGCGGAGCAAGGCATACAATATCGTTTGCCAAATGAAGTAGAGTGGGAATATGCGGCCAGAGCCGGCACCAGCTCAGAATACCCTTGGGGCAATGAGATTGGTAGAGGGTTGGCAAATTGTGGATGGTGTGGCAGTGAGTGGTCAAATAAAAGTCCATCCCCAGTTGGTGAGTTTTCACCAAATAACTATGGTTTATATGATACCGTTGGCAATGTTTGGGAATGGACGCAAAAGCGTGCTTCTCAAGAAGATGTGACGGTTCGAGGCGGTGCATGGAACTTTGCGCCTAGCTTGGCTAGGGTATCAACACGCCTAGCGTTAGCACCTGATTTTAGAGCTAATTATATCGGTTTTAGATTAGTTCGTGAAAGATAAATAATGCGCCGAATAGGGCGCGTTCAGCTAAAGTGCAGTTAGCACTTTGTAGACTTAAATATTTTAGCCGCAGTGACAATTACTGCGGCTTAGTTAAAAGAATTCTTTAAGGTTACCCAGCCTCATGTTTAAAAAGCTACGTGGATTATTTTCAAATGACCTGTCTATTGACTTAGGCACGGCGAATACTCTGATTTATGTGAAAGAAGAAGGCATTGTATTGAACGAGCCTTCTGTTGTGGCAATTCGTCAAGAGCGAGCAGGTGGACCAAAAAGTGTTGCTTCTGTCGGCACAGCCGCAAAGCAGATGCTTGGTAGAACACCCGGCAATATCAAAGCGATAAGACCAATGAAAGATGGTGTTATTGCGGACTTCTATGTCACAGAAAAAATGCTTCAGCATTTTATCAAGCAAGTTCACAATAATAATTTTATGCGCCCAAGTCCGCGCGTATTAATTTGTGTACCGTGTGGTGCAACACAAGTTGAGAAGCGTGCGATCCGTGAGTCAGCCATGGGTGCTGGCGCGCGTGAAGTGTACTTGATTGAAGAGCCGATGGCCGCAGCAATTGGCGCCGGTTTGCCAGTGTCTGAAGCAACAGGCTCAATGGTTGTTGATATTGGCGGTGGTACAACTGAGGTAGCGATAATCTCGCTTAATGGTGTGGTTTATTCATCTTCTGTGCGTATCGGTGGTGACAAATTTGATGAAGCCATTATTAATTATGTAAGACGTAACTTTGGTAGTTTAATAGGCGAAGCAACCGCGGAGCACATCAAGCATGAAATCGGTTCTGCTTTTAAGAGTGAAACGCCAATTGAAATTGAAGTGCGCGGACGTAATTTAGCAGAAGGTGTTCCACGCTCATTTACGCTCAATTCACATGAGATTTTAGAAGCATTACAAGAGCCTCTGATGGGGATTGTCAGCGCCGTCATGGTTGCGTTAGAGCAGTCACCACCTGAGTTGGCATCGGATATTTCAGCACATGGCATGGTATTAACAGGCGGCGGTGCACTGCTGAAAGATTTAGACCGATTGCTGATGGAAGAAACGGGGATCCCTGTTGTTGTTGCTGATGATCCACTGACGTGTGTTGCGCGTGGTGGTGGTAAAGCGCTTGAGATGATTGATATGCATGGCGGCGATGTATTTAGTTACGACTGATGAATTTACTGTTTGGCCGAAGCATCTCTTTACAACTGCGACTTACTGTCGCAGTTGTGCTTAGTATTATCCTCATCATAGGTGATCGATATACCTCTGGCGGTACTTTTGTCAGAACGACACTCAATACACTAGTTAGTCCAGTTTTATATGCTGCAAACGTGCCATACGAATTATTTAATGTTGGTGCGCAAAGCTTGCATACACGAGACAGGCTGTTAGATGAAAATGAAACCCTGCGTGCCAAGCAACTTTTGCAAAGTGAGCAGCTTCAGCAATTCCAATTTTTATTAAAAGAAAATAATGAGCTGCGAGCGCTGTTAGGCGCTTCGTCACGGCAATCTCATAGCCGCCAAATCGCGCAAGTACTGTCGGTGCGTTCGAATCGATATAATCATCAGGTTGTTATTAATAAGGGCACGATAGATGGCGTATCTGAGGGACAAGCTGTTATTGATGAACTTGGATTAGTCGGTCAATTGACTCATGTCGGTACCACAACCTCCCGTGTATTGTTGATGACGGACACGACCCATGCGACCCCTGTTCGGATTTTACGTAATGATGTCAGTATGGTGGTCGAAGGGATAGGCAAGATCAATTTGGTGCAATTAGCTCATGTGTCACATAGTTTGGATATTCGTATCGGCGATATCTTAGTGACCTCAGGCCTTGGCAGCCGCTTTCCAGAAGGTTACCCAGTGGCAGTTGTCACTGAAATTGATAGAGATGAAGGGCTGCCTTTTGCAAAAGTTTATGCTGAACCTATCGCGCAGTTAGATAGGGTTCGACTGCTGGTTATTTTAGGGGAAAACGATACGGAGGTAAGTAATGAGCCGTAGCTTTTCTTTTATCACTTTTAGCGTGTTTCTTGCGCTTATTATGGCGTTGATGCCATTACCATTTTCTTTAGAACCTTTTAGGCCAGATTGGGTCCTATTAGTATTGATGTATTGGTCAATTGCGTTACCGCACAGGGTTAATATTGGCTGGGCATGGTGCACGGGTCTGATCATGGATTTGGCTGTCGGCTCTCCTTTGGGTGTTAACTCGTTGACTTACTCAGTGTGCATCTATATTACAGTCAGTAACTTCCAGAAGTTAAGAAACTTCTCCTTGTGGCAGCAAGCCATGTTGATAGGTTTGTTTTTAGCGCTGTATCACTTATTGCAGTTTTGGCTAAATCATTTCTTATTAGATATTTATTTTAATCCTGCATATTTATGGCCGGCTTTGGTTGGTATGTTGTGTTGGCCTTGGATCTTCCTATTGCTAAGGAAGTACCGTAGACATTTTAGGATCCGTTAATGACCGTAAAATTATATTTGGCTTCGGCATCCCCACGCCGCAAAGAGTTATTGAGCCAGCTTGGTTACGATTTTGAACAATTTTCTGTCGATGCGGATGAGCGAGCTTTGCCAAATGAAGCACCTGCAGCTTTAGTTGAGCGCTTGGCCAGATTAAAAGCGCAAAGTGGCGTTGGCATAGGTAGTGAGAACCGTCCTGTTTTAGGCAGTGATACGATTGTTGTCGCTGATGGAGAAGCGCTCGGTAAGCCTGTAAACAAAGACGATTTTATCTCTATGATGACTAAGCTATCAGGCAACACGCATCAAGTGATGACTGCGATTGCGCTGGCAGATAATCAGACAGTGATGAGTAAAACAGTCATCACAGAAGTGACTTTCAAAGTACTCTCAGCTGCGGAAATAGAACAATATTGGTCAAGCCAAGAGCCACAAGATAAAGCTGGTGGATATGGTATACAAGGTCTAGGTGGGCGATTTGTAACACAGCTTAAAGGTAGTTATTTTGCTGTAGTCGGACTACCTTTATATGAAACAGACGAATTAATTCAAGCATTTATGGCGGGTCGAGATGAGTAGCGAATTATTGATCAATGTAACACCAAGTGAAAGTCGAGTCGCACTCATTGAGAATGGTGTGCTGCAAGAAGTCCAAGTTGAGCGTGTCGGCAACTTAGGCATTGTTGGTAACATCTATTTAGGCAAGGTGAGCCGAGTGCTACCGGGTATGCAAGCCGCATTTGTCGATATTGGTCTCGAAAAAGCCGCTTTTCTACATGCTTCAGACATTGTCAGTAGTGCTTCTATTGAAGAAGCGGTTGATCATCAGCCAATTAAAAAAGTGCAGGATATTAGAGAGCTAGTCAAGCAAGGCCAGTTCATTATGGTACAGGTGGTGAAAGATCCGATCGGTACCAAAGGGGCGCGTTTAACCACGGACATTACCATCCCTTCTCGCTACTTAGTCTTTATGCCAGATGCAACGCACGTTGGTGTTAGTCAAAGAATTGAAACAGAAGAAGAGCGCGACCGTCTTAAACATATTGTTGCCCAGTATAATGATGAAAATGGTGGCTTTATTGTTCGCACTGCGGCTGAAGGCGCTGCGGAAGCTGAATTAAAGCATGATGCAGAATTTCTAAAAAAACTTTGGCAAAAAATTGTTAGCAAGCGAAGAAAGACCAGCAAAGCAAGTATCTTACATGAAGACTTGACGCTGGCGTTCCGTACTCTACGCGATTACGTTGGTGAAGACATGGAGCGTATTCGTGTTGATTCCAAATTAACGTATCAGCAATTGAAGACGTTTACAGAAGAGTTTGTTCCACAGCTATCTGAGACGTTGGAGTATTATCCTGGCGAGCGTCCGATCTTTGATCTTTTTGATGTTGAAACAGAGATACAAAAAGCACTACACCGTAAGGTTGAACTGAAATCAGGTGGTTATTTAATCATAGATCAAACAGAAGCCATGACGACCGTAGATGTGAATACAGGGGCGTTTGTTGGTCATAGAAACTTAGAAGAAACCATTTTCAATACCAATGTCGAGGCAACTTCTGCTATTGCGCGTCAGCTTAGGTTAAGGAATCTAGGCGGTATTATCATTATTGACTTTATTGATATGGTTTCAGATGAGCATAAACGCCGAGTATTACATTCACTCGAAGCGGCATTGGCAAAAGACCGCGCCAAAGCAAATATTAACGGGCTGTCAGCGCTTGGTTTAGTTGAAATGACGAGAAAGCGTACAAGAGAAAGTCTAGAGCACATTTTATGTGATGTATGTCCTTCTTGTTCTGGTCGAGGATCTTTGAAAACCGTAGAAACGGTTTGTTATGAGATATTGCGTGAAATTGTCCGAGTGAATCGTGCGTATGATGCGGATAAGTTCATGGTATATGCCTCTGCGGCTGTGAGTGAGGCGTTAGTGAATGATGAATATCATAATTTGGCCGAGCTGGAACTGTTTATCGGGAAGCAAGTGAGTATCCAAACTGAAAACTTGTACAGCCAAGAGCAGTTTGATGTGGTAATGATGTAGGCCGATATGCACCCCAAAACAATTTGCTTTTTTTGTATTCGAAAGGTTTGGCAAGTTTTTGCTGTAACCTTGGTTATGCTTGCGGTATTGGTTTCTCTGTTGAAGCTGAGCTTACCGTACGCTAATGATTACAAAAATAGCATTGAATCTCTGATTTACCGTCAACTTAACGTTGAGTTGAGTATTGGCTCAATCAGCGCCAGTTGGCAGGGTACTGGGCCCGCCCTTGTGCTTGAAAATGTGAATTTTGAAGATAACCAAAACGCACCTATCTCTCTTCATATTGATAATACCAGCTTGCAAGTCAATGTTGTTCAGTCTTTGCGGCAGTGGCAGTTAGTTTCCAATTATTTTGTGCTTGATGGCTTTAAAGCAAATATTCACCTCAATAGACTCAACTTAGATGATAATGCTAATGCAGGCGAGTTTGAGCAGCAGGCACTTATCGAAGGGTTATTTTTAGGGGAAACTGGGCACTTCTCAGTTCAAAATAGTGAAGTTCATTTATTGGGTGCACATGATTTGCACCATACAATACTGATCCAAGATATGGTTTGGCAAAATAGCGCCAATGCACATCATGGTGAGGGGCGACTTATTTTCCCTAGCTTATCTCAAGGTAGTTTAAATACCCGAGTTAAGCTTTCTGGACAAACTTTACAAGAAATTGAAGGCGATATTTATCTACAAGCCAATGATCTGAATGTATTAGACTTAATTGATGAGCATTTAGATGACAGTTATCGAAATTTGAGTGCTAGCATCAATGGTCAACTCTGGACTCAATTTCAGCATGGAAAATTAACTGATATTTTAGTGCAAGTTGAACCTAGCTACGTTACCTGGAGTGATAAAAATCAGTTAAATAAATTAGGTCTAGAAAGTGGTCAGGTATTAATTGAACCGTCTGAGAGCGGTTGGTCACTGGACAGCTCTGAGTTTATATTTATCAGCAATGAACATGATTATAAACCAACGCAATTTCAAGGCCAGTGGTCGAGTACACAGCGCACACTTTGGTTACAGCAGTTTGATTTAGCGCCAATAGCAGATGCGCTCGCCTTGACTCGATATGAGTGGGCAAAAGGCATAGAAAAAAGCCAGTTTCAAGGCGAACTTAATAAAGCCAGGGTAACTTGGCAGGCAGATACGGGTATTAATGTATGGGGTCTTGCAGAAAATGTCGCATGGCGTGAAAGTGACGCAGCACCTGGTTTAACAGGGATAGATCTTGAAATTAACTGGCAGGGGCAGCGTGGTGTGGTCAGCGTGAGCGCACATCAACAACAGCTCATGACTGGAGCGCGCTTTATCAAACCCATTGATATTGATGAGCTCAACGGCGACATACATTTTTGGCAAGATGCGAATGGGCATTGGCAAGTTAATTCAGATAACTTGTGGGTGAGTAATGATCACCTTGCTGTGGCGCTAGAGTTCCATACTCGTTTATTCTCACAGCCCGAGCTAGATTTGTATGCTGAAGTATATGGTCAAGATGCATCGATTGCGGGACATTACTTTCCATTAGATTTAATGCACAGCAATTTGGTTGAGTATTTAGATAGAGGGATTATTGCTGGTGAAGACGTGCGTGCTCAAGTATTACTGTCTGGACCATTAAACGCATTTCCATATCGTGATAAACAGGGCCAATTTGAAGTCTTGGCGCATATTGATGGCGCTGAGTTTTTATTTGCACCTGATTGGAAAAGTGTAAAAAATGCCGGCGTTGAACTGCATTTTCACAATGAACGCATGGATATCACAGCAGGCTCTGGCCAGCTGTCTAATCAGGATATTCTCGGGAAGGTTGTGGTAAGCTTGGCTGACCTTGAGCAAGCCGACAACCTCATTGTTACAATCAGCCAGCAAACAGAAGCATCTAGCTTAAGTGCTTTTTTTGCAGATACACCGATAGCCGATCCGTTAGTTAATGTGCTTGATATTGTCCAAGGTGAGGGCACTGCACATGGTGAGATAGAACTCGATATAGATTTAAACGATCTGAATGTTATTGCAAAAGGGACGGTACAGTTAAATGGCAACCGAATTTATCTCAGTAAACCGGGTATGCAACTTAATGATGTGCATGGCCAATTAACCTTCCACGATGATGAAATTAAGCTTCAGAGTGCAAAAGCAACTTGGTTAACTATGCCGATAGGTTTCTCTGTCATGGGACATGGGGATAAACAAGGTTATGAAGTAAATATTGAAGCCGCTTTGCAAGCTAGCAGTGAAGCCTTATTGCCACACGGTGGTGGGCTAATGGATGGTTTTATCGCAGGTGAAGCGTGGTTAGACACCAATATAGCATTAAACTTTACTGAACAAGGATTTAATTACCTAGCGAGTTTTAGCTCAGATTTAACTGGCGTGTCAGTGATGTTACCTTCACCCTATAATAAAGTTGTTGGCTCAACTGGGAAGTTGATTGGTGAGGTGAGAGGAGATGAGATCTCTAATTTGATCACTGCGAATGTGAATGACCTCCTGTATTTCAATGGTATTTTAGACAATAGCAATGGGCGTTTTGATAAAGCGCATTTGGTCGTTGGCGCACAAAATCGCGGTTTGGAGCCGTCAGGTTTTACGGTGACTATCGACCAGCCAGATATTCAGTTGGATAGGTGGTTCGAGTTTATTGATAGGATTATAGAGAAGAGCACATCATCGTCGCAAAATAACAGCAGTATTTTACCAGAGTTGAATGAGATAAGCGCTAACTTTGGAGAGCTTCTCGTTGGTAATGTCTTATTCAATGATATTGAAATGCAGATGAAACCAGATGCGGATAACTGGGAAGTGCGCTTGAATGGAAAAGAGCTCAGGGCTCAGGTTCGGTTACCGAATCAGCACAGCATACCAATTGATATACAAGCTGATTATCTTCGTGTGAACTCTCAGCCTGTGGCAGAGCCTCTAGTAGAAGAGAAGCCTGATTTAAGTTGGCTGACTCGTATTCCAGCTATAGAGTTTGGTTGTGATGATTGCCGTATTAATCAGTACCAACTTGATAGAGTAAATCTTTCAATGGCAGGCAACGGTGAACAGCTTACGATTGGCAAACTCAATGTAGATAAAGGTGCGCACGCGCTTTCAGCGACTGGGAGCTGGCGAGATGGTGTGTCACAAATAAATGGCAACCTAAGCAGCGCCGATTTTGGTGATTTAATGGAAGAGTTTGATATCACGTCAACCGTGAAAGACTCTCAAGCTAATATCGATTTTAAGTTGAGTTGGCAAGCTGCACCTTATGACTTCCAATGGGAAACCTTGGCTGGAGATATACAGTGGCAACTGGGCGAGGGGCATTTGACAGATATTAGCGATCAAGGTGCACGTGTTTTTTCATTATTGAGCTTGGACTCTTTGGTGCGTAAGCTGAAGCTTGATTTTAGAGATGTTTTTGCCAAAGGGTTTTTCTACAACCAAATGGAAGGCAGCTTGCAGATAGATAATGGAGTCGCTTTCACTCAAGACACTAAGATGGATGGTGTGCCAGCTGATTTGAGTATTACAGGGTATGCGAATTTAACGACGCACGAGATTAACTATGATTTGGCGATTGCGCCACAAGTCACGTCGAGTTTGCCTGTGATAGTCGGTTGGATGGTTAATCCCGTGACAGGATTGGCAGCGCTTGCAATTGACAAAGTGATCCATTCGGCACGAGTGATATCAGAAATTAATTTTAAAGTGACAGGTACAATGCAAGAGCCTATTGTGACAGAAGTAGAGCGCAAGAGTCGCGAGGTGACTTTACCGGGCGTGAAGCGGCCAGAATCACCATCACCGGAAGTTCCAAGTGAAGCACCTAAGAAGCCCACAGGTCTTAAAGGAAATGAGTCAGAGCCAAGTCAGCCGACAGTATTAAGCACAAAAGTTGAGCAATCGAGTTCTGAACAAACAATGGCACCAACGCAAAACAAGTTGACACCGACACCGCCCAAGCAAACTGAGTTAGAAAAGGACCAAGCTCAATCGTCAAACAAGAAAGAGCAGATAAATGAAGAACTCCATAGTAATGGGAGTTAAGTTCTTTGAAAAGTGCAGTGTGTTTAGCGCAGTGGAATGAGGCATGATGAAATCTGACTACGCCAATATTGTCGTGATCCCAATGTGCTCGGGTGTAGCACCTGAAGAGAATTTTAGATACCTAATTCAACAATTAGATGATCTAAAATTGGTATCACCGAGTTTGGTGTGTTTACCAGAGGCTTGGTTGGCATTTTGTGTTAATGGCTTAGAATCGCTTTCAATTGCAAAGCGCAGCGACGAGTGGATAGAAAAAATTGCACAACTTTGCAAAGCGAAAGGCATATGGCTGAGCGCCGGTACTATCCCAATAGCGGCAACAGATAGTAAATATTTTGCCGCAAGCTGCTTGTTTGATGATAGCGGCAAGCTTGTTGTTCAGTACAATAAAATCCATTTATTTGATGCAGATGTTAGTGATAAGTCAAAGCGATATCGAGAGTCCGAGTTTACCAAGGCAGGTGATCAGGTTGTAGTTGCCGATAGTCCCTTTGGTAAGCTAGGCTTAAGTGTGTGTTATGACATGCGCTTTGCCGGATTATATCAGGCACAACGTATTCAAGGGGCCGATATACTTCTCGTTCCAAGTGCCTTTACTACGGTTACTGGTCAAGCTCATTGGCTGCCATTACTACAAGCAAGAGCAATAGAAACGCAGTGTTTTGTTGTTGCAGCAGCACAAGTTGGACAACATCAAAATGGGCGAGAAACTTATGGACATAGTGTCATTATCTCCCCGTGGGGAGAGGTGCTAGATAACAGTGCGTTATCTTTAGAGCCGATACAAAGACGGTTAGATTTAACCGAGCTACGCAGTACAAGGCAAGCAATGCCAGTATTACGGCACAACCGATTTAAGAGCAATATGATATGAATCAAGTTGAAAAAAACTTGTTAGCTGATAGTCAGTTAACTAGAGAGCATCTGGAGCAAACACTTACTTATATTCATCAGTATAATGTGGATTATTCCGATCTTTATTTTCAGTCTAGTTACAATGAAACATGGGTACTCGAAGATGGAAAAATTAAGGAAGGAAGCTACAACATTGAACGCGGTGTAGGTGTGAGGGCCGTCAGTGGCGAGCAGACCGGCTTTAGTTATTCCGATGCAATCAACTTAGAAGCGATTAACCAGGCTGCACAAGCGGCACGTTCAATTGCTCATCAAGGCGAGTCAAAGCGTGTGCAAGTTTTTTCTGATGTAAAAGCGCCTATTCAGTTCCAGCCAGTACAGCCATTGCTAAGCATGACAGATGAAGAAAAGGTCACTTTACTTAAAGAAGTCGATGCAGCAATAAGAGATTTAGCACCAGATGCTCAGCAAGTTGTATGCTCGATTGCTGCAGTGTATGAAGAAGTATTAATTGCTGCAAGCGATGGCACGTTTGCGACTGATATCCGTCCACTAGTTCGTTTAAATTGTTCTGTATTATTAGAGAGTAATGGCCGAAGAGAGCGTGGTAGTGCGGGTGGTGGCGCGCGATTAGACTATGGGTATTTTAAAGAATTAGAAAATGGTCAACCACGCTGGATGACCTATGCAAAAGAAGCGGTGAGACAAGCACGTGTAAACTTAACTGCCATTGATGCTCCTGCAGGAACGATGCCGGTTGTGTTGGGTTCTGGCTGGCCAGGCGTTCTTCTGCACGAGGCGGTTGGGCATGGCTTAGAGGGCGACTTTAACCGTAAAGGGGCGTCTGCTTTTAGTGGCCGTGTAGGCGAACAAGTGGCTTCATCACTGTGTACTGTGGTTGATGATGGTACGATGGCCAATCGTCGTGGTTCTTTAAATATTGATGATGAGGGGACACCTGCCGGATATAACGTTCTGATTGAAAATGGCATCTTAAAAGGCTATATGCAAGATAAAACCAATGCTCGATTAATGGAGACTCATCCGACAGGCAATGCACGCAGAGAGTCATTTGCCCATCTGCCTATGCCTAGAATGACAAATACCTATATGTTGGCTGGACACAGCACGCAGCAAGAGATAATTAGCTCAGTGAAAAAAGGTATTTTTGCGAGCAATTTTGGCGGTGGCCAAGTGGATATTACCTCAGGTAAGTTCGTGTTTTCTGCGTCAGAAGCGTATTTAATTGAGGACGGTAAAGTAACGCAGCCAATTAAAGGCGCAACGCTGATTGGCAATGGCCCCGAAGCCATGCAGCAGATCTCTATGGTTGGTAATGATTTATCGTTAGATAGAGGGGTTGGCGTGTGCGGTAAAGATGGGCAAAGTGTGCCGGTTGGTGTTGGTCAACCTAGCCTTAAAATTGACCAGCTAACGGTGGGCGGTACCGCTTAATCTAGCAATGACGAATGAGGGGAGCGGGCTCCCCTTAACAAATTAAGGAAGGATCGCTTCTTTTAAGTATTGAAACAACTCTTTATATCCTTTGGCCGGTTTTTCTGCTTTGAGCTCTTTGTTTGCTTGGCGAACTAATTGACGTAGTTTTTGGCGTTCCATTGTTGGGTGTGCTTCAAGTAACTCGTTAATTTTGCTATCTCCAAGTTTAAGCACTTCATCCCGTACTCTTTCTACTTGGCCAAGTAACACTTCTGCTTGATTATTTTTATTGAGTAACATGTCTAAAGCGGTTTGTAATTGTTCAACATTTTCTGTTGTACGAAGTACTTTAGCAATGTAATTCATGTGGCGCCGATACGCGTCATGTTTGCCACGAATTTTATCTGCAAGTGCCATTGCCTCTATAAGTTCATTCGTTAGAGGCAGTTTATCGCGTTGCTTTTTACCAAGCTCAGCAATATCAATACCGAGCTGTTGATATTGCTGTGCATCTCTTTTTAATTCACTTTTGGAAACGTAGATGATTTCTTCATCATCGACATTGTGATCTGGTTTTTTTGCCATAATAAAGGCCACTTAATATTACAATTATATTGATTATACCAAGAAGCGCAGAAAAATATCGTAATAGTGAACTCATTTACGATCTATCGCGGCGAAACAATATGACCTGTGTTAGGATTGTAATGTTTACAAGTATTTGGAAAAGCAACATGAGTGATAACCAAGCGGGTTCTATATACCATCAAATTGATGAAGTGAAAGGTGCTGTATCTGAAGTTTTGGCTATGGCATCAAAGCTGGGAGCAACTTCTGCTGAAGCAGCTATGAGCCGCACCTCTGGACTGTCAGTAAGCACCAGAATGGGCGAAGTTGATACCATTGAATTCAATCAAGATGGTAGCTTGGGGATCAGTGTTTATGTTGGTAATCATAAAGGCTCAGCTTCAACAGCCGACTTGAGTGAGCAAGCGCTACGTTCAGTTGTTCAAAAAGCCATTGAGATTGCTAAGTACACGGCGGACGATGAATGCAATGGGCTAGCTGATAAATCATTAATGGCACAAGATATTCCTGAGCTTGATCTATATCACCCTTGGGAGTTATCTCCACAAGAGGCGATTGAATCTTGTATTGAAGCAGAAAAATCAGCCCTTGAATTCGATAGCCGAATTGTAAACTCGGATGGTGCGAGTATTGCTTCACACCAAGGCCTTAGAGTGTATGGTAACAGCCATGGCTTTTTAGCAGGCTTCCCTCGAACACGTCATACTTTGAGCACCATGGTCATCGGCCAAGAAGGCGATATGATGCAAAGGGATTCCGCATTTAGTATCTCGAGAAAGCATGATTTATTAAAAGGGCCGCAAACAGTTGGAATCGAGGCTGCTGAGTCGACACTGGCTAAGCTAAATAGTCAGAAGCTTGCGACGATGAAGGTGCCGGTGGTATTTAGAGCTGACATTGCAAATAGCTTATTTGGGCATCTTGTTTCGGCAATCGGTGGTGGTGCCTTATATCGTAAATCTAGTTTTTTGTTAGATACGCTTGGTAAGCAGGTTTTTAATTCTTGTGTCAATATCCAGGAAAGGCCACATTTATTGCAAGGTTTGGCATCAAGCCCGTTCGATAGTGAAGGGGTATATACACAAGATAGAGATATTATCGTTGGTGGTGAGCTGCAAACCTATTTAATGGCAAGTTATGCTGCGAGAAAAATGGGCATGCAGGCTACAGGCCATGCTGGTGGGATCCACAATTGGTTAATTCAAAAGACCCATGAAGATCTGGCTGCTATTTTAAAAGAAATGGGGACGGGGTTATTGGTGACTGAATTGATGGGGCAAGGTGTGAACACCGTCACGGGTGATTACTCCCGAGGTGCTGCTGGTTTTTGGGTCGAAAATGGAGAAATACAATACCCAGTGAGCGAGATCACCATTGCCGGCAACTTAAAAGAGATGTTCTACAATATTCAGGCAATCGGCGGAGATGTTGAATTACGTGGCGCAGTTCAAACTGGCTCTGTATTAATTGATAGCATGCAAGTGGCTGGTCAATAGAGCTGATTAATTTGTTTACTCTGAGCTAGGCTCAGAGTAAAAACCAAGTAGCAGTACCTAAAAATGCAAAAATACCAACAATATCTGTCACGGTCGTGAGTACCACGCTTCCAGCAAGGGCAGGATCTATCTTCATACGCTTTAGGATCAAAGGTATGCTTGCCCCTGCGATGCCAGCTGCAACCAAGTTCATGAACATGGCAAATGCGATAACTGCGCCAAGCTTAAAGTCCCATTGCCATACTGCTACAACGCCTGCTATTAATAAAGACCAGAGAACGCCATTGAGTGCGCCAATCGCAAGTTCTTTACCGAGTAAGAATTTTTGGTTGGTTTGATTGACATGCCCAAGGGCAATACCCCTAATAACCAAGGTTAAAGTCTGGCTGCCTGCGACGCCTCCCATACTAGGCACAATGCCATTGAGAACGGCTAAAATAGGCAGGATATCAAGTGTGCTTTCGAAAAAGCTGGCTACAAAGGCGGCGAGTAGTGCGGTAAGTAAGTTGATCCCAAGCCAAATGGAACGTCTTCGGCTACTTTTCATGACAGGTGCAAAGGTATCTTCTTCATCTTCAAGACCTGCCATACTCATGAGGCTATGCTCGGCATCTTCTCTGATCACATCAACGATGTCATCAATGGTTATCCGCCCCAGTAGTTGCGTTTGATCGTCGACTACAGGGGCTGATATCCAGTTATGTCGTTCAAAAAGCTGGGCTACTTCGCTTTCAGGCATAGCAACAGGAATAGTTTCCCGGTCTTCATTCATCAGCTCTTGAACAAGTTTATCAGGGGGATTAGTTAATAAGATCCCAATAGGCAAAGATCCCAAAAAGCGATTTTCTTTGTCTACGACATAGAGATCATCTGTGCCTTGAGGTAGTTCCTCTTTTAGGCGCAAGTATCTTAAAACCACATCAAGGCTTACATCTGGACGAATGGTGATGGTGTCGCCATTCATTAGTGCCCCTGCAGAGTCCTCATTATAGGATAGAGCAAGGGTTGCCCGTGCTCTGTCTTGACTGTCCATGGCACTGATAACATCTTGATAGACAGGCACAGGTAAGCTTCTGAGTACCTCTCCTAAGTCGTCATCATCCATATCCTCAGTCGCTGCTGCAATTAACTCAGGCTCCATTTTGGCAATGATGCTTAAACGAACATCCTCAGAGAGCTCTTCAAGTACATCACCTTGGATATCTGGATCGACCAACTGCCAAAGTGTGGTTCTTATCTTATGAGGAGAGGACTCAAGTAACAGTGCTGTATCGCACGGAGGGATCTCAGCTAATGTCTGTCTGACTTGAACAAACTGCCCACTGTTAATTGCTTTGGTTACTTGTTGTAATTGTTCCAGTGTATAGTCTTGCTCAAAAACGTCAGGCATAGGCTTCCAAATTTAAAATTAAGAAAGGTGATAGTTTGTTGCGAATCGTCACTTTAATGATTTAATGGTACTTTTCTATAGTACGTAATATCTATTCAACCTGTTATCCATAGCATTAAACTCATAATACTGAGCTTGAGCTAAGTACACAAAATAGGCTATTTCTGCAACTTATCATATTGTAATAGATAAAATAATATTTGATTATAGCTGCTTAAAATAAAAATACGCTATGGTAGCTTAGCTACGAATGCTGAAGTGACAAGTTACCCAACAAAAGCAATTGGGTAAGGTATCAAGTTATTCCGTTTCGTGAAACTTATCTTCAATGAGATTGCCAATTGCAATGAAGGCATTGTGTGCATCAGGCCCTGTACATGTTACTTTGACTTCTTTGCCTTGACTGCTTTCCAATAAAAGTAGTGCTAATACACTGTCCCCTGGTGCACTCTTATCACCTTGATATAGCGTTATATCGGCATCAAATTGGGCTGAGAGCTGCGCTAAAATCGTCGCTGCCCTAGCATGCAGGCCTAACTTATTCTTAATCAGAAAGACCCCTTGATATTGTTGTGACATTACTCTTGCTCTCGATGGCGAATTTTCACATTAGAGTGTGTTCTTTGAAAGCGCTCGCCAAGTGTCTGAGCTAAGTAAACAGAGCGATGTTGACCACCAGTACAGCCAATGGCAATGGTTAAATAACTACGATTATTACGCTCCAAGTGTGGTAACCAAGTTTGCATAAAGGTTTGTATTTGCCAAACAAACTTTTGTACTATGCTGTGACTCGATAAATAATCAATCACGGGCTGATCTAAGCCTGTTAAGGGTTTAAGCTCTGGCTCCCAATGAGGGTTTGGCAAAAACCGAGCATCAAATACGTAATCCGCTTCTTTGGGAATTCCATGTTTAAAACCAAATGACTCAAAGGTGATGATGAGCTGTTTATCTTTCTGTCCTAAGATTTTCTCCCTGACACTTTCTGCTAACTGATGGACACTTAAGTCGGTCGTATCTATGGTAATATCAGCACGGCGTATCAATACGTCCAGCAAGTTCCTTTCTTGTTTTATCGCCAGGTCTAGCGGTAAGTCATTGAGCGAAAGAGGGTGCAATCGCCGAGTTTCAGAAAAGCGTTTAATAAGTGTTTGATCATCACAATCAAGATAAAATACTTTTGGTTTAGCAAAGCCTGGCAAGTACTCTAAAATATCATGGAATTCTTGTTGTTCTTTCGGTAGGTTTCTTACATCAATACTGACTGCTATTTTATTGTAGCTATCTGAAACACTTCGGACTAAAGCTGGTAGTAAATTTACTGGAATATTATCAGCGCAGTAATAGCCTAAGTCTTCCAATACTCTTAATGCGACAGATTTACCTGAGCCAGAACGGCCACTGATAATTATGAGTTCCACGATTAATTCCTATTATTTATCAAACTCAACAAGGACTTGGTGCAGCTCACAGTCGTTACTCGCTTGTCTAAGTCTCTTGCAAAAATGCTTATCATTTAGTTTACCAGCGATACTTGCTAAGGTCTCTAAATGTTGCTTATTTTCACCTTCTGGTACGATGAGTGCAACAAAAATATCCACGTTGCGGTCGTCTACAGCGTCAAATGGAATAGGCTGTTGATTTACAAGTAAGATGGCAATGATGTGATCTAATCCTGCCAGTCGTCCGTGTGGAATAGCGATGCCTTTTCCTATACCTGTACTGCCTAGTTTTTCGCGATTTAAGAGAGCCTCTAGAATCTCGTGCTGATTGGCATTAGGAATTTTGGGTTGTGCCAATTCACTGATGTATTGGAGTATTCTTTTTTTACTATTAAAAAGGACCGCAGCTTTGCTGCAGTCCTCAGGGATCAGTGTGCTAAGTTTCATGGTTAGTGTCGAGTTAGCTTCTCTTTATGTTTAATGACTTGCCTATCTAGCTTATCTATTAAGCCGTCGATAGCTGCATACATGTCTTTGTGTTCTGTTGAAGCGAATAGCTCGCCGCCATTTACGTGCAAGGTGGCTTCTGCTTTTTGAATGAGTTTTTCGACATCTAAGATTACATGAACGTTGTTGATGTGATCAAAATGCCTTTCTAGCTTCGCAAACTTACTTGTTACGTAGTCTCTTAATGAATCGGTAATTTCTACATGGCGACCAGTTAAATTTAGTTGCATAAGCATTTTTCCTTCTTTTGTTACGCCTAAATCAAGCTTTTACGCTGATTAGACGGTGGAATAGCCAAAGACTCTCGGTATTTGGCAATAGTACGTCTTGCCACCTTAATACCTTGGTCAGCTAACACATCTGCAATTTTGCTATCACTTAAAGGCTTAGCTGAGTTTTCTGCAGCAATTAGCTTTTTGATGAGTGCTCTGATTGCTGTTGAAGAGCATTCCCCACCGTTCTCGGTACTAACATGGCTCGAGAAGAAGTATTTCAATTCATAAATGCCACGAGGCGTGTGCATAAATTTTTGTGTTGTTACCCGAGATATTGTCGACTCGTGCATATCAACCATTTCAGCAACATCATTGAGAACCATAGGTCTCATTGCCTCAGGGCCATGTTCAAAGAATGCCTGTTGTTGTTGAACAATGCAATTGGTAACTTTCAATAAAGTTTCATTTCTGCTTTCTAAACTTTTAATAAACCATTTCGCCTCTTGTAAATGCGAGCGAATAAACTGGCTGTCACTGCTTGATTTAACTGAGCGTGACATTGCAGCATAATGGTCATTGACTCTAATTTTGGGCATTGAGTCAGGATTGAGTTCAACGACCCAACGTCCTTTTATCTTTTTGACAGAGACATCGGGGATCACATAATCAGCTTCTTCTTGAACGATACTCGCCGCTGGCTTGGGGTTCAAACTATGGATTAGCGTCATCACTTCTTTGAGCTCGCCTTCTTTGAGCTTCGTTTTCTTCATGATAGTACGATAATCACGGTTTGCTAATAGGTCTATGTGCTCTTCAATTACATGTTTTGTTTGTTCGAGCCAAGGCGTATCTATGGCAAATTGATTTAGTTGAACAATTAAGCATTCTTGCAGACTGCGCGCCGCAATACCAACAGGGTCAAATAATTGAATACGTTTTAAGACGGCTTCAACCTCATCTAATTCAACCGGCTCTTGGTCATTATCTTTATTTAAGCTATCGACAATATCCTCGCAAGATACGGTGAGGATCCCTGAGTCATCGACGCCCTCAACAATTGACAGTGCAATAAGTCTATCTGTTGGGCTAAATGGAGTGAGCTCTAGTTGCCACATTAGATATTCTTGAAGACTTTCAGTGGTTTGACCTTGATAAACGCTTTCATCTTCAGGCATTGGGCCGGACGAGCTGACTGGTGCAGCACTGATATATTCATCCCACGTGACATCCATCGCCATCTCATCGCTGAGCGTTTCTTTATTGAGCGCCGTATCTGTGTCTTGCTCGTAGTCACTCAGCTGCGTTTCAGCTGTATCTTCAACGCTAGACTCTGCTTTTTCTGTGGTCTGAGCTTGTTCATGGGTTTTATCTAGACTGTTATCAAAAGACTCTTGTTCGTTTTCTTCTACTTCCAATAAAGGATTGCTATCCAGCGCTTCTTGAATTTCTTGCTGGAGGTCTAATGTGCTCAGCTGCAGCAGGCGAATTGCTTGCTGCAGTTGCGGTGTCATTGTTAATTGCTGCCCCATGCGCAGCTGTAGCGATTGCCTCATGTATCTCTAACAATCCTTTTCGTTGTTACGCTTATTCTTAACTATAGCCTGAATTGCTCGCCTAAGTAGACATCTCGGACGGTTTGATCCGCTAAAACATGTTCAGGTGTGCCTGATGCAATTAATTCACCATGGGAAACAATATATGCCTTTTCACATACATCCAAAGTTTCGCGAACATTATGATCTGTGATCAATACGCCGATCCCACGGTTTTTTAAATGCTCGATAATTTTCTTTATATCTAACACTGAAATCGGATCAACGCCAGCAAAAGGCTCATCTAAAAGAATAAATTTAGGATTTGCGGCTAAAGCGCGAGCAATTTCGACTCGGCGACGTTCACCGCCAGAAAGTGCCATTCCCAAACTTGAGCGAATATGCTGAATATTAAACTCATCAAGTAAGTCGTTTAATACCGTTTCACGTTGGGGTTTGTTGAGGTCTTTTCTGGTTTCAAGGATCGCCATTAAATTGTCATAAACGGTCAGCTTTCTAAAAATTGAAGACTCTTGTGGTAAATACCCTATCCCCAAACGGGCTCGGCTGTGCATCGGCAATAATGTAATGTCTTGT
This sequence comes from Pseudoalteromonas luteoviolacea, assembly GCF_021654285.1. GTDB lineage: Bacteria > Pseudomonadota > Gammaproteobacteria > Enterobacterales > Alteromonadaceae > Pseudoalteromonas > Pseudoalteromonas luteoviolacea_J. Next base: position 8,679 of record NZ_JAKFZS010000017.1, on the reverse strand, counting down.
GAGTCAATATGAATGCTGCCCTTGTCGCTTGGTACAAGGCCAACAATCATATAAAAGGTGGTGGTTTTACCTGCGCCATTTGGGCCAAGTAAACCAACGATGCTGCCTGCTTCAACACTTAGTTCAACATTTTTAACAACTTGCCTGCCTTTATAGCTCTTTGCTAGTGCTGTCGCTTTTAGTGTGCTCACTGTGGCTCCTTGTTATCATCTTGCTCTTTATCTACAGGGAGTAAAACAGTTCTCACTCGTTTACCTTTCTCATTCGCTTTTTGCGCGCTGATAAGCTGTTTTTCCATATCATAGAGAATTTCTTGGGCAGAAATCTTCTGACCGGCTTGGCTTATTTCGGCATTGCCTTTGATGGTGAGTAAACGATTTGCAACATCATATCGCACTTCTTGCGCTGTGGCTTTTAACAGGCTGCCATCAGCCTGTTGTTCTTGGAAAATCGCAGGTGAACCAGTGGCGACTAGTAACTGTTTGTTTTCACCTAACTCTTCACGGCGATGAACTTCTAGGCGATCTGCGAAAATTTTGCGCTGGCCATGAATAATCTCGACGTTTTCTTCAAAAACCCCAATGTTTGTTTGCAATTGTGCTTGTTGCTTACCAGAACTAATAATCACTTGTTCAGGCGTGCTATTGGCAAGCACACTCTGCGGTAAAAGTGCTAAAGCACAGGTGAATAATAAGGTTGCACTTAATTTATTGCTTATCATAAATCGTTTCAGTGTGGTTAATAAGTTCAATGACCTCAATATTGAGATCGGCGGTTAGCCCTTTACCAGTAATGGTTAAGCTAGGGCCTGTAATGATCACAGGTTGCTCTGAACGCATTATTCGATTACTAATTTCAAGTCGAAGATTATCTGCGTTTATTTCGGTGATCATGGCGTTATCGTTCAAGTTTGTTGCTTTAACGTTGCCCTCTAAAATTAGTGTATCATTTTCATATAAAGTGGCTTCATTCGCGGTGAGTTGCCAGTTGTGTTGTCCGTTATGTAAGACAAAAATGGGCACTTCAAAGTGGCTAAACCCAAGCTCTTGATATAATTCCATTCTCTGTGCTGTAATTTGATAACTCAGTTGTCCATTTTCAGCAAATGAGGTCTGTTTTAAATCAATCGCAACGTAGTCTGGCTGAGCGATCGTTTCCTGCTCTTGCTGCGATGCTTGTTCTGTTTGCGTTAAAAAGGGATACCAAAGCCAAAGCATGGCAGCACCGAAAACTACGAGTAAAATAACCCGCAAATTGGTCATGTACTGCTCCCCTTAGAGAGTAATTCGTTACCTTGGCTCAACATTAATAAGTCGGTTAGCTCTCTAACAGCACCAAACCCTCCAGGCAACATAGTCGTATAATGAGCCAAACTTTTTACCAATGGGTGTGCATCAGCAACTGCAACAGCGAAACCAACTTTTTGCATTACCGGTATATCTGGGCCATCATCGCCAATATACGCAATTTGATCATCGGATAAATTTAAGCTGCTTTTCAATTCTTCGTATGCTTCAACCTTGTCTTCTTGACCTTGGTATATGTGCTTTACGTTTAAGCTAGTCATACGTTGCTTAACGATTTCTGAATGTCGTCCAGTAATGACGGCGACTTCAACACCGGTTTCAATTAACGCTTTGATCCCGAAACCATCTTTGGTATTGAATGCTTTTAACTCTTCACCTTGGTTACCCAGGTAAATACGGCCATCTGAGAATACGCCATCAATATCACAAATTAGCAGCTTGATAGATTTCGCTTTGTCACTGGTTTTTACAGAGATTGCTTGATAAAGCTCACTAAATTGCATGTTTATAGTACTCCTGCTCGCAGTAAATCTTGAGTATTGAGTGCCCCGATAGGGTGTTTATTTTCATCAATGACGATTAGACCATTAATGCGCTTTTTTTCCATGATATTAAGGGCTTCAGCAGCCAGCATATCAGGCGATGCCGTAGTACAACAAATAGTCATCACTGAATCAATAGTATCATTATGCAAATCGGCTTTTTGTTCGATAACACGACGTAAATCGCCATCGGTAAATATACCGCATAGCTGCTTTTGATCATTTACGATGGCAGTCATGCCCAACCCTTTAGCTGACATGTCGAACAATGCTTCTTTGATAGAGCTTCCCAAGGAAGTCATTGGCACATCACTGCCGCTATGCATGATGTCTCGTAGCGTTAATAATAGTCTTTTACCTAAGCTGCCGCCTGGATGTGAGAGTGCAAAATCATCCGCAGTAAAGCCTCTTGCTTCAAGCAAAGCAACCGCCAATGCATCTCCCATTACCAGCGTCGCTGTGGTGCTCGCAGTTGGCGCTAAACCGAGTGGGCAGGCTTCTTTTGAAACCTTAATACATAGGTGAATATCAGCCTGCTGTGCCATGGTGGAATTTGCGTTGCCTGTCATACTAATCACGCGTGCGCCAATTCTTTTAATCACAGGAATAATACCGACGACTTCTCCTGTTTCACCTGAATTTGAAATAAGTAAGACGACGTCTTCAGCGGTGATCATACCTAAGTCACCGTGGCTCGCTTCGCCTGGGTGAACAAAGAATGAAGGAGTGCCAGTACTGGCTAGAGTTGCCGCAACTTTATTGCCAATGTGGCCTGACTTTCCCATACCGATGACAATTACACGGCCAGTGCAATTAAGCATTAGCTCACATGCAGCGATAAAACTGTTGTCTATATATTGATTGAGCTCGCTAATCGCTTGTTGTTCAATATCCAATACGCGTTTTGCGGTCTCAATAAATACGTGCTTATCCATATTTACTCCTAGATAATTGCATACATGTAGCCAACAAACGCGGCAAGTAGTACACCGCCTTCAATACGGTTAATTTGTCGTTTACCTCTAAGGTTAACACTCATGATAATAAGCGCAGCGGTTGCACCTAACATGACGTAAATATCGCGTTGGGAAATATTCATATCCAGCTGAGCCGGATTTAATATGCCCGCGATTGATAATACGGCGAGGATATTGAAAATATTGGAACCTATGATGTTACCCAGGGCAAGGTCGTCTTCGTTTTTTAATACACCTGCTACACAGGCCGCAAGCTCAGGTAAGCTGGTGCCGATAGCAATGATTGTCAAACCAATTAACAAGTCGCTCATACCAAAGAATTTGGCGATATCGACAGCAGAGTCAACCAATAAGTCTGCGCTGACAGGCAGGACTATCATACCAACGATGAGCCATAACAGGGCATTTTTGGTCGGCACATTATCTGGTACTTCATCACATGCCTCTGAAACGAGGGGATCATCTTCTTGGTCTTTACTGCTATTTTTGGTGATATAAATCAGACCAAGGATGAAACTTGCAAAGCCGGCTAATAAAACAAAGCCTTCAGTAGCGCTAAAGTAGTTATCGCTGATGATATACCAAGCGCCCAGTGACACGATGATAAGCAGTGGCATTTCTCGGCGTAAAATACCAGAACCGACAGCAAGAGGGCGAAGCAGGGCTGTGATACCTAGAACTAGTAAAATGTTGGCAATATTGGAGCCGACGGCATTACCGACCGCGGTGTCTGTTTTATCTGATAAAGCAGCTTGTGCTGCGACCATCATTTCGGGAGCTGAAGAGCCCATAGCAACAATCGTTAGGCCAACAATTAAAGTGGGGACGCCGAAGTTTTTCGCCAAGGCGGCTGCGCCAAACACAAACCTATCCGCGCTCCAAACCAGTGCAATAAAACCTAAGATGAGAATGACAAAAGATAAAACCATGAAACCTATGCCGAGCAACTAAATTACAGTGCAGTAAATATTATCAAATGCGTTGTCAAATGTATAAATAATCTGATCTAGTTACTAGGTCTGTCCCCGATTAAATTACATTCTGTTACTGAGAATGATGACAAATAACTTTTTTTAACTATGGCTATTACAAAATTTTACCAATTTGCATTTTCCATCTTGGTTGAAAAAAACGTATTATTCACCCATTGGTGAAATCGATATATGGAGAGCGACTTGTCGCAGTCAATCGTTGAAGTCAAGGATGTAACCTTTTCTCGCGGTGAAAGAGTCATATATAAAAATATGAGTTTTTCAGTGCCGAGGGGTAAAATTACAGCCATCATGGGGCCGAGTGGGATTGGTAAAACCACTATGTTGCGCTTAATAGGTGGTCAACTTCGTCCAGACAGTGGTGATATTACATTTATGGGCTCAAGTGTGCCCGCCATGACTCGAACGGAGTTATATCAAGCACGAAAGCAAATGAGTATGTTGTTTCAAAGCGGTGCATTATTTACTGACATGTCAGTGTTTGACAATGTTGCTTTCCCGCTGCGCGAACATACGCAATTAAGCGAAGATCTCATTCGTTTGATTGTTTTAATGAAGTTACAAGCTGTAGGCCTTCGAGGCGCAAAAGATCTGATGCCTGCTGAGTTATCTGGTGGTATGGCGAGACGCGCTGCTTTAGCGCGAGCTATTGCTCTAGACCCAGAACTTATCATGTATGATGAGCCGTTTGCTGGTCAAGACCCTATTTCCATGGGGGTTCTGGTAAGGATGATAAAGTCACTTAATGAAGTGTTAGGTTTGTCATCTTTAATCGTTACGCACGATGTCACCGAAGTACTCAGTATTGCTGATCATGTGGTCATTATTGCTGAGCAAGGTGTAATTGGCAGTGGTACTCCAGAACAAATGTTGGCTCATAGCTCGCCACTCGTGCAGCAGTTTTTGCAGGGATTATCAGATGGTCCAGTGCCATTTCATTTCAATGCAGCACCTTACGATGAGGAATTATTGGATGGAGGCGTGTAAGCGTGGACTTTTTACAAAAGCTAGGACATAAAACGCTCAACCGCTTTGCATCAATCGGGCGAGCTACGCGCATGTTATTAGGCGCATTGTTAAATATGCCCAATATCCGTCAAGGAACACCATTGCTGATCAAACAACTTTATATGGTTGGTCATCAATCTCTTTTGATTATCATGGTATCAGGGTTGTTCATTGGTATGGTATTGGCACTGCAAGGCTACACTGTATTAGTTGGTTATGGTGCTGAAGACAGCTTAGGCCCACTTGTTGCCTTGAGTTTATTGCGAGAGTTAGGGCCCGTGGTGACTGCACTCTTGTTTGCAGGTCGAGCGGGTAGTGCACTGACCGCTGAAATAGGCCTGATGAAAGCAACAGAGCAATTATCCAGTTTAGAAATGATGGCGGTTGATCCATTAAAACGTGTTATTGCGCCTCGTTTTTGGGCGGGTTTCATAAGTATGCCATTGCTCGCACTTATATTCTCAGCAGTGGCAATATTAGGTGCGCATTTAGTCGGTGTTGACTGGCTTGGTGTCGATTCTGGCAGTTTCTGGTCAATCATGCAGTCTCAGGTTTCTTTACAGCAAGACATCATGAATGGCCTGATCAAAAGTTTTGTATTTGCGTTAATAGTGACGTGGATAGCACTGTATAAAGGTTATGACTGTGTCCCGACCTCAGAGGGGATCAGCAAAGCAACAACGGAAACCGTTGTGCACTCTTCATTGGCTGTTTTAGGTTTTGACTTTGTACTAACAGCAGTGATGTTTTCGAGTTAAGGGTTAGGAAAAATGAATACACGGAAAATAGAAATTTTGGTTGGCTTATTTGTCGCTTTAGGTGTTGCTGCATTTGTGATGTTAGCCATGAAAGTAGCCAATGCGGGGATCAGTGGCAATGGTGAAACATATCAACTAGACGCTAAATTTGACAATATCGGCTCATTGAAAACACGCGCGCCGATTAAAGTAGGTGGTGTTGTGATTGGTCGCGTCGATGGCATTCGTATTCATCCGCAAGAGTTTGTACCAGTGGTGAGCATGAGCATTGATAAGACGTATGAATGTCAGTTTTCGGATACAACGTCTGTGGCGATCTTAACTTCAGGTATTTTAGGTGAGCAATATTTGGGTATTTCACCTGTCATCGCGTCTGAGTCTGCCAAGCAAACATGTTTAGGTAATGAAGTATCTACGCAAGATGAGGTAGATTTAGATGACTTATTTGGCGTTGAGAGTCTCGCGCTCAAAGACGGTGACACGATTACAGATACTAAATCTGCACTGGTACTAGAAGAGTTGATTGGCCAGTTCCTATTTAATCAAAGCAGCGAGTAAGTCACCATGCTAAAGAATTATTTCGTTATCGCTATCAGTGTGTTAACACTGGCATTATTTAGTGCAGTTGCTAATGCCGCACAGGTTGATTTGAAAGACCCTTATAAGATGGTTCAACAAGTTGCGGACAATACGTTTAAGCGCGTGGCAAAAGACCAGAGCATCATTGCAAAAGATAAAGAGCATTTACGAGTTATCGTAGAGCAGGAGCTACTGCCATATATTGATTATAAATATGCTGCTTATCGCGTGTTAGGCAGCTATATACAAAAAGTGCGTAATATCAAAGATAAGCAAGAAAAGGCGCAAGCAGTCAAAAACATTCGCGCATTTATCGAGGTATTTAAATCATATTTGGTGGCGACATATGCTGGTGTATTTACCCAATATACCGACCAGAAAGTGGAGTTTGAAGCATCGCGTCCTTTTGCAGATGTTAATGTCGCGACTGTGAGAACCAAGATTGTTGAAGCAGGTAAACCAGACATTAAGATTGACTTTAAAGTACGTCAAAACAAGCAAGGTGAGTGGCGCGCTTTTGATATGATGGCTGAGGGGATCAGTTTGTTAGATGCTAAGCAAAGTGAATTACACGGTATTTTGCGTCAGCAAGGCATTGAGCATGTTATTTCTCTGTTAGAGAAGAAAAGCCAGCTGCCAGTGCAGTTCAGAGGGGATGATGGAAATGCCTAATCTGCACTTCAACAAAGTTGCTGATGACACGGTGGCGGTGAAAGGGGAATTGACCCGTGACACCTTAATAAATGAATCACTTCTTAACCAATTGTTAGAAAATGCGCAGTCAGTGCTGTATTTTGACCTTTGTGAGGTCTCAAGGGTTGACACCGCGGGCTTAGCTTGGTTAATTCACTCTTTAGGCAAATTAAAACGACAAGGCGTGCGCCTTGAGTTGCAGAATAGACCTGAGCAATTGCAAAATTTGATGGAATTGGGGCAGGTCACAACCTTATTTGAGTGAGTCCGATGGAAACAAATCAAGTCGAAACTGTTTTACAGCAATCTTTGACCTTAGAAGAAGTAAAAGTAAAAGCAAATGGCAGTCACTATGAAGTGATTGCTGTTGGCGAGTGTTTTGATGGACTAAGACGCGTAAAAAGAGAGCAAATGGTTTATGCTCCATTAATGGAAGTGATCAAAGATGGAACAATTCATGCCGTAAGCATTAAAGCTTATACACCTACCGAGTGGCAACGCGAGCAAAAGTTTATCTTGCCACAATAATTAGGAGCCACAATGGATCAGTTTGTTATCCAAGGTGGCACCACTTTAAACGGTGAAGTCACTATCTCTGGAGCCAAAAATGCGGCTCTACCTATCTTATTTGCAGCATTGCTTGCTGATGGCAAAAGCATTTTCAGCAATGTGCCTCAATTACGCGACATTGTTACCACTGAAGCTTTACTGCGCACACTCGGTGCTGAAGTGACATGGCGTGGCGACTTACTTGAAGTAGATGGTCGCTGTGTTGATAAAGTACTGGCACCCTATGAGCTTGTAAAGCAAATGCGTGCGTCGGTACTCGCACTTGGGCCTCTGCTTGCTCGTTTTGGTCAAGCACAAGTGTCATTGCCAGGTGGATGTGCAATTGGCGCAAGACCGGTGGATTTACACATCTCTGGCCTTGAAAAAATGGGCGCTCAAATTACGGTTGAAAATGGTTATATTAATGCGCAGACACCTCAAGGTAAGCGTTTGCAGGGCGCAGAAATTTTCATGGAAACTGTGTCAGTTGGTGCAACAGAAAACCTACTTATGGCTGCAACGCTCGCAGAGGGGACTACGGTATTAGAAAATGCCGCGCGCGAACCTGAAATTATCAACCTTGCTGAGTGTTTAACGGCGATGGGTGCGAATATTCAAGGGGCGGGCTCTAGTCGTATTGAAGTGCAAGGTGTTGAGAAGCTAAACGGTTGTGAGCATAAAATTCTTCCGGATCGTATTGAAACAGGTACTTTTTTGGTGGCTGCAGCAATGAGCAAAGGTGAAGTATTGTGTCGTAACACAGATCATACGAGTTTGGAGCCTGTGCTTGAAAAGCTTCGTCAAGCCAATGTCGCTGTTGAAGTGAATGACGACAGCATATTCGTCAGCATGAAAAACCGAGATTTAAAGGCGGTTAATATCAAGACTATGCCTCATCCTGGTTTTCCAACTGATATGCAAGCGCAGTTTACAGCGCTTAACGTTGTTGCCAATGGCAGCGCGACTATCACAGAGACCATATTTGAAAATCGCTTTATGCATGTACCTGAGTTACAGCGAATGGGCGCAAACATCCGTTTGGAAGGCAATACAGCGATCTGTGATGAGACTGTACGACTATCTGGTGCTCAGGTAATGGCGACAGATCTTCGCGCCTCGGCAAGTTTGATCTTAACGGGTATTATTGCCGAAGGTGAAACTGTGGTGGATCGTATTTATCATGTGGATAGGGGTTATCAAAAAATAGAAGATAAGCTCAGTCGACTAGGTGCGAACATTCGCAGAAAACACAATTAAAAAAAGCGAGCTGAGCT
>NZ_JAKFZS010000016.1 GCF_021654285.1 Pseudoalteromonas luteoviolacea | reverse complement strand
CGCTCTGTGGGTGCGCATTATAGGGCGCTCAGCGTTTTGATCAAGCGTTTTTTAGATAAAAAAACAAAAAAACGCCCAACCGAACAAAATTCAACCAAAACAACTCATCTTTGATGGTTTTTACATCAAAAACAGCTATTCACTTTCTACTTTTAAAAGCCAGCCACACTTTTCTTGGTAAAGCGCTTCTTGCTCTAACTCAGTACGCATTAGTGGATGTGCATCTAACCAGCTTTTTGGCATTGTCAGAGTTAATGTCTCTGGTTCTGATGCCGTCAAGAATAGTTCTGGTAAAACATCATCCTGTCGACGCATCGATAAAATTACGCCAATACGTAATAGTCGTATCAATATTTCAGCTAAATGTTGATTCACACCCAACTGTGAAAATGAATTTGTATCTATATCTAAACGATGACAGCTAACTAATGCAGCCACCAACTGTTTCTGTGCGCGTGTATAGCCAGGCATCACACTGTTATTCAATATATAAGCACTATGAAGATGATACTCTTTGAAATCTATTAACAAACCGATTTCATGCATCACAGATGCAGCTTTTAATGCATCACAAGCAAAGCACATATCAACAGACCAGTAGCCTTTGAGCTGATTTAAAAAACCATTGCTGATTTCAAAAACACGCTGCGCCTGCAAATTATCCACATGATAACGTGCAATAAAGCAATTTAGCGTGCGCTTTCTTATATCAGCAACACTTAAGTCTTCTATCATGCTATACAGGACACCTTCTCTAAGTGCACCACCTGCCAGACCCATGCATTCAATTTCAAGTGACTCAAACAATGCAATTAGAATGGCCAACCCAGACACAAACACAAGTCGCCTTTCTTCACTCAAACCTGGTAAGTCTAACTGAGGGATCGTCTGACAGACTATCGCAAGACTTTTTATATGGTACAACTTATCAAGCGATAGATATTCGTCTAAGCCGAGCGCCGAGAATATCTCTTGGATAGCCTGCACTGTGCCAGAAGCACCAATTGCGAGCTCCCACCCTACTTGTTGAAAAGCTTCAACATGAGGACCGATAATCTGCTTTGCTGCTGCAATTGAATTTGCAAAATTCTCTTCACTCAGTCTATCGTCTTTAAAGTATTTCTCGAGATAAGTAACACAGCCCATATTGAGGCTTTGATAGATTTCTGCATCAAAGCCTCTACCAATCACAACCTCAGTGCTCGCACCACCTATATCAACTACAAGTTGTTTACCATGGCAAGCAGATGTATGAGCAACGCCTTTGTAGATAGTACAAGCTTCTAATTCACCACTTATTATCTCAATTTTATGGTTCAGTATACTTTCAGCTCGCTGTTTAAACTCTTGCGCATTCGTCGCTAAACGTAATGTGGCCGTCGCAACAACTTTAATATTTTGCGCTGGAATATCCTGTAGTCGTTCTGCAAATAAAGACAGACATTCCCACCCGCGCTCCATCGCTTCTTGTGATAAAACATTTTGTTCATTAAGCCCTGCGGCCAATCTCACTTTGCGTTTTACTCTGCCAATTGTATGGACTCCACCTGCCATATGCTTCGCAATAAGCATATGGAAACTATTAGAGCCCAAATCAATTACAGCATATACATTGTTAAGTGGTGAGTTATATCCCACGCTTGTAACCTCTACTAACCTTTACTACTTCTAACCGTGTTTAGGCGCTGATTTTTGGTAATTACCTTGTCGGCGAGTGTTACCACGTTTTCTAGGGCCTGACTGGTAGTTTCTGCGATGCTGTTTTACCGGTGCTTTTATGTCATCAAGTAATGCAGACTTATCATATTGAGAAATTGGAATTGCATGGTCAATGTATTCTTCAATCTCGTGCAAATTGTATGCATATTGCTCACAGGCAAAACTAATTGCATGCCCTGAAGCACCAGCTCGACCAGTACGCCCAATACGGTGGACATAATCTTCTCTATCATCTGGTAGGTCAAAATTAAAAACATGACTTACTTCTGGAATATGTAAACCACGAGCAGCAACATCAGTAGCAACCAATAGATCCAACTCACCTTTGGTAAACTTTGTCAAAATAGATAGGCGCTTCTTTTGATTTACATCACCTGTTAGTAAACCAACACGATGACCATCCGCTTTTAACCACTCATAAACGTTTTCACAACTATGCTTGGTATTAGCAAAAACGATTGCCTTCTCTGGCCAATCTTCCTCAATTAGAGTAAGAAGTAAAGGCAATTTGTCCTCTTGTGAAGGTTGGAACAGCTCTTCTTGAATGCGCTTGCCAGTTTTAACATCTGGTTCAATTTGAACATGGATAGGATTGTGCATATGCTCAAAAGCGAGTTCTTGTACACGATAAGATAAAGTCGCAGAAAACAATAAGTTCATACGATCTTGTGTACCTGGCATACGATTAAATAAATATCTAATATCTTTAATAAAGCCTAAATCAAACATACGATCAGCTTCATCAAGTACCACAACTTCGATGCTATTTAGGTTAAATGCTCCTTGTTTATAAAAATCAATGAGCCTGCCTGTAGTGCCAATTAAAATATCGACACCTTTTTCTAATTGTGCCCGTTGTTTTTCGTATTCTTCGCCACCATATACTAATCCTAGATTTAATTTACAGTGCGGTGCGATAATTTGAGCATCTTTGTGAATTTGTATTGCAAGCTCTCGTGTTGGTGCCATGATAATGGCACGCGGTTGTCCCGAAGTTTGCTGCTCTGGTTGCGTTTGCATTAAACGATGACAAGTCGCGGTTAGGAACGCCAATGTTTTACCTGTTCCTGTTTGCGCTTGACCCGCAATGTCCCTGCCTTCACATACGTAAGGCATACACTTTGCTTGAATTGGCGTACAATGATCGAAGCCATTCGCTGTTAAACCGGCGACCACTTCCGGTGCTAAAGCAAAGTCTGAAAATTTCGTGTTGGTCAAATGTGTCTTAGTCATAGCAATAAAGCATAACGTTTAAACTTGCAATAAGAAACAAGAGTGTTTAAATACGCACTAAATAATTCGCCAAATTTCTATCGGAGAACGTAATGAGCGACAAAATAATTCAACTAACTGACGATAGCTTTGAAGCTGACGTACTAAATGCAAGCGGCCCAGTTCTTGTGGACTTTTGGGCTGAGTGGTGTGGTCCTTGTAAGATGATTGCACCAATTCTTGACGAAGTAGCAGAAGAGTTTGCTGGTAAAGTAAGCATCGGCAAACTAAATATCGACCAAAATTCAGGTACGCCTGGCAAATTTGGTATTCGTGGTATTCCTACACTACTTCTTTTCAAAGATGGTGCGGTTGCTGCAACTAAAGTAGGCGCATTATCTAAAACTCAACTTGTTGAGTTCTTAAACGATAACGTTTAATACATACAAAACCCAAATACGCAGTATTTGGGTTTTTGCTTTCTGGCGGCAATCATCAAATAAAATGGATTTATTTTTTGTATAAAGACTGGACGACTCGCTAGCTAGCTGCTAACTTATAGAGCCACTAACCTTTTATCGAATATCAACTCAATCCCTCGTGCGACGAGAAGACAACGTTAATTAAAGAACCCACCAATATGCATTTACGCGAACTTAAAGACAAGTCAATAAATGAGCTTGTAAAACTTGCCGAGTCAATGGGACTCGAAAACGTAGCCCGTCTAAGAAAACAAGATATTATCTTTGCTATTTTGAAAGCGCATGCGAAAAGCGGCGAAAACATTTACGGCGGCGGTGTTTTAGAAATTCTCCAAGACGGCTTTGGCTTTTTACGCTCTTCCGAAGCATCATATTTAGCTGGACCAGATGACATCTATGTATCGCCGAGTCAAATCAGACGCTTCAGTTTGCGTACTGGTGATTCAATTAGCGGTCTGATCCGTCCACCTAAAGATGGCGAGCGTTACTTTGCACTATTAAAAGTAAACGAAGTAAACTTTGACAAGCCAGAGAACTCAAGAACAAAAATCTTATTTGAAAACTTAACGCCTATCCATGCGAATGAGCGTTTAGTTATGCAACGTGGTAACGGCAGTACCGAAGATATTACTGCGCGTGTTTTAGATCTAGCTTCACCAATCGGTAAAGGTCAACGAGCACTTATCGTAGCACCGCCAAAAGCTGGTAAAACAATGTTACTGCAAAACATTGCCCAATCTATCTCATACAACAACCCAGATGCGACCTTAATGGTACTGCTTATTGATGAGCGACCAGAAGAAGTAACTGAGATGCAGCGCTTAGTACAAGGTGAAGTTGTTGCTTCAACATTTGATGAGCCAGCAAGCCGCCACGTACAAGTAGCAGAAATGGTTATTGAGAAAGCAAAACGTCTTGTAGAACACAAGAAAGACGTAGTTATCTTGCTTGACTCAATTACCCGTTTAGCTCGTGCATATAACACCGTTATCCCTTCATCTGGTAAAGTTTTAACAGGTGGTGTGGATGCAAATGCACTACACAAGCCAAAACGTTTCTTTGGTGCAGCACGTAACGTTGAAGAAGGCGGTAGTTTGACCATCATCGCAACGGCACTTATCGATACCGGCTCAAAAATGGATGAAGTCATCTACGAAGAGTTTAAAGGTACTGGTAACATGGAACTACACTTAAATCGTAAGATTGCTGAAAAGCGTGTATTCCCTGCTATAGACTTCAACCGTTCAGGTACTCGTCGCGAAGAACTATTAACGAAGCCAGACGAATTACAAAAGATGTGGATCTTACGTAAGATCGTACATGAAATGAGTGAAATTGACGCTATGGAATTCCTTATTGACAAGCTGTCGATGAGCAAAACGAATGATGAATTCTTCGACTCCATGAAGCGAAAATAATAAAAAGAACCTGCTACGGCAGGTTTTTTTTCGTCTCTTGCCAACTTGGATTTCTTTTTGAACTAGACTATACCTATTAGTCTAATTTGGAAAAAGCTTTCGTTTTTAAGCTCATAGAAAGGAGTTTCAAGTAGATGCGTTTAAACGTCGGTGTTATCAGTACTACATCCGCCAACATTATTATTACGGTACTATGCGCCATTTATTTTGATATTTCTGTTACTACAACACTTATTGTTTGTTGCTTAATGCTAATTAGCTCCTTCCTCATCTATTTCACGATTTCAAAACATACTAACAAAGGCAGTTATTTAGATAATTTAGTCAAAGCTTTACTCAGTGATACGCAAATAGACTTAACCTACCGTTTTGATGATAAAGACAAGCAATTACCGCAAACTTGCCTCGCCCTTAATGCGGGTCTTGCTACCATTGAGCATCTGATCTGCGAAGTGTACGCTTGCTCTGCTCGGCTGGCCCCTATGGCAGACGATTTGAGAGATACCTACGCGTCAATGACGCAAAAAGCCACCATACAACATGCCCATGGCGAGGACTTAGCAGACTCAATCAATCGCATGTTAGTCGTATCAAGAGAACTTGATGAAAATTTAGAGAAGATTTATAACTCAGTAGCAAGCGCAACTGAAGCTGTGAAAAAAACACGTATCGATACAGATAATAGCCAACAGAGCTTACTCAGCCTAGCAAATAATATTCGTCAAACCAGCACGCAGATTGAAACGTTAAAGACTGATAGCGACGCAATTAGTAGCGTTATCGACGTTATCAATGCCATTGCTGAGCAAACAAATTTGTTGGCATTGAATGCAGCGATTGAAGCCGCTCGAGCAGGAGAACAAGGAAGAGGCTTTGCTGTTGTCGCTGATGAAGTGCGCAACTTAGCAGCACGAACCAGTCAGTCAACACAAGAAGTCCGCGCAATGGTCAGCAAAATACAAGCTGGCACGGATAGCGCACATTCGTTGATGTTATTAGCACTAGAAGAAACGGATAAAACCGTTCAGTTATCTGAAGAGTCAACCAAAGAAGTCGATCAAATAGAACATGCTATGGTAGCGATCAACGACATGTCGCACAGCATTCACTCTCAGGTATCCCAACAAAAAGTCGTCTCTGACGAGGCACAGTCAAGCATTGAGTCCATGGTCGAGCTCAATTCAGACGCTTTATCTAGCTCTAAAATACAAGCGGTTTCAAGCGCTGATTTATTAAATCTCTCTTCGAGTATTCACGACAAACTCAGTATTTTTAAAACGGAAACACCTGAGCCTGACTTAGATCCACGAGTAGATAAAAGCAGAACACACCAAACTGCACCTGAAATAGAGAAAAAGCCTAGCTCACAATCTGATGATCTAGACTCCAGTGACATCGAACTGTTCTGAATACGCCTGCACTTTGAGTTCATCGCACAAAATCAAAAACAAATCCTGGTATTGTGCATTTTTTTTGTCTTTGAGAACTTGTTCAAATTGCTTTGCGATGTCCGCTATTGCAGTAAAACCAAATACCGATGCAGCCCCTGCAATTTTATGGCAGTGATACTGTAATCCTTCATAATCATTGTCTTGCCACAGGTCGATCAGCTTATAGCGCTCTTGCTCCAAAGTCGATGCAAAGCTTTGCCTTAAATCAGTCATATCGATACTTATATCATCATGAGATGATGACTCAAGAGCTTCATCTAGCTCACTGTGTAGGACAGACACTAATTTGTTATGCTCGATAGGCTTACTTAGATGACCAGCAAACCCATACTCTAAATAATAACTGATTTCATGTTCCATCACATTGGCGGTTAGCGCATAAATAGGACCTTCATAACCAGCTTGACGCAATAACTTAAGCGCCTCTAATCCATCCATTTCTGGCATTTGTATATCCATCAAAACCAAATCCGGAAAGCTACTGAGACATTTTTCGACCGCTTCCCGACCATTGCAGGCCGATTCAACCTTAACACCTAGCTTAGCTAAAATACGTTCAAATAGTACTCGGTTATCATCATGATCTTCCGCAATTAAGACTTCGCCGCTAAACATGGCACCAGTGGCAAATACCGCAGGTGGTTCAATCCTCTGTTGATAATGTGAGGCGTTAAGTTGCTGACAAGGAAGCCAAAATGAAAAACGACTTCCAATATGTAGTTTACTGCTGGCTCTGATGGTCCCTCCCATCATAGTAGCTAACTGCTGAGATAGGCTCAGACCAAGCCCCGAGCCGCCAAACCGTCGTGTAATACTGTTATCGCCCTGCTGAAAATAATCGAATATTTTTTCCAACTGAGGTGCAGGCATGCCAATCCCTGTATCACTCACTGTAAATAACAAGCCCCCTTCAGAGGGCTCAGCGATTAGTTCAACATGCCCTTTTTTAGTAAACTTAATGGCATTACTAAGCAAGTTTATCAGTACCTGCTTAACCCTTACGTAATCTAGGCAAACCCAATACGGTGTCTCAAGTCGATGATCTACTATTAATTCAAGTGACTTTTCCATACAAGGGTGATGAAACATATCGGTAATGTCAGTGAGCAGTGCTTCCACATTAAACTCGGTCATTTCTAGTTCAAGCTGCTCAGCCTCTATTTTACTCAAATCTAGCACGTCGCTGATCAACTCTTTTAAGTGCACCCCTTGACGATGCAGCACCTCAAGAGATTCCTGAAGGTCGGCATTATGCTGATTTTCTCTAAGCATATTCTCACTGTAACCAAGAATAGCTGTCAGTGGCGTTCTTATTTCATGGCTGATATTTGCCAAAAACTGGCTTTTAATTTGATTCGCATTGCGCAGCTGGTCCGCCGTTTTTTGCAACTCAGCTGTACGTTGTGCAACTTCATGACGCAAATCTAACTTTGCCTTATGCTCTAGGCTACGTCGATACCATGCCACGGATGCCAATAGTGCAAAAATAATCACCAAGCAACCCATCCATATCAACTGCTGTTGCTGATGACTTTTCAACTCTTGTAGCTGCTGCGCTTGCTTTAGTTTCGCAAGCTCTTGGCTTAATTCCCCTTCTTCAAACTGCTTTTGATATTTTTCCGACTCTTTGAACAAAGCTTGGTTGAGTTGCTTTGAGCGTACTCGATTATATTCAATCATAATCGACAGTGCTTGCGCCGTATCTCCTTGAGCAGCTTTTGCCAGAGCAAGAATCGACATGGATTGATTGGCAAGGAGTGAACCACCTAACTTCAAGCTAATTTCCACGCTCTGCTGAGCGGCCTCAATGGCTGGCACAATTTTACCTTGAACAAAATCTAACTGGGCTCTGATGTGCAAAGCTTGCGCCATATTTTCTAAATTTTCCGACTTTTCAGCATAATAAATCGCAAAATTAGCCTCCACTTCGGCACGCTCAAACTCACCTAACACAATACTCACTCTCGCTAAGTTCGTATACTCGTAGGATAAAAATGTGACGTCATTGGCCGCTTCATAATAATCAGCTGCACGCTGTAAAAATGTGCGCGCTTCCTCGAGCCTATCCGTCTGTGTATAAATGACCCCTAAATTTGCTTGGGCTAATGCCAGACCGCGTCCATCTGACAATTTATCAAACAGATTAATAGCCTTAAGTAACAATGATTCTGCTTTTTCATAGCGGAGCAAGCGTATATACACACCTGCAATATTCAGAATGATGTCAGCCTCATCTTGGTTGTTGCCATATGACTGATACAAGGCATGCGCCTCAGTAAATGCAGAAAGGGCATTTAATAAATCATGAAGTTTTAAGTAAGCTAACCCGAGGTTATTTTGAATGTGTGCCACCTCTATGGCAGGTGAGTGATTTCTTGCAAGTATTAAGGCCCGTTCATACTCAATTTTAGCCGCAGAAAAGCCACCGGCATGATACCAGCCAACCCCTTGCATTTTTATCGCCTTAAACAACCGTTGTGGCTCTCCCTGCTCATCTACCGCCAACTCGAGTGTTTTAAAGTAACCAATGCCATCGTTATAACGACCCAAAGAAAAAGCCATATTCCCCATATTTTGCAATAAAGCAAAACGTTGCTTTAATTGCAATTGAGGGTGGTTTAATAGCTGCTCGGCAGCCATCTTTTGTTCTTGCCAATTATCTAGGTGAGCAATATTTCCTATTTGCTGTTCCAGTGTCTGAATTTCATTAGACACCTGTGATGCCATGGCCTGAAAACTGAGTCCCAATATCACCATCAACATACAGCATGTATTTCTAAATGCCATCCGTGCTAATCCTAATTTGCAATAGCGTAATTTTTCATCAACAATACCTTAGGCAATGAAGATACACTATGTTTACAGACCGGACAATGACCAACCCATTACTTGATATTATTTTTGAAATTATCTCGACTGGCGAGCATCTAAAGGTGCATGAATTAGCGAGCCGAATTAGTAAAAACAACGCCTTACCAAAATTAGATTCAGATCCTCATAAAGAATTATTTAAAAAGAACTTTCTTATCATGAATGCGTTATACCAATTACAAAATGAGTTGCAGTTAAATGGTTACGACGTCCACATCTCCAATCTCGATATCTACTTACAGCAGAGAGTTTCAGCTCACACCACGTGCAATGAGCAAGCACTCCAAAAAGTTGAACCACTAAAGGATTATTACCTCGACTGGAATAATTATGATACCAGCAGAGAAGAGGTCGAAGCCCTATTAAACGGGTTCTGGAAAAGGTATGTCTCTCATGTGCCGATGTGCACCTCTGAACGCTCACATTTACTAAAAAAATGGCAGCTGTCAGAACATTTTTGTGCAACAGAGTTGCAAAAGCGTTGGCGGCAACTTGCCATAGAAAACCACCCAGATAAAGGTGGCTCTACATGTGCTTTTCAACAAATAAAAAGAGAATATGAACAGCTTAAAGGCTGCCTATAAGCTGCCTCTATTTACACAAGGCGCTTGGCTTTAACACGTTTACCCTTAATTTTATCCGCCTGTAATTTTCGAATAGCAGGTTTTACTGCATCACGATAAATGGCCACATAGGCTTGATTGTCTTGCACAGTAATATTTCCAATCTGCGCACCACTGATGCCATTTTCACCTGTGAGGCAACCTACAATGTCACCTGCTCTCACTTTCTGCTTTTTGCCAACATCCAGTACCACAGTAACCATACTTGGCTTGTATACCGGCTTATCTAACAAACTGAGCGGAGGTGTTGGAGACGGGTTAAACTCTCGCTCGTACAAATCGCTTAATTGTTTAACTTTAAACGTTTCATTTTCGCCATAAAGCGAGCAAGCAAAGCCTTTTTTACCACCTCGGCCAGTTCGGCCAACACGGTGGACATGAGTTTGCGGCTCAAGCGCCATATGATAGTTAATCACCATATCGATATCATCAATATCCAGTCCGCGTGCCGCCACATCTGTAGCCACAAGAATTGAGGCACTTTTGTTGGCAAAGCGCAGTAACATTCGCTGGCGTTCAATTTGTGCCAAGTCACCATGCAAAACGGCCACTTGTAAGCCTGTTTGCTGCAATTCAGTGTACAGCTTTTTCGTTTCAACCTTAGTGTTACAAAACACAATACAACTTTGTGGCTTATGCTGTAACAACAATAGTTTTAACGTATTAAAGCGCAGCTTATTGTTTTTCAGGTGAAAAAACTGCTGCTTAATTTGCTTATTCAGTGCTTCTGTTTCACCTTTAACGACCACTGGCGATTGCATAAACTGCGTTGCAAGCTTCTCTATGTCTTTAGGGTACGTCGCACTAAACATCATCGTCTGACGAGTAGGAGACAAGTAGACGGCGATGTTTTCAATCGCATCAATGAAACCCATTTCCAGCATTTGATCGGCTTCATCCAACACAAAATGACTGACACCAGTCAAATCTAACGTGCCTTTAAACAAATGCTCCTCAATACGCCCTGGCGTACCAACAACAATGTGTGCGCCATGCTCTAATGAGCTGATCTGTGGCCCAATCGGCTCACCCCCACAAATCGTCAGCACCTTGACATTCGCGAGTGACTTCGCCAACTTTCTCACTTCATCAGCAACTTGCGATGCAAGTTCTCGTGTAGGCGCCAAAATAAGCCCCTGAATTTGCTGAGTACTTGAATCTAACGCTTGCAAAACTGCCAAACTAAAAGCCAGTGTTTTACCAGAACCGGTTTTAGCTTGCGCAACAACATCCTTGCTATTTAATAACTCAGGTAAAGCCTGCGCTTGAATAGGCGTCATTTTACTAAAGCCAGCCTTAGACAAGGAAGCCTGTATCTCTTGGCGCAGTGGTAGTTGAGAAAATTGCAAATTCACATGGATGTCCTAACAAATCAAAGTAAGCCAATTTTAACAAATATCGACAGGGCTTGATATATAAGCGTCTACCTACTTTCACAAATCTAAGTGACGTATTATCCAGCATAAAAAAACAATAATACTACAGTGCATATTCATGCCATTCATCTTATTAACGTTTAAATTAAATACGTTCAATGTCAAAATGAAACTCAATTTATCTATCAAGGATTATTCATGAAACATGCATTTCGTACGCTGATTAAATCCAGCATACTGCCGCTTGTGGCATTGTGCACCAGCCATCTCACTCACGCGCAAGAATTTACAAACGCAGAGTTAAAAATGGTGGAAAAAGTGCGCGAGCACGCTCTTAATAGCGATCTAAGTTGGCAACTGGTGGAATCACTCACGACAGAAGTTGGGCCGCGCTTACCAGGCACTGAAAATGACAAGATGGCTGTTGCATGGGCGAAGCAAAAGTTTCAAAACCTTGGTTTTGATAAAGTGTGGTTGGAACCTTCCAAATTTCCTGAGTGGCGACGTTACCACGAATCAGGTTTTATTCTGACGCCAAGCAAACAGCCTTTGCACCTCACTGCACTCGGCAATAGTATCAGTACGCCAAAAAAAGGCCTGTCTGGCGAAGTCGTCTTATTCGAAACATTTGACGAATTAATTGCGGCACCAGCGGGCAGTTTAGAAGGTAAGATTGCTTTTATTAATTACCGTATGAACCGTGATATCGATGGCAATGGGTATGGACCTGCGGTAAAAGCTCGTAATAAAGGTGCAGTAGAAGCAGCTAAAAAAGGCGCAATCGCTTACATGATGCGCTCAGTCAGTACCAGCCACCACAGGTTTGCCCATACTGGTGGTAGTCACTACACTAAAGGTGTCACAAAAATTCCAGCTACTGCGGTTGCAAATCCAGATGCAGATCAGCTTGCACGTCTTATTGCGCTTGGTAAGCCTGTTCAAGTTGAATTGAATATTCAAACTGAAGATCTTGGCGAAGGCACCAGCTACAACGTTATCGGCGAAATAACAGGATCTAAATACCCTCAACAATACGTTTTACTGGGTAGCCACCTAGACTCGTGGGATCTTGGAACCGGTGCTCTTGATGATGGTGCTGGCGTAGCTTTGACGATGGCAGCTGCTAAGCATATTGCTGATCATACTCGCCCTGAGCGCAGTATTCGTGTTGTCTTGTTTGCAGCTGAAGAGCTGGGCTTGTGGGGCGCTAAAGCGTATTTCAAGCACTACGAAAAGCAACTAAGTAATATTGTTGCCGCAGCAGAGTCTGACTTTGGTGCCGATATCGTTTATGCGTTTGAGTCAAACGTTAACGCGGCTTCTCTTCCTGTCGTCAGAGCGATTGCCGAGCAATTAAGACCACTGGGCGTGAAGTATATTCGTAAAAATGAAGCTCGAGGCGGACCGGACCTTATTCCTCTGAGACAGACCACATCAGCGCCAATTTTCGATCTACATCAAGTCGGCACAGACTACTTCGATTACCACCACACTGCGGACGATACCTTGGATAAGGTTGACCCTGATAAATTGAAGCAAAATACCGCAGCATATGCGGTATTTGCCTTGATGGCAGCCAATGCTGAAACCAAAATGGCAGGTAAGTAAAGCCGCTTTATGCCATGACAAAGGCGTGTTATCTTTGTCTTGGCATTACAATAATAATAAACATGATCAACCACGGAGCTGGCGATGATTAAACACGCAATTTTTCGTTCTCACGACATCATTACTGAATTACTGAGTCGCTACAAAGCCATCCTTATCGCACTTGTTATCATTGGCGTCTGTGCGCATTGGATTATCCAGCATCAGCGAACCCAACAAATACAATACTCATGGCTAGAATCACCCAAGGTCGATGATGTGATCATGGTTAATATCGGCAGGATGCAAAGCGATAGGGTGTATCAACCTCAATATCGCATCGCTCAGGTTATCGCCGTGAGTGATACAAAATTAACCCTAAAGCAAGGTCGATATACTTATGGACGAAAGCGTGATGCAAAGCGTGCAATTCAGCTCGACAACTTAATGCTAGATGATTATTTTCAAATAGACCCTTGGCATATCCCAAGAACGCAAATTATGCCTTATTACCAAAGCGGGGCAATATACGCCGCTTATCGTCCAAATGACATCTATGTGATGGGCGGTATCGTAAAGCAGCGTGCGATACCTCATTTCCCGAAACATCAGCGCGCGGCCTTTTCTGCAGACAACAATCAAGGCGTCAGCTTTTATCAACGCGGTGACTTCGTTTCTGCACGAGAGTTCTTCGAGCTTGCCGCAAAAAACAAAGATCAGTGGGGTATGTACAACTTAGCAACGATGCTGATCGCTGCAGAAGGGGGTGAACAAGATCTGCAACGGGGCTTTGAACTACTCAAGAATGCACACGCACAAGGCAATATTAAAGCCAAAGACGCGCTAAACTCCCTGTGTGCACTACATCAAATCTGTGAGTGAGCTTCTTGGTCATAATACTGATTTAGAAACACTTCAAACTCACTGATATTACAGGGCTTGGCATGGAAATACCCCTGTGTATAGTCACAGCCAAGCTCTTGCAGCAAAGCAAGTTGAGCCTGCGTTTCTACCCCTTCAGCAATCACAGTTAATTTTAACTTACTGGCCATTGAAACAATGGCACTGATGAGGGTTTTATCTTCTTCATCATCGGGTAAGTCTTTAATGAAAGCACGGTCAATTTTAAGTTTAGACAGTGGAAAACGCTTTAAATAACCCAGTGAGGAATACCCAGTGCCAAAGTCATCAATCGCCAGTCCAACCCCCATTGCCCGGAGTTGCGCAAGTTGTTTCTCAACATCATCTGAATTATCTGCAAGCACAGTTTCTGTGATTTCAAGGGTCAAGCTTTCAGCCGGTAGCCCAGTATCTTTGAGCACTTTTGCCACCAAGGCAACCACATTTTGACGCTTGAATTGCACACTAGATACATTGACTGAGACAAAAAATGGCTGCTGTGTTTTCGTCAACCATGCGCGCGCTTGGGCACACGCCTGATACAACACCCACTCGCCCATTGCGATGATCAACCCCAGCTCTTCACTGATAGGAATAAAATCCGCCGGAGAGACTTCACCTAAAGCGTCATTGTGCCAACGCAGTAAGGCTTCGCAACCTAACCTGTGCCCTCCAACAATCGGTTGATAGACAACACGTAATTCTTGATTGGCCAACGCGCGATGCAGTGCACCCTCAAGTTGACTGCGCGCCTTGGCGTGCTCATGCATTGCTGTAGTGAAAAACTGATAGCAATTTCGGCCACTTTCTTTTGCCTTATACATGGCGCTGTCCGCGTTACGCAATAATACTTTGCGATCTTCGCCATCATCCGGATAAAAGGTGATCCCCATACTGCCAGACACATAGGCTTCATGCCCTTCAAGGTGAAAAGGTGCACTTAATGCGCTCAAGATTTTCTCAGCAAGCTTTTCCATATCACTGATCAAATCCATATCAGGTAATAGCAAAGCAAACTCATCACCACCTAAGCGCGCCACAGTGTCTGAATTGCGTGTGCACTCTCGGATCCGATTAGCAGCTTCAATCAGGAGTAAATCCCCGATATGGTGCCCTAGCGTATCGTTGACAGCCTTGAAGCGGTCTAAATCGATAAAGCACACAGCAACTCGTGTTTGCTTGCGTTTCGCATGCGCCAATGCAATATCAAATTTCGCATGATAGTGATGACGGTTAGCCAAATCGGTTAAATTATCAAAATTCGCCTGTTGCCACATGAGCTGCTCATTGCGCTTGCGAGACGTAATGTCATTGAACAAAGCCACATACATGTCAATCGCACCGTGCTGATCAAACACCGCAGACACTTGCAACCAACTGGGGTATACCTCACCATTTTTGCGTTTATTCCAAATTTCCCCTTCCCAATGGCCGCGTGTGCTGAGCGCATCATACAACTGGGTAAAATAGGCGGTGTCATGGCGCCCTGAGTTAAAAATCGCAGGGGTTTTCCCCATGACTTCAGGCCCGGTAAAACCCGTAATATCGGTAAAAGCGCGATTAACCATTTGAATACAGTTATCTTTATCAGAGACTAATACGCCTTCACTGGTCGTCGAAAAGACCGTACTGGCCAAACGCTGCTCTTTTTCATCAGCTAGACGCTGGGTGATATTTTGCAATAAGAAGATATGACCGTATAAGCCACCGTTGTGATCTAATACATCGGTTTTACTGATCTCTACATCTAACACACCGAAGTTGGTCGTGATTTGGCACTCTTTTGGCTCAAATTGAAGCTGCTCTAAACACACGCATTTCGACAATACGTCCGCAATCGCTTTGTCATCCAATTCACCTAAATCTTGATAGGCAGCACGGTTGGCTGATAACACCTTATCATTGACGTCCGTAAAAATAAGATAGTCGCCGATGGCATCAAAAATTGCATTCAATCTAGCTCGGTGAAATTCAGAGCGCTTTTTCGTTCTGCGTAAACGTAAGAAGCCCCATCCCAAAATGACAGTCGTGCCAACAAAAATACCAATCACACTGCTGAGCAAAAAAACTTGTACGGTACTGGCATATTTGATCTCTCGAGTTTGCTGTGCCACTTGCTGTTCAAGATTGCTTTGATAATGCCAAAGTGCATGCTCCAACTCGCGCCTTGCGCTGACATCTTGGATCACCGAAAACAGCAAAGCCTCGCCATTTTTATCCATAAATGGAGAGGAGTAGACGGACACAGTGCGGTTTTCACCATTGGCTAAACGGTGTTGAAAAATAAAGTAATTGCGTCCTTCATTGAGCGCAGATAATCGCTCTTTTTCTACTTGTTGCGGTGAGAATTGATTAATTTCTTGAATATATAAGGATTCTAGCTGCGCTTTGTTATAGCCGTAAAAATCTGCAGCAGCTTGATTGGCACGCACAATTTTGCCACTGTCTGGCTCAATGAGCAGCATCACAGCGCTGTGATTATCAAACACTTGTGCTGGCAATGTTTGCGAAAGAGTCTGTGTGGCATTCAGCCCGATAAACGCAAAGAGTATTCGCTGCGCTATTTTTGTTATTGTCTTCAAGCCGCCTCCACCCAATACTCCGTCGACTCTCACAGAATATAGCCTATAGACCAAGGCATTGAAACTCTAGAGTGCATAACATAGACAAAAATATGAACAGTGTTAAACCAAATACTTACTTAATTCGTACCCAATTTAATAATTCCTGTCTCACAGCGAGCGTATGCACATAATTACACTATTGTGTGTCTACTTGGCCACTATTGAACTGTTTGAGTATGTGCTGTGGGTGGGGAATTGATATACTCCATCTACCAACAAGCGTACTCACTGCGTAAAAGGCAAAAATGAAATATAAAGACTTAAGAGAGTTTATCGAGCTGCTAGAAAAGCAAGGTGAACTGGTGCGCGTTAGTCAGCCCATTTCAACTAAGTTAGAGATGACTGAAATCGCCGACCGTACTTTACGAGCTGGCGGACCCGCTATTTTATTTGAAAACCCAGAAGGGTTTGATATCCCTGTGTTAGCTAACCTCTTCGGTACCCCGAAGCGCGTTGCCATGGGGATGGGACAAACTGATGTCAACGAATTGCGTGAAGTTGGCAAATTACTGGCATTTTTAAAAGAGCCTGAGCCGCCAAAAGGCATCAAAGAAGCCATTGGCCAGATCCCTGTCTTTAAGCAAGTGCTTAACATGCCTGCGAAAGAAGTGAGAAAAGCACCATGCCAACAAGTTGTGCTGTCGGGCGATCAAGTCGACTTAACTAAATTACCAATCCAACATTGCTGGCCTGGTGATGCGGCTCCTCTTATCACTTGGGGCTTAACCGTCACAAAGGGCCCGCACAAAAAGCGCCAAAACTTAGGTATTTATCGCCAGCAATTACTGGGTAAAAACAAGATCATCATGCGCTGGCTATCCCACCGCGGTGGTGCACTGGATTTCCAAGAGTGGTGTAAAGAACACCCTGGCGAGCCTTACCCTGTGTCGGTCGCGCTCGGTGCAGATCCTGCCACCATTCTTGGTGCGGTAACGCCCGTACCAGATACGCTCAGCGAATACGCATTTGCAGGCTTACTTAGAGGCAGCAAAACGGAAGTGGTTAAGTCTGTTTCAAATGATTTGCAAGTTCCTGCCAGCGCAGAAATCGTATTAGAAGGCTACATTGAGCAAGGTGAAACCGCACCTGAAGGCCCATACGGTGATCACACTGGCTACTATAATGAAGTCGATGACTTCCCAGTCATGACAGTCACGCATATTACACACCGTGAAAACCCAATTTATCACAGCACTTACACAGGCCGTCCACCTGATGAGCCCGCGATTTTAGGCGTGGCATTAAACGAAGTATTCGTGCCTATTCTACAAAAGCAATTTCCTGAAATTGTCGACTTTTATCTGCCACCAGAAGGCTGTTCATATCGCATGGCCGTGGTGACAATGAAAAAGCAATATCCAGGTCATGCAAAGCGCGTGATGATGGGCGTCTGGTCTTTCTTACGTCAATTTATGTACACAAAGTTTGTCATTGTCTGTGATGATGATGTCAATGCACGCGATTGGAATGATGTTATCTGGGCGATCACCACACGTATGGATCCAGCCAGAGACACCACCATGATCGAAAGCACCCCTATCGATTATCTCGATTTTGCCTCGCCAGTATCTGGACTTGGGTCAAAAATGGGCATGGATGCAACCAATAAATGGCCAGGAGAAACTGACCGTGAATGGGGCGTGCCCATCGTGATGGATGATGAGGTCAAGCAAAAAGTAGACGAGATCTGGGATAGCCTTGGCATTATGGATAAGCCGTAACCGCACATCGCTATGTGCTTAAGTTGGCTGTGATTGTTTACAAATTGGGGAAACAATCACAGCGGACGATATATCAAAACTGCGACCAAATATGTTACAGTGCGCATACTTTCGCCAAAGTGCTTAATTATTAAGGTTTGAAATGCAAATACTAAAAGCGCGTGTAGAGGCCATTTCTCCTCTCACTGAATTTGTTCATAAAGTGCTCTTAAAGCCACAACATGATGCAGAGTTTTCTGCGGGACACTATTTACAACTCGTACTTGGCGAGAAAGATAAACGAGCTTTCTCTATTGCCAGCAGCCCGTCAAGAAAGCAAGAACTTGAACTACATATTGGTGCATCAGGTGCCGATTCATACGCGATGCAAGCGCTTGATCACCTTAGAGAAGCGCATAGCAACGATGTTGAAGTGGATTTAGAAGTCGGATTGGGTGTCTCTCAAGTTCGCCCTGAGCAATCAAGACCTTTAGTATTGCTAGCCGGCGGCACTGGTTTTTCTTACGTTAAATCAATGGCTGACTACCTAGCTGAAATTAACTATGACCAACCTGTGTTGTTCTACTGGGGTGTGAAAGAAGAATCTGCACTCTATGCAAAAGCAGAAATGGAAGCGTGGGCTAACAGCCAAGCGAATTTCCAATTCATCCCGGTTGTTGAAAATGCATCTGACAATTGGACAGGTCATACTGGCTATGTACACCAAGCCGTGATGAAAGATATCGTATCCTTAGAACCATACAGTGTTTATATGGCTGGCCGTTTCGACATGATTGGTATTGTACGTGATGACTTTATCAATCACGGTGCACAGCGCGACTTTATGTTCGCGGATGCATTTGCATTTATCAAATAATGCACGCTATGCGCGGTTGCCAAACCGCGCGTTCAATCTGTAAAACCTATCAATATAATACAAATAATCAATTTTAAAAATGATTATCCTTCATCCATACTAGCTCTATCACTTAACAGGAGAGCTATCATGGCAAAACAATTTATCTCTGACATCATGTCGGTACAATTTCCAAAAATCACACCCGACACTGACATTACTGATGCGATTACGCAATTACAGCAATTTGGGTTATTTGGTGCCCCAGTGCAAGACAGTGAAGGCCACCTCGTCGGCTTTATCTCTGAGCAGCAGTTGCTTGCCCCGCTTCTTCAAAGTAGTTATTTCTGTGATGGGAGCAATCAAGTTGCCGAGTTAATGAGTAAAGAGACGCTGTCGGTCACCAAGGCAACCACAGTGGTAGATTTAGCCACTCAAATGCAGCAAAACAAACCCAAGATTTACCCAGTACTGGAAGATGAAAAAGTGATTGCCATTGTGACACGCAGTCAGGTCATCGCGGCATTGAAAGACAATTATTTAAGCTGCTCAGCGCACTGAGCAGCTTAATGAATTAAGCGTATTTATTCAAAAGCACTTGCTTATCCGCATCACTCAAAAATGCAATTTCGATGGCATTGTGTTGTGCTTTTATGATGTCCGACTCGCTCAAGCCAGCTAGCGGCGCTGCTTTTTCAAACTCATTATCAAGCTCTACCCCTTGCACAGCCGGGTCATCGGTATTGATGGTCGCCAAAATACCATGATCTAAAAACTGCTTGAGTGGGTGTGTTTCAATGCTTGCAACTGTGCTAGTTTGTAAGTTGCTGGTTAAGCAAGACTCAATACCAATGCGGTTATCACGTAAATAGTCCATTAGCTTAGGATCTTCAATGGCCTTTACACCGTGTCCGATACGTGTGGCACCGAGCTCTTGAATGGCCTGCCAAATACTGCTTGCGCCTTTTGCTTCACCTGCATGAATAGTCGCGCCAAGGTACGCATCGCGCACTTGCTTAAAGTGATCAATGAATAGCTCGCCAGGGAAACCGATTTCGTCACCCGCTAAATCAATCGCAACTAAGTCATTTTTAAATGCCAACAGTGCATCTAGCTCGTACTGGCATTTTTCGACACCAAAAGTACGTGACATAATACCGATTAAATTCACTTTAATATCACGCTCGGCACTGGCTGACTTTATACCATCAACAACCGCTTCTACCACACCTTGCGGATGCAAGTTATGTGTTTTTGCCATGTAATATGGGCTGAAGCGCAGTTCTGTATAATCCATATTTTGCGCGATAGCATCTTCAACATTTTCAACTGCAATACGACGACATGCATCATAATCACCCAGTACCTTCACACCCCAATCTAGTTTGGCTAAAAATGCCATCAAGTTTGGCGCATTATCGAGTACTTGCACATGCGGCCTCAGGCCCTCAACATCGTGTGCTGGCAGCGGCATGTTAAATTTTTGACCGAGGTCTAAAATTGTTTCAGCACGCACATTACCGTCTAAGTGGCGGTGTAAATCAAGTAAAGGTAGTTTGGTATTGATCATAAGGCACTCGGTTTGCAGATAAAATTTTTCAGATCATACGCATCTTAAGTTTAGATACAAGGACAATTATCCGCAAAAATAAACTAAACAGACCTCTGACATTAGACAGCCAATATGCTGATAAGTAATAAAATACAAAAAAGCCAGCGTTGTCGCTGGCTTTTCGTTAATGATGCTGGTCACTCAACAGCAAATAGGCCTTTTCATATTGCCCTGTTTTAGCAAATGCCCTCTGTGCTTGATGCTGCCAGAGTGCTTGCCACGGCTCATTCGATAACGTATCGAAGATTTTCGCAGCCAGGCTGTGATCTCCCTCACCATTGGCCAAACATGCCAAGCAAAACAGTAAATCGCTTTGCTCTGGCTGTTTTTTCAATTTACTTTGTACCAATTTGCGCAATTCGATATCCGCACCATCTAGGTGCTGTAAAATCTCGGCAAGCTCGCTCACTTGGTCTTTTTTCAACAGCTTTATCAACTCTTTACGAACTGGTGCTAATTGACCGGTTCGCACACACACAGTGACAAAGGCTGCGTGACTGAGCGCTCTGAGCCCCCGAGGCAATGCGCTTTGCAATGCTTGAAGATCTTTATCTGTGTGCTGCGCAATAGCAGAAAAATAATCATGAAAGAAACTATCCCACTGCGATTCGCTCCAGTGTAACTGCTTATGGCGCTGCATAATCGTCGACTGTAAGGTATCCCAATCTCTCGCTTGTAACAGCGCACTGATATAGGCATGTAATTGCGTCGGCGAAGCTTTTTTCATTTGCGCTTGCGGGGCTAAAGTTTCTAACGCTTGACCCTCTTGCTCAGCTGCTAGCCAAAGCTGACTGACCTTGCTTTGTGCGGGTTCACTGAGTTGCTGTAAATACTCTCTGGCAACCACTTTTTGCCCTGCATGAAGCGCGGCTTTAGCTTGAATTGCACATTGCTGATCGCGCCACTTTTCGGGAAACTCAGCCTTTTGCAGCGCATAGCTTAAACTCTCGTCTTGACCATTGATCAGTGCCCAAACACTTTGCTCAAATGCAGCCTCTTGGCGCGCTATGCGTTTTTTGTTGCGACGCTTAGAAACACCAGCAATCACACGCCATATGGCTTTGCCTATCTTTAATAATATTGCGCCAATAGCGAGCGTCAAACACAGCATAAATACTAATGAAACCAGCGTACTCTCTATGGTATACACACCCGCTGATACTAAGACATAGCCTTTTTCATCGATCAGCACATGGGCACCTGCCATCACGACGAAAAATAATATGACTACAAATAACCAGCGTATCATTGCAACCACTCCTTTAATGCCTTCGGAGTCGCCAGCTGAGGTGCTTTAACAGCTGGATGCTCCGTGCGTTGTAACATTTGTATCTGCTCCAAAACCGTGTTGCTTGCTGACTCATCAGTACGATAGTAACTGGTTAAAGTCACCTGAGCCCCAGATAAAGCTTGGTCAAAAATGCTGGCTTGGTTATCTAAGAATGCCGTTTGCGCCTGTTGTAAATAGCTCCGCAGCTGTGCGCGTATTAATTGCTGTTCTTGCGCATCTAACAATGGATCAATCACAGGTTTATCATGCTGTCGAATTGTCAAAAAGTCTGCTTTTATCTTGTTCCAACTACGAACAAGATTAGCCTGCCAGTCACTGATGTCGCGACTGAGTTCAGCACTTTCAACGGCACGATCTTTAGGTTTATCAATGGTCTTCAAGGGCAACTTATCAACCTGCGCGATGAGTCCCGCTAACTCCATATACACCGCTTCTGTGCTGGGTTTTGGTAAAGCACGTAACATCGCAATATCTTGGTTAATCGCCAATTTAAGGGGATCTGTCGCCACCTCTTCCGACAGCGCTTCATTCAAACGCTTGAGTACAATCACCGCCCCTAGATAGTCACGCTCACTGGCCGCTTTGAACTCGGCATAACGCGCCAGTGCACGCAGCTCAGAGCTCACCGCGCCACCCACTTGCTGACGAGCTTGTGACAGGGTGTGTTGTAATGTCTGTTGCACTTGCTGTTGCTGCTGCTGTAGCTGTGCAGCCATGGTTTTTTGCTGAGCTTGCCACTGCTTTTGTAAATCGTTTAATGCCGCTTGGGTCGCATTTACTTGTGACTGTAGTTGCCCATTTTGCGCTGTCAGCTGCGCTATTTGACCACTTTGTTGGCTTACTTGCTGTTGATGATAAACATAGACACCGCCTGCCGCACCCACCCCAGTCAAAGCGACCAACAACGCCAGTACCGCTGTTTTGCTCAATTTGGCCGTATCATTTTTTGCATAGGTTTCCACCTGCTGCGGCTCATTCGATGGGATTGAAGCCGACGTTTCTTGCTGTTTTTCCGTCATTGCGCTGCCCTGTTGGGAATTTAAATCACCTATCGTTTGTGTTAACGCCTCTGTACTGGCGCCTTGGCTCACCACGATTTGTGTATTGGTTATTTTATACTGTATTTTAAGATGTTGCGCTGTCCGCTCACTGACAACAACAAACATACGGGTTTGCAGCCAAGCTTGATTGGCCGCTTGTTGTGCATTAAAAATCGCATCAACCGCTGCGTTACTGGTGATCACTATACCGTCAATTTTAGCTTCCTGCCAGAGGTCTAACCAGTCATCAGCGTGACTTTGCGCTGCTATTCGTTCATATACATTACAGGTACTTAGCCTCGCTCCGCGCAACTTAAGTGCTTTTGCAATATGCGTGCGGCCACCGCGCCCTTTCACTATCACAACCTGTAAATCTTGCACCGACTGAAGCGCGGTTAGCGCGACCAGCCCTTCTGAATCGTGACGTTCAGGTACTGTGGCATGGCGTGATAAATGCGCCTTCACCGCATCTGCGGTCTGTGTGCCCACAGCAAAAACTTGGCAAGTCGAAGACACAGACAAACCATCTGTTTGTATTTGCTGCGCAAAGTTCATCACCGCATCTTGCGAGATAAAAATGAGTATATCGGCGTCGCACGCGCTGAGTAATTGTTGGGGGGATGCTTGAACCGCATTGAGCGTCAGCACTGGTGTGCACAGTGCTGATACATTTATCTTAGCCAACTCAGTGGCAAGCGCGTCTCCTTTTCCTTGCGGCCGAGTAATGGCAAATTTCACATTAAGCGTCTCTATAAACTTCCGCTAAAATACTGTCCGCACCTTGGGCTAACAGCGCTTCTGCCAGCTCAATACCCAATGCTTCTGCATTGGCAATATCTCCGGAGAGCTCTGCACGAAGGATTTGACTCCCGTCCACGGCGCCCACTAAGCCACGCAAATATAACTGGTCTTGTTGCAGCTCAGCATACGCACCGATAGGTACCTGACAGCCCCCTTCTAGGCGTCGATTCATCGCTCTTTCTGCAAGGACACGCGCTCTCGTTGCTGCGTGCTCTAAAGGCGCTAACAACGCTTGGATGCGCGTATCATCGCTGCGACATTCAATGCCAACTGCACCTTGTCCATTCGCTGGAAGTGACTCTTCAACAGACACAAAACTTGCGATACGCTCTGGCATTTCCAAGCGGATCAGGCCAGCAGCGGCCAATATAATTGCGTCATACTCACCGGCATCTAATTTAGCCAAACGGGTATTTACATTGCCACGCAAATCCCTAATCACTAAATCAGGACGTGCTTCGCGGATCTGACATTGACGACGTAAACTGGAGGTGCCAACCACGGCGCCTGCTGGCAATTCACTGATGTGCTTGTATTGATTAGACACGAACGCATCACGCGGATCTTCACGTTCACAAATGGTGTGCAGTTCTAACCCGTCTGGAAAGTCCACTGGCACATCTTTCATTGAGTGCACGGCAATATCAGCACGCCCTTCTAACATGGCTTGTTCTAGCTCTTTAACAAACAGACCTTTACCACCAATTTTAGCCAAAGGCGTATCCAAGATTTTGTCGCCTTTGGTCGACATCGGCACTAACTCCACCGTCAGTGTGGGATGAAAGTGTTCTAATCGCGCTTTAACGTATTCTGCTTGCCAAAGTGCTAATGCGCTTTTACGTGTTGCAATGCGCACAGTATTTTTTGTATCTGTCATGTTTTGCCTTGTCGGCTCCTATGGAGCCTTCGCTAAAATTCGAAATGATTTTTGTGCCAACAGTTGCCCACCTTGGGTGATCACTTCAACGCGCCATTCTCCCGTTTGGCTCGGCATAATATTTTTGCTCGAATACGTTCGGTATCTCGGCGTGCTGACTGGCAACGTAATGTCCGCCATCAATTGGTCTTGATGAAACCACAAATGTTGCACCACTTCGCCTTGAAGCCCTTTGATCTCAGTAAAGAAAAATAACTTTTCTTGGAATCTATTCGGTTCAACTAGGTGTTTTAATACGTTAATTGGCTCGCGATTTTCGATACCTGACGTCAACACCGCACGGCTAATATGGCTCGTATCCACCTTGGCATTCAAGGCGACGCTCGCCACTTGCGCATCTGCCGAAAATTGCGTTTGAACATTATTTTGAGGTGGCTCAGTCACTGTCTCAACAGGCGCCTGTTGTGGTTTTTCAGGCTCCACTGGAAGCTCCTCAGGAGCAGGCTCTATCGTAATTTGAGCTATAACTGGCTCAGCGCTCACTACCACTTCAGGTTCATCAACAACCTTAGGCATTTGAGCCGCTTCAGGCACCTCAAGGTCTGACACGCTAGGCTGAGGAATAATCAATTCATCAGCTGGTACAGGGGCTGCGCTCACTGACATCGCGATTTGTGGCTCGGCTTCATCTGCATAAACGGAGGTAAACACACCATATGACAACGCAGTCACACCAAAACTTGCCACACATACCGCAGTAACAATACGCCGCCAATGATATTGATACCCGACGGTTTCAACACGGCGAGGCTGTGGATCAGCCCCAGTCATTTTAGTTTTGATCACTATTCGTTGAGTCATATGTATGTCCTATTCACTATGACAAGCGTGAGATTAGCCACGCTCGGATCGCTTTAAGCTCTTCGATGCACACTTGGTGCTCCATCGGATAATCCTGCCAGCTGACTTCGTAGCCTTGACTTACAAGGGCATCGTATGCAGTGCGCCCTGCTTGCATCGGTACAACTGGGTCGTGACTGCCATGCGCCATAAAAATATTCAGCGCAGCTTGTGTCGCCTCTGCACTGAGCTTTTGCGGTGCGCACATGTACGTAGACAATGCCATTACACCTGCAAGAGTATGCGATAAGCGAGGCGCCAAATGCAGGCTTATCACGCCGCCTTGTGAGAAACCTGCAAGAATAATTTTATCCGCAGGGATCCCTGCTGCAATTTCTTGCTCTATTAACTGTGTAACCGCTGCAGCAGACTCTCGAACACCCGTTTCATCTGCACGATTTTCAAGATCCATGCTTTTGATGTCATACCAAGCACGCATTTCCATGCCGCCGTTTACTGTCACTGGCTGTATTGGTGCATGAGGAAAAACAAACCGTATACCCAGTGAATCAGGTAAATCTAACTCTGGCGCTATCGGTAAAAAGCCATTGCCTGAATCGCCTAACCCATGTAACCAGATCACCGTTGCCTTGTGCTGCGCTTTGGCAGCGTATTCTACAAATTCTAACATCAGTCGTGTTGCCACTCTATTTTTTGACCCGCTTGGCGTGTTGCAGCGTCGGCCATAAATTGCCAAAACTCGGCGCCTGAGCGGTTATCTATCCATTTATCATCACGTAATTCAAAGTGATGGCCATTAAACTTAGTTGCTACCCAAACTTGATGCAGTGGTGCTTGTTTATTGATGATGATCTTAGAGCTATCAGCAAAGATGATTTCTAAAATACCGGAAGCAGATTCATAATCTAAATCAGCATCACAATCGTCGATCTGCTCTTCAATTGTTAACATTAACGCTTCGGCTAACTGATGATACTCGTTATCTGTCATGACTAACTCCTTAAATACGGCTAAGCGACAGCCAGCTTTCCCGATACAGGGAATAAATTTCAACCGCAAAAGCTGCTTTTTTCGCGAATTCTGTTACTCTGCGATTATAAAGGCACTGACATCATTAATCTAATGAAAGCGACATACACTCAATTTAGCTTACTTGCCCTAGCATTGACTAGCATCTTAACGTTAACAGCTTGCGGGCAACGTGGTCCACTGTATTTACCTGAAGACGCAGATAAAAACCGTGGCTCAACCACACAACAAACACCGCAGGAAAACAACAACGCTGACGAAAAGGATAAGTAAATGGACTTTTTCCAATATCAAGATAACGAACTGTACGCAGAGCAGGTTGCCGTTAAAGATATTGCCGCGCAATATGGTACGCCGTGCTACGTCTATTCACGCAAAACTTTAGAGCGTCACTATCGCGCATTCACAGATGCCGCAGCAAATCATAAACATCTCGTATGTTATGCAGTCAAAGCAAATAGTAATCTTGCGGTGCTCAATGTACTGGCAAAGATGGGCGCAGGCTTTGACATTGTCTCCCAAGGGGAATTAGCGCGTGTATTAAAGGCAGGCGGTGATACTAAAAAAGTGGTGTTTTCTGGGGTAGCAAAAACACCTCAAGAAATTACCTTTGCCCTTGAGCAAGGAATTAAGTGTTTTAATGTCGAGTCTCAAGCTGAACTTGAGCGCATCTCAGATATTGCCTCGCAAATGCAAGTGCAAGCGCCAGTCTCTATTCGTGTTAACCCAGATATCGATGCCAAAACCCATCCGTATATCTCTACCGGATTGAAAGAGAATAAGTTTGGTATTGATATCAAACAAGCATTTGACGTCTATCAATTGGCGTGTGCTTTACCGGGGATCAAGGTCGTTGGGGTAGATTTTCATATCGGCTCCCAACTCACCGAAGTAGA
Source organism: Pseudoalteromonas luteoviolacea (assembly GCF_021654285.1). Lineage (GTDB taxonomy): Bacteria > Pseudomonadota > Gammaproteobacteria > Enterobacterales > Alteromonadaceae > Pseudoalteromonas > Pseudoalteromonas luteoviolacea_J. The sequence goes on along the minus strand of NZ_JAKFZS010000016.1, from coordinate 112,565 downwards.
GCCGTTTTTAGCAGCATTAGATAAAGTATTAGACTTGGTTGATACCTTAAAGTCTGCGGGGATCACACTCCACCACTTAGATATTGGCGGTGGACTCGGTGTTCCTTATGATGGTGAAAAGCCACCTCACCCAAGTGCTTACGCCGCACAAGTCATCGCGCGATTAGCGTCGTACAGTGAGCTGGAACTGATTTTTGAACCAGGCCGTGCCATTGCAGCCAATGCAGGCCTTCTGGTGACTAAAGTTGAGTATTTAAAGCCAACAGCCGACAAGCACTTTGCAATTGTTGACGCTGGTATGAACGACATGTTGCGTCCATCTCTATACCAAGCGTGGCAAGAAATCATTGCCGTGAGTCCAAGAAATGATGGCACACCAGAGCATCTCTATGATGTCGTAGGCCCTGTGTGTGAAACCGGTGATTTCATTGGTAAAGATAGAAGATTAGCTATTTTACCGGGAGATTTACTTGCTCAGCGCAGCGCCGGTGCTTATGGTTTTACTATGAGCTCAAATTACAACTCACGCCCCAGAGTGGCAGAAATTATGGTCGATGGGGAGCGCACGCAAGTGGTGCGTGCAAGAGAGTCTCTGGAGTCGCTCTGGCAAGGCGAAGCGTTACTTTCAGAATAATAACAGCGATCCTGTATCGCACTCAGCGGCTAAATAGTTAGGTAATATGTTTGTAAATTTTTCAAAAATGCATGGCTTAGGAAACGATTTTGTGGTGATTGATAACGTCACGCAAAACGTTTTTTTGTCGCGCGATCAAATTAAAAAGCTCGCAGATAGACATTTTGGCATTGGCTTCGATCAATTATTGCTGGTCGAGCCACCTTATTCCCCAGATTTAGATTTCCATTATCGTATTTTTAATGCCGATGGCACAGAAGTCGAGCAATGTGGCAACGGTGCGCGCTGTTTTGCCCGCTTTATTAGAATGAAAGGTCTCACCAACAAACATAAGGTCAGTGTCTCCACTAAGGGTGGAGACATTACCTTATATACAGAAAAAGATGGTCAGGTCACCGTCAATATGGGGACACCGCAATTCGCGCCACAAGATATTCCATTCAAAGCACAACAAAGTGAGCTCACTTACGTACTAAGAGCCAATGAGCACACCATTTTTTGTGGCGCAGTCTCCATGGGTAACCCACACTGTATTATCGAAGTTGATGATATAAATAACGCTGATGTCGATACTTTAGGACCGCTGATAGAACACCATGAGCGCTTCCCAAAACGGACTAATGTCGGCTTTATGCAAATCATTAACCGAGAGCATATCAAGCTTCGAGTATGGGAGCGTGGTGCACAAGAGACTTTAGCATGCGGCAGCGGTGCATGTGGCGCAGTGGCTGTTGGCATTGCACAAGGCAAGTTAGCCGATACGGTACGTGTTGACTTACCTGGTGGCACGTTACAAGTGCGCTGGAGTGGCGGTAATAAGCCCGTCAAAATGACAGGCCCTGCGGAACATGTTTTTGATGGACAGGTAGCAATATGAGCAACAACCCAACAAATTTGTCAGCCCAAGATGTGATGACATTTTTACAGCAAAATCCGGACTTTTTGCTTGAGCACCCGTATTTATTGTTAGACATGAACCTGCATGTCCAGCACCAAGGTGCGCCAAATCTCGCCTTGATGCAACAACGCTTACTTCGCGAGGAAAATACCAAGCTCAAAAAACAAATTAGCACCATGATCGACTCAGCAAGAGAAAATGAACTCATTTTCAAATTGTTTAGCGATTGCCAACGTGCTCTATGGTACTGCAAGAACTTTCAAGAGTTGGCGGATATCCTCGCTGATACCTTATCGCAATCTCCGAAAATTTCCGTGTGTCAGCTGATCCCCTATGACACCACGTTAGAAGAGCTGGTGAGCAGGCGCTTTAACAAGTTATCTCGCTATTTGGGGCGGCTAGATTTAGAAGAGCAAAAATTGCTATTCAGTGGCTTTGCCTGTCAATCTGTTGCCCTTTACCTACTTGGTCCAAGTGATAAGCCCACCGCAATTTTGGCCTTTGCCAGTGACTGTGCAGACCACTTCTCACCTGACAACGGTAATTTGTTTGTCAATGAGCTGGTCTCTTCATTGCAAATACGGCTCAAGGAGCTCGCATGAGCGACATACCGCTCAATGCTCAGTGGCAAACCCCTATTGACGACTTTATGGCCTATTTGCGCTATGAAAAGCAATATTCAGCGCACACCCTAACGCAATATCAAACTCAGTTAACCTTAGCCGCACAGTTTTTCGCCCCCCATTGCCATGGCTGGTCGAGTGTCAGCAGCGAATTAATTCGACGCTTTTCAATGCAATTACGCGCACAACAGTACAACCCTCGCAGTATTAACCTCAAGCTCAGCTGTATTCGTAGCCTCTATAAGTTTCTAAAAACTAAGCACGCAGATTCAGACAGTGTGCACGACCCTGCGGCAGCACAAAAAGGCCCGAAGTTTCAAAAGCCACTGCCAAAGAACCTCGATGTTGATCAAATGATGCAGCTACTCGATATCGATGATGATGACGCATTAGCTGTTCGCGACAAAGCCATGATGGAACTCATGTATTCAAGTGGCCTGCGTATTAGTGAATTAGTGAATACCAACTTGTACGATATTCGTGACGGAGAGATCCGTGTATTGGGTAAAGGCAATAAAGAGCGTGTGGTGCCTGTCGGCAGTAAAGCCCGCGAAGCCATTGGCGCATGGTTAAAGCTGCGTCCTATGTTTGCCCATGAAGAAGAGCTTGCTTTGTTTGTGAGTAGTCGCAAAACCCGTATTTCTGTCCGGCATGTGCGCGCGCGTATGAAGGAATGGGGCATAAAACAAGGGATCAGTGCCAACGTGCACCCGCATAAGTTACGCCACTCCTTTGCTAGCCATTTATTGGAGTCCAGCGGTGACCTGCGCGGGATCCAGGAAATGCTCGGGCACAGCAGCTTGTCTGCAACGCAAGTGTACACGCATATCGATTTTCAGCATCTTGCCAAGGTGTACGATCAAGCCCACCCAAGAGCCAAGCAAAAAAAGCCTTAACCAAGCGATACGTGATTGGGTTCACTCAGGCACTGCTTTTCGCTTACAATAAAAATATTGTTGTCCAACTTAACGTGCACTATGCGATTTAATCGAGCCATCTCACCTATTAAAGTCTTGAGCTTTGACCTAGACGACACACTTTACAATAACCACCCTATTATTCTCGGTGCAATCAAAGCCATGCACAGTTATTTGCAAGCCATTCCTGAATGGGCAGCCAAAGGCAGTGACTATTGGCTTGAGTGCAGACACCATATTGGTGAAACACAGCCGCACTTACAAAGTGATGTCACACAATGGAGAAAAGTTGCACTCACACATGGTTTGTCACAATTAAACTTAACCGCGGAAGAGATCACACGACATACGCATGGTGCCTATCAGGCATTTGCTGACGCCCGAAGTCAAATCACGGTTGCTGATTCTGTACTCACTCTGTTGGATAACTTAGCCCAAAAATACACCTTAATTGCCATCACCAATGGTAATGTTGAGGTCGACAAGTTTAACTTAGCTGGCGTATTTTCAAAGGTATACTTAGCAGGGCCAGATGGTGAAGCAAAACCAAGCAATGCCCTTTTTCAGCGCGCCTGCCGTGATTTAAACATAGTGCCTACACAGATCTTACATATTGGCGATAGTTTAGATACCGATGTACAGGGCGCGAACCATGCTGGCTGTCAAAGCGTATGGTTAAATAATCAAGATACCACCTATGGCTACAAGGGCCTTGCGGATATTGAAATTTCAGATATCCACCAGCTTCAAGCGCTGTGTTAAGCATCAATCAGTGTGCTCAAATAACGATTACTCAACCAAAAGGTGCCTTTATTTGAGCACTGTCAATTCGCAATTAGTCTGCTAAATTTGCATTCACAGTATAGATAACGTACTAATATTGGCTTTCAAATATAAAAACACAGAATCGGAAGTCATTATGTCATCTCACGAAGCAGCTTCTGCTGAGTCACCGGACAACAAGTTAGACACGGGTTTTTTCGGTCATCCACAAGGCCTCTCAACCCTATTTTTCACTGAAATGTGGGAGCGTATGAGCTACTACGGCATGCGTGCCTTGCTGGTCTTATTTATGACCGCAAGCCTACAAGAAGAAGGTCTTGCCTTCACCGTTGCCACAGCAACCGCGATTTATGGTTTGTACACAGGCGCAGTGTATTTCCTCGGCCTACCCGGCGGTTGGATAGCTGACCGCCTGCTTGGTGGTCAACGAACCGTGTGGTATGGCGGTATTATCATCATGCTCGGGCATATCGTGCTCGCTATTCCAGCCCAAAGTACGTTTTTCATCGGCCTCATTTTAGTGGCCATGGGTACAGGCTTATTAAAGCCCAATATCAGTGCCATGGTCGGCCAACTATACAGCAGTGAAGATGTGCGCCGCGACAGTGGCTACGCCATTTACTACATGGGCATTAATATCGGCTCGGTAATTGGCTACATGGTGTGTGGTTACTTTATGGAAAATGTCGGTTGGCACTGGGCCTTTGGCGCGGCGGCCGTGGGTATGGCAATCGGTCTTGTTCAGTATCGCATGACGCTTGGCAACATTGAAGGTGTCGGTGACAAACCAAGTCACCCATTATCGCCCGCTGGCAGTAAAAATGCGTGGCTTGCAATCGGCGCTGTTCTAGCAGCAACCGCCGCGATTGTCGCACTGACTTATGCCGGTGTGATCGTCATCGAACCTGTGACGCTTGCACAATATGTTGCTGTTGCCTTTACTGTGATTTTCCTTGGCTATTATGGCTATATTTATTTTGCGGGCGACCTTGATGAGGGTGAAAAGAAAAAGCTATGGGCACTGTTTTTAGTCTGTGTGGCATCAGCGTGTTTTTGGTCCGGCTTCGAGCAAGCTGGTTCCTCTTTAAACCTATTTGCACAAGATTATACTGACCGAGTGATCGCTGGCTTTACCGTCCCGACTGCCTGGTTCCAATCTTCAAACTCATTCTTCATCATTATTTTATCGCCTTTCTTTGCCGCACTTTGGATTAACCTTGCCAAACGAATGATCACCCCTTCATACAGCCTTAAATGTGCAATTGGTCTGATCATTATGGCAACAGGATTTATTGTGATGTTTTTCGCTTCTCAATACGCGGCACAAGGCTTAAAAGTAGCGCCAATGTGGCTTATTACGACTTACTTCCTGCATACCGTCGGCGAGCTTTGCCTAAGCCCTGTGGCATTAAGTGCGGTCAGTAAATTATCACCAAAGCGCTTTGCAGGCCAAATGATGGGGATATTTGTACTGACTTACTCTATCGGTAACATCATTTCAGGATTACTGGCGGGTAACTTTGACCCAGAGCAAGTAGATCAAATTCCAAACCTTTACCTACAGATCAGCTTGTTTGGTATCGGTGTCGGTATCCTTATTTTGCTATTTAGTTTTAGAGCGAAAATTTGGGAAGGCCAAACGCAGCAACCTACCGCTTAACTTCATAAGCAGATACGGCACGAGAATGACGTGCCGTATCCTACCTTTCTTGGCTTTTATCTTTTATTTCACCGCATTTCCTCTTCTGTACGTGCCATGCTAGCGTTAAGATAAACAGGTGATAAAAAAGATGAGAAAACAATGAATAAAATTGTCGTTACAGGCGCTACTGGATTACTCGGACGCGCACTAGTTAAAATACTGTCCCAATCAAATAACGTTATTGGCACAGGGTTTAGTAGAGCTAAGCCTCCCATCGAGCAACTTGATTTACATGACCAAGCAGCCATAACCACATTTTTAGATACTCATCAGCCTAATGTTTTGGTGCATGCAGCCGCAGAGCGCAAACCCGACATTTGTGAAAACGATCATCAAGCTACGATAGCGTTAAACGTTCAAGCTGCAGAGTTTTTAGCACGCCAGTGTAAGGACCGAGACATTCAATTTGTGCTGATCAGCACTGATTATGTATTTAATGGACAATCAGCGCCGTATAATGAAAACGCTCAAAGATCGCCCGTGAATTTTTATGGCCAAAGTAAAGCACAGGCAGAGCAAGCTGTTTTGGCTGTTAGCCCACAACATACCATTGTAAGAGTACCTGTTTTATATGGTGATGTAGAATACTTAGCCGAGTCAGCGGTCACCGTCATTGCTGAGCAAGTACTGAAAAATCACAACAGTGCACATGACGACTGGGCGGTGCGTTTTCCGACACATGTAGAGGATATTGCCCTGACTCTGAACAATTTACTCGCTCAAACACGTGATAAGCACAGCGGGATTTTTCATATCTCAGGAAATCAATCAATGACCAAATACGATATGGCCATTCATATCGCCAAGGTATTAGATATTGATACGAACGGGTTAGAAGCACTGCCTGAGCCTTCACAAACGGCAGCAAGACCCTATAACTGCGCACTGCAAGATACACGGTTGAATACCATGGGCATTATACATCAACGTGATTTTGCCACGGCACTCGCCAAAGTGCTCAGTCAGCATATAAGTTAATTACTTCAAAGGAGCACATAGTTATGCGGTATTTACTTCAGCTTTTACTGATGTGCTCTATATCCCTCAATGTCTATTTGGAGTGGCAGCGCCCAGAGTCTGTTTTAAAGAGACTTTTACGTACTGATAATAAGCCGCCCCACACAATATTGGCCATGAATGACGCCTCGATGACCGCGCCTTCAACCAGTGCAGTATCAACAGCAATTAATCCATTAGCTTTAGCCAAACAACACTTTAATCGCGGTGACATATTGACCGCCATTGCACTTTGGGAAAACACGCCGAATCCACTCTCGCACATACAACAGGTGCATGTTTGGCTGAGGCGATTAGGAGAAGGGCTAGATCGTCAAAGTACTCAGCAGCGGTCTGATATCTTGTTATTTGTACAACGAATTTTAGCTTTAAAGCCCAACGACTTTATCGCTTTGCAGTTAGAAGCCGATGTTTATCTTGCTCTTGATGAGCACAACGAAGCCATATATCGATACCTCAAATTACTCCACCTTTACCCTGAATATACACAACTGCAAGATATTCTCACGCAATTAATTGCACAGCAGCTAAAGCAACTTAAAACACAAAGCAATTGGCATGAAATCATTGACCAAGGCCAGATATGGCTCAGTGAACAGCCCAACAATATGGTTATTGTTGCAGCCATCGTTGAAGCGCATCTGGCGCTTAACAATACCGTAGAAGCAGAACTATTACTCGCGCAACTGAGTACTCAGCAGTTACAGCACCAAGCCATTGCAAAGCTTAAATCTAGTCTTGATAACGCGACGCAACAAGTTGAGCGCATTCCACTCGCACGCCACGGTGAACATTATGTATTAAATGCTAAAATTGCAGGTCAAGATATTGCATTAATGATAGATACTGGTGCGAGTGTCACCGCCTTAACCGCAGCACAATTTGAACAGCTCGCCTATGATGTTGATTATATCAATTCAAGGCGTGTCAGCACTGCTAACGGCATTACAGAAGTCCCCTTTTACCAGAGCTCGGGTATCCAGATTGGCACCAAACAAAAAACCCCATTCGAATTTGGTGTGATGGAACAATCACATTATGGGCCTGGGTTATTAGGGATGAATTTTTTGCGCCATTTTGAGTTTGAGATAGATCAGCACAAAGCGGAGTTGATTTTAAAACCGAGGTAAGCGACTAAGAATAAAAACCGGAGAGCTAACTGGATAGCCGCTTATTCATAAAGGTCAGCTCAAGTGGTGCAGCTAAGCACGCCATCTCGGTAACCTGGTCCACTTCAACCCCATTGCTAGAGACATGTACAATATCAAAACAAGTCGACATGCGATCAATAAAGGCTTCAACTTGGCACGTACTATCAGGTAAAGGTGATAACTCAATCGTCACCACACTGAGCATATCTTGCAATGAAATAATATCCTCAAGCAAATGAGATTGCTCACAGCCCATCGTGATATTTAACATGGTCGCATTGTCATCTAGCGTGCCATAAACAGCAATCAAAGTTTCCAAACTAATGTCTAACTCATTGGTTTGATTGCTCACTCGGCGACGTACTAAACGGGTATGACTGCTGTAAAAGGTATAAAGCAATACTTGATTAAGTATCGTCTGCGCATGCAGTTTGCTTTGCTTTAATTTGCCCATCAAGGCGCTGTGCAATGACTTCAAGCCACTGCCGAATGCTTCACTCAGCACAGATGATAAGCTCAGCTTATGATCGACCGCCACCACTTTGCAGTCAGGGTTTAAGGCCTGAAACGCTCTATCGAAGCGCCAATTATCATTTACACCCAATGACAGTAACGTTTTCGTTTTTGAAATTGCACGAGCGGGGATCAGGTGACCACGTTCGTGTGGTTCACCTACTCGTACAAGATCACTACGCTGACTTAAATGCCGCTGTAATTTATTGATCTCCACAACAAGTAACACCAAGTTAACCCAAGTTACATTAAGTGTAACCCCAAAACGCATGATTGTTTTAATAAAGTGTGAAAAAAAATAAAAATGAAGTTATTTATAAAAATGAATGACGCGCACTTTAAAAATAAAAAACTTAATAGGCAATAACTTACAAAAAATAGATAAATATCAGTATTCAATATTATCGTATAGTTTTTATGTCGAAAATATGTAAAAAAGCACACATTGTTTCAACATTAACCTAATACAGCTTATTATCGCCGAAAGGGACTTCAAGCTGATTGCTGCCTTGTCTCAGCGGTTGACCAATCATTTCGTCATAGGCGCTTTGATGGCGTAATGTCATTGCCTTGTATGGTAAATGTTGAATTATCTTTTGCAGTGCTAACGGGTTGTGAGCCTTGATGGCTTGTCCTTTGGCATCCACCACTACATATTCTGTGTCTCCCAAACACACCGTTAGTTGATACAGTGCCTGCTCGAGCGAATTAGCAACAAATTTATCTATCATGGGTTTATCTGCAAGCGCAGCGAGCGTGATTTTCATTTTTAGCCTCCAAATTAACCTTATACGTAAGATTTCATCGTCAGGTTTAGTGCCAATACATATGCCAATAATTTTGCTATCATGCCAGCCAGCCTTGTTACTAAAAAATGCCTATGAGCGAACCAATTAATCACCCTCCCATGCGCTTAGCTAAGTACCTCAGCCACTGTGGTGTCTGCTCAAGGCGTCAAGCATCGAGACTCATCGAGCAAGGCGTAGTGCAAGTCAATGGCCGCCCAGCCAATCATATTGATCACGTCACTGAGCAAGACGAAATACACGTCGAAGGCAAAAAAATTACAGGACTGGCACCTAAACTCCTGTTTATGTATCACAAACCTGTAGGCGTAGACTGCAAACTAAATGAGCAAGACCCTGCAAGTTTAGTGCATCACCTACCAAAGGGCGCACGTGTTTATCCGATAGGTCGATTAGACAAAGATAGCCGTGGCTTACTGCTGCTGACCAATGATGGAGAATTGTGTCATGCACTGATCCATCCGGACCAACATCAAGAGAAAGAATATAGAGTGACCGTTGATAGAGAAATTGATGAGAGTTTTTGCCAAAAAATGTCGCAAGGAGTGCCTGTAGATGGGCAGCTGACGTTACCCTGCTCAGTCAAGAAAGTCGCCAGCAAGACCTTTATCATCATTTTAAAACAAGGCCTCAATAGACAAATAAGAAAAATGGCAAAATACTGCGAACGTCGTGTTGTCGACCTACATCGAACTCGTATCGCTAACCTAACGCTTGACGCACACGCATTACCCGAGGGGCAATATCGTCAAATCGCCATCAGTGATTTGACCTTGCAAGCATCTCAGTGACAGTTACAAGCACATCACTATCATGGCAATAGGGCAAAGTATGCCAACTGTCCAACTCAGAGAACGCAGTAGATCCAAATCCGTCCAATAAAACACACAGTACAAACAGCGCGCAATAATATGCGCGATAGCCAAACTTTGAATTGCACTGCCTGTAGCCCCTGTAGAGAGGGTAACAGCAACAGCGACTCCAAACACAATTAAAGACTCAAAACAGTTATAATGTGCCGCCACAGCACGGGCACCCAATCCAGATAACTGACCTTGCTGAGCTCTGGGCTGCTTGTTGTCATAGCCACCCGCTTTATTGGCCGCAATGATAATCGGTACCTTAGCTACATACGGCAAAATCACCGCAATTAACACACACATAATAATGACTGCCATAGTCACTCCTGAAGTTTGAACTAGGTGCTATTTATTCTCGTTTTATCATCAAGTTGAAATACACATTAGGTCAGATAATGTACAGACATTTAGGCGGGAAATAAAGCCACTCCAATACACGTCAGTGGCTTTATGAGTAACATCGAACACAGTATAGGCAATTTGTAAAAATAGCACACTGCGACAGATTGTCGCAGTGTGCTCGTCCCCTGGTGATATGTTCAACATCACGAAAATTCATTATGATTCAGTACTATAAAATAGTAGTTTAATAAAAAACTCATTTATTCAAGGTCTATTATGGGGTGGATTTTATTTACCTGTCTTGCCGCTATGAGCCAAGCTTGGCGCAATGCGCTGCAAAGTAAGCTGAGCCAACATGCAAGTGTGGGCATGGTGACGCTTGCCCGATTTATCTTTGCTACTCCAATTGCAGGTTTGTATTTATATGTCTTGTATTTATTTGAGCCTGCACCCTCACTGTCCCCTTCACAACCGCTTATCATCTTCATACTCGCCGCAAGCTTTATGCAAATCATTGCCACCGCATTAATGGTCGTATTATTCAAACAAAAAAACTTTGCAATTGGCGCAGGGCTGGCAAAAAGTGAAGCATTAATGGCCGCGATATTAGGCATGTTATTTTTTGGTTCGGCACTGACATGGTTAGGCTGGATAGGCGTGCTTATCGGCGGCGCTGCCGTATTGCTGCTCAGCGGGTTTAGTTTTAAACAGTTTAATCTCAAAACCGCCTGCCTCGGACTGTTATGTGGCACTTGCTTTGCGCTCACTTCATTGTGGGTGAGAGAGGCTTCTCTTGCATCCGGGTTGCCATTTCCACACAGCGCAAGCTGGGTTTTACTCTGTGTCCTTAGCTGCCAAACACTTATTTTGTCATTATATATCGGTATCACCGAACCCAAGGCGTGGCAGACGCTTAAATCACACCTATCCATGGTGTTATTAATTAGCATAAGCAGCTGCATCGGCTCTATTGGTTGGTTTAGCGCAATGAGTCTTCAACATGTCGCCTATGTCAAAACCCTGGGGCAAATTGAAGTCTTTTTTACCCTCTTGATTGCCGTATTTTGGCTCAAATCACCACCTAAAAAACGCGATACACTCGGTCTTTGCTTAATTGCTTTGGCAGCCATACTGGTGATGATGGGCGATATACTCTGAGAAAATAATACGACGACATAAGCCACTGTTGAGAGTCCACCAGCAACAATTGTCCAGCAGGTGATCCTTCTCCTATACTCAACTAATCATCAAAGATATATGAGCATGGTGTGGCAACACGTCAACATTATTTCAGTCAACCAGACAGCGTCGAACAAGTTAAAATTCGGCTCTTCAAACAGCTGGCTTACTATTGTTTAGGGCTACATTGCTTACTATTGGTGTTGTTCTGGTACTGTGACATTCTGATATTAGCCGTGGTCAATATCGGCAGTGTTATCGCTTGGTCACTCGGCATTAAACTACTACATCAAAATAAGAGTCATCTGGCCTTGCGGTTATTTTGCGTGGAAGTCACGCTGCACTCTATTTTTGTTTGCGCCACATTGGGCATGGACTATGGATTTCAGTATTACCTCTGGACAATCGCCAGTCTGATTTTACTCGATTACCAACTCAAGCTTAAAATCGCTTCAGCAATGGCTTTAATGCTTATTATCACCTTTGCACTTTTATTCGAGCTATTTGGTAAGGTGAATAGCCAATTTTTATTTAGCGAACTGGCGCCTTTTATTCACTTCATCAACGTGCTGATCTGTGCCATTCCTAGTATTTATACCATTGGCCATATTCGTGAAGTGACCTTCTCCAACCGTTATCAGCTTGCACAACTGGCCGCCAAAGACCCTTTAACGAGTTTATTTAACCGTCGCTATGCTAAAGAGCTGATAAACAACGCACAAGAAAATTGTGTCAACACGTCACAACAATTAACCATCATCATGGCGGATATTGATCATTTTAAAAACATCAATGATAAATTTGGCCACGATATTGGTGATGATGTTTTGATTGAAGTTGCGCTAAAAATTAATAAATATACACAAGAGTCTGATATTGCAGTGCGCTGGGGAGGCGAGGAGTTCTTGCTGGTATTAGTTAACTGCGATTTACACCATGCACAAGAACGCGTGGAATGCCTGCGACGTGATATTGCGCAACATATATTTCATGCTCATGATTTACAGGTGACCATGAGCTTCGGCATAGCGCAGTGGTCCCCAGCTCTGCCATTTCGTATCGCCGTCAAGTTAGCCGATGATGCGCTTTATATGAGCAAAGCGCAGGGGCGAAATCGTACTACAAGCGCCCCATTAAAAGCCGTATGACAGAGCGCTTGAATGGGGCTTTTCTTATTTAGACAAGGTTATCGTATGCCTTATTTCACTGGGCAGTAACGGCGTCAATTCACCTTGTGCATAGGCATCAAAACCACTGCGATAATAAGGCGAAAGCGGGTGACCACTTTGACCCCCAGCCACTGTCATCACGGCATTATTTAAAAATCCAGGCTGCGCAATAAAGCGCTGTGATGCCCCAAAACGCTTTCCTTGCACTGCTGGCATAAAGCTATCGCCAAAACCTGGGACTGCAGGCATGTCTAAAAACCGACTTAAAAAAGGCATCTGCTGACTAAATGGATGTTGCACTGTAAGCATATTAACGTTACCCCATGTCCAGTTCGCCATATTACTGCCAAAACGTGCTGTCAGCTTTTGCTGCGAATGAGAAAAAGCAGCCTCAAGTAAATGCTGCCAATCTGCATGCTGTGCCAACCAGCTTGTTGGTTTAGACGCCAATAGCTGCCAAAGTGCGGGCTCAAAATACCGAGATAAGTGACTGAGCGTCTCATCTTGCGCATTTAAAGAGGACTCAATGGGGCTAAATACGGTGTCAATCACGCCCTTTCTAAAATGCTTCACCAAGGTGTAGCCTACTGAGTCACTGCATGCACAAGCTTGCCAATCAGCCAAGTAATCTAGGATTTGTTGTTGATCTGCTAAAGGGGCCTGAGAGTTTGTTAGGGTTTCAACCAGCAGTTCATGCCACGGCAGTAGAAAACGCGCTTCATTGTCTAACTGTAACTGATTAAAGCTGGCTTCACTAAATTGGCTATCAGCCAATAATCTATCGCGGATCTGTACCGCACGTGCGCCCAGCGCATATCCACCGTCGCCAAAACGGCGATGTTCCAATGCCGACATAACGCGTGAGTTCGCGGTCCATAACTTACCACTATCTGGATTAATGACTTGTGGCCGAACAAGTTCATTCTGCTGCCATAAGGGTAACTCAGCGCGATTAGCCAAGACCGCCAAATCACTCGGAAACACCCGCGATGGCAAGGCACCAATAGGTCGCCACGCTGCATTGCCCTGCTTATCAACCACCATTAAATTCTGTACTGGAATGCCAACATGCGGGGCGATATTCAGTGCTTGCACCACAGACTCTGCGGTTTCCAGTTGCAACAAATTTAAATTAACCGCATAAGGCTGGTGTGCTACCCACTGCAGCGCATATTGCTTACCATTAAACGCCTTAACGGGACCAAATCTACTAAGCGATAATGTATAGGTATGTACTTGGCCATTTGATAATTTAATCTCTTCATTGATGCTTTGCAGAGGCTCTTGATCAGACAACTCTATCCAATCTGCGGTGTCTAGGTAACCATTAGTAAAACCCCAAGCAATTTTATCATTACTGCCCACCACAATTGCGGGTACCCCAGGTAAGCTTACCCCTGTCACAGTAACGGGCTCGGCAGATTCAGTTTGATAGTTCAATTGGGCACGGTACCAGATTGAGGGCACATTGAGGCCTAGGTGCATATCATCAGATACCATAGCTGCACCCGTTGAGGTCAAACTCCCCATCACGGCCCAGTTATTACTGCCAAATATAGGGGCTTCTGCAATGTGGGGGATCTGTTTTACTGACAGGTTTGGTTTATCTAAAGTTGGAATGGGCACAGCTGGCATGGCGAGTAAACTACCATCTAGTGCAGCCTGATATTGACTCGGCTGCAATATAAAATCGACCATCGGCTGGCCAAACTGCTCAACAATATGGATTAAGGTTTTATCTCGTTTAAACGTGGCTGCCTGCAAGTCTAAATACATACTAAAAATGACCAGTAATGAGTCAGCTGGCTGCCATGGACGCGGCTCAGTGCCCAGCAGTAAATACTCAAAACTCAACATACCGGCTTGCGCTCGACCTTCATTAACACCCTGAGCATATACCTCGAGCAATGCACGATCAGCCTTATTCATTGCTGCAATAATCTGCTCACTGCGCTGTCGAAACTGATGGAATCTCAACGATTTATCAAGCTCGAGTGCGCCTTCTCCAAATAACTCACTAAGCTCTCCAGCTGCATTACGTCGCAACAAGTCCATTTGAAAAAAGCGATCTTGACCATGGGCATACCCCAGAGTAAAAGCCGCATCTTGGCGGCTTTTTGCCGTGATCACGGCCTGCCCAATGCCATCTCGACTCAACGTGCTTTGCGCTGTTAGAGCCTGGCTTTTTGCATGCCCATCCAGCGCGGGTAAACTCAACGAGAGCACACCATAAATCATTGCAGTCACAGCGAGTACCCCTATCACCGCAATCGAAATACCTATCTTTAACCATTTCAGCATAAACTTTCCTTTATTTGGGTGAGCGAGTACCTGCGCCCCCTGCACCATAGAGCAACTTGCCCCTCAGTTATAGCAAGTCAATGAGGCAGATTCAAAAACATGTCAACACCAATGAACCTATCATGCTTTTTTTGCAATTCATTTAAAGTACTTTGGTTTGGCGACTTTTTAGCAAGCCAACTATAGTTATCATATTCATGGAACCGACAGACCAAACATGCAAACAGATAACGTTGTGCCGCCAAGGAAAGCTATCTTATCAAAGCTAGGAGTGCTCATACTGTTAACTGTGATCATTGCCACAGGGTGGTATGTCGATCGAGTAAATTATAAACACCTTATTGAAGTTCAAAAAAACCGCACTTATGAGCAAGTGAATGTATATCGGACGCGAATAGAAGGGCAGCTGGCTGCAAATATTCAATTAGTTCGGGGGCTTGCAATTGCATTGGGTAATGAGCAAACACTGACCCAAGATAAATTTGCCAAGATCGCCGCCCCTCTTTTTGAAAGCGATGAAATTTTACGCAACTTGGGCGCCGCCCCAGACATGATTTTAAAATTCATCTACCCGCTAGAAGGAAATGAGAAAGCCCTTGGATTAAACTATCGTACCCACCCCACCCAACGTATCGAGGCATTGCAAGCACAGACAACCGGTGAGATTGTATTGGCAGGTCCACTAACACTCTTGCAAGGTGGAGAAGCCCTCATTGCGCGCGTACCTGTTTATGATGCTGACCGTCAATTCTGGGGGCTACTCTCTGTGGTCATTGATATGCAAAAGCTATATCAAAATACGCAGCTCAATGAACTTGAAGACAACTATCAAATCGCCATACGCGGACAACATGCCCGCGGTACGCAGGGCGCATATTTTTATGGTACAAGTGATATTCAGCAGCTTAACCCATTAACCTTTGAAATTAATGTGCCATCGGGCTCTTGGGTACTCTATGCAGCACCTCGCTTTGGCTGGTCTGGAGAAGAGTCTGCCCTGTGGCCATTTCGTCTTGCATTACTCACGATTGTGATCATTTTTATGGTCGCATTTGTTTTCTTTACACGACTATTAAAGCAACTCGAAGATCAAGCGAATTCACTGACCAGCATGGGCTCTTTGGCAGAAGTCGGTGCTTGGTCAGTCGAGCTCAGCAGCCATCATATTAACTGGTCTACCGTCACACAGCAGATTTTTAATGTACCACCCCATTACCAACCAACTTGGATGGGCAGCACTGAATTTTTCAAAGAAGGGGCCCAAAGAAAGCGCTTTCAAGACGCCATGAGTTTAGCGATTAAAAACGGTAAAAATTTCCAAGGTGAGTTTTTAATCGTCCCAAAAGACAAACCCCCCTGCTGGGTTCTGATCAAAGCTCAAACGAAAACATCCAGTCGCAAAACCCTTGAAGTGTTTGGCTCTATCCAAAATATTCATCAACGTAAAACCATGGAAGTTGAACACGAAAAAGTTGCTAAAAATAATGAATTATTGGCACAACTCAGCACACATGAAGCCATTTTAAATAGTCATATAGATCGTGCTCAAGAGCTTTGTATAGACACCATATGCCAAGGCGTTGGGGCAACACGAGCCAGTATCTGGCTGTTTAATGACGAGCAAACCCATCTATATCCAGCTTGCTTTAGCAATACTAAAAAGGACAGCCTACAACACTATCCACCATGGCGCAGAACATCTCAGGCCGCTTTATTTAATGCTTTAATAAGTAGGCATACCATTGAAGCTTGGTCAGCCAAAAGTCATTCGGTCACACGTGCGATCAATGAACAATATTTATCCCCATTCGAGATCGATGCCATTGTATTTGTTCCTATTTTCTTTAAGGATACCTTGTACGGTGCATTAACCGCAGAGTTTAGTACCGCTTATCCACAGTGGACGCAAAGTGATAAGCGATTTTTAAAAGCCATCGCAGCCATGCTCGCGAGCCTGTTTAGCAGTCAACAGCAACAGCAAGCGCAACATCAAGCCGTAATGGAAAAAGAGCTGGCCGAGCAATCAGCCAAAGTCAAAGCGTCTTTTTTAGCCAGTATGAGTCATGAGATACGTACGCCGATGAACGGCATTTTAGGCATGCTTAATATTCTTAACAGCTCAAACTTAAATGACGGGCAAAAACGCCACCTCACGCTGGCACAGAGTTCTGCAGAGTCTTTATTGACCATCATTAACGATATTCTCGATTTCTCTAAGATCGAGGCTGGGAAAATGTCGATCGATACTGTGCAATGTGATCTCATTCAAATTATCAGTGATTGTTTTGCTGCCTTTGCGCCGAAGGCCATTGATCAGCATACCGAGCTGTTCCTCGATAGTCGTAATATGCAGTATCAATTTGCCAATACAGATCCCCACCGCTTAAAGCAAATATTGAATAATTTGATCAGTAATGCCATTAAATTCACTGAAAACGGCAAAATAACCCTGACTTGCTACACTGAGCAAAGCAATCAAAATACGCGCCTATGGTGCAGCATTGAAGATACCGGCATTGGGATTAGTAAAGCGCAGTTAGATAAAATATTTGATTCTTTCACACAAGCAGATCCCTCCACAACACGTAAGTTCGGTGGCACGGGGCTCGGACTCACCATTGCAAAACAGCTGTGCGAATTGCTCGGCGGCGCTTTGCATGCGTACAGCAAACTCTCCGTGGGGAGTACCTTTACTTTTTATATTGAATTACAAAACGCGCAACCCATAAAAGCGCTCGAAAGTACCAGTGATTACCTACTCATTATCGATCAACACCCACAAACTGAGTTAAGTGCCAGACATATGCTCAATGCATGGCGAGTGCCGACAGAGCATTTTTTAACTATCCCTGATGCGTTAGAATTCTGCGAATCACAAAGCAATACCCATCCAGCACTCATTGTCACAGCCACTGTCCTCACGCAGAGTTCTGAATTGGTCTCTCAAGCTTTATTCTCATTTATAAAAAAACATCAACTCCACTATGCTATTTTGTGCCACACCCCAGATGAATTAGCGACACTGCCAAAAGTGCATGAATGCAACACTGTGCTTGCCCCATTAACTCCTGCAACCGCGCTGGCACTGGTGCAAAAACAGCACACGGCACAAAAGGAAAGTCAAAACATTCAGCTAGATTGTTCGGTATTACTCGTTGAAGACAATAAAATAAATCAAACAGTGGCACTAAGCTTACTTTCGAAAATTGGGATCAAAGCAGACTGCGCAGCCAATGGTCGCTTAGCCGTTGAGCACTTACAAAAGACAGAGCAACCTTACGATATCATTTTGATGGATTGCCAAATGCCTGAAATGGATGGATACACAGCCACACAGGTTATTCGTCAGGGTAAAGGGGGCACACATCATAAAGATACCATCATCATTGCCCTCACTGCGAACGCGATGGAAGGTGATGAAGAGAAGTGCCTTGCTGCTGGCATGGATGCGTATTTAAGCAAACCCATCGATTTTGATTTACTGACAAAATCACTTCAAGAGTGGACCAGCACATCTAGGAAAATATCCTTAAATAGCATAGAGTAAAGCTAATTTAATGGTCTGAGCTTTATGTGCGTACACTCGGTTAGTCACAATTAAGCGCGGCCACGTTTCATATTACGATACGATTTGAAGAGGGAAACTATGAAGCTCACAACCATAGAACAGCGCTTAATTGGCTGCCTACTAGAAAAAGAAACAACTACACCTGATCAGTACCCGCTTTCATTGAATGCCCTCACCAATGCATGCAATCAAAAGTCCAATCGAGAGCCGGTACTTTCACTGACGGAATCAGATGTATTAGATGGCCTGGAGCAACTTAAAACACAACGCTTAGTAATGTGTGACGAGGCATTATCTGGACGTGTGACAAAATATACACACCGTTTTTGTAATACAGAATTCAGTAGCTTACAGCTAAACGAGCAACAGCGTGCAATTGTCTGCTTATTGTTACTTCGCGGTCCACAAACCCCAGGGGAATTACGAACCCGCAGCGGTCGCTTAGCTGAATTTAGCAATGTCAGTGAAGTTGAAACGGCACTAACTCAGCTACAAGAAAAAGAACTCGTGTTGAAACTAGAGCGTGAGCCCGGCAAACGCGAAAGTCGCTATCAACATTTATTTGGTGATACACCAGAGCCACAAACGTCAACACAGGCTGATATCAATAACCCAAATGAACTCAATGCTTTGTTAGAGGAAATAAATCAGTTAAAAGCCGAACTTAACGCCATCAAGCAACATCTTGGACTTTAACTAAAAACATCATTGCCCAGAGACTTGCGGATCAATTACACTATTTGTGAAGAAAATAATTAGGCCTGAGGATATTCAATGCGTGACGCAATAATTGCCGAAATGAAAGTTAAACCCAGCATCAACGTGACAGAAGAGATCACACGTCGTGTTCAGTTTATCAAGCAGCGTTTGCTATCTGCACACTGCACAAGCCTTGTTCTTGGGATCAGCGGTGGTGTTGATTCTTCAACCTGTGGCCGCCTTTGTCAATTAGCAGTTGATGAATTGAATCAAGCTCATCCTGATAAATCTTATCAGTTCATTGCAATGCGCCTGCCTTACGGTGTACAAGCCGACGAGGATGAAGCACAGCTGGCGATGGATTTTATAAAGCCCACCAAACGACTAACTGTCAATATCAAGCCGGCTGCAGATGCTATGCACGAGCAGGCTATGCAAGCGATGACAGACACGGATCTGTCGCTCCCTCAACAGACCCAAATTGATTTTGTCAAAGGTAATGTGAAAGCAAGACAACGTATGGTTGCACAATATGAGATTGCAGGTTTAAGCGCCGGACTCGTGGTTGGCACGGACCACAGCGCAGAAAATATCACCGGGTTTTATACTAAATTTGGTGATGGAGCCTGTGATTTGGCACCGTTATTTGGTTTGTCAAAACGCCAAGTTCGTGCACTTGCCGCACAATTGGGTGCACCTGCGCAACTAGTCGATAAAGTACCTACTGCTGATTTAGAATGTGACAGACCAGGCCTAGCTGATGAAGATGCACTCGGATTGAGCTATGACAACATTGATGACTTCTTAGAAGGCCAGCCCGTGACACAAGAAGTTGAAGATAAGCTTGTTGCTATTTATCTGCGCACGCAGCACAAACGACAGCCTATTCCGACAGTGTATGATGAACAAGCGTAAGCACAAAATTTGTCTATAGATAGGGTGCACTTTGCACCCTTTTTTATTTTTGTATGGCAGAACGCTTACTTTAACAAAAAAGTAACAAGATGCTATGCAGTCAATGAAAACCCATGCTAAGTTAGTGATCACAAAGGCAACTCGTCCCGTATTAATTTGGCAAATGTGTCAGTGATGGTGCCAAAAAGCACAGCATATTCTGATTTTTTCACCAGACTTATAATCACAAGACACCACTTTTTAAGGAAACATAATGGCAGCCCCAATTTTAATTACAGGTGGAGCACAACGTATCGGGCTTGCACTTGCAGAACACTTTATTTCTGCCGATCTACCGCTAATTGTGACTTACCGGACACGACATAAAAGCGTCGATGAGTTAGAGGCAAACGGTGTGACATGTATCCAAGTCGACTTCAATGAACCAGATGCAATAGCACAACTTGTAGAGAAAATAACAGAGCATACCAACACTTTACGTGCTGTCATTCACAATGCTTCAAGCTGGGACTGTGAAAAACTAAACCCTGATCATGATGCTTTGTTTGATAACATGATGCGTATTCACGCAAAAGTACCTTATTTGCTCAACATGGCCTTAGCACCTCTGCTGCAAGCTTCAAATGAGGTCAGCGATATTGTTCACATCACAGACTACGTAGCAGAGAAAGGCAGCCCCAAACATATAGCTTATGCTGCCAGCAAAGCCGCCTTAGACAACCTGAGCCGTTCATTTGCAGCAAAATATGCCCCCGATATTAAAGTCAACTCTGTCTCACCATCACTCATTATTTTTAATGAGCATGATGATGAAGCCTATAAAGCAAAAACACTACAAAAGTCTTTAATGGGTATTGAACCTGGATGCCAAGAAGTCATTGCGAGCATTGAGCTATTGCTCAATAGCAACTATATAACAGGTAGAACACTTGCCGTAGATGGTGGAAGACACCTTAAGTAAAGTTCAGCGACGCTGATTATTCGCTTGAACTCATCAGACAATGAATTGTGAGTCATATTATGCATGAAGATTTAAAAAACAGTTATAAAGAGATCATTAGCGCGGTAGGTGAAGATGTCGATCGCGAAGGCCTACTTGATACGCCAAAACGCGCTGCTAAAGCAATGGAGTATCTAACTCAAGGCTACCGACAAACACTGGATGAAATTACCAACAATGCCGTATTTTCATCTGATGCAGATGACATGGTCCTCATTCAAGATATCGAATTGTACTCAATGTGTGAACACCACCTACTGCCTTTTGTGGGGCGTTGCCACATCGCTTACATTCCAAGTGGTAAAGTGTTAGGCTTATCTAAATTTGCTCGAATTGTAGACATGTTTGCTCGTCGTTTTCAGATCCAAGAGCAACTCACTCACCAAATTGCTAAAGCGGTCGAGGAAGTAACAGGCGCAAGAGGCGTGGGAGTCATTGTTGAAGCAAAACATATGTGTATGATGATGCGCGGTGTTGAGAAACAAAACTCGAAGATGCGCACTTCAGTCATGCTAGGTAACTTTAGAGAAGATGCAAAAACGCGTAACGAGTTTTTACAACTCGTAAAACACGGCTAGCTTGCAAGGATAGGCCATGATGCACAATGCAATTATCAATATAACTAACCTGAGACTACGCACTTTTATCGGATTTAACGATGAAGAACGTGAAAAGAAACAAGATGTTGTCATCAATATTGAAATACATTACCCAGCCGATATTGAGTGTGTGCAATTAGATGAAGTAGAACATGCGTTAAATTATAAGACCATTACCAAATCAGTCATCAAGTTGGTAGAGAACGGGCACTTCTTATTATTAGAAAAACTCGTGGCCGATATCTTGGCACAATGCCATATTCACCCTGATGTTACTTTTGCACGCGTACGGGTCGATAAGCCTCATGCATTGAGGTTTGCAGATTCAGTATCGTTAACATTAGAGTGGCAAAAAAAACGCAATATTGACTGATATTGGTGAAGCCTTGTAGCGCCAGCTTTAAGGCTTCACTTTCATTCAAAATAGCTCCAGTGCTAACGCTATCACCAACGCATATCGCAATCCCTTTCCTAAACTTACCAGTAGCAAAAATAGACCGAACTTTATTCTAAATACCCCAGCAACCAGCGTTAAAGGATCACCAATAACGGGCAACCACGCGAACAATAAGCTCGCTGTGCCATATTTTTGAAAATGACCGCGCGCTTTTTCTAACGCACTTGGTGATACTGGAAACCAACGACGATGGCTTAATCTATCCACCTCAGTGCCTAAATAATAATTCACGCAACTACCAATCACATTGCCTGAAGTCGCACTTAACCATAATAACCACAGCAGGCCTGTTTGCTTAACAACCATGCCCGAAAGCAATAATTCAGATGACGCAGGTAGCAACGTAGCTGCAATAAAGGCGCTAAAAAAAAGACTGAAATAAACCATCTGTAAAGAACAACAACCCTGCAAAAAATGACCACCACAAAGCTTGCTATGTGATGAAAAATACGCGTAAATAACGCCAGCCTAACATAAGGAAATACACAATGATAAAAAGTCTATTCACAATCGGCACAGCCGCTGCTTTGTGTTTATCGATCAGTGCATGTGGTACCACAGAAGTGACACCAAACCCTGATTATGAAACCTATATAAGCCAAGGGGAAGTGTTTAAACACCTTTCACTGACAGACATCCATGGTCAAACGATTAATTTGCGTGATCAACCATCAAAAAAGTTAGTCATACTTTTTGCGACATGGTGCTCAGACTCCCAGCGCCTGTTTCAACAGCTCAATGCTTCTAAGCTCATTGAGGACAAAACACTGACTATTTTAGCTATTGGTCGAGAAGAGAACACCGACACTCTCACACAATTTGCTCAAGAATATAATGTGACCTTTCCACTTATCAGCGATGAAAAACGCACTATATACAGCCAATATGCGAATAAAGGCGTACCTCGTTTAATCTTACTTGATGAAAAGAATCGTGTAGTTAACACTTTAATAGGCGAAACGGACAATATTATAGAGCAGGTAATGTGGAATTAAATTCAGACGTGGTCAGCATTTTAACTATGGCCAAAGTAATCCAAACTGCGGTTGCACCAGTCTTTTTATTGACTGGTATTGCCGCTTTTCTTGGGGTTTTATCAAATCGTTTAGCACGGATCACTGACAGGGCAAGGCTACTGGATAGAAAGCTCAATGCCAGCGTGGAAGAGGCGTTGCACTTTACCCTCACACAAGAAATGCGCGCTTTATTAAAGCGCTCTCGATGTATCCATGTTGCGTTTAGTATGAGTGTACTGAGTGCACTCATGGTATGTGCCGTAGTCGTCTTATTATTTATTTCTCATTTATATACTTGGGCACTAGGCGTGACAATTTCAAGCTGCTTCATCGCTGCAATGCTCTTATTAATTGGCGCTTTTTTAGCATTATTAGCAGAAGTCATGTTAGCAACACGCAGTATGCGACGCGGTATGATTTTTAAAGACATTGAGTAGTTAAACCACAGTACTGGCTGATCACTTATGATTGGTAAAGTGTATAAACAAGAAAAGGAGCTCGTTACAACGCGTTCTTTCAGTTTTAACTCATAAAAAAACACCGGCTAGTGCCGGTGTTTTTTATTTTATTGTTATCAAGCTAACTTGATAACACCAAATTACTTTTGCTTACGGCGACGCAGCGCAGCAAATGGTGCAGCAAGTAATGTTAACCAAGCTAACGAACCAGAATCATCATCGTCACCATTGTCTTCGTCAACATCAATCAAGCGAATTTCAACACGAACCGTATCTGAATGCTTGCCTTGTGCATCTTTCGCTTTCACGTCAAAGCTGAAATGGCGGTCAAACTCAAAGTCAAGGTTACCAGCAACAAGTACTTGGCCTTGCTCATTCACAGAAACTAGTGCACTACCAGATACCATGAACTCAACAACATCATTGTCGAAATCAGAGAAAGTTAGCTGACCGATCACTGTACCAATTGGGCTGTTTTCTTCGATGTTAAAGCTCTGACCTTCTTCGATCATCGGCTTGCCTTCGTATTCATCTTCTTCAACATTGAATACCACAGTCATAGCTTCAGATTCTAAATCGTCAGCATCCACAGCAACCACGGTAGCTTCAATTGTTTCGCCTGCGTCAAAGTCTACCTCACCTACTACCGTGATTTTGCCATCAGCATCGATTTCGATAGCGTCAGTGCCTTCAACTTTGAACTCAACAACATTGTCATCTTGGTCCATAAACTCAAGCTGACCAATCACAGTACCCTCTTCCGCATTCTCTTGAACGTCGAATTCTTGGCCTTCAGCGATATACGGCGCTTTCTCTTCGTCAGTATCAATTTCGTTTGTGATATTAACAGCGATTTCAGCTTCATCTGAAATGTTACCTTTAACGTCAATTGCTACGACTACCAGTGTCGCCATGTAACCCGCTTCATAATCAAGTAAGTCGCCATCTGCAACAACTAATTCACCGGCTTTAGACACAGTCACACCTGCGTGGTTACTCGAACGCACTAGGAACTCAGAAATATCAACAGTTCCATCCTGCTCTACAAGTTCAATTTGTCCGAACACAGTGCCTGTTTCAGTGTTTTCAGCAACATCAAATGATGCTTCAACGATTTCAGGCGTTGTTGCTTCTGGTTCTGTTGGACCAGCTAAGTCTTGCGCTGTAACTGCTGAAATAATTCTAAAGTCGTGTGATAGTACAAATGGAGCGTCGGCGCTTACGTAAGCCGTTTCACCCTCTGCTAACGTCATAACAGGGTTGCCTTCAGCATCAACAAGTTGCGCGCTAGACGTGCCAAATGCAACCATACCCGTCAGCGTATCTGTCACTGTTGAAATACCCGTTTGATAATTGTCATAACCAACTGAAGTTTCGATACGAATATTGTTGCCTAAGTTACTCATATCTAAACCGATGATATCAGCACAACCACTAAACGTTATTGTATCTGAGCCAGACTGATGATACATCGCAGTTGCATATCGCCATTGATCTGCACCATCAACAATCGGACCACTTAAAGTACGACCACGACCAATCACGTCTGCACTTCGACCCACATCATTGTAGTTTTGCAAGAAGAAATCATCTATACCATCTTCATTAATGTCTAATGTCATACGGTAGCCCGCTTGACGATGCATTAATAGGTCATCTTGCAACTGGATTGACGCTGTAAACCATACACCTGAAGTCCATGGATCTGCAGCACACCCATCGCTGCCATACACGTTGAATGAAACACTTTCAATTGCAAATGGCTTGTCGTCATCGTTATCAGTGCCAGTTGCGACAATTTGATCTGTAGTTACGTTCAGGTCACTAAAACCAGTATTTGTAACCATTAAGCGATTTGAATCATCGTAACTAAATTCAACAGCTTCAGCAGCTCTCGGTAGCACATGATAAACTAGGTGAATATCATGATCGCCATCTGTCGACGTGTCGTCAAAAATAAGTGCACCATCGTACTCTGACAATGTTAACGCAGTCGGTCTTGCTTTTTGGTCTTCATAGCTTTGTGGATTAGGTAAATTCCAACCATGCAATTTACTTGGATCGATAGTCATTGTGACGTCAAATTCGATAGTTTGACCAGCCGGTACAGTTACCTCAGCAGGATAATCCCAGCTTAGTGCTGTTTTATCATCATCATCATCATTTGCGTAACGCGCTTCTTTACGTAAGTTATATGTTTTAGCTTCAGCAGAGAAGTTTTTAAGTGTCACAGTCTTAGTATATGACGTTGTCTCATCAAGTACATCAAAACCGAATGACAACGCACCTTGATTTGTATCAAATTCTTCTTGCGCAACCCAAGCAACCGCTTCTGAAGCAACTGCTTTCTCTACATCAACCAGACCCGCACCGATTAAGCTGATAGGCGCTAACACTGACTCAGCTGAGACTGTTGTAGGCTCCATGATCACATTAAGGTTTGCAGTGTTCATTAGAACTGCTTTGATTTCTTCAGCAGTCAATTCAGGCCTTGCTTCACGCACAAGTGCAACGGCACCCGCTGTAATCGGACCTGAGAAAGAGGTGCCTGTCGCGCCAGCTAATTGATCTTGCGTACCTGTTGCAGCAACCTGAATATTTACACCTGGTGCTGTAATTTCTGGCTTAAGTAAACCATCCATTGATGGGCCACGTGATGAGAAATCAGCAACGGTATCAATCGCAAGATGTGACTCAATACTAAAGTTAAACTCTGGCTGCTGATCTGCAGCAAGAATATCTTTGATTTGCGTACCTACCGCTTGCTGTACAGAAATAGTAGGAATTGTTACCGCTGGGTTCGAACCACCTAGACCAGGCGCTTCACCAGGGCCATTATTTGCGATTATAACGTAAGCTGCACCCTGCTCTTGCGCATTAAGTGCTTTCTCTGTGAATGCACATGAACCACGGTCAATCAGTACAGCTTTGCCAGTAAAGTCCATTCCCGCGAAAGGATTTAAAGTTTCGCCAGGATTGTTTTGATCTTCAACTAAACAACCTTCTGGCGCTGCTTCCGGATATACAAGTTCAACATCCTCGTTAGAAAACGCAAACTCACCTTGGAAACCAAAGCCGGCAGTACCTACTTCAACACGATTACCAGCAACTGTACCAACAGCAAACAGGTCATTAATAGTTGGGTGGCCCATTGCACCAACAGATAGTGCATTTGGCGTCGTACTTGGACCACCAATACGGAATGGGTTATTACCATCGTTACCTGCCGAGATAACAACGTTTGTGCCTAATTTAACAAACTTATGAATAAGGTATTGTGTGCCGTCCATTTCAGAGGTCACAGTTGAACCGAACTCACCGCCCAGTGACATGTTAATAACGTCAACACGGTCGCTGATATCGCCGTCACCATTTGGATCCATCGCAGCTTCTAATGCGCCTAACTGAGCTGCAAACGAACAGCCGCCACCACAAACTGAATAGGCGTATAATTCAACATCTGGTGCGATGCCTGTTACTGAGTGAGATACTGACGTACCGTGCGATGATGCATCATCATCAGGGCTTGTCGGATCAGGGAAGTTAGGATCATTCTCAATTGGATCAGGGTCATTACGAACAAAGTCATAACCGCCGATAACTTGGCCTTGTGGCCATGTTACTGCTCTTGGATCAGACTGCGCAGCTTCATATGCCTCTACAGTACCCGCACCGCCAAATACTTTATGGGTATAATCAAGACCAGTATCTAGTACAGCTACTTTTTGACCTTCACCTGTATAACCAGACAAGTTCACTGGTGCAGCTTTGATATACTCATTCGCTTCAGCAACGTGCAGTTCATAATCACGTAATGGTAGAACACGCTCTACATTTTTATTCTTTTTAATTTTCGCAAGCGCTTCTGCTGACGCTTCGACGATAAGCGTTGAAGCCAATACTTTAGTCGAGCCAATAATTTTTACATCAGCGATTTCATCAACTAACTGTTGTGTGACTTCTTGTTGCGCAGCGTCAATTGATACGTGTGTTGCACGTGCGTCACTTGCTGAGTAATTTCCACGTATCATTAAGTCTGCAGCTGTGTCTTGCTTTAGCACGACTAGAAAAGCATTTACTCTGTTTTCTTGCTTTTTAGAAACATCAACCTTTGCTACTTGAGTGTTAACTGAACGAGCGTTTTTCTCTAATGTTGCAGCATTAACTGACGCTGCAGATAATGCACCTGACACAGCAATAGCTACTGCTGTCGCTTTGAATGAATACTTGGCCATAGTTTCCCCTAGGACTTTTTGTTTAATTTGGTGTTTATTTATAATTAAGAGAGTAGAATCACTCATCAATATAATGTGACTACATGGTTAATTGCAATAATGAAAACTCAATTAAGTTACATTTTTTAAACTTTAATTTTATTCAAGTTCACAACTCATTGTTAAATAACAATAAAACCTCATGTAAACAAAAGTAAACAAGATGAAGATAAAGAATATGTAAACACACAAAAAACAAGTCCCCAAAAAAGCAACAATTTATTTTCACATCGTTTGGAGCGTCTAGTTATTAGCCTAATAATCTTGCTAAATATATTAGAAACCCTTAAAAAGGTAGGGACTATTTATTTAAGGGGCAACGCATGAAGAAGTCATTAACATTATTAGCGCTGCTTGCAGGAATAAGCATGCAAGTTAACGCCAACACACTCTTTGAAGAAAAAGAAGACGCAATTGAATATCGTAAAGCGGCATTTCAGCTCATCCGCTACCAAATCGGCGACATGGGCGACATGCTTAAGGGTAAAGTGCCTTTTGATGCCGAACGTTTCAAGCAACGCGCCCAAAATGCCGCACAGCTTTCGAGCATGCCATGGGAAGCATTTGTTGCAGGCTCTGATAAAGGCGATACTAGCGCATTACCTGCAATTTGGAGCGACAGAAAGACATTTGACGAAAAAGCATCTAAGTTTGCACAATATGCGCAAGAGTTGGCCACTGCTTCAGAATCTGGGGATAAAAAGGTGATTGCAAGTGCTTTTAGAAATTGGGCTAAAGGCTGTAAAGACTGTCATAAGTCGTTTAAAGATTAAGTCACTTACACATCATCGATAACAAGAGAGGCGCAATTGTTTGCGCCTTTTACTACACAATCACTCATCATAAAAATCAAAGTCATCATCTCCTAAATGCCGTCGCAATCTTTTTTGCTCAAGATAGTCATCTAGTTTTTTGCGCACTTTTTGCCGCTGCTGGTTTACATCTTTCTCATTCAATGCACCCAGTTCATCTTGATAGTCATCATCCAGTGGATCATAGGAATATGTTTTACCCATGATGTGCTCCTATTTACATAAATAGCTCAACCATTTAAACACGGATATCAGCTTACGCGTTGCCACGTCGGAGTCACAACCTAAGCATGCACACTCCGATTAATATCTTATTTAGCTCTAAACAGGTCACTTTTACAGTGAATGATTTTTATCGTCACAATGAAAAAAAACAATCAAGCTAAATAATAATGAAAACAACTAAAACTTGGCTAAAACATTAAATAAACATCTTGTTCCACCACCGAGAAAAAACATCAAATCATTGATTTACATGTAATTTAAAACATTGGCATTATCCTTGGTTAATATTTATCGTCATCAACAAAATAAGAGCTAAGCCATGAAAAACACAATTATTTCTCTCGCAATTTTATCTTCAACCTCCGCGTATGCACACAATGATCATGATTTTTCGATTACCAATGATAACTGCCAAGTTGAGTTTCATAACAATGTTAAAATAACGCCTCAAGAAGTATTTATTACGCAAAATGGCAGTCAGCAAATGATGATCACGGCAAACGGTACGCTATCTATCAATGGCCAAGACATCCAAGTCACACCAGAGCAGCAAAGTGCACTTGCGCTATATGCAGAAACTTTGCGCGCAGAGCTGCCAAAAGTCGCTGATGTAGCCACAGAAGCTGTCGGCATCGCCAGTGTCGCACTTGACGAAGTTGCAACGGCTTTTAACCTAAACAGTTTAGATGACTTATCAGGCCTATTAGACGAGCTCAACGATGAAGTCCATAATACCTTCTATCAAGAAGGAAGCTTTGTGATGGGTGAAGAAGTAATGTCAAACTTTGGGGAAAAGTTTGAGCATGAGTTTGAGTCTCGCGTCGAAAGTGCGGTGAAAAGTGCTATGTTTGAATCAATTGGTACTTTACTTGTGTCCATTGGCTCTGAAATGCAACAAGCCAACGGTGATTTCAATACCTTTGAGCAACGAATGGAAAAATTAGGTGAGAGCATTGAGCAACGTGTTACCGTGCAAGCGGAGCAGCTAGAGTCACGCGCAGAGTCACTTTGTCATCAATTTGAAAAAATTGCGATACAAGAGGCAAGGTTATCCCAATCCATACCTACCCTTTCTGGGTACGCACTAATGCGATATTCGGTACAATAGACCTCAGAGCAAAGCATTAAGTGAGCCTTTATTTTGGCTGACTTAATGCGGCTGAGACCATCTCTCCCAATTGCTTTAAACTCGATTCATGTTTAGTCTGCCAAGGTAAGCCAAAACTTAATCGAATACAGTTTTGAAATCGTTCTGATGCACTAAATAACTGCCCCGGGGTTAGGCTGATCCCCTGCGCTATCGCTAAGTTGAATAACACACCACCGTCCATACTTTTATCTAGCTCAACCCAGACAACGCAACCGCCCTTAGGATCACTAATTCTGGTATTTTCTGGAAAATAACGACGGATACAACACAGCATTTTTTGTTTGTTTTCTTGTAATCTCAAGCGCAACTTTTTGAGGTGTCTATCGTATGCGCCTGATCCTAAGTAATCTGCCAAAACCCATTGATTCATCAATGAAGAAGAGCAGCTTAATGCACGTTTAAAACGCCTTGCCCTTTGTGCATATCCTGGAGCTAACATCCACCCAACGCGATAACTCGGCGCGGCTGTTTTTGAAAATGAGTCACACGTGATAACTTGTCCAGACTGGGCGTAATACTGAATAGGCTTGGCACGGTATTGAGAGAAATGTAAATCACCATAAACATCATCCTCAATCAAGGTAACATTATTCTCTACTAACATTGTAAGTAAACTTTGGCGACGATGCTCAGGCATGACGCTGCCCACTGGATTATTAATACTGGTCGAGCAAATACATGCTTTAACATCGTGTTGAGTAAGCGCCTGCGCCAAATCTTCAAGCCATAATCCATCATCTGGACAAACAGGGATTTCTAATGCACGTAGCCCTAAGTTTTCGATAAGCTCGATGATGCCAAAATAGCCCGGCGATTCAATCGCAACTACATCACCAGGTTGCGTGACACATTGCAGTGCTATCGCTAACGCTTCTTGGGCGCCATTGGTAATAACAATATCGTCAACAGAAGCTGATAAACCCATACGTAAATACCGCTGTGCAATTTGCTGCTTCAGTTTTAACAATCCATCCATCGCGCCATATTGAAGCATTTGATCGCCCGCTTGTTTCAGTGCGCTGCGCATCATTTTTGCCAATACCGCTTCATCACTCATCGCCGTCACAGGGTTAGCAATGCCGAACTTAGCCTCATGTTGTCCGTGGATCCCCTCATACACCTGTTCGATTAAAGATTGTTTGTTCACTTCTGTTGGCACCATCGCAAGCTTACACCGGCGAGGTAGCGTCATGTGCTCATCTTCAGATAAAAAATACCCTGATTTTTCACGCGAATATATTCGACCTTGTCCCTCAAGATAGTAATAAGCTTGCTTCACTGTCGGGATACTCACAGACAATTGCCGCGCTAATTTTCGCAATGAAGGCAACTTATCACCCGGTTTAAGTATTTGCTGAGAAACCATGTCATTAATGACTTCAATCACATGCTGATAAAGAAACTGACCGTTTTGCATAGCCGCCCTGCCGTCAAATCTGTATAGGTAAAAATTGTATTTTTCTGTATCTATTATACACAGATTATCCGAGTAAACTGCTACCTGCTGCAATAATCAACTCACACAAGGACCAGCAATGAGAAATTGGCTGTTATACATCATGACTGTTCTTATTTGGGGCTCTACTTGGCTGGCCATTGAATTTCAACTGGGTCAGGTCAACGAAGTCGTCTCTCTATTTTACCGCTTTGCTATCTCTGCCATGTGCATGTGGGGCTTTGTCCTTTGGCGAAAATTACCAATGCGCTTCAATATTATCGACCACGGCTTTTTTATACTCTTAGCCATAGGTAATTTTGGCTTGAACTACTTATTTTTATATTGGGCGCAGGGCACTTTATCTTCCGCGATGGCCTCCATCGCCTTCTCGTTTATGCTGATCTTAAACATGATCAACACGCGCATCTTTTTTGCTAAGCCAATCGCCTTTAAGAGTTACATCGGCGCAGGCCTTGGCATTTTAGGGATTGTGAGCTTATTTTGGCATGAGCTTGGCGGCACCGATTTATCAACAGCCACATTAGCAGGGCTGGCATTGGCCTTACTCGGTACGTTTGCCGCATCACTCGGCAACATGGTCAGTATCCGTAACTCCAATCGTGAAATCGGTGTACTAGAAGGTAATGCGTGGGGCATGCTATACAGTAGTCTATTGCTTGGCGCGTATACTGCAATCAGTCCACTGTCTTTTGCAATTGATGCGGATACTAGTTATTGGGTGTCTCTTTTTTACCTTGCTGTTTTTGGTACAGTCATCGCTTTTGCTTGTTACTTTTCATTGCTAAAAAACATAGGACCAGAACGCGCCAGTTACATCATAGTGTTATTCCCGATCGTTGCGGTGGTGCTCAGTACCTTGTTTGAAGGGTTTACCTGGCAGGTGAATACATTTATCGGTTTTGGCTTGATCTGCGCAGGTAACTTATTGGTACTGTTGCCTAAGAAATTACTTGTTAAATACACACCATTTTCGACCGCTAAGCAATATCAAACGAATTAGGCACATTAAGTTTCAGTAACGCCGCATACGTGGTTACCCTCGCTGGCGTTACTGCAATTAATTCACCATCTGCTTCAATTTTCGCCCCCTGTGAGCTTATTTCAAAACATTGCCCACTGCTGACTTTCACCCAAGGCAGTCTAGTGTGCAGACCTACCAACATCAGCGCAAAGCTCAGTAATCGCTTCGGCAATGAGCACGCAGGCATCGTCAACATTTGCAATGCCCCACTGTCTAGTGTCGCGCTCGGGGTTGGTGTCAATCCAGCCGCAAAATGGCGTCCATTGGCAAAAAGGCACATCATGACTGATTGCTTAACACCATCAATGTTCACATCCATACCGCTGTAGGTCAGTAATTTTGCTATGCCAAAAAAGGTATAGCTCATTGCTCCAAAACGCTTTTCGCCAGCCATAGATTCAACAACTTCAGCATTAAACCCAATTCCCGCCATGTTAATAAAGTAGCGCTGATCCACGCTGCCTACATCAACTTGACGACTGCACTCAGAAAATACTGCACTACGCCACTGTGCTAATGAGTACCCAAATGACCTTGCAAAGTCATTGCCTGTACCACACGGTAATATCGCCATTCGCTTGTCTGATGCAGACTGAGATACTTGCTCCCCTTCAAATAACGCATTCACCACCATATTTAATGTGCCATCCCCGCCTAATACAGTAACTTGCTGATGATCCCTCAACAACAGCTTGACCTGCGCTACATCCTCATCAAAACAGCCACACGTTGCGTACCATTGCAGATTTAATTGTCGCTGCATAGCCATTTTTTTCAGCCATGCCCTGTGCGCCAACATTTTTTTTCCGCGATGCGGCCCATAAACAACCAACAATACAAAAACCCCAATATTTTTTATCTGAATAACTATTCAAACGATCAAAAAAGAAACCCCAACAACCAAATAAACCACAAAAAACCATTGAATAAATATTCACTAGCTCAATATTGAACCTTCAAGGATAATTTATTCATTAGTTTTTTTAATGCTTCGGAAGCAATTTTTATCGTTTTAAATTCAACCAAATCGCATGCAAAATGGCCAAGTAAATTATTAATCCGTCAACAACTTGGAGTAAAACTATGCTTAACTCAGCTGCTGCGTGCGGCCATACTCAGACCACTGAAGAATCAATAAGTCCAATTGCAACTAAGCCTCAGATCAAATGGATGGCTTGGTTTAGCAAAATCGGACGCACACTGAGCCTCAGTCATGTGGTCATACATAAGTAAATAGCAACTCCACTACCTTGATGACCAAACTATATCGGTCATCTAGGTAGAATGTGCGTCTATATTTTAGACACAGCCTACCAGAAAGTATAAATTTCAGGCAAACAATTCAATAACTTCGCTTTTTTGTCTATTTTTTCAGCAAACGATTAAAAAACTATTTACAGCGACTCATTCCATAAGTATTATCGTTGCCCATGGAGAGATGGCTGAGTGGTTGAAAGCACCGGTCTTGAAAACCGGCATACGTTAATAGCGTATCTAGGGTTCAAATCCCTATCTCTCCGCCATATTTAAAGTTTTGCGCCGGAGAGGTGGCCGAGTGGCTGAAGGCGCTCCCCTGCTAAGGGAGTATAGGGTTTGTAGCCCTATCGAGGGTTCGAATCCCTCCCCCTCCGCCATTATCTTGTAAAAGAACCGTCCAATGGACGGTTTTTTTATGTCTGAAATTTACTCCCCTATTTTCGGCCCCTTTTCCATTCATTGATATTTGCGCTTCACAAACTGGTCAGATGTGTTATGAATATAAATACCAGTCGCAAACTTGATAACCCACATGCAGATCCACTTTATCGAAGGTTATATTCAGCAAATTTACTTAGTTGAATATCCTGACAAATTACTCTTACTTGACGGCTGCACACGTGCAGATGTTGATCTTGTCTGTGACTTCATCAGTAATGTGCTGTTAAGATCATTGGGCGATCTTAAACTGATCGTCGTCACGCATATGCACCCGGATCATGCTGGCGGAGCCCATTTGCTCAAAAAGCGAACGAGCGCAAAAATTGCCACAGCGAAAGTCGATGGCCATTGGTACAGTGGGATTGATGGGATATTAATGCATTGGTCTGATATTTTTCTCGCACTGTGGGTTGCGGGACGTAAAAACAAAGCGCGCAAAAACTTATGGTATAACCGAAAGCTGAATGCTGATTACTACCTATCCGATAACGACTATCTACCTGAATTCCCTCAGTGGCAAGTGTTGCATACGCCAGGTCATACAGACAGGGATCTTTCCCTTTATCATCATGACACACAACGCCTATACGTTGCTGATCTCTTGGTTAAAGTCAAAGGCCAGCTCATTCCCCCGTACCCGGTTTTTTATCCAAACAGGTATCGTAGTTCCTTACAGAGGATCAGGGAGCTCAAACCAACTCACATTATTTTGGCGCATCAAGGTGAGCTCCCATTCAGTGGCATCAATTTTGATCTCCTTGATCAACTGGCACCCAAAGTACCAGTCACACACTGGCGATCAGTGAAAGCAAAGACCAAAAAAGCTCTGGGTTTTAAATAATTTTGATCTATGTCAGTGAGTTTATCACCTCAACGAATTGCTCAACTTCCGCAGCATTATTATATATATGCGGTGAAATACGCAGCCCATAACGCCGCGCATCAACAGCAATATTCTGCTCAGTTAAAGCATGCAAACAAGTCTCGAGCTTACTGCCTGTATTCATAATCAGGGTTCCTGAACATTGCTCTGCATTTTTTGGCGAAGTACACAGCTGTGGTAACGCCTGCCAGATCCGCGCTAATAATTGCAAATTGTGTGCTCGTATTCGCTCAATGCCAAACTCATTCAAAGCATCAATACTATTAGCGGCCATAATATAAGGAGCGACTGAAGGTGTTCCACCCCAAAAACGCAGCGCAGTGTCATGTGCAGCAAAATGATGAATATCAAACTCAAATGGATTTTGGTGAGAAAACCAACCGACATCTTTCGGCGCGCACATGGCTAAAGATTCGTTAGACACCCAGAGAAACCCGGCACCAGGGCCACCACATAACCATTTTACACACGACCCAAGAACACAATCAGCTTGCCATAAAGACAAATCCACATCCAAGATACCGGCGGATTGCGCAATATCTACAATCACTTTACAGCCAAGCTGTTTAGCCAAAGGGATAATGTCTAGCACAGGTGCTTGCTGACCGGTATTCGAATACACATGACTGACAAACACCAAATCATAATGCTGGTTTAAATGTGCCTGCCAAGTAGATAGCGCGCTCATATCTTCACCGGCAGGTATAAAACACAATTCAACATCATCAAGTGCCTGTTGTAATACAAACCCCATGCTCGGAAAATCATCTTCACTAAGCAAAACACGCACCCGCCTATTTTGCAGCGATGATTGACTCATGAGCCACTTTGTCAAGCCACTGGACAAATTTGCTTGAGGACAAAAGTTATCTGCATGGCCATTTAATAACTTTGCCAATGCCTGATTAAACTGCATCACACCTGCTAACCATTGCGCCCAAGGTTCACGATTTTGTTGCTGCCATGGTTCAAAAAATTGCTCTGTAAAATACGCTGGCGCTGTCTTTAACATACGCCCCACCGAGTGGCTCAATAAATAAGTGCCCTCTGGCATAAAAAAATCATTCGCTTGCATGGTGAACCTCAGATTTAATCAAAGACTGTCGCAATACCTTTAAGTCATCATAACGAGTATCCAGATCAGCGCGTTTTGCAGCCGCTCTTTTATCTCGCAGGGTTTCGAGCTGACTCAGTAACACCTGTAAAGGTGGGCCGCTGGCAGTCACTTTATCTAGATGTTGATTGGCTAGGTTTTTAGCTGGTCCGCAAATGTACTTTTCTACTAGTTGATTATGATGCTGTATTGCCGTATCACCATGTAATTTACACGCTTGCAGAAAGACTTTGAGCGCCTCTTGATACCAGCTTTCATGACGATGTGTTTGCGCAGCTAAAAATGCATCAAGTAAATTTGGTAAGCGCATGCACTCTTTTAACGTCGCCTGATCTTCGGGCATCATATACAGTAACTTTTCGACTAAGATTTGGGCGTAATCAACATCATTGGCTTGACACAAGCCCAGCATCATATCAATCACATTAATCCCTGCAAAATCACCGGCATTCGCACCACGATAGACCTCTTTCCCAACACGATATGGCTTGTAATATGGCCTGACGACATAAAAAAATGAGGCTGTATCTAACTGCTTAAATAAGGCCTGATTCGAATTAATCACGTCCACCAGCGCACGTTTTACCTCCTCCAGTAAAACCGGCGTCATGGGGTGTGAAATACCCAGCGGCAGCACTTTTAACAGCGCCTCTGCAGCACGTTTATACGCCAAAATGCCGCGTGTATTATAATCGATAAAAAGCTTTTCAGCCGGATCGCTGGTAAAGCGCTTGTATGTCCCATTAATAGAAGTATTATGCGTTGTTAAATGGGCTGTTGAAAATCTTGGCGTCACACCAATAGATGAACCAATATGCATAGCAAGTGCAGATGCCTCTTTTAATGGAGAGTGTCGCTCTATACTTGGCTCTGTCAGCTCATGCCTACGACATGCAGCCATATACAAACCAACATTACCCAGTAGATCAAATGCGTTATCAAATCCTTCATCGGTGTTCCCCTCTTTGAGCAGCGCTTCAATATATTTCTGCCCTTCTAACAGTAATTGCTGCTTTACCTCTTCACCCACACCAACCACATTCGCCGGATCTGCTTGCTCACGGTACATACCCTCTAACGTATCATTGAGCATAACAAACTCATTTCTTATCCAGTGATCAAACTCTTTTGTTTTTTTTGTCATTGTTAAAATCCTGAAAATTGCATTAGTAACAGGCTAACAAAACACCAGAAGCAATATTTGCCAATTATTTATTAATCGTTAAACTCTATTAGAGGAATACCAACTTTAAATACAAAAAAGTAGCAGAATTAACTAATATGGCCGACATTGATAACAAAGATAGGATTTTACTTAGCGCATTACAGCAAAATGCGCGACTGAGTAACGCGGCACTTGCCGAGCAAGCCAGCCTATCCGATACACCTTGCTTACGCCGAGTTAAAAAACTACAACAAGATGGTGTCATTTTGGGGTATCATGCCGATATATCACCTCCAGCTGTCGGCTACTCTGTTCTTGTTTATGCATTTATTCGTCTAACCAAAAACTCGGTCAAAGCGGCAGAAAGTTTCGAAAACCACGTTGATGCACTGCAACAAATCAGGAGTTGTTCTGTGGTATCTGGCAGTCATGACTACTTACTGGAGATCATTGCTGAGGACTTACCCAGTTATGAACACTTTGTTAAGCACAGCCTCGCATCTTTAGATTTTATTGCAGCTGTTGAATCAACCATTGTGTTGAAGCAGACCTTCAACAAACGCGGCGTTCCACTATGAGTTTTAAAGGCATTTAGTTTATGCACATTCAATTCCGCTCGTCATTGCATCATGTGCTTGCCTATATCGGGTTGGCACTCAGCTACTTTGGCTTTGGAAAACTCTTCACCCTCATCGCATTTGAAGATCAGGTGCTCCCGATTTGGCTGCCAGCAGGTATTGCCCTTGTTGGCTGTTTTTTATGGGGATGGCGCTTTGCACCTGCAATATTTTTCGCTTCTGTCCTATTTAATTGGACCACCTATTTTGGGCTGCAAACCCATATCAACCACTACAGCGATATTGTCCAAGTAACGGTTATTGCCTCAGGCGCTGTAATACAGGGCTTAGTGGGTGGATATTTAATGCGATTGTGGCTTGGCGACCCATTATTAATGCGCTCAAGA
The DNA here is from genome assembly GCF_021654285.1 of Pseudoalteromonas luteoviolacea. Taxonomy (GTDB): domain Bacteria; phylum Pseudomonadota; class Gammaproteobacteria; order Enterobacterales; family Alteromonadaceae; genus Pseudoalteromonas; species Pseudoalteromonas luteoviolacea_J. Next base: position 74,193 of record NZ_JAKFZS010000016.1, on the reverse strand, counting down.
AAAAACATCGCTTACTATGTGTTGTTGGTTGGTATACTGGCCAATGTCACGTCAGCCAATATAGGCATGCTCGCTTTAAGCCTGTTTAACCCGCAATATGCCTTTTCACAGCACTGGCAAAATGTCATTGCTTGGTGGCTAGGGGACAGCCTTGGCATTTTGATTTTTACCCCTTTACTGCTCATGCTGCTGAATATAACGGTGTTTAAACCGCGTGGTTACCAACACAAGCGCATCATGTTGGCAACCTGCGCAATCTTGTTTCTGTCAGTCACAGCAACTACCTATCTATCTAATCAGGCTAACTTAAAAGCAGCGCAAAGAGAGGCACAGCGCGAAGTCGATATTATCGAAAATGTCGTACTCAGACATGTCAATCTCAGTATGCTTGCAGTACAAGGTGTCGCTGCTAAATTACAGTCTCAGCCGCAATTTAGCCAAGATAAGTTTATGCAAATTGCCCAACAGCAAAGAGAGCGCTACCCATTTTTATTTGCTGTTTCTTGGGGGCAACGCATTACACAGTCAGACGCACATACCTTACAAGCAGAGCTGGATGCATTGTACCGAAAGGAAGTGTTATTGCATGGTCCTCCTCTCAATAGTAGTGATCCCATGGTGGTGGTGAAATACGTCTCCCCGCAGGCAGAAAATTTTGCCTCGCTCGGTTTTAATATTTACTCTCGGGCCAATCGCAAAGCCGCTCTAGAAGACCCTGAAATTATTCTCCAGCCCAGAGCGACCAATGTGGTTAAGCTGGTACAAACACAGCCAGCCAAACCTGCCTATGTACTTTTTTCGCCAGTATTTCATCAAAACGACACAACGCAGCAAACTCTCAATGCAGATATTGTTGGTTATGCCATTGGCGTAGTACAAACGGATGTCTTGCTCACCTCAGTGCTCAAAATGACATTGGCGAATAATTATGATCTCGCCTTTTATGATGGCAACAGTGAAACACCTTTTTTCAGTAACTATGATACAGCCAAAAAACCCTATCATGCTGATACCCATTACAGTACTCAAATTCGCTTTGCGGGCCAAACATGGCGCTTAACTTTGGCAATTAAGGACAGTTATATAAGTCACTTAAACCATCAACAAACGATTTGGCTATTGACCCTGCAGCTGTGTATTTGTGCGCTCATCAGCTTTATCGTGTTGCTCTACAATTACCAAAATATCGCCCTCAACCACTTGGTCGCAGAGCGCACTGAATCGCTTAATGTTGCCCTGCTGGATGCTCAGCAAGCAAACCAAGCAAAGAGTCGCTTTCTTGCCAATATGAGCCATGAAATCCGCACGCCACTCAATGCGGTGATCGGCTTTGCCTCTTTGACACAAACCTCACACTCCATCGATGTCATTAAAAAATATATCGAGCACATCAACATGTCCGCCAAGACACTGCTGGGCCTTGTAAACGATATTCTCGATATCACCAAAATTGAATCGAATAAATTACACATAGAACAGCATGATTTTGACCTACAAAAGTTACTCGCCCATATGAATAACCTATTCTCTGCCAATGCCAAAGAAAAAGGCTTAAGTTGGCGATTGTACAGTAACGTTGACCATGCCGTTTGGCTTAAAGGTGATGAGCTGAGAATAGAGCAAGTGTTGATCAACTTGTGTAGTAACGCGATTAAATTTACCCAGCATGGTCAGGTAAGTTTGCACTGTGAAGTGATAGAAAGCGATGCAGATTATCGTGTCCAATTCAGCGTGTCAGACACTGGCATAGGCATCGATACCGGGCAAATCGAACATATATTCTCACCGTTTGTGCAGGCAGATGATTCCACCTCACGACGTTTTGGTGGCACGGGGCTGGGCTTAGCTATCAGCAAAGAGCTATCCGATAAAATGGGTGGCAGCTTATATGTCGAAAGCCAAGTAGATGTTGGCAGCCACTTTCACTTTGCTATCCGCTGTCCATTTGGTGAAGCAACCAGTGTCTCACGCCCGCAATTCGATGAAACACAGATTGCCAAACTCCACGTTTTAGTAGCAGAGGACAACCCTGTCAATCAAATCGTGATCAAATCCATGTTGGACTCTTTTGGCGTAACATATGAATTAGTAGCAAATGGTCAACAAGCCATTGCGACCGTCCAACAAGGCAAGTTTGACTTAGTGCTGATGGACTGCCAAATGCCGATATTAGACGGCTATCAGGCCACGTCGACACTGCGCCAGCAATACGATCAAAAAGCATTGCCCATTGTGGCGCTCACCGCAGATGTCATGCCTGAAGATAAAGCTTATGCCTTGGCCATTGGATTTAACAGCCATCTTGCAAAACCCCTTGATCGCGATAAGCTAGGAGCATGTCTGGCTCATTATGCTCAAATATGCTCAAAAAATTCATCGGCTTAATCTCAACACTGTGGGCAGTCAGTGCCTCTGCACACGACTGCACAACACTGCCCACAGATCATCAACAATACGTAAAAGGCATACAAACAGGCGAATACCGTAATGCGAATAACATAGGTCCCGCCACCATTACGCTAACAAAAAATATGGCTTACGCTGAGTATATCGATGCCACCAGAGCCCTGATATTAAAACGCAACAAACGGGCAACGCTTCCCTGTCCACTGCCGGCTGCAGTGCCTGTGCCCGTGCAAGAGAAGCAAACTCAAGTCATTGATCATCTCGCCCCTTATCAGCTTTTACATCACAACCAAGACAAAGGCATTTTACTGATCCACGGCTTAACCGACTCTCCTTATATTTTCAATGTCATTGCACAAGACTTATATCGCCAGGGCTTTAATGTCAGAACCTTACTGTTACCAGGCCATGGTACCGCAGCAGATGATTTAAGGCGTGTATCCAATCGCGATTGGCAGCGTCATGTCAGTTACGCCATTGAGCGTACCAGCAAAGATTTCAAGCACTTTGCTGTTATGGGCTTCTCGACCGGTGCGGCATTAGCGACCCTGGAGATTGAAAGGCGCACACCATCCAACCTCAAAGCCTTGGCATTGGTTGCGCCGGCCACAGAATCACATAACAAAAACAGCTGGATGGCACAGTGGGTTGATTGGCTACCGCTGATGAATTGGCTGGATGAAGATGCCGATCTCGATTTTGCCAAGTATGAGTCTTTTCCCCTTGCCGCTGCGGCCTTAGTACATAATGTCATGGTGGATATGATGCAAAGTGACGTACCAACAGATCTGCCCATCTTAACCATAATGAGCGATGTTGATGCGACTATAGACAGCCAAGCCACAGTGCAGTTGCTCACGCGATGGGCCACAACACACAGCGCCCCCTTGGCATTGCGACTCTATGCAAATAATCCCATAAAGCTTGACCAACGTATTGCACTCACACGCATTGATAAACTAGACAAGGTCATTGATATGTCGCACGTTGGTTTGCTGATACCACAACATCACCCCTACTATGGCGAGCAGGGCGCGTATCGCCACTGCGGCAGCTATTTTGCCGATGAAGCCGCCTACCAAGCATGTAAATCTGCACAGCAAATTACCTTTGGCGAACACCACAGCACCAATAAAGCGGCACACACGCCACTTGCCAGAGTTACCTTTAATCCTGACTACGCAGGTTTGGTTAAACAACTTAGTGAGTTCTTAAATCATCATGTCCATTAAGCCGTATCGTCATCAATTTGTGACCAGCATCAGTGCCGTAGAGCAATCGCATTGGCAGCGTTTAGCAAGTGATAGTTTATTTACCAGCTATGCGTGGTTATCAGCCCTTGAACTCAGTGGCAGTGTAAGACGCGAAACAGGCTGGCAGCCTTATCACTTGGTGATATACCAGCAAGACGCCGCGCACCCAGTCGCCATTTTGCCTGGATATATTAAAAGTCACTCATACGGGGAATATGTATTTGATTGGGCATGGGCAGAAGCCTATGAGCGACACAACCTAGATTACTACCCCAAGTGGTTATCTGGTGTGCCGTTTACACCGGTAGTCGGCGCGCGGCTTTTATGTGAAACCCCCACAGAGACGCTGTATCAATTCATTCAATCTGTTCTCGATGACGAAGCGGCACAACAAGCTTGGTCTGGCTGGCATGTCAATTTCCCGCGCCAAGAGGAAGCTTGGTCCAGTGCGCCGTTACTCGAACGCCATGGTGTGCAATTCCATTGGCATAATCAAGATTATGCGGATTTTGATGCCTTTTTAGCGACAATGAAAGCGCGTAAGCGTAAAATGATAAACAAAGAGCGTGACAAGGTTAAAAGCTCAGAGCTATCCATTGTCTGGCTTGATGCATCGCACATTGATAAAAATATGATAGATCTTTTTTATCAATGTTACTGTCAAACCTATCGTAAACGTTCCGGACACAATGGCTATTTAACTCGCGCATTTTTTGAGCTGCTATTTAATGCCATTCCAGAGCAAGTAAAGCTCTGCTGTGCCTATCGAAAACACGACCAATCCAATACACAGGAATTGATTGCTGCCAGCTTATACCTTCAAGATAAAGACACATTATATGGCAGGTACTGGGGAGCATTAGAGAATAGTGAACATTTACACTTTGAGCTTTGCTACTATCAAGGGATCGACTATGCCATTACGCATAAATTAGCGCGTTTTGACGCTGGCGCACAAGGGGAGCACAAACTGCTAAGGGGGTTTGAGCCGGTGTTTACGCGCTCGTATCACACCATCTGCCATCCTTTATTTAGCCAAGCGATAGGCGATTTTATCAATACCGAGCGCAGCCAAATTACCCATTATGCACGCCAGTGCACAACATTACTGCCGTTTAAAACACAGTAGTCGGTTATTGGCTGGCATAGCATGATCAGCCACTAGCTTAAGGCCTGCTGCTGTCGCAAGGGCCATGACCCATTCAATGTCACGGATCCCACTGTCTGGGTCTCGAGACTGTAAAAAAGCATCAAACTGGGCATTACTTTGCGACGTAAATGCGCCTTGATAATTAAAAGGGCCATAAATTATCACTTTACCATCAGTATCGAGGTGACGCTCAACACCGGTAAAAAAGCGCTCGACCAACGCTTTAGAAACGATGTGCAAAGTATTGGCCGTATAAATCACAGGCACCTGTGCCACAGGCCATTGCAGGTTTAAATCCAACGCTAATGGAAGGCGTAAATTATCCAGCGCAGCCTCTTCACACCAACTGATAATCCCTTCATGGTTGCAAGGCAAGTCAGCGGTTTGCCAGATCACATGAGGGAGTGCTTTGGCAAAGTGCACCGCATGCTGGCCAGTCCCAGAGCCCACTTCTAATACACTCTGCGCCGCACCGATGAAGGGCGCTAAATGGGCTAAAATTGGCCCCTTATTATTTTCACATGCTTGAGAGTATGGCTTTGTCATTTTGCACCTAAATAGACCACTTACGCGCCGAGTTGGCGCAATGTGATTCCCATTTTGCAACGAGTTATTCGCAATGTCTATTTACTGTACTGATAAATATAGATAAAAAAATTTTGGTATATGGTATGCAAAAAACATAGGTATTGACTATAAGTACCTAGTGTACCCGTTCAAAAACCCTGTATGGAGATACCAAAAATGAAGTACTCAAAAGTGACACATATGCCCAATCAAAGCTTAGGCCATATCCCAGAGCAAGAGGCCGCTGAGTCTAAGCAAACCTATCAACAAGAAGTCGCTGATCTGCTCAGCAGTAAAGAGCAAGAAAAAGATCAAACCACAGAACAATTTATCTTGGGTTATAACTGACAATAACACCATCATTTACAATCCGCATAAGGGTTGCCAATCTCCTATTTTAGTGTAATGATAATAATTATCGTTACACTAAAATATAATACGTCATGGTTACACCGCAAGTTCTATGTCAGTTTCAACCCCGCTTAGATACACAATGTGAACGCCCTTACTTAGAGGCCCCTGTACATGTGGCCAATTTTATCGAAGATGGATTTAAGCTGGCTAAGTGGTATGAAAAAAAACCCTGCGTATTGTTACAAGAACTCTATTTACGTCGTGTCTTTTTTGAATTACTCAATCACATTGCCGATCCACTCGTTCACCAGAGCTTTCGCCAACAATGTTTCGAGCAGCTTCATAAACCGCTTCTAGCACTAAAACGTTTTTATAAAAAACAACACCGTTCTATGGCGCCTTTTTACCGCCTTGAGCGCGAAGCTAGGATCATCAGTCACGAATTTAATCCTTTTAACTAGGAGTCAGTATGACCACTTACCGCACCGCATCTGATAGCATGGGCACTTTAGAAGTACCAGAAACAGCACTGTATCAAGCACAAACACAGCGTGCTGTGAACAACTTCCCAGTCAGTGACTTAACCATGCCAACCAGCTTTATTCGTGCCCTTGCTTATATCAAGCAAGCTGCAGCAGAAGCCAATGCACAGTTAGGTCACCTTGATCAAGATAAAGCCAAAGCCATTGCAACAGCCTGTCAGCAAATCATTGATGGCGCTCACCTAGACCAATTCCCTGTTGATGTATTTCAAACTGGTTCTGGCACCAGCTCAAACATGAATGCCAATGAAGTGATTGCGACACTTGCTAGCCAGCAAAGTGGCTTAAACATCCATCCCAATGACGATGTCAACATGGGGCAAAGCTCGAATGATGTGATCCCAACGGCAATCCACGTCAGTAGCGCAACGTCGGCGGTCTATGAACTGCTTCCAGCGCTTAAGCATTTATCACAAACCATTGAAAGAAAAAGTAAAGAAGTGGGTCACCATGTAAAAACAGGTCGTACACACTTAATGGATGCGATGCCTGTAACGTTTGCTCAAACACTCAGCAGTTGGCAGCAGCAAATTGACTCAGCATATGAAGGCATTTTGTCTTCTCTAGAAAAAGTGTATCAGCTAGGCCAAGGTGGTACCGCTGTGGGAACAGGCGTTAACGCTGATAAGCAATTTGCAGCATCATTTAATACGTATTTAAGCAGCAACGTGGGCATTCGTTTTAACCCAAGTCCAAATTTCTTCTACAACATTGGCTCACAAGATGCCATCGTTGCGCTTTCTGGCCAGTTGAAAACTTTGGCTGTCGCAAACATGAAAATTGCCAACGACCTACGCTGGATGAACTCAGGCCCGTTGGCAGGCTTAGCTGAGATTGAACTACAAGCACTACAACCTGGCTCTTCAATTATGCCGGGCAAAGTCAACCCAGTGATCCCAGAAGCAGCGGCCATGGTCAGTGCGCAGGTGATCGGCAACGACGCCACAATCACAGTCGGTGGTCAGTCAGGTAATTTTGAGCTTAACGTCATGCTGCCTGTGATTGCCTACAACATCTTACAAAGCATTGAGTTGTTGGCAAACATCTCTCGTCTAATCGCAGATAAAGCCATCGCAACGTTTAAAGTCAACGAAGAAAACATTCAGCGTGCACTATCGCGTAACCCAATTTTAGTGACTGCACTGAATCCGGTGATCGGCTACGAAAAAGCAGCTGCCATTGCAAAACTAGCCTATAAAGAAGGGCGCCCCATTATTGAAGTTGCCGCAGAGCATACGGATCTGAGTGAAGATGAGCTTAAAACACTGCTTGATCCACAAAAACTCACTGAGGGTGGTCTGTAAGCAAAAAGCGCTCTAATCTTATATTGGGTTTATGCACGCTCGCCTGAGACTATTCAGCTATGATACAGGCGAGCTATGGCTCACTGAATTGGGACAGTTTTCACCCATTAAGTTGCTCAACCCATAGCGTGCCGGCTCTTGTATCTCATCACAAAGCACGGCACACTGTTAAAAAAAAACAGGATAGATTATGAACGCATTTAAGCTAACGCTCGCTAGCCTATTGGTTATTTCAGGGTGTTCCAGTACAAAAGCAGGCTCTGAAACAACCCACTCACAACAAACGCAATCACAAGTCGCTGAGCAACCGGTTAAGCAAAATAAAAAACAACTGGCACCAGCACAACTACAAACTAAGTCAGCAGTGCGTCACGATACTGGCCTTGGTAAGCCAGCACCGGCGAAAATGATCACCAAAGCTGAGCCCATTGCTCACTACAACGAAGATGAAATCTCACAAGCTGGGATCCAAAATCAGCATAAGTATTTAAACTTCATTACCAAAGACAAAAGCTGTGACAGTAATAGCCAATGTCTTGCCATTCCTGTGGGTAGCCGCGCATGCGGTGGGCCTTCAAGTTACTTGGTATTCTCTACCAAAACCGCAGATCAAAACAAAGTTTACGAGCTAGCTAAAAAACTCACTGACAGTGAAGCACAATATAATGCCAAACATGGCATGATCAGCATCTGTGAGCATTTACGTCAGCCAACAACTCAATGTGTTGAAAATACTTGTGTTACACTAGGTGGTACGAACAAATCACCAACTAGGGACTATCGATGAAGTGTAAACTCGGCATTGTTTTTGGTCTATCAATGATACTTTTGACGGGCTGTGCAACCACCGAAACAGGCGCACAACTTACTCAGAACCATTCCAACAGTTCGCTTGAACAGGTCATTGCAGATAAAGGCTGTGATGCCAGCTTTCAATGCAAAGTCATTGCAGTTGGCGAGCGACTAACCTGTGGTGGGCCAAGCCGATACCTAGTGTACTCGTCACGTAATGTGAATGAAGACGATGTCGAACGCGCGGCTAAAGCAGTCACCCTAGCTGAGCAAGCCGATAATAAAGATAAGATCGCTAGCGAAATTTGCGAACCAGTGCTACCCATTCAAGCACTGTGTATCAGCAGTACTTGCAAATCAATCGTATTGAAATAAGTTTATAGGCAGTGAGCCCTATCACTGCCTATCCTGCTAAGAAGTGGTTCAGCAGTAACAATGGCACCACCAAGACAACACACAAACCCGCAGACCCCAAATAAGACAGCACCAAGCGCTTTTTGAACCAGTAACAATACATAAAGCGCAACAAATAAGTCGATGCCACACCGAATAACGCAAACATCAACAATAGCGATAATAAATAAAAAGACACTGACAACTCATACGCTTAGACACATAATTTTATCATAGCGGTACATTATCAAATCTGCACCTATTTTAATTGCTGCAACAGCCAGTGCCGATTTCTTTTTACCAAAGGTTACTCACCACAACCTTGCCCATCGCTTGGCCACTGGCTAATCGTGCATGGGCATCACCAACCTGTGCAAAGCTCAAATCCGCAGCATCAAGCACAGGTTTAAGCTTACCAGCATCGACAATGTCAGCCATACTGGCCAAAATATGGTGATGCTCAGCGCGCTTCACATTATGCAGCATTGGAATAAGCATAAAGACCACATGCAATGACAACCCTTTAAAATGCGCCACAGATAAATCAATTTCAGCCAACGACACCGTCGTCGCAATCTGGCCGTTCAGTGCTGCCGCTTCAAATGAGTTCAATAAGTTTGCTCCACCTACCGAGTCGTACACCAAGTCAAAACCTGCCCCTTGTGTATGCGTTGTGACATAATCCGCCACCGATTCCGATTGATAGTTAATGGGAGTCGCACCTAAACGCGTGATTAAATCCAATTGGTCTGGCTTAGAACCCGTTGCAAACACCTCTGCACCAAAATGTGCCGCTAACTGCACCGCCACATGACCTACACCACCTGCACCACCATGTACAAGTACGCGCTGACCATCTGCAACGCCTGCACGAATCAAGCCTTCATATGCGGTGATCCCGACCAATGGCAGGGCTGCGGCTTCACGCATACTTAATGAGGTCGGCTTGTGTGCAATTAAATTGGCGTCGGCAATCATGTATTCAGCCAGTGCGCCTGGCAGATCAGCTAAGCCTCCTGCACAACCATAGACCTCATCACCAACGCGATAACCGTCTACGCCCTCACCGATTGACTCAATCACACCAGCAAAGTCCATACCTAAAATAGCAGGCAGTGCGGGCGAGAGTGGCAGCGCCGGCCCCATTTCACGGATCATCATATCCACCGTGTTGATACTGCTCGCCATCACCTTCACGCGAACCTGTCCCGTGCCGACTTCCGGCTTTGTCACTTCTGTTTGTGTAAATACATCTGTACCGCCAAATTCATTGATGACCATTGCTTTCATGATTAAATTCCTCGTTCAGTGAATACAAACAGTATATTTTTTAACTATACTTTTGATAATATCGATATAAATACAATCAGTTTTTAGATTTTATTGATAATGAACATTGCGCATTTAAAGTTATTCACCCGTATCGCCGCCACACATAACATTAGCCTAGCAGGTAAAGAGCTGGGGCTCTCTGCAGCGGTTGCCAGCGCCCACATCAATAAATTAGAAGAGACGCTGGAAACACAACTGCTCTATCGCACCACCCGAAAAGTGGCCTTAACAGAAGAAGGGTTAGCTTTTTTACCCCATGCAGAGTCTGTACTCGAGAGCGTTGAAGTCGCTAAAGCCGCCATCGGCGCAGGCAGCCACACACCGCAAGGGACATTGCGGATCACCGCCCCGGCCTCATTTGGGCGCATGCACATCGTGCCCGCGTTAGTGGAATTCACACAGCGCTACCCAGAGCTGAAAATAGATCTTCGTTTGAGCGACAGTATTGTTGATATGGTTGAAGGGGGTTTCGATGTGGCTATTCGCAATGCGGCACTGAGTGACTCTTCCTTGATAGCCAGTAAGCTTGCCAGCGATACCCGTATTTTATGTGCATCCCCTGAGTATATCGCCAAGCACGGTATGCCCAACTCAGTTGAACAGTTAAGCGCTTATCCCCTGATTAATCTAACCGGCATAGATCACTGGGTCTTTGAAGGTGCAACAGAGCACATCAAGTTTAAGCCCATCAGTGGACTGCAAATAGACAATGGCGAAGCCATTCGGGATGCGTGCATACGCGGTATGGGGATCACACTGTGCTCAATGTGGTGTGCCTATCAAGCACTGCAAGAAGGCAAGTTGGTGCAAGTGTTAAAAGAGGCGCCCCTTGTCAATGACACCGCACTGTGGGCCGTTTATCCAAGTTCTCGCATGCTGGCCCCCAAAGTGCGTGTATTTATTGACTATCTCAAAGCCTATATCGGAGATGTGCCCTACTGGGATTAAGCTGGCTTCGCTTGTTGCTGTAACTGCGCCAAAGTCTCCATTAAGTCGGCCATCAAGCTTTGATCCATGGCGCTTTGATGAGGTGGGCTAAATTGATTAATGTCATTGTCAAAATACAGCCCGCCAGCGTCAGCAAAACGCTCACCCAGAGCCGCTTCAACTAAAATATCCGCGCCCAACTGCACACTACTGCCTTGCATGCCATAAGCTTCTTGGACCATTTTACTGCCTAAAAAAGACTTGGGGTTCACTGCCACCATACACGGTCCACTCGCTTTTAATTGTGCGCCTAAACACATCGACCACATGGTCAGTGCTAATTTACTTTTTGCATACACAGCCCCCGACGATAGGTTGCTGGGAGTCAATAACTCGCTCGCCTCAAACGGCGACTGAGCAGCAGATGATAAGTTAATAATACGCCCTTGTTTTGGCACAATGGCGAGCAACGCTTTAGTCAAAATATAAGGGGCGATGGTATTGACCATAAAGCGCACATCATAGCCATCACTGGTCAACGTTTGTGTGGTTTTAAACACGCCTGCATTGTTGATCAATACATCTAACTGGGCATTATCTTCAGTGACGGCCTTTGCCAGCGAAGTGACTTCAGCCATCACAGACAGATCCGCACAATAACCTGCCACACGTTCACAACCAAAGCGCGTTGATAGCTCCTCACACAATGCATCTAACTTGTCTTGATTACGACCATGTAATAACACACGATGCCCTTGCATCAGCAAGGTAATTGCACTGGCTTTGCCAATACCATCTGTCGATCCGGTAATTAAAATGGTTTTGCTCATTGTGCTCCTCTTTGCCCTTTAACTGTGTCAATCATGTCTGCGGTTCACTTTAATACACCCAACAAATATTGATAATAGTGCATATTTTTAAATCAGTTTCAAAAATAAATTGATAATGAATATCAAACCACGCGCAAACGCTTTTTTCAAACACAGCCCCTTTATTTTTCACACAATGGCGCTGACATGGCAGATCTGTTTGGCTCGCCCGCTTTTAGAGGCTTTTTACTTAACCACTCAACCACGACTAGGTTAATCAACATGGCGACCAATCTGTCATAATCATGGTAAAGCGTGAGTAGAGGCGCAAATGTCCCTTGCCAATGACCCAACACCAAATGCACTATCATGCCAATAAATAGCGGTGTAATGGCTGCTAAACTTATCGCCACCGCACGCATCATCCACTTTTTATGCTCTGTCACGTGACCGCGCACTATCTGCCAAACTGCCACTGAAAACGCCCCTACAATTGCGATACTCATCACAACCAACGAGATAAAGCGCCCGCCTAACTCATTTGGAGACAACACGAGATGTAGCCAAATTCCAGATAACGCCATAGTGCAACCAGCTATCACCGCGATGCATCCAGCAATCTTGTGCCAGCGCGGGTAGCGAATACGAAGACGAGGCGAAAACTGCCAAGGCATGGTTAAAAAGAATGTTATGCCCGCCATCGCATGGGTTAATATCGCTGCAGGCGCAGTTAAGTACTGAGGGTTTATGACATCAGCCATACCTAAAACATCAGTTTGACCTAACAGCACTAACGCAATAATGATGATGGCGGGTATACCGGGGATCGCCATGATTAAAAGCAGGCCACTTACCACTTGCCAATTAAATGCGACGGGTTGATTGTTGCTAGTCATTATTTACTCACTTAATTCATCTGGTGAAGGATGTGATGATTATGTAAGATGATTAAAAAGAGGTCGTCCTAGCTGATTGGGGAGGACAAAATCAGCAAAACAACTTGGCGCTCATTATGGTTTGAAACTTATTTAGCATTCTGTTTTGTATACTTATTTTTATTTTTACAATAAGGTCTCGGTCAGACAGATGATTGTAGAACAACCCAGTCTATTTGCCCTCAATGTGGCCACATTATGTGTCATTATCTTTAGTGCACACCAACTGATTTTGCGGGTGCGTACTTATCAAATTTATTGGCCTTTGGCAGTCTGTTTGCTCGCCATTGGACTGATTGCCATGCTGCCCATCAGCAAAATATTACTGCCAATCGAGTGGCAAATTATCAACCTCATTACGTCCTTACCCGCCTTGTTACTGATCGCGCCAAGTTTATGGCTATACGCGCAAGCATTGACCAGTAGTACCCCTTGGCAACTCTCACATCATGATATGAGGCATTTGATCCCCGCATGTGTTGGCAGCATCATTGCCCTCATTGCCCTGTGTTTGCCTGCACGCTATCAACATGGGATTTTAGTGAATGATGAGCTCACCGTCATTGCACACGCCCCCAACCTGCTTCAAATAATCATCTATGGCTTACTGATCATGACGTTTGTCTGCGTGCTCGGTTGGGTGATGCAATCAGCTTGGTACTTTTACAAAATCCTCAGTCTGCTGCGTGATTACCATATCAGGCTCAAAGATGTGTTTGCATCTACCGAGCAAAAAGAGCTGCACTGGCTGGTCTGGTTATTAGCTTCTGTCGGCGGCGTGTGGCTATTCATCGCAACGAACTTAGTACTCGATAACCTGCTAAGTCCAATTCAGCTTAGCCCTTATCTACATGCCACTTTACTATTACTGCTTGTATATAGCTTGTCTCTGTGGGGATTAAGACAAAAGCCTGGTTTTGCCGAGTGCTATCACCTTGAGAGCACCTCTGTGCCCAATCAAACGCCGACGGACGAGCCGTCATTAAGCAGTGAAGAAAAGTATCAGCGCTCTGCTTTAGACACCCAGCAAGCGCAAAGAATTGCCACAAAACTACAGCATGCAATGCACAGTGATAAGCTCTATCTAGACGCTGCTTTATCACTGCCAAAGCTCGCAGCGCACATTCATGCACCGAGTCACTACATTTCTCAAACCTTGAATGAAACGCTAGATATCCGCTTTTTCGATTTTGTAAATCAGCACCGTGTCGATGCAGCAAAACAGAGCCTCATACACAGTGATAAAACCATATTGGATGTGGCCATGTCGGTCGGTTTTAATTCTAAGTCTGCTTTTTATACCGCCTTTAAAAAACACACCAGCATGACACCCAGTGCCTACCGAAAAAAGGAAACTTAGCTTAGGCCTACTTCCAGCCCATTTTCCAAACTTTAGGGTCTTTGAGCACGCGCCAATTAATGGCAATTTCACGTTTCGTCATCAAGGCTTCAATAATACACTCTATCACTTTGCCATCTTCATCAATCTCGACTGACGTGACCATAAAGTGCTTTTCTTTGAGCGCTGGACTCACTGACGTCCACTTACTGTGGAGCAACTTTTTTGGAGTTAGTGTGTGCTGCATAAATAAAGTTTTAAATTAGTTTGCTGTTTGATACGCCAAATTTGTCATCCCAGATCAACATGACAACAGGCATACCTAGCTAGCATGCCTGCATAAGATTAGCGCACTGACTGACTCACCGTGTATTCAGCTATTAATTTATCCATCATTTGTGCGGCTCTGGCAATGTCTGTGGCGGCAACATTAATTTGCTCAGCGCCACTGACATTTTCCGTGGCTTTTTGGAATATGCCATTAATATTTTTGCTCACTTCATCAATGGCGTTGCTTTGCTGCTGAGTATTACTCGATACAGACTCGGTCACCAATTCAACTTGTTGAGCCTGTTCAACTATTTGCTCAAGCGCCCGTTTAATTTCTTCAGCGCGCCGCGCTGCTTCCAACGCATTTTCTTTACCTTGAGTGATCACATCAGACGCCTCCGAGGAGCTGGTTTGTAACTCGCTCACCAAGGCTGAAATTTCTTCTGTTGATTTTTGTGTGCGACTGGCAAGGCTTCGCACTTCATCAGCCACCACGGCAAAACCACGCCCTTGCTCACCCGCACGGGCTGCTTCAATGGCGGCATTCAATGCCAGTAAATTGGTCTGTTCCGCAATGCTTTTGATCATTTCAACCATGGAAGAAATGCTACCTACACGCTCATTGAGTGCATCCACCGACTGTGCAGAGCGCGCCATATCATCTGAGGCTTGCTGGATCACTTGCACTGCATCAGCCACCACTTGCTGACCTTGCAATGACTCTTGGGTTACCGTTTTTGCAGCCGCCGCATTTTCGTTCATAGAATTGGCAATCACTTGAATATTGGCGCTCATCTGCTCAGAAGCAGACGCAATCGTTTGAATACCAGATTGCTGACTCACTAAATTTTCTTGGCTTTGCTGGATCGCCGTTGCCGTTTCTTGAGAGGCATTTGCAATGCTGGAAGACACCCGAGCAAACTCAATCAAATCATCTTCAAATTGGCGGGTTAATTTATTGATATTATTAGCAGACTTACCCAGCTCATCTTTAGAAATGACGCCAATCTCATGCCCAAGGTTTTTATTTAGCATGGCAATGTTTATGCCTTCGGCAATTTTTGCTGACTGGCGGCGGCGCAGCCGTATCGCAAAAAATAGTGCCGCCGTGATCGCCAAGCCGACAACTAAAATTATTAGCTCTATAACCAGCACCCACACCGCGTGCTGCTGAATTTCGATGGCCGTTTCATCCACCAAGCTGAGCGCTTGTTCTTCAGCTTCTTTCAGGGCGTTAATATGATCTGTAGCCGCTTTAAACCAACTCTCCGCATCCAGTCCAAAATTATCATTTTTACTTTCAACTCCACTGCGATAACGGGCCACTTCTCGAAAGGCATTGCCACTGAGTGCCTGCTCTAAGATGCGTTTCATTTCTGCCGGCGAGGCCTCTAGCGCTTCTTCAAGGTACACGTCTTGCTTAGTCATCAGTGCAACATGTTTGGTTTTCAGTGCTGGCGTAAAACCGTCTCGGCTCAATACATTAGATAATACGGCGCGCTCAATCCCCGCGGACTCTTTAGCACTAGAAAAGTTGTAGATGGCCACCAATTCAGTGGCGATGGTGTGATCGTTACTCAGCCGCGATGCGGTGATCACCATATGCAATGCTTTAAGATTGATATCAGTGTAAAATTTCAGTGCTTCAGGAAGTGAAATAGACAGAGCATCTACACGACTGCGAATTTGCGACAAATTGCCAAACATGCGTTCAAACTCAGCCAGCTCTTTGGCCATGTCAGGGATCAGGCCCCACTGCTGTTTTTCCTGTTTAAGCGTAGCAATCAATCTATCTGTTTGAGTACGCTGCTGGCGCAAATTATCTTTAAACTTAGCACCTTTAGAGCCGATAAAGCCCGCTGAGGCTCCGCGCTCTTTTTGCGTCTCATGGATAACACTTAATACCATATGGCTCAAAAACGCATTGTACTCTGCATCATAGGCGTCGTTCATCCGTTTAGCCGACATGGATACATCGTAAAAAATCACTGCGCCTAAGAGTAAACATGGTAGTAATACAACGGTTGTCATATGGCTAGAAACCAATCGAGCAATTGCTTGTAACATCACTGCACCACTATTTTTCTTAAACATTTTTTTTACGAAGTAAACTATAGTACAGCTCACTCAATTGCAAAATTATTTATTTCTCACGCTTATCTAAATGAAAATAAATGGGTTAATTATGAAACCCCCAAATACCGATAAAAGGTATAAAAGTGCATATATAGCAATAATTTGAATGCGATACTCTAGGATTTAACCGCGTGAACAGTTACCAAAAAAAAGTCGTAAAAGAGCGTATTCACACTCTTTTACTACTGCTCAACCATCTTTCTCGACAATTAACGTCCTTCTAATATTTTTGTTTTGATCCATGCACCCGCTTCTTTAAGTTCAGAGTCAGCAAAGTTTTGCGACGCACAACTCCCTACCTTAAACGCCGCACCACTGAGTGGGTCGTCTGAGTAATTCCAGTTTGTCCAACTGATCTTTTTTCTCGCCATCAAATCAATGTATTTCTGTGAACTCACAAAGTCATTTGCACCACCCCCAGTGTAATGCTGAGTACCAAACTCACTGACAAACACAGGGAAAATATCTGACGCTCTATCCAGCATATTACGGTGATAATCCGTGTGTGCGGCAGCATAAAAGTGGAAGGTATACATGATGTTATCAAACGGGACCGGATCATCGATTACATCCTGCAAATCGCCATCTGACATAGAGGCCCCAAACGTTGACCAACCATGTGTACCAACCATGATTAAAGCATTAGGTTGGATATTACGGATCACAGGGATAACTTGCTCGGCGTAGTGACGCACTGCAGACCAAGGCACGCCATTGGGCTCGTTGGCAATATCATAAATGAGGTTATTGCGATGCTTGTGTTTTGTCACTATATCAGTGAAAAATGTTTTGGCGGCTTCAACATTATAATTAGGGTCACCGGGGTCGAGTTGATGCCAATCCACCAAGACATAAAGCCCGCGCGCACTCGCCATCTCAATAAGCGTATGCATTTGATTGGTAAAACCAACTGGATCAGTCTCATACCCGCCCTCTTGCACATATAAACTCAATCGCAGTACATCAGCCTGCCAATCATAACTCAGCACATCTAAGCTTTTGTCAGTCAGACATTTGCCCAAGCCATGCCACTGTAACCCGTGGCTGCTCATGCCACGCAATTGTATGCGCTGGTTGGTTTCACTGCACAAACCCGTGCCACATACTTGCAAGCGGCCGTATTTTTCAACCGGCGTAATATGGACGCCAGTGTCACAGCGACCCAAATATTGCCACGCGGACCCCGTACCTGGCTCAGAGCTAGTCCACCATTTAGCTTGATAAAGCGTATTATTGTGAACCAGTTTATCCCCGGTATTGGCATGGCTTGGTTGCCCTTGCCAGTTCTTTTGTGGCCAATCTGGATAGGTATTTACGGCGCTGCAATCAGCAGCATAAGCCTGACTGGATATCAATCCAACAGCTAACGAGATAGCGCTCAAATACTTTTTTTTCATATTTCAACCTTTACATGTTGTTTACATTGTTGTTCCTGATTGAGATATAGAGGTTGCCAAACTAAATGGCTATTATTTTTCGGCAAATTGATCGTAAAGTATTGAAATTTGATTGAAATGTGCTGAAAATCGCCGTAATACATAAAACTCATTCGTAAGTTTTCACAGCCGTTTTGACTTGTCTTCCCAATTATCTATTAAATAGCTAGGTCATAAAAATCATATAGTTACAATTTTTTTATACATCTCTTTATGGGTTTCAACGACTCATGCGTTCTTATTTATATGATGAATTCAATTGAAAGAAAATGAGTAACTTACGATCTACTAACTACCCAAGAATGAGCAAACTGAGAGCATCCACATCCAGTGTCCATGATCAACTAGATAAAAAAATCATGGCGCAATCACCATTCCAAAGCAAAGCAAATTACGGCCTGTTTTTGCGCTATCAGTATTACTTAATGAATTACGTTACTGTGCTATATAACAATCCGCAGATTGCCCAAATAATCCCAGATCTACAAGACAGAGATCGGTGCAAACAACTGATACAAGACTTTCAAGATTTAGGCATGACACAGCCTCAACCTTTAACAACACTCTCTCAACTTGATGCACCTCTATTCGAGAGTTTAGGTTGGCTATACGTGATTGAAGGCTCAAAGCTTGGTGCTGCCCTATTAGCCAAAGAAGCTGAAAAGCTCGGCTTAAATGGTGAGTTTGGTGCTCGGTTTTTAGCGGGTTCAAACCGAGGCTCACATTGGCGTCAATTTATGCAAGGCATTGAAGATGCGCCACTGAGCGAATCACAAGAACATGCCATGCTTGAAGGCGCGCAAGCCGCATTTAAATTTGCCAATGAGCTGGTAGAGCTAAGTTATGCGCAATCAGAAAATGCGCATGTCGCGTAACATACATCACAACGTAGTGAAATATGCCTACCTGTTCGGTGGCATTATTTCACTTGGACTCGCATTGATTGGCGCGATTTTACCTATTATGCCCACCACGGTTTTTTTGATCATTGCGCTTTGGTGTTTTTCAAAATCATCTGCTCGACTGGAGCACTGGCTTTTAACGCACCCCAAATTCGGCCATATATTAAGTAACTGGCAAAAACATCAAATTGTGCCAAAACCCGCCAAGTTCTTTGCAGCAGCAGGGATGAGTGCCAGCCTGATAATATCTGGCCTGCTGTTTTCTTTTGGTTGGTTACAAGTCGCTTTGTTTTTGCTATTTGCTTTTATCTGCAACTATTTATTTGCCAAACCCAGCAATCCAAACTCACAAGGCAATTCTCAGCAAGAAAAGCGCTTTAATATCGCGCTCAGCGCAGCTTCTTGTGTATTACTTTGCTACTGGTTTATCGTTGAATATTCACCCACCACCTATTAATAAATTGACCACCTTAGCTATTCGGCTGCGCCCCACAGCCTTCTTAGCGCTGAGATAAACTAACAAAACACAGTCAACATGTTATCTTGTCATAAAAATATCGTTCTACTTCTATAACGCGTTACAATTCATGGCCATAACATAGGTTCAATATGACAAGGAGCGAATTATGCTAAAGCGTAGCCTGATTTTATTCATTTTGTTTTTCACAGCGACAGCAAAGGCAAATATAGAGCATATAAGTGCAGATCAAGTACTTGGGTTAAATCAGCATGCAGCGCCAGTTTACAGAAGCAATACCACGCCAACCATTGTTACCTTTTGGGCTTCATGGTGCCCATACTGTAAACAGTTACTACCATTACTAGAGGGATTACAACGCAAATTAGGTCACGATAAAGTGAGCGTGATTGTTGTTAATACCAGAGAGGAAGGCAACCTAAGTCAAACAAAAAGAACGTACAAAAGTTTATTGAAACAATTTGAAAAGCGTGGATTGCAAGTCACTTTTGTTTTTGACAAAAGGCATACTTTTTATAAGACGTTAAAAAAGCCCGGATTACCTTTCACCCTCGTTATAGATCAGCAAGGCCAAGTTACGTACGCCCAAGCGGGCTATAGTGAACGAACAGCCCAACCCATGCTTAAAGCAATTGAGAAAGTATTGACGGGTAATACCTCGCTCGAAGATAAAGGGTAACAATGCTCTCTTGGGTTTTAGACTAATCCAAATAGTTTCTGAAAACCCAGTCACTTATCTCGACATAAAGCCATCCTTATATTGTAAAAAATTAAATAATTAATGTTGTAAGAGGGATGAATTGGCGACAAAGTCGCTTGGTGTTAACAGCAGAAAAGAATTTAGCTCAAATCTAAGCTGGCAGTCACCGATTGAAAAACAGGTAACTGTCAGATCAAGTCTGAGCTAGTACACATTAGATAATTATGACTGCCTAATGTATAAACATATCAAAGTCCATTTCCCATCAAGATGAACACGCTTTTAAATAGCCATTTTCTTAGCTGTTATATACTTTTAGTATCAAATCAACACAGATACAATCTATATTCAAAGGTCAATCCAGATATCAAAATCAACCGTCTTTACTTCAATACCAATCAAGACAGGCGCACTACCTCACCATAGAGTCGTTTATTTGGCTATCCTGTCCGGTGTAATTAATATGAGGACAATGAAACTCCTCACCAAAGATCAGATACATTTCATACAACTGCGCCATCGTCATCACTGTTCTGCCAGTTTCAAAATTACTGATCGTTGCCTGGTCAACATTCAATTTTGCACCCAGCTGACTTTGCGTAAGCTGATTCTTTTTACGAACACGACGTAAATTGCATTGCACCTCTTCCATCAGGCTATTTATTTTTACTTTTCTTGTTACTGTGTTGTTTTTCATCGACTTCCTCGTCAAACACTACTTTTTATTTTTAAATTAATGTATTAACCCTTACCTAATCGTTACTATAATTTTGACCGTGCGGAAAAATCTTCGAACTACAAAACATGTCATTAAATTCATGATTAGTATTTGATATACACACCAACACCTGACCAACGCACCCAGTGTTAATTCACCCACATTGGCAGGTCTCACGAGCAAAACCGCATAGCATTGAAAAAAATTAAATAATTAATACCTATTTCAATGGGGTTTTTTCCCTAAAAATCGACAACAAATCAGCTTACACATCCAGTTTTGACTTCATTCAAACCCAATTTTAAAAGTGCTGTTTATAAAATAATTGTGGTTTTCAAATAGGATCTAAATAAGTCTGATTATCTCTATTTATCAGCATTACTAAACACGTTCGACAATATTAATGGCACGATAGCACTCACAATAAAAAACAAGCCATGCTCAATATTTACACTACTCCAATTGACCATATAGATAACATCATCGGGTTAAGATTTTGCCAAACAATGTACCTACTAATTTTTATCTTATGAACAAGATGCTTGCTCCAATACTTTATTAATGATACCGTTAATGATAATTATTTACATTTATGCACTATGGAAAGGAACAACGGTGTCAAATTCCGCTGGTATGGACCTGTTTATTCGCGACAATCAATTTTGGTTAGTAAGGTTTTTACAAAACAAACTCAAATTGCATTCTCACCATGATGCACAGGATTTATCTCAGGACACCTTTATTAGGGCCCTGACGTCATCAACCAACCCGCTTGAAGTGAAAGAACCTCGTGCTTATTTGGCGACAATTGCAAATCGCTTAATCATAGATAAAGCGCGTCGTAGACGCATTGAGCAAGCTTACATTGACGCCCAAAAAGAACTACAGCAAGAGCAGGCTCCCTCATGTGAGTCTGTACTAGAGACCATGCAAAGACTAGAAGCGTTGTCTCGATTACTAGAGGGGTTAGCTGATAAGCCGCGACGCGCTTTTTTAATGGCGCGTTTAGATGGAATGAAATACAAAGAAATTGCGGCGACACTCAATGTCTCGGAAAGTATGGTTCAAAAGTACATTGCGCAAACACTGCTGCATTGCCACAGTCAATTAATGGATTAATAGTTCAGAGATATTTATGTCAGCAAAAAGCAGTAGCTATCAGCATAAATTAAAGCAAGCAGCAGATTGGTGCGCACTACTGCATTCAGATGCCCCCGCAGATGAAGATATTCAGGCTTTTCACCAATGGTTAAACTTGCACCCAGATAATCAAAAAGCCTATGACGAATTAACAGCACTATGGACAGAGTTTGAAACACCTGAAGACACAGGCTTAAACACGCAAGTTTTAAATCGCGTCTTAGAACAAGATCAGCCTCAACGACGCCATGGCACAACCAAAGCCTTCCTCAGCATCGTACTGTTTTCTGGACTTGGAATCCTTTTTAATCACTTAGGTGTCAGTGGAATTACAGCAGATCACTACACCCTAAAAGGGCAGACTCAGACGATACAATTGCAAGACGGCAGTCAACTGACCCTAAATGCACAAACGCAAATCGATATCAAATTTGATGATAAACAACGCCTAATTAAGCTCATTAAAGGTGAAATACACATTGATGCTACCACCAACCCTGCATGGCCTTTAGTGGTTCAAACACAGAGCACCAGAGCAACAGCATTGGGCACTAGCTTCTCAGTAAAATCCCGTGAACAAGATACTTATGTGGTCGTCACAGAATCCAAAGTTAAACTTTGCTATCTAAAACAAAATAGCTGTGTGATTGGCCAGCAAGGTGAAGCCATGGAAGTGGCAAATGGGCGACTAATCGGCCCTTACGATACCAACCCAAGTGTTAGATTGGCGTGGTTAAGCCACAGATTAGTCGCCAATGATATTAGCCTATCCGTATTATTAGAATCCCTTGAAGCACACTATCCTGGCTTGTTGATGTATCAGCATTCAGAGCTTAGCAAAATTCGTGTCTCTGGTGTCTACCCCACCAATAATATTGAGTTGGCAATGAAAATGCTGGCTTCAGATCCAGTTATTAAACACCAGTCAATTGCCAATTACATCCACCATATATCATTGAAATAAATAAACTTATCCAAAAAACAAAAAAATAATCTGATTTTTTTTGTTTTTTGGGTACTGTTTTTTTTAATTGCCCCGTCCTATATGTAGCTCTAAATAAAAATGAGAACCATTTATGATAGGCGACAGGACTCCTCGCTCACTTTTGACCGCATTGTTATGCACTGGACTTGCTTTACCAACTGTGACCTTGGCACAGCAAGCGCACCAAATCGATATTCCAAAAGGCAGTTTAGCTGACGCACTCAACACATTAGCACTGCAAACGGGCGTACTATTGCAATTCGACCCCAAGCAGATTGGCAGTGCACAAACATCTGGGCTCAAAGGCGAATTTGTGCTGAGTGACGGGTTTGAACAATTACTCGCAGGGACGGGCCTGTATGCCGAAAAAACAGCAAATGGTAGCTATATCATTCGGGTAATTTCCGCAGATCAGGCTGTTATGCTCGATACACTCGAGGTATATGCCAGTAATAATGCCCACACTGAAATTTACCAATCAGCATCTTCTGACACTAAACTGGGTCAGCAGCAGTTAACTCGGGTTGCGCCAAGAGATACATCAGATATTTTTTACAATGTACCCGGTGTTGCAACATCGCAATCGCGACAAGAACCGGGTGTGGCAGTCAATGTAAGAGGCATACAAGATTTTGGCCGTGTGAATGTCATGATAGATGGTGCCAGACAAAACTTTCAACGCAGTGGCCACGGTGCTAACGGTACTGTCTATCTAGACCCACAGTTATTATCGAGTGTCGACATCTCCAAAGGTCCTGTTGGCGATGCAGGTGGTGCAGGTGCTATTGGTGGCGTTGTTAATTTTAAAACCCTTGAATTTGATGACCTTGCCTTAGAAGGTCAGGACCACGGCACTAAGTTATCACTCGCCACAGGCAGTAATGCTTATCACATGCAAGGGTTATTAGCCTCTGGTGTGCGTGTGGGAAACGATTTGGAGCTGGTTGCTGCCGCTGGCAGAAAACACGTCGGTAGATTTGAACCAGGGCAAAGTGGCGGTAATGCCGGTAAAAGCAAGTACTTCGACGCACTAAGCGCATTTACGGAGCAAGATCAATGGTCTTCGCTACTTAAAGCCAGTTACAAAATTAATGAACAGCAAACCATTAAATTGAGCTATGTCGGCTTTTACGCCAATTTTGAAGAGGGCTCGACCACAGATCAATCTGACCCAGATAATAAGCCAAGTGCCACCAGCAAACTAAATAACGATACGATAAAGTTAGATTACACTTGGAACCCAAATTCTGACTATCTCGATTTAAGTGCCAGTGTTTACTATAACCGTACACAAATGCGTCAACACCAATTTGAATCGGGTGACACAGTCAATCCCTATGGTGAATTTGAACTAGAGTTCGAAACTAATACCTTTGGTATGGTGATTGAAAACTTCGCATTCTTTAGCCTCGACCATAGCTGGCTACCAGAGACAGACTCTTTATTAATGCTTAATACAGGCACGGAATATTTTAGAGACTGGACTCAGCCTCAAGCCATTCAACAAACGCCTGGCTCTGGCGATCCCACTTGGTTTACTGGCGCAACACCGGGCGGAGAACGTGCTGTTACCAGTATTTTTACCCAAGCTGAGTGGCAATATGGTGAGCATATCTCTTTAGAAGCTGGGGCACGTTATGAGCACTTTTCTATCGAAGGAACAGGAGAGATCAACTCAGGCTCTATCCTTAATCCACCAGGAGTCAGACCAGCTAGAACGCTTATCTTTACTAACTTCGAAGTAGCACGTCATGACGAATACGTCTCGCCTAACCTGCGCTTTGCATATCGCTTCACTGACGAAGTACAAGCATATGTAAGCTCGTCAAAAGGAGTCCGGCACCCAGCGATAACAGAAACCCTGTTATTTGGCATGCATGTAGGTAACAGCTTCCCGTTTTACCCAAACCCGGGCTTAAAAGCGGAAAAATCTCACAACAATGAAGTCGGCGTTAATTTCGAATTCACCCAGCTGGCGAATGCGCACGACCTATTTATCAAAGCTGGCTGGTTCGATAATACAGTTGATAACTTCATCGTTCAGGGCACGGTAATGAGCCCAACTTCTGTAGGGGACAAAAGCGGTATACGTAGCTATGTCAACTTATTCGATGAAGTCCGTTTTGAAGGCATCGAACTGCAAGCAGATTACGAGTCCAACCTTGTCTTTGCCGAACTGAACTATACCAAGATGAATTTTTACCCAGGGCAAGGGGACTATGATCCATTCCCACTTGGCAGCCAAGTCGGTTTCCCAGAAACAAACCTAGGAAAAACAAAATCAGGCGGCCTGCTCTACATACAGCCGGCGAAACACAGTGGCGCGCTAACTTTGGGTGTCAAACTGCTCGATGACAAGTTGAAATTTGGTGCGCGAGTACGGGTAGAAGATAACGATGGCCGTGGTGGCACCGCGTATGAAGATGTGGTGGATTGGGAGATATATGACCTATGGCTGGATTATCAGTATTCACCTCACCTCCAACTGCGTTTGTCTGTCGATAACTTAAAAGACCTCAATTATGCAGAAGCCAATGGCACCTCATATTGGATCGCACCAGGACGCAGTGTGATCGGAAGAATCAACATAAAATTCTAATTAAAGACAAGGGTAAAAATCATGCAAAAAGCTTTTAAGCTAGCACTTATCAGTAGCGCTTTAATGAGCGCAAACTTGGCCAGTGCCGCTGAAATCAACCTGCAACAGTTACATCTCTTTGGCACGCCAATGACCATTATGTCTGGTGGTGACAAAGGTATCTTCCCTGCAAAACCGCCGGTATTACACCCTCAAAGCGGAAAGCTTATCGGCACAGTGATGTCTGGTGCTGGTAATACCCCTGCAACATTAGGCCAGTCAGGCTTATATTATTTTACACCTCAGTTAACGCAAGGGAAGCTGACCGACTTTAACACGCAAATCAATACGGTAACCAATGCTATAGGTGCGTTTGTGACCAATGTTGTTGTTGACAGTCAAGGGGTGGCTTATGGTGGTGCTAAATCAAGCCTGTTTAAATGGACAGAAACAGACGGTATGCAGGATGCGCTAGCCGGTCTTGATCTCTCGGCGTTAAATAACGGTAATTTTGAAATCAGTGGCCTCATCACAGTAGATAATCAAGACAATGTTTACTTCGGCGCGTTGCATCGCGGTGATGAGTTTTTTGCCCTGGTACGCTTGAATCACTCGGGCGAAGTCGAACTACTCGTTGATTTTGGGCGCGACGAATATAAAACGCCAAGTAATGGCGCATTCATATACGCCAAAGGAGAATCACCTGCTTCTGTGATCTACAGTGCTAATGACAATGCAATTTATGGTCTTGCTCATAAGACGGAAGACTCAGCTGGCGCGGGCAGTAAAGAAAGACTAGACAGTGATGACTTTGCGAGCGGTACCTTGTTTAAAGTGGATCTCACGAATATCGCCACAGATGGGAGTTCAGATGTTGCCATACTCAATAGCTTCTCGAATAAACATCACGGCGTAATTGATGATCATTCTCTGGCAACAAACGCCCTTATTGAGCATGGTGAATGGTTATATGGTACTTCCAAAAAAACAGTATGGCGCATACACAAACATAATCAGAATAGTTTTACCTTACTTCACACTTTTGGTAGTGAAAACAATGGTATTGCATTAGCCCAAGATGGTCATACCCCTTCAGGTTCATTAGTACTCGCTGCAGATGGAAACATTTACGGCACAACCCGCTCTAATGGCAGTGATGAAAATGGCGCAGGTGTGTTATATCGCATCAACTTAAGCGAAGATGATACTGATTTAAATAGAGCTAATGACAGCTTTGAAATTGTGAAGCAATTTGATGGCCAAGCTTCGATTCAACCTGTTGGCCTCGCTGCAGGCTCGCTAGTTGACCAACAACATACCATCTATGGTGCAACCAATGGTCACACATCTGACACTGGCGGCGTGTTTGAATTCACAGTCAACCAACACACTTTGAGTTTTAGTACAGAAACTGAAACGCTCCCTTTAGGCGAGAGCCTTGAGCTAAGCTGGCAGTCTATCAATATCAGCGACTGTACAGCGAGTGGTGACTGGGAAGGTACCAAAGAAGCCAATGGCCAGGAGTCGATCACGCCCGATACAGAAGGTGAAAAGTCTTATGTATTGACCTGTAAAGATACCGAACAAAAAACCTATACCCGCACACTTGAATTACTCGTTGGCGCTGAGCCAGAGCCAGAGCCAGAACCAGAGCCAGAGCCAGAGCCTGAGCCAGAACCAGAACCAGAGCCAGAACCAGAGCCTGAGCCTGAGCCTGAACCAGAGCCAGAACCAGAACCAGAACCAGAGCCTGAACCAGAGCCAGAACCAGAGCCAGAGCCGGAACCTGAGCCAGATACAAGCACAGATCCGGAACCAACCCCTGAGCCAACGCCAGAGCCAGAGGAGGACAAAGGCAGCAGTGGTTCATTTGGTGGCTGGATCTTGGCACTCGGTGCATTGGTAATGGGTCGTCGTTTTTATAAAAAAACCAAGTAAACCAATTTCAAATTGCACGGGGAAACCCGTGCTAAAAACAAAGAATTATCAGCATGGCGCGCAGCTGATAATTCTCCTAACGACCTTTAGGTCAATATTATTAAATAATCAAAAAATTAAGGATTTACCATGTCTATACAAGTAACATACAGTGCTAGCTACTCTTTCTCAAACCTAGATTCATTCTTTGGTCACGCGTCTCAATTTTTCACTAACACAGACTATAACGAGAACATCGGTAGCTTCGCGGGTGCTGAGAATCCAAACCCAACTGTTGATCTTGGCTTCTGGGGTCTATTCGGTACTTTCTCTGGTACTCAATACGCGCAAGAAGGCCAAGTAGGTACTGAAAACCTAGGCTTCATTATTCAAGCAGCTGATGGCTCTTACATCGATTACACCTTCTTCGCAGGTCCTTCGCACACTATGTATGGTGAAATTGCATCAATTTCATTCGGCCGCGGTCTAACACAAGGTGCAAACGGTGAGTACAGCTTCACGGAAGATCTAGTGAGCTTCGACGGCTTAGATACAATCAATCTTAACGCTGGCTTTGATGCAAATGGCGGCGTAATTGGTCGTCATGAAGGGACTAACACAACCCACAACATTGTTGATGGCATGAAAGATTCTGACTTCGGTTACTTAATGACTGTGCTTTCAAGCAACGGTATCGAGCTGACAGCAAACGATACGGTTGGTGTTTCAAGTCTAGCTGAATTCGACCTAGTCGCTTAACCCCCTATGCACTGCAGCTTTGCTGCAGTGCAATTTGCCATTTACTGAGTTCTACTATGAAAAAACTTTGCATCTGCTTGCTATCTTTGTCTTTCTCTAGCCTTGCAACCACAGCTGTAGAAGGGATAAGTGTTAATCACCTGACGTCTTTACACTATACAGGTCCAGTTGGCTGGCCGACCGCTGGTAGACCATTTGCCCCACCCATTTATAACGCAGAGCGTGATCAGCTCATCGGATTATCTACCTTTGGATATAAAGGTGAGACTGCTCCAAGTATGTGGGGACTAGCACCAGTGCAAGGCCATTATTTTGCACTCGAAAAAGACATAGAGGGCTTTGTCGGTTTCGCAGAGCACCCAACAGAAGACAAACTCTATAGTATCGATCTCAAGGGCAATATATTTTCTGTGCACTCAGATGGCAGTAACAAAGTCATTTTATTTGACAACACAGAGCAAGAACTCAACAACACACCAAATGTACAGCCTATTTTCGATAATCAAGAACGACTCCTATTTATCGATACCGATCATAAAACTTACTCTCGATTAATGCGTTTAGAAAAAGACAACACGTTGACGGAGCTATACAGATTTAACAACAACCCCCATGGCGACTTCACCGCTGCTGGCGGCATGCTATTGAGTGGTAATACTCTTTATGGCTACTTAGGTTACCCCCGCGGCATACCTCATCTCAATACACTCTCAATCGATGATGACTTTATCGTTGGTGCACTCTATGCTGTAGAGCTCGGTGAAAACCCCATTGCAGCCTTGCCCTTGATCCATGAGTTTACCCTCAGCCAAGGTGAAGTACCCTGGCACACCAGTAGCGGTGGTGAAAGTCGTATCGCCACCTACCTAGTTGAAGATGAAGCAGGCTACCTTTATGGTTCGACGACTGTGGGGAGCTGCAAAACCAAAGGGATTATTAGTTATAGCGGCAAAGCCGTTGATTTTGCCAACGGCCTTTGTGGTGGAAATTACCTACTTTACTCAGGCATTGACAAAAACGAGCGCTTGATCCACACAGAGTATCCACATTATGAAGGCAGTAACCCCCATGGGTCACTCTTTAGAATTAAAAAAGATGGCTCTGAGTTTAATTTGCTGCATACATTCAATGGCGAAAACGGCAGCCAACCCCGCGGTCCTATGGTGATAACAGATACGGGCTTTTTGTATGGCACCACCATGGGCGGTGGCGTACATAAGAGTGAAAATATACAAGTACTTGAAGGCAATGAGTATCCAAACCACCCAGGAAATATGTCACCCGATGGAACCATTTACAGGCTTAATTTAGCAGACATAACAATTGAAAACGGCCAAGTCATTGAAAGTGGGTTTGAACATGTGCATTCTTTCAAAGCTGGGATTGCAGAAGACTCAGATGGCAAGGTACCAACCGGACTCATGTTAGCTGAAAACGGTAAGCTGTATGGTACCACCCTGTATGGCGGCAGGGGTTACTCTGACTATCTTGGCAGGACCTTTCTTGCTGACTATTTAGGCACTGTTTTTGAGGTAGATTTAAGTGGTATAACACCAACAGGTTCTGTGTCTATCAGTATCACGCCTGGCAATGCCCAACTTGGTGAAGAAGTAGAAGTCACTTGGAGTAGCCACAATGCCGCTGACTGTGTTGCGATTGGTGGCGCGGCTGTCGGTGACTGGGTGCCAGATGGACAAATCGAGCCGCAAGGCAGCATTAAAATTTCACCTGAGTCAGGTATTTATACCTTTACAATAAACTGCAGAGATGCCGATGTTGGTTCACGATTAGGTGCGCTATCGACGCTTTACGTCAATGCAGAAGCAAAAATAAAACAAGAAGAAACTTTAAGCTATGGCAATGGTGGCGCACTTAGTTTTGCAGCTTTGACATTCTTAAGTGCAATGGGTGTGGGACGACTTCGCCGCCGTAGGAGCCAATCATGAAACCCACGATGGTGCCAAGTGAAGCCTTAAAGCGTGCCTTACAAAAACAAAAGCGCAGCCTGCTGCATGTTGCTGGGTTCAGCGCCATTATCAACTTGCTCATGTTGATCCCCGCGATTTACATGTTGCAA
The DNA here is from genome assembly GCF_021654285.1 of Pseudoalteromonas luteoviolacea. GTDB lineage: Bacteria > Pseudomonadota > Gammaproteobacteria > Enterobacterales > Alteromonadaceae > Pseudoalteromonas > Pseudoalteromonas luteoviolacea_J. The sequence continues at coordinate 43,994 of NZ_JAKFZS010000016.1, read as the reverse complement.
GTGTACGACCGCGTTTTAAGCTCTGCGAATATAGATACTTTACTGTTGATTTCCATCATAGTTGCAGGCTTCTTTTTATTAATGGGCGCACTAGAGTGGGTCCGAAGCCGCGTCCTGATTGGCATAAGCGAGCATTTTGATAACGACCTACATACTCAGGTATTTGACGCCGTTTATCAACATCAAATCAAGGTTGGTAATGCTAACCCAGGCCAGTTGATTAACGACCTCAACCAAGTGCGTCAATTTATGACAGGGACGGGCATATTTGCGTTTTTTGATGCCCCTTGGGCCCCGCTTTTCCTCATTGTATTGTTTTTCTTTCACCCATTACTGGGCACACTTGCCCTCGTCGGTACGGTGATCTTACTTGTACTGGCACTGCTCAACGAAGTCTGGGCGAAAAAGCCCTTACAAGCATCTTCACAAGCCACAGCCAATGCCACGCAACTTGCCAGTGGCATCATTAACAATGCTGAAGTTGCGCAAGCGATGGGCATGCAACACAGCTTGCAAAGTCGCTGGCAGGCACAGCATCAAGCAGGTATTCGCCATCAAAGTGAAGCCAGTAATCTCAGCTCAGTGCTCACCGCAACCAGTAAAATATTGCGCCTTGCGCTGCAATCGGTTGTTTTAGGTGCTGGTGCTTGGCTTGCCGTTGACGGCCAGATCACCGCTGGCATGATGATCGCAGGTTCCATTATCGCAGGACGCATGTTATCTCCAGTTGAACAACTCGTCGGGGCATTTAAGCAGTGGCAAAGCGTGAAACTCTCTCGTCAACGTCTCGATGCCCTGCTGCATCAGTACCCAGAACCTCAAACTGGACTAGATTTACCAACGCCGACGGGCAAACTCAGTGTAGAAAATGCCACTTTGATCCCACCGATGGCGCAAACTCCTTCTCTGAGTAACATCAACTTTGCGATTAACCCCGGCGAAATATTGGCGATCATTGGCCCCTCTGGCGCTGGTAAATCCTCAATTGCGCGCCTTATCACAGGTATTTGGGCGCCAAGAATGGGCAAAGTGCGCTTAGATGGTGCCGACATTTTTCAATGGAACAAGCAGAGCCTAGGCCCACACTTGGGGTACTTGCCTCAAGATGTGGGCTTATTTGCTGGTAGTATCAGTGAGAATATTGCCCGATTTGGCGACATTAACGACGCCGCTGTCATCAAAGCGGCAAAATTGGCAGGCGTGCATGAGATGATTTTAACATTACCCGATGGATACAATACCGTGCTTGGTGACGGGGGCATGGGCTTATCCGGCGGTGAAAAGCAACGTATCGGCCTAGCCAGAGCAGTGTATGGTGACCCCAAACTGGTCATTTTAGATGAAGCCAATTCTAACCTAGATGATGCCGGTGAAGCCGCATTGGCTAGCACCCTTAAAACGCTCAAGCAATCTGGTTCTAGTGTTATCTTTATCACCCACAGAGCCAATATTTTAAATCTAAGCGATAAGATCTTGTTACTTAACAAGGGCCATGTGCAAGCCTTTGGCCCTAAACAACAAGTACTTGGAGCGATGCAGCAAGCCAAGCAAGGTCAAAGAGGAGCAGCGTAACGTGACAACACAGCACACTATCGCAGGAAGCAAACATATTCGACTTGGCTGGACGATTATTGCACTTAGCTTGGGCGTATTTTTACTCTGGGGTGCATTTGCCCCACTCGACAAAGGCGTGGTCGTTGAGGGCCAAGTCATCGTTTCTGGCCACAAAAAGCAGATCCAAGCACCGCAACACGGCGTACTTGACCAATTATTGGTTCAAAATGGACAGTGGGTAGAGCAAGGTGAGGCGCTGCTGATCCTCGATAGCAAGGTGGCAAAAAGCCAACTAGCTGCTGCCACTACGCAGTACTACTTGGCACTGGCTGAAAAAGAACGCCTTGATGCAGAGTTACGCGATGCGCAGCAGCTCATTTACTCGGATACTTTGACAAGTGTGAACTTACCGCAAGCTGTTCAAGCGATGGCGCTAAATCAGCAATTGTTCGAGCAACGTCGCGCAGCCCTGCACGCTCAGCTTAAATTAATGCTCGACAACAAACACACTACGCAATCTCGCATTTCAGGTCTTACCCATGTTGTTGATAGTCATAAGCAAAGAGCAGAGGTATACGACAATTGGGTGAATGATACCCAAGCTCTGGTTAAAAAAGGCTTTCAATCTCAAGAGCAACTGTATCAGCTAAAAGCACAAGCCGCCGAAATTCGCGCTGATTTAGCCAATGCGCAATCCGAGCTCTTGTCTCAACAAGCCAGACTATTAGAGCTGGATACTCAACACCAGCAAACGCTCAAAGGCTATCGTCAAGAAGTCAGTCAGCAAAGAGCGAAAAACCAATCTAGCATTAGTGACTTCAAGCAAAGAATGACAGCAGCACAATTTAGCTTGGACAACAGTGAAATTCGTGCGCCAGTTGCAGGTCAAGTTGTTGGCTTGGACGCATTTGGTGATGTGGTGTCTCAATCTCAATTATTGATGGAAATTGTCCCTAAAGGGCAAAGATTGATAGTGAATGCCAAAATCCCAAGTAACTTGATAGACAGTGTTGCCCTTGGTCAAGATGTCGATCTGTTATTCAGCGCATTCAATACCAGCACAACCCCGAAAGTAAAAGGACAGGTTGAACGCTTGGCACAAGACACCATCAATGATGAGCGCACTGGGCAGCCTTATTACCAAGTGGCGATCCGCGTTAATCAGGATGCACTAAGTGATAGTTTGGTGTTGCAACCGGGTATGCCAGTGCAAGCGTTTGTTAAAAATGGTGAGCGCCCCATGCTCAGCTATCTACTCAAACCACTGACTGACCGAATTCCCAATGCCATGGCGGATATTTAAAACCCGCTGCCAACATGACTTGGCCATAGTGCCCGCCGTTTCCCTAATGGCATTAGACATTACAGGCGGGCCTATTTTTAAATAATAGGCTCCGGAGCAAATAGTTGAATATCTCTTCCTATTCAATGCACATAGTCCATAGACATTGTCAGCGGTGTATCAACAACCAACTTTTCTCATAACTCTAGGGTCAACTATCTTCTCAATGACAGGCATACAATGAAAAAACTCAGTGCTTTATTACTCGCATTCGCTTTCCCAAGCCTTGCAACCACAGCTGTAGAAGGGATCAGTGTTAATCACCTGACGTCTTTGCACTCTACAGGTCCTGTTGGTTGGCCAACCGCAGGTAAGCCATTTGCGCCGCCAATTTATAACGCAGAGCGTGATCAACTCCTCGGATTATCTTACTTTGGATATAAAGGTGAAACTGCTCCAAGCATGTGGGGACTAACGCCGGTACGAGGACATTACTTCGCACTTGCAAAAGAGGTTGCAGGCGTTGTTGGTTTCGCAGAGCACCCGACAGAAGACAAGCTCTATAGTATCGATCTCAAGGGCAATATATTGTCTGTGCACTCAGATGGCAGTAACAAAGTCATTTTATTTGACAATACAGAAGAAGAGCTCAACAACAGGCCAAATGTACAGCCTATTTTCGATAATCAAGAACGACTCCTATTTATCGATACCGATCATAAAACTTACTCTCGATTAATGCGTTTAGAAAAAGACAACACGTTAACGGAGCTATACAGATTTAACAACAACCCCCATGGCGACTTCACCGCTGCTGGCGGCATGCTATTGAGTGGTAATATACTTTATGGCTACTTAGGTTACCCCCGTGGCATACCTCATCTCAATACACTCTCAATCGATGATGACTTTATCGTCGGTGCACTCTATGCAGTAGAGCTCGGTGAAAACCCCATTGCAGCCTTGCCCTTGATCCATGAATTTACCCTCAGCCAAGGTGAAGTACCCTGGCACACCCGCAGCGGTGATGAAGGCCGTATTGCCACCTATTTAGTTGAAGATGAAGCGGGCTATCTATATGGTTCGACGACCGTGGGGAGCTGCAGGACCAAAGGAATTATTAGTTATAGCGGCAAAGCTATCGGTTTTGCCAGCGGTCTCTGTGGTGGAGATTCCCAAGTTCACAATGTCATTGAAAAAAATGAGCGCTTGATCCACACAGAGTATCCACATTATGAAGGCAGTAACCCCCATGGCTCACTCTTTAGAATTAAAAAAGATGGCTCTGAGTTTAATTTGCTGCATACATTCGATGGCGAAAACGGCAGCCAACCCCGTGGTCCTATGGTGATAACCGATACAGGCTTTTTGTATGGCACAACCATGAGCGGTGGCATACATAAGAGTGAAAATACACAAGTACTTGAAGGCAATGAGTATCCAACCCACCCAGGAAATACGACATTCGATGGGACTATTTATCGACTTAATTTAGCGGATATACAGATTGAAAATGGCCAAATCATTGAAAGTGGGTTTGAACATGTGCATTCGTTTAAAGCTGGAATTGCCGAAGACTCAGATGGCAAGGTACCAACCGGACTCATGTTAGCTGAAAACGGTAAGCTGTATGGTACCACCCTGTATGGTGGTAGAGGCTACTCAGATCAATATGGGGGAACTTTTCTCGCCGACAACCGAGGCACGGTTTTTGAGGTCGATTTAAGTGGTATAACACCAACAGGTTCTGTGTCTATCAGTATCACGCCTGGCAATGCCCAACTTGGTGAAGAAGTAGAAGTCACTTGGAGTAGCCACAATGCAGCTGACTGTGTTGCGATTGGCGGCGCGGATGTCGGTGATTGGGTGCCAGATGGACAAATCGAGCCGCAAGGCAGTATTAAAATCTCACCTGAGTCAGGCATTTACACCTTTACAATTAACTGCCGAGATGCCGATGTGGGTGCGCGATTAGGTGCGCTATCGACGCTTTACGTCAATGCAGAAGCAAAAATAAAACAAGAGGAAACCTTAAGCTATGGCAATGGGGGTGCGCTAGGTTGGGTGTGGCTAATCGTGTTGGCTGCTTTAACTAGATTACGTACTCGCGCTAAGCACTAAGTCCGCCTCTGTTTCGGTATACTCCACACACATTTATGCCAATGCGCAAAATGCGCCATTGGCATAAATGTCAGAATCCTAATACTGACTTCACATCACGTTTCCTCATAAAAATAAAAAAAGTTAAAAAAGCATTACTGTTTTTTTAATCTCATGCGTTCTTTAACTATAGGGGTTCGTTTTTAGTGAAGTCAGAGGTTTATAACAATGAAAAAAGCTTTCGCCTTTTTGGCGCTCGCGTCCACTTTTAGTGCATCAGCGGCTGGCACAGGTTCGCTCACGGCCTATGCCATGTTTATGCAGGCAGACTGGGTGGTCAAAAGCGTGATGTTGATGTTGGTTGCCGCCTCTGTTGCTTGCTGGGCCATATTTATTACCAAGCAGAAGCAAATTAACCTCGCTCGTAAGCGCCTCTCACTGTTAATAGCACAAAGCCGCAACCAAGATGATCTGATAAAGCTAAACAATACCGATGTATTAGAAGCGCAACTCGTCGAAGAGGTTTTAATCGAAATGGACTGGGGCGCTAAAAATAATGCCACAGCTGACGGGGTCAAGGAAAGATCTCTGCAGCGCATGAAAACCCGTGCCGACGAATTCACGGATGGCCTCACTCAAGGCACGGGTTCTTTAGCTTCTATTGGCTCCACCGCACCTTTTATCGGCTTATTCGGCACCGTTTGGGGCATTATGAACAGCTTTATCGGTATTGCCGCAACCAATAGCACCAATTTAGCCGTGGTTGCACCGGGCATCGCAGAGGCCCTGCTGGCCACGGCTTTAGGCTTAGTCGCGGCTATTCCCGCGGTACTCATGTATAACCACTTTACCCGCAATATCGCACTATATCGCAAGCAACTTAATGCATTTTCTAGCCAACTGTTAGTATTGGCTGGCCGCCAACTGGAGCTGCGTTGATATGGCAATGATGAATGACGGCGACCAAGATGAGTTTGCACTCAATAATGAGATCAACATGACACCGTTTATCGATGTCATGTTGGTATTATTGATCATCTTCATGGTGGCAGCGCCTCTGTCGACCGTTTCTGTGCCGCTTGAGCTCCCTGGCGCCGATGCACAGGCGCAAACCTTAGAACAAAACCAGCTTATCTTATCATTAGACAAAGAGTTACAGCTATTTTTAGGCGATCAAGCGGTATCCAAAGACGGGCTTGAAGCCGCACTCAATATGGCGAGCCACAATAACCCTGAGCAAATCGTATTTATCCGAGCCGACGAAAAAGTAGATTATGGCAATGTGATCAGCGTACTCAATACATTGCGCAGTATCGGCTACCTCAATGTGTCGCTCATTGGTGAAGAGGATTTAAATTAAGTGCTCACTCGCCATGATTGGTTATTAGGGTTCTTTTGGGCTGTTTGCTTGCACCTTGTCATACTTGGTGCGGCGCTTTGGCACTGGCAACCCCATACGCCTGCAAAACCCGCCATATCAAAAGCGCCGTTTGTGGTAAAATTAGCGCCCTTAGCAAAAGCAAAAAGCCAATCTCAAGAACTGCAAAGCGCACAGGCTCAATCGACCAACACACCGCCACCAAAAGCGCTTCCAGCCCCCTCATCGAGCGACATCGCTTTAGCCCACGATGGGAAATTAGCCATCGCAAAAAAGCCGGAGAAAACCCAAGAGCCAGAGCCAAAACCGGAGCCTAAGAGCCTGTCTGACGCTAAGCCAAAGCAGCCCATGATACCCACACAGAGCAAAATGGCCGAGTTAAAACCGCAAGCGCCTCAGCCTGAAAAATCGAGTGAGCCGCCTAAACAAGAAGCCGAAAAACCTGCACAGCAAGAAAGCATCGCCAGTCGCGCAAGAGAAATTAAAGCAGAAGACATTGCGCAGCAAAATCAGGCGCTACAACAAGGACAAGATACCCAGCTTGCATTGGTCGCTAAGCAAACTTGGCAGGCGGAGCTCATCGCCCACCTTGCGAAGAAAAAGCGCTACCCCACGATGGCCCGTAAAAGAGGTCAAGAAGCAACGATAATGGTTAGTTTTGCCATCGACGATAAAGGTCAAGCGCGCAATATCGAAATAGTGAAAGCATCTCGCTACCCACTGCTCAATAAAGAAGCCAAAAGCGTTGTTAAACGCGCACAACCCCTACCGTTGCCACCACAGACAATGCGCGAGCACACCGTGATGGTACCCGTACGATTTTATTTAATGTAAAACCTCGCAGGTTTAATCAATGCCGCTTTACCCAAATATGAGCAACCACCATATATATGTCGGTCACTATAATTAATATTTAAAACCTACATCAGACAATTTAACGTTTATATACTCCAAGACCAGCATTGCACACCAATAAATAAAGCCTTTATACATGGCTGCAAAAACACCATTAAAAATAACTTTCGTTGCATTTGATACAAATGTAATTAAACACTTAAAAATCCGACAACATATAGCTAAACCTTGTGTTCTATAATCTAACAGCTATGCTATTTTCCTTTCCTGTATATTGAATAAATGGGCAGTCAAATTCATCACCAAAAATCAAATACATTTCGTAAAGCTGAGCCACCGTCATCACAGTTCTTCCAGTTTCGAAATTACTGATAGTTGCTTGATCTACACAGAGCTTTGCTCCCAATTGGGTTTGCGTCAGATTATTCTTTTTTCTTAACCTGCGTAAATTGTGCTGAACCTCAGACATTAAGTCGTTCACTGTTACTTTTCTTCTTATGACATTATTTTTCATCGTTTCCCTCGAAAATTCACCAACATACTACTCTAAAATCAGTTTCCATATTTACTTATGAAAATGCATTGTTAATAATATAAAATGGTTAATGTGGAAAAATCTTCGAATTTTATGAAAAGGAATATTTATGAGAAATTTTCTTACCTTCAGCATTTTTGTAAAAATTCAAAGCTTGATGTAGCAAGTCTCATCACACTGTTTAAGACATAATGTAAGACATAATGCCTTATACAGTTACATGAGATAAAACCTTTGATATTTATCCAAAAGGAAATCAAATGTGATAAGCGGTGACGACCTCAAAGCCATGCGCAAAAAAGCAGGCTTCACTCAAAAGCAAATGGCCGATAAGCTCAATATCACCAGAGAAACGGTGAGTAATTATGAGCTTGGGGTCGGTGAGCCACGGATGAGTCATTTTTTCAAATGGCTAGCTTATTGTAAAATTGACATTAACCCACTGATGATACAAATTAGCAATGTATCGAACAAATTAAACGATCCAAAAGACATTAACGATAAGGAATAATTATGAAATCACTCAACCAAGAATCTCTAAAAAAAGTCATTGGAGGCTCATTATTTATGCCAAAGCAACCTCATGAGATTCAAGTTATAACTCCACAAGGTTAAAACTATTTATTGGCGTATTTTATCAAGCTCAGAATTTATATAATCTCAGCTTTAGAATACATTACTGAATAAAGCTCAAATATAAGTAATTAACTCTATGAAAATGGTACATTTGATACTTGTTTCAGTCATTGCACTTATCGCTTTTTATCTGCAAATAGATGACCCTCAGGTAGTCTTTCACGTTTACCTTCCAGTACTAGCTTTCTGCTTTATATTTGGCTTACTGCAAAAAGAGCCTAATATTTGCCATATCTCTATTATGCTCGCCGTTGTTGCATTAACTGAATATAGTTTATTTAGTACCGGTCTCATAGATTTAGGTTCACCAGACGATGACTACCTCATTGTGGGTACCAAAATATTTGGCATACAACTGTTAATCAACCTATTTGCTATTGCGCTTTTTATTTTTAGAGTGCAAATTTCACGGTTTTTCTCAAGCTCAAGCAAGATTGTACTTACTGACTTTGATGGTCTTTTTCATTGGCTATTTATAGTAGCAGGTATTATGAATGTATTAGCCTTGATTGAAAATGCGTTAAGAAATGGCCTTGGTTGGCTATCTTTGACATTGATTTATGACATCTATACATTTGTTGGTTCAGCTATTATGGCTCTGACGTGTGGGTTATTACTCACCATGTTGATCTTACAAGCAAAAAATAAGCAACTTACTTAAGGTTGCCACTATTTTTTGCCTATATAAATGAAAATTTACATACCGTTTATGTCACTAAAATGTGGTGTAAAGTAAATATGAGAGAGCAACAGCGGCGTATGTACAGCAGTCGCTTTTGGTATTAAGGTCAGCTGCTTAACCATAACTTAGCGATGCACTATCGTGCCATTCGCTGCAAAAACATTGATGTACAGCGATTCAATTTACAAATAAGCGCCTGTTACACTGGCGCTTATTTTATTTGGAGCACACTTAGTTTCCCCTACATGCCTTAAACAACACTGTCGACTTAAGAGCTATAAAACAGCTAGTTAGAACAAGTAGACTGTTTGCACTATAGGTTGTATAGACAAGTATAGCATAATGAAGTTTAACTCTTATTGCTTCAATAGTGCTGCTTAGTCCGTTGACCTATGTGTTGCGACCTCACTCTCTCGCTCTTCTGCTTTTAATGCATAACTAAATTCGCACAACAAACACCGACATGGACCAATATCATTGCATTGTTGCGAACGTATAGTTTGAAATAAGGTACATCAATCCAATAATACTTATAGGCTAAAATTTCCAGCCAAGACACTAAGTTAATAAATGCGCCAAATAACATGAGTAAAATAATGCCACATTCTTGTAAAGTGAATACCTGCCTATTAAACACAAGTAGAAAGTAATTTATATGGGTCTTTTCATACAAGAATAGAGCCAGTGATCTTCGATAAACTATCGGTAAGACTAAAGCAATGCACATGAAAAGATCTGCCAGATAATAATGTGTCCTCCACTGCATTATGGTAGGGTTTAATAAAATAATCACGATATCCAATACTGCATAACATATTAAAAACCACCTAGCCGTAGGTACTTTCCATGTTAAGAGTAGCGATATAGTGATCACAGTCAAAGGCAAGAACTCAACAAGCGAATAAAACTCTTTCATAATCTTGTCACTCCTTTTTTTGCTTTATATCAGCCGAAGATGTATGAGTCGTCACGTTAAACAGATCAAAAACCGCTGAAAAATCCTTACCAAAAATTAAAAATAGCTCAAAGAGATGGATGTAGGTCATGTCGGTTTTACCCGACTCATAATTAGAAATGGTCGCCTGGTCAACGCCAAGTTTCTTGCCAAGCTGCTCTTGAGTCCATTTTTTTTCCTTTCTTCAACGCCGCATTGAGCGCTGTACATAAGCCCTAAAGTTTTCAGTTTTTATCTGCCGTGAATTGGGTGTCACACTGATTTCTCCTCCTTAACAGGTGATGTCAACTTATCAGCACCTTTTTTGCAAACCAACAAAGCTATAACAAAAAACTATATTTATATTAGTAATTTATAAATGCATTTATAAAGTAGGAAAAATGTATTATTTCATATCTAGCGCTCAATTAGCTTTAAGAAAATAGCAAGTAATTCACTATTTAAAATGGACACAAAATACATGCTAACAAGCTCGGGGAAATAAAGAGAAACTAGGTCATTCCTGAAAAAAAAGGCGTGATTTTTGCTCGCATATTTAGGTGAAAACGAAAGGAGTTCTCTATGAATATAGCAAATACTAAAGCTGTGTATAGCAATTATAACGCCATTCAAACTGCAAAAAAGCAAGATACTACCAGTCAACAGCCACTTGCTTCAGACCCTAACACTAGGGAATCGAATAGCAATGGCCTCGATATGCGAAACGTGTCTCAAGAAGACATCAGAACATTAGCGAAAATCACCGGAGATGATCGCATATGGCAGTACATCCCGTTTGAAGAATTTGAGTTTAAAGGGAATACACTTGTTGGAGTCGAAAACAAAGATTATTTGGGCACTTTAGAGCGCAGAATTGAATATAATCGCAGTATCGGCCAACCAACCACAGGTTATGAAGAAACCTTGGCCGCCCTCAAAAATTATCAAGGCTATATTTTACCTAAAAACATCAATGAGCGCGCTTAACTTATTAATATACTTGCTAAAAACTCAGAAAGGCACACTTTGTCAACTCGTTATAAGCTCTCTTCGGTCATCAAATTGACACCCTACTCTAATAGAACAGGATATGTTAATAATGAAACATAATTCAGCTATTAGAATGTCACAGAACAAAAAGTGCGAATAGCAGTGAGTCTAGAACAGCCCAAGTTTAAATAAGAAAGCGGTAATGCGGATAAATGCTATGACAATTCAGAAAGTCATGGTGATTGTTCACTAATGAACAATGCTCTTCTTGGGAAGTATCCAGATTTGGTTTTACAGCACGCTCTTAACTTAATGACTGTGTGAACATAAAAAAATTGCCCAGTAGTCAATAGAAACTGGGCAATTGCCGATATACAGTCAGTATGAGACCTTATTGTTACGGGTGAAACTTTATTGTTCACCCACACCATCTATCACATACTCAGCCTGAATTACTCAACCGTTACCGATTTTGCTAGGTTACGCGGTTGGTCAACGTCAGTGCCTTTAATGACAGCCACATAGTATGACAACAGCTGTAGCGGGATTGTATAGACAACTGGCGCGATGATGTCTTCAACGTGGTTTACATTCATGACACGCATCGTATCATCTGATGCAAATGCAGAGTCTTTGTCAGCGAATACATAGATGATGCCGCCGCGCGCACGTACTTCTTCGACGTTAGACTTCAGCTTTTCGAGTAGCTCATTGTTTGGCGCCACAACAATGATTGGCATATCCGCGTCAATCAGTGCCAATGGACCGTGCTTTAATTCACCTGCTGCGTAAGCTTCTGCGTGAATATAAGAGATCTCTTTAAGCTTCAATGCGCCTTCCATTGCAATTGGGTATTGTGAACCACGGCCAAGGAAAAGAGAGTGATGTTTGTCTGCAAACTCTTCTGCTAATGCTTCAATACCTTCAGCCATGCTTAGTGCTTCTTCTAACTTGTTAGGTAAGGTCTTAATGGCATTAACAATCACGCTCTGATCGCGACCTTTTTCTTGCGCGATAGAAGCCGTTAGCATCAATAAGCCAACAAGTTGCGTGGTAAAGGCTTTGGTTGAAGCAACGCCGATCTCAGCGCCCGCTTTGGTCATAAACGCCAAATCAGATTCACGTACCAGTGATGAGCCAGGTACGTTACAAATGGTCATAGATGCCATGTAACCTTGCTCTTTTGCTAGGCGTAATGCTGCTAACGTATCCGCTGTTTCACCAGATTGAGAGATCGTTACTAATAGGCTATTTTCGTGCACAAACGACTCACGATAGCGAAATTCTGAGGCAATTTCGACATTACAGCTTACCCCTGCAAACTGCTCAAGCCAGTAACGCGCCACCATACCAGAGTGATAAGATGTACCACAGGCAATGATCTGCACGTGCTTCACATCTTTAAAGATTTGGTTTGCACTGTCACCAAACGCATCCACTGTCACACGGTCGTTCTCAAGGCGGCCTTCAAGGGTATTACGCACAGCTAACGGCTGCTCATAAATCTCTTTTAGCATGTAGTGACGATATTCGCCCTTGCCTGATGCATCTTGCGTGATATTCGACTCAACGACTTCACGCTCTACCGGATTGCCGTCCACATCAAAAATCTCAACCGTATCGCGAGTAATACGTGCAACATCACCTTCTTCTAAGAAGATAAAACTACGTGTCACAGGCAATAACGCCAGCTGATCAGAGGCAATGAAGTTTTCACCCAGGCCTAGACCAATCACCAACGGGCTGCCTGAGCGTGCCACAATGATTTCATTGTCGTTTTCTTTGTCAAAAACAACCGTACCGTACGCACCTTCAAGCTGCTTAGTCGCTGCTTGTACTGACTCAAGCAAGCTACCATGCTGCTGGCGCAATTGGTGAATAAGGTGCACCATCACTTCTGTATCTGTATCCGATAAGAACGTGTAGCCATCTTCTTTTAACGCATGACGCAATGCTTCATGGTTTTCAATGATGCCATTATGTACCAGTGCAATTTGCTCATTTGATAAATGTGGGTGAGCGTTCGCTTCGGTTACACCACCATGTGTAGCCCAACGAGTGTGCGCAATACCCGTTGTGCCTTTGACTTCTGCACGTTCAAGTGCACTGGCCAAATTAGCCACTTTACCTACTGCTTTAACCGTGTTTAATGTGCCCGCACTGCTCAGTGCTACACCTGCTGAATCATAGCCACGGTATTCTAGACGTTTTAAACCTTCAATTAGAATTCGGTTAACCGGGCGCTCTGCCACAGCTCCTACGATGCCACACATAATCTCTCCATTCGTTGCACGTTTGTGTGTTTACTCTTGTGTGATCTCTGCACAGATCACGTTTACGCCATGTGCCTCGATCGCTTGGCGCATCTCTGGTGCCAAGGTGTTGTCGGTGATCAAGGTGGTGACTTGCTGCCATGGCAGCTCTAAATTTGGGATTTTTCGACCAATTTTTTCAGACTCAACCAGCACAATCACTTCTCTTGCGGCTTCCGCCATCACCTTACTCAACCCGATCAACTCATTGAATGTGGTGGTTCCCCTCGCCACATCAATGCCATCAGCACCGATAAACAGTTGATCAAAGTCATATGAGCGTAGCACTTGTTCGGCAACTTGGCCTTGGAAGGACTCAGAATGCGGGTCCCAAGTACCACCGGTCATCAATAAGGTGGGTTCATTTTCGAGTGATAATAAGCGGTTAGCAATGTTGATGGCATTGGTCATAACGACAAGGCCACGCTTGGTCGCAAGCTCTGGGATCATAGCAGCAGTTGTTCTGCCACTGTCGATAATGATGCGGTTATGGTCACGGATCAAAGCCGCTGCAGCGCTGGCAATCGCCACTTTACGCAGCGGATCTTGCTTATCGACCCCCGTTGCCACAATCTCTTTGGGCAGCGCCACAGCGCCACCGTAACGACGCAGTAATAGGCCGCTTTTTTCCAGCGCGGTTAAGTCCTTCCGAATCGTAACTTCTGATGTTTCGAACTCAGCAGCCAAAGCCTCTACACTGACTTCACCTTCGCTGTTTACACGGCTGACAATGGTATGGCGGCGCTGTTGAGTGTTGCGTTTGGTCATTTATCTTTCACATAAGTTTCGGTTCGAAATTTAAGGGTATTCTAGTCGAAACCTTGAAGATTATTCAAGTGTAAATTTGTATAAATAATTAACACCTTAAGCAAAGCTTTCTTACGATCTAATTATTACAAACCATTTAAAAAGGAATTAAATGAAAATGACACAGTTACAAATTGATTACAATAAAGTCTGGCACCAAGCTTTAATCATGTTTAAAGTAGCGTTCCAAGAAATACACACCTTAAAAATAAAAGCCAATCTTATGAAATACACCTTGTTACTAGTGGGACTGCTCTTCAACGCCTTCACCCATGCTGCAGTGACACCATGGCAAGACTTTACTTATCAAAATGGTCTTATCACCATCCCAGTGAAGGTCTCTGATATAAATAGTTACGCGGTATTGGATACCGGCGCAAATATGAATGCCATCAATGAAAACTTTGTGACCAAACACAAACTCAGCTACACCCATAGCGGTAATATAGACGTTGAAGGTGCTTTTGATGTTAAGCGCAACAAAATTTATCAAAAAGTGCCCGTGTCATTTTTTGGCATAGACACACACCTTGAGCGACTGCCTGCTCTGAATCTCAGTATGCCCGATAACGCAGTGCTGTTTGGCCAAGGTTTTTTTAAACTATTTAATACCCAAATTGATTACCCGAATAAGCGTATCCGCTTACTTACGCACGACCATCTTAACATTAAAGAATTTGAGAATATTGAGTTCAAACTCCAAAAAGGCTTTGAGCAACCCATCGTTAAAATCATTCTTGAAGGCGAGCCGGTATGGATGTTGCTCGATACTGGCTTTACCGGAGGCGTATTGATTGAACGCCGCTTCGCGAAAAAATTTGGTTGGTTAGGCACCCAGAACCCAATGGCCTATTTTACAGGAGCAAATACTCAGGAAAAAATGGAAAACGTGCTCGCCAAAGAAGTTCAATTTGGCCCTTTCACCCTTTCTAATGTCAAAATAGCCTTTCCCGCCGAGGGCAGTAAAGTGAATGTCACAAGCCAGTACAGCCATTCTAGCAGCCACGTTAAAGGCGTGAAGGTCAGAGGCATTGTCGGCTACGACGTATTCAAACACTTTGTGATGACCATGGACCTCAAAAACGGAAATTTACACGTTGGTGTACCAAAAGAGCAACTTTAAGCCAAACAGCCAGCGCTTATCGCGCTGGCTATGTTTGTTACTCGTAGCGTAAAATCTGCGATGGCCTGATTGTTGCCGCTCTAAAGGCTAAAATAGCAACCGTAAGCCAAGTACTTAGCGCCACAAACCCAGCACTCAGTACATACACCCAGAGCGCCTGTGAGATACGCTCGTTAAAATGGTTTAGCCATCCATCAAGTATCCAATAACTGAGTGGGAAAGACAGCAATACCGCCGCACCAATCAACACCACATACTCCTTTGCTAATAAGTTTACAATGCTGACTCGTGATGCACCCAAGACCTTGCGTACAGCCACTTCTTTTTGCCTGCGCAGCACTGAGAAAGAAGCGAGGCCCAATACACCCAAGCACGTCAGTGCAACCGCTAATGCGCTGAAAAATAAAACCAACTGCTGTATGCGTCGCTCGCTCATGTGCGCACGTTCATATTCATCTTCAATACGAGAAATCGAGACTTCTTGTAACTTCAATTGACTCGACACCAAATCGCGGATCTGGGCAGATACACTTTGTGCAGACACGGTACCATCGAGTTTGACGACGATATCTGCAAATGGGCGACTAACCACACCTGCGCGAAATGAAATCGGTAACGCTTGCTGTTTAGCTGAACCAATCTTTACATCTGCCACCACACCCACAATCGTGACTTGCGTGCGACCATTATGCGATGTAGCTTGCTTACCTATCACTTCTTCTGGATTGCTGTAACCCGCCATTTTCATATAGCTTTCAGAGACTAATACGGCATAACGGTGAATATCTTGCCCATCACGACGAAACCAATCACTGCCAAATTGAGGAGAAAAATCACGCCCTGCGAGCAAAGTTAAGCCCAGTGTTTCAACAGCATAGTAACCCGTTGAAACCGTAGGTTGAGTGCCTTGCAAGCGCTCCCCATTCGGCCAAGTTAAATGTAATCCCGCATTCATGTCTACGGTTAGGTTGGTATTGCTGACCGTGACAGATGACACACCCGCAACATCACCAATATTGTCAAATAAACGGTTATTTTCAGCCTTATAGATAAGCTCAGCTGGCAAGTCTTTCACCAATAGCCTGTCCGTTTTTGCATAACCAACATCCAGTGTATTCACCAACGCCATTTGCTTGTAAATCACCACAGCCGCAATGATCAAGGCAATAGACAACACACTTTGAAAATACAAAGTCAGCTTACGTACCCAAATCGCGGTTTGTCCGCGTTGTAAATCACCACTGAGTACACGCTTAGCACTGAAAGAAGAAATAAACAGTGCAGGATATAACCCCGATAAGATGCCAACAAGAACAATCACACCGGCAACAGCCGCTAAAAACCACATAGAGAAGTCTAAACTTAACGATCTATCTAGTACTTGGTTTACCATAGGCAAAGACAGCTCAACAATGGCTAATGCAATTAACCCCGCAAAGCTCACAACCAATAATGCTTCAGTTAAAAACTGTTGGATCAACTGAAAACGAGTCGCGCCGAGCGCTTTTCGTACGCCAACCTCTTTTGCGCGCTTGGCCGCGGCTGCTATATTTAAATTAATGAAATTGGTACTCGCCACCAGTAATAATATTAAAGCCAAAGCAACACTCACCAGCATCACCTGCTTTGAACCGCCTTGCTTCATTTCAAATGGACCACGGCTATTAAAGTGGACATCTAATAGTGGGATTAAATGCAAAGATAAAGTCTTTTCACGACCTGTCGCTTGCTCAGTAAACAGCGCATTTAAATCGGCTTGTATGTTATTAACATTGGCGCCGGGCACCAAGCGCATGTATACATAACCACTGACATTATTTTGCGCATTCGCAGGAATTGCGGTCAGTGTATGAAAATAAAAATGGGTATTGTCTGGCAGATCTGCAAATACAGCAGCAATCGTATAGGTGCCTGCGTCATGAATTAATCGCTCGCCCACGACATTGTCGCGCCCGAATAAACGGATCGCAGTGCTTTGACTCAACGCCAGTTGATTCGGCGACGTGACCGCTGTCTGTACTGAGCCCGAAAGGACATTAAGCGACACAAAATCCAGTAAATTGCCACTTGCCGCATAGAAGTGCGGCAATTGCACTTGTCTATCGGATATTTTGACTGTCAGCGGTAAAGACCCGCCGTTATATTCAATACTTTCAGCATCTGCGAGCATCAGTACATCTTCAACCTGACTCTGTTGCTTCATTTGCATCGGGTGCTGAGATCTTGCGTTACCAATGAGCTGTAACCCCCAACTGCGGTAATCTGTATGCACACGATAAACGCGCTCAGCATTAGGATGTTGATGATCAAAAGAAAATTCATAAGCCGCAAACAAAGCAACAACAATCGCCGCCGCTAATCCGATACTCAGGCCAATCACATTCAATGCAAAATGTTGCTTGTGTTTGGCAAACGCGCGCATTGCTGTGGTGATATAACTCGAAAACATAATATCTCCTTAAGCCACATGACTTGATTGGGTAACTTGACTTGCCTTATCCACTAAGATTCGGCCATCCAGCAAGCGGATCACTCTGTCAGCATATTCGCCTTCGGTTTCTGAGTGCGTCACCATGATCACCGTGGTGCCTTCACGGTTAAGCTCGCGTAACATGGTCATCACTTCTTGAGAGTTCTTGGAATCAAGGTTTCCCGTTGGTTCATCCGCTAAAATCAATTTTGGATTAATAACCAATGCTCGTGCCACAGCAACACGCTGTTGTTGACCGCCCGAGAGCTGTTGCGGTAAATGATCCGCCCGATGATCGATGCCGACACGCTTAAGAATGGCGTCCACACGTTGCTTACGCTCTGCTTTAGAGACATTTTGATATTGTAGAGGTAGCGCGACATTTTCAAACACAGTTAGCTCATCAATAAGGTTAAAACTCTGAAATACAAAGCCAATAGATGCTTTTCGTAACGTCGCCATTTGCTGTTCACTGAATCCAGCGACTTCTGTACCATCAAATAAATAACTGCCGCTTGAGGGGCCATCTAACAGGCCTAATATCGACAGTAGGGTTGACTTGCCGCACCCAGAAGGGCCCATAATCGCCACGAATTCACCGCTATTGACGGTTAAATTGATATCGTCCAGCGCCGTTGTTTCCACATCGTGAGTTCTAAATACTCGGTGTAATTGAGAGAGCTTAATCATTGTTCTGTCCTTTATATTTTTATTAGTTACTTAGATTTAAAACATCGGCTTTATCAAAGTTGCCGTAATGGGAAGTGATCACTTTATCCCCCGGCGCCAGCCCCGATAACACTTCGTAGAAATGTTGGTTTTTCTTGCCCAGCCGAATCGCCTTGCGCTCGGCCTGCGTGCCATCATTGCTCAATACAAATACCCAGTGTCCGCCGCTGGCGCTAAAGAATGCCCCGCGCGGCAATAACGTTGCCTGTGTTTGCTCATCGCTGAACATCAATTGTGCATCCAACCCTTGGCCACGTTTAATGTCTTGTGTACCAGCAGGTAACTCAGCTTCTATTTGAAATTGTGCGTTACTCACTCGGCTATCAATTTTGGTCACCTTTGCCTGCAAGGTTTGACCACCATGATTGATCTCCATAGTCATACCCAAGGTAACTTGACTTAAGTAAAACTCATCCAAGCTCACTGATAATTTATATTCATCTGGTATATCAATTTGGCCAAGGCGAGCACCTGCTTGCTTTGACTCACCCACTTGCACATCTAGCTCACTCAAATACCCAGATACTGGGGCCGTCACTTGCAAGCTCTCCAAGTTTTTACGGGCAAACTCTAAATTACTTTGCAGCATTTTGGCACTGTCTTCTAACTGCGCCAGCTGGACTTTACGAATACTGTTTTCTTGTGCTTGGCGTTCGATGGTCAAGGTATGAATATCGCGGTTGTACTGTAAGTTTTCACGAATTTCGTCCACTTCCTCTTGGCTCACCAACCCTTTTGTCAGCAATGACTCAGTCTGCGTCAATTTACGCTCTAAATGGCTTATATTTAGCTCAATATCTAATAAATCACGTTTTAAATTCAGTGCATTGGTTGTCATCGTCATTTGCGTGTTACGCAAGAAGTTAAGTTGCTCAGTCACCTGTGCCTCGCGACTCATCACATCTAGCTGTAAATTGGTATTGGACAGTTGCACCAGTGGCTGGCCTTTTTCAACATAAGTGCCCTGCTCAATCAGTCTGGCTTCAACACGGCCGCCGGATACGGTATCTAAAAATATGGTGGTTTTAGGCACCACTTGACCACGCACGCTTAACGCATTTTTGAACTCACCACTCACCACTGAACTGACAGTAAGCCCAGCAAGGTTGACCGTTTGAGATTGTCCCTGTTCAGCGGAGTAGTTCATGCTATACGCACCGAATCCAATTGACACTGCAACCGCAGCTACAAGTGCAGGTTTTAAAAAGCGACGGTGTGTTGTGTTAGTAATTTTTTTGTCCATGGCATCAGCTCCTTTGGCTTAGATACAGTTACTAAATCAAGATTGATGCCAAAACTAAAAAACAATAAAATCAACAACTTAAATATAACATAAAAATAGAGTCAATATAAGGTGTCCGATAATGGTACAACCCCGTGTCCATATGTGGACAGTTTCAGACGTTTTACGTTAAGCTGTGTCGGTCAAATAATAATAACGAGCTCAGCGTATGGAAAAGCAAGGCACGATCCTCATCGTCGATGACAATACCGACGTTTTACTGGCAGCCAAGCTGCTTTTAAAGAAGCACCATAAAAAAATCCTCACTACAGACAATCCGTTTAACGTTGAATCTCTGATCAATGACCATCCTATAGATGTCATTTTGCTTGATATGAATTTTGACCGTGATGCCATCAGTGGCCAAGAAGGACTCTATTGGCTGAAGAAAGTCCATCATCAAGCGCCCAGCATCGCGGTGATCCTCATGACTGCCTACAGTGATGTGCAACTGGCCGTTGAGGCAATTAAAAACGGCGCAACTGATTTTGTTGCCAAACCTTGGCAAAACGATCAGCTACTCACCGTGATTGCCACAGCCTTAGCCCATGCTGAAGACAAAAAAGCCCTCAACAAGCTATCAAGGCAAACTCAAGGCTTAAGCCAAGCGCTCAGTACGCCGCAAAGTGAATTTTTAGGGCAAAGTGATGCTATGTTGCAGGTCTTTGACACTCTTGAAAAAGCAGCGAAAACAGACGCCAATATTTTAATAACCGGTGAAAGTGGCACAGGTAAAGAGCTCACAGCGCATGCCATCCATGCACAAAGCCCACGCGCTCAGATGCCTTTTATCAGCTTAGATATGGGGGCCGTGTCGGGTAATTTATTTGAAAGTGAGTTATTCGGTCACAAAAAAGGGGCGTTTACCGATGCCAAATCAGATCGTGTCGGACGCTTTGAGTTGGCCCATGGCGGCAGCTTATTTTTAGATGAAGTGGGTAATATGCCTTTAGCACAGCAAGTGAAACTCTTGGCCGCCATTCAAAATCGTCAGATCACCCCGATAGGTAGCAATCAAGTGATTGACACAGATATACGGCTCATCTGTGCAACCAATGAAGCTCTACCTGAAGCTGTTGCCCAAGGGCAATTTAGACAAGATCTCTTGTATCGTATCAATACCATTGAAATTCGTCTCCCGCCACTGAGAGAGCGGGCAGCGGATATTCCACTGTTAGTCCAGCACTATTTAGATATTTATCAGCAAAAATACCGTCGCGAGCTATCACTTCCCGCTAGTGCACTACGTACTTTATGCGAATATCACTGGCCGGGTAATGTCCGAGAATTAGCCCACACCATTGAGCGTGCAGTTATTTTATCCGAGGGCAATGAGCTCGCGATTCATTCAGTCTTAGTCGCCCCAAGCCAAATGCAAACGCCTGAAAACGCATCGCCCGTGCACACGCCAGATACCTTCGACTTAGACATCATTGAGCAACGTACCATTCGCGCAGCACTGAAACACCATCAAGGCAATGTCAGTCACGCTGCCAAAGCATTAGGGCTAACCCGTGGCGCGATGTATCGTCGCCTAGAAAAGTATGGGCTGTAAGTGATGAACATGCGCTTCAAAGCCACACTATGTGGAGTAAGCTTACTCCTCAGTGGCATGCTACTCTTTGTCGCGGCCATGCACTATCAATTAAGTGCCATCACTGCGTTAATCATCCTGTTAATCATCGCTCAAATAATGTGGCTCTCTCGCTTGTTTCAACAGGCTCAACAATTTCCAGAGCAACTGTTTCGTGCACTGGCCAATGGCGACCATACTCTAGGCCTGCCTACAACCCATCCACTGCGTAAAGACTACGAGCAAGCTCGCAGCAAAATGCAAGCCACCCAACTGGATGCACAAAGGCAAGTGCAAATCATCAATGCGTTATTCAACCATATCAATCTACCCATGTTGATCTGCGATGAACACGGTCAAGTGATTGAGCAAAGCACCGCTGTAAATAAGCAACTGGGTACTAAGATGAATAACTTAGAGGCACTTAAACAGGGTAACCTAGACATTTTTGAGTTTGTCAGTGCGGCCACCACCAACCAACATGGCACCTTTCATTGGCATAAAAATGAGCAGCCAGAGACCTTGTATGTACAAGTAAGCACACTACATGTGCAATACCGTCAGTATAAAGTCATCACACTGCAATCCATCACCGAGCAACTCAATGCCAAAGAGCAACAAGCCTATAAAAAGCTTACAAAAGTCCTTACCCATGAAGTTGCAAACTCCATCACGCCATTGGCGTCGATGGCGCACACCTGTTTAGCACTGATACCGGATACGCTGCAATTTGATGATCAGGAAGACAAAGACGACTTAACACTCGCTCTATCCACATTGGCATCCAGAAGTAGCCATCTAAGCGACTTTATCCGCGAATTTAGACAGTTAAGTAACCTACCTGTGCCGCAGCTGCACGCGACACAACTTTGCGAACTGCTCGATACAACCAAACACCTGTTCGCCAGCCAACATCCAGATGTTGATATTGAGGTCAGTGGTATAACACATATCATGTGTACGCTTGACGTAAAGCAAATTGAGCAGGTACTTATCAATCTATGCAAAAATGCCATTGAAGCGGTTGCCACCATGCCCAATACCGCACCAAAAGTTCGCCTTATTGCACTGCACAATGAACATGGCCAACTCTGTGTGGATGTGTGTGACAACGGCCCTGGAATAACGGAGCAAGCCTGTAAAATGATGTTTGTGCCTTTTTTTACTACCAAGCAACAAGGTTCAGGTATCGGTTTGAGCTTATCAAAACAGATCATGGTGCAACATGGAGGCGAACTGCTCTACCTTCACCGTTCTGAAGGGGCTTGCTTTCGCTGCGTATTTGGATAGTGAACAGGTTAAAATACCACCACTTTATATAGGCAAATTAAATTATTCGCGTACACTATCACTGCGTTTCTGATTCAGGGTTATATGATGACAGCACAACTTAAAAAGGAATGGCTCATCTCCTTTGCTGGGTGGAGTGCCTTTATCTTCTTCATGTCTGCCACTTATGTGCTTTATGATTGGGCCATGCCACCGGCTGAAGAGATTAATAATCGCCCTTGGTGGGCTTTACAAGAGTGGGGGCTCTGGTATTTGTTAACGCCCGTGGTTTTTCGTCTCCTCACACAGCACCATCAAGCAAACCGCCTGACTAAGCAAAAATTTATCTGCATCCTTGCCTTGATGTTATGTATTTCCATGACCTATCAAGCCATATTTGACTTCTGGGTGTTGTGTGATGCCATCCCTTACACCATGCTTTACTTTGCGCCTTCTCACCCGCTGGTGTTGTTTGTTTTAAGCTATCTTTGGCATACGTTTTTGCGCACCGAGCAACCCCTTCATCACAATACATTAGAAGTGGAAACTGGCAGTACCACGGCGCGGTTACGCTTTAGTGATATCACCCATATCAACTCAGCCAGTAATTATGTTGAGTTACATACTGAGCAACACCATTATTTAAAGCGGATCACGTTAAAGCAAATCGAGCAACAGCTCCCAGATACACAATTTATACGTACGCACCGCTCACACTTAGTCAATTTAGATTACGTTGAACGCATACATATAAAACCGTCCGGTAGCGGTTTAGTGCTACTAAAAAGTGGTCAATCGGTGGCGCTGAGCAAAGCATTCAAACCGGTATTAAAAGCCAAGTTAAAACACGTCGCTTAGCCCTCAACATTACACTCGTCCCAAGCCCATAGGGACGAGTGAACAATCCCAGTCCATTCGTCCCAAAAACCCACCAGCTATCCCTAGGTTATTGATAATAATAGATTGATTTATTTAAATAGACTCAGCAAGTCAGTTAAAAATGGACGTCAACTCTCGATGAAAGCCTATTGTTCAACCATGGTATTACTTGGTTTTTGTGCCAATACATTCAGTATCACTGCCGCAGCAAGCAATACAAAAACAACACACCAACAACAGTTTGCTGCAACACACTATGACAATGACAACCTGCATACATTGCACGGGCAAAACGCATTGGAAAAAGTGAACCAATTACCCGGCTTTACGCTAGTGCAAAGTAACCAGCAGCGCGGACTGAGTGCCGCAGGCGGAAACGTGCTCATCAATGGCGCAAATGCGGTTTCTAAATCTGAGTCTCTGTCTGATATTTTAAGGCAATTGCCCAGTGACCAAATCGCAGCCATTCACCTTTACAGCGCAGGCCACCCCTTCAGTACGGCAAGCCAATTTAATCAATTAGTTAATATCATCACGCATTCACCCAAACTTGGCGCACACTGGCAAGCCAGAAGCAAGTTAACCTCCGCTTATCACGCCTATCGCCCTAGTGAGTTGGCTGCGCAAATCGCCCTCCCAAGTGCAGGTTGGCAGCATCAGTTTAATCTGCATTATCAAGATGATCGCAGCCAATCGACCTCAAATTTTCAAGAGATAGACGCATTTGGCAGCATGTTAGAGCAAGGTCATGAAGCATTTTTTGAAAAACGCAATGGCCGGCTATTGTCGCTGACCAGTCAACCTGAACTCACCGACAGCCGCCTTGTTTTTTCATCCAAAGCCGTTCTGGATGATTTTCAAATAGAGCAAGCCAGAGACAACAGCAGCCCTTTTTTATGGCAATTGGATAAATCAGAATCTCGTTCTGAATATGAAATGACTGTGGACTGGCAAAAAGAAAGTCGTCACAAAAACCAATGGCAGGTCATCGCACTACACAACCGAAAATTAGAGCGTATTCACAGTGCCACTTTTGATCACGCTGCCGTCGCAGCGCCCTATCAACAGCACAAGACACAACAAGAACAGGTTGTTCAACTCAATATCACTTTGCCAAACACCGCTTATTCACCTGAATTTGGTATTGAGATCAGTCGCAACCAACTGGATGCCACGACGAACAATGATGGGGACTTTGAACAAGCGCAAGTGAGTGAAGTCAGATATCAGCCATATGCCGCTATCTCCAGTGAAATAAATCAACAGTGGCAGCTGTATACCCGCCTAAATACAGAGCGAACCGTCCTTAAGAGCCGCGCCAAGCAAAACCATAAAGCCCAATTGGGATTTATTAAGCCACTTATTAGGCTCAGCTATGACCCTCAGTCCAATTGGGATATGACAATAACGGCACAATATCAGGTTGATCAGCTCGATTTCGATGATTTTGTGCAAAGCCAAGATGCAGAGTTTAATCGTGCTCAATCAGGCAACCTCACCCTCAGGCCAAGTCAATTCACAGAGCTGGCAACCCAGCTCAACGTACAATTGTTTGATAGCTTATTTTTCAATTTAAACCTCTATCATCAGTGGCAAAAAGACATTCATGAATTTATACAACTGCCCAATGGCGATACCATGATAGGTAATGCCGGTGCAGCGCAAAAGCTGGGCGGCGCACTTAGCGCGACATGGGATACCTCAAAGTGGCTAACAGGAAGTCAATTTAACTTAAGCTATGATTTTGCACATGCCCGATTTGACGACCCATTGACCGGGTCACGGCCCACTGACGGGATCACCCCACATGATGCCTCCGTTGAATTTCGCCAAGATGGCAGCACCTATAACTGGGGGCTCGAACTCTATCTTCCTCTGACTGAAACCAATTATTACATTGACGAAATATACACTGAGAAAGACCAAATTGAACTCAGTGCTTTCGCGGAGTATCAACTGTCTAAACGGCTGCGAGTACGTGGTGCTGTCGCAACCCTAAATACGGCGAAGTATAGTTATGTACAGCATTATTTTGATGTCAATAGACTTGGCAGATACACAGGGACTCGTCGTATTGATGAACGAGTCGACCCCGTTGTTACCCTATCTCTGTTAGGGCAGCTGTAAATGGGGCATAACGCCCCACCTTTCTCTTAGTGAACGAGCGGCAGTTTAAATCGGCAATGTCCGTCACTGACGCTGCCCACCATCTCATCGTACGCGGTTTCCATATCAAGCGTGGCTTCTGTCGCGCCAAGCTCTACCAACTCAACTTCGGCCTCTCGCAACGAGTTGTAAGTAACGATTTTACCTTTTTTATCGGTTATCAAATGATAGTTACCCAACACATCTAAACCACCCGCAAGATAATGGTTTGAGTCTGCATA
The DNA here is from genome assembly GCF_021654285.1 of Pseudoalteromonas luteoviolacea. Taxonomy (GTDB): domain Bacteria; phylum Pseudomonadota; class Gammaproteobacteria; order Enterobacterales; family Alteromonadaceae; genus Pseudoalteromonas; species Pseudoalteromonas luteoviolacea_J. The sequence continues at coordinate 18,217 of NZ_JAKFZS010000016.1, read as the reverse complement.
ACTGAGTATGACCGGGTCCATATAGCTATGTTCAAATTGTTCTTTCAATTCTGTGCGGTCCATAAAACACCTCTCAACAGTGGAACTACTTACTTAAACGCACTCAACTCCAGTTTAGTTCAAAAAACAAACAGAAACTATCTCACTGGCTCACTATGTCCCAATTATTTTAACTTGTGTATTTATTTCACTAACTTATAAAATAGCGTAATAAGAATAATAATAACTCGGTGCCGCTATGCTAAAACGACCGCTTCTCATTGCCTGCTTTTTATCTCTTACGGCCTGTCAGACGACACAAGATGCTGCACAAGCTGATGCTTCTACTCAGCAAATGCAAGAAGCCCATATTAAGCCAACCCAAATTCAAACTCCGACAGACGTGACCAAGGCAAAGCCTTTCCCGATAGCCCCAATCCATCAAGAGGATGTCTGGCAGCGGATCCGCCAGCAAATTAGCTTTGCCCCCTCAAGCCACCCTAGGGTACTACGACGCGTCAATTGGTATCTTCAACACCCTAATTATATGGATACCATCAGCCAACGTGCAGGCCCTTTGCTGTATTACATTGTGACTGAAATTGAAAAGCGCGGTTTACCCATTGAACTGGCACTCATGCCTTTGATTGAAACTGATTTTGATATGCAAGCTTATTCACATAAACATGCCTCGGGACTGTGGCAATTGACGCCTTTGATCGCCAAACATTATGGCATTGAGATCAACCCTTGGTACGATGGTCGCCAAGATCTGATTGACTCAACCCGTGTCGCGCTTGATTTTTTAACCTACTTGCACAAGCGCTTTGACGGCAACTGGTACCACGCGGTTGCGGCGTATAATACGGGGGAGGGCAGAGTCTTAAGAGCCATAGAAAATAACCGTAAAGCAGGTAAATCAACGGATTTTTTTGCGCTACAGCTACCGCGCCAAACACGTCACTATGTCCCTAAACTTATCGCTGCCACGCAATTACTCAAACAGCAATTAATGCCCTTTCCGGCCATTGCCAACACCCCAGCCATCACCACAGTTTCTTTACCCGCTGCCACTATTTTAGATAGAGATCCACAATGGTCTATGTTAGCCGAACTCAATACTGGGTACGCACGCTTTCCCGCTTTGCTTGGCGGCCCCAACCGCCTCATTATGCCAATCGACAAAGCACAGCAATGGTCAGACTATGCCAAAAACCTCCCAACCATGCCAAGTGACCAGTGGCAAACCTACACAGTACGTCGTGGCGATAGCCTGAGTGTGATTGCTGCCAATTACGAACTCAGTGTTAGGCAGCTCAAGTCATTTAACCAACTGCGCACCGATACCATACGTATTGGTCAGCAGTTGGTGTTACCCGTACTGGCCGATAAACACTACACCTATACCGTCAAATCTGGCGATAGCTTATGGCGCATTGCCAAGCAATTTAATGTTTCCGTGAATAAGTTAAAGCAATGGAACGCGCTATCCAGCTCAACACTGCAAATTGGTAAAGAGCTCACTTTATTTTTAACGGCGCCATAAGTACATAAAAAGGAATTTACCATGTCATCTGAACACGACCAAAAGATAGAAGAACAACATCAGCCAACAGAAGCGCTGCGACCTAGAGCACCGAGACTCAAGCTAAAATTATCACGCTCTAAAATGAACAGCATTTTAGCCCTGTGTGCGATTTTAATTTCCGCAGCCTCCTTTTATGCCACTTACATGCAAGCCAAAGCAGCCCAAGAGCAAGTGACCGCCGCAGAGCGACAACTTTACGCTGAAACTTGGCCTTGGTTACAAGTCAGTTATAGCGACTATGACATCGAGGCTGAGCGCGCCCATATGACTGTCAAAGTGAAAAACTCAGGTACAGGCCCTGCACTTATCAAATCCATGCACTTTGCATATCAAGGCGAGCAATACAACACCCTCGTTGAACTCCTAAACGATTGCTGCAGCCTCAATGCCTATCGAGATGCACTAAAAGAAGTTCAATCCGATAATGGAGATATTAACTACCTCAAGCAGTTTGGCTGGTATGTCACGAGTAATCCAAACAACTCTCTATTAGCGGATGGCAATGATTTAGTCTTATTTTCTATGGTGCGCAGCAAGTTTAATAATAATTTGTGGGAAAAAATTGGTGAGATAGCGCATGATATTGAAGTAAATACTTGCTATTGCTCTTTGCTCAAGCAATGCTACACAGTTAATAAAGCGTCGGAAGTAAAAAAGGTTGCGAATTGTTCCAACTTAACTCAGTAAACCGCCAAAAAGCGGCTAAACATATTTGCTTATACGAAGGGGTCATTGCCCATTTATATGTCGACACCCGCGGCAATGTCACCTTGGGAGCGGGTTTTCACATTACCAGTGCCAAAGCGCTCAGTAAGCTCCCTCTGCGTGAAAAGTCGACACAAAAAGCGGCAAGTCGCGCAGCGAAAATTCAAGAGTTTGAACGCATAGCCAAATTACCATCAGGACGCTTAGCAAGCTGGTATGAACCCCACTGCAAACTGTATTTACCGCAACAAGCATGCGTTAAGTTACTGGAAAAAAAGATCGCCGAATTCGAAACTGAACTGAGCACCCTATTTAGCGCGAAAAACGGCTATGTGCCATTTCGCCGTATGCCGTCGAATGTGCAATTAGCTTTACTCGATATGGCCTATAACTTAGGTACCCCAAACTTAAGTAGAACTTGGCCAAATCTATTGCAAGCCATTCGCCATGAAAACTGGCAGCTTGCCGCCACAGAGTGCCAACGCAAGCATGTCAGCGCTGCGCGCAATCAAGCCACCGCACGTTTATTCACACAAAGCGGCTCTGTGGGTTTGCTCAAGCGACTTGGCCACTTTCTTTTGACCAAAGCCCTTGCACGTTTTAAGCGCTAAGCGCAAAAGAGTGGATTGGCGTATAGTGCAAACCATCTTCAAGCCTGTGTGAGTGATAAAGATGAAACTCAGTAACGTCTAAGGTAAATGGCACTAAGGGTGCACATACTGACGGCTCAGCTTTAAGCCCGCGAAACAAAGTGATATGAGGAGCAAATGGATAGGAGTTACGATACAAGCCCAGTGCTTCCCCACAGCTGCGCAAAGGCTCTGCAATACCGCACAACGCCTCATTAATGTGATCGGGCCGCAAATAAAATAGTCCGTTGTGCGACCAATATCCCGTGCTATCAAAACGCAATTGAAAAGGTGGCTGCACCAAACTGTGGGCAAATTCGATCACCTTTTCTTCAGCGCTCGCATCTGTCTGAGCCAAAAATGCCAAGGTCAGATGCCAATTACGCGGCAGTGTCGATGCTTTAGTGGCAATAACAGAGGTATCTAGCCAGTGTTGAATATGTGCCGTGTGCTCAAGTGCTAAGCCAATACCAAAAAACAGTCGCTTCTCTATCATTATTTAAATACCACTGCCTTTTTGCTCGGCGTATAAATACGTGTTTGCGGCACTGTCCACTTACCTTGCTTAAAGTACTGAGTCGCAACACTGAACTGGCCATCTTTAAAGCGGCTTGTTGACTTCACTTGGGTAATGCCGTTTTGGTCGCCCACAACTTGCTCATAAGCAGCAAATTCATAATCACTGATCACCTCAATTCGCCCTGAGGTATAAAAGCCTGCTGTCGTAAAATAATAAAATACCAAGGACTGCTTTTGCCTATCCCAAAAAATCAACGACTCGCCACCATACTCCCCCTGATTGATAGAATGTAAGGTCCGAATAGCCGTACCATTCAGCGCCCGCTCCCAATGGCTGATATCTTCCACTGCAGGCGTATCTGCCGCCATGCTAAAACGGGCTTGCCAAGTCCCCAAGTAGGGGGAGAACACGCTCAACTCTTTGACGAGCTCAGCCGTCCAAGCAAGCGGATTGTAGAAACAGATTGCACACACAAGGCATTTTAGCGCTCGCATCATATCACTCCTTACTAAACTGAAATGAGTTTGCTTGCATTAAACTCTAGTGCGCCCTGCAGCAAAGCACAAAAAAAGCGCTCAGTTGAGCGCTTTTTTAATCATCAATGATTTTACGATTTTTTATCTGCTGAGAAGTACTTACGACGCATCAAATCGTGTATGACTAACTCTTGCTCACGGCCATAAGCTTTAAACATACGGTTATTATGCATATGCAAAACAGAGTTCAGCAACGAGTCTTTTGTACAATTTAATTGCTCTTCAGCGATCAAACGATTTAGCACCTCTATCACAGGCGCAGCACTGGCTTGCCACTGCTCTAAAATCGCCAATATTGCTGACTGTACTTCATCGCAATCGGCCGCGTTTTCCGGCACTAATTTAACAAAGTCATCATCGAGCTTCTGCTGATAATCACGATAGCGATTACCCAGCTGCTTACGTAACAGACTGGTTTCATTAAACTCTCGACCAAACCCTTCGCGCAGCTGGCTCACTAAGGCAAATCGGGCTTCATCTGAGTACTCAAAGAGGTTAAACAATCTATGTGTACACGCCAAAGCCACACGCCAGCGCACATCTTCACCATACTCATCAATTAAGCCACAAGTTTGTGCAATTAAACGGCTATCGAGCATAAATAAAGATTCCACCAAACTCATTGACTCAGGCCCACCATAGCGCTCAACTTCGCGCTCGTAAGTCATTAGCTCAACTTTGTGAAGCTCTCCAGATTCAATTTTAGGGTCCAATAGTGCATTTAAACGCGGTAGTAATTGACCGCATAACAAGCTCGGATCACCATGGAAACGTAAACGAATATGCCAATCAGGATCGCCATAACGAATAAAGAACCACTTGTCGTACAATTCGCTATTTTCTTCAATCAGAGGTAAAAGTTCTTCTGTCAGTAATTGCTCAACCAATGAGTTACCTGAGTATATCTTCAAGCTTAACCACTCTGAACCCGCGCTAAAGCGACGTTTAATCGGCGTGGCCGTGATATTGGCATAGGGGTCGTCAGAGTAATGGGCATGTACCGCTGCATGTTCATTGAAAAGTGGCACAATGACTTCGTTGTTGTAATGGCGACCTTCACTATCGACAACACGGGAGCGATAGCTGCTCGTTAACACTTCTTTGAGCTCAACCGTAGTTTGGCCTTTGGTCTCACCCAATAAAATCGCGAACATATCAGGATTGCGTATATCAAGCTGTAATACATTGTCTGACATCGCAAAACTTACCTGTGCATCGAGTTGATACTTTTGCATCAAGCTATCTAGCTGTTCACGATTAAATTGACCTTTTTTACTCACCGCTTCTAGCTCGCTGCGCTCTATACGCCACACCTTTTCGCTCAAAATCAAATTATCTAGCATGACACGTGGCACAAATGCAGCGCGCTCAGTGCTCGATGGCATACTGAAATGAGGCGCACGACCTTCTTGGTGCTGTAGCATGCATAAGAATTTATATGCACTTAAACTGCGTGCGGAGTAATTGTGCGCACTGGATAAGCGCGGCACGACTTGCTTGTTTAAACGCTTGCTCCATAGCTTCACCTTTTGGCCTTCAACCCAAACGTGTAAGTCACTGAGCGGGATCTGGTATTCATCACTCAATGCGCTGTCAGCCATAAACACAATTTCATACTGACGCAAGTGTGGACGTGCAATCACGTTACCTGGGCGACCTTCAGGCATGTGTACCACTTCAGCAAAAATAACGTCTTCGTTGTGTGCTTGCTCTTGTGCTAAATGCTCAGTCACCGATGTTTTTAACTGTGCGTCAAGGTGACAGAAACGGCCAAGTAAATTAGCTGCAGAAGGGCCATAACAGCCATTGAATTTGTATATTGGATTGCCTCTATCATCCTGATATAAGCTCATCATGGTCGCAAATGAATACGGGAAGCTCTTCACAGCATCTTTGTTGTTGATCTTGCCTTTGAGCTCTTTGCTCTTTAGCACAATACAATCTTTACCGCGATTTTCAGGCAAGCTTAGGGCACGCTCAACAATGCTATCAATCATGCTGATCTCAGGCGCCGTATTTTGATTTGACCCACTGCGCGCAAGGTTTAATCCCGCCACCAGCGGCGCCTCGTAACCTGTCTCTGTCGAAATACCAATGCCTGACTCATCATCCAAAATGACATCTAAAGGGACAAACTGCCCTTCAAAACGGCTATTAAACTGCGTCATAAATTGGCTCAAAGCAGATTTCGAACTGGTTATCGTGAGTCCTGCAATCACTTCAAGTTGCTTTTGCACACGCTTAATTTCCATTTCGGAAATTTGGCACTGTTCAAATGCACGGTATATGTCACTTTGGAATAATTTGTTTTCTTGGGCCTTAACTGGCAAGCTTTCTAAGTGAGACAGTAGCTGCTTATAAGGGGTGATCTCACCACTGCGGTTAGTATCTAACTGCTCAATTTGGCTCAACGCCGTTGCTAATTTGTCTGCAGCATCGAGCTCTTGAATGCCTTCGATCGATTTAAGCAAAGCCAGATCAGGAGAGTCTCCAGTCAATGGCAGTGGAATATCTGCCAGCAACACGCCCTCATCAATCAAATCTTGAATGTAGTTTTCAACCTCTTCTTGTTCAGCCTCGTCGTAATGCGCTAAAAAACGCGCAACTAATTCATTAAAACTCAAGCCAGGCTTTGCAAGCTCTAAGGCGAACTTGAAGTACTCATCACTTTCAACCGCACTTAAACGATATTGCATGGTGTCATCAGACAGGTAAGTTTCAATGTAACGACATTGCTCAGCGATAAAATAATGAGATGAGTTGGGTTTATAAGTAAGGTGCTCTGAGCGTGAAGCATGTTTGATAAAGTGCTCTTTGAGCGCTGATAAATAAAACATATCAAGACGTGTTTTACGAGTATCTTTCACATGCTGCGCAGGTGTTAGCGTCGTTTGGCTATCGATTTGACCTTGATGGATGCCCGAAAATAACCCAAACGGCGTTGGTCGAGAACACATTCGCACCATGTATTTAATCAACGCATGTGCGACTTTTTTGCCTTGCTTAGAGTCCGGTTTAGTACGCCACTGATCGATGCGCTCTAGTAGTGACGGGCTCGCTAAATAAATCGCTTCTTCAACACCTGGCGTGGCTAACCAAGCGCTCAATAAAGTATTGGTATCTTGATTGTCATCACCAAATGCCACCAGCTCTTCAAGTGCTAAGCGCGGCGTTCTAATTACAAAAAAGTTATCATTTTTTAGTTGCTTGCTAGACATTCTTGTACTCCTATACCATCAACAAACAGTCAGTCCAGCTCACATCATCATCTAATAAGCCTATCAAACCACAGCCGACACCGGCATACCCCATTAAAAAACCAAAATCAGCTTCATGCTCTTTAGTCAGGCCATTGTATGAATACATTCCCTTTATTCCATGCTCTTTATAAGCGTTCAAACTATAGTCAAGCCAAAATTGAGCCGCTTCAACTAACTTGGGATCCGGTATGAATTTATTAACAATTTGGAAGATCACAGCCAAACCAACAAAACCATGACATAAACCGGCATCATTGATATAACCGCTCTTATCATCTCGCTTCGCGGCATGCAGTGCGATATGACGGGCTTTATCGACATAGCTTGGGCGATCTAGTGCCTGACCCGCTCGAGCTAAAATCAACGCGATGGTGATATCACCATAACACCACCCAAGACGAGAAGTCGGGTCACTTTCTCCAGCACATGAGCCGTAACAAGAGTGATGGGTATGCTCATGTCCTGTTTGGTTCTCAAGCAACCAATCACAAGCACCAGACACCAACTTTGCAGCACGCTCTTTTAAAGCGGGTACTTCCATCGCCGGTATTAACGCCGCGATCATGCCCGGTACACCATGTGCAAGCCCAAGGTTAAATTCAGGTTTTTCTCTGTCGTCAGTATCAAAACGATACACTGAATTACTTGGCTGTGACCAAGCGATGTGACCATTATCAAAGTGCGTAGCGGTACTTTCTAGTCCCCTAACAATAATCTCGAACAATTTTGATTGGTCTGAAAACTTGTTGCGTCTGGATGCATAAGGCGCATAGCCCGACAAGCCTAGCACCATTTCGATTTCTCCCGGCCAAGGGTTGTAATCAAGCGCCTGTATGAAAAGATCATCAACATCTTCCAGTAACTCTGGATCATAGTCTTCTTGATCCGCTTGATTTAAGTACTCCAAAACCCAAGCTTGGCCAGCCAAACCATTGCTAAGCTCAAAGCTTTGCTCCCCCAACTGCTCTTGCAAAAACTCCAACTTTTCTGAAAAAAGCGCCTCATCAACCGAACTTGGATCCAGTTGATACGCTTTAAATAAAAACAAAAGCTGTCCTGCAAGGCCACTCAGTAGACCGTTTTTTAACTCCGCATCGGTTTGAATATTACGACTGACTTCTTGAGCAAGAACGGTGATAATTTCACCCATTTCTTGACGTTGATTATCTGTGATTGATAGTTGCTCTGACATTGTCTTCCTTAATAAATAAAGCTTTATTTTTTTTCTTTTATCAATAAAAGCTAACGCAATTCATCTTGTAGCTCAAGAGGGTTGTCCCTGTTACCTACAATTGAATGCTGATATTGTTTGTAACTGCATTTTTCAAATAAGCGCAAATCATCTACACCTAAACACCTGATATGAAGATGATTTGCCTTTAGAGAATTAATCGTTTTGAGGCTCCAGTTCCTCAGCAAGTACTTTTTGCAGCCTAATTTCTCTGTCTGCTGAAGCGATGGTTTCCTTTCTGTGGGCAATGATCACTCGGGTCATATCCAAACGGCTGACTGCTTCGTTGATATCAGACTCCAACGTTGTATCCAAATGACTCGTTGCTTCATCCATAAATAGAATCTTCGGCTGTTTGTACAGCGCACGCGCTAAAATAATACGTTGTTTTTGACCACCAGAAAGTGAAGACCCCATGTCACCTATCAGGCTTTCATAGCCCATTGGCATTTGACTGATATCATCATGGATCGAGGCAAGCTGTGCACAATAGACGACGCGCTCCATATCAATTGGGGTATCAAAAAACGCAATATTATCTGCAACAGAGCCCGATAATAGCTCATCGTCTTGCATCACTGCTGCAATTTGCTGACGATACTGGCGCGCACCAATTTGATCGATAGGCACATCATCAATCAGTACATCACCACTTTTCGCGTCATTGAGGCCAAGCATAATTTTAAGTAAGGTTGACTTACCGCACCCTGATGGACCAGTAATCGCCACTGACTCACCAGGTTCAATGTTTAAATTCAAATTATGCAGTACATTTGGTGTCGCATCTGAATAGGAGAAACAGATATTTTTCAGCTCAATTTTACCTTTAACATCATGTTTCTTAAGTTGCTCAGGTTGAAGTGTTTCCTTATCTGTTAACGCGATATCGGCAATACGGTCAAAATGCAGACCGACCATTTTAAACTCAATGAGCTTTTCAATCAGGTTGGCCGTCTTATCCATAAACTGGCGCTTGTACGACATGAAAGCAAATAGCATTCCGGTACTAAATCCGCCCTCAAGCACCAAGTGCGCAGCAAGGTAAACGACAAGAATGTTCTCTATTCCAAACAAAGCGCGGTTAATCGCATCGTAGCCAATTTGAAAATTACCCAAACGAATACTTTGGTTAATTGCATTGGCATAACGGTTTTGCCATTGCCCCTCACGCTTAACCTCAGAACCAAATAACTTAATCGTTTGTATACCGCGTACGGTCTCCATAAAGTTAGAGTTTTCTTCTGCACGGGCCATGATCTCTTGCTCACTAATGTTCCTAAATGGCTTGTACATGGCAATACGAACTAATGCGTAAGCAATGACAGCAGCGAGCACAACCACAGACAAAGTTGGACTGTAAAAGAAAATCATCGCAAGGGTAATAATGGCCATTAAACCATCTATGATTGCTTCGATTACCCCTGTTGTTAAGATCTGTTTCACCTGTTGCAGTGAGCCAAATCGAGATACCACATCCCCCATATGTCGCTTTTCAAAATAAGAGATAGGTAAACGCACTAAATGATGAAATAAGTTAGCTCCCAACTGAATATTCATTTGGTTACCAAAGTGCAGCAACGTAAACCCTCGCAGTGCGTTGGTGGCGATTTCAAAGACAAGTACGAGGAAAAAGCCGGTCGCCAACACGGTCAAAAGGTTGGTATCTCCGGTGAGCACAACATCATCTATCACTAACTGAATATAATAAGGTGCCGCAAGCGTGAAAACCTGCAATAGGATTGAGAGTAAAAATATCAGGAGCAATGAGCGCTTCAGACCCGTTATACGACTCCAAAAGTCCGCAAAGCGTAAAGTCGGCTTTTTCTCTTTCTTTTCAAAGCTTTTTGTAGGTGTTAATTCAAGAGCGACACCCGTGAAGTGTTTAGACGCTTCCTCAATGGTATAGGTTTTTTCACCATAAGCGGGGTCATGGATGACAATGCGTTTTTCATTGGCTTTTTTGAGTACCACAAAGTGGTTCATATCCCAATGCAGAATACACGGTGTTTGCAGCGCGTCGAGATCCTCAAGCTCTATTCGAAGCGGCCTCGAACTCAGCTCCAACTGCTCTGCAAAATGCATGATGTCGAGCAGGGTAGCGCCTTCAATAGAAATACTAAACTTTTGTCGCAGTGTCGTGAGGTCACTGTGATAGCCATGATAAGCCGCGACCATTGCGAGGCTTGCTAAACCACATTCTGCTGCTTCAGATTGCAAAATAACCGGCAGCGAATTCCTTGACCAAAACTGTAATTTTTGTACCGGTGAGTTATCTTCCTGGTGCATATAAAGCCTTTTTTATTATCGTTATTGCAGCTACAGCTGTCCTTTAATACTAAATACTGGATCAAACAACCAACGAAGTAGTGATCGCTCCTCGATAATGATATCTGCATCTAACATCATACCTGCACGCAATGGTGTCGATTTACCGTACGCCTGAATATGCTGCTCAGATAAAGAGACAACGACGCGATAAGCTGGCTCAGTGATCATTCCAGGAATAATCGCCTCTTCAGGTAAAATCAAAGAGCTACTTATCTGCTTGATCTCGCCGCTATAAATACCAAACTTCTCATAGGGGAAAGCGTGATAACGCAACTTCGTCGCTTGCCCTGATTCGATAAAACCAAATGCGGATGTAGGCACATAGATCACCGCCTGCATTTGACTATTTTCAGGGATCACACTGAGTAATCGCTCACCAGTGACCACGTTTTTGCCCACTTTTGCGAGTAGACCGGTCACAACACCTGCTTTAGGCGCTCTTAGTTCACCTAAACGCTGCTGCTCAACAGAAGATAATTGAATCTCCATGTCAGCACGCTGAGAATTTAACTGATTAATACGCTCATCATGCTGTAAAGGCAACTTTTCCAATTGCATATCATATTGTTCAATTTGCGCTTGAAGTCCCAGCTTTTCTGAACGGATACTAGAGGACTGCTGCTGCAATGACAAAAGTGTATCCTTTTGCCTTTGTAGCTCTAATTCAGAGATATAACCAGTCCCTTTTAGGGTGCTGATTTGGCCGACCATTTGCTCATTTAACTCAAGACGCTTGGCAAATGTTTGCGATTGATTGTCTAATTCCACCAAGCGCTTTTGAGCCGTTTCTTTTTGTTGTTGAAGCTCAGCCAAGTCTAGTCGATACTGTTTCTCTTGCTGTGTAATTAATCGTTCAAGATTTTGTAATTGAAATGAATATTGATTAAGCAAAGCTTGGTTAAGCTCAAGCGCTTGGGTACTGTGCTTGGCAGATGCAATCCGTAAGATGGGTTGATTGGCTTCAACCAACTCACCTTCTTCGACTAATACCTGTGAAATGATCCCCTCTTGTGATGCAACCATGCTCAATACACCAGTATTAGGCTCAAGCACACCCGTTACTCGCTCTTTGCGCGCATAACTGCCCAAAGTTAAGTAAATAATACTGATAACCACCACAAATAGGATCAGAAAGGTGAGTGTTTTAAACACAGGTGGCTGAACTAAACTCACAGCTCCTTCTAATCGGTGTCGCTTATTCTCAAGTACTTCTTTGCGAAAGAGATTTTCCATAATGACTTGTACACCCGAATTAATTGTTTTTATTGTTAAATTTTAATTAACCTCGAAGTTAATGTATCACTTTAGAATCCAGAAAGGAATCAGGTACAAAAAAAGGGAAACGTATTTCCCTTTTTATTTTCTTATTAAGACTTTTTCACCGGTCTTTGCCATCCGGCAATATTTCGCTGCTTACCTCTGGCCACTGCCAGCTGCTCATCTTGGACAGTGCTGGTGATCACCGAGCCGGCTGCAATGGTTGCTTGAGCACCTATTTTTACCGGCGCAACGAGCGAGGAATTAGAACCTATGAATGCACCATCTCCAATCACAGTTTGCGACTTATTCACGCCATCATAATTACATGTGATGGTACCTGCGCCAATATTCACTTTCTCTCCGACTTGCGTATCGCCCAGATAAGTAAAGTGGTTGGCTTTTGACCCAGAGCCGAGTCGAGACTTTTTCATCTCCACAAAATTCCCAACATGGGCATTTTCTTCCATCACGGCACCTGGACGAAGTCGTGCAAATGGCCCTAATGTGCAGTTTGCTTTCACTTGTGCTTCTTCAACAACCGAGTTTGCTTTAATGACAACTCCGTCACCAATCGTGCAGTCTTTCAATACACAGTTCGGTCCAATACGCACATTATCGCCAATGGTCACTGTGCCTTCAAAAATAACATTAACGTCAATTTCTACATCTTGGCCTGTCGTTACTTCACCGCGTACATCAATACGGGCTGGATCTGCTAAACTGGCACCATTAAGCATCAACTCCGTTGCTTGACGTGCTTGATATGCGCGCTCTAATGCAGCCAATTGAACGCGGTTATTGGCCCCTTCAACTTCCATCTTGTCATCAGGTTGTGCCGAGGTGATCTCAACCCCTTCAGCATGCGCCATCGCCACAATATCCGTCAGGTAGTATTCACCCTGTGCATTGTTATTAGAGAGCTGACCCAACCATTTTTTTAGCAGCTCACCGTTTGCAGCCATAATGCCTGTATTGATCTCTTGAATTTTAAGTTGCTCTTCTGATGCATCTTTTTGCTCAACAATGCCAACAAGCTTGCCATTTTCGCGCACCATACGTCCATAACCCATTGGATTATCAAGCGTCACAGTCAATACTGACAAACCTTTTTCAGGTGTCACCGCCAATAACTTCTCTAGCGTAGACTGCTTAGTTAACGGGACATCCCCATACAAAACCAGTACAGTGTCTTTATCATCAATGTAATCTTTGGCGACAGCCACTGCATGACCAGTGCCCAGCTGCTCTTCTTGTAAGACCCAATTTACATCATTATGAGATAAGTGTGTTTTTAATTGCTCAGCGCCATGACCATACACAAGGTTTGTAGCTCTTGCACCCAGTGCATTTGAATTGTCGATTACGTGCTGAACCATAGGTTTACCGGCAATCGAATGTAGAACTTTGGGTAATTTAGAGCGCATTCGGGTGCCTTTACCCGCCGCAAGAATAACTGTATTTAATGCCATCAGTGAGGGATCCTTTTTTTAACTTTCGATTTCTCTGTACTATTGGTTACTTTAAGATTGCCACTCCATGTACCCAATCAAACTGAGGCGCAGCGCACAATATCACATAGAAATTATTGCCGATATTTTAACTAGATTTATCGAAATTGATAGTCATAAGGCACCTTACACTGGGTAATTCAGACAAAATATTGAGCTAGGTTCAATTGTTATAGCCAAGTCATCAGCTTACCCCGCGGTGTTGAACTCTTTCCTATCCCATCATTATTTTTCTTTTTATAACCAAGCCATCGACAACCCTCTCAGCGCATGGCAAATACCTACCTGTAATAACTGACGGCTTTTTAAGTCCAAAAATATAAGTAACATACTTGACCACCAATCCTAGTCACCACCCAGCGATTAAGACATAACAAAACTATTTAAAACAACAATAAAAACAAACACAAGGAATGAACTTACCGCGTGTATATAGTTCAAGGTAGAACTAAACAAGGAAGTCCTTTAATCATATTGGATGTCCATATTGAAAACTTAAGACCCGAGTGTCCTAAAGGCTTTGCAAGGAAGCAAAGCCTATTTATTCGAATAATGTATTAAGCGCTTTGACCATTATCCGCAGTTTGTCACGTCGTTCCATTCATAAAAAAGAACATCCCTGTCCTTTTACTCACTCAAAACAATAAATAACGCAATGACGTATCTCTCATGAAGCTAGCGATAAAATACCCGCTCACCTTCATTCGAGCACACTCAATACTCTTTTGACATCAAGCACTGTCCGCCAACGTGCTTCTATCGCAGCGCTTAATGAATCGCTTATTTAATTGGGTTAACAATCACGATGTCAAAAATAGGGTCAAACCCGTTTTCAGGGATCGCCATGGTAATACGTTCGCCAAATCCTTTGAAATGGCCAGATACTAGGCTATTACCACCAGTTACAACTTCGCTTTGTGCTTGATTTAATGAAAATGGGTGCATATTTAGTTTCCTTATTACAATAATTGTACTTAAATTGGGGACCTTAATTAGCGCAATCACGAACCTTTAAGGTCAAAAGTTTTAACTTAATTTAGGCAATCACTTATGGCCAGTGCGTTATTAAATTGCACTTTGATGTTATTGGCCTTGGGCATCCGGTTGTCACATACATGATGCAACCGTTATGCGGCGCGGATCCTACACCCGGATAAGCATCCTTTATCATTTGGTTTATATCAACGCCGCCAGCAATAGCGGGCGTTTTTGCATAGTCAATTGTGTTGCCACTATCTGACAAAGATTTAATCGCTTTCTTCTTTAGATTCAACTTCATAAGTTTCCCTCATCTATTTTTATCTACCTAATACAATTCCACTCTTGATCGAGTCATCAATTTTTGAGCGCAATTGCCTATTATAAAATCGCTTGGATACAGAGCGTTCAATTGTTCATTTACTATCGAATCTGCACTCAAATTGCTCGTTAAGCTAACGTGACACGCTTTTTCAAAAATAGAACATCCATGTCCTATCGACTCTTCACAAAATACACTCTAACCAAATGATTTAACTGACATAAAACCTATGGCTACTCACCTTTACTAAGCTCTTATTTTTGACTCTTAAACGAGACTTAATCGCCTTTACTTTTCATTCTCAGCTGTGCAGCCCAACTCTGTGCTGAAACAAAATTGTTGCTCACTTTCGTGAAAGGGCATTTTTTGGCCTTATTTTCTGTATATAGAGAACATCCATGTTCCTCTGAACACTCACAAAATTGTAAAATACGGGTTTATGGCTGCCTCACTTCACCATGAATCATCAGATCAACAATCCATTCTGACAACGCGATGCCGGATCGATTTTCAAAACCGATAAACATAGGTGAAGGATTCGCTTCTAAAAAATAATATTTACCCTGCTCATCTCGCCGCCAATCAATCGCAGTCCATTTCAGATACAGTGCATCACAGATGGCCAATGATTGTTGGCTAATCTCTTTTGGCGTCGGGATAACGGACAATTTCACATCGTTGTCCTCGCGAAAGTCCGTCATCTCACTTTCAAGTTCAACGGATAACACCTTTTTCCCGATAACATAGGTCCTAATATTGGTGCCTTTAATCAGCTCCTGCACTGTAATGGGTGATTTGGATAAAGCTTGCTCGAAGCGCTCTGGTACCATATGAGCAGGTGTTAAAAGCTCGGTATGTGCACCACCAAAAACAGGTTTAAAAATGCTATGTGCCAATTCACCATAAAATGCTCGAATAGCGTCTCCATCATTCCCGATATATGTCTTGGGAATATTAACCCCGAGATCTCGCACTTTTTTTAACTGCAAAGGTTTTTCTTGGTGATGTTGAAAAGCTTGCCATCCATTCACCCATCGAGTGCTCCCCCCCAGTAAAAACCAAGTTCGCAAACATGCCATACTGTCTTTCGCTGCGATACCATCAGGCTTCATATAATTAGCCCGAGTATCCTCGTCTGTAACACCAGAAAACCCTCGCCAGAACACAGCCTTAATCTCGCTTAAAATTAGCTTGTCGCCTCCAGGTAACGATAACTCACCATCACCTAAGTTAGGGGAAAAGCCAAATGTCATTGCACTTGGGAAATCATTACTTTGCATCAAATAGGCATTTTCTCCACGAGCGTTTAATACCTCCAAAATACGCCGAGCATGGCTATCTTTTGCTTGACCAAGTACCAAATAAGCCACTTTATTCACTCCAGTTCGTTATAAAATTAGTGCTCATATGGCACATTCAAAACGGTATCTAGCTCAGCATCGATATCGCATTGAATCGATATTGCGTAGTCTTGCTCAAAACAGTTTGTCATTACATCAATTGCAATTTGTTCTTGTAAATAAGTCGCCATTTCATTATCTGTACTAAACCTTTTCGTCATCCTTATTACCTCTTAATTCTCTAACACAGCCTATTTTTATCGGCGTTAAATGCACGCCCTTAATTATTTGTAATTAGATTCAATTTAAGTACGAACCATGTCTGCGTTGAGATGAATAGTGACGCTTTCATTGCTGTATTGCAAACTCCCAAAAAAACAACAATTAACAATATAATCATACACTTAAGTTTAAATATAATATGCAAATAATGGTCTTTTATGGTCTAAATATGAAACAGTCATCACTTGATGTAAGCCGCAACTACCAATTACTCATAAAGTGAAATGAACATCAATTTACTGTCTGCCGAACTGAGTATTCGTGCATCAAATTATTCTAGATATGCCAACCCTCAGCCTCACTCTGACAATGAATGAGTGCAATCAAAATCTCGCAAATAATAAAAGCCAACTAGGTAGGTCAGTGCCTACAGAAGTCATGTTGTGTGGAGTGAAAAAGCGTTTGAGGGTATAGAAGTAACCGATATGTGAAGTTTTATTTAGGGGCAATCAGCAATAAAATGGCATAAAAAAGCGTTGCTCAGCTTTCACAGCTTGACAACGCTCTCGTCAATATGAAGTGTGTAAGAGCATACGAGTGTTTACACTGGACTCGCATAAAAGGTGTTATCGTGAGACGTACAGCCTCGATTGCTTGGGTCTATCTTAGCTCCCCCAACTGCCACATGAGCATGGGTAAATTCTTTACCCGCTAGACTTTTTATTACTTTCTTTTTAATGCTTAGCATACATAATATCCTGTCATAATTTTAAAACACGCTTTTTAACAGCTGCTTAAAACGGCAACTATAACACTGCTCGATATGGTTATATTAGCGACGTGGGTCTACGCAAGTTCTTACATCCACAGTCCCGTCATCATTAACAATGATCTGTGCTCTATAACCACCAGTTACTTTTAAAAGATTTACACCGTGTATTGTTTGCATATTAATTCACCTTATTACTTCTAATTTCTCAGTACGTAGACAACATTGTCTACTGCTAGATTTGATGAGCTCAAATAGCTTCATCAGTTAGTTAAATTCAAATATCTAAAGCCAGTTTAACGTGGTCTATTAGGGGTCTCATTAATCGTCCCATCTTTATTGATAGGGTTTTTAGGGTAATAGACACCACCCACCACTAAATTAAGCTTTTCGGCCATCAACTGTTTCATATTTACTCCATCTATACTTTTATACGGCTCTGAAACCCATTTGTAGGCTTCTATCTCCTGAGTCAGTGTAAATACTCACTGAATAAGCACTATCGCGTTGCAAACATTCAATCCCAAAATCACATAGAACGATTTGTGTTAACTTTTATATTTAACAAGTCGAGTTAATAATGGTTGATGTAATGCAACTAACGCTCATAATCCACAAGTTATTGAAGTGTGTCAAAATGACAAAAAGTGAACTATAACCATATATATCATGAGGTTATAAAAGAAAAGAATGGTAAGATAATAGTTTTAAAAGCCACTCATATGGATCATGGATACGCCTTTAGACTAAATTAAGACAGCGAATGAAATATCCATAAAATGGGGAGCTTGCTAGTTTGAAATATGAGTTTAAAGGTGCCTATAACATTCAAATTAATTCACTAGCGATCGCCTCTGCTGCCACAAAGTAAACTGACATGCAAAACAGGCACAAAAAAAGGAGTGAACTCACTCCTTATTAACTTCTCAACTCTCGCTTTAAAATATCCCCGCCAGGATTAGTCGCGAGCTGCAAGTGATGCCATAGCATACGTCGCTGCGATCTTTACGCCTGCTAGGCCATAGTAAGCAACTAAAAATGG
>NZ_JAKFZS010000015.1 GCF_021654285.1 Pseudoalteromonas luteoviolacea | reverse complement strand
ATATTGACCATCACATCCAACGCCCAAGATAAGTCATCCAATTCATATAAAATATAGCTCCAATTCTTTAAGCGCTTCTTTTAGATTTGTTTATATGTAATAAAGATTTGTGTCTGTCCCATAAATTTCTTGTGCCATAAAGATTTGTGTCTGTCCCATAAATTTCTTCTGTCCCATAAATTTATCCCATAAATTTCTTTTTATTCCATTATGCTGTAATCTAGTAAGGACAAATCACCCGATGTGGGCTCACTATAACCAGGCAAAGTCTCCCCGGGAAATAACACATCCCACATAACCCGTTTTACCATCAGTTTAAGCATCTCGATATGGAACTCTTCTTCTGAGTCTATGCTATTTAACTCAATTTCATCTGAGAAAGTCTCTTCCCAAACACTAACAGCACTGGGTTGAAATCCATATTCACAATCTTCTAGTTCTTTATCGCCAAGCAACTCAGAATTAGAGCACATACCATGCCAGTGAGCATCATCAGCATCAAATATATTGATAAGCTCATTTCGTAAATTCTGTTTATCATCTTTATTATCATAGAACTGCTGATACATATCTTGCATTTCTAATATACACAATGACAACTCACCTAAATAGGGTTTTGCGGGGTGTTTTTTATTAAAACTTTCCTCATCACATATTCCTGGCCCCCATTCGCCACGCAACGGCTTTAACAATGAGCGAATGAGCCTGTACCTTTTTGAAAATTGTTCTTGCATTTTATCTGCCAAACCCATAATTTATTTTTTATTTCGCAAAATAATAGCATCTTTTACTGAGTAAAAGGTTAATAAACTCCATTACTGCACACTCAGCACTTTATTAAATAAAGACTCACTTTAAAACCCGTAGAATTGAACAAACCTCAATCAAATAATATTGAATCGATTTTGTATTGTGACCATCAAATATACATAACACGCGTTTTTAAAATCACACATAAATATAAAAAACAAAAAAAGCAGCCACAAGGCTGCTTTTTATTGAGTTTAAGGTCTACAAGTACACGTAAATATTTTTACGCTCGCTTGCTTACAGACCTAAATCTGGGCCATCTCTGACCGAGTGTGTGTGTCGCCAATTAAGCTTTGGCATGAATAAATGTTCCTTTTACATGTTGTATCGATACGAGTAAATCGACGCTGCATCTACTCAAATCTACCTAGCAACATAATGAACTCACTTGCCAATATCTATTACGCCTTATTACATGCGTTGTTAAAAACTTAACAATCATCAAGGCGATTACAGATGACAACTCAGTCTGTTTATCACATCAAAATCAGTCTCTCTTTATCAATACTGTCTAAAAACTCTTTTGCTGCCTCTTTGTTATCCTCATTCTTTGAACGGTTTTGACGATAGTCTGATGCAATTTCTTCAAGTTCCGCCAGTATCACCCTACGGTCCAAAATAGAATTGGTTTTGTGATACTTGTCCAGCTTATCCGCCACTTTGGCTTTACTCTTACTCATTTCAAATATCCAGAAGCTCTTGCGCTGTACCGCTTCACTCCAGACTTTAGAGGTCCAAATATAAGTGCCACTAGTAGGCAACTTATCCCGCCCAGCTTTGGTTTCTCGATAAATTTTAACGAACTTATTTTGCTGCGAAATTTGTTTGAGTAGATTTTTATAACGATCACTCACATCATCTTTTTGTACCGAGCTCAGATGACTATATACCGTTTTACGTGCCACCTCTGGTAATTTTCTTTTCGCTTCATCCTCGGTGTATTCAATATGGGTATGGTCTTTTTCCAGCTGATCTACCCATTTATCAACGGTTAAGGTCTCTTTTGTGACTTGTGCTGGCTCTGGCTTACCCTTGGTAAATTCACCTTTAGAGCGCTCAACAATATAGCCTTTGCCGTTTGGATCTTTTTTGATTGTACCGTTTAACGTGTATTCGCCGAGTGTCCAGTCACCGATGGAAACTGACGCGATTTCTTTCTCAAAAGTCAGCACTTTGGCTTTTATCGACGCGCCAACCTCGGCCTCTAAAGAACCTTTGAGGCTAAAGTCGCCTTTCATTGGCATATCACTGTCAATGGCAAATTGACCAAAGCTGTCGCCGCCTTTGCCTCGTGTATATTTTAAGCGGCCAGTGGTATTAACCTTACCGGCGACCCCTCCTCGGATCTCACCAAACACGCCCGCTTGAACTTTGGCAAGATATGGCACTCCCACAAAAGCCCCAGCTTCAATTCTTGCTTTGGCTTTTGCACTGGCAGAGGCTTCACCAGAGACCGAAAATAACATCTGTGTATCGGTATTATCTTTCTCATCGTTTTTAAGTGTTGCACCAATACCTGCACCAAAGTCGAAGCCACCGGTAATATCAACACCGACGCCTGCAACCCCTGCCCCCACAGGAAAGTCTAGAGAAAATGCAGGGAAACTTATGCCTTTATGCCACTCACCGGAAATACCCCCTTCTCGTTTTTCTCTATCGTAATAGGCTTCAAGCCCCAAAATCCGTGCTCTAAGTAGCTGTAAGCCATTATTTTCATCTTTTTCATAGGTAAATTTACCGCCTGCAAATTTGAGCGAGTTTAAACCTTGGTGAACTTTTAACTGTTTCAGTTCAAACACTTTACTAAAATCAAAGTTACCTGAGAAAAAGTCAGACTCGACAATGGCGGTTTCATTGAGCACTTTTGAATTATCATGCTCTAGGTCCATAAAGGCGTTTTCAGCTTCAATGGCATCTTTTGTGAACTTGGCTTTGGTCATCGCAAGGGTCATTGTGGTGTGTTTACTGATGGGGATCTCGACATCAGCTTGCTCTATTTCACCCCCGAGCTGCTCATCGTGGTACATCACTTTGGCTTGTGTCACGGATGCTTTCACGCCACCTGGTAAACCATAAAGCGACACATCAGTCCCTACTTCAAACTCTGGTGATGCATCTTCTTTTACTTCCACTTCACCACTGGGGTTACTGATTGATAAGAACTTGGGGATCACTTCAAACGTGTCTTTTGAGGAGACTTTAGTCCTTCCCGACTTAAACTTACCAGCAGTATCCATTTTAAGGTCAAACTCACCATCCAGCTTCTTTTTATTCCAAAGAGGCACATGGGCATCACCAGCAAAATGAACTTCTTTTTGCTGTTTGTTGTAATCCAGCGACATCAAGTCCGAATAAACCCGTTTGTTGGCAATATTTAAGCCGACAATGCTCGCTTTAAACCGAGCAAGGCCCGCTTCATTTATAACCAACTCATCCCCTAATACTTGGTGAGCTTCAATATAGCCGCTAAAGCCAACACCTTGCTGGCTTGCGAAAACCGGCGATACCGCCACCTCCCAGCCGCTTCCAAAAGGCAGCTTAATATCAATATCACCGCCAAATTGCTGGCCAAGTAGGTTCACCTTGGCAACCCCAGTACCATGCAGACCCGCCCTTTTGGGTTTACTTGCACCGTCTTCCCAATCCATCAGTTCTGGTTGGTTAATTCCTAATGAGATGAATTTATTATCTACTAGATTAGGTGATGACTCTTGCGCCCCTTGCTGAGCCTGCTGCTGATTAGTTTGCTCGTCTTCATTGCTAGCGTCAGAAACACCTATCAAACGTGCAACCCGGCTATTCAGTTTATCCTGAATATACTTAACCCAATCTTGTAAATTGTCTACTAGTGCCCGTAGCGCACCATGGGCATCACTGCCCTTTTTTAGCCATTGATAAATATATGGCTCATCAATATCTCCCCAAGCCGCAGCTATCCAGCCGCCATTGTAAAATTTATTTGCGACCCAAAGCCAAATTTTGCCGACCGCCCATAAAACCGCAGAGACCACACCAGGCGGGACTTTTGCCAACAGCAATAGCGCTTGCGCTATGGCAGTGACCCACGGGTTCAAAGATTTTAACGAGGTCACCGCATAATTAAATACACTCGAGATAATCAGCTTGGCTGTCGCGTCACCATTAAAGTGATCCCAAACCACTTGAGAGGCATACCGTTTTGCAACGTCAACGCCTGATGACAACAGATCAACACTCACAGAATCAGACTGTAATGCATTACTCACAGATAAAGCTGTTCGCGTGGGGTAATTTTGGAAGGAAGGAGCGTGCTCCTGTTCTTGTTGTTGCATATCAATAATTTCCTATTGTTGCGTGTGTAAATAATAGAAACTTGAAAGAGGTACTGATTAGAAGCACAAGTGCATGAGTGAAGCAGCTATCTAGAATATAAATGGGGAAGGTTTAGCCTTTTAGCGCAGTTTTAAGTGCATCAATGCGAGTCTGATCCCAAGTCCAGAACTTGCTATTTTTTTGTTTGTCAGTCCAATCTTTATAATCTTTATCTCGAATATGCTTATCATCTTTATGAGATAAGCCCAGCGGTTTAGTAAGCCCTTTTTTACTTGTCCATGGTCGCATATAAGCTTTGCTATCAACCGTATTGTCTTTACTTTTAACGGCTTTATTTGCAAACGCTTTTAAAGTCGACACATCCCCCGATGAGGCATGTTTGGTTTTGTATTCAGACGTAATGGTCACTGAGAATGACCCTTCTGGGTGGTAGCTACTGGCCGTATCTGTGCTGGTGTCACTCAGTACTTTTACTGAGCAGAGCAAATTTGCTTTGGGCGCTGCGCCACTCTTATATCCGGGTGCTGTTTCTTTTTGATGAGGTGCGGGAACTGTTGGTACAACCTCCACTTTATATTCGACGATATAACCTGCTTCTACGAGGTTTTTAACATGCGACTCCACCCGAGAATGATGCTCTTTATTGGCAGAACCTGTGATCGGGTATAAATTGAATTTCAGTGCAGACCCCCCTAAATTATCGTTAAGGAGATGGCCACGGATCCACCCTTTTTCATTGGCGTTATTTCCGTTATTGTTGTAAACAAGCACGTTTTTCATCAAATCACTTTGATCGGCATTGACCTCAGCCGACTCACCCCGTGGTGCTAGACGGGATAACCGTGCTTCAACCTTATCCCCCACAATCGTATTGATCGTAACATCTTTGCCAGATGCATCTTTATACTTAAAATCTTTTGCTGCAAAAAACCTGATTTTTGTATCATTTATTGAGTCTGCTCCGGTGGTTTCTCGCACTCTTTCTTCACTGCCACCAGCCGGTATTGCAATATTCCATGCAGGATTAATTGAAAATGTCGCACCTATCACAGATGGATTATATTGATAGGCAAAATTTTGGATTAGATGCGCACCAGGCATCTCAGCTAGAGCAACCTCATTAATCGCACTAAATGCAAAATCCACATTGCGACTTTCAGGAAGGAGCAGTTTGTAAATATGGCTTAGCCTAGCGCCAACAACTTGATAATAATATTGCGCCACTTCTTGAACTTGCTCAGGATCCAATAAGACATCAAAGTAACTACTACCTATCACCTCAATGGCTTCTTCCACTTTCTCAGTAGAGGTTAAATCCGCTGAATACTGATCCAAAATTGGAATGAAGCTGTCATATTCATCCTGAGATATAGACTCCACGTAATCTAGGTCATCAAGTACAATTGTCTCAATATCTTCTTCATCTTGAACACTCATATTGGAACTGGTGCGTGCAATTTCAAAGGCTGGACGACGAATGGGACTGCGCTCCCTATAACGAGGCGACTCCTCATCTGACCGATACCTTTGCTGTCGAAACGCTTTATCTCTTTGCTTCTGTTCTTGCCTATCAACCGAGTATGTAGAGTCCATATTTGACATCATGATGCGTCGCCTTCTTGTGGAGTAAATTAGTGTCTGAATTGTGTTATGCGAAGTGAGTTTGAACAGACCTTCAAATAGAAATGATCAAGGTCTATACAAAAGCTGACTAGATTTGGAGTTTGGACTGTTACGTTTGAATACATACATTTTGCTACAGAGAATATGATGGGCTCTGTAGCAAAATGGGCATGAGGCGCTTGATAATTAAAACTGCCAAAACTTAGTCAATCATTAAGCTTTAGGGTACCAAAGTGTCAATGTCGCAGGGTTGCTTTTTGCATCGGATGCAGCAACACGCGCACTGTTAGCCTGCGCACTTGGTAACGCGTTTAAAAACTTAACAATTTCTTGTGCTAACGTTTCTGAGTCGTGGCTGTTATTTACCGTATGTTGTTCAAACAAATTGAACGAAGTTAAGCAATCTACTTTGCTTACATCTGTCGGGTACATCACAAAAACACTGGCATCTCCAGTATGGTAATCAGAGTAAGCAATTTTACATACTGCTCTTTGTGCGCCGTTCAGCTCCGTGTTTAAAAAAGCCTGTACAGTACCGATGTTGTCTATCTGATGTCCGCTAGTAAATGTTTTAAGTACCCAATTTTCATTAGACATAATATGTGCTCCTTTTGTCTGTTCATATTGCCCAAGTTTAGGGCCCACTCAGTATTGAGTGAGCCTTAAATTTAGCAATAACCAGACAAAAAAGTATTACTCTCTATTACACTCAACCACAATCATATGACTTTAAATAACCCTATGGTTCGGCGTAGGTAGTTAGAGTGAAGTGCAGCCAGTGCTTATATGCTATTTCCTTAAAATCCAAAAAAGAGTGATTAGTCTTGACCGCTTAGCAGTTTATTTTGCTCTAATAGCTATATACGCCCGTGGTCAAAAGTTTTACCCATGTATTTATCCCCTCCGAATAAAAAAGCATGCGACTCTTTAACTGGTCTCTATATGAGTCCCTTTTTATACGCTGTGGTTTAATTAATTCGGTTAGGGTGGGTTATCTCCTTGGATCCCCTTATCTGCTGCTGCGGATATCTCATCCCAACTTGCACCATCTAAGTCACCACTTGTTTCAATTTCACTTCCAGTCCATTTCGCATACCAATAATTTGCATGAGTGGGGTTCTTTTGTAACGTATTAGTGCTTTCTAAATGATTAATTTTCATTGGATCTATTATTGATACCACACTGAACTCAGTGATTGGCTCACCAACAGATAAAAGCCTTTTATCCGTATTATTTCCTTTCAAATCTTTATTACTCATTCCCAAGTAAGTTAATTGCGCATCCGTTGTCAGCTTAGAGTGCTTTTTCCACTCTATTACATGGTTTGCTTGATTATTGTGTAAACTCTCAATTAAATCATTCCTATTAATCTGTATCACACTATTAACCACACTAGGATTATTTTCTCTTTTTGCGCCAATGTATCCAGCACTCCACGCATTTCTTAATACTTCGGCCTTATTCGTAGGAGATTTCTTGATTTGAATCTGGTCATCTTTAAGACCTTTCAAATGCTGGTTATTCATAATATCCCCAACCATTACATCTCTTGGTGAGTTTTCTGAATCATATTTATCTTTAAAAGTCTGCATTATTTCTTTCCAAAAGTTAGTTTTTAAAAATTATTTTTTTTGAAAATACCACTGATTAAGTTCATTATTTAATACTTTGCCTTTGAATTATCGGGGGCTGGGTTACTTTCCACTTGCCACTTTTTTTATCTTTAGCAAGATTGCTGTATTCCAGTCTAAAGGTTTTATAAAAACCCATACCTCCTTCATACATCGAAAACCAAGGCGTTGTATTGTTTTGAAAAGCAGCATTGACCTCGGAGGTAATAATCGTACTGCCATCATTTGCAACCACAGTGGCGACATGAAAGTTTGTAGCATGCTTTTTAATCTTTGCATTTAAGTCACTAACAGGATCTTCAACAGCCCAACCTGAAGTCAAAGCACTGAATGTTGGCTGTGTCTTAGTCCGTGGCGAAATATAATATGTATCACCCACTTGAGGCTTAGTTTTAGCCTGCTTGCTATCTTTTATTACTTTATCTTTCTCTTTTTTAGTGGTTTTTGACCTCAGCAGCCTTGCATATTTACCACAATCTGTTTTGTAAATACCTAGTTGTTTGTTGCCCCCATTGCTTTTCCAATGCTCGCTATAATCAGCATAAGTATTGGTAAAATGGCTAAACATTTTTGCAGGTACTAATGCCGGGCTCGTTGGTTTTGAGTAAAGCAGTAACCGATTTTGACTTGTTAATGCATATTTCCCCGTCTTACTTTTTTTATAAGTGCTCGGCAAGTTTTTAACAGGCTTGCTTTTTTTCGCACCTGTACTTTTCTTAGAAAACATATTTTTCTCCAGTTTAATTTAATTACAACAGAACATGTGATTAACTTTAAAAAGTCACTCACAAATAAAATCAAAATTATAAAAACCGGAAAAGGTGGGAGAGAGTCTTATGGTAATGGCATTATAAATGAAAGTTAATTTTCTAATTCAGATATTTATTCTCTGAATCTGATTTATGTTGCTGTTTAAGGCCACTAAAAATGCTACCACCTTTATTAGTTCCGATTTCATGTAGATGGCGTTCAGTCGCTTTAGATGATTGATAATACACAGCACAACCAGACGGGTTGGACACCCCAAATAACCTCAACTTACTTTTACTATCAACATACTGCCCTGACGTATGATAAGTAGGTTGAGGTAAAATCTGCGTACTTTCATCCTCAGCTAACGACTTTATTAACTGGCCATCGTCATAATTTTTGTAGCTATCTTTCATATAAGATCTCCTTGCATTGATCTTGGTTTAAATCACCTTTAAAAAAGATGAACCTTAGAATAAAATTTATAATTATTATATTTTACTTTATAATTTAAATATTAAAAAATATCACACCCCATTAAAATAAAGCTCATAGAAAACTTCCTTCTCAACACCAATACCTTGAGCATCAGGCAGCTCAATAAACCCCTCTTTTTTTAAAATTTTTCGAGACGGTATATTGTGGCACCAAGCTGAGGTTTTAATATAAGTAATATTAAGCTTATGAGCTATAGAACGAATTTGTTCTATCGCTAAATTAACACCCAGCGTTCCCAAACCTTTATGTTGATAATCTTCACCCACCCAAAATGACAAGTGCGCATATCGATTTTTTGTTTTTTCTGAACTATCAACACGTGACGCGTCATCGATATCATAAAAGTCAAAAACCACCCCACCAACGAGTCCGAATTCACCATGCACCATGGCGAAATGAGCTTTTTGAGCACTATCCCCTTGAGCTTGCCAGGTTGGCCATAACTGTTTTAACTGCTCTAGGCTCTCTAACTTTATGCTTCTTAATCGCTCAGCAATATTCTGATTGCTATATTGAGTATAAAACTCAACTAATTGGTGCTCGCCCAAGGGAAGTAGTTTAAGTGCTCTGTTTTCCAGAACTGTACTTTGATATTCATTGTCATACCAAAGTAACTTCTTACAACGCTGTTGATAATGTAAAAACTCACCTTTTAGCTGTTCAAGTTGTATTTTGTCTTCACTCATGGCTAAGGCTAAATCAATGCTTTGCAGCGCGATGTCAAGCTCACCAGTCATCCATGCTACCAGTGCCAAGTTATGCAAACACACCGTATTTGGTCCATTAACTTCCATACACATCAGCATGCAACTTTTAGCTAAAGGCCAATGGCTTAATTCAACGGCTAACAGGCCAAGTTCAAAGGCAAAAGACTCACTTTCAAGATTAGCAATGTAGTTGTCCCATATCTCAGAGAGAAGTTTGCACCAAGCTAAACGATACTTAACAGGCACACCTTCTTTGCGTAAGCGAGGTAGAAATAATTTAAGTACTTTTACATCGTGATCCATTTGCACAATAAAAGCACGGATTTGAGCATCTGATAAAGCGGCAGTTGCACTCTCTAAGCTTTGCAGTATTTGCGATCTTGCCTTTGGTTGCTCGTTTGCGCAGCTAGTATCAAATGCATGCCTTGCATAATTAAACTGGCTAGAGTCTTTTTCAGACAAAACCATCACACAGCCGGTCTCATCGTTTGATAATCTACCACTTTGCATACTTAAGTCTTCACAAAGCAATTGATTTATACTCATAAAGTCAATGGGTAAAGCCATACCCACCACATTAATACTGTTAGATAACTTTAACCCCTTTTGATCGTTCGTGTGATCGCTGAACAGCCCAAGTATCCCCTTCTTAAACGAAGATTCAATGGCTTTAATCACTTGCGCGGCTTGCACAGGCACCGCAATCACTTCACTGTTTCCTTTTGAGCTTTGATACTCCAGTAACTGCTTTATGCGCTTAGATAATTGCGAACCATAATAGCTGCTTTCATCATCTAAATTCACCTTGCTCCATTGGTAAACGATCTCTATACGCTCATTATCTTGAGTACCCTTGTTTGCCACTTTGCTCTTCATTTGCTGTAAAAATGGCAACTCAAAGCACGTATCTGCCTGATTCATTCTGGTATCAATATTTACCTGACTTTCGTACACGCGTGCTACATCTGCTCTGTAAACCTCATGATAATGAACATGGTAAAGCGATTGCGCGAGCTGAGATAACGTACCATTAGCAATCAAAATAGCTGGATTGCTTGCAAAATCGATATGCGTCCCACAAATAGCCTTTTGGGGCAATGCTGAAATGGATGAGGTGATCCCCCAGTCAATAATCACTGCGCTATCTTGCTCATTAAAGAATTTAAAGTCAGGGTGTTGACTCAAGAGCACTTGTTCTTGCTTACTTTGAGTATGCAGTAATAAGCATAAATGTATGTGCTGTAGACCTTGCTCAGCGCAGCCCTGTTTCAGTTTATGTAGCAATGACAACCCAAACTTATAACTACACGCCCCTACTTGGCACACATAGAGCGGCTTCGATGCATCTACTAATTCATTATCTTCTAAGTCATGTAACCAAGCTAAAATAGACTCTGCGTATACTTTTAGCCAAGCTTGGTTATGCCACTCGTCGACAAATTGTTCAGACAAAGAGATTGGCCATATATCTGCATCAAAGGCCCTGCGAAATTCACCATACTTTTTCGTTTTGTCAATTTGGCATGATTGTGGGGCTGATCTCAAGTTGGCATATTCTAATTGCTCAAATACAGGCTGTTGCGAAGACTCAATACCATGATCTGACATAAATTTTCTTCCTTAACCATTTTCATTTTTGATTTGCTTTATAATGTATTTGACGTGTTTATCTGGAGGAGACAAAAAGGGCCGACCAAACTTTCCATCACATAATTCGTAGTCTTTTGGAAGCTGCTGACCAAACCATAAAAAAATTGCACCAACAGGGACTGAATGACTGGTTGGTTCCACATCTAGTAAATTCGTTTCTGGTGTGTCTGCTGACAACCAAAATGTACCGTCAAGTTTGAGGTTACCTTTAATGATCACATCATTACTAAACTCTAAACCACTCTCGCTCTTTTTGATCCCATCTTCATTTTGCAGTAAACATGCATCCAGCCATTTAGCAAACTGTGACTCTGTCGGCTTTGCACCTCGCCTAAAAAAAGATTTAAGGGTTTTTCTTAATGAGCTTTCCATTGTCAATTCCATCCGGCGATTACACTGATGACATATTGAATGTTTCAACGCTGTCTATGGTGAAAGGTTGCCAAATCTGTTTTTCTGGGCTTTGCTCAATTAGTTTAAAGTATCGAGTCGCCCTTTCATTCACTCCCTTTAAAGCCACAATGTTGCCAAGCTCAATCTCAACAGGGAACCGTTGCCAAAGCCCTGTAGAGCTAATTTGGTACAAACCATTCTCAATTTGTTGCGTTTGCTTGATTAACAATACTAAAGATTGCCAATAACTTGGGGGCATTGGCTGTGACAGGGGAATAGGCTCTTCAAAAACGCTGTCTATCGTACCAATGAAACCGATATACCGCTCAATATATTGCTGATGTTGGTCTATTTTTTTGAGTAAAGCGTTGACATTTAGATATTTAAAAGTCATGTGCATACCTCATTTTGAACCCTTCATTTAAAATAAAAGGCCAAGTGGTCACACTTGGCCAAAGAGATTAAACTGCGACTGACACAGCCCCATCGCTCAAGGCGACTTCACTCCACTGATCGCCCTCCATCAGTTTATAAAAAACGGTAGAGGATGTAGGTGGTGTGCCCAACAACTCAACTAGGTTGCCCAACTCAACATTTGGGTAAGTGATTTTATTAAGCGTGTCGGCAATTCTTTGATAAACCCCATTCTGAGATGGTGCAGATTGCTTAGTAAGTAGAATTTTTTCTCCATCAGCAAGTGCTAAAGTATTAGTGAGAAAGTCATCCGTATTTGCTGCAGGCAGGTTTACATTGGTATCAGTTTTCACTTTATGAACACGGTCAATAATACCCGTGTATCTATAAAGTGACTTTGTCGCTGTCATGTTGACAGCGATCTGCTCAGCATCAATGGCAGCGAGAATGCCAGAGAGAGTTTTTAAAGCCATTATGGCCTCCTTGATAAATGTAGCTTTCAAGTTTGATGTGCTACAGGTTATAAAATTGGTGTTTTAGTACTGGCGACAGCGGTAATGGAGAAAATAACAACAGTACTGTGCAAGATATTTAAAGGTGCTGGGATGATACTTCTGGGATCAGCTCAAACAATCGATAACTGGTAACTTGATAATGTACAAAGGCACTCGTTCCATTATCATTACCGATACTGGTGATCCGGCCGACAATTCCGCCCTCGAACACCACTGTTCCGCCAATAAAATTGGTAATTGCCAAGTCTATTTCGTTATCTGCAAACCAATTTTTACTCGATAAATTATTAAACCCTGGACTACTATTGTGATGGGCATGTGCTGACGTAGAGGACACTGCGGGTTTACCGGTTAGATAATTTTTCTCTTCTTTTCCTTTGGTATATAAGGCTAGCATCCGCCTGCCAGCTGGCGCACCATTTTGTGCTAAAGCTTGCTCCGCTAGAATATTTTGGCTTTCATCAAGCAATTTGGTGTTATTCCAAGCACTGCTTTGTACCAAATTACCTAAGTAGCTGACAGTTGATTGAGAAATTAAAAAACGTTCTTGGCTTTGCGGGTTAAAGACCTTTCTGATGTACCCTAAGTGACTTTGTATGCTACCCGATACCTTTTGCCAGCTTCCGCTTACGTATTCCCAAACAAAATTATTTTGTGCATCATAAATCTTCGATACATCCAGTCCGCCGCGTAAATCAGTGTCTAAGTAGGTTGAATTTGGCTGGGAGTAAGTGATGTAGCCATAAGATTGCTTGCCTTTGAAGCGATGTAAATCTGTGTCGTTATTCAAATCAACGATAATCTCACTGGCGGATTGGAAGTTGCCCGTTTGGTTCCATGGCGTCACGTAAAATTTAAAAATATCATCTTGACGCTGAACTTTTACGCGCACACGTTTGTTGTTCCAACCGCCTCCAGTTCCAATGTTATATTGCCCTAGTAACTTATCGGAACCAGAACCCACACCGGCATAGCCAAAATATACACCACATCCTGTTGAGCTAGGCGCTGTGCCACCCGTATTGAGCACTATCGTTAGGACATAGTTTATGTTCCCTTCCCTAACAAAAGCAGCAACGACCCCTATCGTATCATTGTCACCATGATCTGAACTTAAAGTCGCCTCTAAGGTGTAGTTATCGACTTTCTCCGAGGATACAAACCCATTTGAAGGCGATACATTGAGCGGCATAACGACACTATCTGTAGAAGCGCGATAGAACCAAGCTTTTGCATTGGCGCTATTACGAGCTTCGGCATCTTGCTTGTTTAGGAAATACTCGTTACCGTTAAATCTTGCCCAATTATTGAAGATGTCCTGCATCGTCGGCGGACTATAACTTTGCCGTGCGTCATCTGATTGCTGCTGGGTGCGGTATATGTACGATTCCAGTTCAGGCAAAGGTGTGATGTTTATATAAACCGTACCAGTTTGCTCAACACCGTGACCATTTCTGACGCGATAGTTAAACTGCGCCGGTTGCTCCGCCAGCCCTGTAGATAGAAAAGTAATGGTGTCTCCACTAAGAGATACCGTACCGCCTTGCGCATTGGATACGCCAATTAAGGATAGGCCAGTACCTGAACCATCTTCATCATTAGCAATCAATTGCTGCTTGCTAATAAATACCGACTCCCCTTGTTGTAAGCTCAAAGTATCTGGGTTACATACAATTGGTGGTACAGCAACAACTGACATGGTGACAAAATGTGTTTTACGAACCCCGATACTGTTTTCAACAATAAAGTCAAAACGGGCCGCACTTCCAATACCACTATTTGAGGTAAACTCGATATTGGCTCCGTCAATAATTACCGTACCATATTGAGGGTTTTGTACCGCAATCAGCCGAATAGGATCTTGCCCGTTGCTATATTCATCAAAACTCCCCTCAAGAATATTAGCGATTGGGATAATAGCAGTGCGCTTTGTATAAACCTGAAAGGTTTTATCAACTAGGCGTATCGTTTGAGCTGACTTGCCGTAAAACTCACTGATTGCTAGCGTATCTCCTGGCACCTTGTCGACATGCTCACTGAAATACCCTAACTCATGAGGCTGTGAGTCTCGATATTCATCGCCAATATTTTTGAGTGATATGGGGCCATTCGTTTGTAAAGTCATTCACCTTCACTCCCTTTATTCAGACTCAAGTTTGGCAACTTGATTTTCTAAACTGATCACCTTGTTATTTAGTTCTTTTATACTTTCAACTAATAGACCAACTAAATTGCCATACGCAACAGACTTATAGTCATCTTGGTCGTATACAGCTTCAGGACAGGCTTGCTCTACGTTTTGCGCTATCAACCCGGTATACCTTCTATCGCACTGACCATCAGCACGCTCGAATGTAACACCCTCTAGCTTTCCTACGGCTGCAAGCGCCTCAGTAATCGGTTTAATATTCGACTTTAACCGTGCATCAGAAAAAGCGGTCACATCACCTGTCGCAGTGATTGCTCCTGAAACAGTCATATTGCCGTTAAAGTTAGCTTGGGTAATATCTACCGTGCCTACAAGCTGGGTATTGACGGATTTTAGAAAGCGTTGATCGGCTTCTGTCTTGGTATATCTTGATGCTGAATCTGCTGTACGATCTGATACCTCTTGCTGTAAAGCTGTCTGAAGTGATGCTACCTCTTGTAACCTTGTGCTCGATTCAGTAGCCAGATCAGTTTCTATTTGGGCACTTCGCTGATCATTGCTCAGCACATAGCTTGCAAAGGCCTGATCCGATTCAGTGTCTACTGAGTTGATCAAATCAACAATTTCTTTAAATGAGTCTGCATCTGCATCACTCGCTTCCAAAATGCTATCAATGCGCTCTTTTTGAACGGTAATTTTAGCGTTGTAGTCTGCTTTTAAAGCATCTGAACCAGAAGATTGTTGTGCTTTGAATTGGGCCGCATCGAGCAGCTTATCTGTGACACCCGCTTCAATATCTGCAGGTGTAGCAACATCTACTGAGTGTTGATTATTAATGACCTTGATCCCAGCACCCGCTAATGTAACTTGAGCTGAAGCCTGCCATTGGTTCTCAACATCCCCTTGTAGATTTTCAAACTGAGAGGCTAATACAAAGACTTTATGCTGATGCACAGTACCTGCATTGATCTTTACTGCGGCGCCTGGACTTAACGCAATCTCTGGCGATGGTAAAGACAGTGTTTTGTTTGGTTGAATTTGCCATATGCGATTTTCACTTGGCTCCAGCTGGGCTGTTAACAACACAAGATCGCCCGCTTGCAATGACACACCGTCGAGCGCCAGCAAGGGTGACGCCGTATCAATGTGCGTGTTGACTTCAGCGCAAGTGATAAAATCTTGTATTAAAGTATAGATCCCCAGCGACTCTACTTTTTGATTAAGCCAATACCCATGATCTGCGTTCAAGACTTTTACGCTGCTGCCTGACTCAATATCACTCATTTGCGCAAAATCAATACGCTGTGGCGGCACTTGTCCAAATTGCAGCTGATCAGCATCTAACCCCGTTAATTGCTGCCCATCTCCAATGATCTCTTTGGCTTTAAGGCTAGAATCATTATCTATTTGCGTGAGATCTATTTGCGCAGGCAGGTTGGCATTATTTAAATCCGTGATCGCAGCACCATTACCAACTAAGTAATTGGCCGTCAATTTGCTGTTTTCGACGCTGTCTTGCTGTGTTAAATCAATTTCTGCTGGAAAACGAGCGTTTTGAATGTGCTCTGAGTAGTATTCAGGTACATCAAAATTTTCAACCTTGTGCCAATCTAAATTTTGGTCAGTATCACTTTCCATAACATAGTGATAATAACTTGCACTGTCATCTAGAGAACGATTCGCTTTAATTAGCATGCCTTCAAATTCATTAATCGCCTGCTTAGTCAGCTTGGCGATTGTCTCTCCTTCAACTGTCTCTAGGTCAAAGATGTATACACCATTTTCTGTAATATCTTGCTGCGCATGCAAAATGACTTGCTCACCTGGAACCAGCGAATAATCTGCTAATTTTGATGTTAAATCTGATTCTAAATCGAGATCAGGCTCACTTATTGCGCAATCCACTGTGGCACCAAACAGATGCGCTAATAAGCTAAATGTGGTTGTATTATCCGTTGCTGCATCGATCAGTTTGCGAAATTCGATTTGAGTTGGTATATCGCCATTTTCAAAATATCCGCGCAGTTCAGTATTTAATTCTGAATGTTTCATAGTTAACCTTTGGTGATTAGTCTTAAATTGAGAAATCTTGCTACATCGGGGGAGAGTTGATGTAGCAAGCGAAATTTGGAAGAGTAAAAAAGTGTTTTTAAGCTGATTTGTTATCCATATTAGTTTCGATTTCTTGAATAACTGGCAATACATCAGGGGTAAACACAGGCACAGGCACAGACAACGAAAGTAATAACGTAGGCTTAGGCGTCGAACCTAAAGCTTGCCATACTTGACCACTTACTTTTTCACTGTGTTCATTACCGAACAACTGTGTTCGGATCCCATAAGGCTTGTCTTCTACCTCATACTTGGCCAAGATATCTTCAGGTAAAAAATCATAGGCACCTAAGCCACATAGCAGATAACTAAGCACCATATGTTCAAGCTCTGCACTACCCGACTCTGCCTTGCTCCATACAGTCAGCATATAAGTCAATGAAACAAACCTTGGCTCTTTATGATGAATACGATGGGTCTGAGAAACATTCAAATAACTTCTTGGCGGCTCGCTTTGTCGACGTGTGATATCCTCAGCAACCCCAATCAGGTAGCAGTTAACTGTAGGCTCATCACTGACATGTTTGTCGTAGAAGGTTTTATCTGGCGCAATGAAACTAAGCGCGATTTCACTATCAAGTTCTGCGCCAGTACCATTACTCATCGACAAAATCCGCTCTGTGAGGAATGTTTTTAACGCTTGCTGAGTGTTGTAAATAATGTTTGGATCCATATTAATTTCCTTGCAACCAGGCTTTTATTTCATGCTGTGCCATAAATCCTTCGTGCTGTTTTGAAAGCTCTCTTTTAAGTGCATTTGCGAGCGATTCAGGATCTATATCTTTATGATCTATCATCAAACGTTGTAATAACGCTGACTCCGTAATATTGAGAATTTGTGCAGCCGTTAATTCAAATCTATGTGCCAAACTGGTTATCGAGTTCATTAGATCGTTATTGGCATTTTTTGACAAAGCTTGACGCCATAACAGCTCCCTATGTGCAGGCGTTGGCAATGTAAACTCAATCACGTTATGAAACCTGCGTAAAAATGCATCATCCAGGTTGGATTTAAGGTTGGTGCTTAACAGAAGAAGGCCGCTATAGTGTTCTATTTTTTGTAGTAAATAACTCACACCCGTATTTGCATTTTTGTCCTGACTTGACTCTACAGCACTTCGTTTTGCAAATACTGCATCGGCTTCATCGAACATCAGTACAGCATTGTGTTCTTGGGCCTGATCGAACAGCTTTTCTAAGTGCTTTTCTGTTTCGCCTATCCATTTACTTGCGATATTGGCTAAGTTCACAACATACAAAGGCAACTGAAGGTCTCCGGCAATGGCTTCCGCTGCCATTGATTTACCCGTCCCAGGCTTACCCCAAAAAAGCGCTTTACAACCCGGCATAAAACGAGGTAATTGAGCGTGTAATTCAGCTTTTTTATCTACACGACCGACTAATTCACGAAGTTGTGAAGCGACATGCGGCGATAAGACCATATCCGAAATTTTAAAGCGTGGTTCAGCCAGCTTTGCCAATTCTTCAGGGCCAGTATTAAGCTCACGTAAACACAGTAATTGCAGTGCATCCCAAAAATCAGCGCCACTTTGCTCCTCTTTTTTGGCGGTGTCTGCCAATGCAGACATACGGTGCAACGGTATAGGGTAACGTGCAGTAATGGCGGTTGATCGCACTTCATTTGGTATTGGGGATAACATTTGCCAAGCATCTACAAGGGATGTGGTTGAGGGCTTATTAAGCTTAATTGTCTTGCAATATGCTCGCGCTTCAGCATGTTCGCAAATTAAAGGAGTAAAAAATGATAAATTGGCAACACTCATATCTAGCTTGTTTAAGCTTTCAAAAACCACAGGTGAAACGCAATTCAAATCTGATGCAAATAAGAATATGGGTTTCCCGTTAGCACATAGGATCACATCTACCAACGAACAGACAAGCCCAGCGTAACCCATTTGTTGTAGTCGCTCACTATGAAAAAAACCAAACAACGCGCTTTCATGAACCGCAAGCTGTTCCGTGTACCAGCAAATGAGATCTGTATTGCGTGTATCAAACTGAAAAAATTGCCTGTCAGATAAATCAATATCCAAAACATTCAAACAAGATTCAAAAACAGTGTCTTGTGAAGCACAACTATCTAAAGCAATGGGGTGATCTTCTTTGAGGTTCAAAGAACCTGTCAATAAAAAGTGTAAAAGCCCTGAATGAATAACAACACGTTCAGTTAGCGATTGCGAGGGCCCGCATTGTAGCAACTGCCATTCGAATACCTTCATACGAAGGCCTCCCTTAGATAGCAATGCCCTTTTATTGCCCTGTTTACTTAAATATAATAGCTTATCAAGACTGAGTGTTGGACCATTTTCATACCAGCTCAGCCCGATATAGGGTGTTAAAATATCAGGTTCTAATTCTTGAATATAAACTAAGGCAATCAGCCTCATTTCATATTCTTGAAGACCAAACATGTCTTCCACATATTTGAATTTAGGTACACTTATCAACTGGTTCAGCACACTATCAAGCTTAGATATCAAGTGCTGTATGTGTTCCTCATCTTGTGCCAGCGCAGCCCCTAATTGAAAAAAGACCTGTGAGAGCTGCTTTTCTAAATCTAATTGCGGTTTCATTGGGTTGCCTTCTACCATAAAGCTCTTCCCGCCATTGCTTGCTCATAAACTTGCATACTATTGATATTATTTTCACAGCCTCTGTCACATTTGAGTTCAACACTTAGTGATCGTAAATAAGAGATTTTAACAGCAAGATTGTGATTCAAATTCTCGATCGCTAATATCAAGTAGGCTTTTATAATTGCGTGAACAACGAGTGTTTCAACAAAGTTCAACATGACAGTTAATGCAAAAGAAGAGTTATAAACCCTGTGCTCTCTCATCTTCAGATCTCAACAGCTTGCAACAAATTGGCAGGTACCGAGAGCATAAGGCTTTGATCTAAACCCGCAACTTCAATAACAAATACACTTTCATTGGTACGCTCTACTAAACAGCCCTGGTAACCTTTTAACGCACCTACCGTGATTTCTACTTGACTACCAATAACTAACTTATTAGGGACAGGTTCACATTCAAAGCCCAAAGAAATAACCGCTTTGATTTTTTCAATTTCAGTATTATTTACAATGCTAGCCTTACCATTAAACTTTATAAAATCCACAAACCCACTCAAGCGTTTTATGTGGTGATATTCAAAATCGTCGAGGTAAACAAATACATACGATTTAAATAAAGGGGTGGTTATTAATTTAACACGATCGCTCCACTGTTTTTTTTGTGTCTTCAATGGTAAAAAAACATCACACCCAGAGTTAATACTCGACACTTGTTCTGCAAACTTTTTTTCGGTATTTGGCTTAGTGTAAACAACATACCAGTTTCTTATTGTTGTCATATCAAATCCTAGATACGCTCCGCCACATCCCCCACATAATGGAGCAAGTTTTCAGAGGTTCATTTTAAGTTGAGTAATAAACACTTTTAATATATTTATTACTGTTTAATACCCCTCTGACGACGCCAAAGAAAATTTGTGAATATTTAATACCAGTGATAAAAAAATGGCCTCAATTTGTGAGGCCATTTTAAGGTTGGGCTGATGTTTAAAACCAAGCAAGCTTTAAACGTGCAGCAAAGATATATGTGAATTAGTTTATTGATTTAAAATATCATTTTGATAGAGTTAATGAGAAAGTGTAACTTCTTACCATGACAAGTCTTATAAAACGTTAACAATATCGCTTATATTCATCTTTTAAACTTGTCAACTTCCTTCTCGCTAGCTGTACACGCTTCCTCACATTCTCTAATGATAATTGCAGCCGGCTAGCAATTTCTGGATATTCCATCTCATATATAAATTTATATTGCATGACAAGTCGTAAGTCTTTGGGAAGTGTTGATATTTCTTTTACAAGCTTTGTGTATAAACTGGTATTCCAGTGATCACTTTCAAGAGATGTTGACTGGTTATCTGCAAAAAAGAAATGATCCGGCAATTCTGTTACATGATTTACTATATCTTGATGTTTTGCCTTTGCACGATGCTCATCCATACATAGATTGTGTGCAATGCGACATAGCCAGGCAAATTCATTCTCTATTGTATAACCTGATTGACTGTATGCCCTAAATGCTTTTTCACAAGTTTGTGCAAGTACATCTTCAACTTTATCACTGTCGTTTCTTAACCACCGATGACAACAACTTAATAGTTTTTCTTTGTTTTCTAGCCAAATTGTCCAAAACTCACTATGTCCTTGTAGTTGCTTTTGTTGTGCTGCAACTAACTCCCCTGTATGTAACATCATTTCTCCAATAAAAAAATTTATATCGGAGGAAAGACGCGCGCTTAACATTTATGTGAAAACAAAATTAATACAATATATAAACCATTGTTTATTTAATGTATAACCCTATTCTACAGCCATAAATTATTTACGTTTAGGGATAAAGCACATTTTGGCTAAAACCTGTTTCACCAAGTATGAATAGGTCAGAGAATTTAAAAAGAGTAAATTTAGTGCAATTACTACGTTGGTATACCTTCCTATGGGTAAAAAGGTATACACAATGTTATTAATATCTATTCGTTAATGACTGAAAGCTCATGTTGAATGGCCTTGATAATTTGCTCTATTTTTTCAGTTCTATGAGCAAAAGAAATTCTCAACCGCCCTTTATAAGTACTCACCACTAAGGCTAAACCTGCGGGCGGTAACGGCACGCTAAAATTATAAATATCTATAATTTTCCGTTCGCCAATATAATTTAACTCAAACTCTAATCGCCCTAAATTAGACAAAATAACATTTCCATTTAAAAACATAGACTTATAGGCATTTACCAATAACTTTAATGCAAATTTTGGCATCATATTTATAGAGTATGATTGTATGCGCTGCTCTGCTTGATGTACCTTATACCCTTCAAGTTTCAAATCCTGTAAACGCGCTTGGTACGCCTTAACCCAACAGCTATCGCCTCCGACCTCTGAACCGAACGGCATAATTAAATTGTTATAAGAAGACGCAAGATTTTTTTTTGCTATCCCTCGAATCGAAATAGTTTCAATAATAGTGTACTTTTCACCCTTGTTTAAGGCTTTATTAAGTAAGTAGTTAAGCGCAACATTAACAGATACTTCATGCTGATTAGCCCATTTAATCAAAGACTCAGTAGCCCCAACACCAAAATCAAAATAATCCACACTCCAATTGCCAGAATCTTTAATCATGATTTTAGAACTCGGTTTGAATAGCTCAGACACTAAGCATTTACCTGCTTTTAGCAATGCTTTCCATTCAACTCTATCAAAAATCAGAGGGTCCTCACAAAAGCTATTATCTTCCTCAGGAATACTTTGATTACACAAAATCGAATTTAATTGTTCAAACAGAATGTAACCACTGCGGGCATCAGACGCGGCATGTGATGAAAGAAACAAAATTGCACTAAACTGCTGATACTTAATATAAATAAGCTTCAAGGGAGAAGCTGAAAATGGATCTATTGGATTGTCAATGACATATTGACGCAAAGCTTCATGCCATTGGTCAAATTCGCAATAGCATTGGCTCCAATCTAAATATAACTTTTGAGGGTATATGGATTCGTCATGTTGCCAATAATACTTAAGCCCTTTTCTAACAATACGACTTTGCAAAATTGGATGTGTTAGTGCAATTCTATCAACGCATTTGGCTAATATGTTCATATCTAAGTGACCATCAAGAATGGCTAAATCACATGAATTTGCATTGTTATTGTTTGCTTCACCAAGAGCTAGAAAGTTGAGTGAACGGTCACTCAAAGGCATTAGTTTCATTTTAAAGTTCCCATTAATAATCCAGAAAACTTTAAACGAGAATCATTTCCATGTCTAATGAGTTATCCTAAATAATGAGACAAATACGCAATTTGGATCTTCCCTTGTAATAAATTTCCCACCAATAATTGTGACAACTTTTGTTCCAGCGCAATAAAATCGTCATTTAAATTCAATAATATGAGCTAAAAATCAGGTGTATCGTTAAGGATTAAAAATGGCTTCATTGAATTTACATCGTGTCTACATTCCAACCAACGCTCGCAACAACCACTATATCTTGGCTGAGTTTAAGCCAGATAACTCTTTTTATGAACGCTTTGACAATGTAGAAAGTGCTTATCAACGCCTTGCTAGAAAGCTATTTGCATTGTGTGATGAATATGAATTATATAACGTGCAGCTTATTGTTAACGACAAGCTGCCTGTTGTGAGATATCACGAAGAAGCTTACAGTTTGCAAACAGACAAACAAATCCTATTCTTTTATAACCCGAAGTACCACGAAGCACACAAGGTTTACAGTGATGAAGGTCACAAAGCCAGAAAAATTCGCTTCTTATTTTTAGCGACTGGGGATGAATTAAGAGCTAATGCTGCATCATTCCACAGTAAAGTTAAGCGTGCTCTAGACTCTCTTCAATCTCAATATGAAGAAGAAAATAT
Source organism: Pseudoalteromonas luteoviolacea (assembly GCF_021654285.1). Taxonomy (GTDB): domain Bacteria; phylum Pseudomonadota; class Gammaproteobacteria; order Enterobacterales; family Alteromonadaceae; genus Pseudoalteromonas; species Pseudoalteromonas luteoviolacea_J. Next base: position 128,143 of record NZ_JAKFZS010000015.1, on the reverse strand, counting down.
GCAATTTAAAGTCAGGGATCACCAACACCTGACTTATGATATTTTCTCGAAAATTAAAGGACACAGGGAAACATACGGCTATAAATTGCGTAGCTTATACCCTCGCTATCAAGCTAGAAACTGCTCTTTACCAGAAGCACATAGTGAAATTACCTATGTTACTTTCTCCGTACCAATTACCAGAGCCATTAAGACTGAATTTCAGCATATGCTAAGACCTGGCGACTATGCTAGTTTTTACAGACATATTGAAGATAAGTTACTAACAACATGCGCTCAACTACAGTTGTCACATATTGGTTTTGTAGCAGATGGTAAGTTGCCTATTGTCAGAAATAGCCAAATTGATAAATCAGCACACAATCGAGAGCTCCAGAAGCTGAGCTTCGACACGTCACTAATTGATGGGCAAACCCACACAGTTTGGGATGGTGATCACCTGTGTGATGTTATGCATTTTGTTATCGTAGCTAACGATAGTGATAACAAAGATGCGGGGTATGGAAAGTTCATGAACAATGTTGAAACTATGGTCCGAAGGTTTATGTCTCAACTCCCCATAAACCCAGAGAAACAAGATGTAACCATGCGTTTTTTCCAACACATTAGCTACAGCTATTGATATCTCGAACCCGTTAGAGAAGTAGGTGGTTAAAATGACACCACCTGCCCTCTTGCAGTGCGTTTCACATGAACCAATCGACTTTCAAGTTCAGCAAATATATTACCAAAATCCCCTTCGTCAGAGCATATTAAGGCACCTGAAACTATTAAAGGTTCTTTCTTATTTTTTGTTATCAAAACTTGCTGAAATGCCGCCAACCGCTTTTGTAAGAGTGGTTTTTTCATGCCTAAGCACACTATGACAAATTCATGTTCGCTCACTCTACACACCAAATCACCATCGTCTCGAAATTGCATCAACAATTGGTCGGCAATAAATTTAAGATCCGTGTTCTCAAACCCTCCGTTACTGCAACGTTCGCTCGATTCAGGGTTGATCTCAATAAGCGCCATTGCATAATCAAGGTGAAGATTTATAAAATCATCATATTTTTCAATGAAATACCGTTTATTATACAGCCCTGTAGCAATATCTTTATAATACAAGGCCTCTGTCAATCCTCTTTTCGATTGTCTATGGTAAATAACTAACCCAACCAAACAAACAAATAAAAAGACAATTAAAATATATGCCTTTTTCAACGTCGTATCTTCATTAAATGTACTATTGTTCCCAAGCTCGTTAAGCTGCCTACTTTTCCCCTTCGGCTCTAACATTATTGCGCTTTGATTATTATTTTGCTGTGTTTCTTGTTTCTTTACTTCACTCTCCTCAAGTAAGCGAATATAAGTACGCAATGTTGACACGGTTTGGGGGAAATCTTGTTTTGCTTGGTGTACATCCGCCTCAATTTTCAGAGTTTGTCTCATATATCTATTATTCAATGGGCTATGGTATGTACTCAAAACCTGTTTTGAGAAGGTTATTTGCTCTAATGCTTTGTCAAACATCTTTGTTTGCGCATATGCATAACCCAGATTATTATGTAATACAATGATGTGCGCAGGGTTAATAATGGCATTTTTCTGTGCACGTTGTGCCAAGTTTAAATGTTTTATGGCTAACTCAAATGTTTTTTCCGATAACGCTATTTTACCAAGCCCTGATAAAGCCCAAAACTCATACCTAGGCAAGTCGTGTTCTTCTGAAGCTTCAAACATTTGCGTATAACATACTTTCGCTTTTTCAAGCAGCTCAGCACGTAATAGCGTCAAACACAGGTTATATTTTACAGGTAAACCATCCAGAACATTATTTTTTCTGTCAGCTAACTCTTGTGCCTGGTGTGCATAACCGAGGGCTTTGACATAAAACTTTAGCGTTGAGTAATAAGCTGTGAGCGCATCGTAAACCAATAGTTTTGTGACATCATCTTGCTCAATGGAGGATTTAGACATCAGACCTTGCGCTGACTGAAGCCGTTTTAACGCGGTACTGTACTCTTCTCGCCATACAGAGATGATTGCTTCCATCGCATGCGCACGTATTAAAAAATCACTGTCTTTGCTCTGCGCAAAACAAAGGCTCGCTTGCTTTATGTATTGCTTTGCTTTATTCAGATCTCCTTGTTCCACCGAAAAAAAAGCTCGATACAAAAACCAATAGCCAGAAGTAAGTTGTAAAGGTGAAGATTGTGCAGCAGGCTTGCCTAAATCAAAAAGTTTCGCTGCAGTGTTGATATCTCCCCTGAAAAAAGCTGCCCGAGCTTTGAGCGTCAACCACAGAAGTTTATCAACGCCCGGGGGAGTCGATTCCATTTGAAGTAAATGAGATGGAAAAGAAACAACAGATGACTCAAACTCTAGTAACTGCTTTTTAGAGAGTGCTGATGCAGATAATGAGTAAAACAAAGTCACTACTATCAAAAAAAATATGCGTTGCAAATAAGCCGCCCGTAAAATTTATCTCAACTTAAATGTAATCCTTTATTACGAAATATACAATAAATTACGGGCGGTAAGTGACTGACTATCCCACGCAAAAGCGTAATACTACTCTGATAAGACAGGCTCTTTTTCTGATGCGGTCTTCTTGTTATGGGTATCTAGCTCACCAGCTCTGGATCGGTTGATGTCTTGTAATGAAGACTGAAAATCACTTTTATTAAATACATTTGATTTGAACTCTGTAGAGAGCGCACTAAGGATCTGCTGGTTCAATTTTTGGCTCTGCAAAATAGAGTCCTGAATGTCCTTGTTTTGCTGCTGTAACTGTTCAGCTAAGTCAGACCTAGTAAGGGTGACTTTCGCCTTTTCTTTAGTTTTTTGATCTGTGCTACCCATCAGCTGATTAATCACTTCAACCAACCGACTCAACACACTATAAATAACATCAGCCGAAAAGCCACCGAGGAGCGCAGCCAATGGTTTATGAAAGTCTCCAATAGATGAACTAGAGCCTTGAGTAAGGTCTTGTGTGGGGATCAATTCCGCAATCATCAAACCTGCCATGAAGCCCATGATCACCATAGACCAATAAGTTGAGTCAAATTTAGGGTCATAGTTACACAATCGAATAAAATTGCGTGACTTATATAAACAGGCAAAACTCGCCCCAAGACCTGCACAGCAAAGTAAAAATAGCTGATTCAATAAGAGCACCCTACCTTCAGAATTGAACAAGCCTTCATTGATGGTTTTTTGATTTACTTCAGGAGAAATAGACAAGGCGATTATAGAGATTAAAAAGAAAAGCGCTAATAAGGACATATGGCGAACCAGCTTTACGGGCCCCAAAAACCTCAACCAACTTACTGAAGTCGACTCTTTATCCATGATAGCTAAGGTAAGCGGCTTGGCTGGATATACCAGAATGGAAAGCTCTTTGTGACACCTAGTTAGAGCAGTTAGCTCGTTTTCCAAAAGCAAACTATATCCGTCAATTTCGTTAATCTCATACTTATTTTGTAACTGATAAATTGTATTGGGAATATGACTCGGCACGGTTTTACCTTCACCGGAAGCATAGCGGATCATGACATCACATTCTGTTAGTAAATGACCTACAAAGTCCTTTTTGGACATGACGTTACCTATTATATTATGCCGAAAGGTTATTTATATCAGGTATTTAGTTCATACTTCAAGAACATTTAGTTGCAAGCTTATTTAAAGAGTAAATAAGGCGTTATTTTAAAATAAAAACTAATAATAAGAGATGAAATATAGTTGTTCATAGTAAAGGCAAGCAGACTGCTTGCCTTTGACACAGATTAGTTACTGATGGAGTTACATGTCCCCTCACAAATACGCATAAATTCGAGGCTTTCAGTATTAGAAGTAACAATCAGACCTTGCGGGCTTACTTCTTTGTCAGTACGAAGTTGCTTAAACCAATAACCCTCATCAAGTTTTTGCATCAACTTATAATTGACAACTGTCAGATCACCGTCATTGTTCAAGCACTCGGAAAAGCTATCCTCATAACATGGAGTTATCAAGGTCATACTATTATCATCTTCAAACTTCCATCGTCCATTTGGACTTTGTGCATCATCACTGAGCACTATGGCCTTACCATTTTCTAAGGGATGAACAATCTCAACTATGCCTTGATTATTCAACTGGATGTCATCGGAGGAGAATAATTTCATATAATCATCTTGAGTAACATTATCAAGTTCAATAAACTGACTTATGTAAGCATTTGAAAAAACCTTTTCTGCAGGATCAGTTCGGGTGTAGATAAATGCTTTTCTATTGTCATAAAGCTCAGCATAACTAATTGTTTTATTGGAAGCCCCTATTTTGTATGTTAAGCCACCAAATGATTTCTCAAAGCTAACTTCTACAGGCTCTTCGTCTCCAGTAATTAGATTTTTAGAGAGTAAATTAACGCTGTTATCTGAATTAATATTCAATCGTGCATTACTTCCTTTGAACCTTTCGCCTGACGCCAAATCTATAAACCACGTGGTAGAAAAGCCACCATGCTTGGCATTTTCAGACAGATTTGAAAATGGCAAGAAGGTAATGCCTCTGTATATTTTATAGCTAGAACGTGGTTCCAAGACCTCCGCTAAACCCTCATAATCGTCAATTTCATCATTGGAGACAAATGAATAAGGATCAAGTTTGAACTGATAAGTAAACTCGAATGCAGCGTAATCATCAACCGCAGCGATCAGTTTAGTTGCTGTAATATGTGGCCTGAACGACAGACTTTTTGTGTTTTGAGTAACCTGATTCTCGAAATCTAATGTCAAAATGCTAGACGTTGCACCGCTAACTTGCGTATCTAATAATTTAAAACCAGTCGTTACGCTGTAATCAGCTTCTTCATTAAAACTAACCCACTGATTGTAGTCACCATAATTAACATGTAAGTAACCAATAAATCTAGACTTTTGTGTTTCAGAAGTGGTTAGCTCACTAACATTTACATTGTCCGCAAGTCTTTGCTCACTATATTCACTGTATTCAAGGTCTTTAACATCCCCCTTCTTGAGAGTGATCCAGTCGTACTCTGACTCACTCTTAAAGAGCTTGGCGCGTAACTGATCATCACTTAGCGAAAATACTTCGATGGATAAGAAGCCTGCGCTACTGCAATTAACAAAACATTCAGCCTCTTTGGTTTGTAGCTCTATGACACCTTCATTATTCCAAGAGAAAGCAAAGTTAGTTTGCTTTATTTTACCTAGGCCTGACTTATCTTCAGAAAAATAAAACAAAAGACCTTCATCCGCATTCGACCAAGTACCGACTAGAGTGTCGTTATCAATCGCAATTGGGTCCTCTGCGTGCTGCGCTGAGTCATCTTCGACAGTTATTTCAATGTTGTGATTTGCAGAGCTTTCACCGTCTGACAAAGTCACTGCAATTGAATGAGTACCTACCTCTGACATACTTGGTTTAGCAACCAGTGTGAGATTACTCCCCTCTAAAGAAAAAGATAACCAAGAAGGTAAATTGTCTACTTGAGCTGAAATCTCATCTCCATCAGCATCGGAGAGCGTAAACACCTTGCTTGTTTCAGTATTTGCGATAACCGACCATTTTTTATCGGTGTTGAATATTGGAGCCCAATTTATCGAAGAGCTACTGGTCGACGAACTATTTGTAGATGAGTTATTAGCTGCTGCAACTGAAGGGGTTGTATTTTTATTATCGTTCGAAGAACCTCCACCACATCCAGTAAGTAACCCCAAAACGATTGAACTGAAAATTAACCGCACATTATTCTCCTTTTTCTAATTCAGGGGCAACATAACAGATTGAGTACAAGTTGTTAACGACAAATCCACACACATGAATATAAAAATAAAAAATGCAATAAACGAACAGAATTCACACAAAACAAACACGCATTTGATTTAACAAGGGCGTATATTCATTAACTATAAGTTTTTTAAATACTCACCTCTTAGTTAGTTTTGTGTACATGAGTTACACCTTCGAAAGGTCAAACCATGGCTTTGGTATTAGCTAGCCTGTTTTAAACTGGTAGGTTTCTCTAGTGTGTCCTAGATTTCTGACTTATCTTCCATACTTTGTCGCTTTGATGTAACTTGCGAGCAATTTAGACAGACATACTTTCGAATCTAAACGAAAAGGGTTGAACGAACTTGATTACCATAATGCACTTATTTATAGGTTATATGGGCTTGTTGAACAGATACAGCTAATTGAAGGATGAAGACTAATTACTTTGGATATGATTGCGTTAAGTAGGCTAACTATCGATTGTCTCACACACTCATAAAAAGTTTGAAAAGTGTCAACCTTATTTAGGACGGGACATTGTAAAACAAAAAAGGCTCCCTAAGGAGCCTTTTTACCTGAATGGTAAATAATTACCAACCAGCTTTTTCTTTAAGTGCAGAACCGATCTCAGCTAGAGAGCGAACAGTCTTAACGCCTGCTTCTTCTAGAGCTGCGAACTTCTCATCAGCAGTACCTTTACCGCCTGAGATGATTGCACCAGCGTGACCCATACGCTTGCCCGGAGGAGCAGTAACACCAGCGATGTAAGAGACAACTGGCTTAGTCACGTTGTGTTTGATGTACTCTGCAGCTTCTTCTTCTGCTGTACCACCGATCTCACCAATCATTACGATTGCTTCAGTCTTAGGATCGTTCTGGAACATTTCTAGTACGTCGATGAAGTTAGTACCTGGGATTGGGTCACCACCGATACCAACACAAGTTGATTGACCGAAACCAGCGTCAGTAGTTTGCTTAACTGCTTCGTAAGTAAGAGTACCTGAACGAGATACGATACCTACTTTACCAGGCTGGTGGATGTGACCAGGCATGATACCAATCTTACACTCACCCGGAGTGATAACACCTGGGCAGTTAGGACCGATCATGCGAACGCCAGTTTCTTCTAGCTTCACTTTAACATCAACCATATCTAATGTAGGGATGCCTTCAGTGATACAAACGATTAGCTCGATGCCACCGTCGATAGCTTCTAAGATAGCGTCTTTACAGAATGCAGCTGGTACGTAGATTACTGTCGCAGTTGCGCCAGTTGCTTCTACAGCTTCACGTACAGTGTTGAATACTGGAAGACCAAGATGAGTTTGACCACCTTTACCAGGTGAAACACCACCAACCATTTGCGTACCGTACTGGATAGCTTGCTCTGAGTGGAAAGTACCCTGACCACCAGTGAAACCCTGACAGATTACTTTAGTATCTTTATTAATTAGTACAGACATTATTTGCCCTCCGCAGCAGCAACTACTTTCTCTGCAGCATCAGTTAGTGATTCAGCAGCGATGATGTCAAGACCAGAGTTAGCTAGTACTTCACGGCCAGCTTCAGCGTTAGTACCTTCAAGACGTACAACTACAGGTACGCTTACACCAACTTCTTTAACTGCACCAATGATACCTTCAGCGATCATGTCACAACGAACGATACCACCGAAGATGTTAACTAGTACTGCTTTCACGTTGTCATCTGAAAGGATGATCTTGAATGCTTCAGATACACGCTCTTTAGTCGCGCCGCCACCAACGTCTAGGAAGTTAGCTGGCTTACCGCCGTGTAGGTTTACGATGTCCATTGTACCCATCGCTAGGCCTGCACCGTTAACCATACAACCAACGTTACCGTCTAGAGCAACGTAGTTTAACTCGAAGCTTGCAGCGTGAGCTTCACGTGCATCTTCTTGTGAAGGATCGTGGAATTCACGGATCTTAGGCTGACGGAATAGCGCGTTGCCATCAACACCAATCTTGCCGTCTAGGCAATGTAGGTTGTTTTCGTCAGTGATTACTAGAGGGTTGATCTCTAGAAGTGCGAAATCGTGATCGATGAACATGTTCGCAAGACCTAGGAAGATCTTAGTGAACTGTTTGATCTGTGCTGGGTTAAGACCAAGCTTGAAGCCTAGCTCACGACCTTGGTATGCCTGAGGGCCTACTAGTGGATCGATTTCAGCTTTGTGAATTAGTTCTGGAGTTTCTTCAGCAACTTGCTCGATTTCAACACCACCTTCAGTTGAAGCCATGAACACGATTTTACGTGAAGCACGGTCAACAACAGCACCAAGGTATAGCTCATTTGCAATATCAGTGCAGCTTTCAACTAGGATCTTAGCAACAGGCTGACCTTTTTCGTCAGTCTGGTAAGTTACTAGGTTTTTACCTAACCAGTTTTCAGCAAATGCGCGGATCTCGTCTTTGCTATCAGCTAGCTTAACACCGCCAGCTTTACCACGGCCACCCGCGTGTACTTGACATTTAACGACCCACTTGTCGCCACCAATTTTACCAGCAGCTTCAACTGCTTCCTGAGGAGTGTCACAAGCGTAACCCTCAGACACAGGTAAACCATATTCGGCAAAAAGTTGTTTTGCCTGATACTCATGCAAATTCATGATGCTTTATCCAATTTTTTATACTAAAAATGCTGAATATTTATGCAAATAATCAGCTATCCCAAATTGCGCACATAGTATAGATCCCACGGCGTTTTAATAAAACCCCAGTTAGACCAAAGGCGCAAAAAAAAAGCTGTATGTCGCTTAATTGCACACATACAGCTTAAGATTTAATCTTTTGCTTAAACGTCTAGAAGTAGACGTGTTGGATCTTCTAGTAATTCTTTGATTGTTACTAGGAAACCAACTGATTCTTTACCATCAATTTGACGGTGGTCATAAGAAAGCGCTAGGTACATCATAGGTAAAATTTCTACCTTGCCATTTACAGCCATTGGACGTTCTTGGATTTTGTGCATACCAAGAATTGAAGACTGAGGTAGGTTGATGATAGGCGTAGAAAGTAGTGAACCGAATACACCACCGTTTGTGATTGTGAAGTTACCACCAGTCATATCGTCAACTGTTAGTTTACCATCACGACCTTTAAGCGCTAGCTCACGGATACCTTTTTCGATTTCAGCAACAGATAGCTTATCACAGTCACGAAGTACTGGTGTTACTAGACCACGAGGTGTAGAAACAGCGATGCTGATATCGAAGTAGTTGTGATAAACGATGTCATCACCGTCGATTGATGCATTTACTTCAGGGAAACGCTTAAGAGCTTCTGTTACTGCTTTCACGTAGAAAGACATGAAACCAAGACGAATACCGTGACGCTCTTCAAATACATCTTTGTACTGCTTACGAAGGTCCATGATTGGCTTCATGTTTACTTCGTTGAACGTAGTAAGCATTGCTGTTGAATTCTTCGCTTCAAGAAGACGGTTAGCAATTGTCTTACGAAGACGTGTCATTGGAACACGCTTCTGAGTACGGTCACCTACAGGTGCCGCTGGAGCTGGTGCAGCTGCTGCCGCTTTGGCAGGTGCTGCAGCTGGCTTAGCCGCAGGTGCTTTCAAGAACGCGTCAACATCTTCTTTTGTAATGCGACCGCCTTTACCAGAACCCTTAATTTGAGAAGCATCTAGGCCTTTTTCTGCAATTAAACGACGAACTGAAGGCGTTAGCACATCAGCGTTTTCATCAGAAGATGCAGCATCTGCTTGTGCTGGCGCTGCTGCAGCTGGTGCACCCCCTGCAGAAAGCTTACCAATAACCTGCTCGCCAAGTACAGTGTCGCCTTCAGCGTGCAAGTGCTCACCCATTACACCGTCTTCAGGTGCAACTACTTCTAAAACAACTTTGTCTGTTTCGATGTCAACTAGGTTTTGGTCACGGCTTACAGCCTCACCTGGTTGAACGTGCCAAGTTGCGATTGTAGCGTCTGCTACTGATTCTGGAAGTACTGGTACTTTAATGTCCACTTCTTTACCTTCTGCTGCTGGCGCCGCTGCCGCTGGCGCTGCTGATTGTTCATTTGATTGAGCTGGTGCCGCACCTGCAGCACCGATTTGTGCAATTACTTGCTCACCTAATACTGTCGCGCCTTCTTCTTCAGAAATAGCAACAATTACACCATCTTCAGGTGCTACAACTTCTAAAACGACTTTATCCGTTTCGATGTCAACTAGGTTTTGGTCACGGCTTACCGTATCACCAACGCTTACATGCCATGTCGCAACGGTCGCGTCTGCAACTGACTCAGGAAGAACAGGCACCTTAATTTCGGTTGTCATCTCTTATTCCTTATTTTTTAATTGTTAATGCGTCAGCAATCAACGCGTTTTGTTCTTTAGTGTGGGTAGACATATATCCACATGCCGGTGCAGCTGATGCCTTACGGCCAGCATATGTTAGGTTTGCACCTGCAGGGATTGCTTCCCAGAAATGGTGTTGAGAACAGTACCAAGCACCTTGGTTCTGTGGCTCTTCCTGACACCATACGAAATCTTTTACATGCTGATAACGAGCCATAATCTCATCCATCTCTTTGTGAGGGAATGGATATAACTGTTCAACACGTACAATAGCAACATTGTTTAGTTCAAGCTTACGACGCTCTTGAAGTAGTTCGTAGTAAACCTTACCACTACAGAATACAACGCGCTCTACGTTTTCCGGCTTAATCTCATCGATTTCATCGATCATATTGTGGAAAACACCATCAGATAGTTCTTCAAGACTAGAAACTGCTAATGGATGACGTAGCAATGATTTTGGTGTCATTACAATCAATGGACGACGTAAAGGACGTACTGATTGACGACGTAACATTGCATAAACTTGCGCTGGCGTAGTTGGTACACATACTTGCATGTTGTGGTCAGCACAAAGCTGAAGGTAACGCTCCATACGTGAAGAACTGTGCTCTGGACCTTGACCCTCGTAACCGTGTGGAAGCAATAGAGTCAAGCCACACAAACGGCCCCACTTCTGCTCACCCGAACTTAAGAATTGGTCAAATACAACCTGTGCACCGTTCGCGAAGTCACCAAATTGTGCTTCCCAAAGAACCAGTGAAGTCGGCTCAGCTGTCGCGTAACCGTATTCAAATGCTAAAACAGCTTCTTCAGAAAGTACTGAGTCATAAACCTCAAAAGTACCCTGCTCTGGGCTGATGTTTTGCAATGGTAAGTAAGTAGATGCATCGTTTTGGTTATGAACAACAGCGTGGCGGTGGAAGAAAGTACCACGGCCAGAGTCCTGACCAGTTAGACGAATGTCAGTGCCTTGGTCAACCATAGTCGCGTATGCAAGTGTCTCAGCCATACCCCAATCGAGTGGCTTATCACCTTTTGCCATCGCTTTACGGTCATCGTATATTTTCTTAACACGAGACTGTGCTTTGTGATCTTCTGGGTAGCTAGCAACCTTTTCACCAAGCTCTTTAAGCTTATCAACAGAAACTTCTGTCTCGTAAGGCGTATCCCAGTCATGACCAACGTACTTAGACCACTCAGATGAATGCTTCGTTTCTGGTTGGATTTCAGAAACCACACACACACCATTGTCTAAGCCATTTCGGTAGTCATCAGCAAGCTGCTTTGCTTCTTGTGCTGACAATACCCCTTCAGCTACAAGCTTGTCAGAGTATAACTGACGCGGTACAGGGTGCTTTTTGATCTTTTGATACATTAGAGGCTGAGTTGCGTTTGGCTCATCAGCTTCGTTGTGACCGTGGCGACGGTAACACACTAAATCAATAACAACATCACGCTTAAACTTGTTACGGAAATCAAGCGCAACCTGCGTTACAAATGCTACAGCTTCCGGATCGTCAGAGTTAACATGGAAGATTGGCGCCTGAACCATCTTAGCAATGTCAGTACAGTATTCTGTAGAACGCGTATCTTCTGGTTTAGACGTTGTGAAACCAACTTGGTTGTTTACAACGATACGAACAGTACCGCCAACGCCGTATGCACGTGTTTTTGATAAGTTAAATGTCTCTTGTACAACACCTTGACCTGCAATAGCTGAGTCACCGTGGATAGTGATTGGTAGTGCCTTAGAGCCACTTGCGCAATCTAAACGGTCAAGACGTGCTCTTACTGAGCCCATAACCACTGGGTTAACGATTTCTAAGTGAGACGGGTTAAACGCCAATGCCATGTGAACATCGCCGCCCTGCGTCGCGAAATCAGAAGAGAAACCCATGTGATACTTAACATCACCAGAACCTGCAGACTCGCCATATTTACCAGCGAATTCATCGAATAATTCTTGAGGGTTCTTACCAAGGACGTTAACTAATACGTTAAGGCGACCACGGTGAGCCATACCGATAACAACTTCTTCTTGGCCACTTTCACCAGCTCTGTGTACCAGCTCTTTAAGCATTGGTACAAGTGCATCGCCACCTTCTAGTGAGAAACGTTTTGCACCTGGGAACTTAGCACCAAGATATTTTTCAAGACCATCTGCAGCGATTAAGCCTTGCAATAAACGTAGTTTGTTTTCTTTGCTAAATTGAGGCTTGGAGAAACCGGCTTCTAAGCGTTGTTGTAACCAGCGCTTTTCTTCGGTTGATGTGATGTGCATGTACTCTGCACCAACTGAACCACAGTAGGTAGACTTTAACGCAGCGTACAAGTCTTTTAATTTCATTGTCTCTTTGCCACAGGCAAAAGAGCCAACGTTGAATTCTTTATCGTGATCCACATCATCTAAATCGTGGTAAGCCAACTCGAGTTCTCGAACTCGGTCACGTTGCCATAAACCCAACGGGTCTAAATTGGCATTTTGGTGGCCCCTAAATCTAAATGCATTAATAAGCTGCAACACACGCACTTGTTTTGCATCTGCCGCACCTTCTGCAGAAACTACTACTTCTCTGTGTTTGTTCTTAGCAAGCTCAGCAAATTGTGTTCTTACATCGGAATGTTTAATATCAACATCAACACCTTCTACTTTAGGCAGTTGATCAAACACTTCTCGCCATTCTTCTGGCACTGAAGCCGCATCGTCAAGATACGCCTCATATAAATCTTCTACATATGCAACGTTGCCGCCATATAAGTGAGAAGATTCCAGCCATGCTTTCATCACACCTTCGTGCATTTATTAGCCCTTTTCTCTAGCGCAGAAACTTAAACTTAAACGAAAACAAGATGGCATGCTCAGCATGCCATCTTAAGATAATAATATGCTTTAAACCGAACGGTTTAATAGCATAGATTTAATATGTCCAATCGCTTTGGTTGGATTCAAACCTTTTGGACAAACGCTAACACAGTTCATGATACTGTGACAACGGAATACGCTGAACGCGTCATCAAGACCAGCTAAACGCTCTTCAGTTGCTGTATCTCGGCTATCTGCCAAGAAACGATACGCATGAAGAAGACCAGCAGGACCGATAAATTTATCTGGGTTCCACCAGAATGATGGGCATGAAGTTGAACAACATGCACATAAAATACACTCGTAAAGACCATCTAGCTTTTCACGATCTTCAACAGATTGAAGACGCTCTTCACCGCCAGTTGGCTTATCATTGATCAAGTAAGGTTTTACTTTCTCGTATTGAGTGTAGAACTGACTCATGTCAATTACCAAGTCACGAATTACTGGCAAGCCAGGAAGTGGACGTACGATAATTTTACCTTTGCCATTTTTTTGTAGAGCAGACAATGGAGTAATACATGCAAGGCCATTTTTACCATTCATGTTTAAACCATCAGAACCACAAACACCTTCACGACATGAACGACGGAAAGAAAGTGTCGAGTCCTGCTCTTTTAACATAAGTAGTGCGTCAAGCACCATCATGTCACGACCTTCTTCAACCTCAAGTTTGTATTCCTGCATACGAGGTGCAGTATCAACATCTGGGTTGTAACGATAAACAGATAATTCTAAAGTTGCTGTTGCCATCGTTTAACTCCTAGTACGTACGAGCTTTAGGTGGGAATGCTTCACGCGTAGTCGGCGCAAAGTTAACATCACGCTTTGTCATTGACTCACTTTGAGGGTGATACATTGAGTGGCATAACCAGTTCTCATCATCACGCTCAGGGAAGTCAAATCTTGAGTGCGCACCACGGCTTTCCGTACGGAAGTTAGCAGCAACTGCTGTTGAGTATGCAGTTTCCATCAAGTTATCTAGTTCAAGACACTCAATACGTTGCGTGTTGAATTCAGTTGACTTGTCATCAAGACGCGCATACTGAAGACGCTCACGAATTTCTTTAAGCTGCTTAAGGCCATCAGCCATTGAGTCACCTTCGCGGAATACCGAGAAGTTAAGCTGCATACACTCTTGTAGATCTTTCTTGATTTGAACCGGATCTTCACCCTTGCCAACTTCAGACGTTTCCCAACGATTGTAACGAGCAAACGCTGCATCAACATCGTCTTTAGACGCTTCGCCAGTTGACTCAAAGTCTTTAAGGTAAGAGCCTAAGAAGTTACCAGCCGCACGACCGAATACAACTAAGTCCAGTAATGAGTTTCCGCCTAGACGGTTTGCACCGTGTACAGATACACATGCAATCTCACCTACAGCGAATAGACCTTCAACGATACGTTCGTTACCATTGCTATCTACATCTAGTACTTGACCGTTAACGTTTGTAGGCACACCACCCATCATGTAGTGACATGTAGGAATTACTGGAATTGGCTCTTCAGCTGGATCTACGTGTGCAAATGTTTTCGATAAGTCACAAACACCTGGTAGACGAAGATTAAGCATCTCTTCACCTAAGTGGTCAAGTTTCAGCTTAATGTGAATACCCCAAGGGCCTTCACAACCACGGCCTTCACGGATCTCTGTCATCATTGCACGCGCAACAACGTCACGACCGGCAAGGTCTTTCGCGTTAGGTGCATAACGTTCCATGAAACGTTCGCCATCTTTATTCAGAAGGTAACCACCTTCACCACGGCAACCTTCAGTTACGAGTGTACCTGCACCTGCAATACCTGTCGGGTGGAACTGCCACATCTCCATGTCTTGCATACCGATGCCAGCACGTACTGCCATACCAACACCGTCACCAGTATTGATGTGTGCATTCGTTGTTGATGCATAGATACGACCAGCACCACCAGTTGCAAGAACTACCGCTTTTGACTTGAAGTAAACGACTTCACCAGTCTCAATTTCAATCGCAGTAACACCAACCACGTCGCCTTTATCATTTTTTACTAAGTCAAGCGCATACCACTCAGAGAAAACGTTAGTTTTGTTTTTAACGTTTTGTTGGTATAGACAATGAAGAAGTGCGTGACCAGTACGGTCAGCTGCTGCTGCAGTACGTGCAGCCTGCTCGCCGCCAAAGTGCTTAGACTGACCACCGAAAGGACGCTGATAAACACGACCATTTTCGAAGCGAGAAAATGGTAGACCCATGTTTTCTAGCTCAGTGATCGCCTCAGGACCCGTTTTAGTCATATATTCGATAGCGTCTTGGTCACCGATATAATCAGAACCCTTAACGGTATCGTACATGTGCCATTCCCAGTTATCTTCATGAGAGTTGCCAAGTGCTACCGTAATACCACCTTGCGCAGATACTGTGTGAGAACGAGTTGGGAATACTTTAGAGATAAGAGCACATGTCTTGCCTGACTCAGAAATAGCAAGTGCAGCACGCATACCCGCACCGCCGGCTCCGACAACTACAGCATCAAATTCACGGACATTATATTTCACTTAAACACCCCACAGAACAAACAAACCAACAGCAACATATGCAAGTGCCATTAGATTTAATACAAAGCCTAAAACTGAACGCATTGTTGAACACTTGACGTAGTCAGTAAGAACTTGCCAAAGGCCAATACGAGTATGAACCATTATACAAACAAGTGTAATAATAGTTGCAGCTTTCATAGCTAGGTTATCAAATAACCCAGACCACGCTTCATACGTTAATTCAGGAGTTAACGCTAAGTAGCCCACGATAAATACAGCGTAAGCTGCAATGATTAATGCTGTTGCGCGAAGTGATACATAATCTTGTACACCATCACGTTTCAGAGTTGCTTGATTTAAGACCATATCCACACTCCACCAAGAATCGCAACGATTACCCAAATGGCGATTGCAATTTTAGCACTTGCATTGCCCGACTCTAACTCTTCCCAGTGGCCCATGTCTTGGATCATGTGACGGATACCGCCAATGATGTGGTAAGACAATACAGCCAAGGTGCCCCACGCAATGAATTTTGCTACAAAGCCAGTCATAAGCTCTTTAACAAATTCAAATCCTTCAGGAGAAGAGAGAGATTCAGACCACGCCCAAATGACAAATGTCAGCGCGAAGAACAACGCGACACCAGTGACACGATGTAAGATCGACGCCTTTGCCGTTGCTGGCATAGATATAGTCGTAAGATCTAGATTTACAGGTCTTTGCTTTTTCACAGTTACTTGCCCATCTTTGCTCGATAAGAGCTTCATCTACTTGTTTTTATCAACCCACTTGCACGACATGCACAAATGGCACACTCTAGATAAACCTGTTTAAACACTTAAAAGATCACTTGCCTGTAAAACTTCGATGTAAAAATAGGTTTACCCACAGACGACACGGTATAAAACCGTTGACAGTATATAAGGCTGTGCGTGTTTTTACAATTCTTGTTTAGTTTCGTACGCTTGCGAATTAGCCAATGGTATAATATTTAATCTGACCAGAATACTTATTATACATTTTTGCATAATTCTTAGAAAAATTGACTTTTCACCCCATTTATAAGTTACAATGATCTGAATTTGCTTAACATTAGTATCACAACATAACAATCAGAATGTTGTTATTCCATAGGAGATAAGTTAGATGGCAGATAAGAAAGCCACAGTCCATATCGATGGGCACGATCCAATCGAACTACCGATCCACTCTGGCACAGCAGGCCAAGACGTTATCGACGTTCGTACTTTAGGTGCTCACGGCTTCTTCACATATGACCCTGGTTTCATGTCGACTGGCTCTTGTGAATCATCTATTACTTACATTGATGGTGCAAAAGGTGTACTTCTTCACCGCGGCTACCCGATTGAACAGCTTGCAGAGCACTCAAACTACATTGAGCTATGCTACTTACTATTAAATGGCGAGCTACCAAATGCTGAACAGCTAGCAACTTTCTCTGACGAGATTACTCGTAACACTATGATGCACGAGAAAATTGCAGCTTTCTTCCAAGGTTTCCGTGTTGACTCACACCCAATGGCTATGCTGTGTGGTGTAGTAGGCGCACTATCATCTTTCTACCACGATGATTTAGATATTTCAGACTCAGAACAACGTATGCGTTGTGCAACTAAGCTAGTTGCCAAGCTACCAACTATTGCAGCAATGGCATACAAGTATAACGTTGGTCAACCGTTCGTATACCCACGTAACGACTTGAGCTACGCAGAAAATTTCTTACACATGATGTTCTCTGTCCCAGCTGAAGAATACAAAGTAAGCCCGGTTCTTGCAAAAGCTATGGACCGCATTTTCATGCTTCACGCTGACCACGAGCAAAATGCATCAACTTCAACAGTACGTTTAGCCGGTTCTTCAGGTGCAAACCCGTATGCATGTATCGCTGCTGGCATCGCGTCACTATGGGGCCCTGCGCACGGTGGTGCAAACGAAGCTTGTCTAACTATGCTTGAAGAAATCGGTTCTGTAGACCGTATCGACGAGTACGTAGCAAAAGCAAAAGACAAAAATGACCCATTCCGTCTTATGGGCTTCGGTCACCGTGTTTACAAGAACTTTGACCCGCGCGCGACAGTAATGCGTCAAACGTGCCATGAAGTTCTAAGAGAGCTTAACATCCAAGATCCATTACTAGATGTTGCAATGAAGCTAGAGCAAATCGCACTAGAAGACCCTTACTTCATCGAGAAAAAGCTTTACCCGAATGTAGATTTCTACTCAGGTATCATCCTTAAAGCAATCGGCATTCCAACAAGTATGTTCACTGTGATCTTCGCTATGTCACGTACAGTTGGCTGGATTTCACACTGGAATGAAATGCTTTCTCAAGCAGGTCATAAGATCGGTCGTCCTCGTCAGCTATATACTGGCTACACAGCACGCGATTACAAAGACCAAGGTGAGCGTTAATCTCTCGCTTTATTTGAAAAAAGAGGCTAATTAGCCTCTTTTTTTATGTATAAACTGACTTAATTTCATTCAAACCCAACAGGCGTACACCAATATTTACAGTTGACTTATCCAATTATATTTTAGAAAAAATGTGCTCTTTTAATAAATTTCGAAGCCATCGCACAGTAAATAATCTACTTGTTCTCGAGTAACAGAACTTACTTTTGCCATCACTGGGCCTTTTTGTAACCAAAGCTCCAATTCTGCTATTTTGTCAGGATTTCCTGTAACAACAACTTCAACACTTCTATCTGGTAAATTTTTAGCAAAGCCTGCCAATCCTAAAGCATGGGCTGTGATTTTAGTGTGATACCTAAACCCAACCCCCTGAACAGTACCAGTAACAATAAATTTAACGCAATACATCACAAAGATCCTTCGGCTAATAAGGTATAGAGTAGAGGTAATGAGAAACTAGTCAAAGAAAGACCCTGTAAAATTAGGCAAAAAAATGCCCAACAATTTACAGTTGGGCATGACATTTTAAAAATTTAAGTATTTAAAACTTGTAAGCAAACTTAAGATAAGCCTGTCTACCAAGAATACTATGCGTTTTGTTATCTACACCCATTGTTTCAGACGGTGCAAATGGTGCTTCTTCATTAGTCAAGTTGGATGCACCCACTGTCAAGGTTAGTTTGTCATAGCCAATATATGTGACACTTGTATCTATAGTTGTCCAAGAATCTATTTTAAATTTATTGCCATCGCTATCAGCTAAATCATTATATGAATCAATGTAATTCACACTAAAATTAGCTACCCAGTCATCTAATGCCCAATCTACTCGCGCATTCCAACGCATATCTGGGTGCTGGTACTCGCCATTTTCGTCTTCTATAACCGTAATCGGATTGCCATTCGCATCGTTTTGGATTAGCTCTTCATCATAACTCATTACATAAGTAACGTTATAACCAAATTTAAACTCACCCATATCTTGAGTTGGTAATCTATACTCTAAATCAATATCGATACCATCTGTTTTTCTGCCACCAATATTGACGAATGTATCTTTAATACGACGAATACGACCAGGCGTGCCTCCTGTACTTGGATCTCTAATAACTAAACTTGAGTCGTCGCCACAGCAATCTACAATGTCTTGAGCACCAATTTTTTTAATCAGGTTATCTTGATCATAGTTCCAGTAGTCTAGGCCGATACTAAATTCATCAGATGCTTGCCAAATCACGCCTAAATTATAGTTTGTTGACTCCTCAGGCTGTAAAGCTTTATTACCCGCAACATCGGCTGTATATTCAAAAGGTTCGCAATCTAATGGATCTTTGGTAATTTTACAGCGGTCTCGGTCTATAACACTTGGAGACTCTTCCGTTTTACCTAAATGCAACTGCACCAATGAAGGTGCTCTAAATGCTGTCCCCCATGAACCTCGCACAACAATTTCTTCAAGTGGTGTCCAACGAAATGCCACTTTTGGATCTGTCGTGTTACCAAAGTCACTGTAATCCTCGTGTCTCAAGGCTAATTGTAATTCTAGGCTTTCAGTCGCTGGCACATTAAATTCTGCAAATATCGCAGTATTGTCTCTGTCACCATTTGCTTGTGTTGCTTCTGTACCAAATATTTCCCCGTTTAAATATTGGCTGTCGGGATTATCTTCTATTTTTTCATAACGATGCTCTAAACCAAACGCAGCGGCGACATAACCGTCACCAAATTCAAATAGCTCGCCTGAAATCGTTGCATCAAATGATTGCATCGTTGATGCACCATAACGTGTTGTGGTCGTTTCGATTTTATCTAACACAGCTTGGGAGTTTTGACTTGGCTCAAATGGGTTCCATTCACCACTATCAATGGCCGCTTGTGCTCTTAACTTATTGGGAAAACCATCAAAGCCTTTTTCAACCGCACTCGAACGAATTGAAGAATATGCAAATTCCCAGTCCCACTCTTTAAACTCGCCACGCATCCCCATCACAGCACGATAATATTCTGAGTCTACGTCTTTTTTACGGTTGCCGATATCAACAGTACGTCGTCGCATTGAGATATTTACACCATGAAGAAAGTGTTCTGGTTGGTCCGCTAATGGGTGATTCGGGTTGTCACCATCCATAAATAATTCTGTAAAGCTTGGACTCGCTGCACCTTGTATAAAAGTAGATGTATGCTGTGCAGAGAACTCCGCAAAACCTTCAATGCCGTCCGTTATCTCTTGTACACCATTATAATTGAAGCTAATACGTTCTGTAGACGGGATTAATGTCATATGTGGTGCATAGTCATAACGACAAATATTACCAATAATCAAATCCTCTGGGCACTTATCATTTCCCCACTCGTCAGCAAATAGCGTTTGCCTAACTTTAGTACCATCGTCTTCAACGCGAGTAACAGGTAGCGCTTCCCATTGAGCATCAGTTACGTCAGATCTTACTACTTCAATACTGCCTGGAATCCCTGATGAACTCAGGGCGTTATTACCCCCTCTGAATCTTTGGTCTGCCGTGGATGCATAGTCTCTATCCGCATAAAATACATCGCCGCGTTTGAAGTAATCCAGTGAGAAGTTATGATGCCCTTTGTCTGTTGAGCTACCCCACAATAGTGTAAAGTTTTCTTCTTCCGCTCCACCATCAGCTGTGTCAGAAATCTTACCTGCCACTTCAAAACCGTCGATGTCGTCACGTAATACAATATTAATTACACCGGCAACCGCATCCGAACCGTATGTTGCTGATGCGCCATCCTTTAACACGTCAATTCTTTTTACAGATGACACTGGAATTGTATTTAAATCTACAAAAGATGTTTCAATGTCTTTAGCAAATGGACTAACAGCTACACGTCGACCATTAATTAGTACCAATGTCGATGACGCACCTAAACCTCTTAACGCAACGCTTGAACCACCGTTAGCAGTATCATCACTTGAGTTACCCTGTGTACTAAAGGTACCAGCACCAGCAACAGGTAGTTTTTGTAAAGCACCAATAAGGTCGGTTGAACCAGTCGCGGCTAAATCTCCTGCTGAGATTGTTTGAATTGGCGATGGCCCTTCAAGGTCTGACCGCTTTATATGCGAACCTGTTACTTCAATACGCTCCACTTCATTTTCATTTGCATAACTTGGACTTGCCACTCCAAGTACCGCAAGACTGACTGCAGATGCAATTAGCGTAATCCCCTTTTTCATTTTTTCTTCTCCGTAGTGTTATTAAATAAAACATCCAGTTAACCTTTATAACACATAGAAAAAACAATAAAAACACAAATAAAGGGGTATAATTTACAGGATTTACTACAGAGAAATAAAAATGAAATGATTTAAATTTTAAATGATAAAATAGCAGAAAATAAAAAAGCCCAACACAATGTGTCAGGCTTAATAAAAAATTGATTCTATATAGCTTACAATGCAGCTCTATGAATTTGCTGAACAAACTGCTTAACAGGTAAGTTATTACATTTTAAGCTTCTCGCTTGACCGCGATAAGTTTTAAGACTATCTAAACCTTCTTTCGCAGCTTTCATACAAAGCTCCGTTGCTACTGACGTATTTTTAGCAACTAGCTTAGACTTGCTAGGTTGATTAGCAACTTGAACAGCACTTTGCGTTTTTGCGAATGTGCGAATATCTTCACCATTGCACTTTACTGTTTCTGAAAATCGCGAGATGAATATGCCTTGCTGAGCACCTTCTTTGCGTGCAGCGCTTAGGCCTTGATTTGCAGCAACCTCACATACTTTTGAGATTGCAGATGCATTACTTGCCTTAAAGCTTTGGGCTTGAGATGCAAAAGCAGTCGAAGATGTAATAGTAATAAGTGCAGCAACAGTGAAAGATTTAAACATAATTTACCTCGGGTGAACGAATTGCTGCGCATTATATAATCAAAATTTGCGCTGTAAATGATAAAAATAAACTTTTCTGCACATTTAATGATCAATTAACATCTTCATAAAAACATTGCTTTAACGATGCAAACCTCTCTAAATAATTAACAAACAGGACATGAGTATCCGTAAACTTTTCAACTATCCTACCTGCAAAAGTGTTACACTCTTTTTTATTTAAAATGACTCTTTAATATGAAAATTATCTCTTTCAATATCAATGGTCTTAGAGCAAGACTTCACCAACTACAAGCACTTATCGACAAACATCAACCAGATGTAATTGGACTTCAAGAAATCAAAGTCCATGATGAAGCATTCCCTATCGACGATGTAGAAGCCATGGGTTATAACGTTTATTTTCATGGACAAAAGGCCCACTATGGCGTCGCTTTACTGTCAAAGAAACCAGCCAAATCTATTCTGAAGGGTTTCGCAACAGACACTGAAGAAGCCCAAAAACGAATGATCTCAGGGGTATTCGAGAGCGACAATGGGAAAGAAGTCACTGTCATGAATGGCTATTTTCCACAAGGAGATAACATCAGTCATGAGACTAAATTCCCATACAAACGTCAATTTTATAAAGATTTAATGACTCACCTCAATAACAATGAATCTCCAGAGGCTAATCTTGTCGTTATGGGCGATATTAATATTTCACCTACAGACAGTGATATCGGTATAGGCGAACCAAATATGAAGCGTTGGCTAAAAACCGGTAAATGCTCATTCCAGCCAGAAGAGCGCGAGTGGCTAAAAACACTGATGGATTGGGGATTAAAAGACACCTTTAGAGAGCTGACACCTGATGCAAAAGAGAAATACTCTTGGTTTGATTACCGCTCTAAAGGCTTTAACGATAATAGAGGGCTGCGAATTGATGTCGTGCTTGCAACAGAGAGCTTAATGGCAACCTGTACAGAAAGTGATATTGATTATGAGCTTAGAGGTATAGAAAAGCCTTCAGATCACGCGCCGATTTGGGCTACTTTCGACATATAAGCACAGAGATAGTTTGCCCTATAATGATAGGTAACACTTTATGGCAACTATACTGTTTTCTTTGTTCGCATTTGCAGTTAGTTTTGATAAAACACAACTATTAACACTACTCAAAACACCGCAAAGACAAACAGGTGTATTATGTTGTGCGCTTGTTATGGCTATTTTATGGAAAATACAGGCGGGGATCCTACCCTATTTGGATATTCATATATTGGCCATAACAACGGTTACTTTAGTGCTCGGCTGGCGACTGTCTTTAATCAGCACGCTACTGGCTTCCCTACTCCACTTAGCTTTTGCGACAACACAAGTTGACTTTTTCTCTTTTTGGTTATTAACAGGGATTTTTCCTGTCTACATCAGTTATGGTCTTTTTGTTATTTGCTACCAATACCTGCCAAAACATTTTTTTATATATATTTTTGTATGTGCATTTATTTGCGCAGGCGTTGTTGCTGCCTGTAAAATACTATTCACCAGTGTTTACTATTGGACCCTAGGTTTATACGACTGGCAAACGCTGCAATACAACTATATGTTTTACTCAGTGATCATGTGGTTCCCTGAAGCCATGTTAAATGGCATGGCCATCACATTAATGATCACTTATCGTCCTAATTGGGTTAGGACTTTTTATGATCAGGAATATTTAGATAGATGACTTTAGACTACCGCTGCCCTATTTGCTCAGAGGCATTAACACAGACAAACAACACGCTGGGCTGCATTAACCGTCATCAATTCGACTTTGCAAAAGAAGGCTATGTCAATTTATTGCCTGTACAGTTTAAACGCTCTAAACAACCTGGCGATAATCTTGATATGGTGCAAGCCAGACGTGCATTTTTCGCTACCAACCACTACCGTTTTTTACAGCAATCTCTGGCAGAGCTCATTACAAGTAAAGGCCCTAATGTCGTGATAGACCTTGGCTGTGGAGAAGGTTTCTACACTCACGCAATCGCAGATGCGGTGCCAGATTCGACCCAAGTATATGGATTAGATATCAGTAAACCAGCTGTGAAATATGCCGCAAAGCGTTATGAGAAACCACACTTTAGCGTCGCTTCAAGTAAAGACGCACCATTTAAGGACAAACAGGCAGATGTGGTATTAAGTATATTCGCACCAGTATTTGCACAAGAGTCTGCTCGTTTGTTACAAGACGATGGTACACTCATAGTTGTTGGACCTGGCCCTAAACATTTGTTTGAACTAAAACAAAAAATTTATGATAACGTGCACTTACATGAAGCGCCGGAATGTCCACAAGACTTTGAAGTGATTGAACAAACATTGGTTGAAGATAATCAGGCAGTCTCGACTGATATTGTTGAGCACTTAATTCAAATGACGCCTTTTGCATGGAAATTTAAAGCTTCTCACTACGAAGAGCTCTCTCGCAAAGACGTTCATGATATTACCTTTTCGTTTTTAATTACTCAGTACAAAAAATTAGTAAAGTGATTAACAATTAAGCCCGTATGCAAATCGCAACGGGCTTAAATGTTTTAGTTCAGCTCTTCTCTACAGTAAAGCTAAACTTCAGTGGCGCTTCTGAATTGTCTTGAGCCCACTTAAAATCTAACCCAGAGCTTTCAAAAACCTGAATATTCTCAAACACCTCAAGCACCTCTTGCTCCTCTTCATACACTGTAAGCTTGATACTTGTTATTTGTGTTTTGTCAGGAAAATCATAATCAATCGTCTGACCGTATCTTATTTCATTGTTGATCAACCACTGAAATGCCATCCCATCATGTACCTCACCTGAAGCGCTCAGTGACAAGGTTTGGTTATGTTGCTTAAAACTGATTTTTATTAAAGGCTTAACGTCAACTTTCACCAATGACTGCGCAGTAAACCTCGTTCTTCCATCGATCACCAGCGTAATCTTTGCAACGTATTCCCCAGCTTCTTGATAACGATGACTAATACTGTGTGCATTAGACTCTATAACAGTACCATCGCCAAAGTCCCAAACATACTTTAAATCAGCAGCAGCAGACTGATGCTCTGCTAAAAACTTGCATTCTAGACCATCTCTTTGACAAGAGATCTGCAAGTTGGGGTCATTTACATGAACAATATCAATGCGCTTTTCAAAAATTGGTTCTCCATCTTTTTGCAAGATATAACTTACGCTGTCTTCAGGAGACAGCGCAGTTAAAACAGTCCCCGTTTCACTGTGCGGATATTCGACGCCATTAACAACCCAAATTAAAGAATAACTAGCCGGAAGTATTTTTGAGATATTTACGATAAATTCCTTGTTTTCTTGCAGTACATCAACATCAAATTCCACAACTTCTTTTAACTCAATAGACTGTGATTTTTCGAATATAACTGAAGCCCCCTGCAAAACGAGTGATACAGTCAAATTTTTAATCCCCGTTGTACCGAAGTCATATATTAAGTAGCTATTACTACTCGTATAGTGTTGCTCATCTACTCGCCAAGCAAATCGAGCAATATTACTCGGAAGCTCGCCTTCTACCGATAATTTACATTCAGTTCCGTTTTGCTGGCAATCAATGCTTATCTCTGGTTGTGGTGCAACATTCACAGTTTTAGTCAAACGGTTAACTTCTACACCATCACGAAGTAATACTAAGGTGACCTCTGACGTCTGGTTCATTGACTTCACAATGTGATAGTCAGAAGTCACAACTTCTTCCTGCTCAAATATCCATTTAAATGTATACGCATTGCTAAACAGCTGCCTGACAGATAAATGCAAATCGTTGTTTTTTTGTTTGAAGCCAAAATCAATGCTTGGAGCAGTATACTCCCCTTCATTTAGACTCATATGTACATCTATGACTTGTGATTCATTCAATCCAGTACAGCTTGATCTTTCTTGTTGTGCAGATAAAACAAACCTCACAACAGTTTGACCAGAATCTAAGTTTTGAAATTGGCTAAGGTCATAAATAGCCTTTCCACCCAAGTCACTATGATTGATCAGCTTTTCACTATCTGAATCAAAATAGCCATTTCTATCTTTATCTAGATAGGCTGCAGTAACCACATTGCTATCAAGAGTTAGCATTTCTATATTAATAGGTGATTGCTTATACACAGGTTCGGTCAAAATGATCTCACTGACCCCTGCTTCGATTTCACTTTTTTGGCCGTTCAAAGACAGTTCAGATATAAAACGTTCTGTATTTTGCTCTGCCCTACATAGCGGAGATTCAAATAAATTCAGTAGCCGCTTTGACTCCAATTCAGTGCCATCATTAAGTTCAACATGCCATGATAATCTATGCTCCCCAGCACCCAAAACATGACGTGTAGACTTGACCTCATCCCACAGCTTAGCGCTTTGCGGAGCCCACGAAAGAAGTGACTTTTCATCCAACTTCACCTCTAGCTGAGTAATATTATCCTGCGATATTCTAGGATCATTGATGTCAAGCTGTGCTTCTCCATACATGCGCTTCACCGCTACATTAAGTTGGCTATTAACCTTCTGTGCTGCAACAAACCCGACCTGCTCAGCGAGATTAATTATATGTTGCTTGTCACGCTCATCAGCTACAGCAACAATACACTGTGATGCCTCGTACATGTCAGCTGTTGACGAAAAGCATCCTGTCATCGCTTTTAAAACCAGCCTATACGCACGTTGTACACTCCAACCATCGCTGCTTGAAATTAAATAAAACAATTTATTGAGTGCCCCTGCGCGCTGATGTGATCCCCTTGTTTGTTCATAATCTCGATAATCATCCATGCTAATGCCATCTAGTCTAGGCTTGGATACATGTCGCAAAAATGAATTAGCAAGTCTGCTATCATAACCAATACCCCAGAACTTATTATCATAGTGGTACAGCTCAGAGAAAATAGAAGTATGTATCCAGTTAGAATCTGACGGTTCAGCTTGCAAATGACGCGCATAATAATCTTTCACTGCAATGGCTGTGATATCTGCAAAACTTTCATGTAAAGCAGCGCGTTTCGCGCGAAGTTCAGCTAATTCACCTTCAAAGTTTAAATCTGAAATAATGTTGCCTGTGTTCCACTCTAAAATTGCATGTCCAATTTCGTGCGCAACTATGTCTAAAGAACTTCCATGAGGATATGGGCTCCCTATGGTTCCACCAGCATAGTTCGTAAACTCTCCGTCCCAACTACTTTGATAAAGATTGACAACATCAACGCGCTGCTTGATCTTATTCAGGCAATAGCCAGCTTCTGCATCGCAGCGGTTTTGCTGATTGGGAAAGAGCGCTTTAAAATGCCAATGTAGTGTTTGCGCAGCCACTCCTCCAAAAAAATGTCCGTCGTTAACGCCTTTAAATGCACCTTTCAAGTAATAATAAAAATAAGGATCACCATCTATACCATGACTTTCCTCTACCCCCTCAGGACATGCATAAGAATATGGTTCTGAGGCACTACCTTGATATGTTTCAACCCAATTATTCTTAAAAATACATCGGTTGTTTTCAAACTTTACAACCATTGGGTAGCCACTAAACTCGTCAAACGCGACGCTTGCTTCACCTCTAAAGTAAACATCACTTACCCTTGGATAATTAGGAAAGTGTTTTTGTGTCAGCGGGTGCTCCATAGGCAGTACCGTATTTTGACATTTTTGAGTTGTCATATTTGGTGCTTGGTGACAGTTTAAACCTAATTTATAATTACCAGTTGTTGTAGCGACTGCGTGATAGCTTTCATCATGGTGCCCTTCAAACGCGTAATGAATTGCTGAGGAGCCTAACTTCTCAAGTGTTTGGCCATCTAGAATTAAAAATTGACGACGATTCTGCTTTGACTTCATCTCAATCTGATAAACAAAATGAGGGGCTAGATCCTTATCTCCAACAATTAAACGTTCAGTATTAATAATCTCTGAAGTTGACGGGTATTCCTGATACACATGCTGAGTAACTTCTTCATCTTCAAATTTAAACTTACTGTCTACCCTCGCGGTATGTAATAGCTCCGGCTCTAGATGTGAGGTTAATCTAGTATTTCCAGAAATTAACTCTGGGACATTACCAATCGTATTTTGAAAGACCAGAGCGCTATTATATACCCGTACCCCATTCCAGTATAATTCATAATGCTCAAAACGAGTTGCGCTATCAGTTTCCTTAACTTTGTTTAATTTATACTCAAATCCGGACAATTTTAAATTGTTAGCTTGATGAATAAAGGGTAATTGTTGTTTTGCCATCGCATTATATGTAAAAGGCTGGCAAGCAAGTAAAGCAATAACAAGTCGTAAGTTAGACACTGAGACTCCTTTCTGAAGTTATTTCATCCAAATAAAACTAATAAAAAATAACCAATACTCGACAACTTATCCAGATAAAAAATCCAAAACAGGATAATATATAAACAATTTCATAATATTAAAGTATGTATTTTAAATGTCATTTAATTATATTAGATTAACAACGTTTTTGACTTGCAAATAAAGTTCAGCTCTATCATTGATAAGCAATCAATGTGAGCCTAATGGTGAAGGATTTAACTTATGTCGATCAAAAGGAATATATGTATAGCAAGTTTAATGTATTGCATACCGTACCTACTTGAAGCTCAAGAAACATCTTATTTATGGGATTTTGGAGATGGAACAACAAGTACTAATGAAAATCCGGTTCACGAATATGACAAACCTGGGATTTATACAGTTTCACTCGTAGCCTCTGTTAATGAAAAACTGAGCTATAGTAAGCAATACGAAATCAACGCCGTTTCCCCTGCCATTAAATCTATTAACTTGGTTTTGCCTGACATAATAGAAACAGGAAAAACAATACCGGCTAGCGTTTTAATCACATCAGATTATGAACTTTCATTAAACTATCTGTGGGAATTTCCAGATGGTTTATCACTTGATGGACAAGAAGTTAACATTACTCTTGATAAAGCTGGCAAGCATATTGTTAATGTGAAAGCGTATTATGAAAGCGTTTTAGTTGCACAAGACAATTTTGAGCTCAATGCCACTGCTCCAGCTAATGAGCCTACTGACCAATCAAACAGAAAGCATTCATCAGCTGCTGAATCGAGCTCTGGGGGCACATTAAGTTACATGCCCCTTTTGCTTATATTTGCCTCACTGAGGAAGAGAAAAGTGTAGATGAGGACCTGATTTTTTTAACTCTACATCTAAACGTACTTTACTATGTTATAAGTTTTCTTTGGTAAAAGCTTTGTCCATCTTTTCAAACATATCACTAAGCAACTTGGCCAGCTCACGATAAGTTGGCTTTCGTGTGCAAATATCACCTTGATAACCATGTGCAACCATTTTTTGGTATAAATCTCTATACCAAGAATTTAAAGCAGGATTTAACGACGTCTCACATCGCTTTCCTAACCATAGTAACCCTTGTACTGGAAGCGTTAGAAAAAATAGCGCAATCGCTATTGATTGAGGTAAATATTCCATACCAAGCAAGCTTGTTTGAAAAAAAACAGTAAATATCGCTAAAATTGGCATCGATTGTAAAGCTAGATCCGTAGCCCTAATCACTCTAAACTCTGGGAATAAAGGCGCGAGTTCCTTACGCATTGGCCATTCTTTGGCATATTGACGGCCCAGTTGCACTTGTGAAATAAGACTTTTCTGCATCATAACTCCTAGGTGCTAACTTTTCTCAAAAAAATAAGGTAAAATTACGGTCATTCATGTCAATTATACCTTAGTATTAAGTGTAATGCTGAATGAACTTCATCATTTAGCTTAATACGCAACTACTCTTATTGTCAAAACGGAAAGTCATTATGTCATCGTCGCATGTTTTGGTCCTCAATTGTGGCAGCTCTAGCCTCAAATTTGCAATCATAGACTCGAGCTCTGCAAAAGAGCATTTATCCGGGTTAGCGGAACGCTTAGGTGAAGAATCACCTCAAATCAAATATAAAGTTAATGGCCAAAAGCACATTATTTCTCTATCTAATGGCGAGGCCCATGAAGTCGCCATCAACAAACTAGTTGAACTAGTAAAGTCGTTAAAGCTCGATCAACAGCTTGTTGCTGTTGGACACCGCGTTGTGCATGGTGGTGAACACTTCACCAAATCAGCACTTATAGACGACACAGTGCTTGAGGCAATCAAGCAAACAGCAACACTTGCACCTTTACACAACCCAGCTAACCTGCTGGGTATTGAAGCGGCCACGGAAGCATTTTCAACACTTCCTCAAATTGCTGTTTTTGACACAGCTTTCCATCAAACAATGGATGCAACCGCATTTTTATATGCATTACCGTATGAGTTATACGAAAAACACAGTATCAGACGATATGGTTTCCACGGTACCAGTCATTATTACGTATCGGCTCAAGCCATCGAACAATTAGGCTTAGGTGATCAATCTTCAAAAGTTGTTACTGCGCACCTTGGTAATGGATGCTCTGTTTGTGCGGTTAAAAATGGAAAATCAGTAGATACCAGCATGGGCTTAACGCCTTTAGAAGGCCTTGTGATGGGCACTCGAAGTGGTGATATTGATCCGGGCTTGTTTGCCTACCTAGTTAACCAGCTTGGTTATTCTGCTGCGCAAATCGACACATTATTGAATAAAGAAAGCGGTTTACTTGGCATAAGTGAGCTATCAAACGACTGCCGTACAATTGAAGAAAGTGCTTCCCAAGGTCATGAAAAAGCAAAACTTGCTTTAGACATATTCTGCTTCAGACTTGCAAAGCAAATTGCGAGTTTTGCAGTACCGCTTGGCGGGATTGACGCCTTAGTATTTACAGGTGGGATTGGTGAAAACTCTGATGTGATCCGTGCAAGCGTTGTCAACCAGTTAAGCTTCCTAGGCTTCCAGTTAAACAATGAGCGAAACTTAGCAGCAAGATTTGGCAGCGAGGGCGTAATTACTGAAGGCTCATCTACGCCTATTGCCATGGTTATACCAACTAATGAAGAACTTGTTATTGCACAAGATGCGGCAACACTTGCTGGGGAGCAATAATTATGGGTCGTAGGATCATGCTTATTCCAATCTCAACTGGGGTTGGATTAACATCTGTTTCTGTCGGTTTGGTGCGAGCTTTAGAGCAAAAAGCTGTAAAAGTTAACTTTTTCAAACCAATTTCTCAGCCCAGAAATGCTGATGTCGGCCCTGAGAAGTCGACTTTAATCATCAAGCAAGGTTCATCAATAAAGCCCCCTACACCTTTCGAATTGCATTATGCAGAGCAAATGATTGGTGATGGTAAAGGCGACGACCTGCTAGAGGAAATAGTAGAGCGCTTTGAAAGCAGCGTGCAAGATGATGAAGTTGCCATCATTGAAGGTATGGTGCCAACACGTAAGCAACCTTATGCAGGTCGTGTAAACCGAGAAATCGCCCAAACATTAGGCGCTGATATCGTGTTTGTCTTAACGCCTGGCAACGATACCAACGACCAACTTGAAGACCGCTTAGAAATTGCTTCTGGTAACTATGGCGGTATAGATCATGCGAGAGTACTCGGTTGTATCTTCAATAAGGTCAATGCACCGCTTGATGAAGATGGACGCGCTCGTGCTGATTTGGTTGATCAGCATGAACCAGAACAACTTGAAAACGAGATGAATCGTTTGGCTTCACTGCCTATCTTCCGCAAACATCCGTTTATGTTACTTGGCGCTATACCTTGGGATTTCGATCTTGTTGCGCCACGAGTAAGAGATCTGAGTGAATACCTGCAAGCCGAAGTCATCAATGAAGGTGATATGGCTCACAGACGTCTGCGCCGTGTTACGTTTTGTGCACGCACAGTGTCTAACATCCTGAATCATTTTACGCCAGGCGCCCTTTTAGTGACTCCAGGCGACCGTTCAGATATTTTGGTCGCTGCATGCCTATCAGCTATGAATGGTACAAAATTAGGGGCAATTCTACTGACTGGAGGCTTTAAGCCAGAGCCACGTATCATGGAGCTGTGCGAGCAAGCAATGAATACCGGCTTGCCAATCCTTGCAACAGAAGCAGATACATGGAGAACATCGTTATTACTGCATAACTTCAATATGGAAGTACCTGCGGACGATGAACAACGCATTGATAAGGTGAAGCAACACAACGCAGATCATATCGACCCAGATTGGCTAGATAGTTTGTCACAAGGCGTTGCTCGTACAAGAAAGCTATCCCCACCGGCATTTAGATTCATGCTGACGGATCAAGCGCGTAGAGCAAACAAAACCATCGTATTACCAGAGGGTAATGAGCCACGCACAATCAAAGCGGCGGCAATCTGTGGTGAGCGAGGCATCGCTAAAACAGTCTTACTTGGCGATAATGAAGAAATCCAACGTATCGCAGCACAACAGGGCGTGGTGCTAAACGAAAACATCACCATTGTTGACCCAAGCCAAGCGATTGATAAGTATATTGCACCTATGGTTGAACTGCGCAAGAACAAAGGACTAACCGAAGTCGTTGCAGCAGAACAACTGCAAGACAACGTCGTACTCGGTACTATGATGTTAGCTGAGAATGAAGTAGATGGGCTTGTATCAGGTGCAGTCAATACAACTGCAAATACCATTCGTCCTCCTTTACAACTAATAAAAACGGCACCAGATTCATCGCTAGTCAGTTCTGTGTTCTTTATGTTGCTACCTGATCAAGTACTCGTTTACGGTGATTGTGCAATTAATCCAGATCCAACCGCTGAGCAATTGGCTGATATCGCTATTCAATCTGCTGATTCAGCAGCTGCATTTGGTATAGAACCAAAAGTTGCTATGATCAGTTACAGTACAGGGACTTCAGGCCAAGGGGCTGATGTTGATAAAGTAAGAGAAGCAACTGAATTAGCACAGCAAAAACGCCCAGATTTAGATATCGATGGCCCGTTACAATACGATGCAGCGATTATGGAAAACGTCGCGCGTAAAAAGGCACCAAATAGTAAAGTCGCAGGCAAGGCAACTGTATTTGTATTCCCTGATCTAAACACAGGTAATACAACATACAAAGCAGTGCAGCGAAGCGCAGAGCTCATCAGTATTGGTCCTATGCTTCAAGGGATGAGAAAGCCTGTGAATGACTTAAGCCGTGGAGCACTCGTTGATGATATCGTTTATACGATTGCATTGACGGCAATCCAAGCGGCTCAACGTACTTAAATAGCCTTTCTTAACGCTATCAAGGGAGTAGGCAATCTCTACTCCCTAAATAAAAAGGTTTCTTTTCCTTTTGCTTGCCTATACTATGAAAGAGTCGATGCAGTTAGAGCGCAAGTATGTCAAAACAAACGCTACAAATACTACAACAAGACTTTACGATTCATAGCCTAGATAGTGATGAGGTCATTCCTAGTAATGTGCTCAAATCTGATATCTTTTTTATCGCTAAAACAACAGAAGAGTTATCAATTGTTTGCCCTTCTGACATCAAAGTAGATAGCTTTGCCGCTGAGCCATACTGGAGGGCCATAGAGATAATCGGTCCGTTGGGGTTTTCACTAACTGGGATCATGTCCAACATTTCAGGTGTTTTAGCGAGTGCAAATGTGTCTATTTTTTCCATTTCAACATACGACACCGATTACATTTTAGTTAAAGAACAACAGCTAAATAATGCGATTCAAGCACTGAGAAAAGACGGTTACCTTTTTGTTTAATGATATTTTCTAAACCTATTAATTACGCACCAATTACGCAAATTGCCAATCCCCTGTTACATATTGCCAGCCCATTTACTGGTAAAGTTTTTCCATTGACAAACCACCCTGTGTCTCTGTTTTCAACAGGCATGATAGGCAGCGGCGTGTGTGTCAAAATGAACCAAGCACTGATGATGTCACCATGCAATGGCAAAATAATAAAAGTTGGTCAACAAGGGGGTGAGTTTGTGATCCGTGCAGAATCCGGATTGCAATTGCTATTGCACCTCAATATTCCGAATGAATATCGCAAAATGGAAAACCTTATTAAACACTGTGTTGGACAAAAACACATCATCACTGGCGATATTCTCTGTTATTTTGATATACCACAGGATTTGCCCATCACAGGCACACTCATAATTCTCAATGCAGATAAATTAGGCCCGTGTTATTATCCGCTAAATCAAGTCAACGCGGGCCAAGATCCGCTAATAACATTATCAAGAGCTAGTAAATTATGAGCATAGTTTTATACGGTATTCCAAATTGTGACACGATTAAGAAAGCGAAAAAGTTCCTACAAGAGCAAAATATTGGGTTTGCTTTTCATGATTACCGAAAAGACGGTTTAACGCCGGAGTTACTAGACAGCTTTGTGACAGAGCTAGGTTGGGAAACGGTATTGAATAAACGTGGCACCACATACAGAGCCCTTAGCGACGAGCAAAAACAAACACTTGATGAAGCGTCTGCCAAGCAATACATGCTCGACGCACCAGCGATGATCAAGCGCCCTATTTTACAAGTTGATTCGAAGCTACACATTGGTTTCAAAGCAGCGCAATATCAAGAGATTTTTAAATGAGCCAAACCCCACTTAGCGAAGTGCTTGAACTAGCCTCAGCCCTTATCCAACGCCAATCAGTCACACCTGAAGATGCCGGATGCCAAAGCTTAATGAATGGCCGTCTCGAAAAGCTGGGGTTTAATATTGAAGAGCTATTTTTTACTGATACACTCAACACATGGGCAAGAAAAGGCTCTGAAAGCCCACACTTTTGCTTTGCCGGACACACTGATGTTGTGCCAATTGGCAATGAAAAAGATTGGTGCCACCCACCATTTGCCGGTTTAGTTGAAGATGGAATTTTACACGGCAGAGGCGCTGCCGACATGAAAGGGTCGCTCGCGGCTATGGTTGTTGCGACAGAACGATTTATTGCAAAACACCCTAACCATCAAGGCTCGATCAGCTTTTTGATCACATCCGATGAAGAGGGGCCATTCGTAAATGGGACCACCAAGGTCGTCGATTTGCTTGAAGCACGCAACGAGAAAATTGATATGTGCCTTGTAGGTGAGCCTTCATCTAGAGAAACATTAGGCGATGTAGTCAAAAATGGTCGCAGAGGCTCCTTAACTGGCTATTTAACCGTGAAAGGCATTCAAGGCCACGTTGCTTATCCCCACCTTGCTAAAAACCCAATTCATGATGTGGCACCAGCACTTACTGAGCTGAGTACTAAGGAATGGGATACGGGCAACGCGTTTTTCCCTGCTACCAGTTTTCAAATCTCAAATATTAACGGTGGTACAGGGGCTGGCAATGTCATCCCAGGTACTGTTGATGTGCAGTTCAATTTCAGATTCAGTACAGAATCCACTGTTGAGCAGTTGCAAGACGGCGTAAATGCAATATTAAAAGCGCATAACCTAGATTATGAGCTCAACTGGACAGTGAATGGCCTACCCTTTTTAACCGAGCCAGGTGAGTTGCTCAACGTCACATTAGAAGCTATCAAAGAAGTCACAGGTATAAAAGCAAATCCTGAAACAACTGGTGGTACTTCAGATGGTCGATTTATTGCACAAACAGGCTGCAAGGTCATTGAACTTGGCCCTGTGAATAAAACAATCCACCAAGTAGACGAGCAAGTCTGTGCCCAGTCTCTAGACGATTTAGCGCTCATCTACGAGTCTATTCTTGAAAAGCTCTTGGTAAAAGCGTAATGAATAACATTGCGCTTCAAGCACTTGGATTAGACTCATCTCATTTAGTTGAGTATCAAAATAAGTTTGTCCACAAAGAGGTAATCAAGGACTTAGATGCCCTTAATAAAGCAGCAAAAACAGCTGGCTTTACGTTTTCGATTGCATCTGCACATAGAGGTTTCCAGCGTCAAGCCATGATTTGGAATGCTAAATTTAGTGGTAAACGTCCTATTCTTGATAAGAATAATGCACCTGTTGATATTCAACATCTCAGTGACGAAAAAATTGTTGAAGCAATAATGTTGTTTTCAGCCTTGCCAGGAACAAGCCGACATCATTTTGGCAGCGATCTGGATGTTTACGCCAGTAACTGCCTTGGAGCTGGAGAGTCATTGCAGCTTGAACCTTGGGAATATCAATCAGGCGGCCCATTTTATGAGTTTTCATGCTGGCTTGACGGGTCATTGTCACAATTCGGTTTTTTTAAACCGTACGATACATATCGAGGCGGAGTTGCTGCGGAGCCTTGGCATATAAGCCATCTAAAGACCGCGTATAAATTAGAGCAACATGTATCGCTAAATACAATTCAGCAAGTAATTTCTGAGCAGGATGTTCTTGGAAAGGAAGCGATATTAGCAAATTTACCAAAATTATATTCTCAGTTTATTACCAATATCGCAAAGGGCTAAACGCCCTTCTAAAAATAAAACTTACTGTCGATAATGATCAAAAAAACGGTGCATAGACTGTAATGCAGGCTCTAACTCATCTTTATGGGGCAAGAAAACCAACCTAAAATGATCAGGAGAAGGCCAATTAAAAGCTCGACCATGAACGAGCAGTATTTTCTCTTCCCTTAAAAGGTCAAGTACCATTAACTCATCGTTTTTAACGTTAAAGTGTTTTGTATCAACTTTCGCAAAGGCGTACAAAGCACCTTTTGGTTTTACACAGGAGATACCTTGAATTTCGTTCAACCCCTGCCATGCAATATTGCGTTGCTCATACAAACGCCCGCCGGGTAGCAGTAAGTCATCTATCGATTGCACACCACCTAAAGCCTGCTGTATCGCAAATTGTGCTGGTACATTGGCACACAAACGCATAGAAGCGAGCATGTTCAACCCTTCAAGTAAGTCACGCATGACAGAAATTTTACCACTTGCCACCATCCAGCCCATTCTAAGACCAGCGGCTCGGTACGTTTTAGCTAACCCATTGAACGTAATCACAGGTAAGTCATCACATAACGAACCTATCGAAAAATGTTCTGTACCATCAAAAAGTATTTTTTCGTAAATTTCGTCACTTAGAATCAGTAACTTATTCTCTCTGGCAATCTCGATAAGCTCTTGTAATAGCGCTTTGCTATACACAGCTCCCGTTGGGTTATTCGGATTAACTAATACCAGTGCCTTCGTTTTACTGGTGATCTTATCTTTGATATCGGCAATATCAGGGAACCAATCTGCACACTCATCACACATGTAGTGCACTGGCGCACCCCCTGCTAATTTAACAGAGGCAGTCCAAAGCGGGTAATCAGGAGCGGGGATCAATACTTCATCGCCGTCATTCAATAGAGCTTGCGTGACCATTTGGATCAACTCACTCACCCCATTGCCTATAAAGGTGTTATCAACGCTGATATTTGGAAAGTTTTTCTGCTGATAGTATTGGTAAACAGCGACACGTGCTGAGTACAATCCCTTTGAATCACAGTACCCCTGCCCGTCTCGCAAATTTCTAATAATGTCACGGTGCATGTCTTCAGGCATATCAAAGCCAAATGCTGCTGGATTACCAATATTGAGCTTTAAGACTTTGAC
Organism: Pseudoalteromonas luteoviolacea; assembly: GCF_021654285.1. Lineage (GTDB taxonomy): Bacteria > Pseudomonadota > Gammaproteobacteria > Enterobacterales > Alteromonadaceae > Pseudoalteromonas > Pseudoalteromonas luteoviolacea_J. Next base: position 90,893 of record NZ_JAKFZS010000015.1, on the reverse strand, counting down.
GCCCTCATCTTCCATTTTTTGTGCTTGTGACAGAACGGGCCCACGAATGTCATAACACACCCCATTTAATTTATTGCTTTTACTTATTTTATTCATAATATTCCCCTCAATCCAAACTTAGCATAACGATGAATGAGGGGTTTTGAAAGAGTCAATTGCAGGATTATTTAATTGCAGTGTGATTAGGGCAATACGCCTTATTATGTATATTTCTATAGCGCCATTAACAAGCTAAGCGCCCTATTTACACACTAGACGTCAACCACCTTTGTAAAAGCGCTTTAGAGGCATCTACCTCTGAGCACAGAACACTTACTTGCGTTTTAGCATGCGCTATATTATTTTCGACTAATGACATTTCAATCGTTCTAGCCACGTCAGCTAGGCTCATTGCACCAAATTGTGCCGCGTTTGATTTCAGGCTGTGCGCATTTCTTGTTGCCGCTTCTAAGTCATTATCAATAGTTTCCTTAACCTCATTTGCCAGACGATCAAATTCGCTTAGACAAAACTCTAACGTATCATTAAATTGCTCTCCAAGCAGTGCCTGCATGTTCTCTAAGCAAGTTTCATCAATTCTAGTATCCATAAAAGTCCTTTATTGCCTATTGCCCGTATATCAAGTTATAACTATATGCTAGTTAAGAGTATCAACAAGAGCAAAGCCATCTATAAATTATGTTAAGATATATACCAATGTAACCTGTTCTAAGCCCATATGAAAAGAAGTACCTGCAATATTTGCCATTTTTCGATTAAAACATGCGTATGTCACTATATAAGCCCTGTGATTACCAATAAAACGACGATCATAATATTGCAGCACCCAAGCGAAGTCTGTGTAGCAAAAAATACAGTTAGACTGCTAAACCTTCAACTCGATAACATTCAAATATACGAAGGCGAGAGCCCGTCTGATTTTTTTATCCCACAAAAAATAGCCACTTCAAGTCATTGCGCTTTGCTATTTCCAGGCGAAAATGCGCTTCAGGTTGAAAATATTGATAAAAATTTGACCCCGATAGACACGCTTTTCGTATTAGACGGAACTTGGAAAAAAGTAAATAAAATTGCCATGCTAAACCCTTGGTTAGGTGACCTTCAAAAGGTCTCATTTTCACAGTTACCAGAAAATAAGTATTCGATTAGAAAAGCTGAACAATCGTACAGTTTATCAACCCTAGAAGCATGCGCACATTTCTTATCCTGTTACGAATCATTAAACGTAAAGCCGCTACATGATTTGCTCGCAGGTATGATACATGAGCAGACAAAGTTTATGCCCGCAGACGTTAAACAACGATACTTCAATGAAGAGCACTAGATTACACAGGCACTTCAAGCGCACCGGACCGGATTATCGGTTTGGTGATCAAGTTTGTTTTGACGAATTGAAAACAACATTTGGCTTTAAAACGATTATTTTAGGGAATTGGGTTACCAAAGAAGAACAATACCTAAGTGCCAATTTAATCTATGATTCACTGGCTGATCTTGCCCAAATACTCTCTCTTCCTCCCACCGCAATTGGCCTAAGAGGTACTTTGAACCTCGCGTTTGGCAGTGGTGGCCAAAAGGGGGGGCAGGCTCACTATGCCCCATCTACTAGAACCTTAGCGCTTGCAAAAAATGCTGGTGGTGGTGCGCTTGCTCATGAGTGGTGGCATGCATTTGATCACTATATCTGTAAGCACCTGTTTGGGTTTAGTAAGGCCAACGACTTTGCTTCATCGCTTTGGCTCACAAATTCTCCAGAGACAGTTCATCCACTCAATCAGCTGCTAGACCAAGTCTATAAAAGTATTTTACTTAGCAGTGATGGCAATAAACCAAGTGCCTTTTTTCAAAGAGGAATTCATTTAGACAAACAAGCACATCAGCTCTACTATAGTTTGCCGCAAGAGCTCACAGCACGTGCTTTTGAGTGTTTTGTTGCACACCAATCTAGCATTCAAAACGAATTTTTAGTATCTGATGTCATCAACTCTAAGTTGGATCGCGCCGGAGGATTCCCCCTCCCCCATGAGATTCAACCGATAACCAAAAATATTGAACGCTACTTTCATACGTTAGGTCATGCACTGCATTCCCAATCTAATTAACGTAAATATAATCACCCAGCCAATTGATTATTAAAAATATTAATATATTATTCATCTAACGACAGCTTTTAGATTTAATCTATTTCAGTGTAATTTGAACTAGTTCAAAAGGATTTAACTTGGTGAGTTTTTTAAGGCAATTTCATAATATTGTATCAAAACAAGAGTTGAGCACCGAGGAAAAAATCCAATCATTACTGCGGTTTGGACTCGACGTTTTTGACCTAGAAATAGCAATTGTCAGTCAGGTTATAGATGATAAATACACCATTTTGTATGTCGAGTCAGATAGCCCTTCACTCACACCAAACTGCCAATTTGACTTAGCAGGCACATACTGTACTCACACTTTAAAAGCCAAAAAAGCGCTGTCATTTCACCATGCAGGTTCGAGCAACATTGCTTCTCATCCTTGCTATCAAAACTTCCAATTAGAATCCTACATCGGTGCACCGATACGCATTGCAAATCAGACATTTGGAACTATAAACTTCTCTGCGGCTAAGGTCAGTAACCCTTTTACAGCAGAGCACATTGACTATGTAGAGTTATTTGCTCAGTGGCTAGGGTGCGAACTGGCAAGAATGGAGTCTGAAAGCAAATTCAAGATAAACTACAAAACGCTCGCAAAAATGGAACAAGTTGCGTCAATGGGCAGTTGGCGAATTGATATATCTTCTAATCAAGTATTTTGGAGCGATGAAGCTAAGCGGATCCACCAACTAGAGTTAAACTCGACACTATCACTCAGTGAATGGTTTGCACTCATCAGCAAAGGTTCGTATCGCAAAGCATTTTCCAGAGCCATTGATAATGCCTTGAATAACGGCTTGTCATGGGAATTAGAATTACAAGTCACAACCAAACTAAACCAAGAAATTTGGGTGTCATGTCACGGGGAAAGAATCATTGATCAAGATGGGGAAATGTATCTAATTGGTTCAATACAAAACATTACCAAAGATGTCGAACTAAGAAATAACCTACAACAACAAAAATTAGACGCCGAGAAATTGCTAAATGAGCGCAGCTTACTTTTGGCGAAAATAAGCCATGAAATGAGAACCCCATTAAACGGGATCAATGGCATGCTGTTAAGCGCCATGGATGAAACGGATAAAAATAAGATTACAGAACACCTTCAACTGGCGCTACGCAGCACAGACATTTTAACTGGTCTGGTAAACGAAATTTTAGACTTTTCAAAAATATCTCAAGAAGGCCTTTCTTTAACTCATCAAGATTGCAACATCCCTCCCTTAATCGATGACCTTGTAGAATTATATAAACAGCTGGCAAGCAACAAAGGCATTGATTTTTGCTCTGACATCAAACTACCTAAAACATGCTGGGTAACATGTGATCCACTGAGACTCACTCAAATTATCACTAATCTTATTAGTAACGCCGTCAAATTTACGGAATATGGCAGCGTGAGCCTCAAAGTCTATTCTCAATCTCGCGCTGATGGCGTCAATCTTTTTATTGATGTGAATGACACAGGTATAGGCATGTCACCCACAAGCATCCAGTATTTATTTGAACCATTTAAACAAGGGGAAAACGAAATAGGTAGTTATTTTGGCGGAACTGGGCTTGGTATGTCCATTGTTAAAGAGCTGATAGATCTCATGCAAGGCACAATTAATATTACCAGCGCTTTGCAAAAAGGCAGCCAATTTAGTGTATTTATCCCGTTAAAATTAGTGCCTAAACCCGCTATTGAAAAACCACTAAAACAGCATAGTTTTGACGCATCTAGCTTGAATGTGCTCGTTGTGGAAGACAACCTGATTAATCTAAAAGTGATGAAAGCATTTTTAAATAAATTTAATATTTCCCCGCATACTGCAAGCAATGGTGAGATTGCGATAAAACACTGTGAACAGAATAAGTACGACATCATATTCATGGACAGTATGATGCCGGTTATGGATGGACTCACAGCTGCAAAAATTATTTTTGACCGTAAACTCCTTCCACATCATGCTACCATTATCGCTATGACAGCAAACACGGATGAGCTCAGCAAAAGACACCTATCTGAGGTGGGAATGACGGATATGCTGCCAAAGCCCATTGACTTTATGACACTCGGCAACTTAATCTCCAACTGCCTTGAAACTATGTCTGTAAGTAACACTTAAGATGTGAGGTAATGAATAACGTCCTCAACCTCAATCATTCTATGCAGCCATTTTTTGTAATCTTCAAAAGGTAGTGGCCTTGAAATAAAATATCCTTGCCCAATATCGCACTGATACTGTTGCAACTGACGATAGCTTTGCTCACTTTCAATTCCCTCAGCAACAACAACTGATCCTAAACTGTGCGCCATATCACAAGTGGCTTTACAAATTGTTTGATTGGTCCTCGAACTTTCTACGTCCATAACAAAGCGTTTATCTATTTTCAATTTATCAAATCCAAGCTGACTTAAATAAGCCAGTGATGAATAACCAGTACCAAAATCATCTATCGCTACTCTCAGCCCTATGCTTCGATAATCACCTAAAGTATCAAACAACGTGTTTTCATTCTCCACTGTCGCTGACTCAGTCACCTCCAAGACAATTTGTGTCGGTACTAAGGTATATTGATTCACTAACTCAATAAGTTGCACCGTTAGCTCTTTACGACCTACATCTTTACCTGAGATATTCAGAGATAAGGTATGATCAGGTAACAATTGAACAAGCTCAGCTTGCTGCTTTAATCCGGTTTCGATCACCCATTCAGTGAGTTCGTAGATAATACCCGAAGACTCAGCAACAGGAATGAACTCACTGGGCGGCACAACACCTAGCTCTGGGTGATGCCACCTTAATAATGCTTCTGCACCGTATACACGACCAGTTCCAAGACGAAGCTGAGGTTGAAGGTATAGACTAAGCTGCTCTCGCTCAATAGCCACCTTTAGCGCGGAAGCAATTTTTATGCGCCTTTGAGAGACGATTGAATTGCCAAAGTCAAATAGCTGCCACTTGTGAGTCCCTGCGGGCTTTGCAGCCATTGCCTGCATTGCACACTGTATTAATGAGTCGGCATTTGTGGCATGAATTGGATTGCTCGCCACCCCTATTTCAAGTTGATCTACCAATAAATCGCCTCCAAAATCAACACCTTCCTCAAAGCTAGCAGATAAAACACAAACAAACTGCTCTACTTGGCTAAGTTCAAACTTCCCGAGTAACACAATTGCGAACAATGAATCATCTAGTCGATAAATCGCTGTATGCACATTATCATGTCCTGCAATGACAGTGTTACCATAAGTATTTAACTGCTCACCCACTTTCATCAGTAACTTTTTTAGGTGAGCGTTAGCATAGCTCCAGCCCATATTTAATCGAATGGTTTGCAAAACCAGAGGACGAAAAAGAAGCAATGTATGATCTTTTTGACTTTTACCTAAGCCGTCTAAACTCTGCTGCAACATATAGCGATTAGGGGCGCCTGTATCTTTGTCATGCGTGGCGTAGAACAATAGTTGTTTTTTCTTATTTTTATCATGCCAGTACAGGTATGCCGCAAGTAAAACAACATGTAGCGTGATAAATACCTGGTTGAGTACAGATGGATCAATCGACACATACATTCCAAATTGATTCATAACAACATACATTTTAAAGATAAAAATAGGCAACCAAGCAATAACAATCGCCACTACCTCACGCTTATGTTCATAAAACTGATTTTGTAATACCAAAATATACAATAAGAAACAGATCAAGCTACCGAGTAGGTGGAAGACAAGAGAGTGCTGCGCATTTAAGGGAGATATCAAAACAGCTAACCCAGCAAGTGCCCAAATAGACGCACTGACGAGTCTGGTATATTTGGGGTCACAGCGTTTAACCACGACAAAATAATTCAGAAAAAGTATCGCAAAAATCAAAGAAAGTAGATATATTTGGCTTTGATACACTGCAAAATAGCTTGCCAATTCACTTGGGAAAATTAAGTTGTTGGCCCCATTATATGCGCCTGTTTGGATGCTAACACAGACAAAATAAGCGGCTAAAACCGCTAGCCCTTTTCGTGACTGACTTATCGCCATCAACAACACAAAAAAAGCTATGAAATAATGGATACCACTGCTAACACCAGCAATAAACAACCGCGAATTAAGTGCCTCTCTATACTGTTCCAACGACATCACAGATAAAGATAACATGCCACTATATTTCGCTTGCACTTTAATATAGACATCATAGCTCTGATTGTCGGCTGATAATGTGATGGAAGGCAATATGTGAAGGTTTGGCGCAAGATGCGCTAGCTCTGGTGAAACAAACTTATATGCTGCCACCTTACCGCTAGCAACCTGATACAACTTGAGAGTTCCCTCAATGGAACCTAAAACAACTAACGACTCGTTAGCTAGCTCACTGACACTCGCGACTTTTATCCAAAGTGTCTCACCTTTAACAAAGCGAATTTCTCCCTTAGTTTGAGTAAAGCTCGCTGAACGATCAATGATAGAATCTATGGTCAATTGGTTTGATGTATCTGAAACTTGCTCAATGATATAATTTTGAGATGCAAACGAGCCATAGCTACAAATCAAAAGCATGCAAAACAAAGCTATGTTCTTAACATACAACCACATACCCACCTCCTTGAGTAAGTGATTTCGATTGCCTATAGCCTAGGCCATCACAAACATGTCAACTTTAATGTCAATTCAACCAGACACCCCTAAAAACCACATGTATAAGTATGATGACTAACAACACAATTACCAGTACTCAAGAGAAATAAAATCCCCAACATCATATAAAATAGACAATTAGTCGTCAGAAAAAGTAATTTCGACAGCTGATGTCTCAGCTGATTGCAGGTGCAGCATACTACTCAAAAGCTGTGCACAATAAACATAATGATCAGCCACCTTAGTGCCTTGAGAAATTAAGTTTTCCCCTTTTTCTGACTCTTCTCTAATTTTAATATCTAGTGGGATCTCAGCCAATAAAGGCACACCGTGACGCGCCGCTAACTCACTGCCGCCATCAGCGCCAAAAAGCGCGTTTTTCTCACCACAGTGCTGACAGTTAAAGTAACTCATATTTTCAACAAGCCCTATTATGGGCAAATTAACTTGCGCAAACATGGCAATGCCTTTTTGTGCATCTGCTAGCGCTAAGTCTTGTGGCGTTGTGACAATGACCGCACCACTGGCTGGTAACTTTTGCGTCATAGTAAGCTGAATATCACCTGTTCCTGGAGGCATATCAACAATAAGGTAATCCAACTCACCCCAGTCGGTTTCATTAAGCAACTGACTTAATGCCTGCGACGCCATTGGCCCTCTCCATACCGTTGCATTTTCGGCTGGTACCAAGTAACCAATAGACATTGTATTTAATCCATATTTTTGCATTGGGTTCAGTGTTTTATCATCTTTCGCAGTAGGTTGCTCACCAACCAAACCCAATAATGATGGAATAGAAGGTCCATAAATATCTGCATCAAGTAATCCTACTTTTGCCCCTTCTTGTTCGAGTGCTAATGCTAGGTTTACTGCGGTTGTTGATTTACCCACTCCGCCTTTACCGGAAGCAATAAGCACAATATGCTTTATTTTCTTAAATTTGTATGTAGCAGGAATACTGGTTTCGATGGCAATAGCGACTTCTTCTATTTTATTTTTATGTAGATATTGCTCAAGCTGCTTTTGTTGAGTGGACGCAGCAAAAGGAAGCGTAATTAATACACGATATTGCGACTTACTTTTCTCAATTGAAGAGATCCACTCACTTTGGACCCCGATCGGAAAAATCGCACTGCGATAGCTATTTAATAGCTTCATAATCTCAGTTTGCTGTGGATCTTCTTTACTAAAAAACTTCTTGATGCCAAACATACAAATAAAACGCCATCAGGTGATGAAAAGAACGCAGGAATTATGTAACATTCGATAAATTAAGACCAGTCAAAATCGCGTTATTTGGGCATAATCCAGTTGGTCAGAATATTTGTATTTAATTTAACCGTCAAATTGAATACAAAGTGACACTGGCGTTAGCCGATGCGGCTAATTAACCTTGGGAAAACTATGACAAAGAGAAAAATTCTCATCACAAGTGCATTACCATATGCAAATGGCCCAACTCATTTAGGGCACTTACTTGAATACATTCAGACTGATATTTGGTCACGCTTCCAAAAAATGCGTGGCCATGAGGCATACTATGTTTGTGCTGACGATGCACACGGTACTCCGATCATGCTGAACGCGCAAAAGCAAGGTATCACACCTGAAGAAATGGTTAAGAATGTCAGTATTGAAAGACAGCGTGACTTTGCTGATTTCAATATTGTTTTTGACAATTACCACAGCACACATAGCGATGAGAACAAAGCTCTTAGTGAACTTATCTATACTCGACTAAATGATAAGGGCCACATCAAAAAGCGTACTATTTCGCAGTTGTTTGACCCAGAGAAAAATATCTTTTTACCAGATAGATTCGTAACTGGTACCTGCCCTACATGTGATGCAGTAGATCAAAACGGTGATAGCTGTGATGCCTGTGGCGCAACATACAGTCCAACAGAACTAAAAGACCCTCGCTCAGCAATGTCTGGTGCAACGCCCGTTTTAAAAGACTCAGAACACTACTTCTTTGATCTGCCTGCTTTTGAAGGCATGCTAAAAGAGTGGCTACACTCTGGTAGTTTACAAGCCGAAATGGCAAACAAGCTGGAAGAGTGGTTTGCTGAAGGTCTTCAGCAATGGGATATCAGCCGTGATGCACCTTATTTTGGTTTTGAAATTCCAGGCGCGCCAGGCAAATACTTCTACGTGTGGCTAGATGCACCGATTGGTTACATGGCAAGCTTTAAAAACTTATGTGACAAGAGTGGTATCGACTTTGACGCATTCTGGGGCAAAAACTCAGACGCGGAGCTATATCACTTTATCGGAAAAGACATCATTTACTTCCACAGCCTATTTTGGCCTGCAATGCTAGAGGGCGCAGAATTTAGAAAGCCGACCAACGTATTTGCCCACGGGTTCGTTACTGTAAACGGTGCCAAGATGTCTAAGTCGAAAGGTACCTTTATCAAAGCGCGTACTTATCTTGAGCATTTAGACCCTGAGTACTTGCGTTATTACTACGCTGCGAAGCTAAACAGCGGTATCACTGACTTAGACTTGAACTTAGAAGATTTCGCACAACGTGTAAACTCTGACCTTGTCGGTAAAGTTGTGAACATTGCAAGTCGCTGCGCTGGATTTATTACTAAGAAGTTTGCTGGTAAGTTAAACGACAATATCATGGACGAAGCGCTTTTAGCAGAGTTCAGTGCTGTTTCTGATACCATTGCAAGCCATTTTGAGAATCGTGAATATAGCCGTGCTATTCGCGAGATCATGACGCTTGCTGACAAAGCAAACCAGTTCATTGATGCTGAAGCTCCTTGGGTATTAATCAAAGACGAAGCGACTCATGAGCGCGCACATCAGGTATGTTCACTTGGTTTGAATATGTTCAAGATTATCCTGACTTACTTAAAACCAGTATTACCTGGCATGAGTGCAAACGTCGAGCAATTCCTTGCAACAGAACTTACTTGGGAAACAGTCTCTAAGCCATTAGTTGGCCATGAAATTAATAAGTTTAAAGCGTTAATGCAGCGTGTTGATTTAGATAAGGTAAATGCAATGGTAGACGCATCTAAAGAAAGCTTAGAAGCAGCTAAACCAGCTATAGATCCAAATAGCCCGCTAGCTAAAGAGCCAATCGCAGACGAAATTGAATTCAATGACTTTGCTAAAGTTGACTTACGTGTCGCTAAAATCGCCAAAGCTGAGCATGTTGAAGGAGCAGAAAAACTACTTAAATTGACGTTAGATTTAGGTGGTGAAACGCGTCAAGTATTCGCTGGTATCAAGTCAGCCTATGCACCAGAAGACATTGAAGGCAAGTTAACTGTGATGGTAGCAAACCTTAAGCCACGTAAGATGCGCTTCGGTATGTCTGAAGGCATGGTTTTAGCCGCAGGTCCAGGTGGTAAAGAAATTTATATCTTAAACCCTGACGAAGGTTCTGAGCCAGGTATGCGTGTAATGTAATACAATTCATTGAGGGCATGAAGCTTTATTTCATGCCTTCATTTTAGGCTGATTTCTATTTAAATCTAACGCCTTTTGCGACAAAATTCAGAATAAACACACTCTAATTTATACCCTTTATACTTAATTATTTTAATTGTTTAAATACTTTTGAAAGTATAATAACACATCAACAAATACTACCTACCCCTTTAAATAATATCATGTGCACGCTAAAGTAAATTCTCACAACATGTAAAAAGGAATGTAAAATGAGAATTAATCGAGTATTACCTTTGGCGATCATAATAAATACATCTGCTTTAGCATCATCAATCATACACGATACTGATGGCACGCCCGGTAGAGTCACTTATTATAACCAAACTGCACTGAATGTAATGGTGACCCAGTCGAGCTCTGCATACGACATCCGTGTTTATGCTCCATATCCAGGTAACGAACTCCCCTGCCATCACGCCGAAATTTTCGAAAAGTACACGCATACTCATCTCGCTGATGTGCAAATAAATGGAAGCATTTTAACCGCTCAACTTGAACGTGGCCACGAACACAAAGAAAAGTATATTGAGGTGCAGTGCATCGATAACTCAAATTTATCAGTACGATTAAGGCATAACATTGCCCCAGCACCTAAAATCAAATTAAAAAGCAAAATGACAGCATCTCACTGGCAAGATGGCGATCATCTTTATCCGGGTTTTTATCAGGATGTACGCTATCAAGCTACTTTAAACATTGATAACAGCGAAGAGACTGGTTTTTGTACAGCTTCAAGTATTGAAAGTGACGCACCATTAAAACTAGGGCCATGGCACAGTGATGGTTTTATAAATGATATTATCTCTTTTGATGAGCCTACCTATTATGATGCAAGAACAGCAACAATATCAGCACAAATAATCTGTAGAAATACAGGCGGTACAACTCGAATGGTCGAGACTTGGAAACTAAATCAAAACAATATCACTCGTAATATATCTACCTATATAAATTAATCCTTTAAAATATATTAACTCTAGCCCTGTATAAAATATGATTTAACATGGGCTAGCATTAATTAGAGCCTGTTTTTTTTTCATTCATACGTGCTGCTGGCACTTTCAACTTCACCTCTAGGCCTTTATTAGGTTTTGACCAAGCTGATATCTCTCCTTTAAGTAACTGTGTGACTAAGTTATAAACAATATGCATACCTAAACCACACCCCCCTTGACTGCGTTTAGTGGTAACAAATGGGTCGAACATTGTTTGTAAGTTACCCGCGCTCATTCCCACACCATCGTCTTTATAAACCAACGACCAATAGCCGTCTATTTGATGGACTATTACACTCACCCCACCAGAGTCTTTGCCTTCAAAGCCATGTAATATCGAGTTGTTATATAAATTGGTTAGGATTTGATATAAAGCGCCGGGATAAGTATCTACATTCACCTCCTCATCTCCTTCGATATCCAAAGTTATTTGCTTGCCATTTGCCAAAGGGCTTAAAGACTTAAATACATCCTCAACATAACATTTTACGTTTATCTCTCGTTGGACTTCACTGGAGTGATCAACCGCAACTTGCTTAAAGTTGCTAATTAACTCTTTGGCTCGGTCAAGGTTACGGCTCATCAATAAGTAGCCCTCTTGTTGCTCTTCAATAGACTGCTCTAAATCAGACTGCTTAAGCGTCTGATTTTTTAATTTAGTCGCGACTTGTTGCAAGCTTTCTTGGTTATACGAAATTGCCGTAATCGAAATACCAAGTGGAGTATTAATCTCATGGGCAATACCAGCAACAACATTACCAAGTGAGGCCATCTTTTCACTCTCAATAAGCTCTTGCTGCGTTCTTTTGAGCTCAATCATCGCCTGCTCTAGCTTCTGGTTCTTTTGATAAAGTTCATCAGTGCGCACCGCAACTTTAATTTCTAAATCTTCATTTAAAGCCTGAAGTGCATTCTGGTGTGCTTTGAGCTCAGCGATGTCTTTTAACGCACCGGCCAGCCGTTTAACCTTGCCATGACTGTCTCTGCTAACAACCTTGCCTCGCTCCAATACCCATGTCCATTGTTCATCAATCGTTTTAACTCTAATTGCAATCTCATACGTATCTTGCTCACCTTCAAGACAAGCTTCGAGTTTTTCTTCCCAAGCAATGTAATCTTTTGGATGTATAAACTGCACAGCATCATGAACGGACATCTCTGACTTGCAGTGTCCATATTCAATTCGGGGTTTAACACTGTGACGATAAATTTTGTCTGTATCAATATGCCAATCCCACATTTCATCCTGACTGGCCCACAAAGAAAGCTCTAAACGCTCCTGCAATTCATTCATTATTTTATTATCATTAACAACCTGTAAGAATCGCTTTTGTCGCTGCCTAAACCACATAACAAGAAGAAGTGATAAAAGAATGAAATAAAGTGTTTTAGTCAGGTTACTCCACCACCACGGCGCATTAATTTTTATATCAAAATGATGAACAGGAGATGTTTGATTAAAACGATTAATTGTATAAGCCTGAACTTGATAATTGCCTGGGTTCAACTTGAGCAAATTAATTTGCCTAACCCCGTCAGCAAGCTTAAGCCACTGCTCACTGAGTCCAATGATGCGATAGTAAAACCTAAGTCCTTCAGAGCCATAATCCAAACTTGAGTAATGCAACGACACAATATCTTGGTCATATTCAAGTTCGAGGAAAGTGGTGAGCTCGGGTGCTAATTTTAATTCTTTATTTATCGACGGGTGTAATGTTTTGCCCAATAACTCTATATTAGAAGTCAATAGTGGCCTAATTATCGGAGATATGGTTATTTGCTCAGGATGAAATTGATTAAACCCATTTGACCCGCCAATGAATACTCGTCCGTCTGGTGCTAGCCAGCTCGCATTATAATTAAACTCATTGCCTTGTACGCCATCTACAGGTAAGAAATTATCAATTTTAAAATCATGAATATTGATCCGTGACAAACCACCACTCGTGCCTAGCCAAATATGATCTTGCTCGTCATACAAAAGGGCCCAAATTGCGCTATTTGCTATCCCGTCCTGTCTTTTAATGGTTCTAACCACAGAAAACGTATTATCAATAACAGAAATGCCCGTTTCACTTCCAGCCCAGATCCGACCAAAACTATCAGCTTGCAACATAAATACGATATCAGAAGCCAAAGCATCTGCAATAGTAAGTTGTATTAAGCTGCCCTCCTCATATTTGAAAAGCCCATCACCGATACTGCCAAATATAATCGCATTACCTTGAGGCAGTAGTGATGAAACGTGGCTGGGCGCATTCTCCATGTTTAAAAATGGCTCTAACTTGTTTGATGATTCGTTAAAAAATAACAAACCCATTGAGCGCGAGCTCACCAAAATTCGACCTTGAAACTCAATGATGTCATTAAAACTCAACTCAGGGCCTTTACCGACATCGGGAATAATATTCAATAATGTTCCGTCATCTAAGTTAAACCGATAAATCCCCAATCCACGTGTTGCAATCCACATATATTGGTCGCGAATATACAACTTAGTTATAAACGCACTCTCAACAACCGAGAGATTAGGGAAAACTAGATGCCCCTCTTTAAATCCTGTTCCATCGAAAAAATACAAGCCTGAAGAGGTTGCCAGCCAAAGTCTATCAAACCTATCTAATGCAAAATTTCTAATATCAGGCTCAGGCAATGGGCTATGAGGATAGTTAAAAGCACTGATATGACCGAAGTTCTCACTTAATTGGCTAATGAAATGTAACCCACCTGTCTCAGTACCAAACCATAGATCTTGATTACTGTCGACCAGTACAGACATGATGCTGTTGTCTTGTAAGCCAAGTCCCTGACCTTCATGCTTAAACCAGTGCTTTTTAAAATTACCATTTAAGTCGTATAAATAAACACCATAATTACTGCCAACGAATAATTTCCCTGTTGATATGTGCAAATTGTTCAATTCAAGCCCAGCTCCGGCACCGACTGAGATCTCCCATAGAACACGCTCATATAATGTGTCATAACTGAGCAATTGATTTTCTTTGGTGATCAGAAAAACGCGTTCTCCGCGCAAGGCCAGATACTTAAACTCTCCTGCGAGCAGCAAATCACTTTTCTTAGACTGCAGATTAAGCGTACTGAAGCCGCTTTCCGTGATATAAAAGACTTGATTATTGTAGGCAATCGCATGGCTAGGAAAACGGCCGGCTAAATCTAGCGCAACCGGCTCTAGTGTCACTTTGTCGATAAGATAAAAAGCATGATTTTCAGTGGTGACCGAAATGTAATTACCACTGCAATTAAGTGTTTTTACTCTGTCTGAAGTAATAGCTCGGTAATTTTCCTCTAAAAAACTTTGAAAACGTCCTGTCACTGTATGATATGCACTGAGCCCTGTACTCGTGCCTATCCAAACTGTTTCCCCACTATGACACAACCCTGTCACAAACGAACCAGCTAGCTCGTTTGGGTTTTGTTGCGTACTGCTAAATTGTTTAAATTCATGGCCGTCAAAACGATTAAGCCCAGCCTGAGTACCAATCCATATGTAACCCAGCTGATCTTCAGTAAGTGCCATGATGGTAACTTGACTGAGGCCTGACTCATAGTCAAATCGCCTCATAACTTGAGAGGTATCCGTAAAGACAGGGTTTGCCGCCGTAACAAAAACAGCACACAACAAAAAAATACAAAGGGCACCCTGGACAAAAGGCTTAATAACCCGTGTTAATCCTATACACATCACATACAAGCGCTGTATTAAAAGCATAAATGCCACTTAAGTCTCTATACTTAAACGTAACTATAGCAAAAGCTACGTGTAGCGCTTTAATCCGTGATGTTTAGTTTAAATCAAATTGAGTTACTTCACCTGTGCCGTGAAGTAGCGTGTATTTCACCAGTTTGCCCTCATCCATACTCACCAAACTAATCGCAGAATCCGACACCAGATACCGTCCGTTTTCATAATCAGATTTATGCTTAGAAACAGCGAGCTGCCAACGCTTTGTAAATAAGTTAAATGGGCTCCAAGTAGCGAATAACGCAATATCCAGTTTTTCCAAAATCGCCAATAGTCCTTTAGGGAACTCATTTTTAATCCCCGAGGCAGTTAGCTGCCAGATCCGATTGTCATGCCGGCCAAACCTCGCCTGTACCGAAAAGCAAAATGAATAATGTACATCACCAGACAGAATGATTGTTTCCTTAGGCGTGTCTTCTCGCTTAAAGATATCAATAAGCTTTTTAGCTGCTCCCTCATGCGCCATCCAGTTTTCAACATCCACAACTAATGGCTCGCCGCAAGTATTAAAAATTGCCTGAATGGTTTCAATAACTTTTACACCAAAAACTGGCGCAGGGCTCACCAACAGTACACTTTCATGATTAATAAGTACTTCCTGTAACTCCATCAGGCTTTCCCAATCCATCAAACCACTAGGTTCATCAAAGTCTTGCTCACTTCGCCACCTGTGTGTTCTAGTATCAATCACGACGACTTTAGGCGTTGTATCTAAGCAATAATGCCATTGGCCAAATCGATTGATCTCTTTATCAAAACCATTGAAGTACCAAATATTGTCTTTTAAAGAATTGGAAAATCCGACTAACAATCGACCAGAAACTTGGTGCGCATCATTACCAAGGCCTTGAAACAACCAATATGCGATCAGCCCGTTATTGACAATACGCTTACTAGCTTGAGAATTCGCAATATTTTGCTCCCACCTAGGCGTTAAATTCCAATCATCTGTCACATCATGATCATCGAACATCATTAATGTGGAAACGTTGGCCATCAACCTTTCCACGCTAGGTAAAGTTGCAATGAATTCTTTCAATGCCCTTGATTCAGCCTCAAATAATGTTTGCTGATTTGCACTCAAGCTTTGAGTGTCAAATTCAAAAGGGGTTACTAGCTGCCAAGCTTTAGCACTGAAATTTAAGACATAAAAAGCCACAAACTCTTCTATCGAGACAAGGTGATTAGCTGCTTTAACACTGGAAAAATGGGGTTCATCTTTTCGTAACCAATAACCCAAAGTGAGTTTACTTCGACTTTTCCAAGGCTCCTTGGGGAGAAAAGAGTCACGGTTGTAAAGCTGGTCATCCACTGTACTTGGCAGCGTTAAATCTAATGCTTGCTCTTTATAAATCCCAAGTAAGTCAATCAACTGCTGAACTGCTACAAGCATTGGGCCTGCAACATCATCAGCATAAACTTGATCACCTGATAAGATCAGCAAGCTTGCTCGTTCATCACTATTTCTATAACTTTGAGCCATATAAGAATCGGCTTCAACAAGGCTATCTTTGCTTGGGTGATGCGGATTTCTGCAAGAACCATGCAGTACATTTTTTAATATCTTGGGTACAACTATCTGAGGCGACCCTTGATAACTCAAATTGGCTAGATCAGCTTTTTCGCCTGCATTGAAAAGCTGATAAGGAATCTCTTCATCTGTCTTAAACTCCCCTTGTAGCGGACTAACATGGACAAACGTCAAAAATAGCGCATCACCTAGGCGTATGTCAGTTTGATCTGACACCGTTTGATGCCCCTTAAGCTCGACCTTTATGTTTGTTTTTTTCGTCGTAACAAACTGCAAACAAATCTGCTGAGGCTCAGCTCTGCGGACCATAGGCCCGCACAAAAATAGGGGGAAATTAGATTGATTCACTACTTTGATTACTGCGATTTGCTAAACTAAAAAGTTGGTAAAAATTTTCGGTCGTCGCATGTGCAAGCTCTTTGTATTGCAACCCTTTAAGATCCGCAACAAAATAAGCCACATCCTGAACATAAGCTGGTTGGTTAGTTTTCCCACGGTGAGGGACCGGCGCTAAATAAGGCGAGTCGGTCTCAATTAAAAGTCTATCCAAAGGTAGTTTTTTCACGACTTCTTGTAAATCAACCGCATTTTTAAATGTGACTATCCCTGAAATCGAAATGTAAAAGCCCATATCAATGGCTTTTTTCGCCATATCCCAATCTTCGGTAAAGCAATGTAAAACACCGCCACAATCTTGTGCGTTATGGGCTTTCATTATGTCGATGGTGTCTTTTCTCGCATCTCTAGTATGAATGATCAACGGTTTTTTCAGCTCATTCGCGACGTCTATATGTCCGGCAAAGCTTTCCTGCTGAACTTGATGTGTGTCCTTAGCGTAATAGTAATCCAATCCAGTCTCACCAATAGCAACTACACGAGGATGTTGAGCTAATTCTAATAGTTCCCCCCTATTTAACGCATCACTTTGATTCAAAGGATGTACACCGCATGATGCAGACACATCTTTAAACGGCTCGATGACTTTCAACATATTGGGGAATTGTTCAAGTGTGACACTGACACATAAAAAGTGTTCAACTTGCTTATCGCGCGCAGCCTGCAAAACTTCTGGCAACTGAATATCTAACTTGTCGAAATCTAATCGGTCAAGATGACAATGTGAATCTACTATCATTACTACTTTCTTACATCGTATAAGTTGGTTTATCTAAATTGAGTGCAGTACCCAGCATTTTTATTATTTTATCGTTTAACAATTCAAACTCAGTATCAAAACTGATACCTACACCCGGTGGGTTTGAGTTTTGCGCCCCCTGAGGCGTGATCCAAACGATTTTACCTGTCACTTCTTCTTCTTCCAGCGCATCAGGTAACATCAGTCTCATAGATACTGGCGTACCCATATCAAAGCGACTATTGGTTTTTACAAACATGCCGCCATTTTTTAAAAATGGCATATAACTTCGATATAACTCGTCGTTGTCTTCAATATCGACTAATAATTCTTGCATGATATTCAATCCTGTCTTAGCACGCGCTGAAGTCCAAATACCAAATTGGACAAACTCAAAAGCTTATTTATGCCCAAAATTTTATGATGATCAGACATATATTTTTCGATTTGCTGTATGCAATTATGATACTGCACAAAATTAATTTGGCCAGCGACTAGTTGCTGCTTAATCGCTGAAATTAAAAAACGCGTGAAAACGGTATACAAACTAGTGCCCTTTGCAAGCGAGCTTTCAAGTGCATTTATATCAGAAATGCTAGCAATATCATGCGCTACTTTCCATAAATAATCCACTTCAGGCATGATCTCTTGGCTGGACCACTGTTCAAGCAGCAACGGTTGATTGGTGAAGCTATCAGCCCATAAGTGTGCTTCACTTGCAATTCCTTTCATTGCTAACCACTGCTTTGCTGCTGTCCCATCAGTCACGGCCACCCGAACTTGATTACAGCGACTTAACACGGTTGCTTTAACCTTGGATATATCATTACACGTCATTAAAATATATCGTTTAGCTGCGGGCTCTTCGAGTGTTTTGAGTAAGGCATTCGCAGCCGATTCTGTCATTTTTTCTATTTGCTCAATGATAACAACCTTGTTACCACCTTGCTGTGCCGAATGGAAAACGAATTCATTCAATGCCCTGACTTCATCAACTCCGATACTACCTGACTCGGCCATTAGATATAATAAATCTGGATGGTTTTGGGCGCGCAGTAACAAACAGCTTTTGCACTGACCACAGCTAGCGAGAGAACTGCTATTTGTACACAGAAGATCTTCACTTAAACTTTGCACAAGTGCTGTTTTTCCGACACCAACTAGCCCGTGGATCAGCTGCGCATGATGAAAGCGATTACGTTCAAAGCTTTCTTGCATTTGAGATCTAACTGATTCAATCCAAGGAAACATTATGCCGCACCTTGATTACATTTATACTTCATGAATAGCGCATCACTAGGTTATCTACCGCTTTGAGGCACTGTTGCAATACTTGCTCTTGAGAATGTCGAGCATCCACAACAGTAAATAACTCTGGCTGTGCGTTTGCTTGTGCTAGGTATCCGTCTCTAGCTCTCTTTAAAAAATCAATTTTTTCGTCTTCTAAACGATCTAAACCTTCGCCTCGCTGCTGAACTCGCTGCAAGCCAAGTTCTGGTTCGAGGTCTAAAATAATATTCATATCAGGTTTAAATCCGTTTAGCGCCAAATCATTGATAGTTTTAATGACCTTTAAATCAATGCCTCTTGCATAATGCTGAAAGCTAAAGGTTGCAGCATCAAAGCGATCGGAAATAACCACCTTGCCTGCTGCAAGCGCAGGCTTAATTTTTTCTTCAATATGCTGTGCCCGCGCTGCGCCAAATAACATTAATTCTGCAATGTCCGTCATTTGAGGGGTCTCTGGATTAAGAATAACTTCACGGATCTTTTCACCAATTTCTGTGCCACCAGGCTCACGAGTTAGAACAACCTCATAGCCTTTCGAAGTTAGATAAGCCTCAATACCCTTAATCACTGTTGTTTTGCCTGCGCCATTACTGCCATCGCAAACTAGCATGAACCCTTTGCTCATTATTAATCACTCAAACTTAATTTTGGTCGTGTATAAGTGCCCTATACTACCGTTTTTTTAAATCTTTATCAGTACATGCTAACTCTTTTGCCTAGTAATCAAACAACATATATATGTACCAAACTTTATACGTTATATGAATTATTCAAAAGCAACTCCAAATTAACAATTGCGATTAAAAATAAACCAGCTCAAGTTGAGCTATCTCAGATAATTAAAAAATGACAACGCAATCAATTTGATTTAAGTCTTTATTTCGCTGATTTGTCATTGAATTGTGTACAGTTAGACCTTAGTATTGTTCAAAATAATAATACGAAATATTTAGTTTTGAGTACATTAAGCCGATTTTTCTTACTTGAAGAAGAACAAAAACCAAAAGTAAACGTACCTACATGGCGACTTAGTGCCCTTCGTATTATTTTGGCGACGGGCTTAGTACTGTGCTTGGGCATTTTTCTAAATAGCTTACCAGCGGCTATTGATTACGAGTTAAATTATGTCATTGCTTTAACTACCGGATTCACGCTTGCAGTAGGCGCATTACTGCTATTAAGTAATCGTTCTTTTTATCTCACTGCACATTTACTTTTGGTATGCATTATCACTGCAGGAGTGATGATCAAGCTATTCATTCCAAGCATTGAGCTTGCTCATTTAGGTTCTATCTTTGTTTACATTACACCTATTATCGCATTGATTTTAGTGGGAAAAAAAACCGCCGTTTTTTATGCGCTATTAAACATTATCCCTTTCATACTGATACTCAAGAACGTGGATATTTCTGTTGTGCCAAAAGAAAGTAGGATGTTAGTTGATGCCGTATTACATATTCAGCTTTTGCTGTTTTTCTTCTTAAATTGCTGTATTCCACTTGCTGTTTGGAGAACAAGCCTAGCTGCAAACCGTTTAAACCAGCACATGCATGAAAATAACACCCTATTAAAGTCACAAAAGCAGATTTATCAGCGTTTTTTCCAAAAATCATTTAACGCAATTATCCTAGTTGATAACGCCTTAAATATTGTGGAAGCAAACGATAAAGCGAAAAGGTTGCTGAATATCCAAACACAACCCCTGCCCTTGCTACTTTCACGTATTACGCCGGACAACATTGATTATCTTACTTACGATAGTGAACTCGTTGATGCAATACCTAAAACATTTACCGTAGATGAGAAATGTATTGAAGTGGCAGCACAAGAGCAGCACTCAAGCGATATTAAAGCTTGGTATTTACAAGATGTGTCAGATCAACAACAGCTTCAACAAGACCTACTTACGCTTGACGTTGCCCACCAACAAGCCAAGTACTTTGATAAAGCAACCAACCTCCCAAATAAAACATGGTTACTAGAGCAGCTGCAAGCACACATAGATAGAGGTGAACCTTTTGCCTTGTTGATCGCTGATAATTTAAACAAGCATGTGCTTGATTATATGATTGATGGGGAGCAGCATCGTACCCTCTATGCACGAATAAACCAAATTGTAGAGCAAGATGCTGAGTTATTAGATCAAATTGCTTATATTGGTGCTGGAAGAATAGCCATATTAGTAGAAGTAAAGGCACCATTAAAAGACATTGCACGCCGCTGGCACAAACAACTAGACTTCTGGCTAAAGCTTGGACAACATCAGTTTCACTCTAAATATGCCATTGGTATTGCCACTTACCCGGAGCATGGTTATATCGCCGAGAGACTATTAAAAAATGCACTTCAGGCCTGTGAGCTTAGAGCACCAAACCAGATGATCACCGTTTTTGATCAAATGACTCGTAGGCAAACTTTAGCAAGACATGAAATGGCTCTGCTACTTGAAAAATCCATCGAGCAGGGTGAGTTAAAGCTATATTTGCAAAGTAAACATAATGCCAACAAAGACATTATTGGCTTTGAAGCCCTAGCAAGGTGGCATAACAACTTATTAGGCTGGGTTCCACCCTCGCAGTTTATCCCCATTGCAGAAGAATTTGGCTTAATAAACCAAGTCACAAAAACTATGTTGAAAAAGGTTTGTGAACTTTTAACTAATACACCCGATATCACAGTTCCTATTGCCATTAATATCAGCTCAAGGGATATTGAAGATCCTCACTTCATCACTGCCATTAAGGAGATAACGACATACTATAGCGTGTCTCCTCAGTCTATTGAACTGGAGTTAACCGAATATAGTTTCGCTGAAGACCATAATCACATTATGGAACAGCTCAACAAGCTTGGTTTTATTCTCAGTGTTGATGATTTTGGTACTGGATATTCAAATATTGCACGCGTGCTTGAATGCCCAATTCAAAGGCTTAAGTTAGACAGAAGTTTAATATCAGACATTACAGACCTTAAAAAACAACGATCTCTATTACTGGGACTAAAAACCATATGTGAAAACATGCAGATTGCACTACTGGCTGAGGGAGTTGAAACACAAGAAGACTTCAAACGCTTGGATGCACTAGGCATTACTGAATATCAAGGCTATTGGTTCAGCAAACCCCAAAGCGTCGAGGAAGTTAACTTCAATAGAAAAAAACAAGACGCTGTCATAAATTAGTCATCAAAAAAGTGTTTAATGTGCATGTCTAAACAGACTTGTTTGGCATTTGAATTCCCCCTAAAGATTTTTAGCGCTTGAGTTTTCAGGCGCCTTTTTCTTCTCTGTTCCTCTGATAAAACCAAATTTTAGACAAAAAAAACCCAGCCGCATCGCAACTGGGTTGAAAGCTAATTAATTATCTAATTAACCAAGTAACTCACCAAGCTGCTGACTTACAGCGTCTACAGCTTGTGTACCGTCTAGCTTGTGGTATTTCGTATTACCCGCTTCTGCTTCTTTGTTGTAGTAATCTACAAGCGGTCTTGTTTGGTCATGGTAGATACCTAAACGCTTGCGAACAGTTTCTTCTGTATCATCAGCGCGGATAATAAGGTCTTCACCAGTCTCATCGTCTTTGCCTTCAACCTTAGGCGGGTTGTAAACAACGTGATAAACACGACCAGATCCAGGGTGTACGCGACGGCCGCCCATACGCTCAACGATGATCTCGTCAGCAACATCAAACTCGATAACGTGATCAATAGTTATCGCATTTTCTTTCATTGCATCAGCTTGAGGAATAGTACGAGGGAAGCCATCTAATAGGAAACCTTTCTCACAGTCAGGCTTTGCGATGCGCTCTTTAACTAGACCAATGATGATTTCATCAGAAACTAGTTGACCAGCATCCATCACTTTTTTTGCCTCTAGCCCTAGCGGTGTACCTTCGCTGATAGCAGCGCGAAGCATATCGCCTGTAGAGATTTGAGGGATACCAAATTTTTCCATAAGAAATTGAGCTTGAGTGCCTTTACCAGCACCAGGCGCGCCTAAAAGGATAATGCGCATATTATGTTCCTCGATTCTGAGTTTACTGTATTTTAATTGGTTGGAATTTTTTCATATTGCGCGTTGATACTCAAGTCACTTATACCAATTGATTAGAGGTTTTGTACCCTATCTCGAATGTACATGAACAGAATCAACTCATTGTATAAAAAACACACAAAAATCGTATTTTTATAAAGCTGCACTTTCAGGCAAGCGCTCAAGGAAATCCCTACTCATAAAAAAGCCCCGCACTTCAACTTTGCAGGGCTTAATTTTAATACCTAGTTGCAATTATAAAAATGCACCTAGTGCTTTAACTTGGTCAATCATACGATTAGAGAAACCCCACTCGTTATCATACCAAGCCATCACTTTAACAAGCTTACCCTCTGCTTTAGTTTGCGTTGCGTCGAATACTGATGACGCTGGGTTATGGTTAAAGTCGATTGATACAAGTGGCAATGTGTTGTATTCAAGTACACCCGCCATCGCACCTTCTGCTGCAGCTTTTACAATTTCGTTCACTTCTTCAGTCGTAGTTTCGCGCTTAGCAACGAAAGTTAAATCAACTAAAGATACATTTACAGTAGGAACACGAACAGCCATACCATCAAGTTTACCAGCAAGCTCAGGCAATACTAAACCAACCGCTTTTGCAGCTCCCGTCTTAGTAGGGATCATAGACTGTGTCGCGCTACGAGCACGATATAAATCTTTGTGGTATACATCACATAAGTTTTGGTCATTTGTGAATGCATGAATTGTAGTCATGCTACCTTGCTCGATGCCAATAACATCGTTTAGTGCTTTTGCAACTGGCGCAAGGCAGTTAGTTGTACATGATGCATTTGAGATAATATTGCTGTTTTCATTTAACACATCGCTATTAACGCCATGAACCACTGTCGCATCTAAATCCGTACCTGGCGCTGAAACGATAACTTTCTTTGCGCCCGCTTCAATGTGCTTCGCTGCAGCCTCACGCGATGTGAAAATACCCGTGCACTCTAGTACAATGTCTACATTTAATGCTTTCCAAGGAAGGTTTGCAGGATCGCGCTCTTGCGTTAGTGTGATTTCATCATTACCGATAACGAGTGTATTACCAGCAAGTGTCAACTTTTCATTGAAACGACCATGTACAGAATCGAATTGAGTTAAGTGTGCATTTGTTTCGGCTGGAGCAAGATCATTGATGGCAACAATCTTGATTTGGTCATTTTGACCTGATTCGTAAAGTGCGCGTAGTACGTTGCGACCGATGCGGCCATAGCCATTAATTGCGATGTTGATCATGATTACATTCCCCTAATTATTTAACTTCACTTGCTTGTTTTGCAAGCGCTTCGATGGCTTGCCAGTCTTTATTTGCAATTAGCGATTTATCCAACATCCAAGTACCGCCAACACAAACTACATTGTTTAACGCCAAGTATTTAGGCGCGCTTTCAAGTGATATGCCACCAGTAGGGCAAAATGTCACTTGCGGAAGAGGTCCACCGATTGACTTAAGCATAGGTGCACCGCCAGCAGCTTCTGCTGGGAAAAACTTTAGAAACTTAAAACCATGCGAGGCGAGTTCCATTGCTTCACTTGGTGTCGCAGCACCTGGTAAAAATGGAATATCAGTGCTTTTAGCAAGTTCTAGTAATTCTGAGCTCACACCAGGGCTGACCATAAAGTCTGCGCCCGCATTAACCGACGCTTCGAAAGAAGCCTTGTCAACAACAGTGCCTGTGCCAACATAAGCTTCTGGTAATGCTTCTTTGATTTGCTTAACAGCTTCAGCCGCTACAGGTGTCCTAAGCGTTACTTCAAGTGCACGCAGACCACCATTATATAAAGCACGCGCCAATGGTATTGCGTCTTCTAATTCTTCTATGACAATTACCGGTACTACGGGCGCTGCCGATAAGATCTCTTGTATTTTCATATTTACCCCATCCCCAATGTTGTTATTCGTCGATACCAAAGGCGCTAGCACCCAAGTCCGCACTACTCACCATGTTTCTAAACCCGGTGAATAGCTCTCGGCCAGTACCAAATGTGAGTTCTGGTTGTGTTAATTCTAATTCTCGCTCTGCGAGTTCTTCATCTGACACATGTAAAATTAAATCACCATTTGGCGCATCTAACGTGATCATGTCACCTTCACGGATCTTCGCGATAATTCCGCCTTCAACGGCTTCTGGCGCTAAGTGAATAGCCGCAGGTACTTTACCTGATGCACCCGACATACGACCATCTGTCACAATCGCAACTTTATAACCTTGGTCTTGTAAGGTTGCCATTACTGGCGTCAGCTTATGTAACTCAGGCATGCCTTTGGCTTTAGGGCCTTGCTCTTTAATCACAGCAATAAAGTCTTGGTTAAGTTCACCATTGGCAAACGCATCTTGAAGAGATGCTTGTGAACTAAATACTTTTGCAGGTGCAGAAACAAACTGGTGTTTCTCGTCAACGGCTGACACTTTAATTACCGCTTTACCCAAGTTGCCTGTTAATAGCTGTAAACCACCTTGCTTGTTAAATGGGTTCGATACCGGTCTAAGCACATCTTCATCCAAAGAGTTTTCAGGGCATGGTACCCACTTAACCTTGCTTGGCCCTTCACTGTTGGTCATGATCACATTAGTATCAACATCTAAAACAGGCTCTTTGGTGTAGTCGTCTAGGCCTTCACCAACAATGGTTTTAACATCATTATGCAAATAACCCGCATCGCGCAGTTCGCGCATTAAGAAGCCCATACCACCAGCTGCTTGGAAATGGTTTACATCCGCTGAACCATTTGGGTAAATTCGTGTTAAAAGTGGCACCACTTCTGACAGCTCAGCCATGTCTTTCCATGTGATCTGTACGCCAGCGGCTTTCGCCATTGCAACTAGGTGTATTGCGTGGTTAGTAGAACCACCCGTTGCAAGTAAACCAACTAAGCCATTGATAACGGTCTTTTCATCAACAATCTCGCCGATTGGGTTTGCTGATTTAGTTTCAATCAATTGTTCTAGCATCATTTTCACAGCACTTGCTGTTAGACCATCTCGTAATTCTGTGTACGGATTGATGAATGAGCTACCTGGTAAATGAAGACCCATGATCTCCATCAACATCTGATTTGAATTTGCAGTACCATAGAATGTACAAGTACCTGCACTGTGGTATGAAGCACTTTCCGCTTCTAATAATTCTTCACGGCTCACTAAACCTTGCGCGAAACTTTGACGGACACGTGCTTTTTCTTTATTTGGAATACCAGACTCCATTGGACCGGCAGGTAAAAAGAAAATTGGTAGGTGGCCAAAAGAAAGCGAGCCTATTAAAAGACCAGGGACTATTTTGTCACACACACCCAAACAAAAAACGCCGTCAAACACATCATGTGATAGCGCAACTGCGGTAGACATCGCAATAACATCACGTGAAAACAAAGATAGCTCCATGCCATCACGACCCTGTGTAACACCGTCACACATCGCCGGCACACCGCCTGCAACTTGTGCAGTCGCGTCATATTTTGTCGCTATCTTTTTAATTAAATCTGGATACTCAATGTAAGGAACATGTGCAGAAAGCATGTCATTGTAAGAGTTGATTATGGCTAAGTTTGGCTGATCATCAGCTTTCAATCTTGCCTTATCACTGCTTGAACAAGCAGCCATTACGTGTGCTAAGTTACCACACCCAAGTCCAGCTCTTACGCGCGTTTGTTTTTTTGCTTCTTGTATACGCTTAAGGTAGGCACTACGAGTTGTCTGGCTGCGTTTAACGACTCTTTCAGTAACTTCTTGAATTCGAGGATGCAACATAATCCGCCTCTTTGCATGTTTAGAGGAAAAAGGCTCAGCACATCTCACATGTACTGAGCAGCTTTGATTTACCCGTTCAAAGGTACGCTGGCAGGTTGTCTCTCACCTCAACCTGACACCGGTGTCACTGTATTAACTCACACTTATGACACCGGTGTCAACCTATTGAACATTAAATTTAGATTAAATTAGGGCCATATCTAAATTATGGACAAAAAAAGCCCAATCGCTAGGGATTGGGCTTTTGACAAGTAGATGTAATTAAAACTGGTTATTTTGCAGCAGTAGACTCTCTGGTTATGAGCTTGGCTTCGAGTACTTTTTGATAAACTTCTGTTGATGGATCAGATATTTGCAAAATCAATTGCTCAACAGCTTGGCGAGTCATCTCCTCTACAGGCTGTGCAATTGTGGTTAAACCCGGCCAAATATGTCTGGCGATCGGTGCATTATCAAAACCTGCAATTGAAATATCCTCTGGGACTCTTAGCTGCCTTTGCGTCGCAAGCTTCAACACCGCAGCAGCCATGTAATCGTTGGAGGCAAAAACAGCAGTTGGCATTGGTTTTAAATCTAGAATCTGTTTTGCACTATCTGCACCTGAGTGATAACTAAAGTTACCCTGTGCGACTAAACCTTCGTTAAATTCAATACCATGATTTTGAAGTGCATTTTGATAACCACTAAAACGCTTTTCAGTTGCACTGTGATCTTGGTGACCCTTAATAAAAGCAATTTCTTTATGCCCAAGTGATATCAAGTGTTCAGTAAGTTCATATGCGCCCTGCTCGTCATTGCTACAAACAGAAATAGAGGTGTCATCTTCCAAAGCTGATGCAACACGCGCGAACGGGATATTCTGTGTTTTTAAGAAATCTATCAGTTCTTGTGAATCAGAAAATGGCGGCGTCAATACCAAGCCATCTAGCCTCGACGTAGTCAGTAATTGATCAACGTTATGAATTAGTTCATCACCTCTTAGCTCGCATGGGTGAATAAGCAAATTATAGTTGAATTTGTGACACGCTTCTAAAGCCCCACTTTGCACCCGAGTTATATAACTTTTACTCGGATTGTCATATAAACATCCAATGATAAAGCTTTTATTGCGCGCAAGCCCGCGCGCGATGGGGTTTGGCTTGTAGTCGAGCTCTTTAAAAACTTTGAGTACCTTTTCACGCGTAGCTGGGCTAACATTAGGCTCATTGTTGAGTACTCTAGAGACCGTTTTTTTCGATACCCCTGCATACTCAGCCACGCTGTTAATGGTTACTTTTTTCATACTTATTCCAATTTATGAAAATTGGTTACGGCTGTGCAAACAAGCTGCCGCTCCAATTAGAGGAATATTATCCTGCACAACTAGAGTTACTGGAATTTGCCCAGCGTACTGAGACATTATCCCTTTTTCTGTAAACCTTTCAACAAACCTGCTTGAGATAAGCCGTTCAGTCATGCGGGGTAAAATCCCACCGCCAATAAACACGCCACCTAACGCCCCGAAAGTTAACGCAAGATCACCTGCGACACTACCAATCCAATCACAAAATTGATTGAGTGTCGCATCACATACTTCACACTCTCCCGCTTTCGCGCTTACCTGTGCAGCATTTAAATCTTCGGCTTGTACACCTTTGACTTGCGCCATTGCTTTGTAAAGCCTCGCAAGCCCTGGGCCAGAAAACACGGTTTCTACTGAAACATGCCCAATGCTTTCTTTTAATACTTGTAATAATTGCCTGTCTAATTCCGTTACTGCTGCCAAGCTAATATGTCCTGCTTCGCAACTCAAGACTGAACTGCTGTGGATATCGCTAACATGACAAGCCGCACCAAACCCAGTACCAGGTCCCATCACAGCAATGTTTGCACCTTTAGCTGCTTGTCCTGCCTTTATCTGTATATTGTCTTCTTTTTTTAGATAAGGCGCAGCATAAGCAAATGCCGCAAAATCGTTAATCACCGCACACTGCTCAAAACCAAATTGTTTCTGAACATCTTGGGTATTAAAGTTCCACCCCAAATTAGTTAAAAATACTTGATGTCCTTTGATAGGTCCTGCAACGGCAAAGCAAGCTCTAGAAGGTTTTGAAATAGTCAGTGAGTCAAGGAAAGCGGATAAAGCAGTTTCAAAGGACTGAAACTCTGCACTTGGAAAAGTAAGTTGATGGGCAATTGTAAACTGATTAGAGTCTAAATCGTATCCTGTCACGACGGCAAATCGAGCATTAGTACCACCAATATCGGCAACGATAATCGGCTCGAACACACGGTCATGACCATTAAAACTATTAAGTGTTGTCTGGCTCATGCTGTTTTTCTCTGTTGTTGCGGTGTTCCAAACACCTGTTGGGGCTAGCCCCACTTGTTATCCCAAATCATAATCAGCCGAAACTTTGCACGCTGGCTGAAAAAAGAGCTGCCCTAATTCAGGGCAGCCAAATACGTTTTGACAACAAAATGATAAAACACCGACATTATGACACCGGTGTCAAAGTACATCAATAAAAATTTACGCCTTTTATGAAATTGGTTGCAAAAAAAAAATAATCAAAGACAATGTCCAAGACTCAATTAAACTAATTTTGAACATGAAAACAAAAGGTAAAGCAACCTCCTTTGACATTGCACATTTTGCAGGCGTTTCTCAATCAACCGTCTCTAGAGCACTTAGAAATAGCCCACTAGTGAATGAAGAAACGCGAAGAAAAGTATGGGAGGTCGCTAAGAAGCTCAATTATAAAGTCGATAAAAATGCCAGTAATTTACGCACTCAGCAAAGCGCAACCTTGGCTATTTTATTATTTGAAGATCCTACAGGTGATGAGTCTCAGATAAATCCTTTCTTTTTAAACATGCTTGGAAGCATCACTAGAGCATGTGCTAAAGAAGGATATGACTTATTGGTTTCTTTCCAATCTATCAGCCAAGATTGGCGCGCTGAATACGAAGATAGTCATCGCGCTGATGGCATCATTTTACTTGGCTATGGTGATTACATGGATTACCAGTCAAGGTTACAAAATCTGTTATCACAAAATACCAAGTTCGTATGCTGGGGAGCAAACGTCGAGG
Organism: Pseudoalteromonas luteoviolacea; assembly: GCF_021654285.1. Classification (GTDB taxonomy): domain Bacteria; phylum Pseudomonadota; class Gammaproteobacteria; order Enterobacterales; family Alteromonadaceae; genus Pseudoalteromonas; species Pseudoalteromonas luteoviolacea_J. The sequence goes on along the minus strand of NZ_JAKFZS010000015.1, from coordinate 61,074 downwards.
GGAGGCCCGATTTAACTGTTAGTTGTGACAATTATGGCGGCGGCCAATTGGCAGCTCAACACTTTATCGAAAAGGGAAGAAAAAACTGCGTCTTTATTGGAGACGCCTCGGAACACAGCCCTGAATTTTTAACTCGCTTTAAAGGCTTTCAAGAAACTTTACAGCGTCACGGTATTTCATGCGGTGAAAGACATATTGCAAATGCCATATCAACAGAGGATTCGGGCTATCACGCGACACATTCACTTTTGGCCAACAATGTAAAATTTGACTCTTTATTTGCCGCCAGTGATTTAATCGCCATTGGCGCCATCAAAGCTTTAAAAGAAGCAGGCCTAAGAATACCTGAAGACGTCAATGTCATTGGCTTTGATAATATTGCTGCATCAAACTATATCACACCATCTCTAACCACAGTTCAGCAAAATACAACGCTTGCAGGGCAAATGCTTGTTACAAACCTACTCTCTTTAATCAGAGGTGAAGATATAACCGACACATTATTGCCACCCAAATTGATACTCAGACAGTCAACATCTCAGTAGATTAATTTAGTTGAGGTTCGCAAGTCGAAAAAATCTCTTTCCACAATAACTTATTGGTTTTAACCCAATCCCGTGCTGCTTGTTTAACTGTTCGCCCATGGACATCCACTTGGGCGGACAGCGTTTCAATTTCTTCATTCGTTAAATCAAACCTCTTAACTCCACCTGCTAAACACGGAAACAGTTCAGCGAAGCGTCGGCTTGAGACTTTTTTCAACCAGCCCGATTTGGGGTTACCACAATCGAATACTAATTCAGAATTGACACCCCAGCTGCTATCTTCTTCACATTCTTTAGCGTATTTCGGAAATTCTACAAACTCTCCAGGGTAAACCGCTCCAACCCAATTGGGAGTCCAATTAAATACCAAAATTGCATGCTGTTTCTCTATCGCATATTTAAGCTCTTGCCAAATTTCCTCGCCCTCATCAACTTGTTTAACGATAAAATTGAGGCCCAATGCTTTGACCCGTGCTCTGTCTGGTTTTTCCCACGGTCCTGCAACATATACGCCTTTTCCTCTTGAGCCTGCCCGTTTAAATATATCTGCACATGTTCTTAGTGCATGCCAGTTTGGTAGCCCAGGGCACATATCTTTAACATATAATGGGTACCACCAATCCTCTCGCGTCTTAACAGAGTACTCCCCCAAATCAACAATTTTTCCCGCACGATGCAATTGATTAAACTTATCCTCCATGGTGCCTTGCCACACTTCTAATTGCAGGTCGGCTCTATTTGCCTTCAATAAATACCATTGTTCATCTACCGTGACTGTGATCAGTTCCACTTCGAAACCTAATCGGATAAAAATTTGTTCTGCAATATTTGCGAGAATTTTTTGACTCGTCCAATCATTTACGATAATTCGAATTGGTTCCGCCATAGCTTGGCAATGCATTAACAATAAGAAGAACAAAACTTTTTTCATAATCTATACAGTACCGATAATAGTTGGTGTTGACTTTCCACATTTTTAGCTGACTAATGTGTAAATGTAGGCTCTGTGGCACTCTCCAGAGGCTGTTTTTACTTCACATTCTTGCCGCGTATACTCTTGCCCCTCAAATTCATCAATCACCTGCCAAAAATCGTTGAGTTTGCTCGATCTGACCAAATAGCCTTCTATCCAATCTCCCTCAGTGCTCAGTTCAATGCCGGGATAGCCCATTGCTGCGCCCCATCCTTGTTCATAAAGCTTGCCTTTTACCCAGGCTTTTTGATATGTCGCTTTCAAAGGCTCCAAGACGCTAGCATTTTCACAATCTGGCGCTAAAGAACCATATACAAATAGCTTGTTGATACTCTGCTTCACATTCACCTCCATACTACCCCTCACATTAAAATATAGTAATAATTGCAAATTATGGTCCAAAATTAATAGCTATCTAATCGGCAAGCTCATGCAAAAGCATCAACATTTGCTAAGCTTTTATTGGGCTCCAAATTTGGGGAACAATTCAACTCAAAGTCACTTTTTATGACTTGATAAGGATCATGTAATAAGTGCAAGTTCATGACTTAACCTTAATGCTCTCCCTTTTCATCGCATCAATGACTGGCGCAATTGTATTGAGCGCCATAACAAGGATGAGCCAGACTATTGAGGGCGCAAGATATTGGGCCATTGCACTTGGTATTCTATCTGTTGCTTACCTTTCTCAGTTAACCCTGCAAGGATTACCAAGAAACATCATGGTTGTGACCTTTAATACCTGTCTTATTATCGGGCATGCACTTTGGTTAATTGGGGCTTGGCACTTTGTACATAGTCCGCCTTCAAAACAAAAAGTGTTACTTCTGATCGCACCCGTTTTGGTACTGTCTTTAATATTTACGCTGATTATACCGGAACGCTCAATACGGCTGTTGGTGATTGGAGTTTGGCTGCTTTACGTTAGAGCAAATTATGCTTGGGTCTTGTGGCAACATGCCAAGCAAGATAAAAACGAATATATCGCTGTAAAAATCACTGTATCTGTTGTGCTTTTAGAGCTGATTTTAAGTTTTTTATATACACTTTATGGTGCATTTGGCGCATTACCGAGTATCGGAGAGCAGTTTAGTTGGGTGGGCGGTTACACTTGGGTAGTGGCTTTGATTGGTATTGTCGCAGGCATTCCATTACTCATGTTACTCAGTGCTGGCCGATTTGTGAGAAAGCTCGAATACGCAGCCCATCACGATGAATTAACAACACTACTCAATCGTCGTGGCCTGTCTAAATGCCTTGATAACATCATGCCCCTCTCACAAAGAAAATGTCACTCTTTAACTGTTGTCATGTTAGACGTTGATCATTTCAAAAGAATAAATGATACGTTTGGTCACCAAACTGGCGATCAAATTCTCGCTCATGTTGGTAAACAACTGCATGCATCTGTGCGTGCTTCAGACCTTGTTACCCGCTGGGGAGGTGAAGAATTTTGTATCGTTTTATTCGATACCAACCCTACCCATGCACTGCAACTGGCCGAAAAAATAAGGCGTGCTTTTACTCACAGCTTAGCGCAAGTCAACACACAAGTTGGTGAAGTAACCTTGAGTGCAGGCATTGCTAGCACTGAAACTGTATCAAAAGCTGCATTTGAAGCGACCCAATTACAAGCGGATAACGCACTTTATCAGGCCAAGCACAAAGGCAGAAACCGAAGTGAGTTACACTTAATAGAAGACGTATGACATAGCATAACGATTTATTGTGCTTTTGAATAAGGGTTAAAACTATCCAAACGTTTTAAAAAATAAGCTGCTTTATCTTCATTGCCCTGAGCTTTATATAATTTAACGGCAAGCGCGTAGCAATCTCTAATCTTGTTAGTCAACTCTAACTCTGAAAAGTGTGCGATTGCCTGCTCAATTGCTATTTGTGCCTGTGCATGCTTATCACGCACTTTCCATAAAGCATTGTTATATATGACAAATGATAATATTTCTATATTTTCAAGCTCGCCACGCGCTTTCAGGTTATCTAGCAAGCGCAAATCTCTGTCCATTTCTTCCCATAACATTATACTGTCGCTTGAGTACATCACACCTAACCATCGATAGTAAATACTGCGCTCATTATCACCTTTATATGCCTCGCTTAACGCCAAGGCAGAGGCTGACGCCTCTTTAAAACGACCTTGAGCATGTGCCAGCTTTGCTTCTAACGCTCTTATAGGCAGTTCTAATTCAGCACCTTCATATTTATGCAGTGCTTTCGCTTGTTCAATGAGCTTTAAAGCAAATTCAAATCGACTTTGATTAATATAAATCGTCGCCTTTTTGAGCTGCAAAATCCCCATTAACGTCAAATCATTTCGTAAATGAGCATATCTAAGACCTGTGTCGTAATTACTCAAAGCAAGATCAAGTTTTTCTTCTTGCCTTTTTCTATCTCCTCGCGCCATCCAAGTATTTGCTAAATCCAAATATTTTGTCACGCGATATTGCTTTTCAGGCGCGCTTGAGCAGCTAGTGTTTATCAATACAAACACCATTACCAATGCCAAGCTTCTAATCATGCATCTCTATCCCTGTGGTTTGTGGTTGTTTTTCAATACCATCTTTCAGAATGGGGTGATTATTAAGCGCCTGTAAGGTCTTATCCATTTTATCTAACACTTGCTGCATGCTGTGTATCGCGATGGCGAATTGTTCACGTTCACTGTGCACTTCTTTAAGCATGGTTTGCATCACTGTAAGGCTTTCATTGAGGTTGTTCAGTACAATCGGTAATTGACCGTCAGTTATATCTCCGACAATCTCAGCTGGGTGCGCGTAGTTATTTAAAGTAGTGCCAGCTTGTCCCATTAGGCGCTCGGTCGTTAATAGTGTGGTATTAATTTGGGCTAATACTTTTGGTATTTGTTCAAGTACCTGCTGGCTTTGAGCCAGTGTACGCTCAGCATCTGGCAATAAATCACTGCTTCTGACCTCCTCACTTACCACCATCAAATTGTCGCTAATTTTTGCTACACGATCTAAAACTCTAAATATCGCTCCAGCCTCGGGATTGTCTTCTTTTTGAAAATTCTGTAGCAGCTGATTAATACTGGCGAGTATACTTTCAATATCATCGCCTTTTTGAGCAATTGCCCCCTGCTCCACATAACTTTTACCAAGCTCACTGTTAATATGTGGAATAAAACTATTTGGTGCCAATTGCATATAACTATCAACGCGTTTTATATCAGGTAAAATCAGCTCAAAGGTCGTTACATCATCAAAAATAGGGTGCTGCTCACCTGCTAATACAGCATACTCGACAACCTTGTTTTGGTATTCCTGAAATATCCATAAATCAACCTCAATCAAATTGGTGTCGTGATTCAATCTAAATCCATCTATTCGCCCTACTTTTAACCCTTTAAAGTAAATGGCCGGCAACGCACTCAACCCACTTGCGTCTTGAAGCACCGTTTTATAATACGTTTTATCGGCAAAAGTATGATTGTTTACCAAAATCATCGAGGTCAAGATCAGCAACATCAAAATACCAGCAATGCCAAAAACCAGTACGATATTATTTGTTTTATTTACGCTATGTTGCATGCTCTAACACTCCGACAAGCAGAACAGCTCATTAAGCTCTAACTGCTCGTCCGCCAAGTTACTGATCACCTCTTTTCGATTTGAACATAAAACCAATGTCGTGCCTTGATCTTTAAGTTTTAATAAGAGTTTCAACACATAATGACTCCATTGCTCGTCAATTTCCGTCATAGGTGCATCCCATATCACTGCTCTAGGCTTCAATAACAGTGCGCGTGCAAGACCCGCCAAAGATGCCTGACCAGATGAAAGCATCTCGGTACGCTGTGGTAGATATTCCTTCAAAGCAAACTCCTCAGCTAGCGCGTTAATTCGGCTATGCTTCTCAGCTTTATCTAACTCTTTGCAGTGGCGATTTAGTGGTAACAAAAAGTTCTCTTCTAGGGTTAAATTTGAAATTAACCCTGATAATTGAAATACCACGCCTAAGTCTCTTCGAAAATCAGCATATTTTTGCGCATTCATTTGATGCACATTACAACCATCAATCAGTACTTCACCTCCATCAGGTCTGATGATGTCACTGGCAATGCTAAAAAATAAGGTCTTGCCACAACCAGATCGTCCAGATACAACTAGACACTCACCACTGTTTACACGGGCATTTATATCACTAAATATGGCTCTGCTTTTCACACTGTGGGAGATATTTTTAAACTCAATCTGCATCATTATTGGCCTGAAATTATCACGTACAGCAAAGTCAGAGAAACATGAATTAAGCAAATTGAAATAAGCCCTCTGCCAACCGCCTTGATATTACGTTGCGGCACTTCAGTAATCGCGCGATTCACAGTCAAACCGTGATAACTGGCAATTAAGCTAATAAACAAGCCTGATAGCGCAACTTTCAACAGCATGATGACTATATCCAACCAATGTAATTCGCTGATCAGCTTTGCGAAAAATGTACTTACGGGGATTGATTGGAATGCGTTACTGACTATATAACCGCCAAAAATACCACATGCGACAAAATAGCTCATGAGCAGAACAAGGGATACAATCATGCCTAATACCCGTGGCGCGACAAGATAAGAAATAGGCGAGACGCCCATTGCCACTAATGCATCAATTTCTTTGCTGACGACCATATTACCAAGTTCAGTAGTGATTGCGGTCCCTGAACGAGCTAACACAATAAAACACACTATAAATGGTCCCAAGTCGCGCACTATGGTTGAAATTAATATATCGTAAATCCAATTGCCTTGGCCTATCGCGGCTAACAGTGGGTAACCTTGCACGATAATGAGTGCGCCAATTAACATGGCGATTAACACCACTAACCCAAGGGCTTCTACTCCCGTAAAGCGAACCTGTCTAACAAGCACGTCAACACTAATAGAGCGATTACGGTGAAAAAAGATAAAATCTGAGATAACGTAGGCTGAAAAAGGCAAAAATCCATATGCAATCATAACTGTACCTCGCTATCAAAGTTCAGTAGATCAGGCATCAATGGTCGTCTTTTTAAGGGCTCATAAATTAAGATTAGCAGAACAACTTAGTTCTTGGCCGCGATTTCAATAATTTTCTTTATAGGGAAATAACTGTCAAAGGAAAGGTTTTCAGTTCGCGCTTATTGATAATTTATCCATTGCCCGCATAGTAATAGTAGTGAGTAAACCACTTTTTCCATATATGATAAAACGGTGATCTGTGAATTATCTAGCCCACTTATTCCTCGCGCAAAACAATGCAGAGTCCTACCATGGTAACTTGCTTGGTGATTTTCAAAAAGGCGTGGACACAAAAACCCTATCAGCACAGACGAAAAGAGCGCTAACAAATCATATTTTGGTAGACAAATTCACCGACTCTCACCCGCAAGTTAAACAATCAAAAACATTATTTACATCCAAACGTAGGCGCTTTTCAGGTATTGCAATTGATGTGTTGTACGACCATTTATTGATTAAACACTGGGAGCAATTTAGCGATTGTTATTTTGACGAGTTCAAAAGGAATAGTTATCTGCTTCTTAGTCAAAAGCTGCCTATCATGCACCCGCCTATGCAAAAGGTCATAAAAAATGTCATTAGGCACGACTGGTTTACCCAGTACAGCTCATTTACTGGCACTACTCAAGCGCTTGATAATATTGCCAACAGGATACGGTTTAAAAATGGATTTCATGGCATAGGCGTCGAGATTTATGACCACTTTGAACTACTTGAGCAGTCTTTTCTAAATTTTTTCCCTGAACTTATTGAACATATCCATTGCTACGGTCCTGAAAAGCAAGATAGTTCAAATAATTAACAGCTGCTTTGCTGTTTACAACGCCAGCATTGTTTGAAATTATGGTTTTAAACTCACCAACAGAGAAAACAATAAGCATGAATTTAAACCAAGTGACTCTGCCCGTTATAAATATGCCAAAGGCAGTGAGCTTTTATCAGCTGCTTGGCTTCACATTAATTGTAGATACGCCACATTATGCAAGATTTGAGTGCCCAAAAGGCACAAGTTCTTTTTCACTTTCTCTTGAAGATGAAAAGTTTAACAACGGCGCTGTGATATATTTTGAACACCCTGAATTAGAGCAGTGGGTTGCAGAGTTAGTAGATAAAGGCGTTGAGTTTGAACAATTACCTACAATGGAGAGGTACCTTTGGAAAGAAGCCATACTGTTAGACCCGTCTAACAATAAAATTAAACTCTATTGGGCTGGAGAAAACCGCTTAAATCCACCTTGGCGAATTACTTAATTAACCTTCAGATTTGTTATATCCAGGAATTTTATCTATATCTACCTCATCTATTTGCTCTGGCTTCAAATATTGCCTAGCGTATTCTAAGTACACACCGGAGCTGACGAATACATCAAATAAGTCCGGATCAATATGGTCTCCGAGCTTCATTTTACCCATAATAAACAAACACTCACTGAGTGGCTTCGCGTCTTTGTAGGGTCTATCTGCCGCAGTTAATGCCTCAAAAATATCGGCAATAGCCATGATCCGTGCAGGTACTGACATCTGTTCTCTGGTAAGGCCTTTTGGGTAACCTGTCCCATCCATTTTTTCATGGTGCCCCCCCGCAAACTCAGGCACACGCTTTAAATGTTTTGGAAAAGGTAACGCCTCAAGCATCTCAAGCGTAATATCCATATGTTTATTAATAACAACGCGCTCTTCAGCTGTTAAGGTACCTCTAGCTATACTCAAGTTATATACTTCTTCTTTTGATAGTAGGGGCTGCTCACAGCCTGCGACTGAAACCTGATAGTTATCCGCCAAGCTTTGTACACGTTGCTGATCGGCATCTTTCATAAATTCACCGCCAATATTGGCTCGAGATAAAAACTCACTCTCATCACCTAATGCTTGCAAAGCACGTTGTAATTCTTCTTTCAAGCTATTTGCTTTTTGTTGCTGATCCAGCATCTCCGCTTTAATGATTTGCTTTGTGTAATCAAGCTCAATATCCCTTTTAGCAATTTCTATCTTAGCGATTACCAATTCGATACGATCATACACAGAGTGTAACTTAGTGGCTTTATCCATGACATATTCTGGAATTGCGATTTTCCCGCAGTCATGAAGCCACCCAGCAAGCGATAATTCATGTCTATCTGCAGCAGTCATTATAAATTCAGCCATGGGTCCTGATTGAGCATCATGCACCGCATCTGCAATCATCATGGTCAACTCGGGTACGCGCCGACAATGCCCTCCTGTGTAAGGCGATTTTTCATCTATCGCTTTTGCAATTAAGCGTGTAAATGCCTGAAAGAGTGTTTCCATATCATCAATTAACTGCCTGTTAGTTAAGGCAACGGCCGCTAATGAACTCATGGAACAGATCAATTCTACTAAGTCTGAAGAAAACCGAACCACTTTATCTTTACTGCGAGGGTTTATCAGTTGCAATACGCCATTTAAATCTCGCTCGTGATTAGCCATGGGGACCGTCAATACAGACTGGGTGTGATAGCCTGTTTTTTTATCCATTGCTCTGGCTGCGGATAAATCATAATCTGTACAGTCATAAACATCGTCAATGCGGATAACATCTTTTTTAGCTGCAGCAAGTGCAACCAATGCGCTTTCATTTGGGGAGCCATCTTCTAAATATATTGGAATTGCGGGAAATGGTATCTCTTTACCGGATGTCCCTCCCATATGTAAGCCAAGCGGCTCATTAATCAGTGTGGCAAATTTAAGTTGCGCATCTTCTGAGACAGAATAAATTGTTCCGCCTTCTGCATTACTCAGCGCAATTGCAGACTCCAAAATATGCTCTAATAACCTGTCGGTATCATGCTCTGACGACAGCTCAATCGCTAATTTAAGCAGATGCTTTAATGCAACCTGACTCTCTATGATGTCTTCTTCAGCTACTGTGCTACGAATTGACAGATCCATGGCCCTATACACCCATACTATTTTGACTTGTGCGTATAACTTCCATCCCAGTTTTCACTCGGTGGATTCGACTGCATCTCACGCACTCTCTCACAAAGAAGCTGATAAATCTTTCTTTGCGGTTGTAACTCTATTAGTTTAGTAAAAGCTGACAAAGCTTCCTGCCAAGATTGCGATAAATACAACTGCCAAGCTACTTCGTGCTGTTTTAATTCATCAAACTGTGCCTGCGTCACCGCATTTTTTAACGCGATTGGCTCAAAAATGGTTACTGCAAGGCTTTTCCCTTTTACTTTTACTTTATCTATCGGTCTAAAAATAATATTTGGGCACTGCTCATAGGTCATTTCACTCACCAGTATACCTACCCCATAAAACTTGGTTAATCCTTCAAGACGAGAGCCCAAATTAACGGCATCACCAAGCACAGTATAAGCTCGTCGGTACTCAGATCCCATGTCGCCGACATTCATATCACCGGTATTTAATCCGATACCAATCGCAAAAGGTGGAAAATCTTGTTCGATCATTTTTGCTTGCAAATCCTCTACTTGCTGCTGCATTTGTATGGCGCATTTAACAGCAAGTTCAGGGTGCTGTTCAACCAGCAATGGTGCATTCCAAAATGCCATCACCATGTCACCGACGTATTTGTCTATCGTGCCTTGATATTCAAATATGATCTTGGTGATCGGAGAAAAGTACTGATTCAGATAAGCTTTTAACCTTCCGGCGTCCAATGACTCGGAAATACTGGTAAATTCACGTATATCAGCGAACAAGACTGTCATTTCGCGCTTTTCGCCTTCCATAGAAGCTTGATCTGGTTGCTCAAGCATGGAAGCGATATGTGCAGGTGGAACATATTGGTCGAATATTGACTTTATCTGTACGCGCTCTTTATGTTCTCTCACAAAGCCGAGGCTACCTAGAACAGTAGTTTGCGAAACAATCAGACCAAGCGTTGCAACTTGAGGGAAGTCTAATCGCCAAACAACCCAGGCATAAAAACTAAAGAAGATAAAACAAGAAGTGATAACCCCAGCAAATATTGTCATGCCAAGTACGCCTAACAGCGGTAACACAATCGATGTGACTAAACCCAAAGCGATAAGTAATACAACCACTGCTCCATCTATCCAGTCAGGCCTTGAAGGCAGCAGCTCAGGAAAAACTAACCCTTCTAATACGTTTGCATGTACTTCAACACCCGGATACTGAACGCCCACTGGCGTGGTACGAAGATCGGCATGACCAACGGCTGATGTACCGACAAATACGATGGCTTGGTCGAATAGTGTTTTATCTACCTCACCATTAATCACATCAATAGCAGAAACATAAGGAAAGCTGAAAGCAGGTCCACGAAATGGAATCGCAACCCGACCATAGTCATCAGTTGGGATTAACGTTGTGCCTAACTTTATCCCTTGCACACTGTGCCCGTCACCAAATGGCTTAGCAACAATCTCGACAGTATCTGCCAAGGTATACAATCTTGCTGCCTCTAAAGCCAATGCTGGGTATGCGTTTTCGTTGTGTTTAATCATCAACATAGAATAACGTACAAAGCCGTCACCATCCGGCGCACTATTGATGAACCCAGTTCCAGGGCTATTTTGCTGCAACACTTTTACATTCGCCACATGTCCGGCGAAATCAGGGATTGGAAGGTTTATGGGGGGTATTTCACTGGCAAAAATGGGAGCAGGTAGCTTCCCTACTAAAATATCTTGTTGATGTTCAAACAACATACCCAACACGGTATCTGTGGCGTCGAGTGTTTTTGAAAAAGCGATGTCTGCGTCAATTTCAGGCGCTATCGACCGTAATTTACTTGTAGTATCTTGATCTAACTCACTTAAGTGATTGGCAACTTGGTTTGCCGGATTAAGCTCTGGCTCGGAAAACAAAACATCATATGCAACAACAGATACACCAGCAGCAACAAGTTGGTCTTGTAGCTTTGCCATTACGTGGCGACTCCAAGGGAAGCGACCAACCTCAATCAAGCTTTGTTCGTCAATATCAACGATCACGATGGGTAAAAATGACCTTTGCTGCCAAGAAAGGGTTTCTTTTAAACGTACATCATATGCCAGTCCTTCAAAGCGCTTTAAAACTTGTCCATAAGGCGCTGCAGGAGACAAAGCAAGTAGATGAAGCAATATAAATAAAAACGTAATAATAAAACCAGCAGCCCATTGAAGCCGATATAGCTTAAAATGCTTAGCTAGCCTCATTTAATTATAAGCCCCTCATGGGCAATAATAGTTCTGAAATCGTAGCCCTCCTTACCAATATCGTGTGCTATTTGGTCTAGGTCTTCATCTGTTCTTGCAGGGTCATGACTTATCAGAACTAAGTTTTTAACTTTGCCTTGTACCGCTAAATCTAAAGCATCTTTAATCTGCGAATGCCCCCATCCCATCTTTAAAGGGTAATCACTAGGGATAAACTGCCCATCATGAATCAAATAGTCAACGCCATCGACGAATTCAACCCACTTATCAAAACTCGTTACAGGATCATTCGGAGGGTACAGCTCGTTATCAATTGCATAAACTATTTTTAGCCCATCAACCGTTAAGCGATATGCACTACCGCCACCAGGATGATTCATCGCCATACGCTCAATATCAATATCATGATAGTGCCAAGTATCATTTTGCTGCTGCACAACTTTCACCGTTGACGGTAAATCATCATATTGTACTGGGAAATAGCTGCCATCCATTTGCCGCAAAATCGCATCAGGCGCCTGAGCATCAGTTACACCTGGAATGATTGTGATATTTTTATTTGGCATATACGCAGGCACAAAAAACGGAAAGCCTTGGATATGATCCCAATGGTTATGACTAAGCAGAATATAAATATCCCGCTTATCTTTCATTAGCTCGTCACCAAGTAGTCTTATACCTGTTCCAGAGTCTAAGATAATGTGTGTATTTTTTTGGCTTTGCAATGATACACACACCGTATTGCCACCATATTTGACTGTATTTGGTCCCGGTGTGGGGATAGAGCCCCGCACACCGTAGAATTTTAACTGCATTCTATATCAACCTCGCTAGTCAGCTATTTCAATAATACCTGCTTGCAACACAATGATCTTTGGCTCATCCTGTTGTAAAACCAGTACAAAACTATCGCCATTATTCAAACTAATAGCAGAGGAAAGCTGCCCTGTCATGGACACCGAGAAGTTTTGATAACCGACAGAGTTAAACGCTGTATCTAAAGTACCTGCATCATCAGCCAATTTAACCCGAGCAATGTAAATACCTTGACCGCTTGATTCTTGTAAGAATAACACCAGCTCACCAGTGCTTTGAACCCAGCCTTGCTTAACAAGAACGGCGGTTGTGCCAAGCTGCTCAAACATCAATACACCACCGGAACCAAATGTACTGTCAATAGAGCCGTCAATATTCACCCTAATAACAAAGTTCTTACTTCCGCCAGTGCCGAATATGACAAATTTGCCTTGCGAATCAACAAATGACCCTTTTAAGTCCATAGACTCACCTGATACCAAACCAATGTCTAAAGCAGCTACACCTGCAGTACCAAACGATGAATCAAGGTCACCTGTTAGATTTGATTTAGCTAAAATGACGCGCGGCTCGCTAAAGACTTGCTCATCGGTGCCAATACCTATTAACTCAGTCGCTGAGACCGGGTGAATAAAGTCAATGCCTCTGGCTGTGGTACCACAGGAAACTTCACTCGGCACAGGGTATTGGAAGTGCCCTAGCATCAAACCCACACTTGAATAGAAAAATGCATGGCTTTGGTCAATGCACCCGTCGTTGATCTTCGCAAACGCGATAAAGTCAGTGGTCGGCAGTGTGTATAACTTAGTCACGTTAATTGTACTGCCCGTCCCTCCATAAGTAGAGGCAGAAATACCAATAGCGGTTGCACTAGTACCCGGTATAAAATCAAAATCTTGTTGGCCATTATTTTTGACGTTAACAATAACTGCTTGATCAGCCGCCTGATTGCCTGCAAGTAAGATATTGCCTGCTGCGGCTTCAACCGCTGTAGTCACTGTAACAGAAGAACTCATCGCCAACTGTAATTTCCCGAGGTTTCCAAAGCTCGAGACTCCATTACCTGTATCATCCAATTTATATACATAAGGTACTTCGCTGTTTTGCCAAGTCGCAGAATTACCAGTAAGAAGCAATTGACTCGATGAAGACTGAACGCTTAACCCTTCAGTAAAGGATTCATTTGCGTCTCCTGTGTCTAGATTTACTTCACCGGCTGAACCAAAGCTGCTGTTTAAGGCCGCACTGAGCGTAAACTCTCCCATCCATTGAGAATAGAAAAAGTTATTTCCTACAGAGCGATACTGATAACCATAGACAAAGAGTCCTTGACTAGTACGATGCCAATCCACAGGGGCCAACAGAAATTGTCTATAGGCTGTGGGCCCGCCAGATTCGGGTAACCAACTCATATCTATGACGCCGTTTAAGTCTGTTCTGAATAGCTGTACAGCGTTAGAAGAGCTACTATATTGCCCTCGGCCAATCCCTACATAATAGTGTGTTCCATCCGCATATAAACCAAAACCAAAAGCATTCCACATCGAAAAGTCTTGGCCATCAATACCGGATGCAGGTAACTGATTTAGTTCATATAAAATATAACCAGTAGCATTAAATGAGGTATCCATTGAGCCATCACTGTTCAATCGCATCACAAATACAGATTTATCACTGCCTCCAGCTAGGTAAGAATCCCCTGTCAGTAACAATTTCCCGTCACTCAACTGAATAACATCGTGTACTTGATTGTCAAAAGCAGCACTATAAATATCAATTTGTAAGAATCCGGCTGACTGGAAGCTTGAATCAATCGCTAAGGTTTCTTCTATAACTCTTACAAATAACAGGTCTTTATTTCCCGCCTCTGACATAACTTCACCATAGACCAACAAGGTATTGCCCAGATCGACAATGCCATCGGCGTATTGAGAAGAACTAGGTGCGATATCCAGTGACGCTGTTATGTTCCCTGTGGCATCAACTCGAGTGAGCTTGATGCTGGTATTTTCACCAACAGCAACATTACTTAGTACAGTAACAACCTGAGCATCATCTACAGAAATAGATATCGGTGTCACTCGTCCACCGGTTGTAAGGGGCAATTTAGTATAGCCAGAGCCTGCACCGTAAGATGTATCGTGAACACCCGAAGCTGTCAGCCTGAATAATAATAATTCTTGGGCTTCTGTTGCACCAAAATCAGCATAGCCTGCAACGTAAATTCGATTACTGCTGTCTACAGCAACGGCCTTCGCAACAACATTTTGTGGCTGATCAGCGACTTCAATCCCAAAGTAACTGGTAAATACGCCCTGACTTGCAAAACTTGTATCAGGGTACCCATCAGACAGCACTTTGGTTATCGATGCCCGGTGGATATTTCTGACTAAGGTTTCATTCCAATAGCCTACTCCACCAACAACCAGTAATGTACCATCACTGAGCAATAAAGATTGGCCAGCTTCGTGTGACTCCATTGACGCTCGAAGTCTAACAACCTTTTCACCATCTGAGCCAAACGTAGTGAGTTTATTTGCAACATACGTTGTTTGCGCAACACTCACATTTATCGTTATTTGTGCCGATGAACACAAAGCAGGAGAGATGTCGTCACATACTTCAACAGTAAGCGCATAAGCCGCTTCACCATTGGTACTGATTTGATCCGCATTAGCAATTGTCACTTGGCCATTACTTGATATTGAGAATAAACTTGCATTTGTGCCACTCAGTGTATAGCTGATAGTATCACCATCCGGATCTGATGCGCTTACCTGCAATACCAGATCACCATTAGACACATTGGTATCAATATTTGCTGAGTTGGCAGATACCGTCGGTGGGTAATTTTTTGGTAAGACAGTGATGGTTACAGTTGCCACATTTGATGTCTCACCTAAGTTATTCATGACTTGGTACGTAAAGCTATCAGTGCCAACAAAGTTGCTCACTGGAATGTAACTTATATAGCCTGTAGATGTATCAATAAAAGTTGAGCCATGTGCCACAGCGCTAATTATCTCAATACTTGATAAATTTAGTGTCTGTCCTTTGGCGTCATCATTGCTAAGCACGTCTATCATTACTGATGTATTTTTATCAAGAGATGTAATATCGGCATTAGCTATTGGCGCAGTACTTGGCTCAACAATATTAATAGAAACAAGTGCGATATTAGAGAGTGCACCATCATCATCTCTGACTCGGTATGAGAAGCTATCCGTGCCAACCGCAGTCCCAGTATGCACATACAAAATCTCTCCGGTAGACTCAACATTAACAGTGCCTTTACTTGGATTTGCAACTATCTCAACAGTACTACCATTAATCGTACCATCTACATCAGTATCATTTTCCAGCACCGCCACAACAACCGATGCACCGATTTCCACCTGTGCACTGTCTGCGTTTGCGACAGGAGCCAGGTTAACAGCTTGTACTGTCACAGTAACAGATGCAATGTTAGAAAACTGGTTTTCGTTGTCTTGTACACGATATTGGAATGAATCTGTACCCGAGAACCCTGAACTCGGCGTGTAGACTAAAATACCGTCGCTTGAATTAAGGCTGACTTGCCCATTTTCTGGGTTTGTTGTGATTTCAATAGAACTAAACACTAAAGAGCCATCAGCATCAGAGTCATTAGCCAATACATCAATATCTACAGGTATTCCTTGAGAAGTGCTGGCAATATCATTCACCGCCACTGGTGCTGTGTTTTCTCCAGTAACAAAAATCTGTACAAATGCCTCATTTGATTTAGCGCCTTCATTATCCTCTATTGTATAAACAAAATAATCAGAACCTCGGTAATTAGCATCACTCTGATATATAAATTGCCCTGTGCTTAAATCGAAAGAGAGAATTCCATGCATTGGCTGCATCACAATTTCTAATGTAGATAAAACCAGCTCACCATCTTTATCACTATCATTGCCTATTACATTTATTGCTGATGGTTGACCCTGTGCAACTTCGATAGAGTCATCAACGGCCATGGGAGGATCATTCACGCTCAAAACGTTAATTACACCGAAAGCACTTGCACTCAAACCTGCTTCATTTGTTATGGTGTATATAAAGAAATCTTGACCTGCAAAGTCTGCACTAGGGATGTATCTAAAGCCGCCTTGTTCAGTCAATTCCAAAGTGCCACTCATTGTGGTGGTCTCAATTCCAATAGAAACACTCTCCAGCGCTTGATCCGTGTCATTCTCTAACACACCTGGTGAACTAACCGACAAAATAAAGTCTTCGCTGGTCTCAAACATATCATTCACTGCGACGGGCGTTGTGCTAGTAACGCTATCTTGAACAGAAATAAAGACTTCTGCTAACTGCACCTCACCGTCGTTGCTGCGTACACGGTATATGAATGAATCTTCTCCTATGAACTCACTATTTGGTACATAAGTAAAGCTACCATCAGAGTTGAGTGTCAAAGCACCATTTTCTACATTACGCTCTGGCTGGGTGTCAATTTGCAGTGCTTGATCCAATAAATGCACGTCATTCACAAGTACGCCGCGCCCAGAGACAGCCAACTCAGTGTTTTTTTCAGCCACATAACTATTATTAAGCGTAAGGATAGAAACTCTTACCGCTTCTATTTCGAGCGTAACAATAGCCTGAGCCGTTGCACCTTGTGAATTTTGAATTTGATAAATAAAGCTGTCATTCCCAAAGAAGCTATCACTCGGCGTGTAAGTAAAGCTCCCGTTTGCAGAAATATCGACAGTACCATTTGATGGCACTGCAATAAGCTCATTTAGCACTTCAATAGGGCCAAAGCCTAAATCATCATCATTGCTCAAAACATTGCCGGAAATTGATTCAAATTGAAGCCCAGAGAAACTGTCATCTCTTGCAATTGGTGGCGTGTTCTCAGTAGCAGGCAACAGGATTGATTCACTAAAAGCACTTTCACCGCTACCATCTATACCTGTCACCATGACATAATAGTGCTTTGTGGGCTCTAAATCAGAAAATGACTGAGAGGTCCCTGTTAAAGCAATAAGTCGATTGCTAGCCGGAAGCGAATTTATCGCAGCGCGGCTACTTATCGGCTCTTCTGATAAATAAATGTTATATCTCAGTGCGCTATCAAGTGGCTGCCAATTAATCTCTACGGTACCGTCATCTAGCCTTTGTGCAGGCTCAACGACGATACTTTGCGGCTGCCAGTTCACTTGCTTAATCGCTACTACACTGAGGTTGCCATTAAGATCTTCTACCCACACTTGAAGATTAACAGTGCCACTTTGCTGGCCAAAATCAAATGGATTGACACCGGTTTGAGTAAAATTAAAAGGCGAGCCACAATTTGCGCTACACAACTCAATAGCTTGCTCTGCATTATCAAACCCCAAAAGCACTCGACCAATACCATCAGGGTCTTCAATATTATCCACAGCAACTGTGATATTACCACGCTCAATTGACACACCTTGAGGGTGGATCAGATCACCTGTTCCATTTATCATCCGCTCGTCAACTACCTGAGTTTCGCCTAATCGAGCATATCTAAATTTGGGTTGATAAGAAAAGTCCACCACGACAGGCGAACTTGAAAAAGTGAGAGAATTTGAAGGTGTTGGCTGTTCAGCCGCCTCAGAAGCGTTATTATTTTGCTGAAGTGGTTTACTATCATCTCCACCACCACAGCCCGCCATAAGCGTTGCGATTATAATCGCAACTAAAATTCGTATTAATGCACTTAGGTTCATCATATTTCTCCTAAGGCTGGCCTAATAAAAAATCACCACGAGCAGTCACACTCGGGTTATCTACTTCTCTTAAATTAAAGGTACCACCCAACTTATCAAGTCCATCAATAAATCGACTTTGAATCGTCCCATTAGCCAAGTTATTTCCATGAGACGCAAAATTAACACCAAGATCCATACCTTCAGTGGTTATCAAGCCATTAAATGCCGCAAACCATTCACCACCAGAATCCTGAAAGGATAAAGCCCCTTGCTCAACTGTTCCTCGATCAAAATCAACTGTCATTTGCATATTTATAGCACTTACAGCGCCTAGACTTGAGCTGGCATCTATGCTTTCAAGTACCGTATAATCTGTGCTTCCAGTTCGCTCGGAAATCAATTCACCAATATCTGCGGTTCCCAAGCTATCTAGCTCTTGTTCATTGATGAACTCATTTTGTGATACATCATTGGCTACTTGAGAAAAGCTCCCCTCTAATATGGGGGTTGGCTGTTCAGCCGGGTCTAATTCAGCACTCGCAACCGTAGTACCTTGTTCTTCAGAGTCGTTTGACTGCGCAGATTCACTTACTGACGAAGACAATGAAGAGAGTTCAGAAGGGGGCTTAAGTAGTGATGTAACGGCGCCATTCTCACTCACCTTCGCAAAAGAAAAATCTCCGCCTTTACCCAGTAATACAGGCCCTTCAGCACCTGCTGAACCACTCATATCTAACTCAATCGTACCGTCCCACACCGCCAGAAATAACGCATTATTTTTCCATTCGACTTCATAGTGCGTGCCACGGATCCCAATACTGCCAACAGGTGTTTTTAGTTTATAATTACTTTTATCACCCTTAATTTCACCTGTTATCGTTCGAAGTCCGCCAGAGATAAGCTCCATCACTACTGAGCCACCTTCAGCACTGCCCAGCGAGTACTCTTCAATCTTCAATTGAGTTTGAGCTTTGAGCGCGATGAGTGCGCCGTCTTGCATTCTGAGCTGGGCCTGGCTTAATTCACCAGTATTTACAACATCGACATTATAAATTGGGCTACGTCTTTTGAGATCTCGTTGCGACGCATTGCTGCTGTCTGTCGCAACCACATCACCACGAGACATAATGGTTTTCCCTGCTTGTTCTGCATGGACAAAAAATGGCAATACTACCGCGAGAGCCATCGCACTTGATATTGATGTAAAGTTTACAGTCAACTTAAAGTTAGAATTCATAACGGACTCCCGTGAACCATTCTGTTCTATCGTAGCTATATAAGGTAATTGAGCTATGCTTGTCGTAATACGAAGCTGACATATCAATACTCAACGCTTGACTCCATCTGTATCGCCAATTCAAATTCAGAATCACTAGCTCTTCATTTCTTGTCGACAAAAAAAGTGGATGATCTGCACGATGCTCAATATCTCTGTATTGTGCTTTAAAGCTCAACAACCCTTTTTCTCCGGTTTTATGGCTTACCGATCCGGAAATAAAATTATAATCTCGGCCGTAATGCTCACCTTCTTCATACCTTGCGGGTTGCCAGGTATATCCGATATCTGCCCTCAACAACCATAACGCCGACAAATACCCAGCGGAACCTTGAACAGTATAAATTCGACTATCAAGGTTGCGGTCTTGAACATTATTTTGCGAAAAAACAAAACCACTTAAAGTAGTGAAAAACTGAGGGGTTATGCTGTACTGCACTGAGCCGTACAAACCGATATCTTGTTGGTAGGTATTATCGTCGAGCGTTAAAACACCAAACTGACCACCTGTTGAATATGTTAAACTTTCTTTTTTATGCTCATAGCCAAAGCGAATGTTGCCTTGGTATCGATCATACTGTTCGGCATCTTTATGGCGCTGATCTGAGAAATTAACGTCTAGTTTCCAGCCTTGATATTGTGTTTGCTGCCAGCTACCTCTAAAACGATATTTAAACCGCATAAAGTTGTCTGATGTTTTCAAGCTGCTCTGGCCTAGTATGAGAGGCAACCCGCCAATAACAATTCTGTCATCCAGCGCCCCGCTATTCACATTTGAGTCATGGCCCAAGGCAAGCGAGACTGCATGATTAAATGACTGCTCCAGCTTTTGTGTATTTCGGTCTATTGCTTCTAATGCTTGACTCACCCTTTCACGCATTGTCGAACTTAATTGCGCATTTAACAAATCTGAAAAAACGCTGCTGGCCTGAGCATAGTTTTTCTGTTTCGCATAGGTTAAACCCAGCAAGTAATGGCTAGGAATGTGATCTGGCCAGCTAACCAGCACTCGCTCTAGTGCAAATATAGCTTCATCATACTTGCCTTGTTCCAAGGCCGCTTGAGCATACAAAAAGTCAAAACTAGGCTCTCCAGCCCACTCGTCAATTGCAGCTTCCGCTTTTTGATATGCTGATTGATAGTCTTTTTGAACTAAGTTAGCGTTAATATCGCTAAGAATTTTTTTCAAGCTTTCATCAGACTGAGATGAATTATCCAGTGCCAGACATATTGAACTACTCAGGCTAGCAAGGGTTATAAAAACGTACTGTGCGCATCGAAGTACTAGTGACATAGCTAATCACCTATCATTGGTTATCGTATGTTCATCACTACCTACTCCAAGCAAGACCTCTTTATCTAACCGTCGACCCGCTAACGACTAGAACACATAAAACATGCCTAGATAGAGATAAGCAAAGTATAATCAAGGACGTTAAAAATTCACTTTAGATTTCGGGTACATTTTCGAGGAATATAGACAAGCACGACTTTTAGCAAAGATTAACGTAGTGCACAGAGTCAAGTGCACCATTCAGACACGCATTAATTTCGAAGAAAAAGATAAAATGGTCAATAAAACAATATCGCAATTAAAGTCCGATACTAGGTATTCATGTTTTATAGGAACCTATAACCTTTTGAGTTTAAAAGGGGTAAAAATTAATGAGTAAAACAAGCTATAGCGATGTTTGCTCAGGCTACCCTTGCGAATAGCCTAACTTGAGTACTTACTCTCTTTGAAAATCATATACAGACCCGAGTTTTAGGATCTGTGTCAGCTCATCTAAAGCCGCATAATTTTCTTCCAATAGCTGCGGATCGGCCAAATCATATTCACTTAACTGGTCACGATAATGTTTATTTATCCAAATTGATAATGTGCTATAAAGCTGTTCATCCAACAAACAAGATTGATTTGTGGCTTTAAGTTCAAGCTCCGATAAGACTACACGCAAACGTAAACAAGCAGGCCCGCCCCCATTTTGCATGCTTTGCTTCACATCCATATAGATAACATCGTTGACAGGATTACTGGCCTGCTTAAGTGCGCTTAAATAGGTTTCAACTTCATTAATTTTTTGACATTCACTCGGCGCTATCAATGCCATTCCGCCATTAGGCAAGCTAACTAGTTGACTGTTAAAAATGTAACTCTGTACCGCTTGTTCAACACTCACATCCGTATTTGAGACCTCAATTAAGTGCAAAGGTCGACTACCTTTATAGGCCTCACGGATTTTCTTGACTGAGGTTTGCTGATCATAAAATGCCTGTTCGTGGAATAAAAATACATTCTCATTACCAATAGCTATCACATCATTATGAAAAACGCCGGCGTCTATCACATCAGGGTTTTGCTGTATAAAAAGGCAGTTTTCAGTTTTAAGCATATGGCTGCGTGCAACCGCTTCACTTGCTTGACGTGTCTGTCTAGCAGGAAATTTAGACGGCCTGATGTCACTTTGATTGTCCTGTCCGTAGACAAACAAAGCTAAACCAGAGTGATTATACGAGTCAGCCAAACGAGTATGATTTGCTGCTCCTTCATCACCAAAAAGGGGATGCTGTGGTAACGGTTCATGATGCGCAAAATAATCATTATCACTAAAGACTTGCTTTAAAATACGAGACGTTGTCTCAGCTTCTATTGCACGATGTAATTTATTGTTTAAATTAGCAGGCGTGAAATGCACCTTGCTGTCTTGCGTATCACAACTTGGCGACACCGTAGCTGCATTTGCTGTCCACATTGACGATGCTGAATAACATGCTTTGAGTAGTTGAGGTTCTAGCTTGGCCGCTTTAGCAATAACATCGCAATCGCTACCACCAAAGCCCAGTGCGCGCAACGTTTTTAAATCTGGACGCGCATTTGGTGCTAACACGCCTTGATATAAGCCCAGCTGTGCTAAAGCGTACATCTTGTCTAATCCTTGTAGCGCTGCCTGTTTAGGATTAGAGAATTTTTTCGCATTTGCTTTTGAAGCGACATTTCCATATGACAGGCCTGCGTAATTATGTGATGGCCCGACAAGTCCATCGAAATTAACTTCATAGAAGTTCATTATTGCCCCCTATTGGTGCATTTTGCACAATTTTAGTTAGATACATCTTGTTGATGAGCTCAGATTCACCTACTGATAAGCGAATAAGTAGAATTTCAGCTAGTCAAATCTGCTTATTCGCTAGAGCATCAAGTTTAGTGCCAAATTGAAATATAGGAGGTAATTGTGGATGCAGTCAGAACATACGTAATATAAAATCCATGAATATCGATTTATTTATATTGACAAAGCGCATTTTATAAGTCGACTTGCTGCTTATGCAGTTGCCATCCACCTAGCGCGTAGCTCAGGCCGATAGTCAAACATATCAAAGAGCTCACTATCCAAAATGTGAGTGAGTTTTCAGGAAATAAAGGCATAATCAACGGAAATGCAATCCCACGGCCAATAAACACCAACGCAACCAAAAAGATAACTGTTTTTAAGAAAGGTAATCGACGTATCACGCCAGCACCTGATAACGCAAATACTCCCCATGTGCTTAAAGCAAAGACAATCACTAAAGTGGTCAACGTGGGTTCAAGTTTTCCCGCCTCAGCCATCGCAGCCATTCGCTCCCCAGCCCCGAAAAATCGATACCAAGGTGCACCGAATATAATACACCCAAGATGTAAAAAAGCCGCCAAAAAGCTGGAATAAGCAGAAAACAATAAATATTTATTTTTCACACAACACTCAAAGTATAAAAAAGAAAAAACAATTTATACTAAAAAACAAAACAAATAGATACATTAATCATATTAATTTTATATTAGTCAGACACATTTGATCCGTTTTAAAGATATAACCCATTGATAAGATAAGCTTCGAATTACGCTAGATACTGAGTATACTATTGACATGTAAGTAGTATTGAAGGCACAAGCAATGAGACCAGATTGGGATGAATACTTCATTGATTTAGTTGACAGTGTTGGACAAAGAGCCACCTGTGACAGAGGTAAATCAGGCTGTATTATAGTTAAAGATAAAAGAATAATATCAACAGGTTATGTGGGTTCGCCCTCTGGTTTGCCACACTGTGATGATGTCGGTCACCTGATGAAGCAAGTTACCGATAGCGATGGCACCACAAGACAACACTGCGTGCGAACCATTCACGCTGAGCAAAATGCGATCTGCCAAGCTGCTCGCTATGGCGTTCCATTAGACGGTGCCACCTTGTACTGCACGATGGAGCCATGCCGAGTTTGCGCAATGCTCATCATCAGCTGTGGCATTTCCAAAGTCGTTGCAAAAAAACGTTATCATGCCGCACAAGAAACCAGAGATATGTTTGAGATGGCAGGTGTTGAACTCGTAGTCATAGAGCAAGAAATCGCAACTTACGACGACCAGTAGCGCATAGGTGGAGTGGTTTTTTAATTAATCCACTCCAACTCAATGCTTATTTAAGCCATAGACACCCTGTCAAAGACATCTTTATTAAAGTTTTCTCCCGTTATACCATGACACTTTGCTCTGTTATGATTAATTCTTTTATTTGCTTCTTTTAATTGATTAATAAACTCGTCAATTTGGACATTATAATATTTAAATACTCCCCGAGTTAAAGCAAGATTAACTTCGTTTTTATTGACCTCATCAGATGCACAAAACTGATGCTGAAAGAGCACTTGCGTAGGTGAGTCTAATGATTTGTCAAATCTAAACACTGCGGCGTTATCAATGGCCTTGACCCGAGTTTGATTACCAAGCCTCTCCCATCCAACTGCGCAAACAGAAAAAGAAAATTCTTCGCCAAACTCGTTTACAAGATCGTCCAATGGATCGGATGCATTTTTAATAAATGAATTGATATCAAACGCATCAACACTGACCATCCCGTATCGAGATTTATAGCGTAATTGCAAAGTATTTAATAAATAAAAAACCTCGCCTGTACTTTGCCAAATAGGCTCGACTACACTTCGTACAATCGGCTTCGTTACATCTGTACCCAATAGCTTCAGCATCCACTTTTTCATCAGCACCTCCAATTTGAATACAGCAACTGTAAATGATAACAATTCTTATTGCTATTATTATTTAATGATCATAAGC
Organism: Pseudoalteromonas luteoviolacea; assembly: GCF_021654285.1. GTDB lineage: Bacteria > Pseudomonadota > Gammaproteobacteria > Enterobacterales > Alteromonadaceae > Pseudoalteromonas > Pseudoalteromonas luteoviolacea_J. The sequence continues at coordinate 36,460 of NZ_JAKFZS010000015.1, read as the reverse complement.
TAAAAACATGAGTTACCTTATGTGCTCGTAAAAGAGCACCCAACAACAACAATCGATGACAAATTTGGAGGTTGAAAATGCGCCTTATCATCGGCATTCGTAACTTTGTCTTAAAGCTACTATACAGAGCGGTTCGTCCGCTGATATTCCTGATGGACCCAGAAGATGCTCATTACATGTTTAAACGTGTCGGAGTGATACTGGGCTCAAACTTTCTAACCCGCTGGCTCACTTCTTTTTTCTTCAACTACGGCCATCGCAGCCTGAAGATTGAGGTTGACGGTATTAAATATAGAAACCCGTTAGGTTTATCCGCAGGCTTTGACAAAGATGGCGAATTAACCAAGATTTACCCATCGATTGGATTTGGCTTGGCTGAACTTGGGTCATTTACTGGTGAAGTGTGCCCAGGAAATCCTGGTAAGCGTTTATTTAGAATGGTCAAATCAAAATCAATTCTCGTTTGGTATGGTCTGAATAACCAAGGTGCTGAGAAAATTTCATCACGATTAAAAGGTGTGAATTTTGGTAAACTAAAAGTAGGGATAAACGCTGCTAAATCGAATATAACGCCGGAGTTTGATCTGCAAGACTCTATCGACGACTACACCAAAACAATGGAGCTATTCAAAGACATAGGCGATTACTATACTATCAACATAAGCTGTCCAAATACGCAAGATGGTGAACCATTTGTTGATAAAGGCAATCTAGACGCTTTGCTTGTCGCTGTAAACAAGCACAGAGTTGATGGCCGCCCTATCTATGTCAAACTCGCTGCAGACATGACTTTGGAAGAGATTAACATCATTGTTGATGCTTGCGTTGAGCATAAAATGGATGGCGTTGTGTTAACCAACCTCGCTAAGCCCAAGTTCAATCAAGAATATGTCAAAGAAGAACTCCCCTTCCACAAAGGTGCCATGAGTGGACTACCGCTTCAGCGTATTTCTACCAACGTGATCAGACACGTTTATAGAAGAACTCGCGGTAAACTCACAATTATTGGTGTAGGTGGTGTATTCACAGCCAAAGACGCCTATGAAAAAATTACTTCTGGCGCAAGCATCTTGCACATGATTTCAACACTCATATTTGACGGACCGCAAAATATTAGCGAGATCAATCGTGGACTTGTCAAATTGTTGAAGGCCGATGGCTTTAATTCTATTGAAGAAGCTGTTGGTTCGAGGAACCCGCTGCCCAAATTAAAGGCAGTCAAGGACGAGAAAGCAAACAAGGAAGTGAGCTCTGCAGCATAAGTTGCAATCAAAAGTTGATGCTACGAGTGGTGATAACTTTTTTCATTCTCCAAAGTTTATCACCACTATTTTAAATTTGTTTGATCAGTCTGGTATTGGCGACGCCAAATTTGAACTATCGGCCAAAAACTGCGCCTTAGGATGCCCCTCTAGCTGGGTTTCAACTTTGTGTGTTTGAGAGCGTTCAACATCGATGATAATAATCACATCACCAGCATCGAGGTGCTCGTTGACAAGTAGTTGGAAATACTCATCAAATGACTTTCCTGCTAGTTTTACGATGAACATGACAACAAAACCACCAATAATACTTGCTGCTAGAGCTTGTATTAAAAATTTATTTGTTAAATCAGTAAAAAAATACATGAATGTCAGTAATGCTAATGCAGTTGCGCCTGCGAGTAAAAAAGCTCTCTTTCTTGCTGACAATATTTGTGTTTTCTCTATCTGAGTTGAGCCGTGTAAATGATGCGTCTTAATGCCGCTTTCATCCCGAGATAGTACGTAAAAATGGTGATCATCAATACCTAGTTGATGTACTTCGTCCGAAATCATTTCTGCATCATCCAAGCTATCTGTGGAATAAAATAGTCTTTTCATATCGCACGCTCCAGAATTTTTTTTGACGGTGTCAATACGAAGTCTAGACATAAATCGCTCAAAAAACATCTAAATTTGAATTTAGAACGTATTGATGTAGGTCAAGTCAATCTTGAATTTTAGCTGCATTCCCTATAACATTCCCCTCCGAGAGGGGTGTGAATGGAAACAGTTCTCAATTGCATTAATCTCGTTAATTTATTCAGGCAGGTAATGGGGTAATTACCCGCGATATCAAGTAGGTTGAATATGCTGAAAAAGTCCTTGTCATTCGTAATGGTTTTTACGATGGCGTTTCTTCTAACAGGTTGTGAGCTAGCGCTTTTTGACCCTGCGGGTCCAATTGGTGAGCAGGCGAAAGACCTGATTATAATTTCTGTGGCTTTATTACTTATTGTAATAATCCCTGTATTATTTATGTCTATTTACTTCCCGTACAAGTATCGTACTAGCAATAAAAAAGCTGAGTACAAGCCGTCGTGGGAACACTCAACAAAAATCGAACTTGTTGTTTGGATTGTGCCTTGTATGATCATCGCAGCACTTGCATATTTCACATATGTCACGTCTCACACTCTAGACCCGCGTAAGCCGCTAGGTAAAGACAAAGACACATTGACTATTCAAGTAGTGGCAATGGACTGGAAATGGCTATTCATCTATCCAGAGCAGCAAATTGCAACCGTCAACGAAATCTCAATCCCAGTAAATACGCCGGTAGAGTTTCTAATCACTTCAGACACAGTGATGAACTCATTCTTCATTCCGCGTTTGGGTAGCCAGATTTATGCGATGGCTGGTATGGAAAATAGACTTAACCTGATGGCATCTAAAGAAGGTACCTTCCGCGGTATGTCTGCCAACTACAGTGGTTTTGGTTTCTCAGGCATGAAGTTCAAAACACACTCTGTAGATCAAGCTGGCTTCGATGCTTGGGTTAACAAAGTAAAAGCATCAGAGTATGTGCTAGACGAACCTACTTACAAAGCGCTTAGCGAGAAATCAAAAGACCACCCTGTAGTTTACTACTCGGATGTCGACCCTCTGCACTTTAAGAAAACCATAGAGAAATACACTGGGGTTCAAAATGGCAAGTAAAGCTACCATAATCACAGATCCGGATCCGCTCACGGGTAAACTGACCTGGGATTCTATTCCTGTTCATGACCCTGTTATTTTGCCAGTAATGATCTGTGCAATACTTGGCGGTATCTTCCTATTCGCACTTATTACCAAAATGGGTAAGTGGAAATACCTTTGGGAAGAATGGTTCACTTCAGTGGATCACAAAAAAATAGGTATTATGTACATCATCGCAGCGATTGTGATGCTGGTCCGTGGTTTCGCGGACGCAATTATGATGCGTACTCACCAAGCGTTAGCAACCGCTGACAGCGTTGGGGCGGGTTATCTACCTCCAGAACACTATGACCAGATCTTTACTGCTCACGGTGTAATCATGATTTTCTTCGTAGCCATGCCTTTAGTTGTTGGCTTGATGAACATTGTTGTACCTCTACAAATCGGTGCGCGTGACGTTGCATTCCCATTCCTGAACTCTTTGAGCTTCTGGTTGTTCGTGGTTGGTGCATTACTAGTTAACATTTCACTATTCGTTGGTGAGTTTGCTGCGACTGGTTGGTTAGCATATCCGCCGTTATCAGGTATTGAATACAGTCCCTGGGTCGGGGTCGATTATTGGCTCTGGGCACTACAGATCTCAGGTATTGGTACTCTACTAACGGGTGTTAACTTCTTCGTTACTATCATCAGAATGCGTGCGCCTGGCATGAAGCTTATGCAAATGCCTGTATTCACGTGGACTTCTCTATGTGCAAACGTACTAATCATTCTATCGTTCCCTATCCTTACTGTAACTATCACGCTTCTAACGCTAGATAGATACCTAGGTACAAACTTCTTCACTAATGACCTTGGTGGTAACCAAATGATGTATGTAAACCTCATTTGGGCATGGGGTCACCCAGAAGTTTACATTCTGATCTTACCTGCATTTGGTGTTTTCTCTGAAATTGCGGCTACATTCTCACGTAAGCGTCTATTCGGTTATACATCACTTGTATGGGCAACAGCCGTTATTATGGTTCTAGCAATGGTTGTATGGCTACACCACTTCTTCACCATGGGTGCAGGTTCAAGTGTAAATGCTTTCTTCGGTATCGCCACCATGATCATAGCGGTCCCTACCGGGGTTAAGATCTTCAACTGGCTATTCACTATGTACAAGGGCCGTGTTGAATTCACAGCTTCTATGTGGTGGACGTGTAGTTTCCTATTCACATTCACAATTGGTGGTATGACAGGTGTAATGCTAGCAGTACCTGCTGCTGACTTCGTACTACACAACAGCTTGTTCCTAATTGCACACTTCCACAATGTAATCATTGGTGGTGCAGTATTTGGTTACTTCGCAGGTCTTACTTACTGGTGGCCAAAAGCAACTGGTTGGATGCTGAACGAGAAACTTAACAAGCTTTCTTGTGCACTATGGACAATCGGTTTCTTCGTTGCATTCATGCCGCTATACATCCTTGGTTTCAACGGTATGACTCGTCGTCTTAACTACTATGACAACCCAGAGTGGACGCCACTACTGATCGTTGCAATGGTTGGTGCATTCATCGTTGCTGCTGGTATCGCTGTTCAGTTCTACATGGGCTACGTGAGCTTCAGAGACCGTAAGCAAAATATGGACGTAACTGGTGATCCGTGGGATGGTCGTACTCTTGAGTGGGCTACTTCGTCACCTCCTCCATTCTACAACTTTGCTAAGCTGCCTAAAATCCATGACCGTGATGAGCATCATTACAAGAAAGAGCATGGCATTGCTTACCAAAAGCCTGAGAAGTACTCAAAAATCCACATGCCTTCAAATACATGGGCTGGCTTTGTGATCAGTGCATTCTCACTATCTTTAGGTTTCGGTTTCGTATGGCACATCTGGTGGATGGTTATTGCTAGCTTCATCGGTATCGTAGCTTCTTGGATTGCGTACTCATTTGATCGCAACAAAGACTACTACGTACCAGTAGATCAAGTTGAAGAAATCGAGTCAAAGCACTTGGCAGCTGTTGCAGAACACGCAGCTAATAAAGGCAAGTAGAGGAAAGTTTTAAATCATGTCAAACGATCACGTAATCGCAAACGACGCTCACGATCATCACGATGATCATGAGCATCATGATACCGGTGGTGATACTATATTCGGATTCTGGATATATATCATGAGTGACTGTATTTTGTTCGCAACTTTGTTTGCAACATATGCAGTACTAAGTGGCGGCTTCGCAGGCGGCCCTACACCAAAAGAGTTATTTGACCTTAATCTAGTTGCAGTTGGTACTGCGTTCCTACTATTCAGTAGTTTTACGTTTGGTATGGCAATGCTTCAAGCCAACCAGCGCAAGATGAAAGGCATGATCACTTGGTTGGTCATCACATTACTTCTAGGCCTTGGTTTCCTTGGCTTAGAAATGTATGAGTTCTGGCACTTCAGTACACTTGGTGCTACGCCGCAAACAAGTGGTTATTGGTCTGCATTCTATGCACTAGTAGCAACACACGGTTTGCACGTATTCGGTGGTATCATCTGGATGCTTGTTCTATTCGTTCACTTCAAGCGTGACGGATTTAGTGAAGATAACTTGGTAAGACTTTCTTGCCTAAGCTTATTCTGGCACTTCCTAGACATCATCTGGATCTGTGTATTTAGCGTTGTGTACTTAGTAGGAGTGATGTAATGGGCCACACTAATAATGAACATGGCACTGGCGGTGCATCTCACGGTAGCGTTAAAGAGTACACGATAGGTTTACTTCTATCTCTAGTACTAACTGCTATTCCGTTTTTAGTTGTAATGTACGATATGGCATCTCCAGCTATCACGCTTGGGATCATCCTAGTTACAGCTATTGCACAGCTATTTGTACAACTTGTATTTTTCTTACACATGAACTCATCTTCTGAGCAAATATGGAACACTACTTCAGCCGCGTTTATTGTGTTGACAGTGGCCATAGTTGTGATTGGCTCCATTTGGATTATGGAGCACCTGAATCACAACATGCTCATGGGACATTAAAATGTTAAGAAGTTACCTGTTAATTACAAAACCAGGCATTATCTTTGGTAACTTAATCACTGCGGTTGCGGGCTACGTGCTCGCAGCCAAAGGTAATATTGATTTCGTTACATTTACAGCAATGATAGTGGGTACAGTTTGTATCATCGCCTCTGGTTGCGTTTTTAATAATGTGATTGACCGTGACATCGACCAGTTGATGTCACGCACAAAGTACCGAAAGCCACTCTTAGAGTCGATTTCGGTGAACAAAGCTTTGGCTTATGCAACCCTTTTGGGTTGCATAGGTTTCGCCTCTTTAGCACTGTATGCATCAATGATGAGCTTTTATTTCGGTGTGCTAGGCTTCGTAGTATACGTTGGCCTCTACACGCTTTATTATAAAAGAAAATCTATATACGGTACTTTTGTGGGCAGTATTTCTGGCGCATGTCCTCCTGTTATGGGGTACTGTGCTGTTAACGGTCAATTTGATATTGGCGCCGTTGTGATCTTGGCAATCTTCTGTATTTGGCAAATTCCGCATTCTTATGCCATTGCTATTTACCGATTCAAAGACTACAAAGACGCAAATATTCCGGTTTTACCAATCGTCAGTGGTGTTGAAGTTGCTAGAAAACACATGATTGGCTTTATTGTTGCCTTTACTGTACTTGCACTTTCTCTATTCACGTTAAACTATGTTGGCGCTATTTTCGCCTCATTCACGTTTATCATTGGTTTGATCTGGCTATTGAGCACAATCTTCGACTTCCATCGTATGGACAATCATACTTGGGCAAAACGCGTATTTATTTTATCGCTGGTTGCCATTACTTCTATGAGTGTTCTGATGTCAGTTGATTTTGCTCATATTGACCAAAATGCATATGTGACAGCAAGGTAGAGTTATGAAGCAGTTTAAAGCCGCTCACTTACATTGGATTTTATCTTTTCTTGGTATTATTGGACTCATTTGGTTTTATCTATCAACAACCACTAAAGACTTTAACGAAACAAGAAAGTCGTTCGATGAATTGGGTGGAGATTTTACGCTGCAAAGCTATGCCGGACCTGTTTCGCTCTCTGATTATAAAGGCCAAGTCGTCGTCATGTACTTCGGCTACCTGTCTTGTGCAGAGGTGTGCCCTAACTCTCTCGCTGTAATGACAAACGCATTTATGCGTTTAGAGAAGCAAGGGCTTGATCAGGTGCAGGGCTTACTTGTTACAGTAGACCCTGCGCGTGATACAGTAGAAGATTTAAAGGAATATACTGACTACTTTCACGAGCGTATTACTGGTTTGACTGGCAGCGCTGCGCAAACCAAAGAAGTTGGTGGATTATATGGTGTTTATTATGATGACGAAAACCTTGAAGAGTCGTTTATGGAATACTCAGTAGCCCATGCATCAAGATTCTACATCATAAATAAAGAAGGCGATTTAATTACCGCTATGAGCCATACAACAACGCCTAATGAACTTGCAGCTCAAATTAGAGAGCTTATGCTATGAAGTCACTTTTATTCATAGCTGGCCTTTTAATGGCAAGTACTCAGGTGGTTGCAAAAAACTCGATTGAAACGATTATTGAAAAATATAATGTCAAGCATTGCCATAGCGAATTAAAAGCGATGGCAGGTGATATTATTGGTTCAAAGAAACATCGTTTATTGGTATCAAACCAAACCAACAAAAATGAACTTGAAACTTTGTTGGTAACGGGTGTGCTTGAATATAAAGACAGACAAAGCCATATCACTTTTTCTATGTCTCACAGTGCTGGACATTGTGAAGTAGCGTATAAAGAAAGCTTTGCTGTTAAAAACCCATGCATTGTGGTGCGTGAGGAAGTATTCAAAAAGTGGCTATTCAAAGGTAAATTGAACGACGAGACTCATGTTTTTGCTCATAAAAGAGATGAAAACTTTGTTGGCTATATGACCAGCACAAAAGACGGTTCTTATTGTCTAGTTAGCCGTCAGAAAAAGACTTCTTAGTCTGTAAAGTTTCAGTGCAGTAAGCCTTACTGCACTTTCTTACACCCCTTCCCTGCTATTAGCAGCGTCTAACGCGGCACAAAGCGTTCAGTAAAGAGTTTTATGAAAATATTAGGTAAGGGATACTTCTTATAAATTACCTTCAGGTAAGCCTGCCATGCGTCTTCTTTGAGCCTTTTAATTTCATCAGCAGAAACAATACCGTCGAAAATGGCTGAGAAATCCTTTAAAAACTGTACATCTCGACGTCGACTGGTTTTTGCATACCCTTTGCCAGCATAGTGGATAAAGTCAGCTTCTAGATAACCCTCATTTCCGAACATGTCCATTCTGTTGAAAGATTTGTTAAAAGACTCATGGTTCAGCTGATGTTTATGCAAAGTATAATTAAAATAACTTTGGTCATAATGCGTTATCTTATTACAGATTAATTGAAGATCCTCCAACTGGGCTAAGCTAAATAACCCTGCCTGTCTAGATGTCAGTATTATACCTGCGTTATAGTAGACTGGTCGCTCACCTATGAACGGCCACTCAACTTGACCTAGTTCAGACTGGATCAGGTCGATGTCATTTTTACGCTCTTGTTTTATCCCTTCATTAAACCAATAAGTAGTGCTTAGGTCAGGATACAGTTCAAATATATCTCTCGCATGTGGTGTGATTAATACATCTGAGTCCACATACAGTACCCTATCATATTCTTTCAATAGCGCTCCAATTCTTAGCTTTTCGGTCCACGCACAAGATGCATTATATTTGGGGTTCACAATATCTACTCTATAGTGCAACTGATCCGACACAATTAAATCCGCACCCACCTTTTGTGCGTAAAGCTTAAAACTATGCAGTGCAGCTTTGTACATTGGGTTGTCACCAATGGCCAAAGTAAAAACAGCTTTCTTCATTACTCTTATCACCAAAACACTTTTGACACAACAGGATTTAATTTACATTTTTTTAACCTTATTTAGTCTAGTGCACCCCAACATAATGTGCAAAAAATGATGAAAGCAACTACGCATTAAAGTCTTCGATTAGACATTAACGAGTGCACTTTTCATATCGTGAGAAGGTAAGATAACAAGATCAGCAAGCCAATGATGTTACTTAGTGAAGTTAAAGAGGTGAAAGTTGTGTTCAAGCGTAAACATATGCTTATCACAAGATCTGTTTGTGGCTAAGCTTTGGTTATATATAAGCTTAGCCATGCATCATCAAAGGTGTGTGCTATCGACGGTGGTAAGTTCACCATTTAGTGACATTCTAACCATATCTTCATTATATATTTCTAGTTTACCTGGTAGCCCAACTAAATAGGTCATTTCTGGAGAAAACAACTCTACCCAATCGTTGTTTTTATACTTTAGAATGGAATGCTGTATGGTGCTCTCTTTTCCACGTTTGATAGATTTATCATAATCAACATTTAAAACAACTCTATAAGTTGGTCTGTTCTTTTCGTCGTAGTAGGTAATATCCGCAGGCTGCTCATCTTTGAGTGTCATTTTGACTTCATATAAGGCCTCTGTGCCAACTTGAAGCACAAATTCATATTTTAAATTAGGCTCAGGTGTCTCGTTTGCAGCCTGCGCACTACCGAAAAAAAAGCAAAAAGATGAAATGAATAAGGTCGATTTATACCAATTATTAAGCATGAATTACTTCCTAGTTTTATTTTATATATCTATGACATTCCACATATATTGATTAGTGAAAAGTGATGTAAATCTAGAGCGGTAAGATATTGCTAAGCGGCTGAAGATAGTATGAATGGTTAATAAGCACAAAGTTTAAAATATGAATAATAAAAGTTATTTATTTTAAGTCAGAAGAGGCGGCCTATACCCCCTCTTCATTTACATTGGCAGTTAGCTACCAATATTAGTCGACACTTTATAGCTCATTTGAACATCTTCAACAAATTCGCTCATGCCTGGGCGTTTCAAAAATAGTGTGCGTGTATAGTTTGAGATAGCCCATATGACACCTTCTCTATCGACATCGATATTATAAAATGAGCCAAATTTAACCAGATTGCCATTATTCAGCGTGTATACGCTCTGCGGTCCATCGTTGCTGCCATAAACACTCGCTACAACAAACACTTGACCGCCACCAACAGCGATATCAACAAGCGTACACAAATCACCACAGGCAACTTTCTGTTGTGCCCACTTTACGCCATCATACTTAAACAACTTATCACTTTCAGTGATGGCCCAAATAACACCACCTAGCGCAACATCAATTTTTTTAATTTTTTCATTGCTAATGGCATAGTAACCTTCGAAGCTATCGCTGACATCATTGAACTTCTTCAAAGTGCCATCGCCATTCACGCAGTATGCATGGTCAACTGTAAATGAGCTTACATCCTTTGCGCCCCAGCAGCCCACAACCGATTGCCAGTCATAATTTTGGTATCGATATGCATTGCCATGTTCCCCAACGGCAAAAGTCGCTCCTTCATAATATGCATATCCTTTATCATCAGGTCCGGTACCAAAATGATAGTGAAAATACCCACCTGCCGTTGCAATGGCTTTTTGACCATGTGGCAATGGTCTTTCACGCCACAACCCAGCTGAGTCATCTTTGTGCACCCAAGGCACGCCTAAGTGATCGATCGCGACTCGCACAGGTGAATTTATTTCCGCTTCAGCTTGCGCGTTGCCTGATAGCGCCACGCCCAAAGTTGCAATCACAGCCAATGTTAAACTTGTAAGTTTCATTTCCTTATTCCTATGTTTATTGTTGCCTCGAATGGATAGTTACACAAATATAACAGCTGTAATTGTACCCATATGCGTAATTTAGATACTTTTCTAACAAGTATTGGGAATTATTCTTACCATTTTCCAGTACTTAAAATGATTGATTAATGAAAACAATCAAGAAAACTGCTGCACACAGATGCATGCAACAGCGTTTTGTGAAAAAACCTACTCACTACGATGTTTAAAAGAAAAGCTCGCTTCAGGGATCACTTGTCCAGACTTGTCATGTGGCGTTGTGTAAAAGCTCACATTTAAGCTGTCGCGGCGATTATCGAGTTCAATATGGGCAAAGCCCCAGATAAAGCTTTTAGCCCAAATTAAGTCATATTCTGGATAACGCTTTTCTTGTTGCTGAGAAAATGGCGTGTGCGTCCCACGCATTTTTGAGGCTGCTCCACTGATAATGAGTGGAAGTTTTGGCTTGTTGTTACCCGGCATAACACGAGAGCAGTCATCTGTCAGTAACTCAAGATCATGCTCATGTCCTGCAATGTAGGCATCTGCATACTGACATAACTCAGGCAAAATCAATCTTCTAAGTACATGCCCCTCATCATATTTGGTTCCACCAATAGACCACAATATGTGATGACCATACACAATTTTCCATTTTGCGGTTGATGTTTTCAGCCCCTTAGCAAGCCAGGCAAGTTGCTTATGGTCTTCGCCATTAACCGGCGACTCATGTATTTCTATGTCTTCCACCTCAGCATGTCCGTGTGCCAGTGCCGTCGCAAGACCTTGCTCACTGCCATCTTTTGCCAGTGGAATTTCATAATAATGCTGCCCTGATAACAGCATATTTGTATCGAGCACAAAAAACTCTACGTCATTGCCTGCCTCACCCATTTTGTAACTGTAGTATCCGCGTTTATCCATATGAAAGTTAGGTTGATTAGCCATCCATTGCGTTTGCAGTTTTACGCCCTTTCGAGATGTCTTCCAATCATGATTGCCAAGTGCAGAGTACACTACCAGCTCTTTATTATTCTTAAATAACGGCTTTAAGGGACCTAATATCAAATCATTCATGCGCTTTTGGTCATCTTTGCCATCATTCGCATCCGCACCATCTGGGTAGATATTATCGCCAAGCTGAATGCCAAACTCGCAAGCTTTGCGCTCACATAGTGTCGCCATTGCTTTACCAACAGCCGCAGCACCGGTATCTTCTGTTGCGATTTCTGTGCCAGGATAAACGTAAATTGGCGCGTGATTAAATTCCTCTATTGGCCTGTGATCCTCTAACCAGTCAGCGCGTTCGGCTTCTATAAATTGCAGTTTGTTTTTAGGCTTTTTAATATGCTTAGTTTTTGGATAATCAGGGTGATATCCCCCGTCACCAAAAGCCAAAAACGAAATAGAATCTTTAGCTGCCACATTAAATGAGCCACTGAGTAATAACGCAGATACTGCGAAGCAAGAGGTAGATAACTTCATACATTTTCGCTGCAAGGTTACCCAAGCAGCGCCATTGTTGTTTTTAGAAAATTAGAAAGAACTTAAGGTGATACCCAATTGATAGGCGCGGCCATAACTTTCATACTGATAGTTATAACGCTGCTCGCCGTGATACACGTAGTACGGCTCATCCGTCAGGTTGACTGCATTAAAGTAAATCTGGGTTTGCTCATCTATGAAATACTTCACACTGAGGTCTATTTGGTTATGGGCGTCTTGATACACTCGCGCATCATTTTCAGTCATAATGTACGACTTACTTTTGTAGCTAGCACTGAGGCGGGCACTGATCTCGTCATTTTCATAACCAATCATCAAGTTCGCCACTATGTCAGACTGATTTGGCAAACCCTCATCCGCATCAATAAAAGTGCCATTCGCTGAAATCATCAGGCCATTATCAAAGTTTTTCGTGTACGCCAGCTCAATGCCACTGAGTTGGGCTTCTCCACCATTGACCGACTGGATCACCTCTTCAAAGCCATCCCACTTGCCATTGTCTTGGACTTGCTGCTTAGCAATATAGTTATCTATATTTTTGTGGAACAGCCCCGCAGACATCATGCCAATCTTGCCGGGGTAATACTCAATTGAGAAATCAAGGTTGCTCGATTCATAAGGATTTAAATCGGGGTTGCCAACCTCGCCTTTACGCTCAACTTGAATACCATCGTCATCACTGGATGTTTCGCTCTCTAATAACTGAAAAGCAGCGGCATCACCAAAGCTTGGTCTTGCAATCGTATGTGTGTAGGCAAAACGCGTGATTACTTCATCCGAATAGGCATACCTGAAAGTCAGGTTTGGTAATAAGTGGTCGTAGCTTTTGCTGACATTCCATGGCGTAATTACAACTTGTTCGCTGTCTTCAATCTCATTTTTAAGCAGCTCAACGCGACTCCCTAATGTCTCATAGTCAGTATCTTCGTAGCGCAGCCCAGCAATAACATTTAAATCATTAATGTCGATACTCGCCATCACATATGCAGCCGCTACACGCTCTTCAGATGAATAAGATTTACCTTTGCTCTCAATGTCTGTTTCTAATTGATTAAGCGTGAAGTGCGCTTGATTCTCTGCAAAAAAACGTCTTATGCCACTGCGCGACAGACCAGGTCCAAACTGGCCAAGATCGTAACCTGGATTGTCTGTTGCAAAGCGCATTGCCGTAACGTCATCAAAACCGCCATCATAAACGCTGGTATTCACAAGGTTGCGTTTTTCACGGTCGCTGTATTTAACACCGGCTTTTAACTGTGCATTGTGCCCTTTTAATACTAAATCTTTACTCACATCGAGTTTAAAACTGAGCGCGTCATCTTCGCTGAGATTGTGTTCACTGACAATCTCATCTAATGCGAAATTACTTAGGTCATGGGCATTGTCCGAGTGAGCGAGTGTTGGTGCGTCACCTAGACTGCCGTAACCCAGTGCAAAACCTTCTCCTGCAAAATCGACATCTAATCGGTTAGGCTCAATTTCATCCGATTTTGAATAGCCAAGGTTGTATTCCACAAACCAGCTTTGCAGTATGTGCTCCCCTCCCGCCACCAACGACAGAATACTTTGCTCTTCATATCTGTCCTTGGTATCCCTGTCCATTTCCGCGTCAGTGAAATATGCCGCACTTGAACTTGACTCTGCTTCAATGTACTTGCCTTTGTCATACTTATATTCGTTGCGAAGACGATATTCATCGTCCGAGAATTCACTATATAAAGTCCGCAAATAGTACTTATTGAATGTATTATGATGAAGGTCTAAGTTGAGCGCAGCACCAAGTCGTTCACGAGTTACTAGGTAGTAACGCTGCTCTATCTCTTCGGCGCCATAAAATGCAGCATCTTCTCCTGTTGAGGCCTCTTCTTGTTCTAAAGCCATCCAACCCCCATCCGTTTCCATATTATGCGATCCAAACTTTCGTTCGAACCAAGAAACGGCTGTCGCCACACCTAACTGCGTATCATTGGAAAGCGCAAATATATCGCTAAAACTCGCTGACAATTTAGGGCTGGATTCACTAACCTGTTCGTTATAAGAGCCTTGCGCCGTAAAGCTATAACTGTGCCCTTGCCTGTCAAACGCACTGAGGCTTTTTACATTGATACTGCCACCAATCGCACTGGCGTCCATATCTGGCGTAACGGTTTTGCTCACTTCTAAGCTTTGAATAATTTCACTGGGGATCACATCCATTGCGACACTGCGTACACCCGCCTCAGGCGAAGGTACGTTGGCACCATTAATCGACACATTATTCAGCCCAGGATCAATACCGCGAATTCCAACAAAGCGCCCTTCACCTTGGTCGCGCTGAATATACATCCCCGGTAAACGCTGTAATGCTTCTGCTGCATTTTGATCAGGAAGCTGGCCAATGCCATCTGCACTCACCACAGACATAATACCGTCGGCATTTTTTTGTCGGTTAAATGCCCCTGCTTGTCCTGCGCGCTGGCCAACCACAATGATATTATCCAAATCTTCTTGCACAGGCTTGAGCTTCACAGCCACTTGCGTTAGTTGGTCGTCATTGATTGTTATTATTTGAACGGAAGGTTGAGCACCAATATAGGAGATTTCCAGCGTGTATTCCCCAGCGGGCAGTTTAGTAAACACAAAACGTCCATCTCGACTTGTACTGATGTGTTTATTTAACTCAACGAGTTTGACATGCGCGCCTTCAAAAAACGCTTTATTTTGTGTATCTCCTACTTGCCCTTGCAGTGTATTTGCATGTGTGCCACTTGCAAACACGCCCAATAGTAGCGCGATGGCTTGATAGGACTTTGAAAAAGGTAACGGTAGTGATTGTTTCATATTTATCTCTTACAGATTGTGTTGATTGATTACCCTAAAAATCGCAGCAACAATATCTGGACAATATGAATTATTTATTTCATCACTAAACCGAAGGTATTGATTTAGCTAGCTTTTAGATTAAAACACTGAGCATTTGAGCTAATTTCACCCTCTTAAATAAGCCGAAAACAATAAACTGAGACTCTTTTAGCCTTAAATTGCCATCAAAGTTAAAAAAACTGTCAAAGTAATGAGCTAAATTGACCCTGTTCAAGAAATTTCACTGCAATAACATAACAACAATAAACATTTTGCTCGGCATCAATTTATGGCTCACTTTATTACATCGATAAAACACCTTCATTTATGGGCACTGCTTATCGTGTCTGTCACCATCACAATATTAATGGCAATACACTTTGGTGAATTAAAGCCTTACGCCCAATTCGAAATACTTGACGCAATTGGTGAAGGAGGACTTGCTGCCATGTCTTTAGTGTGGCTAGTTGCAACATTATTGAGCCGCCCACAAGGACGCGTTACGACGGCGCTTTCTTTTGGCCTAACCTTGATGCTGATTTCATTGCTCTTAGATTGCCTAGATGAGTTCTTTTCTTTTAACCACATCCATCCAACTCTCAGCTCACTTGAAGCTTTCCCCGCACTGCTCGGTATGATTGTGATGAGTATTGCCATGTATTGGTGGTATCAAGAGCAAACTTTTTTAAACTTAACGTTATTAAGAAAAGAGCGAAACTTTAGAGAACATACCTTTACCGACTATGTGACTGGTCTCTACAGTGCGCGCTACATGGAAAAGCAAATTGACGCGGAGGTTTCGCAGCTCATCGATGATGGTACTCGGTTTTGTGTCGCAATTTTAGACTTAAAAGCCTATAGCCAGTTTTGCTTTAAACACGGTATCACCAAAGGCGAACTATTACTTCGCGACACAGGACAATTGATCACCTTAAATATTCGTGGCTGCGATCTCACCTGCCGTTACGCCGGGGATAAATTCATTGTTTTATACCCTGCGACTAAACTTAGTACTGCCATAGACATCACAAACCGAGTGTGCACCGCCGCAAAAGTCCACCACCAGTACGATAAAAATCTCGTCACATTAAACCCGAGTACACTACATTATGCGTGCATTGAAGTTTCATTTGCGATGCAAAGCGAGCAGATTTTTGAGCAGCTGATGACTCAACTTGCTCACAATAAGCAGGCTTGTTAATGCCTTATTTTGAATCAAACAACCTAAGATTTAACAGTCATCAATTGTTAGAACCACTGGTTGAGCTGGCAAAGCAGCGGGGAATACATCCAGACAAAGCGCTCAAAGGTACCAAGATATTTTACAAGGATTTCGAAAATCAAAACCACAAATCGAGTTATGCGCAACTAGAACAGATCATAGAAAACATTACAAAACACAATTTAAGCCAAGACATTAGCTTTGTTTTAGGCCAACACCTATTGCATAGTCTCTGTGCTAAATATGCATCGTATTTGTTTCATTGTATCGACTTGAAAGCGTTGCTGATAGCCTGTAAGCAATTGGAAAATGACCTATTTCCCTACTTCAGTATACGTATGCTTAGAGAAAGGCAAGCTATTCATTTACTTGTAAATCCCGCTGTCAGTGAGCCATCCACTTGCACCTATCAATTTTTACTCGAGGTTTGGCTTAGCCTTATAAATGGCTTTATCAAATGGCGATTCAATAATTTAGAGATACAATTTCAACTGCCCTACAGCACGCCTGCGCACATTGAACATTACCATGCGATGCAGGTTGGTACGCTATTATTTGATCACCACGCCTGTACTGTCGAGATCCGAAAAGCAGCACTTCAAACGCGGCAATACGATGCCGTTTCAGCTTTACAAAGCAATCTAGTCACTTTGCAGCCCTGCACATCAATGGGCTTTTTATCTTATGCAGAGACGTTTTTGATCCATCACCCCAAAGCATGCTTAGAAGATCTCGCCAACCACTTTAAGATAAGCGAAGCCACAATGAAAAGAAAACTCAGTCAACATAACAGTCAATTCAGCAGCTTAAAAGACAGAGTGCTTAGCCAGCAGGCCGCATTTTGTATTCAACAACAAGGTTACTCAAATGCACAGGTAGCAAAAGCACTCGCGTTTAACGATTTACCTAATTTTCGCCGCGCGTTTAAACGATGGTTTGGTGTCACACCGTCAGAGCTTCGAAATACTTAGACAGTCCCCGAGTGTTGTCTATTCACAATGAATGCCTCATGGAATGTTAATTGCTTATACTTCATACACCCAATCTCATTTTAAGGATAAAAGATGATCAGTAACATTACAGCCAGTTCTCCCCAAGTCTTAAGTGGGCATCAAGCTTTAAAAAACCGCCAAGCCATGACTGAAACAAGCTCAGTCCATAATGCACAAACAGATACTCATAATAATATACGCAGTAGGCAATTTGATTTTTCTAATATGACATTAGAAGAGCAATCAAATGCCGCTGAGGCGCTTTATCAGCAAGGCGTGTTAAGCCTTGGCGAGGTTGCATTTTTAACTGGGCGATATAATTTAATTAAACATGATGGTGAGCTCGGCGGGGCGACGCTTGCACAAGCAAAAGCTGAAAAGTTCGATGTGATAGGTCAATTAAAAGAAAATTTATCCGCCGTTAAAAGTCAGGGCACAGCAACACAAGATGTGGTCAGAAATTATGAAACTATGATCAACAAACTTGAAGTATATCAGTTCGGCTTTCATGCCAGCGCATGATTATTAATTGTTGTAATTCAGCCATATTAAATGAAAAAAGCCGCGGCATAACGCACACGGCTTCAACAACCAGAATAGGTTACAGAGCTTGTTCTAGCTCAGGTAATACGTCAAATAAGTCGGCGACTAGACCATAGTCAGCAACTTGGAAAATCGGTGCTTCTGGATCTTTGTTGATGGCTACAATGACTTTAGAGTCTTTCATACCAGCAAGGTGCTGAATAGCACCGCTAATGCCCACCGCAATGTACAGATCTGGCGCGACAATCTTACCTGTCTGACCGACTTGCATATCATTTGGTACAAAGCCAGCATCAACTGCAGCGCGAGATGCACCAATTGCAGCACCTAGCTTGTCAGCAACACCGTTTAATAGTGCAAAGTTATCGCCGTTTTGCATACCGCGACCACCTGAGATAATCACAGGTGCAGCAGTTAATTCTGGGCGCTCTGATTCAGTTTGCTCAACACCAACAAAACTACTAAGGCTGTTCGCTGCGCCATTTGATAGTGACTCTACAGACACAGGACCCTGCTCGCCCGCAGCATCAAATGCACTTGCACGAACAGTGATAACTTTTTGTGACTCAAGTGATTTAACCGTCGCAATGGCGTTACCCGCATAAATTGGGCGCTTAAAGGTGTCTGCATCTACTACGTCGACAATTTCAGAAATTTGTGATTTATCCAGTAGCGCCGCAACACGAGGTAAAATGTTTTTACCAGTTGTAGAAGCACTCGCTAAGATATGGCTATAACCACCAGCCAACTCAACCACTAAATCAGCAGTGTTCTCAGCCAATTGGTGCTCAAAATTAGCATCGTCTACTAATTTCACTGACGTCACGCCAGCAATACCAGCAACAGAGTCTGCCGCAGCAGCCACATTGCTACCAGCGACTAATACATCAACATCACCACCAATTTTAACAGCCGCAGTGATCACCTTTGCGGTTTCTGGCTTCAATACGCCATTTTCATGTTCTGCAATAACTAATACGCTCATGAGATCACCTTTGCTTCTGTCTTAAGTTTTGTTACTAGCTCTTCAACGCTCTCTACAATGACACCTGCTTCACGCTTAGCAGGCTCATCGACTCTAACAAGCTCAACACGAGGTGTTAAATCGACACCCAGTGAGTCTGCTGCAATAACATCTAGCGGCTTACGCTTTGCTTTCATGATGTTAGGCAGTGTTGCATAACGTGGCTCGTTTAAGCGAAGGTCTGTGGTTACAATCGCAGGTAACGCTAGTGAGACAGTTTGTAGACCACCGTCTACTTCACGAGTTACCACAGCATTTGAGCCTTCAATAACAAGCTTAGATGCAAACGTACCTTGACCACGTTTAGTCAATGCACCTAGCATTTGTCCAGTTTGGTTGTTATCAGCATCAATTGACTGCTTACCAAGAATGACCAATTCAGGGTTTTCTTGTTCTACTAACTTAGCCAGTAATTTAGCAACATGAAGAGATTCTAATGTTGCATCTGTTTCGATGTGGATTGCCTTGTCAGCACCAAGTGCCAGCGCAGTACGAAGTTGTTCTTGGCAAGCTTTATCACCGATAGATACGGCAATTACTTCAGTTGCACTACCTGCTTCTTTTAATCTAATCGCTTCTTCTACTGCGATTTCGCAAAACGGGTTCATGGCCATCTTTACATTTGTAAGATCAACATCGCTGTTATCTGCCTTGACTCTCGCTTTGACGTTGTAGTCAATCACGCGTTTGATTGGTACAAGTACTTTCATGGTTACTCCATCATCTGGTTATTTGTATAGCTGACGCGTACGTCAATGAAACAATTTGATGAAACCAGCCTACTTCCTGTTGACGTAAACGTCAACCTAAAATAACCTTAGCTTAACGTAAAAAGAACTTAACTCGAGTTTAAGTTAATCTACCGTCAATGTATACGAGGTAAAAATGGTCGAACGTGAAACCATGGAATTTGATGTCGTCATAGTGGGGGCGGGCCCTGCGGGTCTATCATGCGCTATTCGACTTGCTCAACAAGCACAGCAAAAAGAACAAGAACTCATGATCTGTGTGGTAGAAAAAGGCTCTGAAGTGGGTGCGCATATTTTGTCCGGTGCGGTATTCGAAACCAAAGCACTGGATGAACTCATCCCTGATTGGGCACAAAAAGGGGCTCCAGTCACTACCAAAGTCACTGAAGACGAAATCTACCTATTCAAAGATGAGCAAAACGCGACAAACTTGCCGCACATGGTGGTGCCAAAAACATTTAAAAACGACGGTAACTACATCGTTTCAATGGGTAATGTCTGTCGTTGGTTAGCGGAACAGGCTGAAGCGCTTGGCGTTGAGATCTTCCCAGGATTTAGTGCCCACTCTTTAATCATCGAAGACAAAGAAGTAAAAGGCATCGTCACAGGTGACATGGGCTTAGATAGAGATGGTCAACCAAAAGACACTTATATGCCAGGTATGGAGCTTAGAGCTAAGTACACAGTATTTGCAGAAGGTTGCAGAGGACACCTTGGTAAGCAGCTAATCAAAGAGTTTGAGCTAGATAAAGATGCCACACCTCAGCACTACGGTATTGGCTTTAAAGAAATTTGGCAAATAGACCCTGAAAAACACAAGGAAGGGACTGTCGTGCATGGTACAGGCTGGCCTCTTGATACCGAGACGCATGGTGGCTCGTTTATGTATCATGCCGAAAATAACCAAGTTGTGGTGGGTCTTATTATCGACCTGAACTACAAAAACCCATATCTTAGCCCCTTTGATGAATTTCAACGCATGAAACACCACCCTGTCTTTAAGCAAACACTTGAAGGCGGCGAGCGTATTTCATACGGTGCGAGAGCAATTGCCAAAGGTGGCTTACATGCTTTACCAAAAATGCACTTCCCAGGTGGTTTATTGATCGGGTGTGATGCGGGAACTTTGAACTTTGCAAAGATCAAGGGTAATCACACCGCAATGAAATCAGGGATCATTGGCGCAGACACCATTATCGAAGCACTCTCACAAGAAGACGCGACAGCAGATTTACACAGCTTCGATGATAAGTTTAAAGCCAGCTGGCTACACGAAGAGTTATATCAGTCTCGTAATTTTGGCCCTGCCATGCACAAGTTAGGCCGCTACTTAGGCGGTGCTTACAACATGATTGACCAAAACTTTTTCTCCGGCGCTTTACCGTTCACCATCAAAGACATCAGCAAGGATTATGAGTCATTGAGACTTGCAAAAGATGCAACAGAAATCACTTATCCAAAACCAGATGGCAAACTCAGCTTTGACAAGCTCTCTTCGGTGTTTTTATCTAATACCAACCATGAAGAAGTGCAACCATGCCACCTGCAGTTAACAGATAGCACGATCCCTATTTCAGTGAACCTTGAGCAGTACGCTGAGCCTGCACAGCGCTATTGCCCTGCCGGTGTTTACGAAGTGAATGAAAATGAAGAAGGTGAGAAACAGTTTGTTATCAATGCACAAAACTGCATTCACTGTAAGACTTGCGATATCAAAGATCCCAGTCAAAACATTACTTGGGTAACCCCTGAAGGCGCAGGCGGTCCCAACTACCCGAATATGTAAAACCAACCAATTATTTACATATCCTAAATTGCAAGGGGCGAAATGCCCCTTTTTTTCTATACTTACCTCAGACTCAAAAAATGATGAGGTAGACATGGCCAACCAATCAGAAGTGATTTTCAGATTTTTAGCTGAACCAACCGATGTCAACTTTGGTGGGAAAGTACACGGTGGTGTTGTTATGAAGTGGATAGATCAAGCTGGTTATGCCTGTGCTGCTGGCTGGAGCGGTGCATACTGCGTGACCGTATCCGTGGCCGGCGTTCGCTTTCACAGGCCTATTCTCGTTGGTCAGATTGTTGAGGTGTCTGCAAAAATTGCGCATACCGGCAAAACCAGTATGCAAATTTTTATTCAAGTTCGATGCGGCGATCCGCAAAAGCAACACATGGTCGAAACCAACCACTGCATCATTAGCTTTATCGCGATGGATCAAGCAGGTTACCCCATCCCAGTTTCAAAGTTTGTTGCTCAAACACCAGAGCAAAAAGCACTAGAACAATATGCCATCAAAATGAAAGATATTGCGATTCAAACAGAATCCTTATTGCAAGCCACATTCGACCAAGATGAATAGTAAAAATGAGCAATGGCAATTGCTCATTTATTTAGAAGTTAGCTGACTAACTGACGTTGTAACGACTTAAGCTCGCTCAATGAGCGCACAATATAGAGTTGTTTGTCATTGGCGATGTTTTTCAAGTTTTGCTCAAACTCATCATTCCAAAACTGTCGAGATAGTTTTAAGTAATGATATGACTGACGTGTGCCCTGTATAATCGAACACCCTTGTGGCCACCCTTCTGGGGTTTTAATTAATCCCTTAATTGCGCGTTTTGTCACAAGCCAATAGCTCAACCAATAGGGTAAGTCGATATAAATAAGTGTATCAGCGTGAGCTAGGCGTTGCTTGAAAGAGCCCAACGGACCCAGCCCTTCTAAAATCCAGCTAGATTGCTGTAAAATTTTGTCGTGGTTGTCATCAAACTGCGTTCGTGAGACTTGGCTGCCATCTTGATTAAACACCATGATATCTAATTGATGCAGAGGTAAGCCTACCTGTTTTGCTAAATATTTACTAAATGTCGATTTGCCACTACCAGGCTTGCCAAATACGGCGACTTTTTTCATTTATTTTCCTTAATGATTTGTCTCCCAATACCGCATAAAAAAACCCGCCGTATTGGGCGGGTTTGATAAAGTCTTTGCACATCAAATCCCACCATTCCTATGGAATGATGATAATAATGTGTCGAATATTCTGATTAATTATTTTGTGCATTTTATCAGCATATCTGTACCTGTATTTTTTGTCAAAACTGTTTTTTATCTACAGGTACTTTTCCATCAAAATTAGAGGCTTTCCTTGATGCAGCGAAGTTTTAAACTGTTTATAACCCAATTTATTATAGATATGTAACCCGCGCTGGTTTGACTCAAACACGTCCAGCCAGATCCTTTGAGTATCAAAATGCGCCATGCAGTACTGTTCCATTTGTACAATCGCTTGCTGCCCAATTCCACGAAAATTGCTATCGACAACAATTCTCCTGAATTCAACTTCTCTATTGGCTTGTCGCGCTAAGATGAAAAATCCGGATAGAGCATCATGCGATAATATTGATAGGTAATTGATATCCTGCTTGCGCATTTCAGTTTTATGTTGCGCTTTCGTATAAGGAATGATGAATTGCGTGGTATCACTGCGTCGCTCCATCTCAATGAAGGCATCAATATGTTCTGCGAGGGAGGGTATGAGTTTAAGCATGATTTGTGCTACTGATTTTTTATTCGTACGTAAATTAAGAGAGCGCTACAGCTTAAAGAGGAGCCTAAGCCCCTCTTAACCATTGCATCAGCACTATTTACGTACTGCAATCGCTTCAATTTCGATGTTTACATCTTTTGGTAAGCGCGCAACCTCAACACACGAACGCGCTGGGTAGTTAGCAACTTGATGCTCATCGAAGAAGTTACCGTACACCTCGTTAACTGTACCAAAGTCATTTAGATCTTTAACGAATACAGTAAGCTTTACAATATCTGCAACACTCAAGCCCGAAGACTCAACCACGGCTTTAACATTCTCAAGTGATTGTCTTGCTTGATCAGCAATGGCTTCAGGTACTTCACCTGTCGCTGGGTTTACTGGTATCTGACCAGAAGTCATCACCATGTTTCCTAAGTCAACCCCTTGAACATATGGCCCAATTGCCGCAGGCGCAGATTCTGTATGCAAAACTTTAGTCATTTTAATTTCCATTTCAGGTTAGTGGATAAACTGCGCTTATAGTCTCCGCCTTTTGGATTTTTTTCAAGTGCTTGAAGAAGGTTTGTGGGCTGGTTAAAACCAGTTTAAATCACTTTGCTATGCCAGTTTAAGCACCAGATCCGTGAGTAATTCGGGTGTAAATGGCTTTGATATATAACCGTTTACACCTAACTCTTTCATCTCAAGTATTTTTTCTGGCGTGGTATCACCAGTGAGCATGATCACTTTCGTATGACGACAGGCCGGATTTTTCTTCATTCTTTTGATGAGCTCCAAGCCATTGATTTTTGGCATATTCCAGTCAGTTACAATTAAATCATAACACTTAGCCGACATGGCTTTGAGTGCCTCTTCACCATTAGATGCCTGTGTTAGCTCTTTAAATCCTCGTTCTTGCAGGCTCTCACTGATAAGCTCTCTCATAAAGTAGGTATCATCTACGATCAAAATCTTCATGGCCTTCCTTACTGTTGTCATTTTGTGCATACCACAAATTGATGCTAGTAACAGCTCGCAATAATTGCAAAGTCAGACACCCTATTTAATTGTGTTTGAACGCATTTTGTTCAGCCTGCTTTATCAAGATCCAATCAAATGTCGTGATGTGAGCCCTGCTAAACTAGCCAATTTGAAATCTGCTTGTGCAAACTGTTCACAGTTAAATTGAGCGCTTGAAGGCACCGCTAATGTGCGCATATTTGCAGCCTTTGCAGCAAGCAACCCTGTGACAGAATCCTCCACAGCTAAGCACTTCTCAGGGACGACGTTGAGCCTTGCTGCAGCACTTAAGTAGACATCTGGGCTAGGCTTACCTGACAGCTCGTCCTCTGAGGAGCAGCAAACGGAAAAATAATGTGCAATGTTGAGGACATTTAATACCACAGGAATTAACCTCTCTGGCGCATTAGTCGCAAGGCCGATCTTAATCTGTTTTTCACTCAAGAATGCCAGAGCCTCTTGCACACCGGATAACGCCTTGCCTTTTTGTAAAATAAGTTCCGCTACACAAGAGACGACGTTATCAGCGGCTTGTGAAATGGAGGGTCCATGCCATGGTGATTGCTGATACCAAAACTCAGCAGCTCCAATGGTTGTCATTGACGCAGTATTGGCTGCCAAATCATCTGTCACATCCACACCTAAACTTGTAAATACCTGCTTTTCAGCTTGTTGCCACATGGGCTCGGAATCAATTAAGGTGCCATCCATGTCAAAAATCACCGCTTCAATCATCGCTTCTCCAATGCAAAAACCACTTCAAATTCTTCACAAACAATAGGCATCTCAGGCTTAGGCACAAATGCAGTCCCCGCTAATTCCCGATGATAATATGCCCAGTGCACTCGCTTCCAATAAGCAAGTGACTTATCGCCCTCTCCTTCTATTTGCGCATAAGCTTCACTGATCTGATTAAATGGTGTAATAGACACTTTGGTTGTTTTTATAATGCATTGAGCTTCACCTTGGTAGTTTGTCACTACATTTAAATCGCCAGCTTGTGGCAATGCTTCATCATTTGCTTCATACCACCATAAAGACGGTGACGTGGCCTTTTTCTCTCCCATAAGCACCAAAGCGAGGCATGCATTTGCATCCACTTCGTTATCACAAAAGTGCCAGCTTTCGAGTTTCCGCTCTGGTAAGCCTTGCTCATCAAAATAACGTTTACATATTTGAGCAACTGAAAGGTCTTGAGAATTATCAGCCAAACCATACTCCTTTTGGCAAATTAATGGATATGCACCAATAATAAAGACAGTCAGAACGAGAATAAACAGCAAAAATCGCTTTTTGCTGTTACAAATTGATTATGCAAACTTATTTGCTAGTGAGCGTGTTTCAACAAACGCCGCCTCTAATGAGTTTTGATGACGTAAGTCAGCAAACTCTTGATACTCAGAGGCAATCTCAAATACTTGCTCACAGCCTAAGTACTTGGACAAGGTTTTAATATGCGGTGCTAAGTGATTCATCGCCTCTCTTACTCCCCCTTTTTCGAAGCCAAACTCTCCACATGACGTAATGAGAACCAAGCTTTTCCCACTCAAAATCGGCTCTAGTGGAAAATCACCTCGATTTAAGTCAAAGCTAAATGTTTCGTGGATCCGGACTATCTGATCAAACCATGCTTTTAGTTGTGCAGGCATACCATAGTTATACATAGGGGAAGAAATAACGATGATATCGGCCACTTTTACCTCTTGAATTAATTGATCTGATATTGCCAGCTTCTGGCGCTGTTGTTCACTGCGGCGCTGTTGTGGTGTAAATACAGCGCCTAACCAATCCTGATCAGTAAAAGGTGGAGGATTCATTCCCACGTCGCGGTACTGATATGATTTTATGGATGAGTTTTCTTTTAAGCTATCGATAAAGCTATGGGCTAAGCGTTTAGAGATTGAATCATGGTTCGGGTTATCATTAACACGCCTCCTGATACTTGAGTCTATATGAAGTATTGAATACATTGAGCTATATACCTATTGTTGCTGTTCTATGACTGCAATTTTGCTGTTTTTGCCATATCATGACAAATGAAAAGAACCTAGTTATAAATAAGTTTTATTCATGTATAATTAAAATGATTTTCGTTTTAGGAATAACCGATGACCAACGTTTCAATGCAAGCACTTAAGGTCTTTGACGCTGCAGCGCGCCACAATAGCTTTAAACTCGCAGCCGACGAGCTGAACCTCACGGCAACCAATGTGTCTCATCATATTAAAAATCTTGAAACGCGCTTGGGCATCGAACTATTTATTAGAAAAACACGAGAAGTCTCGCTGACTAAAGCTGGGACAGATTTGGCAAAAGCCACTAGCTCTGGATTTAGTACCATAGAACGAGCCCTTCATCAGCTCGTAGAGCAAAGTAAATGCGTGGTGGTGCACACCACCTCGTCCTTTGCGGCCCAAATGCTTATCCCAGCCTTAAGAGATTTTGCGAAATTAAACCCTGATATTGATGTCTCGGTGATCACCGGCGAACATCTGGTTCATGATAATCAGGCAATTACCATCCGGTTTGGTGATATTAGCCACATTGAAACGCACCAAATCCTCTCAATTGAGCAATTTAACTTGTATCTCAATCCAAACCTTGACGGCATAAATCAAAGTACTGTTTTTATGCCAAAGTGGAAAAATCAATCTCTTCCCGAAGCCCCCTGGTCAGTGTGGTTAAGTCAAAACCAGATGAATGATAAACAGCATGAGCTTATCACTTATGACCAAGAACTCTATTGCATTCAAGAAGCCATTGCTGGCGCTGGTTGTGTGTTTGCCTCGCACAGCTTAGTCAGCATGCTTGAGCAAAACGGTGTATTAACGTGTTCGGCTCACCAACCTGTCTCCTCAAATTTAGGATATTATTTGTCCTCGCAAGAAGTACGCTACAGTCAACAACAGCAAATCTTTATTGACTGGCTTAGAAAGCAATTTATCTAAACATGTATTTATTTCTATGGTAGTAACTTCAAACAGGCAGATCTGTAAAACGCTTTATCATGCAAAATACAACCGAACTCAGCGCGTACTATCATGCCTTCAAAAAAAGTCAGTAGCATCTCGGCATGTTTTTGTGCATTAACTTGATTTTCACCCAGAGCACGAATAAACAAGGACAACAGCCATGCTTTATGATCGACGGCAATTTCACTTGGTTTTTGCTTTGTGCATTTAAATTCTGATTGGGCATGCATAAACATACACCCCTTAAACTGCGGCGAACCAAACCAATCAAAATGCCAATCGAGAATGGCTGAGATTTTATCCTTCGGACAGTCATGAGCACTGACAACCTCATCTAGCATTTGCTCAAAGCGCACATGCCGCCTATGCAACACTGCCTCCACTAAACCAAGCTTATCGCCAAAGCGGCGATACAAGGTGGTTTTGGACACTTTGGCTTCATCTCTTATTAGGTCAACACCAACCACGTTAAACCCATGCTGGTTAAATAAGTCTTCTGCCACATCCAAAATATGCTGCTGTATATCCATGTTTTTTGCCAAAAAAATTACTTGTCTGGAAGTGTACAAATCTGTACTCTTTTTAGCAATAGGTGTACAGACTTGTACACATTTAAAATTACAGCGCTAATATAAGGAGATAAAATGAGTAGATTAACTGATATCATAAAAGGTTTTGTGGGTGGTTTTTTAGGAATTTGTGGATTAGGTATGCTCTCTTCGTTGGTGCATCACCCGATCTTAATGGCCCCATATGGCGCCACATGTGTATTACTCTTTGCGGTTCCTCACTCCCCGTTATCAAGGCCAAAAAATGTCATCGGCGGGCATTGCCTTTCAGCTGCCATCGGCTTATTTATGTTATTTTTATTTGGCTCAAGCCTTTTGTCCATGGCCATTGGTGTTGGGTTAGCAATTGCCTTAATGCAGCTGTTCAAGGTGGTTCATCCTCCAGCAGGCGCTACCCCGCTTGTCATCATCATGGCTGGCAATACACACATCGACTTTTTATTGTTTCCGGTTTTGAGCGGCTGCTTATTCTTGGTTGCACTGGCCAGTCTTTTGAATTTAACGTACGTCAAATGGCAAAAGACGACACGCTCAACAGAAACCATCATTAAATAAAATTTCTTTAAACACTGGATAATATCTATCAATAAACACACAATAAAACTTCGATAAAATCCAAGCGCTTTTTTAACGCTTCATCGTTTAAATCGACTAACACGCTAACAACAGGAATTTTTATGTTTGAGTCTTTTAATCCAACACCACGTATATTAATGGGTCCAGGCCCCTCTAATGTATCTCCGAGAGTTTTAGGCGCCCTATCTAGGCCAACTATTGGTCATTTAGACCCGCAATTCATCGGCTTAATGGACGAGATAAAACAGCTCCTGCAATATGCATTTAATACACAAAATGCCTTTACTATTGCCCTATCTGCACCGGGTTCTGCGGGAATGGAAGCCTGTATTGTGAATCTCATCGAACCCGGTGATAAAGTCATTGTGTGTATTAATGGTGTATTCGGTGGTCGTTTAAAAGAAAACATAGAACGCGTAGGTGCCAAAGCCATTGTTGTCGAAGATAAATGGGGTCATCCAGTCTCAGTTGACAAAGTGAGTGACGCCTTCAAAGCGAACCCTGATGCAAAAGCTTTGGCGTTTGTGCACGCAGAAACCTCAACCGGTGCCCGCAGTGATGCAAAAAGCTTATGCCAAATTGCACAGCAATATAACGCGCTCAGCATCGTGGATGCTGTTACCTCTCTTGGCGGCAGCGAGCTTAAAGTTGATGAGTGGGGTATTGACGCCATCTATTCAGGTTCTCAAAAGTGCTTGTCATGCGTACCGGGGATCTCGCCTGTCAGCTTCAGTGAAAAAGCAGTTGAAGTACTTAAATCTCGTCAAAGCAAGGTACAAAGCTGGTTTTTAGATCAATCCTTAGTGATGGATTATTGGTCTGGTGAAGGTAAACGCAGTTACCATCACACTGCCCCGATTAACTCATTGTATGCACTGCATGAATCCTTACTTATGCTCAAACAAGAAGGGCTAGAAAGCGCGTGGCTACGCCACCAAAGGTTGCATGAGAAGCTTCGTCATGGCCTTGAAAAGCTCGGCATTGAGTTTTTGGTTGATGAAACACATCGTCTACCTCAGCTCAATTCTGTATTGGTGCCTGATGGGGTTGATGATGCGCACGTCAGATCAACTTTATTAAGTAAATACAATCTAGAAATCGGCGCCGGACTTGGCCAACTTGCAGGAAAAACATGGCGCATAGGTCTGATGGGCAGCACAGCCAATGAGCAAAACGTAGCCTTATTACTTGCAGCCTTAGAAGATACCATCAAGTAAAAATATCTTGCAGGGACAGCCACTGTCCCTGCACTTTAGCTAGTTACTTACGCGCATACAACACGCCCAAAAAGTGTAGACCAATCAGCCACCACAGAGTGTCAATGAGCATTAAATGAATGTCTAGCATCTTGGCATAAAAACGTCCGTCACTGCTAATCGCATCAGAAAGTTGCACACCAAATAATTGAATAACCACTTCGGCGTTTATCGCCATACCCAATCCTGTGATCACCAACCCAGATAATATTAAGTAAAAACATGCATGTACGCTTTTTACTAATCCCAAATGGAATGTATTGCGCATGGGTTGACGGGGAAGCCTGTTTGCGAACACCTTTTCCCAGCCAAGCCGTGCCAAAATTAAACCAAATACGCCCAGCGCCATTAATGCATGCGCTTCAATCGCATCTTGACGGTGTAGCGCCTGACCTTTTATACGGTAATCGATATTATGAATTTGCGTGCCCATATTCATTAAAATAAATAGGATCAAAAAAGCGGCAAACCAGTGAAGTGAACGATCGATAAGATAGTGCTTATTCTTCATAAAATAATCCTTTATTTCTTAGACAAGACCCTATTTATATTAGCGGCAAGAAATAAAGTTTCAATAATTTCTGAAAGAATAAAAGAGGGCTCGTTATGAGCCACTCTGGACGATTGCTAATCGTTACGGGTTGACGCTACAGTCTGTGAGTTTTACCCAGGCTTCTGGGTTTTGCTTTGGTGAGTCTTGAGTCCACCAGCTCGCCTTGTAAATTGCTTGCTCAAATGTAACTTGGTTATCTCTCACATAGGTGTTGCCAGCTTCAAATTCAGGCGCTTTGCATAGCGGTGACAGTGCGCCAAAAAAACCTGTAATTGTATCAAGTTTTAAATTTGATGCTGTCCCATAATCAACTCCTTCAGCTATGGTGACAGCACCATCAAATGCTGAAATATGCCAATTAAATCTTATATTTGTGCTTTCAACACTGCCATGTATTTCAACATTCGACACCAAAGTGGCATCAAAAGGCCAGAGTCCGAAGTCACGCATTTGCCCTTGAAAACCACCAATCCAATTGCTGACGTTTTGTGCATCGTTAACCAAAAACCCTGCCGTAGTCGGATCTTGGTAACGAAAGCCGGGGTTAGTTGCACTTTCTAACTTACTCACTCGCTCACTTTCTTCATAGGTATTCCAGGTACTCATATAAGTCAGTACATTCTGTTTAACCTGCTCTACTTGTGCTGCTGTTAATGGCTCCGCGCTCACATTAAAACTTAAAAAGCTCGAACCTAATAAAACTAAACCTGCTTGAATAGATTTCATGATGACTCCTAGTCGTTGTATTTATCACCTTTTTAGTTTTAAAGCGCTGCAAACAAAATTATTCCACCTTGATAAAAGAGGAAATTTTTGAATTAATATCGATATCTATCAGGTAATTACACATGTCAATTTAGTTAAATTGACAGTTAATTGGATAAACCGGCATAGTCTCATTAAGGATCAACTACATATGTTGCTAGGGTTACAACAAGAACTTTACCTCGTCTCGAGCCTGATAACGGTATTTTGTGCTGGTATGATGCTTAAGTTTGAACGCCGGTTTAACAAAGGTATGCACTTTTTAACCCTTGCAAATTTAACGCTGATGCTGATCCCGCTGATCAGTTACATACAAATTAAACTTCATGTGCAATCTCCTCTCATTTCGCAAATTGCCAATAACTGTATCTTGTTATTTTGTGGCCTGTGTTATTTATTTTATAGGTTTAAATCAAAGCCTAATTTGAGCGTCGTTTTTCTTCACTGTGCACCATTTTTCATTTTTTTAGTTGTCAAAGTCGCTGGCTTTCACGCCCAAACAGAGCTCATGTATATTATTTACTTTGGCTTAATGTTCAGCTATTTAACTGCAATTTGGCACAGTCACCGTGACACAGAGGCGGATACTCTTCAAGGCGACAAACGATTACTCGCTTGGATTATATTTGTCGTCATACTCAATGGCGGGGTCGCTATTTCCTTTTTAAGCGGCGCATTATTTACTTACCCTCTTTGGTTAACTCTTAACATCAGTATTTGCATTTACTTACTCATTTTCTCCTTCAAAGCCGTTTACCACATAAAACACGTTCAGCAAACACACGAGATTGAGCACCCATCTGCGAAAAAACAGCTTCAACTAAGCCCATCGATTGCCCAAAGCTGCATCGATGAGCTCAAACAGTTACTTGAAGAAGAACAAGTATTTTTAGACAACCAATTGACGCTTGCACAGCTTGCAGACCAGCTTGGACTGACTCAACATCAAACCTCAGAGCTGCTCAATGAGCATATGAACAAGAGTTTTTATACATTACTCAATGAGCACAGAATCCATTTCGCTTGTGAGCTACTCAAAAAAAGTACAACAAGGAATAACATCACTCAAATCGCCCTTGATAGCGGTTTTAATAATAAAAGTTCTTTTTATACGGAATTTAAAAAACAACTGGGCACTACCCCGAGTAAGTGGCGGGCTCAATATGCATAAACAGCTTTCATAGTTATACAACAGGATAAATCACTGCTCTCAGACTACCCCTTTAATTAAGTGAGTATTCATTCATGCTAAGTAAGTTATAGCTTAGTGGAACTGTATTTACATGAATGAGCAAAAAGGAAATTGAGTCGTGAAACGTTACGCTGTTTATGTAGCACTTATACTTACAATAATCTGTATTGCTCCTGTGTTTATGCCAACAACGCTATGTGGCCCACCACCACAGTTAAAAATCCAATCCGATGTGGCAGTGTTAGGCAAAATATTAGCTTTAAACGAAAAGACACTGGAACAGAATTCGAGTCACGCCGACAACATAACGCAATTCAAAAACATACTCACCAAGGCGTTAAATGATTCTCCACCCGATCCGTGGGGTAAACCATACGGCTTTGAATATTTAGGAAGTGAACCTAAAACTTTTATCATTTGGAGTACAGGTTCAATTGACTCAGAGGAAGGCTTGATTATGTATTTATTCAAAGAAGAAGGTAACACCTACAAAGTATCGCTACTGACAAGGCAAAGTGATGAATAGTACATATCTGGAGAATAACCATTGAGCAAGTCCAATGTCGCGTTATTAGTCTTACTCCCTTTATTGCTGTCAGTTTTAATATATCAACCGGCAATGTATTGTTATCCACTATACCCAGAAAGAGTAGCTAAGCTGGATGTCCAACAATTAGGCACTGCCGTTGCCTTATATAGCAGCCTTTTAAAACAGGATATTAGCCAAATCAAGGAGCTGCACGCCTTTGAGCAATCAACCCCTAAACTAATCGATAATGTCCCCCTAGACCCTTGGAATAAACCCTACCATTTCAGATTTTTAGGAGGTCGAGCTAAGGCTTTTATCATTTAGAGTACAGGCTCTTTGAACTCAAAAGCGGGCTTGATAATGTTCACCTTTACAAAAGTGAATGGCGATTATAAAGCCGCTAGATTACAAAGCGCCGAGCAACATACACTACTCAATGCTTTAAGAGATACACACTTAAAAGCATTAGCCTCTTGCTGACTCTGTTGCCGCGCACACATAAGCCCAAGCTTGCTGACCTGATTGAAACTGCCCTGCTATCCTAACGTATTCATCCACCTCATACTCATCAGCCTGAGCAAGCTCCTCTGAGGTGATTTCAAATACCGTGCCCTCAACAATATCTGACTCGTTGCCTGTGTATTTCAAAATCGGATGTATGTCTTTACCACTGGTTTTAATCACCTCAACATTGGTAATTTTAACCTCAGATAGCACATAGCCAACAAGCTGATCTTTTTCGCCTTTTAGCTTACGGCCAAACGTTTCAATTTGAACATGTTCTAACTGCAATGTGCCATATGAAAACAGCTTTTCCATTTTTAGCCTCTCCAATTGAGTAAAATAAACGATTAGGCCCTGAAATTTATATCGCTAAGCAGCAAAGTGCAAGCCACTGATTATGCTAATAAATAATTAAATATAGCATGACGTTTCATGAGAATACGTAATATCTTAGTTTTGGTATTTATCGACACAGTCTTGCGCTCTACCTTCATAAAATACTATGTAATTTCTTGCTACCTACTCACTGACTTATTTTGGTCAGCTTGATCCCTACATGCCAATCAGCTATTTACTCATCTCTGTGTTTTAACCTAAATGACACTAATAAGGCCAAACCCGGATGCCTTCTTTGAACCTGAACCTCTCCTTGCTGTGACAGCACCAATTCGCGAACAAGTGCCAAGCCAATTCCCGTCCCTTTAGTATTTCGCGTCAGCTCACTGCTCCCTCGATAAAACAGCTCAAAGATTTTGTCTTCTTGCGCTTTGCTTATACCATTACCGTAATCTCGGATCTCCAATTGAACCATACTTTGGTTTGTGGGGTGCCTGCAAAAAGTAAAATCAATTTTCTTTCTGTCATTGTCATCTATATTTGCTGATTCAAAAAACTTAATGGCATTGTCCGTGATATTTATCACCACTTGCGTAAACGCATCAGGCTCAATGAATGCTAAAACAGACTCGGGCTCTGCAAATTCCATGCAATGCACCTGTTTAAAGCCATGTTTATCAGTCAATGACGAAATTTTAGAATGAATAATGTTTTGCAGTACTGTCAGCGGAACGTACTCTGGTGCCACATTTTGCTGCTGACGCTCGAAAGCTGACAACTGTAGAATGTTATCAATGAGCCTTGCTAGCCTGTCACTCTCATCACAAATAAAATCAAAATACTCGCCTTGGTGCTCTGGCGAAGCCACCATGCCAGATTTAAGCATCTCAGAATACATTTTTATCGACGTTAAGGGCGTTTTCAGTTCATGGCTTACCGATGAAATAAAGTTAACCTTCTCTTCTGAAAGCGCAAGTTGCTTTACACTAAAGCGATAAAACCCATAGCAAGCAGAAACGATGGCGATCAATAAAATGCCATTAAAAATCAAGCTAAATATGGTTGATTCAGCTAGTGGCATGGGCTTTGATGTCACCGATAGCGCGTAGTTTTTATATGGCCAATGCAGTCGAGCTTCATAGATAGGCTGCTGCATATAGTTACCTTCTAGTGTTTGAGGCTGTGAAACAGTCGGTGCCCCCTCTGAAGGGAGGTATAAAAAGTGTGCATGGGGTAGCGTCTCATCCACAATCTTAAGCGTTACCATAATCGGTATGTCAAACCGCCTATTCTCAAGGATATCCGTCACTTGATTGTGTAAATATGGGCCTCTTTTCACTACATAGCCTTGCAGTACGGGCCGTTCCAAAACAGAGACGACACGATAAAAGATGATATATTCAGGCAAGTCAAAGTTCACATCAAACTGACTTTTTTTGAGGTCTAGCCCAGTATTCAACATGGCTTTAATTGATTTAGATTGAAATACAGTATGGTAAACAGATACGGCCATTTCGCGACGCGTAATAGCCTCTAAAGTTTGAATTTCATTGGAAGTGTCAGACAACTCGTCAACTGTAATTGCATTTGGCCAAATTGGAGAATTAAAATTGCCCTTATGATCAATTTGAAAATACCCCACAAGTCCGGTTATATTTTGTGACCCATCTAGCTGTGCTAAAGGTGAGACTACTTTTTGTGTTTGCTTAGTAACTGGGTTATGTACATAGCGATAATAGTTAAATGCATCAACCGGAATTTGATTGCTCACACTGGTTATCCGAAACAGCTTTCTGTTAATAACCCTGACTAAATTGCTGGCTTCTTGTTGATACTCAGACAAGCGGTTTTTTTCCGCTTGCTGATAACTAATACAAAACAGTAAAGAGAGGGGGATCAGTAGCAGTAATAAGAGTAAAACCGCCGAGACCTGTAATCGCATTAAACGCTCAGAATAATTAAGTAAGCGCTTATTTTTTATAAACGTCATTTGTTATTCTTATAGTGTATAGAGCTGATAGCCTTCACCTCTGTGGGTAATTAAGTGCTTCGGTGTTTTTGGGTCTATTTCTATTTTTTTACGAATTTTAGCGATATGAATATCTACAGTGCGGGTATCTATATCTTTGGTTTCTTTGTATCCCCAGACATCCTTTAGCAAGTCATCTCGTGACACTAAACCACCTTTGCGATTTAAGTAAGCCAAAATCTCCGCTTCTCTGCGGGTATACTTCACCTCTTTTTGATAAGAGCTACCCGTCAGTGACTGCAAGCACACGGAAACTTGCTCACTTAGCGAGATAACATCCCCTTTTTCTGTCCACCCTGAACGCCTAACTAATGCACTGACTCGTAAAACTAACTCTGAGGTTGAAAAAGGTTTTGATACATAATCGTCAGCGCCTAGAGTCAGCGCATTAATGATGTCTTCTTCTGTATTTTTTGCTGTAAGCATCATAATTGGCTGGGTACGAGAGTGAGCCCGAAGTGCATTGCAAATATCAAAGCCATTCATTGAAGGCAGCATAACATCAAGCAAAATACAGGTGTAATCGCCACAGAGCCCCTTGTCTAAGCCTTCTTTTCCGTCCACGGCACTGTCTACGTCATAACCATGAAAGACAAATAAATCCGTCAAGCCTCTTAAAATGCTCGGCTCATCTTCGACGATGAGCAATCTTGGTTTAATGCTCAAACCACTTCCTTTTGTTGATGTAAAAATCGATGTGATCGCTGACCTTCTTTCTCATTGGTTATTATAGATGGTTCAGCAATCCTTAACTGTGCTCACGCAGTGTACCAATTTTCACAAAAGTTTAAATGCAAACTTTTGTAAATTCTCAATGCCCTCGATTTTACTTTTTTCGCCTACTTCTCCTGGACTACACTCACTATATTTCATCTCATCAACAACACGTAAAGCACAAATAAACGAGTGGGACATTGAGTTTTAATGGATAGCGTCGTCAACAAAACCAAGCGAAGTAACCTACCATTGATTATGGGCGCTTTGCTTGCAGCGACAACCATGGACCATCAAAAAACAATGCTCGCTAATCCAACCGATGTCTAGATGTAGAAAGCGAGTTCATAAG